>JAMXFF010000034.1 GCA_025370845.1 Laspinema palackyanum D2a | reverse complement strand
ATCCAGCCTCCATACAGGTGCGATCGCCTCCAAGAGTGGATGACCTGGTGATTGCCCGGTCAGAAGGACCCCACCCTCACCCTCCCCTTGCTAAGGGGAGGGGACCAGAGGAGGGTTATCCAGCCTCCATACAGGTGCGATCGCCTCCAAGAGTGGATGACCTGGTGATTGCCCGGTCAGAAGGACCCCACCCTCACCCTCCCCTTGCTAAGGGGAGGGGACCAGAGGAGGGTTATCCAGCCTCCATACAGGTGCGATCGCCTCCAAGAGTGGATGACCTGGTGATTGCCCGGTCAGAAGGACCCCACCCTAACCCTCCCCTTGCTCAGGGGAGGGGACCAGAGGGGCGAATTAACATTTCTTCACAAGCTCGGGACAGACTTTACATTCACCAGAAAAAATTTCCGTAATTTTGCGTAACTCCCTAATTTGAGCCCAGAGGAGTTCCGTAAAACAACTCTAGTGGTCGCCTCTACCTTAAGGCATACTAAAAGTAGGTTAAATTTATTGACTAACTCTTAAGACAGTTTTTGTTATTCTCCAATCCACCGCCCCTGAAAACCAGGGAATCCCTTTATTCGAGGCTCTAAATAAAATGGCGACTCAATCCTCTTCTATGCACTACCGAGGGATGGAACTCTTAGTCTCCTATCACCAAAATCCCTCGGTGCTTGTTCGCAATCAGCTAGTGCGTTTAAATGCTGGCTTGGTTAGAAAAATAGCTCACCGAGTCAGCCATCAATGTGCTGAACCTTATGAAGACCTCGAACAAATTGGTTATTTAGGCTTAATTCGGGCGATCGAACGATTTCAACCGAGCCAAGGTTGTGCCTTTAGCTCTTTTGCCGTCCCCTACATTCGCGGCGAAATGCTCCATTTTTTGCGGGATAAAGGGTCTTCGGTGAAAATTCCCCGGCGGTGGCGGGAATTGCAAACCCGAGGCGAACGAGTTCGCGAAACCTTAACCCAATCCCTCGGGCGTGTCCCCACGGATGCAGAGATTGCCGAACAGTTGCTGGTTTCGGTGGAAGAATGGCGGCAAACGAAGTTAGCGACCCAAAATCGGATGCCCCTGAGTTTAGATGCCTTGGTTTCTGTCCAGGTGGATACTCCGGTAACCTTGGGTGATACGTTGGTGGATCATCACTATCAATCCCTGCAAAATGTAGAAGAAGAACGCCAACAACTCCAACAAGCCCTCAGTGAGTTGGAAGACAAGACTCGCACGGTGATTGAGTCGGTGTTCTTTAATGAAATTCCCCGCAAAGAAGTGGCGGAGCAAATTGGGGTGAGTCCCATGACCGTGACCCGCTGGATTAAACGCGGAATTGAACAGTTAGTGGGTGGATTACAACCTTCGGTGACTTCCACGGAATCCTAAAGAACAGGAGAAGAAACCGGGTTTAAGCAGGATAAAAGGCTTTCACCCGATTATTTTTAATTATCTACAACGTTCCAGATTTTTATTGGCAAGGTGGCTGGAATTTTTGAAACTTTTGAAGCCACTTAATGCTCAAAAATATCTTTATATTGCAGTAAATCTAAGGAAATAAACACGGGCAAACATTGGAAGCACTGCTGGGCGAGTTCCCAACGTTCCTCTCGTTCTAGCATGGCTTGTAACTTCTGTTGTACCGGGAGTAAATAGCGGACATCATTGGCGGCATAACTCAACTGCGCTTCTTCAAGGTTGTCTGGATTACCCCAATCGGAACTTTGAGCACTTTTATCCAGTTCAACTTTGCACAGTTCTTGCACTACCTCTTTGAGTCCGTGGCGAGGGCTGTAGGTTCGGGCGAGTTTGCTGGCGAGTTTGGTACAGAAGACGGGTTGGACGGCGATGCCGAGATGATAGAGCAAGGTTGCCATATCAAAGCGGGCAAAGTGAAAGACTTTGAGGATATTGGAAGCTTCGAGAAGTTGTTTCAGATAGGGGGCTTCTTTTTGGCCTCGGGGGATGCGAATGACGGTGACGTGACCCTCGCTATCGCAAAGCTGCACTAAACAGAGGCGATCGCGCTGGGGTAAGAGTCCCATTGTTTCCGTATCGACGGCGATCGCCGAGGCGGATAAATACCCCGCCAACTGTTCCGGTGTTAAATCGCGATCGCACACTTGAAATGCTTGCAATGTCATAACCTACCCCTCATCCTCCTGCAACACCCGCAACACCCGGGCGATATATTCGGCCCGCCATTGCTCTCGTTCTTGTTCAACCTGCTGACTCGGCTGATAAGCCTCAATCTCCGCAGTCGTGAACAGTCCTTTAGTCTGAGCGATTTTTTCCATCGTGTCAAGTCGTTCCCGCAGGACCGAAACCTCCCCTGCTAATGCCAAGGCGATCGCCAATAACTGGTCTTGTTCCGGGTTCTGTAAATAAACGGGCCGTTTTCCCTTGGCTTTCTTCTTCATCCCAATCCTTAGATGCTTATTTCCAGGCTACCAACATGAACCAGGTCCCGCGACCGCCAAATTCTTGACTCTTGGGGGTCCCATTGCCTTGGGCTTGCAACCAGGCCCCATTCGGTGCAAAGGTTTCCAACACTTGGTCTGGCTTAAACCCCGCCTGAGTAGCCTCTGCCTTCAAATCCAGGTCCCGAAATGCACCCCAAAAGGGTTCATTATTATTCACCGTTTCCCAATCGAAGGCGAAAGCCCGATAACTATCCATGTGGCAATACAGAGGGGCTTCGATATGGACCATCATTCCCCCCGGTTTCAACAACCGATAGGACTCTCGGAACACATTGCGAAGGGCCGGAACTGGGATTTCATGGAGCAAAATGTGACTGACCACCAGATCAAAGGACTCGTCGGCAAAATTAGTTTTTTCCGCATTCTGCTGGGAAAAATGGACCCGATTGCCTAACGCTTCCGCCCGGGCATGGGCATATCGTAAGAGGGAGGCTCCAATATCAATGCCGTGAACTTCTGCCTCCGGATAGCCCTCCACATAAGGTAAAGTGCTGTGACCCACCGTACATCCCATATCCAAAATATGGCGCGGGTGAAAGTCGGGGTATTCCCGTTTGAGAAAGTTCTGGACCGCCGATCGCCCCATATCATCATTGAGGGGACCCAGCATTCCTCGGACATATAAATAAACCCCGCGATCGTACAATGCACCAGCGGCTACATCATCGGCGCTCAAGTCACTGTGATAACTTCCCGGCATACAATGAATGTCTACCGCTTGTTGATAAGTAGGAATCACCAGGTCCGGGTTTAACGTTAAAGACCCCAACGGCTGAGTTACCCCCTTCGCCCGGTCCCTTAACTCCGGGAGTTGACGTTCCACACTACTGAGGACGGAATCCCACATCAGTTCTTGGCCCATGCGTTTCAAGGCACTGACCCATCGGTAGTAGGGCTCGTCCTTCATCGCCTCCTGAATTTCATAGCGGGTTTCTGGGGACCGCTGATGCTCTTGCTCAAACCGGGGTTTCGCACGAGTTTCGTAAACCCCTTGATTTTTGGCACTCAGGCTAAAAACGTGCTTTTTCAAGCTAGTGACGAAGTTTTGGCGTGCCAACTCGTCATGGGTGGTCTCAGGGAGAATCGGATGTCTGAACTGTGGGTTCATATTGGGTATTGGGGATGAGTGGAATTCAGAAGGGGAAAGAGGTGTAATGGCCCTGGATCACTCTGACAGATTAACCGCTCAAGGCTGAAGATCACCTTACCGACCCTTGATAAAAATTTGGCTGTAATAATACTCGCCTTTGGCATTTTTAGCAATCCCGATGCCGGTCAAATCATAGGCCCCCACCATATTCTGCTGATGGCCGGGACTGCCAATCCAACCCTCTACCGCTTGATTAACCGGATCCCGATAGCCCATGTTATAAGCCAGATTTTCCGCAGCCCTGCGATAGGAGAGGGATTGACCGATCGCCTTGATGCGATTATCAAACCCATCATGACTAAAAGTCATCTCGCCCCGGGCCATCGCTTCACTATGTTTTCTAGCTTGGATAGTAATGCGTTCATCAACGGTTAGGGGCGGCAGGTTTCGGGCCTGCCGATATTGATTCACCAGTTCATGAACCCGTTGTTCCATCTCGCTAAATTCAGAATCAGAAGTTGCTGGAATGGGAGTCGCCGGTGGGGGACTTGCCCCAATTCCCACCTCTTCTAATCCCGCTTCTAAATAGGCAGAAAACTGGCAACCACTTACGGTGGTCACCATCGTCAAGAGTGCCAGTTTTGCCAGGAGAAATCCGAGTTTCATGGGGGTTAATCCAGTTAGGAGTTGGGGAGAAGATGTTTCGCCACCGTTTGTACGTCTTTGTCACCCCGGCCCGAACAATTAATCACAATCCGAGGGCTACCTTCAACTTGAGTACAAAGGGTTTCTAAATAGGCGATCGCATGAGAAGTTTCCAAAGCCGGAATAATCCCCTCTAATTGCGATAACCGCTGAAATGCCTCTAAGGCTTCTTTATCCGTAATGCTGTAATATTCCGCCCGTCCCAGGTCTTTCAAATAACTATGTTCGGGACCGACACCGGGATAATCCAATCCGGCACTAATCGAATGGGCCTCAATCACTTGGCCTTCATCATCTTGCAGTAAATAGCTCATCGCCCCATGTAAGACCCCGATTTGGCCGTGAGTCAGGGTCGCCGCGTGTTTATCCGTATTTACCCCTTCCCCTGCTGCTTCTACTCCAATCAGGCGGATTTGGGGTTCGTTGACAAATTCATGGAATAACCCCATTGCATTGGAACCACCGCCAACGCAGGCGAGGAGAATATCCGGCAAACCGCCCCATTTTTCCAGACATTGGGCGCGGGTTTCTTGACCAATCACCGCATGGAAGTCGCGGACCATCATGGGATAGGGGTGGGGTCCGGCCACGGAACCCAGGATGTAATGGGTGGTTTCCACGTTGGTTACCCAGTCGCGAATCGCTTCGGAGGTGGCATCTTTGAGGGTACCTGTCCCAGCGGCAACGGGGCGGACTTCAGCCCCCATCAGACGCATTCTAAACACGTTCAGGGCTTGACGTTCCATATCGTGAACGCCCATATAAATCACGCATTCTAAGCCAAAGCGGGCGCAGACTGTGGCGGTGGCAACGCCATGTTGACCCGCGCCGGTTTCGGCGATAATCCGCTGTTTGCCCATGCGTTTGGCGAGGAGGGCTTGGGCGATCGCATTGTTAATTTTATGAGCACCCGTGTGGTTCAAGTCTTCCCGTTTCAGGTAAATTTGTGCGCCGCTACCGTCGGGTCTAGCATAATGTTGGGTGAGGCGTTCCGCGAAATACAAGGGGCTGGGACGTCCGACATAATCATGCAGTAATAAATCCAGTTCAGCTTGAAATTCCGCATCGTTGCGATATTGCTGATAGGCGGTTTCTAGTTCCGCGAGGGCAGGCATGAGGGTTTCCGGGACATATTTGCCGCCAAAGCGTCCGAAGCGTCCAAAGGTATCCGGTTGTTGCGGGTTAGAGGTGGGGGTTAGGGGTCTGGGTGTGGTAGTCACGGCGATCGCAATAAATGAAACAATAATGGAATCAGATTTCCATTATACGAGGCCAGCGCTCATTCCGGAGTCCTTCGGCTGTCTCCCTTTGCCGCTTTTAACTCCCTCGGCTTTGCCCTAGGCTAAACTACAATGGATTGCTGTTTCTTATGATTTGATACAGTTTATGGACGCTTCTAAAAAGAAATCCGGTCGGGACAATCGCATCGCTTATCAAGAATTCGGAACAGGTAGTCAACCGAATGCCGCCACGGAACGTCCGGTTACGGAACTGCCTCCTTCTCAGCAAAAGATTCGAGTCCAAGCCTCGCGCAAGGGGCGTAAGGGGAAAACGGTTACGGAAATTACCGGCTTTCAACTGAAACCCGAAACGTTAGCGGACTTGGCAAAGCAGCTCAAAAGCCAATGCGGAACTGGGGGGACGGTGAAGGATAATACGATTGAAATGCAAGGGGATTGCAAGCAAAAAGTCGTGGAAATTTTGACGGGTTTAGGTTACCCGGCCAAAATCAGTGGCGGCTGATTTTAATTTGTCCAATCTGCCCCAATTTAAGGGGACATCTCCGGAATGATGCCGTGGGACTGGGGCAAACTCTTACAGCAGTTTTTAAGGGTTTGGCCCGGTTTTTCAGTTTTTTTTTTCAAACAATTTGCTTCAAATTTTGAGCGACGCTGTTGAGGCGATCGGTGCCGGTTTTGACTTGGCTAATGCCCTGGGCGGTTTGATTGGCAACTTTATTCAGGGAGTTCATGGCTTCGACGACTTGCTGAATGGCGATCGCTTGCTGTTTGGCGCTTAAAGAGATTTGTTGGGTGCTTAAGGTAATGTTATTAATGGCTTCGGTGACTCCCTCGAAGGCTTCGGCAGTTTCTTTAGCAATTTTTAAACTCGCCTGGACTGTTTTACTCCCCTCATCAGTGACAATTACCGTGGAATTAATCGCCGATTGAATGTCAGCAACTAGCCCATTAATCTTTTCAGTTGATTTCTGACTTTGGTCGGCGAGTTTTCTAATTTCACTGGCAACTACGGCAAATCCTTTGCCATGTTCCCCCGCCCGAACTGCTTCTACCGCAGCATTTAGAGCCAGCATATTCGTTTGAGTGGCTAAATCACTGACGAGTCCGGAGATATTACGAATTTGAGAGGTTTGTTCGCTCAAGCGGAGGATTTGTTCGGCGATTTCTCCTACTTTGGCTTTTAAAGCGGACATATCGGCTAAGGTGCGTTCCACCGCTTTACTCCCGCCTTCTGTTAAGACTAAGGCATTGCGCGCATCAGCGGCAGCAGCCTCAGCTTGTTCCGCTGATTGTCGGGAGGATGCGCCCAATTCGTCCATCGTGGTGCTGGTTTGATTGACCGACGCTGCCTGATCATTGGCAATGCGTTCTTGTTGGGTCATTGTGGTGGCGATATCCATTGAGGATTGGGTGATTTCCTGGGCGACTTCTTCAACCCGATGGTTCACTCCCGAGGCAGTCGCCCATACGGCATAAGCCATTAATCCCAGTTCGATTAATCCCCCCAGAATTAGGGTTAATTGTAGGTTGTTTAAGCCTGTTTCGATGTTTCTGATTTCTTGAGTTCCAAGTGGTTGCTCGGTGGGGCTTAAGAGGGCTTCGTTTCTGCCTAAATTTTGGCTGGCAATGGGCTTGAGACGGGTCCAGGATTGTTCCGCTTGTTCTCGGTTAGAATAGAGCAAGACCAGAAGTATCAATAATCCGCCAAAAGGTAGCATTGCTACCCGCCAAATGTACGAGTTGAGTTTCCGATTAGAATCCATATAAGTTTTCCATTCTTTAGCAGGCAATCAACTTCGAGCGACCCTTTTCGGTCTGAGAACCCCTGATCATTTGTTGTAGTTGCTACCGAGTGAAGGGAGGAAGTTATTTTCTATCCAATGATGAGAATTTATAGAAAATTATATCATTTCTGGGAGGGAGTTTCGGAATTTGGGGAGGGGGACGAGTTCCGTGGGCTGAGGTGGAGGAGGAAGGGGAACGGGTGGAGCGATCGCCGGATTGCGGATTGCCCGAAATGTGGAAAAGTTCCGTAGTTTTACGGAAACAAAGCGGGATGAGCCCCGGAACCCAGCAGCCCCTTCCCCTGGCTTTGAGCGGTGGCTGTGGGGGGACTAGAGGGAGCGCGATCGCCCCTTAGACCCAGGCTCAGGGTGCAAAAATGGCGATCGCCAAACTTGTCCCCTTGGAGGGGGTGAGACGTTGCTCCTCAACTCGCCCGACCCCAAATTAAATCGCCCCCAGAAAACCGAAACCAACGGGATTAAAGTGGGTTTAAATCCCGAAAACAGCGGCTACTTTTCGAGGTTTAGTAGTAGGATTGTTCCTCTTGTTCTTGCGGGGGTAAAACCTTTTCTAAAGATTCTACTAGGACCGGTAAATCCTGCTGAACCGTATCCCAAACGACTTCTAATACTATCTTATCATATTCATGGATAATTCTATTCCGCATCATAATAAAAGGAATTCGGGACAGAGAAACTCGGGTTCGTTCGGACAGACGACGTTCCGCCTCTCCAATCACTTCTAATCGCCGAATCACTGAATCTTGCAGTTGAACATCTTCTACAAAACTGGACCAGCTACTTCTAGAAACGTAGTTCAAAGCGAGTTTGGCCGAGATTAAAATATCCAACAGATATTGCAGGTCACGGGGTGCCAGCATAAATTACCTCAGCTACACTTTAAAAATAAAACGGCAGATGTCGTGGTGCGTTGACGCAAGGGAGCGCAACCTAAACCACCCTGGCACGGCCCCTCCCATCCTCGGGTGTTGCGATCGCCAACCCTGAACGGTGCAATGTTCCTGACATCCCCTCGTTTTGGCAAGGATGGAGTAGGAGCAAAAGCCTCAATTGCAAAAATACTGCGAGCCATTGGTTCGCACTCCCTTTTTTTTTCCAGATTGAGATAATTCCCCGCCCAGGTGGGATGCGCTCTTTTTTGATCTCTATTCATAGCTTGTGTTTGCGAGGGTCGAGTCACCGTACCGGATCTACCCTACCATCGTTTTGCTCTGGGTGCGATCAAAGTTGCCCCTCCAGACCCTGAAACCGCAGAGGTGTTGATCTGGTGGCCCTCGGGAGTCAGTCCCCCCGCGCCAGACTGATGCACTGCGATCGGCGCTTTCCCGGTGGGATAAAAGCCTTTACCAAGTCCGAGGGATAGACATCGGGGGTAAGACTTCTTCTGGTGCGCTCTTTGATGCATCCTTTGGGAAAAAGCTAAGATAGGAAATGGAGCGGACGAAGACAACGCCGAGAGTGCTTCGGCGGTGACCGTTCGAGATTTGTTGATATTGTATTTAACAGAAGAGGTAAAAAATGGATCCTATTCGCCTGATTTTTGCTATTTTTATACCGCCCCTGGGGGTTTTTTTACAAGTCGGTTTGGGTCGAGATTTTTGGATTAATCTAGTCTTAACGTTCTTGGGGTACTTTCCCGGGATTGTTCATGCCGTTTGGGTGATTCTCCGAAAGTAGCGGCCCCTATTCCCCGGCTTACACCACGCGATTGATAATCATCCAGACATCCCCATCGGAGCGAACGTGGGGGACTGAAATACTGGTAAATCCGGTAATAAAAGGCTTGTAATAAACCTGCCAATAACTGGTAGAAATTTCATCAGCGATCGCCTTGAGGGCTTTGACTTCTTCGCTCAGTTCGTTGGCGAGTTCGTTAATCCGCTGGGCATGAACTCGGGCGCACTCTCTGGATTCTTCGACTTGGGCGGCGATCGAGTTGCTTCCCGTTGGGCGCTTCAACTCGTTCTGTTTCTCCGAAAGTTTTCTATGGAGTGCGGCGATCGCATCGTCAATTCCTTTGACTTCCACCGCAACTGCCGCCGTTTCTCTCGCGGCACGTCGATAAGCCATTGCGATCGCCTCTGGGGATTCATCCTCTAACGCAAGCTCATCAATGGCGAGGTTGGTCCGTTCCCGTTGCAGGTCCTCAATTTGCGAGAGAATGGCTACTATTTCGTCTTTGCGTGGATCTATCATCGTTGACTTATTTTGCCTATTTGAATGAGCGGTGAATTCGTCGCCCCTATGGCTTTCATCGCAAGGCACAACGAACGGGAGCGTCCCTATTCTATAGAATATCCTAGATTAGACCGCTTGCATCAATCTCTCCCGCCCCCCTGAGCTCAAAGCGCGGATCAACCGGGAATGATGCAACGGGTCTAGTTGACTTTCCCCGGAACGCGATGATTCACAGATTTACCTAAAATTGAGCCGATCTGTAAAAATAACACATATTTTTTGTGCTAGAGGTCTATCTCCGTAAATTCCACAGACGATGGAGTAAGCGCGAGGGGGTGAGAGTAAAAGACTTACTCCGGGAAATAGAGATTTATAGCTACAGCTCTATCTCCACTACAGATTTGATTTGATATTTGTATAGGACGAGGTTAAAAATCTACCTTTTTATAGATGAGAACTACTTTTTTTTCCCGAAGAGTAAAATATCTATTCCAAGAGGATGGTAATTCTCAATAACCTGCCTTTAAATGACAATCAAATCTCTTTCCGTGTATTCATGCAGAGGGATGTCATGGAGGCTTCGCCCATGAAAAGATAGGTTAAATACAAGGACAACAGGTAGGTATTCTGTATTACCTCCTGTATTTTGCACCCTAAACCTGAACTGAAAAATGCTGCTCTTGCTGAATGGAGCAAAGACCTGTATTTCAAGCTCTCCGATTCCATCTCTAGGCGATCGCCATCGATATTCGGAGTTAGGCCACCGACTCAGGGCAGGAAAACCGGAGATTGCCTCTCAGGGGTAGGTCAGAATGATTGAGTTTCTCTAAATCCAGTCCCGATCGCCTTCAGTTGGGCTAAGGAGTGGGTTAACCGACCGGGGAAGATGGAAATAAATTTTTAGAAATCTTGTCAAAAATCCGGTCAAAAAAAGATGGTCCACATCTCTTATTCCAAAGGTTGATACAATGAACAAAATTAACATCTTAAATGTAAGCATCGATAACTTAACCCAAGAAGAGTTACTTCTTCTCCTTAAAGAGAAAGGCGGGGTGGTAGTAACTCCCAATGTCGATCATTTAATAAAACTCCAAAAGGATCCAGAGTTTCATCATATCTATCAAGAAGCAGATTATCGAGTTTGTGATAGCCAAATTGTTAAAATAGTCTCCAAGTGGCTGGGCAGTCCTATTCGAGAAAAAATTTCCGGCTCTGACTTCTTTCCCGCTTTTTATAACTATTTCCAAGATGACCCAGACACTAAAATTTTTCTACTCGGGGCCGCAGAGGGAGTCGCCCACAAAGCCCAGAAAAATATTAATGCTAAGTTAGGCCGCGAGATGGTAATCGGCTGTTACTCTCCTTCATACGGGTTTGAGAAAAACGAAGCCGAATGCCAAAAAATTATTGAAATAATTAACGCATCCGGGGCCACGGTTTTAGCCGTCGGAGTTGGCGCACCCAAACAGGAAAAATGGATTTACAAATATAAAAATCAGTTGCCGAATATCAAAGTCTTTATGGCAATTGGTGCAACCCTAGATTTTGAAGCGGGGAACCGTCCGAGATCGCCAGAATGGATGAGTAAATATGGGGTAGAGTGGGCATTTCGCCTGATGTCTGAACCGAAGCGCCTGTGGAAGAGATATTTAGTAGAAGACCTGCCCTTTTTCTGGTTAGTATTTCAGCAGAAGTTGAATCTCTACAAATACAAAAGTCCCATCGGTCAGTTACTCAAAACAGCAGGGTTAATTTCCTCAGAACAAGTGGCAGAGATTTTGCAAGAGCAAGCATATCAGCGGCATTTGCGCTTCGGAGACTTACTCGCACGCCGAGGCTGGGTTAAACCGGAAACCGTTGACTTTTTTGCCGAACAGTTACCCCATTTAGAAACCGCTCATCCTCAGCAGCCCTTAGGACAGTATCTGAAAAAAGCCGCTTTGTTAAATGATGACCAAATTACCCGGATTTTAAACTATCAACGTCAAACCGGCATGAAGTTTGGAGAAATCGCAGTTCTCAAAGGGTGGGTCAAGCAAGAAACCATCGATTGGTTTTTAGATACGGTTAAGGCAGAACATAAGGTGCGATCCTTGGAGGAAAAGCAAAAGTATGGCAAAGCATCAATGACGCCGATCGCCTCTTAAGTTAGATTAAGAGTTTAAATTCCCCCTCAATTTCTAAAGGCCAATAATTGTTATATAAAGCCGAGGATTGATTAACTTCAACCCTCGGCTTTGTTGCATAGAATTGCCTAAATTATCTTCATCAAACCTTTAAACTTTTATCATTTTAAAATCAAATCTTAGGGATAGAATAAGCGTATAGAATTTAACAGTTTTCAGGTCTACTGATTTTTAGGTTCAGTCAGAAAGGACCTTATTTGCTCATTAAATAAGAGGACCATATTATGCCCAACCTATTGAATGCTCCAGGATTGTGGGCCAGCACTGCCGTTATTAGTTCAATGGGACTGCTGAGTGCGAGTCCAGCCAATGCTTTAACATTTAAGGCCACGATTTATGAATCTCCCTTTCCCTTTTTAGAAAATCGTGAAATTCAATATACCCTCGCGGATGGGATTTTCGATACCATCGTTTCTTCCCCAATTAATACCTTTTTCACCGATGAATATCCGGAATTTGGCCCTGAACCAACCGAACCACTGACCCTTGTTCCTGAAGTGGTAACAGACTTTCAATGGAACCTCGGAGGAATCTTAGAACCTGTGGAATTTGGACGTTCAATTTTTGGCATTACCGATGCTGGATTATTCCTTCAAATTTTAGATCCCGATACAGCCCCCATTTACCAAAATATTTTTATGTCAACAATACAAGCGCCAGAGGGAATGGCTTTAAGCGTCTGTAAAACTCAAACTTGTGAAGGGGACGCCATGATAGGAGGAAAAGGAGGGTTTGCCGGATTGCAGATCACTCAAACTCCAGTCAATGAACCTGAACCTGTTCCAGAACCCTCAGCCGCAGTCGCCCTCGGTTTTGTCGGTGCATTGCTTTTGAAACGTCAGCGCAAAACTGGCAATGCACAACCCATTACGACGGCGAATAAAGCGTAAAGGCGACAGGGAGAGTAAATTTTACTCTCCTGTGATTAACGGGCGATCGCCTCTAAATTGGACGCACTGAGTTTCTAAAAATTCTCAATTAAATGCCACATTTTCTCATCAAAAACCCCGTCGATGAATTAAACAAGAGGACCTGATTATGATCAAAGTTTTCTTCAGCCGTCCCGGATTAGTTGCTCTTTCCGGTGCCGTTATTACTTTAACAAGCGGCCTGATTGCAACTCCAGCAAATGCAGCAACGTTTAAAGGCCAAATTTACAAAACTTGGTTTCCCATTTTAGAGGGATTTCAACTTGAATATACCCTGGCCGATGGGATTTTAGATACTGTTCTGGCTTCCGAACCCAATACCTTTTTCATGGATGGAGAGTATTTGGGTCCTGCGCCAAGCGTACCGATGAGCCTTGCGACTGTTGTCCCCGAGGTGGTAACGGATTTTAAAACAGATTTTGAGGTAGGGATAGAGCGGGATATGTCACTGCCAGTGCGTCAATTTTCTATTTTTGGAATTACCGAGGAGGGATTATTCCTCCAACTCTTAGATGTGAACCAACCTCCGATTTACCAGAATATTTTTATGTCAACTATACAAGCACCGGAGGGATTGCCTTTGAGCGCTTGTAAAACCCAGGCTTGTGATGCATCTGCCGACTTTGGAGGTAAAGGCGGGTTATACGACTCTCGGATGACTCACATACCCGTGCCTGAAACTCCCCAACCCGTTCCCGAACCCTCAGCGGCGATCGCCCTCGGTTTTGTTGGTGCATTGCTTTTGAAACGTCCCCGAAAATCGGTCCGCATACCAGCGGTTGCCACTGCTAATCCCGAGTGAAAGAAAGCAACGATAAAAACCCTAAAATTGGGTTTTTAGATTGATTTTCTATCTGAATCTGGCGATCGCCCATCTCACTCTTAGTTTCTCCTGAATCCAAGCCTCAAAAAATTCGCTCATCAAAGACCCAATTGATTCATTAAATAATAGGAGCATATTATGCCCAAGCTACTGTTAAACTATCCACGACTATTGACCCTTTTTGTTGCCATTTTTAGTTCGATGGGAGCGCTGAGTGCGGCTCCCGCAAATGGACTAACGTTTAAAGGCACAATTTACGAATCTCCCATTCCCTATTTAGAAAACAGTCAAATTCAATATACCCTCGCTGACGGAATTTTCGAGACCATCGTTTCTTCCCCCCTGAATACTTTTTTCACCGATGGATATTCAGATTTCAATGACAACCCCAGCCTAGCTATAACCGTTGTTCCCCAAGTCGTAACAGAGTTTAAATGGCTCCGGGGAGGAGCCTTAAATCCAGTGGAGTTTGAACAGTCTTTTGAACAGTCTATTTTTGGAATCACCGAAGACGGATTGTCTCTACAAATCCTAGACCCGAGTCAAGGACAATACCGAGATATTTTTATCTCAACCATACAAGCACCCGAAGGACTGTCTTTGAGTGCCTGTAAAACTCAGGATTGTGATGCCTCGGCAAACTTTTGGGACGCAGGCTACTACAGTTTTCGGATGACTCAAACTCCAGTCATGGAATCGGAATCAGTTCCCGAACCCTCAGCCGCAGTCGCCCTGGGTTTGGTGAGTGCATTATTCCTGAAACGTCGGCGAAAAATTGTCAACATACCCGCGTTTGCTACTACTCATCACGAGTGAAAGAACGGGTGAAAACCCTAGAATTGAGTCTCTGGATTGATTCTCTATCCGAATCTGGCGATCGCCCATTTCACTCCTAGTTCCTCCTGAACCCAAGCCTCGAAAAGTCCGAGCCTAAAAACCCCAATTGATTCATTAAATAATAGGAGCATATTATGCCTAAACTACTCTTGAAAACGCCCCGAATCTTGACCCTTTTCGCCGTACTTTTTAGTTCAATGGGAGTGCTGAATGCGACTCCAGCAAATGGATTGACCTTTAAAGGTAGCCTTTCTGGCTCTCACCCGTTTTTGAGAAACTTTGACATTGAATATACCCTCGCTGATGGGATTTTCGATACCATCGTTTCTTCTCCACCTAATACGTTTTTCATTGATGGAGAATACACTGCAGCGCCCGGTTATTACGACAGCATAAACCGGGCGACGGTGGTCCCGGAGGTTGTAACGGATTTTAAATTGTCGAACTGGGGGGGCAGCTTAGAGCCATTGAACGGGGAACTTTCTCTTTTTGGAATCACGGAGTACGGATTATACCTGTGGATCCTAGATAATACGGAGCCGCGTTTCACAGATATTTTTAGTGGATACATAAAAGCACCAGGGGGCTTGCCTTTGAGCGCTTGTAAATTTCAGGCTTGTGAGATGAGTGCGACTTATGGGGGAGCATACCTGGGATCCCAGAGTTTTGACATGATTCAAACCCCAGTGATGGAATCGGAATCTGTTCCTGAACCCTCAGCCGCAGTCGCCCTTGGTTTTGTCGGTGCATTACTCATGAAACGTCGCCGAAAAACTGTCAGCGAACAAGCTGTTGTGACTGTCAATCAACAGTAACAAGGGCGTTTTGGCTTAAGTGTTATTCATCACCGATCGCCCGGTAATAAATCCCCCGACCATTGGTCCCGATAAACACTAAGCCAAACTGCTGTTTACTCGCTTCCATCACATTGGGTTGATTGCCAATGGGAATCTCCGACTCACCAATATCAATCCAAGTTTCTCCTAAATCAGGAGACCAAAAAATACTCTCCGGTTGATTAACAACTTGCCCATATAAATAGAGGGCCGGAACTTCTTTTCCGGGGGCAGATTTTCCAAAGGCAAATAAATAAGCCCGTTCTACCCCAGTCACTTTGAAAAAACTCTCTCCCCCATCGGGCGATCGATGTAATCCATGTTCGTTCAAACTGACCCAAACTTCTCCCTCAACTCCGGGCATAGTTTTAAGAAAATACCAGTCTGATTCAGGTAAATTTTGATTAGTGGGAGCAAAGGATAATCCCCCATCCTGACTCTGGTAAACTCTGCCATCCTGGTAATAATAAAATCGGTTACCATTCACCGAATCAGCCGCCAAGGGTTGAGACCATTTCCAAGGACCTTTCATGCTATCCGGTAAGCCTTTAACCTGTTGCCAGGACCGACCATTATCTTGGGTTTGGATGCCTTGGTTTTCACTGAGGGTTACGACAAATTGCTGGGGATTGGTGGCTGAAACTGCAACCCGCATGGGCATCATTTCTTCGGGAAATTGGGAGAATCTTTGCCAGGTTAACCCGCCATCTGCGGAGGTGGCCCCGCCATAGCGCGAGTTCCACCGATCGCCTCCGACTCGAACTAAATGTTGAGGCGATTGGGCCGCATAGTCTAGGCTATAAGTCTCTTGAAAAGAATCGCGCTCAGACCCAAACCGTTGGGGCGGAATCTGATCTAAACGGGAGTGATAAAATCCTTCCACATCGGCAACTGCACTGAGGAGTAATGCACCCGTGGGGGGAGAGACGAGATCAAAGGTAACTACCTGTTCATGACCTTGGGTATAGTTGGTCCAAACGGGCCGATTCTCGTTAAAATTGTCCGTTTTCCAGACTCCATACCAGTCCGATAACCAGACTCGACCCGGAACGATGGGGTCAAATTCTAGGGCCGACAAATGATTACTAAAATATTCATCCGGCCACCAGGGAACGGTATTATTAATCTGGGATTTTTTCTCAGTCCAAGTC
This sequence comes from Laspinema palackyanum D2a, assembly GCA_025370845.1. Taxonomy (GTDB): domain Bacteria; phylum Cyanobacteriota; class Cyanobacteriia; order Cyanobacteriales; family Laspinemataceae; genus Laspinema. Next base: position 66,411 of record JAMXFF010000034.1, on the reverse strand, counting down.
ACTCCGCCATCTCGGGAATGGTAAAGTTGAGTTCGGGTGGTTTCGCCATGACTGACAATTAGTTCTTGGGGATTTTGGGGATGAATACTTAACCCATTAAAGGGGGGAGTTTCGCGACCAATCAAGCGCCGAAAATGGTTTTGCGGGGGAGTAATATCTTGCCAGCTTTCCTGGAGATATTTGCTAACGCCTTGGGCATGGGTGACATAGAGTGTGCTATCGGAGGCGACAGCTAATTTAAAGGCATGAGAGGGACTGTTGGCAAGAGGATTCCAGGTGGTTCCGCCATCGGTGGATTCATAGAGCCGATCGCCGTAAACGTTGGCATAAATTTGGTTGGCCCGGTTGGGGTCAAAAGCGATCGCCAGAATGCCAATTTTTGAGTCTGAAGGGGTGGGAAAACCGGGGACGGGGTTCCAGGTCATTCCGGCATCAATGGAGCGCCATAAGCCATTTTGTCGGGACCCAAATAAGAGCAAATTCGAGTCATGGGGACTGACTACCAGGCGATTTCCAGCACCGCGCAGTTCTTCGTTGCCGCCCATTGGCAGGCGCAGATCCGACTGCACCCAAGTTTGACCGCGATCGCTAGACTTAAAAATGGTCCCCGGTTCGGCCCATAAATATTTGCCTGCCGCAATATACACTCGATCGGGATGGTTGGGGTCAAGTGCCAACGCTTCCCCGCCATAGTAACCACTTTCAGACCGGGTAAAGCGATCGGTGAGGGGTATCCACCGGGTATCGGTTGGGTCCCAGCGATAGAACCCTCCCATATCCGTGCGGATATATCCTAAGTTAGGCACTTGGGGATGGAGATAGAGGCCCGTGACATATCCTCCACCGCCCACTGCCACATTATTCCACCCGGAGGGAAACTCAGTTTGTATCGCTTGGGGTTGAATTGGCTCGGGAGAAAAACAACCTGTTAAGGCGATCGGTTGTAAGAGAGCAACAGCTAAAAGTGCGAGACTTTTGGGGACAGAAATCCTCCAGTTTAAACCCCAGGGGTGACTGTTCATCGGTGGGTTACGCTGGCTCAATTTCGGGGATATTCTCCATGATTATCTTTCCACACTTGCTCACCCAGCCAAGTTAAGTTCGTTGGATTTTCACAGCTATCGATATGATGCCCTCCGCCATTATCGGTGGTGGTTAATTCAAAATTATCCCCTCCCCACCAGGCCCAAACAATCCGCCCGATATTTCGAGGAACGGCTGTATTGAACATAAACTCAACCGGAGACTTAAATTCGGCATTTTTTTCCACCCCATATTCTCCGATAATTAAGGGGATATTTTTCGCGATGGCGCGGTCTAAATAATCCGCCATTTTAGTTTGAGAGAACTTCCATTGGTCATAAAAATGAACGCTAAATACTAAATTATCGTAGCGTTTATCATTAAAGTTTATAAGTTTTTGAGAATGTCCTAAAATGGAACTTTTTTCCGAAGAAACCGATTTAGAGTTCCACTCCCCCACATCTTGGCCCCAGTAATGCCCATCAATCACGATAATGTTGTCGGCACCAACTTCATCGCGAATCACTTTAATGACTTCTTGATGAATTTTTAACCATTTATCGAGATTGGCGCTACTCTCGTGACCCCCCGGTTCATTCATCACATTGAACCAAACATAAGGGTTATTTTTATATTGGATGGCTAGGTCGCGATAGAAATCTTTAAGAACTTCTAAGTCTTCTCCTTCATAGTAGGATCCCGTGTGATCATGGGCTTCTACCATTGTGACTAAACCGCGACCTGTGTAAACGTCAATGATCTCCTCAATTGTGCCATTCTCCTCATAAGATATTTCGCCCCCTAAAAGCCGGATATTGACTCGAACTGTGTTGAAATTCCAACAGTCTGCGACTAAATCGACAAAGCCTGGGGTATCTCCGGGCCATCCAAAATCAGGACCGTTGATATTGGTCCCTTTAATCAGAAATTCTGAGCCATCCGGGGCATAAATTTTACTATTTCTAACTTCAAAATTGCCTCTGTTCTGGGCGAGGCGATCGCGGTTATCCAGAGCAAAGGACCCGATTGCGAACACGGTGGCAGATGCTGCCAATGCGAGGGCGGTAAACCCTAAAACAGAGGTTCGTATCTTTCTTTGAAACCAATGGTTAAACATTGTCACAATCCGATCAGGTTTTCAGTGGGTTTAGGCCAAATCTGGTTTGTAAAACCTTACAATAGCCCGCTATCAGGGGGCTTAATCTGGAAAGCCCCAACCGGATGGGGTGAGGGCTATTTCTCCATTTTAACGCCTGATCGCAAGCGATCGCCAAGGGCTATTTTAGGGACACCCCGATTCCGATGCTGGATGGGGAGGTTTCGGGATGGCGATCACGTTGAATTTTCTGCTGTTGGGTGGAACCATTTAACTGATTGCCGCGATTCTCAATCCAGCTATAAACCGAGGGCGGTAACAATCGCAAGACATAAGCAGCGATTAGGGTTAAAACCGTGCGCCGAGGTTCCTCTAGCAGGATGCGCCAGTAGGTCAATAGCGATCGATTCATCAAATCTACGGCAACTTTGCCATTTTTGACGCGAATGGCACTTCGGGCCAAATATCGCAGTTCGTAGGCGATCGCCAAATCCCACCATTGAGCGATCGCTTCTGGTGCGTAGGACCGGGTTTTTTCTAACACCTGTTCCCAACTTTCAAGCTGCTTAAGATAGTTAGCCGAAAGACCTCCCCTATTCACCCGGTATAAGGTAAGCGCTTCGGGAAGTCCTTCAAATTTCCATTCGGTGGTTAAAGCAATCCTTAACCAACATTCAATATCTTCCGACTGCCGGAACGCTTCATCAAAGTAAAAAGTGTCCACGGTTCCATAGAGGTTCGCTTCAAATTCAATTGCATCAAACACCTCACGTCGAATCACGGGAGTTGAACCATTCCCTAAAGGACTGCCCCGCAACAAACAAGGCACATCAATATCGGTTAATTGGGGCATCAAATAGGTTCCGGTGGGATTGCCCGCTTCATCAATTAAAGCAGAACGACTGAAACTAATCCCCACCTCTAAGGCCGAATCGAGATGTTCAATATGTTTCGCCAGTTTATCCGCCTCCCACAAATCATCGCTATCTAAAAAAGCTAAATATTCGCCTTGGGCATGACGAATTCCTGTATTTCTCGCTCCGGCTAATCCCCGATTGGCTTGGCGAATAATTTTAATTCTTGGGTCATCAAACTGTTGCTCACAAATTTCTATACTTCGGTCCGGTGAGCCATCATCCACGATTAAAACTTCAAAATGGGAATAGGTTTGAGCCAAAACTGAGCGAATGGTTTCGGCAATATATCCTTCGACATTGTAAACGGGAACAATCACAGAAACAAATTTCATCCGTTAATTTCCTCTTTTGAAAAAAAGCAATAGTTGGAAGATTTTTGGAGTTCACCAATTGGCGTGAGGGGGTCATCAGACCTATCCACTTCCCTGGGATCAACTGCCCCAACCCGAAAGTCTCAATTCAGGATTAGCCATTGGCTTGAAAAAATTAGAACCCCTGATGATTTCTTTAGGAATGCCTCGTTTTCCAGGAAAATGAAAAACAAGGCAAAATCCCAGATGTAACAAGAGGAATTAACTTTTAAATTGGGCCACTTGACGCTTTTGACTGCGGGCTGATAGTTTGATTCCCAGTTCTTCCAGTTGCTGATACAAAGACTTAGGTAGTAAAGAAAGGAAACAGGCTGCTGCGAAGGTCACTCCAGTTCGGATCGGTTCTTCTATCCACATTTTCGGGTGGGTAACGATCGCATCCCAGGCCAATTTTAGAGCGGTTCGACCATCGCGTAAGGTAACAGCACGGCGAGCGAGATATCGGAGGTGATAAGCGCGGGCTGGTTTTTCCCATTGAGCCATCTCTGTGGGGGCATAATTGCGGGTTTTTTCGAGAAGTCTTTCCCAAGACTCTTGTTTGCTTAACAATTTGGCGGAAAGTCCTTTAGAATTAATCCGATATAAAGTGAGGATTTCGCCAATTCCCTCCATTTTCCAGCCCGCTTGGAGAGCAATTCGGAACCAGAAATCAACATCTTCCGAGGATTGCAATGCCTTTTCTTCGTCCCAATAAAAATCGGTGAGTTCTCCATCGAGGTAATCTTGAAATTTAATTTGGTCAATCGCTTCTTTGCGAATAACCGCTGAGGAGCCATTGCTAATCGGATTACGGCAGAGGATGTCTCGGATCGTAATATCAGTCAGTTTCGGCATTTGATAGAGTCCCATCGATTCTCCCGCTTCATCGATAAAAGCGGACTGGGTGTAGCTAATCCCAATCTGAGGAGATTGTTCCAAATGCTTAACTTGCTTTTCAATTTTTTCAGGTAACCACAGATCATCCCCATCGAGAATGGCAATGTAGTCTCCTTGAGCATGACGCATTGCGGTATTTCGTGCGGCACTTGCCCCTCTATTTTTCTGACGAATTAATTTCATGCGGGGATCTTTAAAGGTTTCGCATACTTCAGCCGAACGGTCCTTTGACCCGTCATCAACTACGATAATTTCTAAGTTTTTGTAAGTCTGATTAAAAACCGACTGCAAGGTAGCAGCAATCAGAGATTCGAGGTTGTAAACTGAAATGATCACAGATACTAATTTCATAGATTTATTCCTTTTTCTGATGGTAAAACGAAAGGGGGTTGCAATTCCCTTGGATGAACCGTTGTCCCGGGACCCAAAACTTCCTAAAACTCACTCTCCTTGAATCCGTCTAAATTTTTTACAGAAGTAGGAACTCCTGCAAAAAAATAGACCGAGTGGAAGATGATTAATGAGGGCGGTTAAAGGCGTACCGACTCGCCCAAATTGTATAGGCGGGTAAGGCGATCACATGAACAATTAATACGGTCAAAGCTAATCCAATTACTTGCCATTGGATACCCACAAACAAGCTGAGGGTAAAGACTAGGGTAAAGATGATATTCCACTTAAAATCGATATCCGGTCGGCCAATTGCGATCATTAACTGAGAGGCCGCATCACCGAAGGGGCGAGGGATAGCCGAGATACAGATAATCATTAAGACCGGAATGGCTTCAATCCATTTTTCTCCAAAAACAATGGGAACATAAAAGGGTGCTAAAGTCGATTGTAAGAGTGCCAAGGGAATGATTAATCCTCCAATCACCTTTAAGCTCTTATAAAACTGCTGCTTCATTCTACCCCAGTCTTGGCGCATGGAACACAAATGAGGTAATAAGGCCGAGTTAATGGATTTAATGATACTCAAGCTAATCCCCAATCCAGCATTAAAGGCAAAGAAGTAGATTCCTAACTCCGTAATTCCTAAGAAGCGACCCACGAGCAGATAATCTAGGTTGGTTCTGAGTGTCTTTAACAGTTCAATGCCTAAGACATTTTTCCCAAATCCAAAAATCTCCGCCCATTTTTCTTTGCGAAATCCGCCACTGGGGCGCCAGGAATGGTGGCGTAAGTAGATATAAGCCCACAAGGGAGTGACGAGGAGTTGAGGAATGACGATCGCCCAGATGCCCAAACCCAATATGGCGAAGACAAGGGATAAAAGATTACTTGAACCCTGAACTAAGGTGTGATTGAGAGCTTGGATTTCTAACCGATTTTCTCGGCGCAGTAATATCGCTTGCACCACCCCTATAGGGGTTATTAAAAAGACTCCTCCCAAAACGGCGATGGGTAGAATCAAATTGGTATCGCTATAAAACCAGGCAATGGGAAAAGCGACAATGGCCTGAGCGAGGAATAAGCCGCTATAAAGGACCCAACACAACCAATAGGCGTTTCGACATAAGTCTTCCAGTTCTTCCGGTTCGGCTTGAATGAGTTTAGCGCCAATTCCAATGTCTGTAAAGACCCGGGTAAACTCGTAAGTGGTTAAGACAATGGCTGCCAAGCCATAATCGTATTGGGTTAAGAACCGGGCTAAGACCACGGTGGTCAGTAAGCGGACAACACGGATGGCAAATTCTGCCCCAGTCAGCCAGCCAATATTCTGAACAAATTTGTTATTGAGCTTCTTTTTAACTTTAGTTTGAAATGTTGCAAAGTTCATGTTCCCACACCTTAGAGCGCCAATATTGAGGTTTTTCTTCGATAGAATGTCCATCTTCGAGCATAAATTGATAGCCCTGATAGGCACTCAATCGCACGATCGCCTTTGCCTCTGCTAATGTGAGGTTTGGCCCCGAAGGGCTAGAGAGAAACTCCACCGCATACTCAAAAGCTTGAGTGGGAGACCACTCCAAGCACCAATAGGCGACTTGTAGGATGTAATACGCGAGGTCAAGGTACGGAAACCCTTCGGCAACTCCATATTCCCAGTCAATGGCAAAAATCTTGTCATCGGGCGATCGCAACAGGTTCCAGGGGGAAAAGTCCCCATGTAAGGCAACCACGGGCCAGGGGCGATTGCCCAAGGCATCTAACCACTTCAGGGCTATGGGATCGGCAGTCTGTTGGAAGGATTGAACCCAAGGATGCTCATTCAGGGGAACAGGTTTGGCGATCGCATACTGATCCAGAAGGGTGAGAATTTGCGGTTCAGGGGGAAGCGTTCCACAAGAGATATGTTTTCCCGGAATCGGTTCGATTACAAGGGCAGTCCCCTTACTCAACGGGCCAAATTTTAAGGGTCTGGGTTGGACATTGAGTTGAGAGAGAACGGCGTATTCCCGGGCGATGCGATCGCAGGCGATGGGTTTGGACGAGTATTTCAGATAGCCAATCACTTGATTGCGATCGTTCCAGAGTTGGGCGGTAATTTTCTGTGCTTTCCCCGGAACACCCACAGAAAACGCGGCCCAACTAAACTCGGGAAAAATCTCCCGGACAAACCCCTTAATATCGATTGAGCCCGACTTTTTTCGGTTGGCAATGATGATCGGCGAGGGCCCTAAAGCCACCCGAATTCGATACAAGAGTCGCCTCAACTTGGGGGGCAAGGCAATGGCATCGGGATTAACCGAGGGAGGAGGACACAAGGCGCTTCCTTTCCATCGCTGCGAAAAATTTTTAGCCGGGACAAAAAGCCGAGGAGCATTCCAATCCGGCAATGCGATAACTGGTGTTCCCCTCGTAAAAAAACGATCCCAGCGCATGGACTTTTTCATTTAATGTCTTCCTTTCTGTAGATGATTGATTGAGATTTGTTGGGGGATGGGTTATGGGGATTTTAAAAAAATGAAAGAGGTTTTAATCTTCTGTTAATTCCCCCAGTAAGTTTTCCCATTGAGTTAAAAATTGGTTGCGGGCATCTTTGACCGAATTTCGCCCGTTTTGACCCCAAGTCAAGAGGTCACTTTCGCCCAAGGAGGCGATCGCAGAAGCCAATTGGACCGGATCTTCTGGGGGAACCAAGATTCCACAATCGCGCACTTGTTCTCGTAACCCATCAATATCCGAGGCAATCACGGGCTTCCCGGCGGCTTTGGCTTCCATACAGACTAACCCAAAGGGTTCCCAGCGCGATGAAATGACCACTGCATCACATCCTTCTAAAAACTGGGGTACATCTTCGATCGCCCCACAAAATTTGACATTTTTTAACCCCAGGGCGCGTTCTTTGAGGTCTTCCTTATCCGGTCCATCTCCTCCTAAATATAAATTAACCGTATGTTGGGGAATTAACTTCATAGCCTCTAGCAAAATGTCAAAACCTTTTTGTTGGCAGAATCGACCATAAGCAGCTAAACGAATTTCTTGGCGGGGTTCGCGCTCAGGAACTTCCAGGAATTCCTTGAGTTTGACCGCAGGGTTGATTAGATGTAGTTTATCGGCCTCTACTAAGTTATTTTTAAACATCCAATCCGCTTGATCCTCTGAAACCGCGACCACGCGATCGGCTAAAGAGTAGGAAATTTTTAGCATCAGCCGGAAGCGCGTTTTCTCCGGAACCTGATGGGTTTCAAATCCCGCCGTATAATGATGCTCGATAATCACCACCTGGGTTTTTCTTTTACGGATACTTAACCACAGTAAATTCGGAATTCTCCGCCAGGTACAGGCTTTATTAATCACCACAACATCCGGTGTTATCCGTTCATTGATGGCTTCATTGGCATCCAAGCACACGGTCTTAAAGTCAAACTGTTCGGATAGAGAGGAACGAGTCAAACTATCCACCATTGTCATGACCCCTCCCATTTTTTTATCAGAAATCAGAAATAAGATACGCTTCTTTTTCATCAGTGTCGCTCCCGACGATTAATTGTTCTTTAAAAGCCATTCCCATGATGATTAAACAGGGCCAATAAAGGTAAGCTAAGCCCTGAATATTTTCCGCAAAGGCAAATAGAAACAGAGCAATCAGAAAATGTAAGGTAACCTTGGCGGTTTGAGAATGCTGGGCTTTAATCAGCATTTCTATGAAGGTCCAAATCAGGGGAATGACGATGGCAAAAAATCCGACGATTCCGTGCATAAACAACACCCCAAACCAAGTATGATGAGAGCCAATAGGCATCTCCGCCACCACTCCTGGTCCTTTCGGTTGAAGAATGCCATGCCCCCAAATTGGAGCGTCCGTTCTCCAGCGATAAACGGCCATACCATTGAGTACATCTCGAACGTGGGAAGAACTAGCCCGGGCTTGAGTAAATTGAGTTTTGACGGCGTTGAGAAAGTCGATCAAGGCCGGTGCAAATAGCCCTAAGCCTAAACTGGCAAAACCTGAAGCAAAGATGACCCAAGGTCTTAAAAAATTGGTCAATCCCCACACCGCCACCGGAATGAAAGGCAAGGCGATAATTCCTAAGCGAGAAACCGATGTCACTGCCATTGCTGCCGCCCCCACCATCCCCCACCAGCGCCATTTTTTGTCTTCATCTTGCTGGACGAGCCCAAAGTACATGGTCCCAATCATTCCCAAAGCGGGTGCCCAGGGAGCGAACAAAAACATTCGCGTTTGACCCCCTTCAGCATCATATTGATAGAGCAAGTTAACGTTATATAAAGAGCTCCCTCCAAAGGCTTTTAACGGAGACGTATAGAGTTCACTCGGAAACCCCGCCATGCTAAAAAGATACCCAAAGGGAATCAAAATTAAACTTTGAACGCAGAGAATCGCAATGGCTCGATAAATTAACTTCGGGCGGATATCTAGGTGAGCCGCCAGAGGAAATAGGGCTAAAAGCGCCCAGCTTCTGAGCCATCCATTCACCGTAGAGCGAATGATTTGCGGTAATCCCATTCCAAAATCTATATGACCCATGACTAACGCGATGTGCATGATGAACATCGCCACAATCCACAGCCAGTTAGAAGGGGTAAACCGGACCCGTTCTTCCGGGGGTGTCTCCTCAGTTTGGTTCCACCATTTTTTCAACACATAAAACAGCAGAACATAAGATAACAGAGGGGCAAGTACATACTGGGCACCCATCAAATAAATGATATAAGTGCCGATGATGTAATACCAAACTAACTTTTCAGGTAGGTTTTCTGGCTTCATCGCTTAGACACTGCCGTTGATGAATTTTGCTGAGGGTACGCCGAGTTAACCGGAATCGGTTGGGGTTTAGGCTCCACTATTATTGGACTTTGCTTCCTCCGTTGATTTTTGACATCCCGCATCCACAGCATGAGAAATCCAGCGGTAAAAAAGACCGAGCTCATCCCTGCACCGAGTAGGGCTAAGACTTTTTTCGGAGAACTGGGTTCTTGTGGCAAGGCCGGTGGCGTCAACATTTGAATGCGCGGATAGCTGGCAAAAATGTTAGACTTACTCATGTCCATCTGGGTTAAAGTTGAGGAAAATACCGCTTCAGCGATTTGAACGTCCCTCCGTAAATTTTCCAGTTCTGATCCCTGGACTGATAAAGTTTTTAAACGATTTTCTAAGGTTGCAATTTGCCTCCCTAACTCTTGTGATTGTGCTTCTAAGCCAACATTTTCTGTCTGAAATGTAATCAAATCTTGAAATAAGACTTCTCGCTTAGAAGCATTATCGCCATTTCTTAAGTTGGTTTCTTCCCAGATTTCCGGGTCAATGGGTCGCCCCACAATTTGCTGACTCCGTTCGGCTAATCCGGCACGGGCTTCATCCAGTTCTTGTTGTTTTGCCAGAACGACGGGATGGCGCGGAGTATAAACCGAGGTCAATGCGATGATCTCACTTCGGCTGGTTTGGTATTTCAGCAGATAGTCTTGAAATAACCCATCCGATTGTAAGGCAAAGGCTTCGTTTGCTTCTGCCGGGGTGAGGTCTAAGTTTTGAGCAATTTGGACCATTCGGGCGTTACTTTGCTGATTCATGGCATCCACTTCGGCTTTTTGCTTCCGTAACGCTTCAATGGTTTTTGAGAGGTCAACCAATTGCTCGGAAGACATGATGCTAGAGGTCACTTGATACTCAGATAAGCGAGCCTGGGCCTTTTCTAAGTTTTGCTGAGACTGACTGAGCAACATTTGTAAGTTGCGGTCATGATCGGTGATTTCTTCTTGTCTAAGTGCCTCTAACTGAAGGAGGAAGGCTTGGTGGAGGGCGGTTGCCTTTTGTTGAGCCAGTTGGGGAGTATCGCCGACCATTTCAAACTCCATGAGCGTGGAGTTGCCGATAATCTCGATCTTGGGTTCATTGAAGGCTTTCAGGTCGAGATTGAGCAGTTCGGCTGCACGGGTTCTAACCTCATCGCTTCCCGCGATATATTTGTAATTTTCCCGAGGGTCGTGGTGGGAATCGTATCGGTAGGGAGAGTCGGTTTGGGAAGACGCGATCCCAATGCCGGGTAAGTCTACTCGGCTTGTAGAACCTGTACCGGGCAGGGTGACTGACCATTTGGTAGTATAGCTTGGGGCTTTGAGGGTGATGTAGGCGATCGCCAATCCCCAAACCACTAAATTGGTTGTAATTCCTAAAAATAAGTAAATAGGCCACCGGCTTTTTTTAGACACAGAGCCTGACTTGGTATTATAATGAGAAAAGATTTTTACAGCATCATTCATAAATTTATCCTCTTACTATCAGCAGCGATACTCACGGGGGTCTGTTGCTCAACTCAGACCCAGATAATCAGTGCGATCGCACTGTGGTAAATGAGGCAGGTCTTCCGATATTTCAGGGGTTAGTGGGTCAGGCGATCCCACTCCCTTTCGGAGTCAAGCCATTCTACTAAAGTTCGACCCGATAGAAAATCTCTGCATCTCTAAGCGTTCTGTTTCGGATTTGGCCTCACACTAGCTAGTCCATTTCAGGGCCGCTTTCGACGCTCGAAGTTCTCTATCGCTTCCCTATAATTTTCATCGATCGGTTACAAAGCTCTCATCTGCCATTGGGATGAAGTTTTGAGGTGATTCTTTCTAAAAAAAACTTCCAATAGCCAATTGCCGCGTTAAAAATGAAGATTTACAGACAATTTAGCCAACGAATAGCATAAACCTCTCCCCCTGTCATCTATACTTCAGAAGGAAAATTCTCCGATGTGATTCATCCCAATCTGGAGAAAAGCGCTACATTCGTTCCCACACTCTTCGATTAACCAGGCGGGATGCGAAATCCAACCGCCTAGAAGGGTACAATCTCCTCCAACCCACTCCTCGTAGGCAGGCTAAATTTAACCCCGGCTTTGGGATCACCACCCTCTTGTCTTTACACAATCTTTAAGAATAAGCCACTCATTCAGGCCAAAAACCCGGTTTCTACTGCGGTGTATCTGATCCATACCTCCCAATTCCTCGGCTATGGGGACCCGACTCCGGGCTGTTCTGCCCGTTCTGCACCCACTATGTGCCAAAAACTGGGCATTTTGTCCCTCTTGTCCCTTGTCCCTGGCCTTTCCCACTATACCGATGTTCTACAAGCCAGACAACCCGAGTTTTTTATCAGATATATAGCAGGGTACCGATCGCCTTGCCCCAGGGAGGGGATAGCATACAAAATCCGGTACTCTAAGGGCTGGAAAACCCTACGAGTACCGGATTTCTTGTCAATTATAAACAGCGGTGAACCCCAAAATAATCGTCCGATGCGATCGCCAAAGGTCAGATTGGGGCATGAAAGACCATACCCCGGAATCCCTTAAGCCCCCTTACCGATATCAGTAATGCTAAATAAAGCTTGAGCATCGACCCGGGGGATACTGGGGGCGAAAAACCCACCGGAGAACAACCGATCTTGCTGTTGAGCAAAGATAGGGAGGGCATTGCGAACCTCGGCGGCAACTTCCGTGGTTTTCACATCGTAGGTTTGAGTTGCCGCTTTCGGATATAACCCAATTCCGATAATCGGCAACAACAGACAAGCGGCGATCGCAATCTCCCGAGGTTTCGCATCCATCAACTCCCATGCCTCAACATTCACCATCGGCTCAACTTTGCCATAGAACACCTGGCGCAGCATGGAGAGTAAATAAATCGGCGTGACAATTAAACCCACTGCCGCTAACCCAATCACCACCACTTTAAACGGGGTGCTGTAGGCGTAACTGGTGGAAAGTCCCAAAAACACAGTCAACTCACTGACAAATCCACTCATCCCCGGTAACGCCAAGGATGCCATTGCACCCGCCGTAAACAGCGCAAACACTTTAGGCATCAACTTCGCCAAACCGCCCATTTTCTCCATTGCCAGGGTATGAGTGCGCTCGTAGGTGACCCCCGCCAGGAAGAATAAAGCGGCAGCAATCAATCCGTGGGAGAGCATTTGCAACACAGCACCGCTGATCCCCAATTCCGTTAAGGACGCAATCCCAATCAAGACAAATCCCATGTGGGAAATCGAGGAATAAGCTAAACGGCGTTTAAGGTGATCTTGCCCAAACGCACTCAATGCGCCATAGACAATATTCACGACCCCCAGGATTGCCAAAACCGGGGCAAAGTAGAGATGGGCGTTGGGGAGCATTTCCAGGTTCATGCGGATTAAGGCATAGCCGCCCATTTTCAGCAAGACCCCGGCCAAAATCATAGAAACAGGGGCGGAGGCTTCTCCGTGAGCATCGGGGAGCCAGGTATGGAGGGGGAAAATGGGCAGTTTGACGCCAAAGGCGATGAACAACCCGGCATAAAGCAGCAATTCTAAGGCAATTGGATAATGTTTGGCACTCAGTTCGGCCATATTAAAGGTGATGGTATCGCCATAGAATGCCATTGCTAAGGCTGCGACCAAAATAAAGATAGAAGCTAATGCAGTATATAAAATGAATTTAGTCGCGGCATAGAGGCGTTTTTCGCCGCCCCATATCGAAATGAGCAGGTAAACCGGGACGAGTTCGATTTCCCACATCAGGAAGAATAGCAGCATATCCCCAGCGGCAAAGACGCCGATTTGGGCGCTGTACAAGACCAACATCAGGGCGTAAAATAACCGAGGCTTTTTGGTGACGTTCCATCCTGCGGCAATGGCGAGGGTGGTGACTAAGGCGGTTAAGACAATTAGGGGCATGGAAATGCCATCCACGGCTAGGGTCCAGTTGAGACCTAGTTGGGGGACCCAGGGGTAGGATTCAACGAGCTGCAATTCCGGGTTGTGCAGGTCGTAGTTCTGCCAAAAGGCGACAAGGGTGAGGGCGAGTTCGATTAAGCCGACGCCTAGGGTATAGAGGCGGATGGTTTTACCCTCTTGATCGGGGAGTACCGGGATGACTAGGGCCGCTAGGAGCGGGAAAAGAATTATAGTGGTTAGCCAGGGAAAGTCTATGGTTAACATAGATGGTAATAAATACTTACTGCCTACTCTTTTAGTTTATGAAGCTATATAAAGTTTTGAAAAGGGATGTTAAGTAAAAATCATTAATCGGACTGATAAGCCAGCATAAATGCTTATCATGATGAACAGTTAAGTCCCTTTTGGGGGATTAAGGTCCCTTGAATTCCCGGGATTCCTTCTGGGCGATCGCCATCACCACTCCTACTCCGGTTAGATCACATCAAAGTCTCGTTAGAATCACGGAGGAGGTTTCGGTAGAATCACGGACAATTGCGAGAAAATACGGGATTATAAAGATGTCGAGTTCAAAACTACCCTGATGTATTACCTCAACTTGCTCCCCGGTGCCATTCCTGAACTACTTGCCACGGTCCAAGATACCCACTGCATCACCAAAGCCGATCGCTATGGAATGATGGCGGCGATTTTAGATGATTCCCTCAGCGAGGAGGACCGCTTCAGTCTCGATCGCCTCCTCCGTTCTCTCTGCCGGGGACGGGTGCAAGTCGTCGATGAACTCTCCATCGTCCGGTAAGCTCTCCTAGGCCCCCCTCCGCTTCCGGGATCTATTCAATCTAGGACAACGGCATAGAACTCGACACTCGCCCCCGTTGATTCCTGAGTTGAAGTCCCTCCACTTACCCCTTCAGCCATCACCGCCTAGGGTCCACTGATGATGCGGGTCCCCCAAGGTCAGATGCCTGTTAATTTCTCCGCCTGGTTTGCTGCCAGATGAGAGGCACTTTCTGTTATTAAAAAATTCCCTCCAAAACCGGGTCAGACTCGCTTGTTTATCGAGTCTTGGACCTTTAGATTTTATTAAGTTTTTTAAAATTATCACCCGAGCCGAAAAAAATAGCCCTATAATTGCGTAACATTGTTTTGAGCTGGTTAGGGAAGGGTAAAATCTTTGTCAAGGATGACTCTCTAGCGCGAGATAAATTGTATATCCAATCAGCCAAAAATACCAGAAATTCGAGGAATTTTTCAAGTTTATGAGTGAAACGCCGAACTACCGCTTTGAGACCCTACAAGTTCATGCCGGACAGGAACCAGCCCCAGGGACAAATGCCCGTGCTGTTCCTATTTACCAAACCACTTCTTATGTCTTTAATGACGCTGACCACGGCGCCAATTTGTTTGCGCTAAAAGAATTCGGGAACATTTATACCCGAATTATGAACCCGACCACCGATGCGTTTGAGAAGCGGATTGCTGCCTTGGAAGGTGGGGTGGCTGCCTTAGCAACATCCAGTGGTCAAGCGGCACAATTTTTGGCGATCGCCACGATATGTGAAGCCGGAGATAACATTGTTTCCACCAGCTTTGTCTATGGCGGAACCTACAATCAATTTAAAGTAGCTCTGCCCCGGTTAGGCATTAACGTTAAATTTGTCGATGGAGATAATCCCGAAGATTTCCGAAAGGCGATCGATGACAAAACCAAGGCCATTTATTTAGAAAGTATCGGGAATCCTAAATGCAATATTCCTGATTTTTCTGCCATTGCCGATATTGCCCATGAACATGGAATTCCCTTAATTGTCGATAATACCTTTGGCTGTGGGGGTTACTTATGTAAACCCTTGGAACATGGTGCAGATATCATTACGGAATCGGCCACAAAATGGATTGGCGGTCATGGAACCTCCATTGGTGGCGTGATTGTAGATTCCGGTAAATTTGATTGGGGAAATGGCAAATTCCCGATCTTTACCGAACCCTCTCCCGGTTATCATGGCATGAACTTCTATGAAACCTTTGGACCCAAGAGTCCTTTTGGGAATATTGCCTTTATCATTCGCGCCCGAGTAGAAGGATTGCGGGATTTTGGACCGGCGATGAGTCCATTTAATGCCTTCCTACTCTTGCAGGGGTTAGAAACTCTCTCTCTGCGAGTTCAGCGTCATACTGATAATGCGATGGAATTGGCGACCTGGCTCTCGAAGCATCCCAAGGTAGAATGGGTTAAATATGCGGGACTCCAGGATAATCCCTATCACAAATTAGCCAAAAAATACCTGACCAATGGGTTTGGCTGTGTGGTTAATTTTGGGATTAAAGGAGGCATGGAAGCGGGCCGAGAATTTATCAACAATGTGAAGTTAGCCAGCCATTTAGCCAATGTCGGCGATGCCAAAACTCTGGTGATTCATCCCGCCTCGACGACTCACCAACAATTGAGTGAAGTGGAACAAGAATCCTCTGGGGTCACCCCGGATATGATTCGGGTGTCTGTGGGGATTGAACATATTGAGGATATTAAGGCAGATTTCGACCAAGCTTTTAAAGCTTAGGGATTAAGCCCATCGCTGTTTTGCAGGGGATGGGCTTAATCAAAGACTGCTGCATCACAGAGGCGATCGCCTCTGTGTTCGCACCTCATAAACCCCCAGAACTTCAGTCAGGACCCTGGGCCTTGGGAGTCTGCTTTGCTCTAACCGATGACTCACCCTACAGATCAAGTCATGATTGAAAAAACAGAAGCCAGAACGCGATTGGATTACAATAGAAACAATATAAATTAAAGGGACTCGGTGACCGGCGAGGGGTACAACGGAGCAACAAGCCGTCAGCGAATACCCACCGCTAACGGTTATCAAACGCCAGGAGCGTTTCCGAGCCGATTATTAACTGACCCACTCTGCGATCGCCAACCGATGAAAGATTATGAATGAAACCCGATATATTTCCCCGGAAACCCAGTTTTGTGAGCTCACCCAGCCCGTTATCCTAGAATCGGGACAGGTTTTAATCGGGGTTCAAGTCGCCTATCGAACCTGGGGGAAGCTCAACCCAGAACGAGATAATGCCGTAGTCATCTGCCATGCCTTAACCGGATGGGCGGATGCAGATCAGTGGTGGGATCCTTTGTTTGGACCTGGAAAAGCCCTGGATACGGAAAAAGATTTTATTATTTGCAGCAACGTCTTGGGCAGTTGCTACGGGACCACCGGACCCACCTCGGTCAATCCAGAGACTGGATGCCCCTACGGTCCAGATTTCCCTCGGATTACGATTCGGGATATGGTGCGAGTCCAAGCGGCATTGCTGGATGAGTTGGAAGTGGCAAAGGTGAAGCTGGTGATCGGGGGGTCATTAGGGGGGATGCAGGTCCTCGAATGGGGAGTGATGTATCCCGAAAAAGTCGAGGCGATCGCCACCTTTGCCGCCTCGGGAAGACATTCCCCCTGGTGTATTGGACTCAGCGAAGCCCAACGCCAAGCCATTTATGCGGACCCCTACTGGCGCGGTGGCTATTACACCATTGAACAACCCCCCGCAGGCGGATTGTCCGCTGCGCGCATGATGGCAATGTGTTCTTATCGCAGTTGGGCCAGTTTAGAGCAAAAATTCGGGCGCAACAAGAGTGCCGATGGCAATTGGGAAATCGTCAACTATCTCCACCATCAAGGCCAAAAACTGGTAAATCGCTTTGATGCCAATAGTTACATCACCCTGACTTACGCGATGGATAGTCACGATGTGTCTCGCGGAATCGGGGATTATGATTCGGTGTTGGCGAGTATCCAGCAACCGACTCTGGTGGTGGCGATCGACTCTGATGTGCTTTATCCTCCGGTGGAACAGGAGAAGTTAGCTGAGTTGATTCCGAATGCTCAACTAGGGTGGTTGAACTCTCCCCACGGGCACGATGCGTTTTTAATTGATATGGAAGATTTGAATGCAATGGTGGTGAATTTCCGCCAGTCCCTGGACTGGAATGCCGCCAATCGCGATCGCTCTCATCTCTCCCGGATTTGGCGGGTGGATAGTTAGCCATAACGGGGTAATTAGGACTTACCGGCTTACAAGAGTAGGTTTTTTACGCTTAAGTGCACCTCCGGTTCCCTCCCCTTAGCAAGGGGAGGGTTAGGGTGGGGTGTTGGCGGTGACGCGGCGATGGCCGCGTCACGCATTCTTGGAGGCGATTCCCTACGGGATAGCTCCGCTTACCGCGCCTGTATGGAGGCTGGTCCAACCTATTTCTTCATGATGTGGCGCAAGCCACGTCACCGCCGACACCCTCCACCCACTAATTCTTCCTGACGTGGCTTGCGTCACGTCAGGAGGACCCCACCCTAACCCTCCCCTTGGCAAGGGGAGGGAACCGGAGGTGCAGTTAAGTGTGAGGCAAATCCCCCTGAACGTAAAAAACCTACTCTTGTAAGCCGCTTACCCAGGGGTAGAAAAGTTAGCCGGTTGTTTAAGGGGAGATTTCGCTTCCACACTCACTGACCCTCGCTGATCAATTTGCACCGATTGCGCCTGGGACTTGATTCCGGCTTTCTGCCATGCTTCCACCATTGCGATCGCCACATCTGCGGACGGCCCTGGGGAAGATAACGCCAATAGGGTTGGACCGGCACCACTAATGGTCAACCCGTAGGCTCCCGCATTTAAAGCCGCTGCATGAACCGCATCATAACCGGGAATCAAATTTTTGCGATAGGGCTGATGGAGGCGATCGCTCATGGCAACGCGCAACCATTGACCATTGTTGGTGGCTAATCCCCGCAGAAGTAACCCCAAATGGGCAGTATTGTAAATCGCATCCGCCCGAGTGTAGTGGGTTGGCAGGACCTGGCGCGCTGTTTCCGTGGACAACTCAAAATCCGGAATCGCCACTACTGGGACAATTTCTGAATGCCAGGGAACGTCACAGATTTCCCAACCGGGGCGATCGCTTGCTAGTTCTTCTGGAGTCGATGCCGCCAGACGACATCCCCCGAGTAAGGCGGGAACGACGTTATCGGGATGCTTTTCCATGTCGATCGCCAGATCCACCAGTTGCAGTAGAGTCAGGGGTTTTCCGGCGAGGTGATTGGCCCCTATCAGTCCACCGGCGATCGCCGTTGCGGAACTTCCCAGTCCCCGCGCTAGGGGAACTCCCAGTTCAATCTCGATTTCTACCGGCGGTGGGGATTGGCCGAGATGGGCGTAGAATTTAGCAAAGGCTTTATAGACTAGATTGGTCTCATCAGCAATCACGCGATCGGCTTCTAACCCCTTAACGAGAATCTGAAGCGTTTTTTGATCCGGTGTGGATGGATTGAGGGCGATCGCCGAAAACTTAAACTGGTTGTACAGGGTCAATGCGGCCCCAAAACAGTCAAAACCAGGCCCGAGGTTAGCAGTGGTGGCCGGAACGGTAACGGTAACGGTGGAGTGGGTAGAAGACATCAAAGGTTTTAAGGGAGTACGTTTCGTCAGTTTAGAAAAAAGTTAAAAGTTTTCGAGGGCGTCAGTTCAGTATTAAATCCGGCGGACAAAAAACTCGGTTTCTGTTCCTAATGGGTGGCTTATGAGCAAAAATTTTGTAAAGAACCCGGGTTTCTAACCTTGGGCAAAATCTAACTCCTCCCCTGACCAAGGAGGGGTTGTTAGGGGTGGGTTTAGATGAATTTTGCCCGAGGTTTAAGGAAATAAAAGTCAAAGTTGCGCGCCGCAGAGGATGAGGATTTGCAATTTCTTATCTTGACATTTAAAGGGGATGGCTCATCTAAAATTTTCGCTTTTTCTGTTCTTTATCCAAGACGATCGCGCCCACCCAAGCCAGGAGTCCCATCGCCACGGGAAAGGATGCTTTTCCGATGGCCCAAAATAAAATGGCCACGCAGATGACCACGAAAGCTGTCATCAATGAATCAGGAACGACTACTTTTTTCTCGTTGGGGGTAGCTGCTAGAATTTGCACCCAGGCATAGCCGACGCCCACCACGGCAATCCAGGCCGAATTCGCGATTCTCTGGGATACAGCGGGTTCGTCCAAGACGCCTATCCAGGTTTGCGCGGCGATGATTCCACCCCAGGCTAAAACCGTAGCCCCGGCCCCAGCTAAATAGAGAATATCCAGTTGGACGGCCCCTAACTTTTTGAGGAGGAAGCGGAAGAGATAATGACAGGCGATCGCCACGAGCAACGCCGCGAGGGTAACCCCGAAGGACTGGACCCCAAACAGGGCGGTTTCTTTGGCAGTAGGCCCACGCCTAGCAATCGCCCAAAACCCGGCGAGTAGAAATGCTCCCACTCCAGTTACTGCACTGACCCCAATGATAGTTTTAGTCAGGAACTTGAGGGTGAATTCGATAAGGCATTCCCGTCTAGTTCCCAGGGAGAGTGATGAACTGTTGGCAATATGCTGGGCGATCGGCCAAAACAGGACCAATCCAGCCGGTATCAATAACGCTAGTTTCCAGGTTACGGAGTCGAGTCCGACTACCACCCAACCCCATACTGCCCCCAAAGCCACAACCAGGGAGAGTCCAAGAAGAAAGAGCGAGCGTTGCATCCCCATTGGGTAAATCGCAGGTAGTTATGAGTTTTCCATTGTTAAAGGATTTTATCGCATTTATTCTGGCGCGCCCAAAAATCTCTGAGAACCATCCCCAGAGTTCTGATACCTCATCGGGGGGGATGACCCGTCAGGTATCGGGACTGTTGTGGCGATCGGGGGTGCTGTTCAACCGCTCCACAGCACAGCGGGTGATTCCCCCGCTTGCTGCTTCAACCTATCGGCGTTAACTCCCTAACTCATCGGCGCACTCACGACTCGCTCGGATTCATAGCTGGAACTGCCGCCAGTGGTTAAATAAAAGTAGCGCCTCGTCAGTTCCGGTAAAACCGCATCGGCAAAATTCGCCCCCTCCACATTCGTTCCCACTAAGGTGGCATGACTCAGATCCGCTTCTACCAATTCCGCCCGATTTAAAGAAGCCCAATTTAAGTTAGCTTTCTGGAGAGAGGCTCCGGTTAAATTGGCTCCACTGAGGTCCGCCCCCATTAAACTCGCCGATCGCAGGGTGGCATAAGCCAGATTAGCCGCAATCAGGTTCGCCCCCTCTAAATTAGAGTTACTCAGTTTAGCTTGTTTGAGATTGATGCCATTGAGATTGACCCCATTCAGGTCCACCCCGTTTAAATAGGCTCCCTCTAAGGTAATGCCGTTTAAATTCGCACCATAGAGCATCGCACCGCTGAGTCTGGCACAATTTAGGATCGCCCAACTGAGGTTAGTCCCGGTGAGATTGGCCGCTCGCAGATTCACCCATTCCATATTGGCCCCAGACAAATTTGCACTCCGCAGGTTAGCGCTTCTGAGGTTCGTGCTATTCAAGTTCGCCGCACTGAGTTTGGCTCTGGGTAATTTGGCTTTAACTAAGATTGCACCGGAGAGCGCCGCTTTGGTCAGATCTGCATCCATCAATTTAGCGTTTTCCATCTTCGCATAGCTCAGATTCGCCCATTGCAATGCCGCCTTACTCAAGTCAGCTTTCGTCAGATTTGCCCGACTCAAATTCGTTCCCCGCAGCACGGCATGGCTGAGATTTATGCCGCTTAGGTTGGTTCGGCTGAGATCGGCTCCACTCAGGTCCACCCCAGAAAAGTCCCTCTGACCCATTTCATACCGTTCAAGTAGTTCGCTAACGTTCATACGATTCATTGCTCCCTCGATTGTTGTGACAAGCTCGGCTCTCTCAACAGTTTTTGTATTAGGACGTGGTTTAGGGTGGGCTAGGATCAGCAGAATGATATAAAAAAATAACGTTCCGACCTATTCTGCTTTAAGCCATAAATGGATGACTGCCCAAAAAATAAAATAATTTATTCATATTGTCATTGTACGCTTAAAGAATGCCAGCTCGTAATAAGTTTTGTTCCAAGAATTCTCGAAATCGGGCTGGCACTCAGGTCGCGTTGTAGTCCGGTCCAAGTCCTGCCAATCTCTAGGCCGGATTTTCCTAACCGAGAGTAGAAGTGCTTACTCCCTGAAACCCGAAACCGGGGGCGATGAGCTTGATTTGCAGAGGGTTGTGTCATTGAGTCCAGGATTCATGGGAGATTGATACCTGAGTATCCGATTGCTGCGATCGCGTTTTCCCCAGGCACAGAATAAGTCCGTAGATTTGCTCATTTATTCTGATTCGGCTGTAATTAAACCCAAGGCGCGATCGATAATTTCTACTCGATTTACTTTGCTTTCTAACTCCCCAACCTCGTAACGCCCTTCTTCCACTTCTAGGGATGCTTCATCAACTGCATTCAGATAAGCTTCTTCTAAGGTTTCTCGTAACTCTTCATGACTCAAGTAATAACCCCCAGCTTTCCGCCGCTTGTTTTCTCGCTGAATTTCCCGGACCGAATTACGAATCGACACCTCCCAAGACCGAGTAGAACGATTCTCTACTTGCTGCTTAATCAGATGTAACATTAAAATCACGGCATA
Organism: Laspinema palackyanum D2a; assembly: GCA_025370845.1. Classification (GTDB taxonomy): domain Bacteria; phylum Cyanobacteriota; class Cyanobacteriia; order Cyanobacteriales; family Laspinemataceae; genus Laspinema. Next base: position 44,531 of record JAMXFF010000034.1, on the reverse strand, counting down.
ACTGCGAATGGTCTTAATGATGTCTTTACGTCCCATTTCTGTCAATTCTTCAACCAGTTCTAAAGAGCCTTGAATATCGCCTTTGAGGAGTTTTTCTTTGAGTTGTAACAGTTCTTCCATAGGTTAATTAGGTTTGGGGTAGGGGTTGAGGAGTGTTAGAGCATCGTCAGTTCATAATGCAAAACTAAAATATCGGTTGATTTTAAAATAACCATCGCCTATTCTTTCCCTGGTGACAGGGATGAATGGCTTCTAGGGCCGTTTTGTCAAAAGGCGATCGCATCCCTGCTGCCTAGATTAGGATATTTCTGGCAAAAAATACAACCTTGGCTCAACTATTGCGACCCATCCTCCCGTCTCAGAGAAAGTTTAACAGGTCAAGAACCAAAATCATATCGGGGAACGTTTCATGGGGGACCGACTTTGGGTGGGGGTGGCTCCTGCTGGGGGAGGGCCTGTTCAGCGATCGCCTGATGGAGTAAACTACAAAAATAGGCGCTCCCTTCAGCAAAAACCTGTAGCATGGAGCGCCTATAATTGGGTTTAAATTTATAGAATTAAATACGATGACAGAGGCGATTCCTGAAGAGTTTTGGCAAGCTGTAGACCAGTTTAATGCTCAAGATTTTTATGCTTGCCACGACACCTTAGAAGCGTTATGGATGGATGCAGTAGAACCGGACAAAAAATTTTATCAAGGGGTTCTACAGATTGCCGTATCGCTTTATCATCTAGGGAATTTGAACTGGCGAGGCGCAGCAATTTTATTGGGAGAAGGGATAAGTAGATTAGGATATTATTCGCCGGAATATTATAGCATAGATGTGGAAAAATTAATCACAGAAAGTCAACAAATTTTAGTGAATTTGCAGGAGTCCGGTCCTGACAATGTGGCGGCGTTCGCACAGCAGTTATTTACTTCGGACAGCCTAAAAGAAGGGGATGAAATCGCCAGATTGCAAGTCCCTAAACTGGTGAAAATTATCTAATCGGGGAGGACAGTAGCGCTAAGAAAAACCCGGTTTCTTGACAAAATTTGTAACAATCTGCCAAAAATCGGGTCAAGAAACCCGGGTTTTTGACCCTTTTATCTTTCTTTTATCTTTAGACAGAGACTGCACTTTGTTGAGTTGCTTGTTGGTAGGCAGCGCGATGGCGTGCTTCTTCTTCCCCATATAAAAAGCTTAATAAAGCAAAGCGTCGTCCGCCGATGACATCGGTTGCTTCGTGGAGTAAACTACAGGAAAATATCACCGCGCTGCCAGTATTGGGACGATATAAATGGGGACCATATTCGGGAAAACGGAGACAACCGCCTTGATATTCTCCCGCATTGAGATTAATAGTCATAGCAAAGACGCGATGAGCAGTTCCGGCCGTGGTATTATCGCGATGAGGTCGGAAAAATCCACCTTTGCTGCTGTCATAGCAAACAATCCGAAAATCTTCGATGCGGGTGGCATTAAAGTGATGTGCTTTCCAAATTTCTGGGGTAACTCGACAACCTAAAAGGTGTTTAATCCGCTCTTTGAGCGGACTGGGTTGCATAAAATGGTCGCGCCTAATTTTGTGATTGTTATCCATTAAGGCAACGGTTTTTCCATCCACTTGTCGCATAAAACCGGATTCCCCATTTTCCGTATGCCAGAGTTCAATGAGTTGCTGGCATAATTGGGGGTCTAAAACATTGGGAATGAGTAAAACCGGCGCTTGTTGTAAAATTTGGCGCGGGGTTTCAATGAAAATTAAAGGTTTTACGTCAATTAGTAACTGTTGCGCGTGAGTAAAAGGGTCAAAGTTGCGATAAATTTTAATAACTCGATAGTTTGTGTCTGTGACGAAAGTCGTATAGGTACAGGTTAAAGAGGGGGTTCCATAAAGGTTAGTTTCTGCCGTTACACCATAAGCGTTGCTAACTTGCCGATCGCCATCAGAAAGAATCGGAAAAGTCAATCCATATTGAGCGGCGATCATCTGATGTAAATCCACGGAATCTGGACCGATCGCCAAGCATTCTAGGCCGAGTTGACGATAGTGGGATTGTACCTGCTGCAATCCCGATAAAAGCGCTGTACAATCAATACGAATCGCACTGGGGAAAAAGCAAATAATCATGGGTTTTCCCACGAAATTCCCGCTTTCCTTCAACTCCCCGGTTTGACAGGGTAAGTTGAATGCGGGAATGCGATCGCCAATTGATAAATCAACCGATCCAATGCTCATTAATCTGAACCCCTCTCACTCTCTGGTCAATTAATACAGTTAATGCAGTGGCAATATTGTTTCCAAAAAACCTTGAGTCATGAATTTTAGCCACTGGTGCAAATGCTACTAGCAAAATATCCCAGTATCCCGGGAGAAAACCGGAAAAATTCCCCCAACCTCTCCGGCCAAAAAGAGGAGAATTCATTGCACTAAAACCCCTCCGTTTGGCAGGATTTAGACCATAAAAAAAGGACAAGGCATTGCCTTGTCCCTATCTTTGTAATTTCTGACGGATCCGGGAATTACTTAGACCACCCAAGTTGCTAAATAGGCATCGGTTCCCCCTAATGGATTGGGATTGATGGCATTGGAGGTGGTGGCAACTCCTGGATTATTAACTGTTCCGAAAATCACTGCGCGATCGCCTGCCACGGCAAAGGAATTAACCGTTCCCGTTGACCCATCGAGATCTCCTGACTGAGTTAACGGAGTCCAGAATTTGCGGGTAGTAAAATCTGCGGAAACTCCCAACACTGCCATTTCACCCTGGGTGTAATTCCCCACGGGAGCCCCGTTAATGGTTTTTAAATTCCGGTTTTGGAGAGAGGCAGCAGCACCCCCACCAATGTAAACATTTCCCGTTTCATCGACAGCGATGGAATTAGGATCGAAACTATTGGCATTGCCATTACTCAGGCGAGTGGCGATAAATTGACCCCGGTCGATGATGCCGGTATTGCTATCAATTTTAGCAAAAAAGGTAAATGCTCCACTGCCAGCGCCGGATAAATTATTATACGGGTCTTGCTGAATTAACCGACTACCCAGGTTCGTGGTAATCGTATTTTCATCCCGAGTAAAAACATTATTTCCGCCATCAGTTTTCCCGAGAAAATAAAGAGTACCATCATCCGCAATGGTCAGACGTTCTCCCCGCGTATCTGCTCCTAAATTTTGGGATGTGACTTCAGTGGCACTGTAATCCCAGGTATTCCACAGCAGATTTAAGTTCGTATCAAATCCGCGAATAAAGGGGGTTTGCAAGTCAGCGGAAACTTGATTAAATCCGGTGACATAAACCTGATTATTCAGGGGATTGATGGCAATATCCGAGGGACGAATATCCGTACCCGTTAAGGTGGTAGAACCGAGGGAAGTGCCAGTCCCACTCCAAAGGGTGACCGTATCTGTGGCGATGTTTAAGGTGGCGATCGCACCATTATTGGCGATCGCAACTCGATCCACCATTCCCGGTTGGGACCAGAGAACATTCGTGCCGGTACTGTCAAATACTTTAATCCCAAAATCCCCAGCGGTGACGATTTCTCCACTGTTGCGATCGATATCTAAATCCTTGACAGTTCCGCCTAAATTAATTTGGGACAAGAGAGTATCCCCGCGCTCAGAAAATCGCATGAGTTGCGCCGTCCCGTTTAAATTACCCGCAACGGTAATGGCGCGATCAATGGGAGAAATTAGCACCGCACTCGCTTCATCATTTCCAGCACCTCCGAGATAGGTTGCCTGGGTGAGTTCTAAATTATTGAGATTATCATTGTCAAGAATTTCCAAAATAGCGGTATTTTGAGTTCCCAATACTGCACCACCCGCGAGATTTCCCAGGGATAAATTGAGGGTTTCTGTGGGTTCAACTGCGCTATCATTGATGATGGGAATCGGGACAGTTTTAGAGGTAGTATCTCCTGCGCCAAAGGTGATGGTGATGGGTTCATTGATGTAATCGGCGGGTGCAGTTGCTGTTCCATCGCTGAGGATCACATCGGCAGTGATTGCGCCATCACTGCCACCGGTGCGAACAACGCTGACAGAGGCGATCGCCGTTCCATCTTCTCTTACTGTAAAGATCGGCGCACTAAATCCCACCGCGCCTGGTGTGAGTGCCGGTGGGGGTGTGGGTGTGGGTGTGGGTTCAACAATGGGGTCTGGTGTGGGTTCCGGAGTGGGAGTGGGTTGCGGATTAGAGATTCCGACCGATGGCGTGGGTGCAAAAACAATTTCTGGAGCAGAAGAAGAGGGGGGAGAAAGGGAGATAAAATCATTCCGCTCTACGGTGGCGAAATCAACTCCATTTAAGATTGCTAAATAGTCAGCGGTGATTCTATCTTGAATGATGGTATGACTAGAATAAGCACCTGTCCCCTGAAAAATATGCAAGTCTTCAAATGCGAGTCCACCATCTAGGTAAATGCGATCGAGATTGTTTTTAAAATCCATAATCCAGTCCGCTTCTGGCAAGTTGGCGCTGCCGGTGGACCGAAAACCTGGGACATCATCTCTCCTGGCCAGTTCAAAGACATTATTGCCACTGCCACCGGTTAAGGTATCCGCACCCAAATCCCCATGAAGGGTATCATCTCCTAAATCTCCAAATAGGAAATCATTTCCCTGACCCCCTCGCAACACATCATTCTCTTGTCCCCCATGAAGGGTATCATTGCCTTGGTTGCCATTGATGATGTCATCTCCCTGATTGCCATTAATAAAGTCATTTCCTTCTAATCCGAAAATGCGATCGTCTCCCTCCAGTGCGAGAATAAAATCCGCCTGATGAGTCGCCACGACCCCCTCGGCATTTTCTGTTAAAAAGTAAGCGGTATTGTATCCGGCGATCGGTTGACGTCCTTCCTGTTTTCCATGTCGTTGAAAATGTTCTAATCCCGAGGTGAACATCCCCGTCTCTACTGCAATTTTTACGTCGGAATTAGCCGTTAAATAGTCCGTCTCATTTACCAGGACGGTAAAGGCATTTAAGTCTAAAAATTCTTCCAAGGGACTCCCTCCAGTTCAACTTGAATGAGTGCTATTCCAGGTCCAAAAATTCCCTAATTGACAGCCCCAGATTAGGCAATAGCTAGATAAATTCAGGATGTTTGCAATCCTATCCTGTCTAGCTGTTGCATCTTTTTATAGTTAGCTTTTCAAGAGTTAGAATAATTTTCCGGCAAAATTCAGGAAGGAATTCAACCTAAACTTAAAAATTAGAGTTTCAGATTCAAGTTTGGATTAGTGGTCAAAACTACGCGAAATATTAACCCATCAGCCCCACAAAAACTTACTTTATCTCCCAAGCAAGTTCTACTGAGCCGAGATTCTCTTGAATCGTATTCAGGTTTTTAAGCGGTTTAATGGGGACAGTAAAAATTTTACATTTTTATCCCTTGTTGGAAGCCGATTGTCCGAAGATAGGGCAAATATTGAGTCAAAGAGTTGTAAAAATTAGTGGTGGATTGCTGGAGGTGAGAATAATCGCTAATGAATTCCGAGTGTGCCTGTTATTAGGATAATCAAAAATTTTCGGTTTTTTATCGGGGATAATACTTAAGTTTTTAAAGAATTAGATACGTTAAATTAAATTTATGGACTAGAAAATCAAGGGGATTATAAAATTTTCCAATCCCGAAGTTAAAATCCGGAAAGATTACCCGCAGGCAATTACGGCGAAGGGAAAAAGGCCGCTCCCGGAGGGATGAAGGAGGAAAAATCTAGGCTGACTTTTTCCTCCTTCATTCTTAGCGAAAATCACCTAATTCCTAGGAGTAAATCCCCCTTTAGAGAGATGTTTTAGGTCATTGGGCGTCATAGTCGATCGCGGTAGGGTGAAAAGGGGTCACAACCGCTCAGGAGACGGAAAGACGGTGGCCCTTAATCCAGAGGGAGATAAAGTTTGGTAAAATCTTGTCCTAGTCAAGGCTTCCGAAACTTCGGAAGACTGAAAACAGTCAAACATCAAGCAGAACGGAGGCTACAGAAGTTGCCCTCGGACGCGATCCGGATTACGGATTGGTAGGATTGGCTAAACTACCAATAGAAGATGGCAGAACTCCATCTACATCCTCTTGCGAATGTGCTTACCGTGCCTATACCAGTGAACTCAGCTATGATCCCCTCTGTCCGCTTAAGTTCCTCACATTTATTGCTTCGCCTCGGGTTGGCATTGATGATGCCAGTCGCCTTGTCGAGCGTTGTTGCGATGCCGAGTTATCCGCAAACACCGAATACCCCGCAGGACAACCGTGCCTTGCGAGTGCGATCGGATATGCAAGAATCTGACTCCAGAACCGGGATTATCACGGCACGCGGCAATGTCCGCATCAACTATCCTGCGCGAAATATGCAAGGGACCGCAGCCCAAGCCCAGTTTTTTAGCCGAGAGCAACGCATCGTGCTCAGTGGTAATGCTTATGTGATCCAAGATAACAACAGCATTCGGGGAGAAACGATTACCTATCTTTTGGATGAGGGCCGATTTATTGCCCTTCCGGAAGACAACAAACAAGTGGAGTCGATTTATTTCCTACCGGATGGGACCACCCCTGGACGCTAAGGGAGACGATGGACTCCGGAACAGTTAAAAATGCTTAAGAAGGAGTGGTTCACAGGCGATCGCCTGTTCCGTAACTCCTTCTCTCCTACCGGGGAAAACACTGCTCCGTTTGTAGAGATTAGCCCTTAGTCCCAAGAGGATGGTCCCGAGTGAAAATATGGTTGGAGAATGTTCATAAATCCTACGGCAAGCGCGCCGTCGTCAACCGGGTGAGCCTTTCGGTTTCCCAAGGGGAAATTGTCGGTTTGCTCGGTCCCAATGGTGCCGGAAAAACCACCACCTTTTATATAGTGACGGGACTAGAAAAACCCACCGAGGGGAAAATTTGGCTCGATAACGTAGATATTACCCCGTTATCCATCCAAGACCGCGCCCGCTTGGGAATCGGCTATCTGGCTCAAGAACCGAGCATTTTTCGGAATCTGACGGTCCAAGATAACATTTTGCTGGTTTTGGAACAAACCAAAGTCCCGCCTTGGCAGTGGCAACAGCGGCTGAATACGCTACTGCGAGAGTTTCGTCTACAAGTTGTCGCCCATACCAAGGGCAAAAACGTCTCAGGGGGAGAACGCCGCAGGACTGAAATGGCAAGGGCCTTAGCCGTACAGGGCGAGGGTCCTACATTTTTGCTGTTAGATGAACCCTTTGCTGGGGTTGACCCGATCGCCGTGTCGGAAATGCAGGAAATCGTCGCTAAACTCCGCGATCGCCAGATGGGGATTCTGATTACCGATCATAATGTCCGCGAAACCCTCGCCATCACCGATCGCGCCTACATCATGCGCGATGGACAAATTCTGGCATTTGGCACCCCCGAGGAACTCTCGACCAATCCCCTGGTCCGACAATATTATCTCGGGGAAAATTTTACGCTATCTTAAAATTAGCTCAATCTCTGTTCAATCTCGCTTTTTTCTTTAAAAATTACCGATCTAAATTCCCATTCATCCCCAAAATAGCAGGATGTAATTCTCATGATTTGAAAATAACCGAGGGATTTTCCTTCATTTTAATAATTAGATTTAGGGTTCATGCAGTCCCTCCTCCGGACTGCTAAATACTGCCATCGCATCAACTCCTCCTCACACTTACAATGATCTCGAATTCATTAAAATCTTTTCAATCCTTCAGTTGGTGGCTGTTGCGAGGCTCGGTGATGGATCGCTATATCGCCCTTGAGTTAATTGGGCCGTTTCTGTTTGGAGTCGGCTCATTTTCTTCCGTAGGGGTGGCGATCGGGACCTTATTTGACCTCGTGCGTCGCGTCACTGAAAAAGGTTTACCCATAGAAATTGCCGTCCAAGTTTTCCTGTTAAAACTACCGGATTTTATCGTTCTAGCCTTTCCCATGTCCGTCTTACTCGCCACCTTAATGGGGTATTCGCGGATGTCTGCCGATAGCGAAATCGTCGCCTTACGCAGTTGTGGCGTGAGCGTCTATCGATTGGTCGTCCCGGCGATCGCCTTGAGCTTTTGCGTCACCGGATTGACCTTTGCCTTTAATGAACTGATCGTTCCGGCAGCTAACTATCAGGCGACCATTACCTTACAGCAAGCGATGAATCAAGAGAGGCCCTCTTTTCAGGACCGGAATATCATTTACACAGAATTTGACCGGGTAACCCAAGAGGATGGGGACCGAGTAACGGTGATGAAGCGCCTGTTTTATGCGGAAGAGTTCGATGGGGAACGGATGAAAACTTTAACCATTCTCGACCGTTCCCAAATGGGATTAAATCAAATTATTTCAGCCGAATCGGCAATTTGGAATCCCAAAGAAAATACCTGGGATTTTTTTAATGGAACGGTTTATTTAATCGCCCCCGATGGCTCTTATCGCAATATTGTCCGGTTTGAACATCAAGAACTCCAACTCCCGCGCACTCCTTTAGATTTAGCCTCCCGAGGGCGAGATTATGGCGAAATGAGCATCAAGCAATCCAAGGAACGACTGGAAATTATTCGCTCCGGAGGGAGTGAAAAAGATATTCGGGAGTTAGAGGTCCGGATTCAACAAAAATATGCCTTGCCCTTTGTCTGCGTTTTGTTTGGTTTAATCGGGTCTACCTTGGGACTGAGCCCCCGCCGTGCCAGTAAAGCGACCAGTTTTGGGATTAGCATTATTATTATCTTTGGCTACTATTTAACGGCCTTTCTCGCCAATGCTTTGGGTCAACTGGCTATTCTCTCTCCCTTTATGGCCGCTTGGTTGCCAATGGCGCTAGGGTTAGTCATAGGCGGATTTTTGCTGGTGCGGGCTTCACGATAAACAGGGGTTGATGGTAGAGGGACCCTATAGAGCCGGGGCGATCGCCCTGGCTCTCATGGTGTTAATGCTCAACCTGATTAATAATCCTGATGGTCCTTATAAATAAGGGTTCATCAATCGATTTAAGCACTATAATAAAAAGTAGAGAATCTTTATAAAAAAAAGTTTATCCCGAACTGATTCCCTCGCCTCTAAAGTGCGAGTATTCTATAATAAGCAACGTTGGAGCAGTTCATTTCTCTGCCTTGTCCATTAGCTCGGCATTAAAAGCTATGTCACACCCTAACCCCACCTCTCCTACGGTCCGCAAAATCCGAGCGCAGTTAAGACATTACACGCGACCCTTCGTGTGGGGTTCGGTGCTGATTCTGGGACTGTTAACCCTGTTGATCTGGGAGTTTTCCAACAATCCAGAAGAGTTCTATCTGTTTAGCCTAGAAGATGATGAGGAGATGGAACTCGGCAATGAGCCAGAGGGAGGGATGGGGATTTCCCCAGAAGACAGTGCGATCGCCGCAGATATTGATAGTTCGGCGGTGTTGCTCAATGATTTGAACCAGATGCAGCCGCCTGTGCCCATTCCACTGCCTACCCCGAGGAACTCTAACCGGAGGTCTCCTTCAACGCGATCGCAACCGACCCCCCTACCCTCCTCGACTAACCGGGGTTCATCGGGCCCGCAGGACGCCAATCAAAACGGGGAAGATCTATACAATCTGCCAGAACTCTCTCTTTTACCCTCATCGGATAATGCAGCCTCTGAATCGGAAGCGTTACCCGAAGTCAGCATTCTCGGAGTGCCTACCCCTCCAGAAAATAGCAATGGGACCCCCCCACTCCCCGGGAATCGCTTGGGAATTTATTCCGGTGGCGTTAATAATTTTGAGACCCCAGACTTGACCCGATTGCCGGTGAGTCCCTTGCAATCGGCAATGGATCGCTTGTATTCTCCCAACAACTCTACCAGTGGCGATCGCAACCCTGACAATCCCGAAGCGAGTCAAGGGGGAGACTCTACCTCCCAACAAGAATCCAATCAAGGAAGTGCTGCGGAAAATCGCCCCAACGCCACCCAAAATCCCGCCAACGCCCGGTCCCAAACTTCACCGACTCCCTCGGGAAACACCCCGCAACCGGCGCAAACCCCTAACGGCGCTCCCCAAAATGGCGCTAATCCCTCTCGAAACCCCATTCCACCGGGGCCAAATAACCCTTATGGCACACCCTTAAGTTCCCCGAGTCCCTACGGAAACCAGCCTCAACAGACCCCAACGCCTAACAGCACCCCGGGGAATCTCCCCAATTCCTCCGGAGTCCCGGGGTCCCTTTCAAATCAGCCCGCCGTGAATCCGAACCTGCAACTCACCCCGAGATTGCCGGGAGAAATGAGTCCTAACTATACCCTCGATTACTCAGAGGATTACAACAATCCGAACAACTATCAACCCCTTCTCTCTACCCCTCCGGTTCCTAACTTCAACCCCACCAATGCTTATGATTATTTATTGCGATTGCGAGGGGAACAAGTCCCCTTGGCTCCAATTGCACCCACCGCTGCTCCCCAAGCACCGAGTAATCTGGGCACTGCTACGGATTTAATCCCGAACTCTTCGATCTATCAGTCTCCGAGTAATCAACCTGTGGGCAATTCTCCTTCGGTTTCTCCAGGAGTGCAACCCCTAAATCAACCCAATAATCTCCCCAGTCCCTCCCCCCTGAATCCCGCCAGCAATGTACCGATCTATCAACCCTTAAATCCCCCCTCGGTTCCGTCTCCTCAAATGGACAATTCCGGACTTAATCTCAACCGAGAGACTCCAGGAGTGCAACCCATTCAACCGATTCAGCCGTTTTCCGTCCCCAATTCGGTTCCCGGTCGCCATCTTGGAGGCGGCGAGATTAATACCTTTTCCAATCCCTAGTCCAGGATGGCACTACAGGTTAGAAACCGGGTTTCTTATCACAATTTCTGCCCAAAAGCAGCCCATCTAAGGCAGAAACCCGGTTTCTTCATCCTGGTCTTAAAAATCGATGCTGAGGGGTGCACGGGGGAAGGGAATCACATCTCGGATGTTGCTCATCCCGGTCATAAATTGCACTAAGCGCTCGAATCCTAATCCGAACCCGGCATGAGGAACGCTCCCGTAGCGGCGTAAATCTAAATACCACCAATAATCCTCAATACTGAGTCCTTGTTGTTCTAACCTGCGTTGGAGAATATCCAGACGTTCTTCCCGTTGGGAACCGCCGATGATTTCACCAATTTTGGGGGCAAGGATGTCCATTGCCGCTACTGTCTTATTGTCATCATTTAACCGCATATAGAAGGCTTTGATTTCTACGGGATAATCGGTGACGATCGCCGGTTTTTTAAATAACTCTTCAGCCAGATAGCGTTCATGTTCCGATTGTAAATCTAGTCCCCACTCTACCGGAAACTCGAACTTTTTGTCCGCTTTTTTCAACAGAGCAACCGCTTCAGTATAGGTCACCCGCTCAAACTGATTGTTGATGATATTATTCGCCGTTTCTAGCACCGTTTTATCGATGCGATCGTTGAAAAATTCCATATCTTCGGGGCATTTTTCCAACACAAACTTAAAGATATATTTTAAGAATGCCTCGGCTAAATCCATATCTCCCGTTAGGTCACAAAAGGCCATTTCCGGTTCCACCATCCAAAATTCAGCGAGATGTCGGGAAGTGTTGGAATTTTCCGCCCGAAAGGTTGGACCAAAGGTATAAACATCACTCAAAGCCATTGCCATGACTTCGGCTTCTAATTGACCGCTGACCGTTAGATAAGCGGGTTTGCCAAAAAAGTCTTTCCCATAGTCCACTTGATTGCTATTTTCTAACCGGGGAATGTCCTGGAGATTTAAACTGGTGACGGCTAACATTTCCCCCGCACCTTCACAGTCGCTGGCGGTCATGATTGGAGTATGAACCCAGAGAAACCCCCGTTCTTGGAAGAATTGGTGAATGGCAGTCGCCGCAGCATTGCGGACGCGAAAGACGGCCCCAAAAGTGTTGGTGCGTCCGCGCAAATGTCCGATCGTCCTCAAAAACTCAAACGAGTGGCGCTTTTTCTGGAGGGGGTAGGTTTCTGGGTCGGATTCGCCATAGAGTTTGACCTCGGAGGCGTTGAGTTCGATCCGTTGTCCTTTGGCGGGAGACTCAACGAGAATACCGGAGACTTCAAGGGATGCGCCGGTGTTGAGTTGTTTGAGAATTTCGGCGTACTCGGCTAAGTCAGGATTGAGAACGATTTGAAGGTTCGCCAAGGAGGAACCATCATTGACTTCAACAAAGGTAAATTCTTTTAATTCTCGTTTAGTGCGGACCCACCCCTGAATGGTTACGGATGTTTGGGGTTCGCCGGTTCGTAAAATTTCAACAATCCTTTGTTTCATATTAGAGTTTCGCGTTTAGGTTGAGATTCTAATGATTTTAACGGAGGGACGGGGGTGAGGGTGGCGTTTTTGAGTTTAGCTGGCCCAAGCTCTTAATAACCAGCCGATGATGATGCCAATGCCACCAAAGCGAAGGGCTTGCCAAAAGGGTTCTCTGAGGGCGCTAAAGCTGAAGAGTTCGCTTTCTAAGTTGAGTTCGATCGCCTCTAAGGTAGCCTGGATTTGTTTTAACTCTTTTTTGAGTTCGGGCAGGAGGGAGGGGTTAGTGTTTTTGGCTTGACGAACCTCGCGACGGATGTCATCTCGGCGGTTTTGGAGTTCTCGTTGGCGCTGGCGATCGCGCAGGACTTGGGCGATTCGCTCTTTGAGGTGGTTGAGCGATCGCTCGGTGTCTTGGATCTGGTGCTCAATTTCTCCCAAAGGGTTGCTGTCAGATCCGGGGGGACCCTCACGATTTACGCCGCGATCGCTTGGCAATTCGCCCGATCGCTGAGAGTCTGAGGGGTCGGATGGGTCAGAGGGTAATGTCATTCGGGACTGTTAGAAATAAAAATAGATAATTTTACAAGCTCACCGTGCAGGATGCCATAAATATGGTATGCTATTTCTACTCTTTTTCCATTCAAGATATCCTGCCCCTAAAATGGGTTGGATTGATGCGCTCATCCATTCCTGAGCGCGCATAAGAAATTCGCGCCCATTGAATTGATGGGATTTGTACAATGGCTAACCCAACTCCAACCCACGGCAACCGGACGATGGGTTTGCACAGTCCCCTTTCGGACAAGTTACAAGAGTTTAGCACCCTAGAACTCGCTCAGGCCCTCGCCGAACGCCTGACTTTAACAGAAACGGATTGGCATCGCCTGAAGTCTAACCGATCGGTTCGCGCGAAAGAACAGGCTGCTGCCGCTTTAGTGTTTTTGCTCAAGGAAAACCCCGAGGAAGCTTTATTACGACTGCACCAATCTGTGGGGTGGATTGACCGCTCGATTAGCGCTCCCCCCTGTCCGACTCATGGCGATCGCCCTTCTAAATCGTCTAGTCAATAGTCACTCCAGAAAAACCTCAGAAGAGCTGGTTTCCCCAGATTGGGTCCCGTTTCAAGACTGATCCACCGGGGATTCCGGGATCCGGTGACCTAGGCGATCGCTTATCGAAGTTTAGGTAATCGTGAGGACTGATTAAATTGTTTACATAATTTGAGTTCTCGGCTGTTATTATCCCAATTTACTTGATCAAAAATTTGGTGTAGAATAAAAAGCCCTCTGCCGCATTCTCCTTCATCATGGGGCAAATGTTCATCGGGCTGGATGTGACAAGGACAAGCACAGGCAAAGCCTTTTCCTTGATCGGAGATCGCCCACCAATATTCATCGGCGATCGCACTAAATCGCACCACAACGGTTTTTCGGGGGTCTAAATTGTTTCCATGCTTGGCAGCATTGACTAACGCTTCCTGAAGCCCGAGACGGATTTCAGCCTGCCATTGGCGCGGAATATCAACCAACAGCAGATCCAGAATTGGACACAAATAGAGCGTGGAAGCAAAGCTAATTGTGTTCCAGCTATGCTCTATTGGACGAGGTGAAATAGCAATCACAGAAAAAACCCCGCAGCTTTAGAAAAAATACATCAGTTGGTTAAGCAAGACCCTGTAGAATACCTGAACGCTCAGGCTGCACCCTTTACCTTGAATCGGTTGGAATCTTCTTGGACTCAAAGCGGCCCTCTTGATTGTTTCCTGGGCGATTCCCAGAGGGATTGCGCCGGTCAGGGGACTGTGAATCTCCATATTGCTAAAACCATGTTTGTGACCTGAATCACGAACTGCTTTTCACTTTTATTGTACCGAATTGCATTGAAAAAGCCACTATTTCACCGCTAGAAACTCTCCAAATCGTTAGCCTTATGGGGTTAAAGGGGAGCGGGATCGCCCCCCATCGTCCCTACGAATCCCGGGAAATCGGGAAGGGCCGAATGGGTTAGAACCCAGTCACTCTAGGCGATCCCCTTGTAGAGACGATCCGGCGAGGCGGAGTGCAGTCTGGGGTCAAGGGGAAACTCTAATAAAATAATAATATTTTTACATTTCTCAGCAAGCATCGGGGCGATCGGCCCAGAATTCTGAGCTTTCCCCTCTCCTGTGATTGGTTGTGCTTATGTTGGAGAGATGGGGGAGATAGGGGAGATGGGGTTCATGTTCGTAGTAACGACTTCAGTCGTTGCTCTCGTGTCATGGCGGATGCCATGACACGCACCCTCAGCAGATTCATCGCCTGACATTGGAATTGTTTGTGCTGATGTGGGTTCATGTTTGTAGTAACGACTTCAGTCGTTGCTCTCGTGTCATGGCGGATGCCATGACACTCACCCTCAGCAGATTCATCGCCGGTTTGGGGAGTGGACCTGACGCCTCCAAAGAGGGCGTGACTGGGCGTCAGCCCAGTCACGCGGTAACGACTAAAGTCGTTACTACGAACATGAACCCCATCCTCCCCATCAACCAAGGACAAATGACAAATGACCCCTCAAACCTCTCAAGAGCTTGTCAAACCGTCTCCTCACTCAACAATAAGGCTAACGCCTCCTTCATTTCCCCTTGAGTCGTGGTGGCAGTACCAAATTGCCGGACGACAATGCTGGCGGCCAAATTGCCGAGAACGGCCGCCTCCCAGTAGGAACCCCCGGCACAGAGTCCTAGGGTAAGTGCAGATACCACCGTATCCCCGGCACCTGTTACGTCAAACACATCGGTGCGATTGAACGGGGGGATGTGATGTTCCATCCCGGCGCGATCGCATAAGGTCATGCCTTCATCCCCTCGGGTAATCAGCATTTGTTGCGCCTGGGTGAGGGTCAGCAGGTCCCGGGAAGCTTGGGTGACGGATGGGGGCGTGGTAATCGAATATCCCACCGCTTGTTCCGCTTCTGGGACATTGGGGGTAAAGATTGTAGCACCGGCATAGCGATGGAGGTCGGTTTGAGCATCCACCACTGTTAGTCCATGTCCTAACGCCGCCTCAATCACTAGGGGAGTTAGGACGCCATCGCCATAGTCGGAACAGACAACGGCATCCACCGTGGGGAGTTGAGCGCGGATGTAGTCGGCGAGTTGTTGCTGTAAGTCTAAGCGGGGTAACTCATCGGATTTGCGATCGACCCGAACCACCTGCTGAGTCACCGACTGACGCGCATGGCCGGAAATCCGGGTTTTGGTGACCGTGGGCCGATCGCCATCGATGAAAATCCCCCCGGTATCGATTCCTGCTTCTTCAAAAATGCGGCAGAGGGCTTTCCCTTGTTCATCTTGGCCGACTAAACCTGCGACTTTAACATTCGCTCCCATTTTGGCCAGATTGTAAACCGCATTGGCTCCCCCTCCGGGGACTTGGCGGGTGCTCTCATGGCGCAGAATTAACACGGGTGCTTCTCGGGAAATACGCTCCACCTGCCCCGTGAGAAATTCATCCAGGGTCAAATCGCCAATCACCAGGACTCGCGCTGTTGAAAAGCGGTCGATCAACTCTAGTGAGCGCCTTGCTCCTTCCCGGAGGCGATCGGCAAAGTGGGACTCTATAGCCATTTCAGTCAACTCTCTGTTAAACGTTCAGACATAAGAATTCTGGGGCATCGGGAGGAGATCGGCAATCTTGCGAGGGTCATTCACGGCGCGATCGCCCCTCCAAATCTGGACCTAGGGAGCCCTGGGGGACTCAACGCCTCCTTCAACCCACACCGATTCCCCGTCAAGGCAGACAGACACAAGACGGTGGGATTGAGGTGAGTTGTTGAGGCGATCGGTGCGCCTGGGGACTACTTCAACTTTGTTTTGATTAAGGTCACCACTTGAGTCATCTGTTTCTTTAAGGCATTAATTTCAGCCTGCATTTTAGCCATTTGCTGCTTGAGAGCCTTAATTTCTGCCGCACTGGCATTGGAATCTGATGCCGTTGTGGGTGTGGGTGCAGCACCCGTCGGTGGCCATTTTTTGGCCTTCGCCATCGAAGTTTTAATCGCTTCAATCAGGGATTTCTTCTCAAACGGCTTCTCGATAAATTCAAAATACTCGAAGGGTTCAGCAATTTTTTCGGCGACTTCCTCCTTGCGCCCTGACATCAAGACCAGGGGAGTCATCTTCCCTTCGGTTTTGGACGTTTTTTCCAACTGTTGAAAGACCTCCCAACCGCTGACCTTGGGGAGGAGGAAGTCTAACATAATCAGGTTCGGGCGTTCGTCCCGGATCAGCTTGAGTCCTTGCTCGCCGTCTTTTGCTTCTAATACTTCAAAGTTACCGGCAGGCAGCATATCTCTGACCATGCGCCGGATCACTGCACTATCATCGATAACTAGGATCTTGTGACTTGCCACGACTGACTCCTCTGGGGGTGAGTGAAAGCTGTAATTCTAACAAGAGAGTTTTTTTGGATTAACGCTGTCCCGGGAATGCCTATGCACCCTCGCCCAAAGCGAACGGCGGGCCTAGCCGATCCCCAAACGGGCAGCTTTCTTGATTGTATTGGGCTTTGGGACAGGGTAGATCTATCTCTTGCCTCTTTTTGGATGAACCGAATCTATGTTAAACCCCATGATGATTGAAATTTCATCCCGGGAAGGTGTTTCGGGTTACGGATCAGGGGAGGGGTTGGAGTAGAATAAGGGCGCTGGCTGCAATCCCTGTCTGGGATGTCTCTGTATTTATCCCCGTTCCCCCGGTTAATGCGATGTCTGCTGAAACAAACGCTATGAATCTTAACTCTTCCACGCCCTTCCGGACTGACCTTGAGGCGATGCCGGACTGGTTACGACGCCGAGGTATTGGCAAGGCGAGTGAGTTGTCCCAGGTGCAACGGATTATCAAGCAACGGCAGATCCATACGATTTGTGAAGAGGGCCGCTGTCCCAATCGCGGGGAATGTTATGGCAATCAGACGGCGACGTTTTTGTTGATGGGTCCGACTTGTACTCGCTCTTGTGGGTTCTGTCAGGTGGATAAGGGCCATGCGCCGATGCCGTTGGACCCGCAGGAACCGCAAAAGGTGGCGGAGGCGGTGCAGTTGTTGGGATTGCGGTATGTGGTGCTCACTTCGGTGGCGCGAGATGATTTGGCCGATGGTGGGGCGGGATGGTTTGTGGCGACGATGAAGGAAATTCGCGATCGCACTCCAGAAACTCAGATAGAAGTGCTGACGGCAGATTTCTGGGGGGGTCAGGGGGCGGAGTTGGCACAGTTGCAACGGGAGAGAATTGCGACAGTCGTGGCGGCAAAACCGGCTTGTTATAACCATAATATTGAGACGGTGCAACGGTTACAAGGGCGGGTGCGTCGAGGGGCGAAGTTAGAGCGCTCTTTGGGGGTATTGAAGATAGTTAAGGAATTAGACCCCAATATCCCTACGAAGTCGGGTTTGATGTTGGGACATGGGGAAACCCAGGATGAGATTATTGAGGCGATGGCACAGTTGAGGGCGGTGGATTGCGATCGCCTGACTTTAGGACAGTATATGCGGCCCTCGTTAGAACATTTGCCGGTGCAGAAATATTGGACGCCGGAGGAGTTTGAGGAGTTAGGAGCGATCGCCCGAGAAATGGGGTTTTCTCATGTGCGATCGGGTCCCCTAGTCCGCAGTTCCTATCATGCCGGGGAAGCGGGGTAAATTGGGCGACTGGTCCTGGGGAGTGGTCCCGCTGAAACTGTTGCTACTAGGGGGCCATCGGGTATGCTAGAAATCAATCCCTTTTGGTTCTTTAATTGTCATCTAGCAAAAGAGGGAGATAATCATCGCTCTTATGGGAGTCAGATAACGGGATGCGATCGGGGTGTATCGATGGAGGTTCACCCAATTTTTTATCGGATCCGGCCCCAATGCTGTTTTCCCCTATTTTTTAACAGTTTAGAAATTTTATTTTGAAACCATTTCCACCCTTAAAATAACTGACTTTAAAACCTAAATCAGGTCACTGCGCTGCTGAACCCGGCCATCAGAAATCAACTCCTAGCTGAAACTTCTCATTCAACCTCTTATTCTTTAACCCAAATCTAATCATGTTAACTATTCCTGGCATTACCGTTCAAAATCAAATTTATGAAAGTGCCAACTCCCTTGTGTATCGAGGAATTCGGGAGTCCGAACAGCAAAGGATTATCCTCAAAATCCTTAAAGAAAATTATCCCACCCCCTACGAACTCGCCCGCTACCGCACCGAATATCAGATTACCCAATCTTTGAACCTACCGGGGGTCGTCAAAGTTTATGACTTGCAGACTTATCAAAATACCCTGGTCATGTTCCTAGAAGACTTTGGGGGAGAGTCCTTAAAGCATTGGATAAACCAGCGTCCATTTAGCTTGGAAGAATTTTTTGCGATCGCCATTGTCACCACCGAAGCCTTAGGGCAAATTCATAAGGCTAATATTATTCACAAAGATATTAACCCCAGTAATATCGTTTTAAATCCGACAACGGGACCGATTAAAATCATCGATTTTGGAATTTCTACCCAACTCACCCGAGAAAATACCACCCTACAAAATCCCAACGGGTTAGAAGGCACTCTTCCCTATCTTTCCCCAGAACAAACCGGCAGAATGAACCGTTGCGTCGATTACCGCACCGACTTTTATTCCCTCGGGGTCACCTTCTATGAACTGCTCACCCAGCGATTGCCCTTCGAGACAAACGACCCCCTAGAATTAGTCCACTGCCATATCGCCAAACAGCCCATCTCTCCAGTTCATCTCAATTCTCAAATCCCCCCAATTCTTTCTAAAATAGTCCTCAAAATGATGGCTAAAACCGCTGAAGACCGCTATCAAAGTGCCTACGGACTTCAAGCAGATTTAGAGGAATGTTTACGGCAGTTTAACGCCGGTAGTCTATCAGAATTTTCCCTGGGTAGTCAAGATTTTTCTGACAAGTTTCAACTGTCGCAAAAACTTTATGGGAGACAGGGAGAAATTGAGGCATTATTATCAGCCTTCGCCCGGAGTTCTGAGCAAAGTCAACTCATGCTAATTTCTGGATATTCGGGGGTTGGTAAATCGGCATTAGTCCAGGAACTCTACAAACCCATTACCGAGAAGCGGGGTTATTTTATTTCAGGGAAGTTTGACCAATATCAGCGAAATATTCCCTATAGTGCCATTGTCAGTGCCTTTCAACAGTTAATCAAACAACTGTTAGCTGAAAGTGAAACCCAACTGAACCAATGGCGAGACAAGCTGTTAGCGGCATTAGGAGTTAATGGGCAGGTAATCGTTGAAGTGATTCCGGAAATTGAATTAATTATAAGAAAACAATCGGAAATCCCCGAACTCGGTCCCAACGAGTCTCAGAATCGCTTTAATTTAGTCTTTCAGAATTTTATCCAAGTCTTTACTCAGCCGGACCATCCCTTAGCCTTATTTATTGATGATTTGCAATGGGCAGATGGGGCTTCATTGAAATTAATGCAACGGCTGATGGATGGGGCATCTGCCGGATTATTTTTAATTGGGGCCTATCGAGATAACGAAGTATCTCCGGTGCATCCGCTGATGTTAACCGTCGATGAAATTGCAAAAACTGGGGTGAGCGTCCAGGGCATTGCTCTGGCCCCCTTGGACTTAGAAACCATCGCCCAATTGATTGGGAATACCCTCAACTGTGACCTAGAAATGGTCCAGCCTCTGGGGGAGTTAGTCCAGGCCAAAACGGGCGGCAATCCCTTTTTCATGAACGAATTTCTCAAATCTCTCTACACTGAAGGATTGTTAGAGTTTGACGTAAAAACTCTCAGTTGGCAGTGGGATTTAGAGCAAATTAAAGCCCAGAATTTTACAGATAACGTGGTGGAACTGATGGTCGGTAAAATACAAAAACTACCAGAAGAGACCCAAGAAATATTAAAAATCGCCGCTTGCATTGGGAATGAGTTTTGTTTAGAAAATATCGGGTTAATTATTCACAAAAATTTAGCAAAAATCACCAAGCAGATCTATCCAGCCGTTGCCGAAAATTTATTGGC
Organism: Laspinema palackyanum D2a; assembly: GCA_025370845.1. Lineage (GTDB taxonomy): Bacteria > Cyanobacteriota > Cyanobacteriia > Cyanobacteriales > Laspinemataceae > Laspinema. The sequence goes on along the minus strand of JAMXFF010000034.1, from coordinate 24,292 downwards.
TCCTTTAGGAAATATGGGAGATGTCGCCTTAGTGGCGGCTGAGGCAGAATTTTTATCCGTGGGCTTACCCGGAAACTCGGTTCAATCTTTACCTTATAAATTTGTTCATGACCGGGTTCAGCAAGCTGCCTATTTTTTGATTGAGGACTCCCAGAAGTCACAGTTTCATCAAAAGATTGGCGAAATACTGCTGGAAAATACGCCGGAGGATCAGCGAGAAGAGAAAATATTTGATATTGTCAATCAATTTAATTTGGGAATTTCGTTAATTGCGGAGCATTCTGGCCAACTGGAACTGGCCCAATTAAACCTGATTGCCGGAAAAAAAGCGAAGCTATCCACGGCCTATCAGCCCGCTTTGAATTATTTGCAAATAGGGATAGAACAGTTACCTCCGAATAGCTGGCAGGAGCATTACCCTCTCACCCTCTCCCTGTACGAAGAAGCTGCCGAAGTCGCCTCTCTCAATGTCGATTTTGAGCTGATGGAGCAATTTGTGAGCATGGTGTTATCCCAAACTCCAACCGTGCTGGACAAAGTAAAAGTTTATGAAGTCCAAATTCAGGCCTATAACGCTCAAGGACTCTTGAAAGATGCGATCGCCATTGGCTTAGAAGTGGTGAATTTGCTGGGAATCAAGTTGCCTAAGCAGGCAAACACACTCGATGTTTTGCGGGGACTACTGGCAACCAAATTGACCATCGGACGCCGAGCGATCGCCAGCTTTATTGACCTGCCACCTATGACGGATCCTTCTTCTCAAGCCGCCATGCGGATCCTATCTAAAATTTTATCTACCGCCTACATGGCTGCGCCTTTGCTGCTGCCCCTTATTGTGTTTAAACAGGTCAGCTTATCCCTGAAATGGGGCAATGGGTCAGAATCGGCTTATGCCTATAGTGTTTATGGGTTGATTCTCTGTAGCGCTTCTGAGGATTTTCAGGGGGGTTCTCAATTCGGCCAACTCGCCCTTCAATTACTCTACAAACTAAATGCCCGAGAAGTTGAATCCCGGACTCAGTTCGTCATGTATGCCTTTATTCAGCACTGGATAGCGCCGGTAAAAGAAGTATTGAACCCCCTGCGGCAAGCTTACGCAGTTGGGCTGGAAACGGGAGATTTGGAATTTGCGACTTATTCAGCGCTCCACTACTGCGGCTATGCTTTACTGAGTGGGTCTGAATTGGTACAACTGGAATCAGAAATAGCAACCTATACCCAGGGCATGGAGCAAATGGGGCAAGAAATAAGCCTGCCTATGCAATGGTTATTCCATCAAGCCGTTCTCAACTTGCTTGATGAGGGAGAAAATCCTGGTACTTTAATGGGTCGAGCTTTCGATGAAGAGGTGATGATTCCTGTAATTAAAGCCGGAAATGATCGGTCTGCTATTTGTTCCTTATACTTCATTAAGTTGTTCCTGTCTTATTTATTTAGTGAAAGAGAAAATGCGGTAGCTAACGCTGAATTAGCCGAGCAGTACCTGGACGGAGTGGCAGCCTTTCTTTATGGGGTTCATTTTTATTTCTATAATTCCCTCGCCCTTTTAGGCGTGGCAGCCGAGGCTTCCCTAACTCAGAAAAAAGCCTTGCTCCGAAAGGTATTCCGCACCCAGAAAAAAATCAAAAAATGGATGAATTATGCTCCCAAGAATAATTCCCAAAAATATTGGCTGGTGGAGGCGGAATTGTGTCGGGTGCAAGGCAAAGACGCCAAGGCAATGGATTATTACGACAAAGCGATCGCCCTTGCTAAAGAAAACGAATACATTCATGAAGCAGCCATTGCTTATGAACTAGCAGCTAAGTTTTATTTATCCCGAGGAAAAGAACTGATTGCTAAAGCCTATATGCAGGAAGCCCGCTATTGTTATCAACGCTGGGGTGCTGTAGCTAAGGTACGGCATTTAGAAGAAAACTATGGTGACTTACTCACGACGACTCAAGGAAAAGTTTCCTCTATCCAAATGACTACTGCCCACACCACTACGAGTTCAGGGTTTAATTTAGATATGGCTACGGTGATTAAAGCCTATCAAGCCATTTCTGGAGAAATCATGCTAGATAAGCTCCTGTCTAGCTTGATGAAAATTATTATCGAAAATGCCGGTGCACAACGGGGTTACCTCATTTTATCCCATCAGGGAGAATTACGGATTGAAGCTGAAAGTCTGATTGATGATGAGCAAATAACCGTGCTACAATCCCGGCTAGTTGGCGATTGTTCTTTGATTTCAGAAGCGATTGTCAATTATGTAGCCCGAACTCAAGAAACCGTGGTGTTAAATCATGCCACTCAACAAGGAAATTTTACCAGTGACACTTATATTAAAACCCATCAGCCTAAATCAATTTTGTGCGTCCCTCTGATTAATCAGGGTAAGCTCGTCAGTCTCGTTTATTTAGAAAATAACTTAACAACGGGAGCATTCACCCCTGAGCGAGTTGAACTTTTAAAGCTCCTTTCTGGACAAGCGGCTATTTCCATTCAAAATGCCAAACTTTATACAGAAGTTCGGGAGAATGAAAGCCGATTGAATCAATTTTTAGAAGCGATGCCGGTTGGAGTGGGAATCCTGGATGCTTCTGGCAAGCCCTACTACGTCAATCGCATTGCTCAGGAGTTATTAGGAAAGGGGGTGATAACAGATGGAAATGCGGAGGATATTCCAGAAGTTTATCAACTTTATAAAGCCGGGACTGAAGAAGAATATATATTGACAGAATTACCCCTGGTACGAGCTTTACAGGGTGAAACCTCGATCGCTGATGATATCGAAATTCATCAAAATGGAAAAATCATCCCTGTGGAAGGGGTGGGTCAACCGATTTATGATTCTCAGGGGAATATTGCTTATGCGATTACGGCATTTCAAGATATTACCGATCGCAAGCGGGCTGAAGCGGAACGGGAACGGTTTACTAATCAACTGTTTCAACTGAATCAAGCGTATGAACGGTTTGTTCCCAATCAATTTCTCCAATTTTTAGAAAAGTCCAGTATTGTGGATGTGGAATTGGGAGATCAGGTACAGTTGGAGATGTCGGTGCTATTTTCTGATATTCGGGACTTTACCACCCTGAGTGAAAGTATGACCCCGGAGGATAATTTTAAATTTATTAATGCCTATTTGTCGCGAATGGAACCGGCGATTACAGAACATTCGGGATTTATTGATAAATATATTGGCGATGCAATTATGGCCTTGTTTAGCGGGGAAGCTGATAATGCTGTGAAGGCAGCCATTTCGATGTTGCATCGTTTGGGGGATTACAATCAACATCGGATTCCACAGGGTTTCTCCCCGATTAAAAATGGGATTGGCATTAATACGGGATTATTAATGTTGGGAACAGTAGGAGGGCAAAATCGCATGGATGGGACGGTGATTAGTGATGCGGTAAATTTAGCCTCTCGGGTGGAAGGATTGACGAAAAATTATGGAGTGGCGCTGTTAATTACGGATCAAACTTATGCTCGATTAACGCTGCGGGAAAGTTATGCCATCCGCCGAATTGAGAAAGTGAAGGTGAAAGGAAAATCAGAAGCGGTGACAGTTTATGAGGTGTTTGATGCGGACTCTGAGGAGATGAAAGCGGGAAAATTAGCGACTTTAGGTCTATTTACAGAAGCATTATCTTTGTATGATGCGGGGAATTTTTTGGAGGCGGCGCAGTTGTTTGGGGACTGTGTACAGCAGAATCGTGGCGATCGCGTGGCGCAGATTTATGGCGATCGCGCTCAACGGCAGCATCATCCCTGAAGGGGTCGAGTTGGGGTCCTTGGAGAAAAGGCGGACTGGTGGAAGTCCCAACCCCAGAGAATCGGTGGCAGGGAAATCGGGATAAGGACACCAGATTCAAGGGGCGATCGCCTCAAAATTCCTTTAACAAATAAGCTATCCTAGAAGCACTTGCCTTCGTTGAGGGAGGCGACAAAATTAAACTCAAACTATTAATTCCAGAGGGGTTCATGAGGGGCCTTGATTTTAAGGTTCCGGTTTGTTGATATTCCTCTCCTGAGTTGGGTCAGTATCTGAATTGCCTCTCCCTCAGAGAAAGCGTAAGGGGTGACCCTAATTTCATGTTAGGGGTTTATTCGTTTCAGTTTATTGCTTAATCTGCATCTACCTTAAGACTGATATTGAAGACAGTTTTTTGCTTGGACCCACGGTCACCATAGGGGACGGTTGGTTCGGAATTGTACGTTGGCCCATTTTAGCCCCGTTGTGATGTTGATGGGGTTCGACTGGCGATCTCCCCGGCATTACGTCAAATTTCATAGCGTTCTAGCGACCCTGTAATTATGCTGACTCTTCCTGGTGTTGCCGTTCAAGTGCAAATCTATGAAAGTTCTAACTCCCTCTTATATCGAGGGATTCGCGAACAAGATAATCAATCCATTATCCTCAAATTACTAAAAGAAAATTATCCCACCCCTCAAGAACTGATTCGCTATCGCACAGAATATGAAATTACTAAATCTCTCGACGTGCCGGGAGTGGTTCAAGTTTATGATTTGCAAAAATATCAAAATCGCCTCGTCATGTTTATCGAGGATTTCGGTGGGGAATCTTTAAGCTATTGGATGCAGCATCGCCAATTTACCTTAGCCGAATTTCTGCAAATTGCGATAGCAACCACCGAGGCCCTGGCCCAGATTCACGCTGCCAATATTATTCACAAAGATATTAATCCCAGTAATATTGTTTTTAACCCCACAACAGGACAGATTAAAATTATTGATTTCGGAATTTCTACTCAATTAAACCGGAAAAATACTGGACTCAACAATCCTAATAGTCTGGAAGGAACTCTCGCCTATTTATCTCCGGAACAAACCGGCAGAATGAATCGCTGTGTGGACTATCGCAGTGACTTTTATTCCTTGGGAGTTACCTTTTATGAACTGCTGACTTATCGCTTACCCTTTGAAAGTACCGACCCTTTAGAATTAATCCACTGTCATATTGCCAAACAGCCCATTCCCCCTCATCTGCGGGTTGAAAACTTTGATGCAGAAAGGAAATTTTTGGAAGGGGGAATCGAGAGGATTCCGCCCGTTCTTTCAGAAATTATCCTGAAATTGATGGCAAAAACCGGGGAAGAACGCTATCAAAATGCTTATGGATTAAAAGCAGATTTAGAATTTTGTTTACAGCAACTCCAGAACCGTGGCGGAATTTCTCCTTTCCAGATTGCGCTTCAGGATATTTCTGATAAGTTTCAACTGCCTCAAAAACTCTATGGTAGAGAGGTAGAGATTAAAACCTTAATTGGGGCTTTTGAACGCACCCGGAAACGAGGTCAATTGATGCTGATTGCGGGATATTCTGGAATTGGTAAATCCGCTTTGGTGCAAGAACTCTACAAACCGATTACCGCTCATCGGGGCTATTTTATTTCCGGGAAATTTGACCAATATCAGCGGAATATTCCCTATAGTGCTTTGGTGCGATCGCTACAGCAATTAATTAAACACCTCTTAACCGAAAGCGAAGCTCAACTCAAGCAATGGCAGGAAAAACTATTAACCGCTTTAGGGGTGAATGGTCAAGTGATTGTGGAAGTCATCCCAGAAATTGAATTAATCATTGGCAAACAACCCCCGGTCCCCACCCTCGGACCCAATGAGTCGCAAAATCGCTTTAATTTAGTGTTTCAAAACTTCATTAAAGTCTTTACCAAACCGGAACATCCGTTAGCCTTATTTATTGATGATTTACATTGGGCAGATGGGGCATCCTTGAACTTAATTCAACGACTGATGGCAGGGGCGGTCCCGGGACTATTTGTAATTGGTTCCTATCGAGATAATGAAGTCTCTCCCTGTCATCCCTTGGCGTTAATGGTGGATGAAATGACCAAAACTGGAGCGATTGTTGAGCGAATTTATCTGTCTCCCTTAGAGTTGCCGACGATTGCTCAACTGATTGCCGATACCCTGAAATCTACCCCAGCAGCGGTGAGGGAACTGGCGGAGTTAGTCCAGTTTAAAACCGGGGGTAATCCCTTTTTCATGAATGAGTTTTTAAAGTCTCTTTATACCGAAGGACTGCTCCAGTTTAAAACCCAAGTTTCTGAGGGTTCTGATGCCCATTCTGCCCGCCCTGATTCTCCTGAAACCCTAGGCCCGTTTAGGGTGGGATGGTGCTGGGATTTAGAGCAGATTAAGGCCCGAGATTTTACAGATAATGTGGTGGAACTGATGACGGGTAAGATTCAAAAGCTACCCGAAGCGACTCAATTATTAGTTAAATTAGCCGCTTGTATTGGCAACGAGTTTGAATTAAATCTCTTAGAATTAGTCAGTCAGCAATCGCTGAAAAAAACTGTAGAGGATTTAAACGCGGCGGTTGCGGAAAATTTAGTTAGATCTCGGATGAATCAAGGGGACATGGACTTAATCCTGACCGAGGAGGATTATTCCTACTGTTATTTACCTCGGAAGGAATATCCGGCCCTAATTTATCAGTTCGTTCACGATCGCATTCAACAAGCGGCTTATTTTCTGATTCCCGACGCCGAACGGACTAGGGTTCATCGCGATATTGGACAAATTCTTCTGGAAAATACTCCCCCCAGTCGCCGGGAAGAAAAAATCTTTGACATGGTGAATCAATTTAATTTTGCCCTGGGGTTAATCACCGAATCCGAGGAAAAATATAAATGGGCTGAATTAAATTTAAGGGCGGGGGAAAAAGCTAAACTGTCCGCAGCTTATCAACCGGCTTTGACTTATTTAAAAGTGGGCATCGATTTATTAGAACAGGACAGTTGGCAGCAGTATTATACTTTAACTTTGTCTCTGTATGCAAAGGCGGCAGAAGTGGCTTATTTGAATACAGATTTTGAGTTAATGGACCAAATGATTGAGGCAGTTTTGAGTCATGCTGAAACGGTTTTAGATACGGTGGCCGTCTATGAGGTCAAAATCCTGGCCTATAATGCCCAGAGTCAATTTAATGAGGCGATCGCCATTGGATTAAAAGTCTTGAAACGCCTCGGGGTTAAACTCCCCAGTCATCCTCACAACGGTCATGTTTTATGGGGTTTGTTGCAAACCAAATTAGCCATCGGATTTAAACCCATCCCCAGCTTAGTGGATCTACCCTTGATGACCGATGCCTATCCCAAAGCTGCCATGAGTATCCTGGGAAAAATCACCTCTTCTGCCTATTTTGCCGCCCCTTTAATGTTCCCCCTAATTGTGTTTAAAAATGTCACGTTATCCATAAAATGGGGCAACAGTTCAGAATCCGCTTATGCCTATAGTAGTTATGGGGTCATTCTCTGCGGCGTGGTGGGACAATTGCAGACGGGATATCAATTTGGTCAACTCTGCCTCAAGGTTCTTTCTCAACTCAATGCCCGAGATGTGAAAGCCAGAACCGAATTTGTGGTAGGGGCTTTAATTCAGCATTGGATTGACCCCCTCAATTCGGTTTTAAAACCCCTGCTAAATGCCTACCAAATCGGTTTAGAAAATGGAGACTTGGAATATGCCGCTTATGCCGCTTGTCACTATTGTTATAATGCCTTTTTGAGCGGGCAAGAATTAGTCTCCTTGGAATCTCAAATGGCAACCTATGCTACCTGCATTCAGGAAATGGGACAGGTGCGGGTTTTAAATTTACAAGAAGTCTTTCATCAGGGAGTGCTGAACTTACTGGGAAAATCTCCGGATCCTTGCGCTTTAGAAGGGACTGCTTTTGATGAAGCAATCATGCTACCGGAACTGGAAAGCCGAAATGATCGGACGGCGATTTGTTATGTTTATTTTAATAAGTTAATCCTCAGTTATCTGTTTGGTAATTTAGAACAAGCACTCATATCAGCTAATCTCTGTGAAGCTTATCTGGATGGGGTGACGGCCTCTCCCGTAGTGATTTATTTCTATTTTTATGATTCTCTGATTCGGTTAGATATTGCGGCAAAATCTGACCCTTTATCTGTCAAGGTGCTACTTCAAAAAGTGAGACAAAACCAGAAAAAGCTTAAAAAATGGGCGCGGATTGCTGGGATGAATAATGCTCATAAATTTGAATTAGTTGAGGCAGAACGGTATCGAGTCTTGGGCAAAAACCACCGGGCGATCGCCTGCTATGACTCCGCCCTGGAGTTGGCTCAAAAGCGGGATTGTCTCCCCGAAACTGCCCTGATTTATGAACGGGCGGCTAAATTTTATTTTGCCCAAGGAAAAGTATTAATTGCCCAAGCCTATTTACAGGAGGCTCACTATTTTTATAAACTCTGGGGAGCAGTGGCTAAAGTGAAGCAGTTAGAGAAATTATATGATAACTTACTCACCCCGGAAAATCGGAAAATTTCTGATCCCCAAAAAACGATATCGGCTAGTGCAGCCGATTTACTCGCTCATCTGGATATATCAACGATGATGAAAGCATCTCAGGCGATTTATGGGGAAATTGTCCTAGAGAAATTGCTCTCTAGTTTAATGAAGATTGCCATTGAAAATGCGGGGGCACAACGGGGTTGTTTGATTTTATCCCATCAGGGACAATTGAGGATAGAAGCGGAGGGAACGATTGATGGCGATCGCATCACTGTATTGCAATCCATTCCCCTGACTGAATCGGACCGGGTTTCTGTTGCAATTGTCAATTATGTGGCCCGAACTCAAGAAGCCATTGTCTTAAATAATGCCACCCAAGATGGTGATTTTACCACGGATTCCTATATTCAAAAAAATCAGACCCAATCGATTCTCTGTGTTCCCCTGATTGATGGCGGCAAACTGGTTAGCATTGTTTATTTAGAAAATAATCGCACCACCGGGGCATTTATACCGGAACGGGTGGAAATTTTAAAACTGCTTTCGGGACAAGCGGCGATTTCCATTCAAAATGCCAAACTCTATTCCGAGGTCCGAAATAATGAAAAACATTTAGCCCAATTAAATCAAGCTTATGAACGATTTGTTCCCCGGCAGTTTCTCCAAGTTTTAAATAAAGAGAGTATTGTCGATGTGGTATTGGGGGACCAAGTTCAGGTGGAAATGTCGGTACTGTTTTCCGATATTCGCGACTTTACCACCCTGAGTGAAAGTATGACCCCGGAAGAGAACTTTAAATTTATTAACTCCTATTTATCTCGAATGGAACCGGCAATCTCCGAACATTCAGGTTTTATTGATAAATATATTGGGGATGCCATTATGGCCCTGTTTAGTGGGGAAGCAGATAATGCGGTTAAAGCGGGAATTTCTATGCTGCATCGCCTCGTAGAGTACAATCAGCATCGGGTGAGTTGGGGCTTTGCGCCGATTAAAAATGGAATTGGGATTAATACCGGCTCCTTAATGTTGGGAACCGTAGGGGGACAAAATCGCATGGATAGTACGGTGATTAGCGATGCGGTAAATTTAGCTTCCCGGGTGGAAGGATTGACCAAAAATTATGGGGTCGCGCTGTTAATTACGGAGCAAACTTATTCAAGGTTAACCCATCGCGATCGCTATGCCATTCGTCGGATTGATCGGGTCAAGGTGAAAGGAAAATCGGAAGAGGTAACGGTGTATGAAGTGTTTGATGCCGACTCCCCAGAAATCAAAGCCGGAAAGTTAGCCACCTTAGACCGATTTACTGAAGCCTTATCCCTATTTGATGAGGAAGATTTTCTCGGATCAGCCCGTTTATTGGCCTATTGCCTACATCAAAATCCCGGCGATCAGGTGGCGCATATCTATTTCGATCGCTGTCAAAGGCGGTTTACTGGATTACGCTAACCTCTGACGTTTTTTTGGCTCTCCCTCGCGGGTTCGGATCGGGCGATCGCACTCCCAATCCTTAGAGGGATCTACCCTCTGAACCCGTGGCTACAGTATCAGTTTTATCGAACAAAAAATGGCTTTTGTCCCTAATTAGCTACTAAGTGGGATAAATTTGGGAGAAAATCTAGTTTTTAATCCTGGATCCCGAGAAACCCGAGAAAAAACTGGCCTTTTTCCCATCTGCCGATTAAGTTAAACTTAAATTATCCATTCCTTCGAGGGCGGTGCTTTAGTGCCAGTCCGATTTACAGATTGACCTCTCCCCCCATCCCAAAACTTGAACCTAACCCCCTGGACTGATTTCAGTCATGGATGGAGTTCGGCCCCTTGCCCTTAGCTGCATCGATTTTGGCTAATTTGTAGCCCGTTTTGTCGCCCCAACCCACTCCCGTGAAGATCTGGAGAGTGCGGTAAAAACATGACCTTTGCTGAGTGGAGGCCCCGGGGATATCGTGATCTCCATCAGGTTCTCCGAAGCATCGCCTTAATCCCACAAAACTTGATTGTTTACTAACCCCTATTCTAACTATGCTGACTCTTCCTGGCGTTACCGTTCAAACTCAAATCTATGAAAGTGCCAACTCCATTGTCTATCGCGGCATTCGGGATGCAGATTCTCAAGCGATTATCCTAAAAGTCCTCCAAGAAAATTATCCCACACCCCAAGAACTGGCCCGCTACCGCACGGAATATCAGATCACCCAATCCCTGAATGTGCCGGGGGTTGTGAAGGTTTATGACTTGCAGAAATATCAAAATACCCTCGTCATGTTTGTGGAGGACTTTGGGGGGGAATCTCTAAAACATTGGACCACTCAGCACCGATGGAATTTAGAGGAGTTTCTACATCTGGCGATCGCCATCACGGAAGCATTAGGACAAATTCACGCGGCGAATATTATCCACAAAGATGTTAACCCCAGCAATATTGTATTTAATCCCACTACCAGACAGGTTAAAATTATTGACTTTGGCATCTCCACCCAACTGACCCGAGAAAATCTCACCCTAAAAAATCCCAATATCCTAGAAGGCACTCTCTCCTATCTCTCCCCGGAACAAACGGGGCGAATGAACCGCTGCATTGACTACCGCAGTGACTTTTATTCCCTAGGGGTGACCTTCTACGAACTGCTCACCCATCGACTACCCTTTGAAAGCAATGACCCCCTGGAATTAGTCCACTGTCACATCGCTAAGCAGCCAGTTCCTGCCATTGATATTGATGCCAACATTCCCCCAGTTCTTTCGGAAATTATCCTCAAATTGATGGCAAAAACGGCGGAAGACCGCTATCAGAATGCTTATGGATTAAAAGCAGATTTAGAAGAATGTTTACGCCAACATCGTACTCAGATTTTAGAAAAATTTCCCCTAGGTCGTCAGGATGTTTCGGATAAATTCAAGCTCCCCCAAAAACTCTATGGACGAGAGTCAGAAATCCAGAGCTTATTAGCAGCCTTTGCCGGAAGTAGTCTCCAAAGCCAACTGATGCTGATTGGGGGCTATTCCGGCGTTGGTAAATCGGCTTTAGTTCAAGAACTTTATAAACCGATTACGGAAAAACAGGGTTATTTTATTTCTGGGAAATTTGACCAATATCAGCGAAATATTCCCTATAGTGCGATTGTAAGTGCCTTTCAAGGGTTAGTCAAACAACTGCTGATGGAAAACGAATCCCAGCTCAACCAGTGGCGGGAAAACCTGTTAGGTGCAGTGGGAGTGAATGGCCGAGTGATTGTGGAGGTGATTCCGGAAATTGAATTAATTATTGGTCCCCAACCCGAGGTTCCGGAACTGGGAGCCAACGAGTCGCAAAATCGCTTTAACTTAGTGTTTCAAAATTTCATTAAAGTCTTTACCCGACCGGACCATCCTTTAGCCTTATTTATTGATGATTTGCAATGGGCGGATGGGGCATCTTTAAAACTGATGCAATTGTTGATGGCGGGGCGATCGCCCGGATTATTTTTAATTGGGGCCTATCGAGACAACGAAGTTTCTGCCGCCCATCCCCTGATGTTAACTTTAGATGAAATTGCCCAAACTGAGGCAATCATTCAGCGCATTGCTCTGGTCCCTTTACACTTAAAAATCATCACCCAATTGATTGGGGATACCCTCAACAGTGACGTTCAAACTGTTCAACCCCTCGCCGAGTTAGTCCAAGGCAAAACGGGCGGCAATCCCTTTTTTATGAATGAATTTTTGAAATCTCTCTACACGGAACAACTTGTATATTTTAACAATAAAACTCGTCAGTGGCAGTGGGATTTAAAGCCGATTCAAGCTCGGGAGTTTACGGATAATGTGGTAGAACTGATGGTAAATAAAATTCAAAAATTGCCAGAAGAAACCCAAGAACTTTTAAAAATTGCTGCCTGTATCGGTAATAAATTCGATTTAGAAGATTTGGGATTAATTAGTCACAAAAGTTTAGGAGAAATTGCCAATCAAATCTATCCAGCAGTCGCCGAGAATTTATTAAATCCTTTAGGTAACATGACGGATATTGCCTTAGTGGTGGCTGAAGCGGAATTTTTGTTGATTTCCTTACCCGGGAACTTGGATCAATCTTTACCCTACAAATTTGTTCATGACCGGGTTCAGCAAGCGGCCTATTTTTTGATTGAGGAGTCACAAAAATCAGAGTTTCATCAAAAAATTGGGCAAGTTATGCTAGAAAACACGCCAGAGGATAAGCGAGAAGAGAAAATCTTTGATATCGTCAACCAACTTAATTTGGGCAGGGGATTAATTGCACCGCATTCCGCCCACCCAGAACTGGCCCAATTAAACCTAATGGCAGGGAAAAAAGCGAAACTCTCCACAGCCTATCAGCCCGCTTTGAAGTATTTGTACATGGGGATAGAACTGTTACCCCCGAATAGCTGGCAGGAGCATTACCCTCTCACCCTTTCCCTCTATGAAGAAGCTGCCGAAGTCACCTATCTCAATGCTGATTTTGCGCTGATAGATCAATTTGTTACCACGGTGTTATCGCAAGCTCAAACGGTACTTGACAAAGTAAAAGTATATGAAGTAAAAATTCAGGCTTATAACGGTCAAGGCCTCCTTGAGGACGCGATCGCCATTGGCTTAGAAGTGCTTAATTTGCTGGGAATCAAGTTGCCTCAGCAGGCAAGTCAACTCGATGTTTTCCGGGGACTACTAGGAACTAAGTTGACCATCGGAACCCGGGCGATCGCCAGCTTGATTGACCTCCCCACCATGACGGACCCTTCTTCTCAAGCCGCGATGCGGATCTTGGCTAAAATTGCATCGGCTGCCTATGTCAGTACCCCTTTGCTGCTACCCCTGATTGTGTTTAAACAGGTCAGCTTATCCCTTAAGTGGGGCAATGCTTCAGAATCGGCTTATGCCTATAGTTTTTATGGGTTCATTCTCGGTAGCGTTTCTGAGGATTTTCAGGGGGGTTCTCAATTCGGCCAACTCGCCCTTCAATTACTCTCCAAACTGAATGCCCGAGAAGTTGAAGCCCGGACTCTGTTTATCATTTATCATTTTATTCAGCACTGGATAAAGCCGGTAAAAGAAGTATTGAACCCCCTGCGGCAAGCATACACAGTGGGGCTAGAAACGGGGGATTTAGAATTTGCGACCTATTCATCTCTCCAATACTGCGCGTATGGTTTGCTGAGTGGGTCTGAATTGGTGCAACTGGAATCAGAAATAGCCACCTATATTCAGGTCATGGAGCAAATGGGGCAAGAAAGAAACCGGCTTGCACAATCCTTATTCCATCAAAGCGTTCTCAACTTACTTGACGAGGGAGAGAATCCTTGTGCTTTGAGCGGTCCAAGTTTCGATGAACAGGTGATGCTTTCTGTGATCCAAAGCCGAAATGACAAGTCTGCCCTTTCTGATTTCTTCTTCATGAAGTTGTTCCTGGCTTATTTATTTAGTGAAGGAGAGGATGCAGTAGCTTATGCTAAATTGTCCGAGCAATACCTGGACGGAATGACAGGCAGTCTTTTTGTTGCTCATTTTTATTTTTATGATTCCCTAGCAAGTTTATTGGGGGCAAAAAATGTTTCACCAACTCAGCAAAAAGCCATAATCCGAAAGGTATCCCGCAACCAGAAAAAAATTAAAAAATGGATGCATCATGCTCCGCAAAATAATTCCCAGAAATATTGGCTGGTGGAAGCGGAACTCTGTCGGGTACAAGGCCAAGATGCCAAAGCAATTGAGTATTACAACAAAGCCATTCACCTCGCTCAAGAAAATGAATATCTCCACGAAGCGGCGATCGCTTATGAACTCGCGGGCAAATTCTATCTCTCCAAAGGGCAAGAATTGACCGCTAAAGGCTACATCCAGGAAGCTCGCTACGCTTATCAAATCTGGGGTGCCACGGCAAAAGTTAAAGATTTAGAGAAGCGATATGGTCAGTTTTTCACCACCCGGGAACGGGGGAACCCAAACCGTCAACCGAACTCAACCGTCACTAGCACAGATTCTAATCATACCCTCGATATTGCCACGGTGATGAAAGCATCTCAAGCGATTTCTGGAGAAGTTCTGCTGGAAAAACTCCTCTCTAGCTTAATGAAAATTCTCATCGAAAATGCCGGAGCGCAACGGGGCTATTTGATTTTATCTATTAAAGGCCAATTGCTCATCGAAGCGGCAGGAGAAATCGAAGATGATGAGGTCACGGTGTTGCAATCGATTCCGCTTAGAAACTGTCAGACCCTTTCCGAATCAATTGTCAATTATGTAGCCAGAACTCAAGAAACTGTGGTGTTAAATGATGCCACACGCAGCGGCAATTTTACCAGCGACTCTTATATACAACAGGCTCAACCCAAGTCAATTCTCTGTGTGCCACTGATTGATAGAGGTAAACTGGTCAGTATTGTTTATTTGGAAAACAATAGCACCACGGGAGCCTTCACCCCAGAACGAGTGGAAGTGTTACAGTTGTTATCGGGGCAGGTAGCAATTTCCATTGAAAATGCCCGCTTGTATCAAACTTTAGAAGAGAAAGTCAAGGACCGGACCGCCCAACTAGCCAACGCCAATGCAGAAATTACGGTTCTGAATCAGCGGTTAAAAGCGGAAAATATTCGGATGGGGGCCGAGCTAGATGTGACCCAGCGATTGCAAAAAATGCTGTTGCCAAATCAATCCGAGCTGGATGCGATTGAGGGGTTAGATATTGCGGGATTTATGGAACCAGCCGATGAAGTGGGGGGGGATTATTATGATGTCCTCAAAAGTGGCGATCGCATCAAAATCGCGATCGGGGATGTGATGGGACATGGGTTGCAAAGTGGGGTGGTGATGATGATGGCCCAAACGGCAGTCCGGACGTTACTGGAAGGGGAGTTTACGGACCCGGTGCAATTTTTAAACGTGATTAATCGCACAATTTATAAAAACGTGCAACGCATCAATGCTGATAAAAATATGACCCTGGCGCTGCTGGATTATCAACCGGGTAAATTAACCTTAAGTGGGCAGCATGAAGAGGCGATCGTCATGCGGGTTGATGGGACTGTCGAGTGTATTGATACCGTTGATTTGGGGTTTCCACTTGGCCTAATCGATGATATTTCCGAGTTTGTCAGTACGACGGAGATTCACTTAAATTCTGGGGATGTGGTGGTGTTGTACACCGATGGAATTACGGAGGCGGTGGATAGCAATTCGGTTCAGTATGGTCTGCAACCCATGATTGCATCAATTCGGCATCATTTACAAGGCAACGCGAGGGAGATTTGTCAAGGGGTGATTGAGGATGTCCGACGACATATTGGCGGGCAGAAGATTTATGACGACCTCACTTTAATTGTTCTCAAACAGAAGTAACGGTTCCCATCTAGGGTTGGGGGTGGAGTTGGGGAGAGAATGAGTCAAGCAATCAAGACTAAGCCTCCCCCCAGCCTACTCAGGGAGTCAGATACAAGATTACTTGTAAACTGGCATTTGGCCACTGTTGAGACGGAGCATATAACTGTCGAGATCGGCTCGAACTTTGTCCGCCAGGAGGAATCCGCCCAACATATTGGGAAAGGACATTGCAAAGAACATCATATCGGAGAAGTCGAGGATAGCACCGAGGTTGATGACGGTTCCGAGGAAGACGCACAGGACATAAATGATGCGGTAGACAATCATGCTCCTTTCGCCAAACAAGTAGGTCCAGGCGCGTTCACCGTAGTAACTCCAGGAAATCATGGTAGAGAAGGCAAACAGAAAGACGGCCAAAGTGAGGACGACGGGGAACCAACTGATCACGGAAGCAAATGCGGCAGCGGTGGTTTCTACCCCAGGCGCAGTGTTGGGGTTGGCATATTCTCCGGTGATAATGACGACTAAGGCGGTCATGTTACAGATAATGACCGTATCGATAAAGGGTTCGAGGAGGGCGACAATGCCTTCTCGGACGGGTTCTTCGGTTCGGGCGGCAGCATGGGCGATGGCCGCTGAACCCACCCCTGCTTCATTAGAGAATGCCGATCGCCGGAACCCTTGGACCAATACGCCAATAAAGCCACCATAAGCCGCTTGGGGGACAAAAGCTTCGGTAAAAATTTGGGCAAAAGCGGTTGGAAGCTGGGGTAGATTCATCAGAATAATCCACAAAGACGCAGCAACGTAAATGGTACACATGGCAGGGACGAGTGCACCGGCAACGTTCCCGATCCGGCGAATCCCACCGATAATCACCAGGGAAACCAGGAAGGCGAGAACAATTCCGTACAGCCAGTTGGGTAGGGTCGGGAATAAACCGGAAATGGCGGCAAAGGATTGGTTTGCTTGGAACATATTGCCCCCACCGAAGGCGGCCCCAATACAGAGGATGGCAAACAAACTCGCCATGATATTGCCCAATTGACCCATGCCTTTTTCGGCCAAACCCCGAGAGAGATAGTACATGGGGCCACCGGCAATCCGACCATCGGGCAAGACAACGCGGTATTTTTGGGCGAGGGTGCATTCGACAAACTTGCTTGTCATGCCGAATAAGGCAGCAACGGTCATCCAGAACATGGCCCCGGGTCCCCCTACGGAAACGGCGATCGCCACCCCAGCAATATTCCCGAGTCCCACCGTGGCGGATAGGGCCGCAGCTAGGGCTTGGAAATGGCTAACTTCTCCAGCTTCCTCCGGGTCGTCATAGTGACCTTGAATGACAAAAAAGGCGTGTTTCAAGGCGCGGAAGTTGATAAAGCCCATGCGAATGGTGAAATAAATCGCCCCGCTAATCAACCATAAGACAATCAGAGGGACGCCCAACCCAAAATCGAAAAACAGGACGGCAGACATCCAGTTCACCAGTTGAGTGAAGACGGCATCAAGGGTGGGGAGGAAGCCAGTGGGTGCAGCCTCTTCAGCTTCTTGGGCGACTGCGGCGATCGGCAGGGCCAGTAGAAATAGGATGATGAGTGAAATCCAGCGTTTCTTCATAAGTGCAGTCAGTTAGAGGGAATGGGACAGGGAATGGGCGTCTTCAAGAGGTGACTATACTGCTCTTGGCGGGTCAAGCTGGGCTTAGAAATAAAAATTCCGCCTTGTTATCGTTCAATCTGTAACCAATCTGCGTAGTTTTGTCAAGAAACTGGGGGTTGATTCTGGTTGGGGTTGGGGATCCTACTCTGGGGCTACCGTAACGGTTAGAAACCCAGCTTCTGAACCCCAATGTTGGTGATTACTGAGATCTTGCACCCGTTGCAACAACCGGCGGGGGATTTATCCCCCGCCTAACAGAATCAAGTCGGTTGAAACCGACTGAAAGTCTTATGCGATGGTGTTTTTAGTCGGTTTTTAACCGAATGCAAGCTATGAGGCCGCCAATCGATTTATCCCCCGCCGGTGTTGAGAATGGTGCAAGATCTCAGTGATGAGCAACAGATTCGTTTCAGAAACCGGGTTTCTTGTCCTAGCTGATCTAAGTTGATCTAAGACTGTACCGCTGTCCTAGGTCCTCGTCTCCTGAGAACAGAAGGGCACTGGAGAGGACTCCATTTTTAGGCGAGTTGGGACCCGACTGCCCGCGATTCTTTAAGTTTTTTAGCGCAATCGGTCAAAATTGTTCAGATTTGTAACGAAATTCCCAAAGAAATCTCAGGAATCTCTGATAAAATTTCATAAAAGTTAAAATTTCGTCAAACAATCCTGGATGAGCTTATTGGTTGTCGGTGCCACTGGTACCCTAGGCAGACAGGTTGCCCGTCGCGCCTTAGACGAGGGATACCAGGTACGTTGTTTAGTACGCAGCTTCAAAAGAGCGGCCTTTTTAAAAGAATGGGGCGCGGAGTTGGTCCGTGCAGACTTATGTGATCCAGAAACCTTGCCCGTTGCCCTAGAAGGGGTAACGGCGATTATTGATGCAGCGACGAATCGTCCCACGGATTCTCTGAGCATCAAACAAGTGGACTGGGAAGGTAAGGTTGCCCTAATTCAAGCCGCCAAAAAAGCCGGGGTCGAACGGTATATCTTCTTTTCTATTTTGGATGCGGACCAGTATCCAGAAGTCCCCTTAATGGAAATCAAACGCTGTACAGAAGTCTATTTAGCTGAATCGGGATTAGATTACACCATCCTGCAATTAGCGGGCTTCATGCAAGGGTTGATTTCTCAATACGCCATCCCTATTTTGGACAATCAAGCGGTGTGGGTGACTAACCAGACTGCTCCGATCGCCTATATGGATACCCAGGACATTGCTAAATTTGCAGTGCGGGCCTTGTCGGTCCCTGAAACCTCCAAGTCGGTTTTTCCCGTGGTGGGAACTCGTCCTTGGACTCCCCAGGAAATTATCGACCAGTGCGAACGACTCTCTGGGGAAAAAGCCAAGGTAACGCGAATGCCGTTGGGTGTCCTGCGGGCATTTCGCCGGGTGGTGCGATTTTTCCAATGGGGTTGGAATGTAGCCGATCGCTTGGCATTTGCTGAAGTGCTCGCCTCAGAGAAACCCCTAACTGCCAATATGGATGAGGTGTATCCCGTCTTTGGATTGGACCCCAAGGACACGACCACCTTAGAATCGTACCTCAGAGAGTATTTCAGCCGAATTTTAAAGAAGTTGAAAGAATTAGATTACGAACAGAGCAAAACCAAGAAGCAGTCCAAACGCAGAGTCCCATTTTAACCCCAGGGACCGGGTGGGAGCAGTCCCGGGAAGTCGTCTATCCCAGGCGATCGCCTAAAGGGTCTTGACAAATGGCATGGCTTTGTTCAGACTCTAGTTTCACAGGGCTATTTGGCATCCCTGATGCCACCGATCCGCCCAAGACGCATTCTTGGTAATTTACCAAGAATGTAACAACATCCCTAACTCTGGCAATCAATTAACCACTAGCAGGACTTGAGCGCGGTGCCGAAAGCTGGCATTATTTACAACGATATTAAACCCGTAGCTTGTCGTGCTGCCGAAGAATGGAGAGACAAGCTAATTGGGTTGGGTTGGGAAGTTGCTCTCGCCACCGGCATGGGGGGCATTCTGGGCTATTCTGACCTAGATAAGCCCGTCTGTCATACCACGGTTGAACAGCTCACCCCTCCTGGATTTGACGCTGAAATGTCTTTCGCGGTGGTATTGGGAGGCGATGGCACTGTGCTGTCCGCATTTCGGCAGGTGGCAAGCTGCGGCATTCCCTTGTTAACGGTGAATACGGGCCACATGGGGTTTCTGACGGAAACCTACCTCAACCAACTTCCCGAAGCGATCGAACAGGTGTTAGCGGGGGACTATCAAATCGAAGAACGGACTATGGTCACGGTGCAGGCGATCCGAGATGATATTGTCGTCTGGGAGGCGCTTTGCCTGAATGAAATGGTCCTACACCGGGAACCCCTCACCTGTATGTGTCATTTTGAAATTCAAGTGGGACGTCATGCGCCGGTGGATATTGCCGCCGATGGGGTGATTATTTCGACCCCCACGGGTTCGACGGCTTATGGCCTCTCCGCTGGGGGCCCGGTAATTACTCCGGATGTCCCGGTGTTGCAACTGGTGCCGATTTGTCCCCATTCTCTCGCGTCTCGGGCTTTGGTGTTTGCAAATACTGAACCTGTGACGATTTTTCCGGCGAATACCAATCGGTTGGTGATGGTGGTGGATGGGAATGCAGGGTGCTATGTACTCCCCGAGGACCAGGTGCGAGTTCAGCGATCGCCTTACTCGGCGAAATTTATCCGGGTCAATCCCCCGGAATTTTTCCATGTTCTGCGAGAAAAACTCGGCTGGGGTCTGCCTCACATTGCTAAACCCACTTCGGTAGAACTGCCTTAATCCCGAAATCCTCCGGTGCAGTCTCCACCCAGTCCCTGGGGCGATCGCACTTGAACCTTCCGGGATAGGGCAACTACTGCTCTATACTAACCGCCACCCACCTCCTGGGGGACCCGTTCATTCCTGGGTCCCTAACCCCCACCCCGTACCTTTTTAAACTAAAATAGAATCTAAATCGGATGGAAATCCGTCAAAAAAGAGCGTGAACCTTCTCCCAACCTGTAACGACAGCAGCAGAATTTCAGGGGAAATGTCGCTATATTCTACCTAGTCCGGATTCCTCGGACGGCTCCCAACAATGGGCGCAGTTCAGGCTTTTGCTGATTTCGTGACTCCCTTTTCAATTGATAACCGCTCAGTTTTTAAAACCGATTACATTTGGCTTTGGCTCCCATATTTGTGCAAATGAACCTTAACGAAAGACAACAATATGTTTTATGGGCGACTGTCCGGCACTATATCGCCACTGCCGAACCTGTAGGCTCTAAAACCTTGGTGGATGAATATAATTTAAGTGTCAGTCCCGCCACCATTCGCAATGCAATGGGGTGGTTAGAAAAAGCCGGATTACTCTATCAACCCCATACCTCTGCCGGTCGTATCCCTTCCGATTCCGGCTATCGCATTTATGTGGATAAGCTAATTAAACCGGATGATGGCATCTCCCGCCAAGTGGAACAGGCCCTGAGCGATCGCCTGAAGTTAGAAAATTGGGCCTTTGAAGCGGTGCTCAGAGGGGCTTCTCAAATCTTGGCGGCCCTCAGCGGATATATTGCCTTAATTACAATGCCTCAGACTCACACTGCTTGTCTGAGGCATTTGCAGTTAATCCAGATTGAACCGCGCAAAATCATGATTGTGGTGGTGATTGATAACTATCAAACCCAATCGGCGGTGATGGAACTTCCCGAGTCCCCAGAGGACTCCCTCGCGGATGCAGAAGTGGTCGATCGCGAGTTGCAAATCCTCTCAAATTTCCTCAATCACCATCTACGCGGTCAAACCCTCGCCCAATTATCCGCCCTGGATTGGACGGAATTAGGCCGGGAATTTGAGCAGTATGCACAAGTTTTGAGTCACTGGTTACAAGATTTAGCCGTCCGTGCTCAAACCCCGGGCAAAACTCAAATTTTGATTAGTGGGGTTTCGGAAGTGTTGAGACAACCGGAATTTTGTGAATTGACCCAAGTCCAGACCCTGATTCAACTCTTGGAAGAAGAACAGGACCAACTCCTGCCGTTGATTTTTGAACCCCCTGCACCAGAGGGGTCCGGACGGCGAGTGCAAGTGCGAATTGGGGCAGAAAATCCCCTAGAACCGATTAGAACCTGTACTTTGGTTTCGGCGACTTATCATCGAGGAACGGTGCCGGTGGGGAGTGTGGGGGTCCTAGGACCGACGCGGATGGTTTATGAAAATGCGATCGCGATCGTGGAGGCAGCAGCGGATTATTTATCTGAGGCACTGAGCGTTTAAAATAGGGTTCATGTTGCTTGCGATCGGCTATCGAACCATGAACTCAACTCACAACCTCCGAGAACTCCTGAAACGCCCCGGAATGCTCGTCGTTCCGGGGATTTATGATTGTATCAGCGCCCAACTCGCCGAACGCGCCGGTTTTGAAATGGTCTTCACCAGTGGATTCGGTATCTCCGCCTCCACCCTAGGACGACCCGACTACGGCTTTCTCACTGCCACAGAAATGCTATACAGTGTAGGCCGCACCGCACAATCGGTCACAATTCCTGTGGTTGCCGATATCGATACCGGCTATGGCAACCCCCTGAATGTCATCCGAACTGTCAGCGATGCGGTGCAACTAGGAATTGCTGGCGTGATTTTAGAAGACCAGGAATGGCCCAAAAAGTGCGGTCATTTTCAAGGAAAACGGGTGATTTCCGCAGAAGAACATATACAAAAAATTCGCGCCGCAGTCCAAGCCCGAGGTGAGAGTGGATTGGTAATTGTCGGACGCACCGATGCGAGAGCACCATTAGGGTTAGCCGAAGCCATTCGGCGGGGTCGGGCCTATTATGAAGCAGGGGCGGATATTGTGTTTATAGAGGCCCCACAGTCGGTACAGGAGTTACAGGAAATTGCCGCAGCCTTTCCGGATGTGCCCTTGTTTGCCAATGCCATAGAAGGCGGAAAAACGCCGGTGTTGTCAGCGCAGGAGTTAGAGGCATTGGGGTATAAAATTGCGGTGTATGCGTTGTCGGGATTGTTTGCGGCAACGAAGGCGATCGAGGATTGTTTCCAGTATTTAAGACAACATCAGACGACAACGGGGTTTGATAACTTAGTGAATTTCCAGGAATTTGAACAAATCATTGATGTGCCAAAATATCGAGAATTAGAGCAAAAGTTTTCGCAATTTAACGAATAACTAAAAAACTCAAGGTTTTTGGGTTGTTTCGGGAGTTTCACATTCTTAGCTTGGATGTTTTTGTATTAGAGAGAAATACCATGAATAAAACAGTCGAGAATCAAATCATTAATGCCGAAGAACGTCTGAGGCAGGCAATGCTTGCTTCTGATGTAACCGTTTTGAATGAATTACTTGCACCGGAAATTCTGATTACCAGTCATCTGGGAGAATTATTGGAGAAACAAGATGATATAGGCGCTCACGAATCGGGTTTAATTAAAATTCATGAGTTGGAACCATCGGAGCAGCATATTCAACTACATGGAGAAGTTGCGATCGTTTCTGTCCGCATGAAAATCACGGGTAGTTACAATGACAGCCCTGCAAATGGAGACTTTCGGTTCACGCGAGTTTGGGCTGTTTCTTCAAGCGGAAGTTGGTATATCGTTGCTGCTCATATCGGTAAAATCTCTTAAAACCCGTAAATTTTGAGGCGATCGGCAATTCATCCCTCTCTAATTTTTGTAGAAGTCGTTTAGGGATTGGAATTACCCGAAAACCCAAGAGGCAACGTCCCTCCTTGGCGCTTGCTCCGCCATTGGAAAACTTTACCCTTGATTATTCTCCCTGGAGATTCAAGTCAGATACAATACAAGCGCGTCTATCCTATTTCCTCAACTCATGACTCAACGTTGGACTCGTCGTCAAACTCTGTGGATGCTAGTTGGTGCCGCTGGGGGTCTGGCTTTACACGCTTGTACTCCTCCAACTAATACCCAATCCCCTGCCCTAGGTTTATTTACCTGGGTGGGTTCTACTCCCCTTTATATTGCCCAAGCGAAAGGCTTTTTTCAGAACCGGGGGTTAAACTTAGATATTAAAGTCTTTAATGCCAATACCGATGCCAATACGGCTTTTATTTCTCGTCGGTTAGATGCGGTTTCTCCCGTGGGTTCGGAAGCGGTAACTTTAGCAGCAGCAGGCAAGGCATTTAAAATTGTTTTAGTCCAAGATACTTCTGTCGGTGCAGATGGCATTTTAGCCCGCAGTAGTATTACTGGTTTATCTGATTTTCGCGGTAAACAAATTGCGGTGGAAGAAGGCAGCGTCAGTCATTTCTTTCTGTTGCAAGTGTTAGATTCCGTGGGTTTGGGGGCAGGAGATTTTACGTTAATTAATGCGCCACCAGATGCCGCTGCGGCAGCTTATCAATCGGGAAATATTCCCATTGCGGTCACTTATGCGCCCTATTTACAACAAGCGAATACTGCCCAACCCGATGGACGAATTATTTATGATTCTTCGCAAATGCCGACGGCAATTAATGACCTTTATGTGTTCGATGCTGACTATGCCGATCGCAATCCAGAAATGGTAGAAGCCTTTGTTGCCGGAGTTTTGGAAGGGTTGGCATTTCTGGAAGCGAATCCCGAGGAAGGAGTGGCGATCGCCTCCACTCCATTAGGCATTCCAACGGATGAATTACAAGCGGGATTGCAAGGGGTGCGTCTCCCAGATTTAAATGCCAATATCGAGATGCTGGCGAATCCTGAGAGTGAGTTCTATTTATTAAATACCCTGAATTCCCTCGCCCAATTCTTACAATCTCGAAATCAAATCCAACAAGTTCCTGATTTAACGCCGTTCATTGACCCGAGATTTGTGCTTTCTCTACGAGACAAACAATCCAGCTAAGTTGATTGGGTGATGAGTCGCAATTTTTAGGGGATTCATCCCCTAAACTGCGGGTTTAATAGAGATCTTGTAAAATTCCGGATTGATCCCCCCAACCCCATACGCATCAAGCTAAGGCTAAAATGCTTATGGTTTAAAAGTTTTCAGGGATGGGGCCTCCCTGAAAACTA
>JAMXFF010000033.1 GCA_025370845.1 Laspinema palackyanum D2a | reverse complement strand
CGACTTGCATGTGTTAAGCAGACCGCCAGCGTTCATCCTGAGCCAGGATCAAACTCTCCGTTTTAATTCTAAAGTCCAGGTTCATTTCACTGAATGATTTCCTTTAGCTTTAGGCTTTTCACTTTGAGTGATTGGCTTGTTTGTCTAAAAACTTGCGTTTTTTTGACTTTTAGTTTATAGTCTCTAGGTATAACCCTTTAGAGACTTCTGATTTCTTGACGAGACCAGGTTTCTATTGGCTTTCAAACTCTTTAATTGTCTTGGTTCAGGCGCGACTGAAGTTCGTTGCCTTTCCTCACCGCGCTTTACTACTTTAACTAACCCACCCGGGTTTGTCAAGCGTTTTTGAGGAAAATTTCAGACTTTTTTTGAAGAAAGTCTGAAAGCCTTGCAGGGAAGGAGTTTTAAGTGACAAAAAATTTGGTATTTCCTGAGACGGGAAAGGATAAGGGGGCGATCGCAGTTAATTCTCAAGCTGCATTGCCCCCTTGGATTGTGTTGGACCCTCTATTCCAGGGATGGTTATTAGAGGATATTGGTCGAGGCGATCGCACCACCAGCGCTATCTATATAGAAGGAGTTCCCCCAGCCCGGGCGGAATGGATTGTCAAAGAACCGGGTGCCGTAGCGGGATTACCATTCGCCCGTCGCATCTTTAGTCTTTTAGACTCTGATGTTGAGTTCACTCCCCAGATCGCAGAGGGGGAGTATTGCCAACCCGGACAGGTGGTCGCTCAAATCACCGGCCCGGTGAATGCCCTCCTCACCGGAGAACGAGTGGCCCTCAATCTGGGGATGCGTCTGAGCGGGATTGCCACCCTGACTCGCAAGTATGTGGAAAAAATTGCCGATTTGCCTGTGCAACTGGTGGATACGCGCAAAACCACACCGGGACTGAGACTGTTAGAAAAATATGCGACTCAAGTCGGGGGCGCTAGGAACCACCGGATGGGATTGGATGATGCGGTCATGATTAAGGACAACCATATTGTGGCGGCAGGAGGAATTGGAGAGGCGATCGCCCGAGTCCGGTCCCAAATTCCCTATCCCTTAACCATAGAAGTGGAAACCGAAACCATAAAGGATGTGGAAGAGGCCCTCGAACATGGAGCCGACATTATTATGTTGGACAACATGACGGTTGAGCGGATGAGGGAAGCGGTCCCCCTAATTCGTCAGCATAACGACCGGATTTCCATTGAAGCCTCTGGCAACATCACCCTGGAAACAATCCGTGCCGTTGGGGAAACCGGAGTAGACTACATCTCCACCAGCGCGCCAATTACTCGCTCCACCTGGTTGGACTTGAGTATGAAAATTAGAGGGTAAAACGAAAACAGGCGCTTCAAGCGCCTGTTTTAATATGAGCGGAACTGAAATTTATCCCTCGGTCTTTCTTCCTTATTTATATAGAAGTCATCCTGGGAGGAATCGCCTGGGAATCCAGACGGCGAATCGCGACAACCGCTGGTAACGGAGGGTCATTCGGTTGCTTTGTGGGCCAGTTTGAACCCACCGGGACCTGACGAGTTTGGATAAATTCCTCTCCCTCTATAGTC
Organism: Laspinema palackyanum D2a; assembly: GCA_025370845.1. GTDB lineage: Bacteria > Cyanobacteriota > Cyanobacteriia > Cyanobacteriales > Laspinemataceae > Laspinema. Next base: position 83,430 of record JAMXFF010000033.1, on the reverse strand, counting down.
AGCATGGCGAACTCCCGAGTTTCAGTGGCGCGGTTCATCCGGATTCCATGAGTTTCACCGGGATGCTGCACGGCTAAAAATAGGGTGCGTTCGTCCGGGGTTAAAAATGGCCCGGTTGTTTCGCACTCCATTGGTCCCAATCCGAATAAATAGGCTTTGCCCGCATCAGGTCCCGATGTGGGGATGAACCAAATTGAATTATTGCCAAAGATGCCGATTTGGTGGGCAAGAGCGATCGCCTGACCCGAGTCATCCACCCGAGAGGGAACAGGGCGATTGAGTCCCCCGGTACTCATATCCGTCACCATCCAGAGATTATTTCCAGAATCTACTAATAGATTATCTGGGTTAGAGAATCCTACTCCCCCTTGGGCGGGTTCTCCACCGAGGGCTAATTTTTCATAAGTAAAGGTGAGGGAAGCGGGTTCGTTGCTGTCTTCCTGGAGGCGGAAAATCCAGCCAAAGGGATAGGGAGTTTCGCCATTGGGTCCGGTAAAGATGCGGTTATCGGGGCCTCCTTCGGTTGCCGACCCTCCGGCAGTAAAGGCGATATAAAGGGAACCATCGGGAGCAATGATGGTATCTTCTGGACGGGCGGTGCAGGTGACGCCAGCAGCATTGGCCGCATAGTGAGCATCAATTAAAATCGCCCCTTGTTTTTCTTCGGAATTGCCTACATAGAGGTCATCGAGGGTTTTGAACTGTTGTTTAAAAGTCTGGATCTGTTCGTCGCGATCGCCGATAAAATAACCCCCTTGGCGTTGATTCCGCTGTCTTGCGTTAGTTGGCGGTTGCCGTTGGGGTAAAGAGATGACATTCCCCACCAACTGACTGGGGAGTTGGGGGTCGATCGCCGTTTCCGGAGTCAGAGGAATCCAAGTTCCGGTCCCATCCGGGTTGAACTTGGCCCCATAAAGTTGACCCTCGGCCAATAATTGGGAGTTAGCTTTATCCGTGGGATTGGTGACAACCCCTTGACTGAGAAACTTATAAAGGTGACCTCCTTGGCGATCGCATCCCGAATAAAACGCTAGGGGTTTTCCTGACTCCACCCGCACTCCGACTGCTTCATGGCGATAGCGTCCCAACCAAGTATGCTTGGTCCCATAATCGTTGGGGTCCGTGGGGTCAATTTCTACAATCCATCCATATTTATTCCCAGCTAACCCCAAAACATTGCCTTGTCCGTGGAGACGATTATCTGCCAAGTTAAACGGTAACTCCCCTGGCTCGAAAGAGGAGCCATCGGCATAGACAGGTTCAGTGACATGAGATTGGAAATTTTCCTCCGCACTCAATACCGTTCCCCAGGGGGTCGTCCCACCGGCACAATTGCCAAAGGTGCCAATGATGCGATCGCCCAATCCATCGCGATACCCTTGTACCTGCTGTTTCTGAAAAATCTTCACCGCAGGACCTGTGACTTTTAAATAGCGGCCATCTTTTAACCCAGAAATCCCGGAAATCCGACGATCTGCGGGGGAATTGGTTCTTTCCCATTGACCTTCGGGGGTTTGCCGTAAGGAAATCACCCCGAGTCCCTGATCAATTAAGGCTTCTTCACAAATTTGTTGAATTTGGGCTTTAAGCGGGTTGTTGTCAGCGAGTGCAAAGGCATTAATCGTGGTGGGTGTTTCTCCTCTGGAAGCCGTAGACATTCCAGACTTAACCGCTTCTAGGGGTAAGGGTTTTTGGATGACTAACGGATAGGTTTGCATCCAGGTCCCGGCGCTGACATATTCAAAGTTAATGACCAGATAGCCTTCATTGGGGGCTGTTTCAATGAAAGAGAGGTAATCATTGTTATAGCCAAAACGAGAATCGCCCACCGGGTCTCCCCATTGGGCGATCGCATCGTAAGTAAACCCCTCGGGAAGAACTAGATCGTCGAAAACCTCATAGCTACTGTACTCGGAGATTTGTTGAGCGGATGCCATGCCATCGGTGGGAACTGGCAAAGGACCTTTGAGGGGCTTAAAATTGAGACTCTTTTCTGATGACTGTAATCCGGGGAAATTGCAAGATTGCAGGGAACTGAGGGCGACAGTACCGGCAAATCCACTCAAAAACAGCAAGAATTCGCGACGTTTGATATTCATCATCGATGACCTGTGACGATATAGGAGACTCGCTGTCCAATATTAGTCGCATGATCGGCCATCCGTTCGAGGTGCCGAATCAGTAACGCCATTAATAACAGGGGTTCGACCACGCCTTTAATATCGCGCTGATTGGCTAGGATCTCATAAAGGTTATGGTAGGCATCATCTACAATCGAGTCGAGTTGCTTGATCCGTTGACCCACTTCGGCATCGAGATCGGCTAAGGCAACAAGACTGGTTGCCAGCATTGCCCTAGCTTGGTGAGACATTTCTTCAATTTCCGCCATGCAGGGATGAGGTGGATAAGGAAAGAGTTTAACGGCAATTTCGGAGATATCCTGAGCATAGTCACCAATTCGCTCAAGGTCTCGCACCAGTTGCATAAAAGCACCGAGTAAACGGGAATCCATTGCGGCTGGGGCTTGCAAGGTCATGAGCATGACGCATTCGGATTCGATTTGCCGATAAAAGCGATCGATTTGCTTGTCGAGTAAGGGAATTGCTTCGGCAGCGGACAAATCTCGGGCAAATAAAGCTTGATGACTTAGACGGAAAGAATTTTCCACTAAGGCACCCATCCGCAAGATATCGCGCTCTAAGCGCTTTACTTTCCGCCTAAAATGAGTCAATCTAAAATTTTTACTATAGGACGAAGCAGAGAGTCCGGCTTGACTAGCCATTGGGGTTAAAAATAACGCTACAAATGGTTAATAATTTGACAAAACGGGTTTGGAAAACGGTATTAAGGGATACGTTTAACTGGATGGGAGTTGGTGACACCAAGTTTTAGGGGTTGGGATTGAGAACTGCTCGATCGCGAAGCGTCTCGGAACGAGAATCGCAGGGGAGTCGCAGTTGCAACCAGGCTCCGCCGGTGTCAGGATGATTGTTGGCTTTTATGGTGCCTCCGTGGGCTGTGATGATTTGTTCGGCGATCGCCAAACCTAAACCCGATCCTGGACTGTTGGAATAGGCTTTCCCCGGGCTTTGAGTCGGGTCAACAGAGGGTCTAGCGCGGGCTGGGTCTCCTCGGTAGAGGCGCTCAAAGATATAAGGGATATCCGACGGACTAAAGCCCGATCCTGAATCGATCATATCAATTTGGACAAGTTCTCGTTCCCAGGTTGGTTGGTTATTAGGGCTACCCATAACCACCATCTCAGTCCCAATGATGGCCTGAATTTTGCCCTGGGGTGAACTGTACCGAATACTATTATCAAGGATATTCAAAAAGACGCGGTAGAGTTTGGACTCATCGGCTTCTATCCATACCTGTTCCGGTCCAGAATACTCAAAATTAATCTGTTTCGGACGGGCTAAGGGTTCTAGGGTTTGCCAGACGGACTGAATCAAGGCACAGAGTTCCACGGGTTTGATTACCAGTTTATCCCCGGGATCGACTTCCAGATGACTGAGTTCGAGCCAGTCTTGGACCAGTTTAATCAGCCGATTCGTTTCTCCAGATAATCGTTCGACTCGCTGACTCCAGGGAGGCTCTAACCGACCTTGTAAGGCTTCAGCCACTAAGCTAATACTGGTAAGGGGAGTTTTCAGTTCATGGGCTAAATCGTTCATCCAGCGATCGCGGTTTTGCGCCAGGGTGACTAACGGTTGACGATTTTCTAAAAATACCCCGACTTGTCCCTCGCCCAAGGGCCAACTATAGCCGCGTAAGGTAAGCGATCGCGTTTTGCCCATTTCTGACCCATTTTGACAAGCGGGATGAAACACCCACTCTCGCATCTGCGGTTTTTGCTGTTGTCGAGTATTGTCAATTAGCTGATCCAATTCGTAGGACCGCACGAACTTTAGTAATAAACGCGGGGAACTCGGTTCCCACTTCTGAATCTGAAGGATTTCCTGCGCTTGGGAATTGCACCAGACTAATTGATTTTCTTCATCGACTTGGAGATACCCGACGGGAGCAACTTGTAATAATTGCCGTCCCTCTTCTACCTGGGCCTCTAACTGTTGTCGCTCTTGTTTCATCCAAGCGATCACTCGGCGTAATCGAGACATGATTGGCATATATAAGCCAAAGGAATCGACTGTCTGCCCCCCCAACCATTGCCGTAACTGCTGGCGCATCCAAAACTGCTGGCACAGCCAAAATCCAATTCCCACAGCTAGGCCCAGGAAAAATGCGACGATAGCCATTTCGCTTCCTCAAAATAGAGTGCTTTGGCCTAAGAGTGCTTGACCCCACAGCGCCATCGGGTTCAGCCATTTTCAGCCATTATGAATCCAGCAAGCTCCAGTCGTTGATGATTTGGGATCAACTTAGGCGATCGGAACCTCTCCCTAAATCCCTCTCCTCAGAGGAGAGGGACTTTGAAAACATTTTTCACGCTCTTGGTCTGATGATATAAGCAATTGAGAGATGGTTGCTAGAGGTCTCCCCCGGAGGTGGTTTAACCGATCGCCGCCTTTAACCTAACCGATACCCAAATCCCCGAACAGTAATGATGTACTCCGGTTGGGAAGGATCCCGCTCTAATTTTTCTCGCAACCATCGGATATGAACGTCAACGGTTTTGCTATCTCCGACAAAATCCGGACCCCAGACGCGATCGAGCAACTGATCCCGGGACCATACTCGCCGGGGATAGCTCATAAATAACTCAATCAGGCGAAATTCTTTGGGAGATAAATTAACCTCTTCCGTGGAAACCATCACCCGACATTCCTGGGGATATAACGTAATCTCCCCAAATCGTAAGACTTGCGGATCCATTAATCCATTCAGGCGTTGACGCCGAAACAAAGCCCGACATCGAGCAATAAACTCCCTCATGCTAAAGGGTTTCGTCAAGTAGTCATCTGCCCCTACTTCTAACCCTAATACCCGGTCCGTTTCGCTGCCTTTGGCACTCAAAATCAAAATCGGCACGGGGTTCCCTTGTTGACGGAGGAGGCGACACAAATCCAGTCCGTTGACTTGGGGGAGCATGATATCTAAAACAATTAAGTCGAAGGGAAAATCCGTTGAAACAGGTTCGGCTCGATACAAACTGTTGAGGGCGCTCTGCCCATCTGCGGCAATGCTGACTTCGTAACCTTCCTCCTCTAAGGCTAAAACCAGCATTTCCCGAATCAGGTCTTCATCTTCTACGACTAAAATCCGATGATTTTTGCTGAATTCTGCCCTAGGAAGGGTTTTGGTTGCTTCCACAGAAAACATGATTAATGATTGTTGTGATTAATATCATTTCCATTGTTACAACAAAACGGCCATGAAAAGTGTTTCGGTCAAGGTATCCAAATTTACCGCTCGCAGGTTAAGGGAGCGATCGCCAATTTTTCTAGCTCTAGTTAGCCTTAAAAATGGTAAAATATCCAGGCTTCTGGGAATGAAGGTTTAAATCCCGGGAATCGACTCACCTCGCAGTTTTATCACTTTACCCAGCACCCCATGTTATTGCACTTAAGTACCTGGCCTGAAGTCGAAGCGTATCTCAAGGAACACAGTGGAATCATTCTACCGATTGGTTCGACGGAACAACATGGCCCTACGGGATTAATTGGCACCGATGCGATTTGTGCCGAGGCGATCGCCCGAGGGGTTGGGGAAGCAACCCAGGCTGTCGTCGGTCCCACCATTAATGTAGGAATGGCGTTGCATCATACCGCTTTTCCCGGCACAATCAGCCTCCGTCCCAGCACCTTAATTCTGGTGATTCAGGACTATCTCACCAGTTTAGCTCAGGCCGGATTTACCAAATTTTTCTTTATTAATGGTCATGGCGGAAATATTGCTACCCTGAAAGCAGCATTTTCGGAAACCTATCATACCATCGGGGGTTTAAATCTCCCCAATGGCGACTCTATCCAGTGCCAAGTTGCAAATTGGTTTACTTGCAGTTCGGTTTATAAACTTGCCAAAGAGTTATATGGGAATCAAGAAGGCTCCCATGCTACTCCCAGCGAAGTTGCGCTTACCCAGTATGTTTATCCTGAATCGATTAAAACCGCTCCCTTATCCAAACAAGTGGCTTCCGGTTATCCGATTTATGGTGCGGTAGATTTTCGCCGCAAATATCCCGATGGCAGAATGGGTTCTAATCCAGATTTAGCGACGCCTGAACATGGGAAGCAATTGTATGATTTAGCAGTTCAAGAGTTAACTCGGAATTATTTAGAGTTTGTCAAGGCTGAATAATTAATAAAAAGGTCGCCAAATTTTCACAGTTTTATCATGAGAGCCACTGGCGAGAAAATGACCATCGGAACTGAAGGCAACGGCATTAACCGAATCAAAATGGCCGGTGAGGGTGCCAATTAATTCGCCAGTTTCCAAATGCCAGAGTTTAATGGTTTTATCATGAGAACCACTGGCTAAGACGGGCGATCGAGGGCTAATGGCGACGCAAAGCACTTCGGCGGTATGACCCCGCAAGGTCCGGGTAGGGGCGGCTCTGGTCCCTCCGTCAGAAGCACTGCCTTGAATTTGCCAGAGTTTAATGGTTTCATCCCGACTGGCACTGGCTAAAACGTGACTGTTGGGACTTAAAGAAACCGAAGTTACTGGGGAATTCCCTATCAAGGTCCGAACCAATTGTTTGGTTTTTAATTGCCAAATTTTAATGGTTTTGTCTGTACTTCCACTCACTAAAAGTTCCCCATCCGGACTGAAGGTTACGGAATAAACAAAACTAGAATGTCCGATGAGAGTGCCGAGTAGTTCTCCGGTAGAAACTCGCCAAAGCTTGATGGTTTGGTCGCCGCTACCGGATGCCAAAATTTCTCCATTGGGACTAAAGGCAACGGAATAAATGGGGACAGAATGACCTGTTAAAATATGCAACCGTCGATTAGTGGGGAGATGCCAGAGTCGAACGGTGGAGTCGGCACAACCTGTGGCTAAAAACTGGCGATCGGGACTAATCGCCACGGAATAAATGGAGGCTGAATTATCGGTGATGCTATCGGGTAATCCCTGAGATTGTTCTAAATTTTTTAATTGCCAAATATTGATGCTTTTATCCCAACTCCCACTAACTACTAAATAAGGCGATCGCCGTTCCGGGTCACTATTTTGCTGACCGAATGCCACAGATACCACGGAGTCCGAATGACCGCTCAGAGTATTGACACATCGCCAGATTGGGCGCATTGCATTCAAACTGGATTCTGCACGGGGAACCGGGAGTCCTGTCAGTACCACCGATGCTACAGGGACCCGTTTTCTCTCAGGAGAAAACCGGCTCGGCGAAAAATTAGGTGGATTTGTCAGATCTTCTTCTAGTCTTTCCTGTTTAGAGGTTGAGTCTTCAAATTCCTGACTATTTTCTAACAGTTCTAAAACTTTTTCTACTTTAGAATCGGTCAGGGAAATTCGGTGATTATTGGTCTTTGAAACATCTTCTATTAGGCTGGATAAACCTGAATCTTTATTGCCTAACTTTTGAATCTCTTGATAAATAGCTTCGATGTCAAAATCAACAATTTGAGTAAAGCTTAAATAATTTTGAGGATGCCCTAATAGATTTTTAATCTGATAAATAACTTCTTTAACATCTTCCGTAGTAGAAACTACATCCCATTGAAAAGCTGCAAAATTTTCCGTTTCATCTTCCAAAAAATCCGCTAAAAATTGATTTTTTTGAAGGGCTTCTGACAAAATTAAACTCACCGATGGCAACCAATCGGAGCGAAAATCCTTCCTGATTCTTTCGGGCAAAGCATCAATATAAAGTTCAGTTTCAATCTGTTTTTTGAGGTTTTGAAGCTCGTGGCTCCGAGTCCGGATGTCCAAACTCAACATTTCTTCGGCAGTTCCACAAAGCACGGGACTCTGGATAATATTTTTTAGCCAACATTTGCTTTCATAACTGTCAAATGCCTCTTGCCGTAAAGCGGTAACCCGGCGTTTTAGCCATGCCTGAATTTGACTGTACTCTGAGCCTTTGATGGGATGAGCAGGGGCAAACAAGTCAGTTTGGTGAAACTGAGAGGGGTGGAGGGCTACGATAATCCCCTTAATCAGCGCTTCGATGAATATCAGCCGCACGCGAGAATTTTGGGGGAGAAATGTAGCATTCCGCCAAATGATAAATAAATGGCTTAATTGAGCAAGGGAAAGCTGGCCTAAAATCCCAGAATTTAAAGCACCAGTAATTTTACCTCCAAATAAAGAGGTTCCCCAGATTAAGGCGCTTAGTTCGTCTAGCACGGATTTGTTGCTATTACTCAAGGTTTTGCCATCCAAGTCATTCACGAGTTCGCTCAACTGAACGATTTACCCCTAGTTAAAGATTCGGGAAAGGTGGCTCGGGCGATCGCGTTTAGGGATAAGCGATGGAATGGACGTTAAGGTTTCGCCACTGCCACCCTAGGATGAGAGATAGAGCAGAAGATCTGACGGTTGCCGATCGCCCAATCTCTCCTGTCAGGGTTGGCGATCGCCTTGGGTCTTTAATCCAACCATCATTTTGGGCCACCTCCTGGATTAAAAAACGGGATTTTCCGAATCAAAGTCATCATCAAAATCATCGTCAAACTCATTTACAAAGTTGTCAACGTTGGTCTCACCCGCCAGGAGGGTACTAGATTCCTCGGAATTGGGAGTTTCCGCAAAGGCTTGATTCGCTGGACCCGGAATGGCTTCAATGATAGCGTCGAGCACTTTAGAGACAGAAATCACCTCCAATCCTAAGTCAGGAGGATTTTGGCCGTGGGGAACGATCGCCCGTTTGAATCCCAGTTTGGCCGCTTCACGCAGGCGCAATTCTAATTGAGACACCGGACGAACTTGACCCCCCAGACCCACTTCTCCAATAATCACTGTATGGGGATCGACTATGCGATCGCGAAACGAAGCCACCACGGCGATCGCCACCCCCAAATCCGCCGCAGGTTCGCTGACGTTCAAACCCCCCACCGAACTAACATAAGTATCCAACTTAGACAGGGGAACCCCCACTCGTTTCTCTAAAACCGCTAAAATTTGCACCAGTCGGTTACTGTCTATCCCTGTTGTGGCACGACGCGGGGACCCAAAACTGGCGGGACTGACTAATGCCTGCAACTCCACCACAATCGGACGAGTCCCTTCACAAGCCACAATGGTCGAGGAACCGGAAGAAAATTCCTCACGACTGCCAATAAATAGCTCAGACGGGTTAGCCACTTCTTTGAGTCCATTCGCCACCATTTCAAAAACACCGATTTCATGGGTGGCACCAAATCGATTTTTCATGGAACGCAACAGACGGTGACTGGCAAAGCGATCGCCTTCAAAAAACAGCACCGTATCCACTAAATGTTCCAAAACCCTCGGTCCAGCAATCCCACCCTCTTTCGTGACGTGACCGACAATAAATAAAGTAATATTCTCTCGCTTGGCAACCTGCATCAGCGCTGAAGTACATTCTCGGACCTGAGCGACGGATCCCGGTGCGGAAGTCAGAGAGGGAAAGTAAATCGTCTGAATACTGTCAATCACCGCTAAATAGGGTTTCAGCGATTCCAGTTCCCGCAGTATTTCTTCGAGGTCCGTTTCCGGCAATAAATAAAACCGGGGTTCTTCTCGCGATTGAGCGGTGGCAGTTTGTTTTACGAGTTCAGAGGGCGTTTCGAGGGTCGCCTGGGTTTCCTCTAGGGGTTCTGCCTCCTCTGGCTGTTCCGTCAGTGGATTGTCATTTTCTCGTAAGGGTTCTGGTCCTAAGTCAAGTCCAAAGGGATTTTGGGGGAGAGCTGCTGAGAGGGTGAGCCGTTCTTCTTCGTTGCGATTAAATTCTTCTATCTCTATCATCTCATCGGCGATCGCCGGGAGTTCCGGTGGGGTCTCCTGCTCCAGCACTCCATTGTCCACGCCACTGATTAAGCGCTGAGCACGCAATTTGACTTGCAGTCCAGACTCCTCCCCCGAAACATAAAGGATCCGATGGTCTAGGGCCAGATTACTCGCCACTTGCAGCAACAAGGTGGATTTACCAATTCCTGGCTCCCCACCAATCAAGACCAAGGAGCCCGGGACAATGCCACCGCCGAGGACCCGATCCATCTCTCCATATCCCGAAGAACACCGAGCGATGCTCTGTTCGGCAATCTGAGATAATTTAAACGACGATCTCGGCTGTCCCTCAGATTTATTTTGCTCTCCGCCTCCCTCCCGCATCCAGGAATTTCCACTTAAACTAGGCCGGGAAGGGTTGCTGCTAGATGCCGGAACCACTTGTTCGGTAAGAGACCCGTAAGTATCGCAGGCGGGACACTTGCCAAACCATTGGGGAAATTCGGCTCCGCACTCGTCACAAATATATTGAGTTCGCTGCTTAGGCATTCGTTCTTGATATTGACCCTGAGTAATGAGTGGAGGCAAAAATGCGATGTGATCGATGAATTGGTCGGGAGCCGTCAGATTACTCTGCTGGCTAAGAGCAAGACAATCCAAATGGTACAGTATTAAAAATTAAAGATTAGATAAGACGCTTAAGGAGCCTTGAGTATCTTGGAAAACCATAAGGAAAAAATACTCGTAGTCGATGACGAAGCCAGTATTCGTCGAATTTTGGAAACACGGCTTTCCATGATTGGCTACGATGTAGTCACAGCGGCAGACGGGGAAGAAGCACTAGAAACCTTTCGGACGGAGAATCCAGACCTAGTGGTACTGGACGTGATGATGCCGAAGCTAGATGGCTATGGCGTCTGTCAAGAGTTGAGAAAGGAATCTGACGTCCCTATCATCATGCTAACAGCCCTGGGAGATGTGGCCGATCGCATCACCGGATTGGAGTTGGGAGCCGATGATTATGTCGTCAAGCCGTTTTCACCCAAGGAACTTGAAGCCCGGATCCGTTCGGTACTACGGCGAGTTGAGAAAACGGGTGCTTCTGGTATTCCCAGCTCGGGCGTCATTCATGTGGCGAATATCCGAATAGACACGAATAAGCGCCAGGTTTATAAGGGAGACGATCGCATTCGTCTAACCGGCATGGAGTTTAGCTTGTTGGAACTATTGGTGAGTAAATCCGGGGACCCGTTTTCGCGCTCAGAAATTTTGCAAGAGGTGTGGGGATACACCCCTGAACGCCATGTGGATACTCGGGTGGTGGATGTGCATATTTCTCGTTTAAGGGCGAAGCTAGAGGATGATCCGAGTAATCCGGAGCTGATTTTGACCGCGAGGGGAACGGGATATCTGTTCCAGCGCATTATTGAGGCAGAGGAGGCTTAAGCAGTTGAGGATTTAGAATTTAGAATTTTGAGTTCTAAATTCTCAAGACTTTTCTGGACTCGGTTCCCAATCTCTGATGGGATGATTTTTTGAGTATGGCTAAACCGGATGGAAATGTAGTATTGCGGCGCTTACCCCTGGTTGCTGGTGGATTGGGCGGGGTGCTTTTTTTTGCCAACCGGGTTTTAAGTGTTGAAGTTACGAATTCCCAAGCGCGATCGGATGTCTTGGGGGTAATTTTAAGTGCGTTGTTAATTTTAACGGGGTTACTTTGGCAACAGGTGCAACCGCGATCGCCGGAATCGGTGAAGTTAATTGGCGAAGAAGGGTTTGAGCTGGCACCGGATTTGCCGGAACGTAGCAAAACGGAACTGGCATGGGCGTCTTTGATGTTGCTGACGAATACGGTAACGCGATCGCTGGTGGTGTGGTATGACGGGCGAGTGCTGCTGCGTCGGGGGATTTTAGGCCCGGAAAGGGAGGTCAAACCTGGGGCGATCGTGCAACGGGCGATCGCTCAGCAGAAGCCGGTTTATTTGGTGGCGCTGAAGTTATATCCCGGACGGATTGAGTTTGACTATTTGCCGGAAAATACCCAAGGGGTGATTTGTCAACCGTTGGGCAGTCGGGGGGTGCTGATTTTGGGGGCAAATGCTCCTCGCAGTTACACGAAACAGGATGAGCGGTGGATCGAAGGGATTGCTGAGAAAATAGCCGAGAATTTGAGTCATTATTTAGAGAGTGACTAAAAAATGGCTCACGAATCACCGTTCAAAATCGCTTTGCACCCGCATTCATTAAAGAGCTTATGACAATTTTGTATTGGGTACTGATTGCCGTGATGATTTTGGGCGTCATCGGCGCTGTAGTTCCGGGGGTTCCCGGATCGAGTTTAATTTTGGGTTCGATTATCATTTGGGCGATCGCCCAGGGTTTTGGGACCGTCGGTTGGGCATTAGGGGTGGCGATCGTCGTTTTACTGCTCAGTGTGAGCATCGACTTATTAGCCACCTATTTCGGGGCTAAACGAGGCGGGGCCAGTAAGTGGGGACAAATCGGGGCGATCGTTGGCTTTTTCTTCGGCTTTTTAGGGCTACTCCCAGCCTTACCCATTGGCGGCCCTTTACTGGGCATTTTTCTGGGTCCTCTGTTAGGAGCAATCATTGGAGAATACCTCTACCGACGGGATATCAACATTGCCGTCAAAGCGGGGATTGCCGTTGTGGTGAGTTCCGTCATCGGTAATTTAATTCAGGGAGTCCTAGCCCTAGCAGTCGTTATCTTCTTTGTAGCCACGACTTGGCCGCCACCGGGTTTAGGATTATAAAAAAATCATCACCGGGACTGGAAACTTTTATTCTCCAGTCCCTTCCCCTTTATTCCCTGATTTACCGAGCCCAACCCGTTCCCCGCCAAATCATAAAAAATAAGACACTAGCAACTAACGCCCCCAGATTCCACTTCACCGAATTTTTGAGTAAAGTCTGGCGCTGATTTTGGATCTGCTGTTGGGATTGAACCTGCACTCGTTCTTTCGCCGTAGGAATATTGGTGAGAATATCAGCTTTTAGCTGTTCCGTATTTTGTCCATCCACCGGCAACCCCAAGCGATTCAGTTCCAGGGCTAAAGTTTGCAATTGTTCAGGTGTTCCGGTTTGGACTTGCTCCTCAATTTGTTGTAATAGAGACAACTCTTGTTGAGCTTGGGTGTTAATTTGATTGGTGGTATTGGTATTAATCCGCCCGGTATTGATAACACCTAACGGAATCAGCAACAGAGAGAGCACCGCCAGTAGTAAAGTTACCCAAGACAGGACTTTTAAAAGAATATCTTCTAATCCATTGCGGTTATAATCTTCCCCAAAAAAAACAAGTGCTAGGCCCAATAAGGGGACAGGCACTCGCTCAACCAATCCTCCCATTGTTTGTAATTCCCAGGCCGGATTCATGAAATTGGGGGCAATAAAAAGCTGGATCGTATCAAATAAGGCTAATACTAATAAGCCATAGCCAATCAGCCGAAGCCGACCAATAGAGCGCAATTGATCGGCACTAAACCGCAAAAGTTCATCAACGGAACGAGTCAGATCGAATCCTTCAGATTTAGTCATAAATTTTGCATCCCTGTTGAGAATAGGGTTAACACAAATTAAGGGTCAGGAAAACGCGGTTGCCACCAAGCATACCAAGAAACCCACGCTTTTTCCAAGACTGGATAGGCTTGCTCGGCAGTAGTATCTTCTAACGGCATAGAGAGAACAGTCCAGAGGCAGCGAAAATCTCGCAGTTCTTGTTGACCCAGCAACCAAGGGACCAAACGAGAAACCTGCAAATCATAAGTATTGCGGTTGTTCCGAAACTGTTCGGCCGTGACGGTACTCCCCCCGTATGGGTTGATACAGGAACTCAGATAGGCTCGCTCTGTTGTTGCAGCAAGACCGTAGAACCCTATTCCTTCTTGGTGATGTATGGTTAGTTTACCAGGGTAGGTCTCAGAATTGAGATGCTTGTTTAGCATAGTTTTGATATCGCCATCGGTGTCAATGACGTAGCGCATCTCAATATCTAGCGAAAATTTATTTTGCTGATGCTGATATCGATAAACTCTCGCTGAGATTAAGTTTGAGGTGTTTTGAACGGGGAGTGAATCACTCTCTAATGGCTGCCACTCTGTTAGGGGAATGTCTGGGGGAAAACTAAAGTCAGCGGATGGACCTTTATCAGGATTTGAATAAAGTAAAGATTTTCCTACAACGACCAGGACGCTGCTGAAGGTCAGAGCTAATAAAAAAATCCGCAAAGGTTTCCAGTACATTTTCTGCATGATGCGGCGATCTAAGGATCAATTTTTAAGTTTTCTGGCTCATTTCGCAGGATAAAGAACCAGCAAAATAACCCAAGAAGGAAGACGCCAAACATGGAAAAAATTAGGGAACCGTCTCCATAATGCCAATATTCAAACGATTCTTTATTAGAATAGGCAACCAAAAATGCCATGAGTGCGACCCGAATTCCATTAACAATAAAGCCAAGAATGATAGCAGCGAGGGGAATATATATTTTCTGTTTCCTTGTTGTCGGAAACATAAATAAAAATAAAATAGATAGTCCCAATAATTGCAGAATGGCACTGTATCCGGAACAGCCGGAGTAAACTTCAATACTTCCCGTGGGTAGGTTAACGTAGATTCCTTGGCGAGTGACTGGAAATCCTAAGTACCACAGAATCAGGGCAGAAAATTTAGCAGTTAAGGGAGAAATATCAAAAATTCGTAATAATAAGCCGGTCGAAATCGACATAAAGCCTAAAATAAAGAGTTCCTGCCAGTATTGCTTTAGGCCTTTAATACCGGAAGCGATCAAGCCTAGGCCGATTCCTGACATGAACGGAGAAAGACGAAGAAAAATATCATAACTATTTAGGGTTGCACTTTTGAGCAGGATTAATGCGACGATCGCCACTCCCAAGATGCTAGAAATAGGCCCACTTTGCAGTTTAAAGGATTCATATCTTTCCCAGATTAGAAATGCAGCACCCCCCCAAAAGAGAAGACTGGTACCCACCACATCGACGGGGGCGTATTTCCACATCAACGTGATGTTGATGGTCATTAATCCAGCTGCGATTCCCAATAACCAATATTTGGGTTCTTGTAGCGTTTGTACAAAAGACATTTTGAATTCCCCACAGAGCGTTAATGTAGGATGAATGCCGAATGCTACCGATGATTGAGGGGCCGATCGCCTGAGAATACAGTGCTTGAATGCCCCATCGCGATCGCCGTGTAAGCAAAAGCAGTTGACACCATTGCCAACTGCCCTATTCTACTAAATTGACGGCTCATTTGGAGAACCCTGTCCTCTCACGACTGACTTAGGCTTCAGTGGTGCGGCGTTTGCGAGAGCGACGAGCGGCAGCAAGACCAGCAGCGCCCAAAGCTAGTCCACCCATTGTCAAGGGTTCAGGAACTGCCTCTGCGCTAACCACGAAGTCGTTAAAGTCATTATCTCCATTTCCAAACTGGATATCTTCAAAAGCAATGGCTACAGAGCCAGTCAATGGATTGCCAGATAGGAAGGTGTTGGCTCCCGCAAAAGTTTGACCTTCTTGTCCACCAGTGGATCCGAAAACAGCACGCTGGGAATTTGTACCCTTCAGGTTCAGGCTGGAGGTGCTATAGACTGCTCCTGCATCGTCACCATTCCAGGTGCTGACCAAGCCCAGGGTGTAAACTTTATTCGCTAAGAACCTAAAGGTGGTGTTCACCTGTTCAACAGCGTTGCCTAATGTTCCTCTGAATCCGTTTTGTGCTCCATTATCGGAAGGTTTTACTTCGGTGAATAGCACTCCATCATCTACTGCTTTTACCTTGCCATTTTGTAGCACCTCAAAAATTTTAAGGGTAGATTTGAAAGCCCCGTTAGAACTGCCAAAGTTAAACCGGAGTTCTTGGTCGGTGTCAAAGCTAATCCCATTCGTACCAAAGGTGAAGGCGTTGGCTGGACCAGCAACTCCGAACATTGCTGTTGCTGTGGCTGCTGTTATTCCGATAAGTAGTGTTTTGTTCATTTTCTGCACTCCTTTATTGTTGTGTTGCATCATTGGAAACTTAAATCTTTTATATAGCAATCGAATGAGGTTGAAAGAGATGGATTAGTTTCCCATTTCCCCGAAAAGGGTGAACTCAAAACTGTCCAAACCCTTGAATTTCTGTCCAAAGTGATTTATGATTGCTATATCTGTTTCTATGATGGCCTAATTTAGGCTTAGAGGCTAGAGGCTTTATGGAATCTTCACAATAATCTCTGGCCCCAGAAAATTAGGCTTTGATAGGTTTACCCTTGTTAAATAATATACTCCCATCCGGGGATAAAAGCTGCGATCGCTGCGGCATGGACTTGGTGATCTCGATCGCCCGCGCAAAACAGGCATTTCGGAGTTCACTTATGGGACAAAAAGAGTAGGGGAAAATCTCCGTACTTCTACGGAGATTTACTCACCCCATATTCAGAGTATTAATACCTGAAGGGGTGGACAAATTCTGTCTACTCGCCCTGGTGTAGTCAAAACACCCTGTAAGCCGACGGAACTGATCATGGCGATCGCCTCAGCCCTTCTAGGTCCCTAACCCCTTAATTTGCATAAACCTGGCGATAATAGTCCTGATATTCCGGAGAAAGTAGAGGACGCCACCACTCTTGATGAGCCAAATACCATTGCACCGTTTGGCGCAGACCCTCTTCCACTGTTACCGTCGGGGTCCAACCTAACTCAGTCTTAATCTTCGTAGCATCGATCGCATAGCGACGGTCATGGCCCGGTCTATCCTTAACAAAGGTCATCAATGACTCGCAAGGGCGCACCGGCAAATCGGGCGCCAACTCATCCATCAACTGACATAACATTCTTACCAGGTCAATATTTTTGACTTCATTATTTCCACCAATATTATAAGTTTCCCCCGGGGTCCCCTGGTGAATCACCACATCTAACCCCCGGCAGTGGTCCTCCACATACAACCAGTCCCGAATATTTTGCCCATCCCCATACACAGGTAACGGTTTACCCAGTAGCATATTAATGCACATCAGCGGGATCAGCTTTTCTGGGAAATGGTAAGGGCCATAATTATTGGAGCAATTCGTAATCAGGGTGGGGAGACCGTAGGTGTGATAATAGGCACGGGCTAAATGGTCACTTCCTGCTTTGGAAGCAGAATAAGGACTGTTGGGTGCGTAGGGAGTCTGCTCTGTGAACCCTGGATCCTCCGGACCTAGACTGCCATAAACTTCATCCGTGGACACATGGAGGAAAATCGGTCCCCGTTCTCCCGAATTCGGAACCGGCAAAGTTTGCCAGTGATTGCGAAAAGCTTCTAACAGGGTAAAACTACCAACTACATTGGTTTGAATGAATGCTGCAGGACCTAAAATAGATCGGTCAACATGGGATTCGGCGGCAAAGTGGGCGACGGTATCGATCGCCTCCTCTTTGAGCAGAGTTTCCACCAAAGGGCGATCGCAAATATTCCCCGGAACAAACCGATAGTTCTCGTTGCCTTCGAGACTGGCTAAATTTTGGGGATTACCCGCATAGGTGAGGGCATCAAGGACCACCAGGCGATCGCCGGGATAGCGCCGACACCAGTAATGAACGAAGTTCGCGCCAATAAACCCGGCACCGCCAGTCACTAATACTCGACGGGACTTTCGATTTTGAGGGGAGTTCAGACTAGAGGTCATGCAGATAGCTTCTCTATTTCTTAGCCAACTTCTTCAAAAATACCCTGAAAATCGCCGCGAAGAGTGACCCCGATCTTGTAATAGATCACTATGGCCACAGTATTTGCATACTTCAAAGGGGTTTGAACACAGAAGTGGCTATTCTAAGGGGATCAATCGCCATCCCATCAGAGGGCTTACCCGGTCCAACTTCTACCCCTAACATTACAAACTCTATTTATTGGTGTGAGGAGACGGATTGTGGACGCGCAAAATATCGTGAATTTAGCAAAGCAAGGAGATCCAGGGGCGATCGCCGTCTTGCTGAATCAAGCATTACGAATCAGAAACATGACCGCCCAAGTGGTTCGCAACGACAATCGACTGCATATCCTCTTAGAAGCCGATCGCATCCCCGATCGCCAAGCTTATATTGCCTACATTCAGGATGGATTAACTCGTCTGAATGTCCGTTCCATTCACTCCGTCCGGGTTTATGCCCGCCAAATTGGTCAAAAAGTTCCGGCATGGGATGAAGCCTTTGAGTTCGGCAAAGCCACGATTAGTCCTCTCTCTTCTCCCTCAGTGGCCCCCGAGGAACCCGCTTTAAAACCAGTCGCCACTCCGGAATCCTTGCCGATTGCGATAGACAAACCCCTAATCTCCTCGAATCCTTCCGTAGAGGCATCGGCACACACTCTGAGGCAAAGTAGCAACTCTGAAAGCGATCGCCCCCTAAGTGATCCAGTGATACCCCAACCGGCGATCGCCGAGATAGACAACCCCCCACCGCGAAAGACAGTCCCCTCGAAAACATCTCGGGCGATCGGCCATACCCTTAAAATTGTATTACCCAGCCTAGGAATCATCAGCCTTGTACTCGGCACAGGGTGGGACTTCTTCAGAAATGGTGAAAAATTCCATCCCGCCGTTCTTTTATCCACCGCTTCCGAAACCCTAGCGACAGTCAAACTCCCTAATCCCCCTGAATTCCCATCTTTTGCAGCCCGTTCCAACTCCCTCCAACCCTTACAAGCCGACAACATTCTTAACAACTTTCAAGAACTTTCTGAAATTGTTGAATCCTCCATTCCCAACCGGCCTATTACCATTAAAGCGGTTGGAGATATTATTCCCGGTGTTGACTTCCCCACGAATAAGCTTCACCCCCAGCCGGAGCAACTTTTTCAGGGTGTCACTCCTTATTTACAAGGAGCTGATTTAGTTTTTGGTAACTTTGAAAGTACCTTAACCGCTCATCCGTATTCAGGCAAAGATGTCAGTCGCCCCAATATCTTTGCATTTCGTACTCCGCCCAGTTATACCCGCCTATTAAAAGAGGCGGGTTTTAACGTTTTAAGTGTAGCCAATAATCATTCATTGGATTTTACCGACCAAGGCTTTGAAGATACCATCAAAAATATAGAGGAGGCGGGAATGGTTGCCGCCAGCCGGAAAGGGGAAATTTCTTATACCACGGTGAATGACATCCCCATCGCCTTTATTGGATTTAGTACCTATTCCTATCACAACTCAATTCTGGATTTAGATGCAGCAAAAGCCTTGGTTGCAGAAGCCCAGGAAAATGCTACCCTGGTGGTGATTTCCTTTCATGGCGGTGCAGAAGGAACCGGGGCTGTCCATGTTAAAAACCGCACGGAAACCTTTTTTAGTGAAAACCGAGGGAATTTGGTGGAATTTTCCCGGGCGATGATTGATGCTGGGGCGGATTTAGTCTTAGGTCATGGTCCTCATGTTCCCCGGGCATTAGAGGTTTATAATGGCAAATTAATTGCTTATTCTTTAGGAAATTTTATGGGATATCGCAGTTTTTCGACGGTGGCAGAATTGGGATATTCTTTAATTTTGGAAGCAGAGATTGATTTAGAAGGTAATTTTATAGCCGGTCAGATTATTCCAATTCATTTGGATAGTAAAGGGATTCCCAGCTATGATTCTCAAAATCGCACGGTGAAATTAATGCAAAAATTAACCCAAAGCGATTTTCCTGAAACTCCCCTTTCCATCGAAGCGGATGGAAAAATTGTGAAAGTAGATGCGGAGTAAAAGGGGTGAGTTAAGCGGGAAGTAATGGCTAACGGGAAGGGGATGAAAAGAGGTGAGGCGAGGGTTTGAGATGAGGCCAAATGAGAGGATGCAGCTCGGAAATGCAAGGGCGGGATAGAGTTTCACCATAGCCCGTTGCCCTTTACAATCCTTTACAATGAAAAGAGTTCTTTGTTTTTATTGCAAAAAATCGGATTAAGTGATGCAGGTAACTTCGTCAATCAACAGTGAGCCGATACCGGGTGCCTACTGGGAATGGGCCGATCGCCCTATTTATTACGTTCGTGCTGGCGATCGCCGTCCCGATAGACCCCCCCTGCTGCTGATTCATGGTTTTGGGGCCTCGACGGATCACTGGCGCAAAACGATCGCCGGGTTACAAACGGAATTTGAGGTTTGGGCGATCGATTTGTTGGGTTTTGGGCGATCGGCTAAACCCAACTGCATTTACAGTGGAGAACTCTGGCGGGACCAATTACAAGATTTCATTGAAACCCATATCGGCAAACCCACGGTGGTTGTCGGCAACTCCCTGGGAGGATATGCCGCATTATGTTTAGGCGCTCAATATCCCGAATCCGTTGCTGGGGTTGTTTTACTTAATAGCGCCGGTCCCTTTACAGAAACCGAACCCCTCCCAGAACCTCCCTTCCATCGCAAAGCGATGAATTCTGCCTTGAAAGCAGCATTTCGTCAAAATTGGGTGAGCTTCCTCCTGTTCCAATGGACCCGCCGCCGTGCCACGATTCGGAAAACCTTGATGAAAGTTTATCTGGATCCCTCCGCCGTGACGGATCAACTGGTGGAAGAAATTTATCGTCCCTCTTGCGATCGCGGTGCGGCACAGGTATTCGCCGGGATTTTTAGAACGCCACCGGGGGAAAAAGTAGATAGATTGCTCTCCCAACTTAAGGCTCCCCTGTTAACCCTGTGGGGAGAAGGAGATCCCTGGATGAAAATCCAGGAACGTAGCGAGAAGTTTCGCCAATATTATCCCCAGGTTACGGAATATTTTCTCAAGGCAGGCCATTGTCCTCATGATGAAATCCCCGATCGCGTCAATGAATTAATTCGCGATTGGGTTCTGTCTAAGGTGCGGTAATCCTCGGACAAAAGGGAGCGAGTCACCGGAAGTCGCCTTGTTATTCAGGAGAAAAAGGGGCGATCGCTCCTTTCTCCTGGAATCGTCTAAAACGAAAATTTGAAATGAATTCTGGGATTGAGGAGCCCATCCACTGGCTCACCGTTTTCTAAATGTTCGACTACAATCACAGGAACATCAGCCGGTGTGACCCGACAATACCAAACATTATCCGGGTTGACTTTAACCGTGGGACCCGAGCTACATTGTCCCAAACAACCGCTGCCATTAACCGTGACTCCGGGGGGGAGTGGCGTCTGCTGAAAGGCTTTCAGAACCGCTGGGGAGCCGTGGCGCTGGCAAGATTGGTGCTGACAAACCGAAATATTCCGATACAGAGGGTCTGGGGAATCGGGGGGTGTCATAGCCTCTTAGGGAAATAAATCTTTACAATACTGATTCTAACTGCCAGAGTCTGTGGTTTCCTGGTGGATCTGCACTTCTCCAGAACTTTCACCCCCCTGTTAAAACATCGACTTTTGTCCGAATATCTGAGAAAATCTCCCTTACGGTTACTTGAATTTTAAAGGTGACCTGAGTGGGCTACAACTTGGGATCCGGGGAAAAAACAGATCAGGCTGGGTTTAAGCCATCAAGTTTGACCCCACAGATGCAGCCAAACGAATAGCTCAATGTTTTAGATGACCGTCACAAATTAGCTTGAGATAAACATAAAAGAAGATGGCGAAAACAGTTGCCGAGATTATGACCCGAGATCCGCTCGTCGTGACTTCAGAGACATCTTTGGATGAGGCGATTCAGATTATGGCGGAACGCCGGTTCAGTGGACTTCCCGTGGTGGATGCGGAGGGAAAGTTGATGGGGATTATTTCCCAGGGAGACTTGATGTGGCGGGAAAGTGGGGTGACGCCGCCGCCCTATATTATGGTGCTTGATAGTGTGATTTATTTAGAAAATCCGGCTAAATATCAGCGGGATTTACATAAGGCTCTGGGACAAACTGTGGGGGAAGTCATGACGAAAAATCCTCAAACAATTAGACCCGATAAGTCTTTACGAGAGGCGGCAGAATTGATGCATGAGAAGGGAGTACATCGCTTGCCGGTCATTGATTCAGCGGGTAAGCCAATCGGAATCTTGACGCGGGGCGATATTGTGCGGGCAATGGCAACTGAGGAAGGGTAAGAATTAACATTGCCAGAGGGATAGGGTTGAGGTCCGAATTGACAAAAGATGATGAAGGTTCATCACGAAGCGAGGGATCAAGGGGACTGAAGATCCGTTTAATTTCGGTTAAGGAATATCAGATAAGGAACAGATCATAAAAAATGAACGTTACTCCAGAGTCTGTGAGGGAATTACTGCATTCAGAAACAATGGGCGATCGCCTACGGGGAGTGAATCAACTTCGACAGATTGAACCGGCGATCGCGTTAGAACTGATTTTACCGACGATTCAAGATAGTAGTGCGCGGGTGCGGTATGCAGCAGTCAGTCAAATGGCCAGTTTGGGCAAGCTGGATCGGGATGTTGCCTTAACGGTCCTGCGCGATCGCCTGTTAAATGATTCTGAAACGGATGTCCAAGCAGCAGCAGCGGACTCTCTTGGGGGTTTGCAATTAACGGAAGCATTTGAAGAGTTGCAACAGATCTATCGCAATACCTCTGAATGGCTGCTTAAACTCAGTATTGTTGCGGCTTTAGGAGAATTGGGGGATAGTCGGTCTTTTGAAATTTTAGAAGATGCCCTGAATTCTTCAGAAAGTCTGATTAAAACAGCGGCGATCGGGTCCTTCGGAGAACTGGGCGATCGCCGCGCTACGGCATTATTAATTCCCTACGCTACCGATGCGGATTGGCAGATTCGCCATCGTGTTGCTCAAGCCTTGGGACTGCTTGGGGGTCCTGAAGTTCGTCCCATCTTAGAAACATTAGCCCAAGATGAAGTTTCCCCGGTGGCACAAACGGCACAAATAAGTTTGTCCGCCGTGGTTTGAAGAGAAAAAGGGTGGGAAATTCCCACCCTTTTTCATTCTTTCAAAATTAGGGCAATTCACAACTGAACATCTCCCTCAGCAATTTGTCTGCTGTGTTAAGCCCCGATAAATTTTCACTCACCGAAACCGAGTCATAGAGTCCAGAGATTTTAACTCGGGGAGTTTTCTTAATTGGGGAGGATAAAAATTTTTAAAATCAGGCGATCGCGCCCCGATTCTTTCGCCTGATAGAGGGCTTTATCCGCAATAGAAATCAACTCACAGGGGGCTGTATTCGGACAGGGAATCGTGGCAGTCACCCCCAAGCTGATGGTAATAAATTCACTCACTGAAGAAGTCGGATGGGGAATCTGTAAATTGCGGATTTCTGTCCTAATTTTTTGGGCCACACTCACTGCCCCTGCTGCATCCGTATTGGGAAGCAACACGGCAAATTCTTCTCCCCCATAACGGGCCACCAAATCGCCGGGACGGTTTACTGCACGACGCAGCGCCTCTGCAACTTGTTGTAAACATTCGTCCCCGGCTAAATGCCCGCAGGAATCGTTGTAGCGCTTAAAAAAGTCTACATCACATAAAATCAAAGACAGGGAGGAGGGATTTTGGACAAAATGGGTCTCGGTCCCGGCATTTTTCGCCGAAACACTTTCGCGAATCAGTCGCCGCCACTCGTGTTCTAATGCTTGGTCAAAACCCCGACGATTGGCAACCCGAGTCAACCCATCCAAAAATGCCAGACGCTGCAACTCTTCATTTGCCGCTTGAAGCTGTCGATAAAGCTGGGCTTGTTCCAACAACCGTCTAACCCGTTGACGCAGCACTGCCCAGTGAATCGGTTTCGTGACGAAATCCACGGCACCCACCTCGAATGCCTGGTCTACGGATTTACTATCCTCCAGGCTGGTAATCATTAAAATCGGGGTATGGGATGCAAAGTCATATTCCCCAGAATCATCCTCAAATATGGCTTGCAGCTTAGTACAGCAAGTAAAACCATCCATAACCGGCATGATGGCATCCACCAAAACCATATCGGGATGCAGGCGAATATAAGCCTCTAAACCCTGAAGGCCATTTTCCGCCTCGGCTACCCGGTAGCCTTCTTTTTCCATGACTTGACGGAGGAGATCCCGCATAAAACGGTCATCATCGACGATCAAGATCAGGGGCGGTTCTTTATCCGGGGTCGATGATTTTTTAATTCCGCCCGCTATAGGATTCTCCATTCGCCTATCATTAAGTACCCTAGTCCATCCCCTTGTGAGTCCCGTCGTTGTGTATTTTAACGATGGCATTTTTATAAAATAACTCCCTTGAGCTCATTATGAATCATCGATTGCCCCCTTGTGAGCGATCGCTTACGTCCCTAGAAGTGACCTTCCGTAGGAGATCGGGGTGACTTCCATCACCTGCATCGGACCCAAACCGGCTGACTTGACCTCGGTAGCAGGGACTCTCTGACCCCGGATTGAAGCCAGAATCAATGGGAATCTATCCCTCCCACTCAGGGTTTCAGACGCTCCACTTCTGCAATCCCATTCCCAAGTCATACAGACCCGTTTGAGTTCCTTCTTACTTGAGGAAATCCGAACCCCAAACCGTTAAGGACTAATCTGGCCCGCTTTTATCCCGGTGGCTGGCTAGTTTAAGGGGATTTTCACTTTTGTGAGTGCGAAATTCTCTCCTATGTTTTGGACAGAAACCCCCTTTAATCTCTTTCCCATAATAAATAAGTTAATGCCGTGAAACCTTCTACTCTAGGTAGATTTATCAGCCGAGAGCGGCTGTTTTTTTTGGAGTCACGTTTCTGCTGTTCATGAGGCTTAAGCCAGTTGCCAATTTTTTTTGTTTAAATAAGCTGCTATCGGGGAAGTAATTCCCTTCCCTCAACTCTGAAGGATGGCGATCGCTCTTTCTCTGGTACGCGCTCTACTAACCCGTGGGCGCGGTACACTGACATTGACCTCGACTAGGAATATCCAATTTGAATGGTATAAAGCTTATTTAAAACGTAGCGCCATGCAAATCAGCCGGGGTGAGATGGGATTGTATGACCTCTCCATCGCGAAACATGACAATTCGTTTACTGGCGCGGGCAACTTCCGGTTCATGGGTAACCATCACGATAGTCATGCCACTGGCATTTAGTTCTGAGAAAATATGAATCACTTCTTCGGTGGTTTTGGTATCTAAAGCGCCGGTGGGTTCATCCGCTAAGAGTAAAACAGGTCGGTTGACGATCGCCCGGGCGATCGCCACCCGTTGTTGTTGTCCCCCAGACATCTGATTCGGCTTATTATTCATCCGATTTTCTAGGCCGACCCGCGTTAATGCCTCCATCGCTCGTTCCCGTCGTTCCGATGCAGCAACCCCCGCATATACCATCGGCAACATCACATTTTCTAAGGCGCTCAGTTGAGCTAACAGATGATATTGTTGGAAAACAAATCCTAACTTTAAATTCCGAATTTTGGCTAAATTCGCATCTTCCATTTGGGTCACATCGACTTGATCCAGATAATAATATCCGCTACTGGGTCTATCCAAGCAACCAATAATATTCATGGCGGTAGATTTTCCAGAACCCGATGCCCCCATGATGGAGCAATATTCCCCTTCATGAATCGTTAAGTTCACCCCTTTGAGGGCTTGCACTTCGGTATTGCCAGATCCATAAATCTTATAAACATCTTGGAGTTCCACAATAGCCGCTTTTTGTTCCGGAATCGGTAGAGTAGATTGGAGTTGATTTTGAGAGTTCATAGTAATCTTTAATTCAGTAAATTCACAGCTCAAACAAGGACCAAAAACAAATGACAAATGACCGATGACAATTACTCACTTCTTAAAGCTATAATCGGGTCGAGTTGGGCTGCACGACGGGCAGGAACCACGCCAAAAAATAAACCGATGCCTCCAGAGACACTGGTTGCCAGGGCGATCGCCATGCCGGAAACTGCTGCCTCAAAGGGCGTGACTAAGGCAATCAAAAAGATACCCCCCATCCCAATCCCAATGCCGACTGCACCCCCCGCCACCGATAGAATCACTGCTTCTATGATGAACTGAATTAAAATATCTTGCTGAGTTGCGCCGATCGCCTTCCGCAACCCTATCTCCTGAGTCCGTTCCGTCACCGATACCAACATAATATTCATAATCCCAATCCCACCCACCAGCAGGGAGATACTCGCCACTGCTGCCAGTAACACCGTTAACGCGCCGGTAATGGCATCAAAGGTATTCATTAAATCTTGCTGATTCTGAACGTAGAAATCATCTTCGTCCGTAATTCGATGGCGTAGGCGCAGCAAATTTTCAATCTGGAACTGCGCCATTCCCATCCCTTCTTCATTGGCGATCGTCACCCAAATGAAAGACAACGGGAGTCCATAAGGCGATTGTCGCCCCAGGATTCTATTCGCCATAGTCGTAATGGGAATTAACGCGGTTTCGTCGTAGTTCGTCCCAAAGGATGCTCCTTTCGGTTTCATCACCCCAATCACTTCTAGGCTGACATTTTTGATGCGGACCTTTTCTCCAATCGGGTTGCTGTCTCCAAATAAAGCAATGGCTAAATCGGAACCTAATGCCACGACGGGATTGCTGCGTTGAACATCTAATTCATTTAAAAATCGTCCCTTTTCTACTTCAAAGTTGCGGACGTTCAGAAAATCGGGCATAGTGCCAAATATCAAGGCTGAAAAGTTTTGATTGCCATAGCGCACCAGTTCGCTGCCGTTGAGTTCTGGAGAGACCCCATTAAGGCCCGGGACTTGGGAGGCGATCGCCTTGGCATCGTCCAAGACTAAAGTTTGTGGCGGCCCTCCTAATCTCCGGCTATTCCGATTTCCTGGGGCAATAATCAGTACATTGGTTCCTAGGGATTCTATTTGTCCGCCAATAAAATTTTGCGCCCCTGACCCCACCCCAACGGTAGCAATCACAGCAGCATTCCCGATAATAATCCCCAACATCGTCAAGGTACTGCGGGTTTTGTTTGCCACTAGGGTTTTTGTGGCCATATCCAGGCTTTCCCAGATGTTCATGGCGGTCTCTCCTTCCCCTAAAATCAACTGTTAATGCTTTAAGTGTTATCCCCCCTAAAACCCTTTTAATTTAACCTAAAAATATTAAAATCCTGTAAAAGCCGGGATGATTTTCTTTCCAGTTAGACGGCATCAAGAGGAGAATTATCTGAGTTTGTTCAGAGAAAATGCCAGGACTGCCTATCTGGAGAAATATCCCGGTTTTTTCTTTGAAAATTGACGGAGTTTATGGAGTCGTAGCTCTCCAAATTTTAATGGTTTGGTCGGCACTGGCACTGGCAAGGGCCTGTCCATCGGGACTAAAGGCAACGGAGAGGACTCTCCCTTGATGATTGTTAAAGAGGGTTCGCAGAGAACCATTGGCCACATTCCACAGGCGCAGGGTGCGATCGGCACCCCCACTCGCAAGGAGTTGACCATCGGGACTAAATGCCACCGCTAGGACCCAATCCGCATGACCCGTTAAGGTGCTTTTCAAAGATCCGGTGTTGACATCCCATAACTTGATGGTGTGATCGGCACTCGCACTGGCGATGGTTTGTCCATCGGGACTAAAGGCGATCGCGGTAATCGGGCTAGAATGCCCTTCAATGGAGCGCCACCTTTTCCCCTTGGGCATTCTCCAAAAGCGAATGGTGTTATCGTAGCCCCCACTCACCAAGGTATTGCCATCGGGACTGACGGCGACTGACCAGACAAAGCTGGAATGCCAGTTGAGGGTCCGCCGTTCTCGTTCCGTGGTGACATCCCACAGGATAATGCTGCGATCGGCACTGGCAGAGGCGAGGGTTTGCCCATCGGGGGTGAAGGTGACCCCACGAACCGCAAAGGTATGCCCCAATCGCGTCCCAGTTAAAATGCCCTGATTCACATCCCACAACTTGACGGTGAGGTCCGTACTGGCACTGGCTAAACCTTGTCCATCCGGACTAAACGCAAGGGAATTCACATCATCTGAATGTCCCAGCAGGGTGCGAATCAATTCCCCACTGGTCCAATTCCAGAGATTGATTGTATTATCTCGACTGCCACTGGCTAGGATGCTGCCATCGGGACTAAATTTTAGGGACCCTACCCAACTGGTATGTCCTTCCAGGGTTTTATCTAAAATAAAAAGGGGTCCGGATTGCGGGTTCAGGCTCTCGCTTGAGGGAGGCTGGATTTGCGAATGGGCCACTTGCGACCGATCCTGGAGGGCGATCGCGAAGGTTAAACTTATTAAGCTAGAAAGTAAAAACCAGCGCCAAGATAATCTCATGTTCAGGGTCCGATCCTCTATATTTCTTTGGGTTGCAATCAAGAAGATACTCTTTTTTTTTGAAAAGTTCATCTTTAATCCATAGTTATACCCTTAGAGGGGTTAGTTCTATGAGATCGGTAAGACCTCGCCGATCTGCTATCCCCCCTTCCTGCGGTGGCCTTGTTGAGTGGGGAACAGTTGGACAGACCTCCTTGATGACCCTGCACCTCTCCCTAACTCCTCAAGTGTTTTTCACGGAAAAACCTGGGCTATTTTTAGGAGAATTCCTGATTTTTGCCTATTCTTTATTTTACAATAAAATATTTTAAATTGAGAAAATTAATATTCTTAAACTCTCTAACAAATCAGGATTATAGGTTGTTTTGGGTAGTTTTATCCCTCCACTAACCTATCCTAATTTACCTCTAACCCGGTGATAAAAGACCCCCAAATTTATCAAGAATTCACCAGTCATAACCATTGGAGGCGTTCCCCAGACAAAGGTTTGGAGATGTTTTATTCCTAGAAGTGATGGGTTCCCGGTTGTGCTGTGGAGAAGTAACTGCTTCCACCGGAGGGACTTGGCAGGCGATCGCCTCTGCCTCAGTCCCCAATCCACTGATTTTTTAAAGCAAAACAGGCCCCTTAAACACCGAGGGGTCAAAGGCAACTAATTAGTCCCTTTTATCAACAGAATCGCCACCGATCGCGGATCTCGGCCTAATTCCCACTTGAGGTTTATAAATAAAGTTTTGAATGGACACAACTGGACTCGAACCAGTGACCCCCACGATGTCAACGTGGTGCTCTAACCAACTGAGCTATGCGTCCTTGCCAACAGTTTATAAATGTAGCATAAGGGCTTGGAAAAAAGCAAGGGGTTTTTTGAAATTTGTTGAATTTCTGGTGAAATCCTTACAGAAACTCGATTTTAGCCGATCCAGCCTCCGCAGATTACAAATTACCAACTGATTTTATGGACACGAAGCCCCAGGTAGGGTGAAAATTGCGGCCCTGTTAGCTGCCTATTTCTGGGACTGTAGGAATTTAAAAAAAACACTTGCTTTTTTTTAAATTTTCCGATACTGTTGATTTTCATCATTAAATATCGGTATCTCGACCAAGTTACCGTAGATTAAACCGAGGTAGGTATATGGGTCAATGGCAAGGCATCGCAGAGGGAACAAACTCCGCTGCTCAAAACCGCAGATTAGGGAGTGGGGGGTTTAGGCTAGGGACCCTCGTCCCTTGGTGGAAAGAATGGTTCAGGGGTCGAGGGAAGTATCTACAAATTCAAAAATCCGTTTCATTATTTCTGGTGGGACTGAGCTTGAGCGCGGCGATCGCAGCTTGTGGAAGTCCCACAGGAGCAGGAGGTGGAGATAACGTCCAACTCACTCTGGTGTCTTATGCCGTCACTCGTGCCGCGTATGAGCAAATCATTCCGCAATTTGCACAGCAGTGGAAAGAAGAACATAACCAAGAAGTCACCTTTACCCAAAGTTATGGGGGGTCCGGTTCCCAAACCCGAGCCGTTATTGATGGATTAGAAGCGGATATCGTTGCCTTAGCTTTGGCATTAGATACCCAACAAATTGAAAAAGCGGGACTGATACAACCGGGGTGGGAACAAGAAGCGCCTAACAATGCGATCGTGCATAAATCCGTTGCCGCTTTAGTCACCCGACCCGGTAACCCCAAAGGCATTAACACCTGGCAAGACTTAGCCAAAGATGATGTCAGCGTGATTACCGCTAACCCCAAAACCTCTGGCGGTGCCCGATGGAATTTCCTAGGTCTTTGGGGTGCCGTCACCCAAAATGGAGGCAATGATACCACTGCCAACGAATTTACTCGTCAAGTCTTCCAAAATGTCCCCGTCCTTCCCCGAGATGCTCGCGAATCCAGTGACGTCTTTTTCAAACAGGGTCAAGGGGATGTATTAATCAACTATGAAAATGAAGTGATATTGGCGAAACAAAACGGCGAAGAACTCCCCTATGTGATTCCCGAAGTGAATATTTCTATCGATAATCCCATTGCCGTGGTTGATGCCAATGTGGATAAACATGGGACCCGGGAAGTCGCAGAAGCCTTCGTCCAATATTTATTTACCCCAACTGCTCAACGGGAATTTGCCAAAGTTGGATTCCGGCCTGTAGAGCCAAACGTTGCTGCTGAATTTAGCAGTCAATTTCCGCCGATCCGAACCTTGTTCACCGTTGCTGACTTGGGGGGGTGGGATGCAGTGCAAACTAAATTCTTTGACGATGGCGCTATCTTTGACACAATTTTGAGTCAAGTCAGGCGATAAGAGTGCATAACAAGTCCCCTAAAACGGTTAATTCCCAACCTTATTGAGGAATAGATAAAATTAGCTCAAGCGGAGAAATTTATGGCGACTCACCCTAATTATCAGGCTCAAGTAAACGGGAGTTATCCAGGTTCCCAACCGCAGCCTTTAAACCTCTCAAGTGATGACTCGCGACCCACACACCTACGAATTCGGATTCGGATTCCGAAAGAGTATCAGGAGGAACCGATCATTTCTCATCTGATTTCTGATTATGGATTGACCGTTAACCTGAATGCAGCCTTGTTGTCAGCTAATATCAAAAATGATGGGTGGTTTGACCTCGATCTGCGGGGAAAACAATGCCAGATTGATAGTGCAATGATTTATCTGAACGACCTAGATGTAGAAATTTGGAGTAAATCAACGGACCCTGATGAGGAGAACTGGTAATTGCCAGCACATCAATTCACGGAAGATGATTTTGAGCAGGGGATAAGGTGGACTCGCTCTACCTGCCCTTGGCTCTATTAGACTTCTTGATTATTATTGCTAAAATACCTAGGGTTCTGGTGAAAATGAGTCGCTTTTTGTCCCCAAATTTCTTAATCCGGTGGATCGTTGTTTTCCTATCGGGAGTTAGTTTAAGTCTGGCGATCGCTGCCTGCACAGGTAATCTGGGCAATGGTAGTCCCCTGGAATTGACCCTCGTCTCCTATATGGTGACCCCTTCCGCCTATCAAGAAATCATTCCCCAATTCCTAGAAACTTGGAATCAGCAACACGATCGCAAGGCGGTGATTCGCCAAAGTTACGGCCCTTCCGGGACCCAAACCCGCACCGTCCTACATGGACTGGATGCTGATGTCGTCGCCCTAGCGTTAGCCTTGGATATCAAACAACTGGAAAAAGACGGACTGATTGAACCCGGTTGGGAACAAGAAGCACCCAATAATTCCATCGTCACTCGTTCTGTGGCAACAATTGCCACTAGACCCAATAATCCCAAAGGCATTCAAACCTGGGCGGATTTAGCCAAAGATGACGTCCAGATTGTTCTAGCTAACCCGAAAACCTCTGGGGGTGCGCGGTGGAGTTTTCTCGCGCTATGGGGTTCCGTCACCCAAACTGGAGGAACGCCAGAGGAGGCGCGAACTTTTACCCAGAAAGTCTATGAGAATGCAGTGGTTTTGTCTAAAGACTCCCGGGAAGCAACCGATGCTTTTGTGGAGCAACGCCAGGGAGATGTGTTGGTGAACTATGAAAATGAAATGATTTTAGCGGGACTGAACGATCGCCCCCTGTCTTACCTTGTCCCACAGGTTAATATTGCAATAGAAAATGCTGTGGCAGTGATTGATGAAAATGTGGATAAACATGGGAATCGGGAACTGGCTGAAGCATTTGTCCAATATTTATTTACCCCAGAAGCCCAAAGTATTTTTGCGCGCTATGGGTTTCGCCCAGTAGAACCCACAGTGGAGAGCAATCAAGGCGATCGCTTTCCCCGGGTTAACACCCCCTTTACCATTGAAGATTTGGGCGGATGGAATGCCGTACAACAACAATTTTTTGACGAAGGGGCAGTTTTTGATGAGATTCAAGCTAGTTTATATCGTCCCTAACATCGCCTCAATTTTAAGGGCATCTATTCAATCAGATGATGCTCTCCAATCCCGCATTTTATTGACTTCACCCTGCAAATTGTAATCATGGGAATCTTAATTCAGGACGTTTCTAAAAATTTTGGTTCATTTTTGGCCCTTGATCAGGTCAACCTCGACATTCAAAGTGGATCTTTGGTTGCCCTTTTAGGACCTTCTGGGTCCGGGAAATCGACCTTACTGCGACTGATTGCCGGACTAGAAGCACCGGATCAAGGGGAAATCTATTTAACCGGAGAAAATGCGACCCAAGTCCGGGTCCAGGAGCGAAATATTGGTTTTGTGTTTCAGCATTATGCGCTGTTTAAACACATGACTATTCGTAAAAATATTGCCTTTCCCTTAGAAATTCGCAAAGTTCCCAAGCCTCAAGTTCGTGAGCGGGTGGAGCAGTTGTTAGAGTTGGTTCAACTGCAAGGCTTAGGCGATCGCTATCCGGCACAACTCTCTGGGGGTCAACGCCAGCGGATTGCGTTAGCCAGAGCCTTAGCCGTACAACCCAAAGTTTTGTTACTCGATGAACCCTTTGGTGCATTAGATGCAAAAGTCCGTAAAGAACTGCGGGCTTGGCTTCGACATTTACATGATGAAGTTCATGTGACCACGGTTTTTGTCACCCACGATCAAGAAGAAGCGATGGAAGTCGCCGATGAAATTGTGGTGATGAACAACGGTCGGGTCGAACAAGTAGGGACAGCCAGCGAAATCTATGATCAACCCGCCAGTTCGTTTGTCATGAGTTTTATTGGTCCGGTCAATGTTCTTCCTATTAATTCCGGACTCTGTACAACTCAGTCTGAAATTTCACCCTCGGACAAAATATTTCTGCGTCCTCATGATTTATTAATTAGAACAAATCCGGAACCTGAGTTTGTTTCGGCAAAAGTAACCCGGTTGGTTCATTTAGGATGGGAAATTCAATTAGAATTAGTGTTGAAATCGGGGGCAATTTTGACGGCACAATTAAGTCGGGAGCGGTATGATGAACTGCAACTGGAAGCCAATCAGCAGGTCTACGTCAAGCCCAAAGAAACTAAAATATTTTCTGCCATTTGTTAAACAAATTGCGGAAATTGGTTAACCTACGGGTTTGTCATCCTCCCACACAATAGGCCGGAACAATTAATGGTTACCAAATTTAGATTTTGGTATTGTTGAAGTTCATCAATAAATAGTAACAATAATTCCAATTTCCTTATGGCGATTTCCTTCAATAAGCCTCGAAAAAAATTCCTAAACTCCCTCGGTGGCCTCCTTCATCTATCTTGGCCTTGGCGGATTACGATTGGCTATCTCAGCATCATGCTGTTACTGCCGATGGCCGCCTTGTTGTGGATGTCTGCGACAAAAGACCCCAGTGAATTTTGGCGAATTGCGACCAGTCCCGTGGCGCTGTCTGCTTATGACGTCACCTTTGTTACAGCTTTTGTTACTGCGCTGATTAATGGCGTATTTGGGACTTTAATTGCCTGGGTTTTAGTGCGCTATGATTTTCCTTTTAAGCGGATTATTGATGCAACGATTGACTTGCCTTTTGCCTTGCCCACAGCAGTAGCAGGTTTGACGATCGCCACGGTTTATAGTCCAGCGGGTTGGATCGGCTCCCTAGTTGCACCGTTTGGGATTCAAATTGCCTTTACCCGGTTCGGAGTAGGCATTGCCATGTTATTTATCTCCCTTCCCTTTGTCGTGCGAACGGTGCAACCTGTTTTAAGGGAACTAGAGCCAGAAGTTGAAGAAGCCGCTTGGAGTTTGGGTGCTTCTAATTCTCAAACCTTTTGGCGAATTATTATTCCGCAGTTGATTTCACCGATTTTAATTGGTGTGGCTTTGGGATTTTCCCGGGCTGTGGGAGAGTATGGATCAATTGTGATTGTGGCGTCCAATATTCCGTTTAAGGATTTAATCGCCCCAGTCTTAATTTTTCAACGACTGGAACAATATGACTACTATGGAGCAACAGTGATAGGCGTTGTACTGTTAGCAGTTTCTTTGGCCATTTTATTCGCAATTAATCTCGTGCAAGCTTGGGGAAGACGGTATGCTTAAACCAATCAGTAATCAGCCCGTAGAGAAGAGTGGCCATTCAAAAAAGCAAGAACAATGGGTGCGGAGAATTGCCATTGGGGTAGCGATCGCCTATTTAGCACTGGTTCTCTTCATTCCTGCACTGAATGTCTTTTATCAAGCATTTAGAAGCGGGTTTGGCCCCTTCTTTAGCAACTTTAGGGATCCTCACTTTTTAGCCGCGATTCAGCTCACCGTCATCGTTGCCGCGATTGTTCTCCCGATTAATACCCTGTTTGGATTATGCGCGGCATGGGCGATCGCCCGCCATAAAATTCCCGGTCGAGCCTTTATTGTCAGCATCATTGACTTACCCTTTTCCATCTCCCCCGTTGTCGCGGGGTTGATGATTGTTCTACTTTATGGAAGAAATGGCTGGTTTGGTCCTCTGATTCAATCGGCCAATCTTCAGATTATTTTTGCCTTACCCGGAATCATCATTGCCAGTTTATTTATAACCCTCCCCTTTGTCGCTCGTTCCGTGATTCCCGTCTTAGAGGAAACCGGACCCGAACAGGAAGAAGCCGCAAAAACCCTGGGAGCAAATGATTGGCAAATCTTCTGGCGGATTACCTTACCGAATATCCGCTGGGGACTGTTGTATGGAGTCATTTTAACCAATGCCAGAGCAATGGGCGAGTTTGGTGCTGTTGCCGTCGTCTCTGGCAACTTAATTGGCAAAACCCAAACCTTACCGTTATTTGTAGAAGAAGCTTATAAGCAGTATCAAACCCAGTCAGCATTTTCCGCAGCGGCACTGTTAGCCTGTCTGGGATTGGTCAGTTTAGTGGCAAAAGAAATTTTAGAGCGTCAACAGGGGAGTTCTAGGCCAATCGGTATTCGCAAAGCTTGAGTTTCTAAAAACCCGCACCCTTGCAGGGTGGAGCTATATGGAATTAGCCCGCGTAGGCGGGCTAATCACAAATATTTTTACAACCAGATTTTGTATTCTTTTCAAATCTCTATTCTTCACATTTTAAACTGGCTTTAAGCAGTTTAATTTAACTTCTTATCCCTTCTAAAATCTTCAGAAAGGCGGTTTTTTGGAATTGTTTTATTGGCGGTTAAATGCTGAATTTCTATCTGTAACTCCCCAATATTTCGCCCCTATAAAGGGGCGTTAGAGGAGATTTATAGACTTTACACTAGATTGATGGGAAACACACTGATTGACGATTACAGCAGAGGGCATTCCTTTCCCATTCGGCAAGGATGGAATGAGAGGATGCCCGATGCCATTCTAGGACTCTTCTTGAGGACCGAATACCATCTGGAGCAACATGGGTTCACCCCCCTCCTCGTGATAGCGATCGGCCCATTGGCGGATGACTTCATCCAACTCTTCCATCGCTTGATCCATGCGATGAGAGGGAATATCCAATTCCTCCAACAGCCGCATCGTTTTCGGTTGCCGTTCTGCCCAATCCTTCATTAGTCGGAAGTATCGTGCGGTATCCTCCACCATGACGTAGGTGCGCTCTTGGTCATCTACGGGAGAATAAGAGGCCCGAGTCAGGGCGTAGAAGGGCATTCCCCAAGGCGAATTAATCCGGGTTACCGTTCCCGAGTAAACCAACCTGCGCTTGATATGTTCTGCTAAGGCTTCAGAAAGAGGCATCCGTCTGTCTGCGGAAAAATCCTCCTGCGATCGCGCGTGCAGAAACTCAATCAATTCCATAAACTGGAAGGAGTTGATCAGTTGAGCATCGGGAATATTGTTGGGAAGCTGGCGTTCAAGTTGACGTTTTTCTTCACTCGTCAGATTGTTGCCCGGAATGCGAGGCCGTCCCGGTCTCCACGGATACTGTTCCAGCCACACATAAGGAAACTGGATCAGATAGCGAGGCTCCTGAGAACCCAGCATCTTTAAGAGCTTGCCTTTTGTTAAGGCTTCTTTAACTTCCTCAACAATGGCTTTAACGCGCTTCGGCTCAATATGGTGCAGATGACCTGTCATTCGCAGGTTTTCATCCTGCTCCAAATAGGTCATGTAAATGGCACATTTGGCTGCTGTTGCCGCTGCATCCAGAAATGCTCCGTGCCGGTGCCCACTGGTTCTCATGGCACTGAAGGCCAGATATATCATGATCTGATCCATTGCGCTGGGGCTAAGGCTTTTGATCAGATCTAAGTCGTTGCTCATCACATTCCTCAATTACGGATAGGTCAAGGTAGTTGCACCCTTCTCCGTTTATTGTTGTCCATGATGGTTGCAACTCACCGGACAATTGTTTTTGCCGGTTAGGGCTGACTGGACTGCAGCCAGATTCGCAACCTCCGACTCCTTCTGGTGAAGGATTAGGCTGTCGATGAATAACAGTAGCTTACCCCAATCATAGGGGTAAAAGCATCACCGGACTGTTAACTCGCGATCGCCCCGATAAACTAGCGCTCTTGAGCAATGCAGTCACGGGTTAATCCAATGGCTGACAAAGGGTGCGACAGAAACCGCGATAATCTCCCACACCACGGGCATTGTTGTCAAGACCAGCCGTTCTTTCCAATCCTGCCGCCTCTGTGCTTTCAGAAAAGACCTCTTTTCTAGCCATCAAACTCGACTGTCCAGATTGCTCGGCGATCGCTTTTTAAGTAATTAACTGCCTAAAATTATATCTTGTCCTGAATAATCATGGCAATAGAGACTTCTGACCCTAAAAGTCTTGAGCCAAAGGTTGAGCGATCGCCTCCAAACAGTTGCGATTCTATCCGTCTTCCTCATCATCCAGAAAACTTCTCTTTAATCTTATCCCCAATGCTTTAGGAAGACGATAGAAACTTAGGCCGTTAGTTCTTCCACAATGATCCAATTTCCCGAGGAATTCTGACGGCCCCAAATATTTAACTCTTGCTCATCCTGGCACTCTTTCAATTGACAGTCTATTTCTGCACGCAAGGTGACCAGACTCCAACTTTGACCCGCCATTTCTACCGGATGCGTCAGAACAATCGCATAGTCCTGTAATCCTTTTTTATGCAATTCCCCGATAAAGTGTTGGCAATAGTTAGTTTGCGAATCTCCAATTGATGATTTGATATCGATTGATGATGTCTTGTGAGTTTTATAAAATTTTCCCTTATTTGGGCGATCGCCACTGAGGGGATACTGCTCTGGATTTTCTAAATAAAATTTTTGACAATCCAACCAGTCGCCATCTTCAGGAGTGAGATTAAACAGAGGGACCAAAGCAGTTGGGGCGATCGCATCCTCTAATAATGCAACCTGCAAGATCCGCACAGGCAAATCCCTGGGTTGACAATTTTTTTCCACACAAAGCGCTGCTGCCATTCCTGCTGCTTGTCCAATTCCCATCACCACAGGTTGCAGACGAGTGGCGCCATTGGCAATATGAGATACAGAAATATTTTTTTCACAAACTAACAGTCCATCAGTCGCCAACGGCACTAAAGAACCATAAGGAATCGTAAAAGGCGTCCCAGTCCAGCGCCCACCCCAGTGCATGGATTTGGGGGCCAGATTAAAAGAAGGGTCCAGACTTTCTAAATGGGGATAATGATGATCATTGGCATAATTCCCCAAGGCGATCGCATCGCAGACTCCTGATTCATTTACAGATAAAGGAGCCACACCCCCCCCAACCCCAGGCAAAATATCCAGTTCTGTAATCGTTTTCACACCTACCACTCGCCTACTTTCTCGATAATAAGGATGCAAAGCGTAGGCCCCTCCGCCCAAAACAGAGTTTTGAGAAAAATTCCCGTCCCCTTCCACTCTTTTTATAGAGATGGGAAAAATATCCTCAGCCAACCCATAACGAGGTCCCAAATGGGTTTGGATAAACTTTGCAAAACTTTGGGAATGCGATCGCGCCTCTTGGAGAAACTCTAAACGTGATGCGTCCGTTTCTACAAGTCGCCCCACCCCTTCCCCATAATCATTGCCTTGGATTGGCCAATTAATCATGAAGCGATTTCCAGGCAATCTGCCGTAATTGAGAAAAGACTCAGGGCCATAATTGTCCCAAGCCCCCAAAAAGCTACTGCAATCCTCAATAGGAGGTGCAGGAATTTCAGGCGCAGTCGCCCCCTCCCCATAATCCTGCATCACCACCACCCAGGTAGGTGCTTGTACAGGATATCGTTCTGTTAACAGATTGGGGGCAACAGGCGCGCTGGGTTCATTCCACTCCCTTTGAAATTCCCAACCCCAACGATATGGAATTTCTGCCAACGCTAGTAAATCACCCAGTTCCGTTCCATCTAAAGTAATTTTCGCTTTGACAATCACATCTTGAAAACGAACCCCTGCGATCGCATTTCCATCGCGCAACACTTCCACTGGAACTTGTCCAGAAATCCAGTGCAGATTCGGCAGTTCTTTCACCCAGTCCGCAAAAATTTGGGCCGCAGTGCGCGGATCGAAAGTAAAAAAACTCACCCATCCGTGGTCTAATCCGCCCTCTTGCTGACATTGCAGAGATTGCAGGAGGGCACCCCATAGACCTGTTTGAAACGCCGCCAACTCATTCCCATCAGGGGCCGAAACTCCTGCACTGGTGAGCATTCCTCCCAACCAAGGAAATTCGCTGACTAAAACCGTTTGAACACCTCGACGCGCCGCTTGAATTGCCGCAGCGGTTCCTCCCGTAGTGCCACCCACCACTAAAACATCAGATTGGAGTTCATTCATATAGATAGAAAGCAAAAGTAAACATAGAGAGTCTTAGGGGCGATCGCGTCCCAGTTATAGCATTCGGGTAGGGATGCGATCGCCCAGACAAGTCCCAACTTTTCTGTAGGGGAGCGTCAAGGCGATCGCACCTGGGGGAACCTTAGCCCTCGTGTTAGGCTAAATTCATCCAAACTGCCCACCCAACAACCTTTCCGGAGGTAAAAATGTCCAGTTCAAGCACCCAAAGTTTAATTGAATCGGCGATCGGGCAACTGCAACAACTACCCCCTCAACAGCAGCAACAAGTCTTAGATTACATTGAATTTCTGGCTCAAAAATACATCGAACCACAAGCCCCTCAACCTCGCGTCCCTGGGTTACATCGCGGTAAAGTTTGGATGAGTGAAGACTTTAACGACCCTATTCCCGCTGAATATTGGAGTGAGTAATCATGAAATTGCTGCTGGATACCCACACCTTCTTGTGGTGGACAGGTGACAGTGAAAGGCTTTCAGAACGGGTTAGCAGCTTATTGGCCCACCCCAGCAACGAATTGATTCTTAGTGTCGCCAGTGTTTGGGAAATGCAAATCAAATTGCAACTGGGGAAATTAAACCTAGAACTGCCCTTGCGGGAGTTAATCGAAACCCAACAACAAACCAATAATCTGCAACTTCTCCCTATTCAAGTCACCGACGTTTGGGCGCTAGAGAATTTGCCGATGGCGCACAAAGACCCTTTTGATAGGATTTTAATCGCTCAAGCGACGGTAGAACAGCACCCACTTCTCAGTCTTGATGCTATTTTCGATGCTTATCCTGTCAATCGCGTCTGGTAGGGTAAGTTAAAGTTTTTTAAAAATAAGCAAAAATGAAAGCACAGGTTTTTAGAGGAGTCAATCAGCTCAGTTATGAAGACATCCCTCTGCCAGAACTAGATGCTGATGAGGTTTTGGTACAAGTACGGGTTGTGGGGCTATGTCAATCAGATATAAAAAAAATTCGGTATCCACTCTATGAACCCCCGCGAATTTTTGGACATGAAACGGCGGGGGTGATTTCTGCAGTGGGAGAGGCGGTAACGGGATGGCAAGTTGGACAGCGGGTTGTGGTGATGCACCATATCCCCTGTATGCATTGCACCTACTGCCTGAATGAAAACTTTTCCATGTGTGAGGTTTATAAAAATATCACTACCACTGCGGGATTTGCTCCTAGTGGTGGTGGATTTGCAGAATATGTGAAGGTCCCTGGACATATTGTCAGGAATGGGGGGCTGATTCCCATTCCTGATTCTGTCACCTTTGAGCAAGCGAGTTTTGTGGAACCGACAAACTGCTGCTTAAAAGCGGTGAAAAAGGCCCGAGTGGAACCAGGACAGACCGTGTTAATTACGGGGGCGGGTCCCATCGGACTGATGTTTGTGATGCTGGTCAACTATTTTGGCGCGAGGGCGATCGCCACGGATTTGCTCCCCTCTCGCCTAGAGAAAGCCTTGGAATTAGGGGCAGAAGCAGCGTTTGATGCTCGTAATCCAGACTTAGCCAGTCAGGTGAAAGAACGAACGGGGGGAATGGGAGTGGATACGAGTATCTTGGCAGTTCCGAGCGATCAGGCCTTTTTCCAAGCCCTCGACTGTACCCGCAAAGGCGGGAAAATCCTATTTTTTGCCGAATTTCCCGATGAGGTAGAAATTCCAATTAATCCGAATATTTTATATCGCCGCGAAATTGACTTGATGGGAAGCTACAGTTCCAGCTATCGAGTTCAAGGGTTAGCGACAGATATTGTCTTTAATAAGAGGATTGATGTGGATAAATTGGTGAGTGATAAATATCCACTCCAAGAATTAGCTGCTGCTGTAGAAAGAGCAGTTCAGCCGACCCCTGACACTTATAAGATTTTGCTGTATCCGTAAGGGATATCCCTGGAAATCCTTATCTCAATGTAGGGGCGATTCGCGAATCGCCCCTACATTTCTATGCTGATATTTCCTGGGGGGTTTGAGTAGGCCACTTATCATAGAAATTAAAACTGTAGTCGCGATCGGTGAGGTATCATGTCTGCTTCTCAACTTGCATTGACAGAACCGACGGAGATTCCCCTTCCACCTACCCAAGATGAACTGCCCTGTGATGACGGTGTTCCGATGGAAACCCTGCGGCATAAACTGCAAATGGATTTATTAGTTGACCCCCTGTGGACTTGGCTGAAAGACCGTGATGCCTTTGTGGGGGGCAATATGTTTGTTTACTATAGTCTCGCCCAAGTGCGCGATCGCGATTTCAAAGGTCCCGATGTGTTCGCCGTCCTAGACGTACCTCGCGGCGAACGGAAAAGCTGGGTCCTTTGGGAAGAAGGAAAAGGACCCGATGTCGTCATTGAGCTTTTATCCACCAGTACCGCCAAACAGGACAAAACCGAGAAAAAGCAGATTTATCAAAACCAGATGCGGGTCACCGAGTATTTTTGGTATGACCCCTACAATCCAGAAGATTGGGCCGGGTTTGTCTTGACAAAAGGAGTCTATGAACCCTTGGCAGAAGACGAACAAGGACGGTTACTCAGCCAAAAACTCGGATTGGCCCTCGTGCGCTGGTCCGGACAGTACCGCGATGTAGAAACTGTTTGGCTGCGCTGGGCCACTTTAGAGGGAGAATTACTACCTTCTAAAGATGAATTAGCCGAAACCGAGTACCAACGGGCCGAAACCGAGCGCCAACGGGCCGAAACCGAGCATCAACGGGCCGAAACCGAGCGCCAACGGGCTGAACGAGCCGAACAACGAGCGCAGGAGTTAGCAGAACAGTTACGGGCGATGGGTATAGAACCGAATCCATAACCCCGTCATCCCAAGAAGCCCGCTTAGCTAGGGTTGAAACGCCAAAACCCCATCCTGCTGCTCTGCGGGCAATCATGCTCCAGATCAAACAACCCTACGTTACCATCGCGGTAAATTCGGCTATAGATGCTCTGGTAATTGGCTTGCGGGCGATCGCCTGCAAGCAACTCAAGTGCAAGCAACTCAAGCAGACTGTTGTTTGGACCCGGATATTTTTCAGTTCGCCTGTAGATTCTGCTGACTCGGTTGTGATAGGCTTTTGAGAACCGATCGCCTCTGTTCACCCCAGGAGATCTCGCCCCAGGGTCGAGACAATCTCAGGGCGATCGCCGGATCCAGAAGTAGGGAGGAACCTTTCCAGGCAACCTCTGTCTGGAACACCGCAACGTAAATTTACTCATTTAAGAAAATCATTATCACTGCAAACCCCATGAGTCAAACGCCTCCAGCCTTACTGACCCTGCAAGAAAAAATTAAAGACCGCACTGCTATGGTGGGGGTAGTGGGTCTGGGATATGTTGGCTTGCCCTTTGCCGTAGAAAAAGCCAAAGTTGGCTTTCGAGTGTTGGGCATTGAGCAGAACCCCAGGCGCTCGCAACAAGTCAATCAAGGTGATAATTATATTGGCGATGTTAAAGATGAAGAGTTAAAACAGGTGGTCTCTAGCGGTCATTTGCAAACGGTGTCAAGTTTTGACCGCGTGGCAGAGATGGACGTGATTGTCATCTGCGTTCCTACTCCGCTGACTAAAAATCTCACCCCCAATTTAAGTTATATCGAAAGCGTTACGGAACAAATTTCCCAGCGGCTCAGACATGGGCAGCTTGTAACGTTGGAATCAACCACCTATCCAGGAACGACTGATGAGGTGATGCGACCTTTGCTGGAGAAAACCAGCGGTTTGCAACAGGGGCAAGATTTCTTTTTGGCCCATTCTCCGGAACGGGTAGACCCAGGGAATCAGCGCTATACCACGAAGAATACGAACAAAGTCGTTGGTGCTTCTGATCCTCATTCTTTGGCTGTAGCAACCCTGTTTTATGAGCAGACCATAGAAACGGTCGTACCCGTGAGTAGTGCTAAGGCAGCAGAACTCGTCAAAGTGTTTGAGAATACGTTTCGGGCGGTGAATATTGCCTTAGCGAATGAATTGGCTTTGTTATGCGATCGCCTGGAGTTAAATGTTTGGGAGGTCTTAGATGCGGCGAATACTAAACCTTTTGGAATTATGCCGTTTTATCCGGGGCCAGGGGTAGGGGGGCACTGTATTCCGCTTGACCCTCATTACCTGGAATGGAAGGCCAAAGAGCATAATTTTGAAACCCATTTTATCGCCCTGGCAGGAGAAGTGAACCGCAAAATGCCGGAGTTTGTGCGTGAAAAGGTGGGGCGTGTGTTGAATCATATTGGAAAAGCACCCTGCTGATCGCAGGTTTTAGTGATTGGGGCGGCCTATAAAAAGGATATCAGCGATTGGCGTGAGTCTCCTTCTATTGCGATTATGGAGTTGCTGTTAAAAGATGGCGTCAAACTGACTTATCATGACCCCTACGTTCCTGAGATTCAAGTCAGTGGGCATCATTTAGAATCGGTGGAACTGACTCCAGGGGCGATCGGGGATGTGGATTTAGTGATGATTGCCACGGATCATAGCAAAATAGATTATCTGGATGTGGTAGAAAAGGCTCAGGCGGTACTCGATACGCGAGGAGTGAAGCGCCATTTACGTTGCAATCAAGAAAAGGTGACATTACTGTGAGTGCAGGGAAAACAACAATTCAATTGGCGGTAGTGGGTTGCGGTTACTGGGGCAAAAATTTGGTTCGTAATTTTGCCCAATTAAAAGCGTTACGTTGGCTTTGCGATAAGAATGAGATAGCACTTCAGGCCCAGGCTCAGTTATATCCAGAAATTAGCGTGACTCAGGATTTTGACGAAATCTTGAAAAATCCTGAGATTCAAGCGGTGGTTCTGGCGACTCCCGCCGCGATGCATTATGCCCAAGTGAAGCAGGCGATTTTGTCAGGGAAGGATGTATTTGTGGAAAAGCCCTTGGCCCTCCACTACAAAGAGGGACAGGAGTTGGTAGAACTGGCTCGGAGTCGCGGCTCTATTCTGATGGTGGGGCATATTTTGGAATATCACCCTGCTGTGACTTTGTTGAAGGATTTGGTGCAGCGGCGGGAGTTGGGCAATCTGTTGTATATTTATTCCAATCGTCTCAATTTGGGAAAAGTTCGCCAGGAAGAAAATATTCTTTGGAGTTTTGCTCCCCATGATATTGCGGTTATTTCTAGTTTAATTGGCTCCGAACCCACTGTGGTGACTGCATCGGGAGGGACTTATCTGCAATCGGGTATTGCTGATGTGACGGTGACGAATTTGGTGTTTGAGCAGGAAGTGAGAGCACATATTTTTGTGAGTTGGCTGCATCCTTATAAAGAGCAAAAACTGGTGGTGATTGGCGATCGCAAAATGGCGGTTTTTGATGACATGGCTAAGGAAGGAAAGCT
This sequence comes from Laspinema palackyanum D2a, assembly GCA_025370845.1. Taxonomy (GTDB): domain Bacteria; phylum Cyanobacteriota; class Cyanobacteriia; order Cyanobacteriales; family Laspinemataceae; genus Laspinema. The sequence goes on along the minus strand of JAMXFF010000033.1, from coordinate 39,462 downwards.
AAAAATTTATGATAAGGGCATTGAGTGGGAAGGGGGGTTGCCTATTCCTCGTCAAACCGCAGAAACTACTTTATTCTTGGAAGAAAAAGAACCCTTGCGTTTGGAATGTCAGCATTTTCTGGAGTGTGTTGCCACTCGTCAACAACCCCTGACTGATGGGCAGAGTGCTTTGAAAGTGTTGAAAATTCTGGAGGCCAGCGAGCGATCATTGCAGAAAGGTGGTTTGGCAGTGTCTTTAGATGAAGTAGAGAAGAGCGCGCTAGCATGAGCAATTATTTTGTCCATGAGTCAGCCTATGTGGATGAAGGGGCTGAGATTGGTGAAGGAAGCAAAATGTGGCATTTTTCCCATGTGATGGGCAAAGCTAGGATTGGAGAACATTGCATTTTAGGGCAGAACGTCTTTGTCGCCAATCAGGTAACCGTTGGGAATTATTGCAAAATTCAGAATAATGTGTCTCTCTATGAAGGGGTGATTCTGGAAGACTATGTGTTTTGCGGTCCCAGTATGGTGTTTACCAATGTTAAAAACCCCCGTTGCCAGTTCCCTCGGAATACCAGCAGCGATTATGCTACAACTTGGGTGAAGCTCGGGGTCAGTATTGGTGCGAATGCCACCATTGTTTGTGGGGTCACTCTTCATGAAGGGGCTTTTGTGGCGGCGGGTGCAGTTGTGACCAAGGATGTCCCTGCTTATGCGATGGTGGCAGGGGTTCCCGCGAAAATTATTGGCTGGATGAGTGCCTATGGGGATGTGTTGGAGTTTGATGCAGAGGGTTTTGCTATTGATTCCCAAGGGGTGAAGTATCATCTAATTTCGTCCCAGTCTGTACAAAAAATAGGGTGAAGCACTGGCTTGTGATTACGTTAGTTTCTATAGAGGATTGACTGGGATGAATCTTTATGAGACGGACTTTTATGCTTGGACACAACATCAAGTGGAAGCCCTCAAACAACGTAACTGGGAACGGTTGGATCTACCCAATTTGCTGGAGGAAGTTGCAGCCTTGGGAAGACGAGAACAGCAGGAACTGAAAAATCGTTTGGGCATTTTGCTGGGGCATTTACTCAAATGGCAGTACCAGTCTGAATTAAGGGGAAATAGTTGGTTGGCGACCATTCGAGAGCAACGGCGTGAAATTCTCACTTTATTACAAGAGAATCCGAGCCTTAAACCCTATCTGCAAGAAGCGCTTGCCTTAGCCTATCAAAATGCCCTAGACATTGCTGTGCGCGAAACGGGTTTCCCCTACGCCCAGTTTCCAGAATCCTGCCCCTATACTTGGGAACAAAGCTTAGATGCAGAATTTTTTCCGAATTGAAAATAATTAAGCTGTTTTGATAGGGAACACCTGTTCTCTCTTTGATATCAAACAATTGGCCCTAAAACTAAGCCCAGCAATATGAGTCAAATCAAAATTCCCGTTTTAGACCTCAACCCCCAGTACGAGCAAATCAAAGACGAAGTGCAAGCGGCGATTAACCGCGTTTTAGAATCAGGCCAGTTCATCATGGGGCCTGATGTCAAGCTATTTGAGCAGGAAGTAGCGGATTATTTGGGGGTGAAGCACGCCATCGGGGTAAATTCGGGTACAGATGCGCTGGTGATAGGCTTGCGAGCTTTAGGAATTGGCGAAGGGGATGAGGTGATTACCACGCCCTTTTCTTTTTTCGCAACGGCAGAATCGATTAGCAATGTGGGGGCCAAGCCTGTTTTTGCGGATATTGACCCCAGAAGCTTCAATATCGACCCCAAAGAAATTAAAGCAAAAATTACCGCTCGGACTAAGGCGATTATGCCCGTTCACCTATATGGGCAACCCGCAGCAATGGCGCAGATTATGGAGATTGCCCAAGAGCATGGTTTAAAGGTGATTGAAGACTGCGCTCAATCTTTTGGGGCAAGATATTGGGGAACTTGTTCTTCTTGTGATGGTCATTGTCAGGAATCCACGCGGGAGTCACTGCGGGGGAAATTTACCGGGGCGATCGGCGATGTGGGCGCTTATTCCTTCTTCCCTTCCAAAAATTTGGGAGCTTATGGGGATGGGGGTATGGTTGTCACTAATGATGACCAGGTGGCAGAAGTAGCGCGGATGTTGCGGGTGCATGGAGCGAAAAAGAAGTATCATAATGAAGTTTTGGGGTATAATTCCCGTCTGGATACGTTGCAATCGGCGATTTTGCTGGTGAAGTTGCCCTATCTGGAACAGTGGAATGAGGGCAGACGGAGGGTGGCTAAAACTTACAATGATTTATTGGCGGATGTTTCGGGGATTATTACTCCAGAGTTGGCTGATGGTCATGTGTTTCACCAGTACACGGTTCGGGTTTTGGATGGGAAACGGGATAAGGTAAAGGAATATTTGGGTGAACAGGTGATTGGCTCAATGATTTATTATCCTGTGTCGCAAGACCAGTTACCTGTTTATCAGGGGCAGTATCCAAAAATGCCAGGAAGTGATTTGCTGGGGACTGAGGTGTTGAGTTTACCAATATGGCCGGAGTTAGAACAAGATAATATTAATTTAAGGGTTAATCTTTGTAAGACAGCATTATTACTAGCTTAAAAGAGAGTTGATTCTGACTCTAATTTTTTTGTGAGACTACCCAGAAAGCATTGCATTAGCCAAATTAATGAAATTTTTCCAAAAATTACTCTATTTATTTACAACTAGAGAACGGTGGCAAATCGCCGGACTTTTTCTGTTGATTCTGATTGGGGCTGGCTTGGAGACTTTGGGCGTGGGCTTGGTTTTGCCCTTTATCTCTCTGCTAGAAAATCCGCAAAGGGTTGAAGAATTCGGACTTTTGAGATGGGTTTATCAAGCGCTTGGCGAACCAGAATTGCGGCAGTTTTTAATCGGGACTGGTTTAGGATTCATCGGCATCTATTTACTCAAAAATGCTTATTTAACGGGGCTTACTTATTTACAGTGCCGTTTTATTTATGATAAACAAGTTGAACTCGGTTCTCGTTTATTTCGAGCCTATTTATATAGTCCCTATACATTTCATTTGCAGCGCAATACGGCGCAATTAATTCGTAATTTAACGGCTGAAACGGGAGGTTTTTTCGCTGTTTTAAACTCAGGATTATTGGCACTGACGGAAGTGACCATTCTGGCTTGTATTGCTTTATTTTTATTAATTGTAGATCCGGTGACTTTTCTGGCAGCAGCCGGAGGAATTGGTTTGGCGACGATGATTTTTTATCGGATGGTTCGCCTGAAGTTAAGTGAGTTGGGTCAGGCTCGTCAATACCACTATGGAAAGATGATTCAGATGATTAATCAAGGATTGGGAGGGGTTAAAGAAGCGCAGGTTTTAGGGCGAGAGCAATTGTTTATTGATGAGTTTGAAAAGCATAGTATTTATTCTAATCGGGCGTCAGAGTTTTCTCAATTGGTGAGTCAATTGCCGCGATTTTTTATTGAGTCCATAACCATCGTGGGGTTGATGTTAATTGTAGTGTCAGTTTTGGCTCAAGGGAGAAGTTTAAGTGCGGTAATCCCTACTTTGTCTTTATTTGCAGTAGCGGCTTTTCGCTTGATGCCGTCCATTAATCGGATTTTGAATTCCATTACAGCGATGCGTTTTAGTTCTTATAGCGTTTATGTTCTTTATCAGGATTTGATGGAACTAAAACCAGTGCTAGAACATAGGCAATTAGTTGATTCTCGCACACTCGCTGAGGTACAGCCCGTTTTAGCAACCGCGATCAAATTACATAATGTGTTCTATCGTTATCCTGGGGCCAGCGATTGCGCCCTCAATGGAGTGTCTTTAACCATTCCCAAAGGAACATCCGTTGGCTTTGTGGGGTCTTCTGGGGCGGGGAAAACCACGATTGTGGATGTGATTCTAGGGCTGTTGCCACCCACTCAGGGGCAAGTTTTAGTTGATGGTCGAGATATTTATGACGATTTATCCGCTTGGCAGCGGTTGATTGGTTATATTCCCCAAAGTATTTATTTGTGCGATGATACGTTACGAAATAATATTGCGTTTGGGATTCCTGAAGATGAGATTAATGAAGGTTGGATTGAGTCTGCGGTAACATCAGCCCAGTTGACTGAGTTAGTCCACAGTCTACCCGCAGGTTTAGATACTTTGGTCGGAGAACGAGGGGTGCGCCTGTCAGGAGGGCAACGACAGCGGGTGGGGATTGCCAGAGCGTTGTATCATAATCCAGAGGTATTGGTGATGGATGAGGCAACGGCAGCTTTGGATAATCAGACTGAGGCGGGGGTGATGGAAGCAGTGGAGAAGTTGAGTGATGAGAAAACCCTGATTATGATTGCTCACCGTTTGAGTACGGTGAAGAACTGCGAGCGCCTCTATTTTATGAATCAAGGACAGATTATAGATTCTGGCACTTATAACGAATTATGTCAACGCAATCGAGAATTTCAGATTATGGCTCAAGTAGCCAGTTCAGCCGAAAATTAACGGCTCAATCTATTATTACTCTGGATACTCATAAATATTCAGCTCTGAGGAAAATCACTTGAGTTCTAAGCAAAAAATATTAGTTACTGGTGCAGATGGTTTTATTGGCTCTCACTTAACAGAAGAATTGGTGAGGCAGGGTTATTCAGTAAAAGCATTTGTTTTATATAATTCATTCAATTCTTGGGGCTGGCTAGACCATTCTACAAAAGATGTTATAGAAAGTTTAGAAGTATTTTCTGGCGATATTCGCGACCCTTATGGGGTTAAGGAAGCAATGAAAGGGTGTGATATCGTATTACACCTAGCAGCACTAATTGCTATTCCATACTCTTATCATTCGCCCGCAACTTATGTGGATACAAACGTAAAAGGAACGCTAAATATAGTTCAAGCAGCGAGAGAACTAGGGGTTGAGAAAGTCGTTCATACTTCAACGAGTGAAGTTTATGGCACGGCTCAATTTGTTCCCATTACAGAAGAACATCCCTTACAAGGTCAGTCTCCTTACTCGGCGAGTAAGATAGGGGCTGACCAGATTGCCATGTCTTTTTACCAGTCTTTTAATACTCCGGTATCAATTATTCGGCCTTTTAATACCTACGGCCCGCGACAGTCAGCGCGGGCAGTGATTCCTACAGTGATTACTCAGATTGCCAATGGCACAAGGAAAATTAAGCTAGGTGCATTGCATCCCACAAGAGATTTTAATTATGTCAAAGATACAGTTCGAGGATTTATTGCCATAGCCGAGTCTGAAAATGCCATTGGAGAAGTGATTAATATTGGCAGTAATTTTGAAATTTCTATTGGTGATACGGTACAGCTTATTGCAGAGGCAATGGGTGTACAGATTGATATAGAGACGGATGAAATTCGTTTACGTCCTGAAAAAAGTGAAGTGAATCGTTTATGGGCAGATAATACAAAGGCAAAACAGATTGCGGGGTGGGAACCCTTATATAGTGGACGTGAAGGATTTAAGCGCGGTTTGGCAGAAACGGCAGATTGGTTTATGAATCCAGCAAATTTGGCTGGCTACAAGAGCGATCGCTACAATATTTAGGGGTATTTGAAGATTGGACAAAATAGAACAGAATTTTTTACATGCCCTGCAAACTGTCTTGGGACAGCCGAATCCTTTTGTTCCACTCCACGAACCTGAGTTTATGGGCAATGAGTGGGAACGGGTCAAAGATTGCCTGGATTCCACCTTTGTTTCATCCATCGGCAAATATGTTGATCACTTTGAAGTTATGTTGGCGGAATATACAGGGGCGAAGTATGCTGTAGCCTTAGTAAATGGTACGGCAGCCCTGCATATTGCTTTATTGTTGGCAGGGGTTAAACCAGGAGATGAAGTATTAATTCCGGCTTTATCTTTTGTAGCTACAGCAAATGCGGTGTCCCACTGTGGAGCAATTCCCCATTTTATTGATAGTGAATTTGAAACTTTGGGGATAGATCCTTTTGCTTTGAATGACTATCTCAATGATTTTAGCCTGTCTAGTTCAGAGGGATTAACGAATCGATTTACAGGACGGCGGATCGCTGCTGTTGTTCCTATGCATACCTATGGTCATCCGGTAGATATGACCTCTCTGCTTGATGTAGCAAATCGTTATCATTTGCCTGTGGTGGAAGATGCAGCGGAATCTTTAGGCAGCAGGTATCAGGGGCAACATACGGGAACTTTTGGACGGTTGGGAACATTAAGTTTTAATGGTAATAAGGTGATTACGACAGGTGGAGGGGGAGCGATTTTAACCAATGATGCAGAATTGGCTCAACAAGCTAAACATTTGACCACAACTGCAAAACACCCTCACCGTTGGGAATTTTTCCATGATGCCGTTGCTTGGAATTATCGTTTACCTAATTTGAATGCTGCTTTGGGATGCGCTCAACTGGAACAATTGCCTGATTTTTTGCATCGAAAACGATTACTCGCCCAGCAATATCAGGAAATATATAGAGAGATGGAGGGAATAGATTTTGTAGTAGAGCCTGCAAACAGTCAGAGTAATTATTGGTTGAATACTCTTGAGTTAAGGCAACCCAGTTTTGAAATGCGCGATCGCCTCTTAACCGCTGCTAATGATGCAGGTTATCAATGTCGTCCCACATGGAAATTACTGCATAAGCTGCCCATGTATGCTGATTGCCCTCATGCTCCCTTGCCTGTTGCAGAGCAATTGGAAGCGAGTTTGATTAATGTGCCTAGTAGTGCAAAACTTGCGGGGGCTGGCATATGACAGCACGGCGCAAAATCTGTATTGTCACGGGAACTCGGGCTGACTATGGTTTGCTGTACTGGTTGATTAAAGAAATAGCTGATGATAATGACTTACAGTTACAAATCATCGCTACGGGGATGCACCTTTCTCCTGAGTTTGGTTTGACCTATCAGCAAATTGAAGCGGATGGTTTCAGCATTGATGCCAAGGTGGAAATGCTTTTGTCTTCTGACACACCTGTGGGAATTGCGAAATCTATGGGTTTGGGAGTCATAGGCTTTGCTGATGCTTTGGCTCGGCTTCAACCTGATATTTTGGTCGTGTTGGGCGATCGCTTTGAAATTCTCGCCGCAGTTCAAGCGGCAATGGTCGCTAGAATTCCTATCGCTCATATTCATGGGGGAGAAACAACAGAAGGGGCATTTGATGAGCAAATCCGCCATACAATCACTAAGTTTGCCCAATGGCATTTTGTTGCCGCAGAGCCTTATCGTCAGCGCGTGATTCAACTGGGAGAATCTCCTGAGCGCGTTTTTAACCTTGGTTCTCCAGGTCTAGACCATCTTCAATATATGGACTGGCTCGATCGCCCTACTTTAGAGCGAGCACTAGGGCTTAAACTGCGATCGCCCTTCTTCCTGGTGACTTATCATCCTGTCACCCTGGATAAACAATCCCCGTCAATCGCAATGCAGGAGCTATTAGTGGCTCTAGATCGTTTTCCAGAGGCAACTGTAATCCTGACCTATCCTAATGCTGATACAGGGGGGCGCGTTTTGATTGAGCAGATCGATCAATGGGTGAAGCACAATCAACATCGAGCGAAAGCATTTGTTTCCCTTGGTCAACAACGGTATCTCAGCCTGATGGGTGAAGCCAATGTCATTATCGGGAATTCCTCTAGTGGATTGACAGAAGCGCCACCCCTGAAAAAACCAACAGTAAATATCGGCGATCGCCAAAAGGGTCGTCTCAAAGCCAAATCAGTGATTGATACGCCAGAACGAAGCCCGGATATTGTGGCGGGCATTCATCAAGCCCTATCTGAGGAGTTTCAAGTGATCCTACCCTCAATCAAATCTTTATATGGAATAGGAAACGTAAGTCAGCAAATCAAGGAAAAACTAAAATCTGTTCCACTGCAAACCCAAAAAGCCTTTTTTGATATTGAGCATAATTTCTAAAATGTCCACATTTATCATTGCTGAAGCAGGGGTCAATCACAACGGCGATCGCCATCTCGCCCAACGACTGATTGATATCGCTGCTGATGCAGGGGCAGATGCCGTTAAATTCCAAACATTTCAAGCAGATCGGGTCGTGAGTCGTCATGCACCCAAAGCCGAGTATCAAACTCAAACCACCCATCAAACGGAAAGCCAGTTAGAGATGGTTCGCAAACTGGAATTGAGCGCGTCGGATCACGAGGTTTTAATAAGTCATGCTCAGTCCAGAGGAATTCAATTTCTCTCAACCCCCTTTGATGTTGCCAGCTTACATCTCCTGACGCAGAATTTTGGTTTAAACACGATTAAAATCCCCTCTGGAGAGATTACTAATGCTCCTTTTTTACTAGAAATTGCCCGTTCAGCTAAGGTACTCATTCTCTCAACGGGAATGAGCACCTTAGCTGAAGTTGAGGCAGCGTTAGGGGTTTTAGCCTTTGGTTTCACCACGGATAAAGCTATTCCCCAGCCAGGAGACTTTGAGCGATCTTTTGCTTCAGACCAAGGACAGCAGGAGTTGCGAGAGCGCGTCACCCTCCTCCACTGTACTACTGAATACCCTGCCCCTTTTGCGGAAGTGAATTTACGGGCGATGGATACTCTAGCAGCAGCTTTTGGTCTTTCTGTAGGTTATTCTGACCACACTCCAGGTATTCACATTTCCTTGGCTGCTGTGGCACGGGGTGCTAGAATCATTGAAAAACACTTTACGAGCGATCGTACCCTCCCAGGCCCCGATCATCAAGCATCCTTAGAACCAGAAGAATTACATCAGCTAGTACAACAAATCCGTGAAGTGGAACAGTCCCTAGGAGATGGGATTAAACGCCCCACTCCTTCTGAGTGGAAAAACCGTGATATAGCTCGTAAGAGTTTGGTGGCAGCAAGAGCTATTAGGAAAGACGAGACATTTACAGCAGAAAACTTAACTTGTAAAAGACCAGGAACAGGGCTTTCTCCCTTTGATTATTGGCAAACTTTAGGGCAAAGAGCAGCTAAACTTTACCCTATTGATGAAACCTTAGATGTCTGAATCCGTCTATGTTTTAGGTGGAGGGGGTCATTAGCGAGTTGTTTTAGATGCACTACTAGCCAGCTGCCTTCAAGGGACAGGTATTCTCGATGCTCAGGCTCAACCTTTCGCCCAAGTGTTAGGAGTTCCCATTTTAGGGGGAGATGAATATTTAGATCGTGTAAAAATTGCCGAAACATTTTTAGTGAATGGTTTGGGTGCTAATCCTACAACATTCAAGTGCCGAAATATTATATTTACTGTGATGAAAACACGGGGATTTACATTTAAGTCATTTAAACCTACAGCGGCAATTGTAAGCAGTACGATCCATGCCGGGAAACTTGCACGTCCCGTTCTAACAGGGAGGTGCGGGTTTTTATCGCCTCCATCGACTTTACCTAAATCTCACGGAAATAATTAATCTAAGCATTATTTAAATGAGGGTAGATAAAAAATGTTAATTAAAATCACCAAACTAATAAAAATCCTTAAAGTCTGCTGGAAGGCTAAAAAAATTTGGACAAAACCTAATGCAGCTAAAGTATTAATTTATGATCGGGTTGGTTCAGAAAATTTTCTTCAATATTTAGCGGAGAATCACGTTGAAATTCTTGATATACGGGGGGAAAGCATTAATTTTTATATAATCCTCAAACTGATATGTGACAAAAAGATTATTAACAAACACAACTATATGGATCTATATATAAAAGTAATAGACCCATTGATAGTTATGACTTTTATTGATAATTCAATATCTTTCTATAAGATTCAGTTAAAGAATCCGAATGCAAAAAAAATATTTGTACAAAATGGGATGAGAGGGGAATTAGGAGATATTTTTGCATACCTTCAAAAAAATAACTCTTATCATGTTGATTATATGCTTACTTTTAGCTATCCAATCGGTTTTAAATATCAACAATATATTCAAGGAGAAGTTATGGTGATTGGTGGCTTCAAAAACAACTCTTTCTCTAAGGGTAAAATACTAAGTGATAAAAAATCAGTTTTGTTTATTTCTGAATATCATCCTGAACCGGGCTTAAAAAACTCTCCATTCTGGGTTGAGCCTGATGGTCGATCTGTTTCTTGGGATGATTGTTTTGCTGCGGAATTTAAACTTCTTCCTTTTTTAAAAAATTATTGTGCTAAACACAATCTTATCCTGAAAATAGCTGCTCGCACTCATGTAATAGATGGAGCAGAGTACCAGTATTTTAAAAAAATTTTAGGAGATAAAGGGTGGTGTTATTATCCTAATTGTAGTCCATTTAGTAGCTATCAATTAGTTGAAAGTTCAGAATTCATAGTTTCTATCGATAGTACCCTTGGATATGAAGCCTTGGCACGAGGCAAAAAAACAGCTTGTTTTTCCATTAGAAGCTTTAGTGTTTATAATAGATCAACAAAGTTTGGTTGGCCAGCTAAACTGCCTGAGTATGGTCCATTCTGGACAAATCATGCTGATGATCAGGAATTTGAAAGAGTAATCAATTATGTTACAACAGCCAGTGATAAAGAATGGCAGCAAACGTGGCAGCACTATATGGCTGATATTATGGAATATGACCCAAGTAATACTCGCTTTAGGAAGTTAATGTGTGAGTTAGGAGTTCCTTTAAAACTAGAATACACTGATGTTCAATAATAAATCTATAATTATTACATGGGGTACAGGCTCATTTGGCAAACACTGGAAGCATGTCAACAACAGTTGCGCGATCGCATCACCCTACCTCCACTGTACGACTGAATACCCAGCCCCCTTTGCGGAGGTGAATTTACGGGCGATGGATACCCTAGTAAGAGCTTTTGGTCTTTCTGTAGGTTATTCGGACCACACTCCAGGTATTCACATTTCCTTGGCGGCTGTGGCACGGGGTGCTAGAATCATTGAAAAACACTTTACGAGCGATCGCTCTCTCCCCGGACCAGACCATCAAGCATCCTTAGAACCAGAAGAATTACATCAGCTAGTACAACAAATCCGCGAAATTGAGCAAGCATTAGGCGATGGGATTAAACGACCTACAGCCTCGGAGTGGAAAAATCGATATGTTGCCCGTAAGAGTTTAGTGGCAGCTCAGGTGATCAAGGTAGGTGAAGTATTTACAGAAGAAAACTTAACTTGTAAAAGACCAGGAACAGGAGTCTCTCCTTTTGAATATTGGCAAATTATTGGCACAATAGTCACCAGAAATTACTCTTTCGATGAAACCTTAAATGTCTGAAGCGGTCTATGTTTTAGGTGCAGGTGGTCACGGGCGAGTTGTTGTGGATGCACTACTAGCTAACGGGTTCGCAATTGCAGGAATTCTTGATGCCCATGCTTCACTTACCCATCTCGTATTGGGAGTACCTATTTTAGGAGGCGATGAGTATTTAGATAATGTGTCAAGTACCCACTTGTTTTTAGTGAATGGATTGGGTGCCAATCCTAAAACATTTAGAAGACGCAATCTATTTAGAGGGATGAAATCCCGGGGCTTTAGATTTAAGTCATTCAAGCATCCATCCGCAATTGTGAGTAATGCAATTGACATACAAGAGGGTTGTCAGGTGATGGCTGGAGTTGTGATTCAGACTGGAGTAACACTAGAAGAAAATGTTGTCATTAATACACGAGCAAGTATTGATCATGACTGCATTATTCGTTCTCATGCCTTTATTGCTCCGGGTTCTGTCCTTTGTGGTCATGTAACAGTTGCCTCATCTGCTTTTATAGGAGCAGGTGCTGTAGTAATTCCCAACATTCACATTGGAGAAAACGCAATTGTTGGCGCGGGTGCAGTAGTGACAAAACCCGTTCAAGATGGTTGGATTGTCGCCGGAAATCCTGCGGTTAAGATTGGGGTAAATAAAAGTGTCTGAGCAAGTTAAACAATACAGTGAACCCACTTGGCGTAAAGTATTATTAAGTTCACAAACCACAATACAAACAGCAATTGGTAATCTTGAAAATTCAGGCTTACAAATTATTCTAGTTGTAGATATTAATGGTAGTTTCGTAGGAACAATTACGGACGGAGATATTAGGCGAGGTCTGTTGCGAGGATTAAGTCTCAACAGTTCCATTGACTCTATCATTCACCGCTCCCCCCTCGTTGTTCCACCACAAATGAGTCGTGAAACAGTGCTACAACTCATGCAGGCTAATGCAATTCATGCCCTGCCAATTGTCGATGAAACTAGACAGGTTATTGGACTACATTCTCTGAACAAATTGCTCACTCCTTGTCAGCATCCTAATCTGATGATTATCATGGCAGGAGGTAAGGGAACTCGTCTACATCCTTATACAGTCAATTGCCCTAAACCACTGTTACCTGTCAGAGATAAACCGATTTTAGAGCATATTATTGAACGTGCTAAAGAAGAAGGATTTCATAATTTTGTCTTAGCAATTCACTATTTAGGTCACATGATTGAAGACTATTTCGGAGATGGTAGTTCTTGGCAAATCCAAATTGATTACCTACGGGAAGAACAACCTCTCGGTACAGCAGGAGCAATTAGTCTTCTCCAATCTTCTCCAGAAACTCCTTTGCTTGTTTCCAATGGTGATGTTTTAACTGACGTTCGTTATGGAGAGATGCTAGATTTTCACAATCTACATGGAGCATCAGCAACAATGGCTGTCCGTCTCCATGAGTGGCAAAATCCCTTTGGAGTTGTCAATATCCAAGGGGTTGATATTGTTGGTTTTGAAGAAAAACCCATTGTCCGTAGCCATGTCAATGCAGGTATTTATGTTCTTAGCCCTACTGCACTGAACGTTTTGGAGAAAGATCAGTATTGTGATATGCCCACCTTGTTCAGTCGTTTACAGGAACGAGGTGATCGGACTATTGTCTATCCAATGCACGAACCTTGGTTAGATGTGGGTAGAGTTGAAGAACTAGATAAAGCGCAAAAAGAGTGGAAAAATCCCCTAACTTCAAAATTTTAGTAGTCGGATATGGCTCAATTGGGCAACGTCATACTCGGTTACTCAAAGAACTGGGTCATTCAGTTGCTATTGTTACTCGCTATTTAACGAATTATTCACCTTGGTATCCTAATTTAGAAAAAGCTTTACATGGATGGAATCCTGATTATGTAGTTATAGCTAACCGCACCAGTGAGCATTACGACTCCTTATCTGTTTTAGCTGAAACACAATTTGAAGGCCTAGTTTTAATCGAAAAACCATTGTTCTCCAAATACCTCGACATTCCTGCTCATAAATTTACTCAAGCAGCCGTAGCCTATAATTTACGATTCCACCCTTTATTGCAGCAATTAAAATCAATTATCGCAACCTCACCCCAAGTTATAACAGTAAATATTTACATTGGATCCTATTTACCGGATTGGCGATCAACTATTGATTACCGTCAAAGCTATTCTGCTTTTACAGAACAAGGGGGTGGAGTTCTAAGAGATTTAAGTCATGAATTAGACTATGTAAAATGGATATTTGGTGACTGGAAATGCTTAACAGCAAGAGGAGGAAAGTTTAGTGACTTGGAAATTAAGAGTGACGATGTTTATTCTCTACTCATGGAAACAGAAAAAGCCGCTCTGGTTTCACTTCATATGAATTATTTAGATCGAACACCGCGTCGAGAAATAATCGTTAATACTGTAGATCAGACAATTGAAGTTGACTTAATTCAAAACTTAATTACTATTAACGGTCATCAAAGCTTGATTCCAATTAACCCCGATTCAACCTATATCGCAGAACATCAAGCTATATTAGCAAGAGATCGAAGTACACTATGTACTCTGGAAGAAGCAACTCAAACTCTACAAACAATTGAAATCGCTGAAAAAACTGCAATTTTCTACACTTGGATTCAACGATGAAACGAATTTGTACGATATGTGCTCGGGGAGGCTCAAAAGGAGTCGAAAATAAAAATATTCGTCAAATCGCTGGGAAACCTCTGATTGCCTACACCTTAGAACAAGCCCAAGTTTCTCGACTCTTTGAAGTCATTGCAGTGAGTAGTGACTCTCCAGAAATTCTAGATGTTGCTCAGTGTTATGGTGTTAATGTCTTGATTCAACGTCCCCCAGAGTTAGCAACCGACGAAGCTCCTAAATTACCAGTCATTCGTCATTGTGTAGAAGAAACAGAAAGAATTGTTAACCGAAGGTTTGATATTGTTGTTGATCTTGACGCAACTTCCCCTCTCCGTTTACCGGAGGATATTCAAGGAGCAGTTAACCTATTAGAATCCCAAAACTTAGGGAATATTATCACAGGGAGTCCTGCAAGACGTTCACCTTATTTTAATCTTGTCGAATTGAAAGATGATGGAGTGGTTCAGTTAGTAAAACCTCCCATTACAGCTATTGTTCGGCGGCAAGATTCTCCAAAGTGTTTTGATATGAATGCTTCAATTTATGTTTGGCAGCGAGATGTAGTCTTCAATGCTCCAAGCGTTTTTAATCAAGATACTCGGTTATTTGTAATGCCAGAATCCCGTTCCATTGATATTGATAGTGAGTTAGATTTTGAAATGGTAGAATTTATGCTTAAAAAACGCCAGGGAGTATGAATAAGGATTCCGTTTGCAGTTTATTTGACTTAACAGGTAAAGTTGCTGTAGTAACTGGTGGTTCAGGCATTCTCGGTCGTCAATTCTGTGCTGGTTTAGCAGAGTCAGGTGCTAAGGTGGCTGTGGTAGATATTCAAGAAACTCAAGCCCAAGAACTAGCCCGAAGCATTAGCCAAAAATACAACAGAGAAGCAGTGGGCATAAGTTGTGATGTCTCTCAACCTGAGTCAGTCAATAAAATGGTGGCTTCTATTATTGCGGAATTTGGAGAAATCAATATTCTCCATAACAATGCTGCGGCAAAATCTGACAATTTAGATGCCTTTTTTGCTCCCTTTGAACAATATAGTCTTGACCAATGGCGTAAAATAATGTCAGTTAACCTAGATGGTATTTTTTTAGTGGCTCAAGCCGTAGGCAAACAAATGATTTTACAAGGCAAAGGAGGTAGCGTAATTCAAACAGCTTCTATTTACGGTATTAGGGCCCCTGACCAACGCATTTATGAAGGGTCACTTTATCTCGAACGCCCAATCAATACACCAGCAGTCTACAGTGCATCTAAAGCGGGTGTGATTGGTTTAACCCAATATTTATCAACCTATTGGGCAAAATATGGGATTCGAGTAAATACACTGACTCCAGGAGGTGTAGAAAGTGGACAAAATGCAGAATTCAAACGTCGCTACTCAAATCGTGTTCCTTTGAACCGCATGGGCCAATCTGAAGAAATGGTAGGAGCATTGTTATATCTTGCTTCTGACGCCTCAAGTTACGTCACTGGTCAAAATATTATTGTTGATGGTGGATTGAGTGCTTGGTAGCTACTATCTCAAATTGTTAATACGAGTATATCTGTTGGAAAAATATGGTAACTAATTTAAACAAAAAAGTTTTTTGGTGTAAAAACTGTCTAAATATGTCCACCCGTCCCCGTATTTCTTTCGACGAAAGAGGATGGTGCAATGCCTGTCAGTGGATGGAAGAAAAGCAGGTAATGGATTGGAGTGTTCGAGAAGAAGAATTACAAAATATCTTAAATCGTTATCGATCTAAAACAGGTGGTTTCGACTGTATTGTGCCTGTGAGTGGAGGCAAAGATGGCTCTTATGTTTCCTATCAACTCAAACACAAGTATGGAATGAATCCTTTAGCTGTTACAGTCACTCCTGCCTTATCTCTTGAACTAGGAAATACAAATCTTAGGAACTACATTGAGAGGGGATATAATCATATTCAAATCAGCCCTGATTCTCACGCGATGGCTGTACTCAATCGCCAAGGATTTATTGAAAAAGGCTTCCCCTATTTTGGCTGGCTGATAGCTATCCAATCTGCTGTGGTTCGTCTCGCGGTCAATCTAAATATCCCCCTATTGTTCTATGGGGAAGATGGAGAGGTTGAATATGGTGGTTCAACTGAATCTAAAAACCGTGCGATGTATGATATTCAGTACATGAAAAGAATTTATTTAGAGGGAGGTTATGAACAAGTCTTACGTTCTTCAGGATTCCCTGATTCAGAACTATACTTTTTTTTATTTCCAACTGATAAAGAACTTAAAGGAAAAGAGCTAAATATTACTCATTGGTCTTACTTTGAATCCTGGGATCCGTACCGCAATTATATTACCGCTAAAGAACATTGTGGTTTAGAGGAGGCACCAGAAAACAATGCTGGAACATTTACAAACTTTGCTCAAAATGATCAAGCATTATATGCCCTTCATACTTACATGATGTATCTGAAGTTTGGTTTTGGACGAGCTACCCAAGATGCTGGTATTGAAATTCGGCGAGGTGCTATGACTCGTGAACAAGCAGTTAACCTTGTACAATTATACGATGGGCATTATCCAGAAGAATTTATTCCAGATTATCTAGAATACTACCAAATGACTCAACAAGAGTTTGATGATGTTCTAGATAAGTGGGCGAATCCATATTTATTTGAAAAAGTAAATGATCGGTGGACTCCAACCTTCACAATTGAATAAGTTTTGAATTAACTACATTCAGCTAAATTAAGATAATATGAAACAACATATTATAGTGGTAGATTATGGAGCAGGTAATCTCTGGTCTGTACTCAATGCTATTCGTTATTTAGGAAGTGAAGCTAATATCAGTAGTGATCCAGGACAAATTCGAGTTGCCGACTGTTTGATTCTCCCAGGAGTGGGGTCTTTCCGCAAAGCAATGGAAACTTTAAGACACTCTAGATTAGACCAAGCAATTTTAGAATCTGTTCAATCGCGAGGATGTAAAATTTTAGGAATTTGCCTAGGAATGCAGTTATTGGGATCTCATGGTACAGAAGATGGTGACACACCAGGTTTAGGTCTAATTCCCAATCGAGTAGATAGATTTACTAACCCAGAACTAATGGGCAATAAAGTTCCTCATATAGGCTTTAATACAGTTAAATTTACTGAATGTAAGGGGCTATTCGCGAATCTCACTGATGAAGCCGATTTTTATTTTGTCCATTCTTACCGAATGCTTCCAGATGGTTTACAAGGCAGATCAGCTACTTGTTACTATGGGGTAGAGTTTTTGGCAGGATTTGAAATAGGTAATATTTGTGGAACTCAATTCCACCCAGAAAAAAGTCAGACTAATGGG
Organism: Laspinema palackyanum D2a; assembly: GCA_025370845.1. Taxonomy (GTDB): domain Bacteria; phylum Cyanobacteriota; class Cyanobacteriia; order Cyanobacteriales; family Laspinemataceae; genus Laspinema. The sequence goes on along the minus strand of JAMXFF010000033.1, from coordinate 22,357 downwards.
TTAATGCTGCTAAAAAATTTTCTCAAGCTTTAAAAATGTTAAAAAAAAGAATAATTTTCACTCTTTTATATAAGAATGGCTTTTTCATGCTAAGTCGCAACTTCCGTCTTCAAAAGGTAGGAAATATTGAGTGGCTTCAAAAAAATTATAATTTTTCTAGAATTGCTTTTTCTATTGATGAGTTGATTATCCTTGATGTTTCACGGGACCAAAGAGATACACAAGAATTCTGTAACTGTCTCCAGACTCTAACTGAGGGGTGTTTTATCCCAATTGCTGCTGGCGGTGGCATCCGAACTATTGAACACGCTAAGAATTTGCTACAATCTGGTGCAGACAAAGTAGTTTTAAATAGTTGTATTTTCAATAACCCCAGTCTGGTTCAAAAAATTTCTCAAGAATTTGGTCAACAATGTATTGTTGCTTCTATTGATGTAAAAGGTTCGGACAAGGGTTATACAATTTGGACTAATCATGGTAGCATACCCCAAGATGTTTCTTTGGCCAATTGGTCGTCTAATTTAGCAAATTTGCCAATAGGTGAGCTTTATCTAAACTCTATGGATCGCGATGGTACAGGGCAAGGATATGATTTTGGTATGTTAGACCATTTACCTAAATCCATTACAGTGCCTTTAATTATCGCTGGTGGTGCGGGCAAGGATCAGCACTTGGCTGAAGGACTCTCTGATCATAGAGTTGATGCTGTTGCAACAGCCCATCTTTTCAACTTTGTAGGGGATGGGTTAGTAAAAGCACGACAGAATTTGATTAGGGATGGATATGATCTACCATTTTGGAGATTCACTCTAGATGTCTAACTGTCAGAACCAAACTAACAATATGGGCTAAACTAAACTATCTTTTTTAGCAACATTATCGCATTAACCTAACTTAGCCAGGATTAGCACAATGAATAAACCTCATGAATTTTTTCGACCCGACCTAGACGCTGAAGATTTAGATGCTTGTAGTAAAGCTATAAAGCGAGATTTGTTAAGAATCCTAGAGCCTAACAGTATAGTTTTAGATGTGGGAGCTAATAGAGGTCAATTTGCATTAGAAGTTATTGAAGTATTTCCTGAAGTGAAAATATTCTCATTTGAGCCGGTACCTGAAGCATTTAATGATTTGAAACTCTTAGGATCTACATACCAACAAATCACTCCAATTAACCAAGCTATTTCATCTCAAGTCGGTTCAGCAACATTTTATGTAATGGAAAGCGATGTAGGCTCAAGTCTTTTAGAACCTATAGCTAATCAGCCATCAAAATGGTTAACTTTGAATAAAAAGGTAACTGTCGATACAACCAGATTAGATACTTTTGTTCTTCAACAAAAGCTAGATACTTTAGGAACTCCCATAAAGCTATTAAAAACCGATGCTCAAGGTGCTGATTTAGATGTTATTAAATCAGCGGGGAAGTTTTTGAACCCCAACTCAATTGAGACTATTTTAGTTGAAGTCAATTTTAAGAACTTTTATGATAATCAACAAAGTTTTCATGAAATTCTTGCTGAACTAGACAAAAATGGCTACAGACTAGCCTGGCTCTATCCACATAGAGCCCATGACGAATGGCTCTGGTGGGCTGATGCACTTTTTATTTCTAAGTAGATGTAGTTTGGTAGATATAGCAACCCTAAATCATTTTGACAATCACTCCAAGCCCAAAAACTGTGGAATGCGAACAATATCCTTGCAATTCAAGGTTTTTGGGCATCGTATTCCTTGTCCAAATGATTTAGGGTTGCTATATATTTTTAATTATTTAATAAAAATATATACTTAGTGATAGGAAAAATTTGTTTAGTGTGGAGTGGGTATTATATAAATTAAGAGATTATTTATGATGATAAAACGAAAGTTGAGAAGATTTGTTAGACCATTTATGCGCTTCCTTCTGTATTTTTTTTATGAAACATATTATACGGTGGGAGACAATGGAAAATTAATTTTGGGTGAAAAAGTTGCAGCTAGCAATACTCTTTTTAATTTATCTAGTGGTTCTATATATGTAGGAGATAAAACTATATTTGGTTATAATGTCATGGTTCTTACAGGAAAGCACAATTTTTATGAAGGACAAAGAGCTTCTTTGCTACCTGGATTCGAGAGCGATTCTTGGGGAGGAGGAGATGAGGAAGTCCCTCCATCAGGGTATGATATACACATAGGGAAAGGTACTTGGATTGCATCTGGTGCAATCATTTTAGGTGGTTTGACAGTGGGTAATAACGCTGTCGTAGCTGCCAACGCTGTTGTTACCAAAGATGTTCCCGATTATGCTGTGGTTGCTGGGGTCCCAGCCAAAATCATTGGAGATACTAGAAACTTTACCAAAAGTAATCCAGTCTAAAGGTAAAAGACGAATTGAACAGCAAAGTATTGTATGTATTTGAGTTTAGTTAGATAAAAGAATGAATATGAACTTTATTGAAATTGATTCCTGCCGAATTAGTGAAAGTAAAAACCTGATAACGGTTCTTGATCTCGGTTTACAAGCACTGACTGGTGTTTTTCCAAAAGATAAAACAGCACCTATCACCACTGGTCCCTTGAAGCTAGTCTGGTGTCCTGAAAGCGGTCTCCTACAGCTACAACATACATACGACCTCAATGAAATGTATGGTGATAACTATGGATATCGGTCTGGCTTGAATAATTCTATGGTCTCGCACCTTACCCAAAAAGTGAAATATTTACAAAGATTTGTTCCTATTTCACAGGGTGATGTAGTTCTAGATATTGGCAGTAATGATGCAACATTACTACGAGCTTATAATGGTTCCGGGATTAAGCGCCTAGGAATTGACCCAACGGGCAGAAAATTTAGCCAATATTACGGGAATGAAATTGCTCTAATACCAGATTTTTTTACTGCCGATATTTATCGTTCTAAATTTCCCGATCGGGATGCTAAAGTCGTAACATCTATTGCTATGTTTTATGACTTAGATGTTCCCCAAAAATTTGTTCAAGATATCTATAAAATTCTAGCTCACGATGGGATATGGCACTTTGAACAGAGCTATATGCCAACGATGCTCCGCATGAATTCCTATGATACTGTTTGTCATGAGCATTTAGAATATTACTCTTTAGGGGTTGTCAAGAAGCTTCTTGAAGACTGCGATCTCAAAGTAGTTGATGTACAGATGAATGCTGTCAACGGCGGTAGTTTTGCTGTAACCGCCGCACGAAAAGATTCTCAAATCAAAACCAATGATAAACTGATTGACTGGCTACTAGGACAAGAAGATCGGATGGGTTTACATACCCCCAGACCATTTCGTAGTTTTGAAGAGCGCGTCTTTGAACATCGAAAAAATCTTCTTAGCCTTATTCGGGCTCTGAATGAGGATGGAAAAAAAGTATTAGGCTATGGAGCATCAACTAAAGGTAATGTCCTTCTACAATTTTGTGGTTTGACTGCTCAAGATATTCCTTGTATTGCAGAAGTTAACCCGGACAAGTTTGGCTCGTACACACCAGGCACCCATATTCCTATTGTCTCCGAAGAAGAAGCCAGAGCCATGAAACCAGATTATATGTTAGTCTTGCCCTGGCACTTTAAAGACTCTATCATTCGGCGGGAATCAGAGTATTTAGCAAATGGTGGAAAATTAATTTTCCCTTTACCAGAAATTGAAATTGTTTAGTCTTACCAATAATGAGAGCAATTATAGTAGGGCATAGTGGTCAAGATGGAACTTTTCTCTACCAAAGCCTTAAAGAACAAGGCTACACAGTGTTAGGGTTTAGTCGAGCATCTGTTGGCGCTACAGACGACTCTTGCTTAGAGATTAAGCCAGATATTAGTGATATCAACTCAGTTTACGCTCTAATTAAAGACTTTAAACCTTCAGAAATTTACTATTTTGCGGCTCATCATAGTTCCTCGGAAGTTTCAGTAAAAGGCAATATCAAAAACTCTTTTGATTTAGCCCAAGAAACTCATGTTACCGGATTGTTAAACTTCCTTTGTGCGATTCGGGATATTGTCCCCTCATGCAGATTATTTTATGCTTCATCATCACTGGTATTTAGTGGACAAAATGGCGAAGTTCAAGACGAAACAACACCACTATCGCCCCAAGGATTTTATGGAATCACTAAAGCACAAGGGATGTGGCTATGCCGAGAGTTTAGAGAAAAATTTGACATTTTTGCTTCAGTTGGAATTCTTTACAATCATGAGTCATATCTTCGACCTCATCACTTTTTATCGCAAAAAATTATTCAGGCAGCCATTCGTATAGCATCAGGATCATCAGAACCACTCCTTATTGGAGACTTATCAGCAAAAGTTGATTGGGGATATGCCCCAGACTTTATCAAAGGATTTCAGAAAATTCTCCAACTAGACCAAAGCGGAGACTTTATCATAGCCAGCGGTCAAGCTCATTCAGTTCGTGAGTTTGCTGAAATAGCATTTGGATATTTTGGACTAGATTTTACCAAATATATTGTAGAAAATAATTCAATCTTAGTACGACGTTCTTTAACAAAAATTGGCGATCCATCTAAGCTCAAACTAGCTACAGGTTGGGATAGTTCCTTTGAATTTAAAGACCTTGTAAAACAATTAATTAGAGAATCTCAGCAGTTAACTATTTCGAGGTGATATTGGTGAACATTTTTAAAGCATGGTATCGGAACACTTTAGTCCCTAGAATAGTATTTATTCCATTCTGGTTGTCATGGCTTGTTCTATCGCTTGTTCAATTAGTGCGCTTAGTTGTTAAGCCATCGAGACCGGAAAATAAACCTTCAACACTGTGCATAGAAGCCGGAATCAAAGGATGGGAATCCATTGAATTTAAAGAACTTTATGCTTCAGCTTGTGAATATCTGAACATTGAGCAAGTTCATAAAATCGAAGTGACCCCAGATGAAGATTATTTTTTCCAAATCAAAAAGGCCTTAGATATTACTCAACCTACGCACTATCTTTACGATCCTAGAACCGGCAGTCAACACGGGATAAAAGGTCTGTGGCAATCATTTAATATTGCTGTACTGCTTTGCTATCGAAAAATTACACCTATTGTGTTGCTGACCGATTTAGCTGTTAGAACTTGGCGTGTTCAAAGTGCTGTTGTGACAGCAAAGACTGGTGCTGTTGTGATCTTTATGTCACCCCGCAAAATTTACCCAATATTTTCTCATAGAAGATTGGTTGGCCCAAGTCTCATGCCTTTATCAATGAATACCATGAAATTCTTAGATTCTCTGCCTAAAGCTTCAACAAATACGCCTTCTCAAGCAATATTTACTGGCTCTTTATATGAGCCACGTACCTCAATTCTGCAAGAAATTCAAGCAGGGTTAGAACAACGGGGATTTACTCTGGAGATAAAAGGACGTGAACTTGGTTCTGCTCGAATCTCAGATGTTGACTACTGGGTTCGGTTGAAGAATGCAGACTTAGTAGTAACAACCGCCAATCAAATGGAACAATCTGGCACGGATTGGACATGGATTCCCCATTTTCTCTATCGTTACTTAGAAGTGATATCATGTGGAACATTATTGGTGGCTCCTGAAGTTCCCGGAATTCATCGTTTTTTTGCCCCTAATGAGCATTTTGTCTCATTTTCTTCTGTTCAAGAAGCTATTGAAGCCATTGAATACTATCTAATTAATCAAGAAAAAAGGGAGGAAATAGCAAAAGATGGTAAACATAGAGCTAAGGCTTTAGTTGAAGCACGATCCTTTTGGTTGAGTATTGATGTTGCTCTTGGCAAAGAATCTCTTACATAGAAAAACCGTAAGAACTATAGTAATTAATTCAGGCAATAAAATACAAAAATTTTAGTGGCAATGAATGACCCAAAATTATCCCAAAAACCTTTAATAGCAATCCTTTTAGGAGCTCCTTTCACCGAGCAAAATTACAAAAGAACTGGCGTTCCATATCTCAAAGAAAGTTTTGATGTGATCGTTTTAGATTGTAATCCTTGGCTACGAGTCGGGTTTCAAAAACTCTCTTTCATCGAATATAACTATCCTAGTATTATTAAAATCAATACTTCTGATGATTTTGTAAAAATAATTGTTAAACTACAGCCCAAGTATGCCATCGATTTTCTTGGACTAGGAGAATATACCTTTTTTATTCAAAATATTTTACAAACATACGGAGTTCGCATTGTCCTTCAAAGAACAGGAACACTCCCTACACCCAGTCGAATAAAAATATTTTTAGCCCTTTTAAAAAACAATCCTCCTCAATTGTGGCAAAGATTATCCAAAAAAATAGGGCAAAAACAAAAAAAATGGAAAATTATTGCTCCCCATATTGCTCTTGTTGCTGGTAGAAAATCACTGGATCGTCAGACTTTAACTGCAGAAAAAAAGTTGTGGATTGGTTCTCAAGATTATTATACTTATAAAATGGTAGAAAGTAATTTAGCACAAACCCTGGACAGGAATGTTGCTCGCAGTAATTATATAGTATTTATTGATTCAGGTATAGCATTAGGAAGTGATGCAATTCTCCTGGGACTTCCCTATTTCAGCCAAAACCAAATTGACAATTATTATATATCGCTACAAAATGCCTTTGATATTTTTGAAAAGATTACGGGATGGAGCGTCAAAGTAGCAGCCCATTCCTCGGTGAAGGTAATAGAGGAAAAATATAGGAATCTTTTTGGCAGGCGAGACGTTTATGATGGTATGACAGCACAATTAATTCAACATAGTCAATTAGTGTTATCTCACGCCTCAACAGCCTTATCCTATGCTGTTTTATGGGAAAAACCAATAATCCTGTTGATGATGTCTAAGGATTTAGATCTTTTTGCAAAGAAGTATTTCACTATAGAAACTTTGATAATTAATCAACTGAGCATTGAGCTGGATGGCCCACTTTTATTTCTGGAAGCTCATGAAAGGGAATACTTAAAAGCATATCAAAAGAGTAAGCCAGTGAATAGAGAAAAATATGCTGAGTATGTTGATAACTATATCAGAAGCAAAGAAACTGTCGAGGAAAGTATTTGGCAAGAGTTTTCATCTTTAGTAAAACAAGAACAAATGTTGCTCTAAATATAGAATCAAAAATGAATTAGATCATAGGATCACTCAGTGTCAGTCTGGCTTTAGAAGCTTAAAACGTTATCTAAACAATTAATTAAAAATATTTATTTATGAATCCTTTAACATTTAAAATTCTTGATGTAGGTTGTGGAAATCGGAAGAGAGATGGAGCAATTGGCATTGATATCAATCCGCGATCACAAGCTGATATCATCCATGACTTAAATATAACTCCTTATCCATTTGAAGAATCTATCTTTGATGAAATATATATTGATAATGTACTAGAGCATCTCAATGATGTAATTAAAACACTAGAAGAACTTCACCGAATTGGAAAGCCTAATGCATTAGTTAAAATCATTGTTCCCTATTTCAGATCGCGATGGGCTTGTATCGATCCAACGCATAAGCATTTTTTTTCAGTTGATTCAATAAGCTATTTCGATCCAAATCATATTCACTGCAAGCTTTATGATTACAGTTCGGCTCGATTTAAAATTGAAAAGCGCATATTCAATGAAACTCTCAAAAACAGTATTTTCAAAAAAATAATTTTGATAGTTGCAAATTGGACACCAAGTGCTTATGAGTGGTATTTGTCACATCTTTATCCTCTTGATGATATCACATTCTATTTAAGAGTATGCAAATAAAAAAGCCTTATTTGTCACCATTTAGTCCAATTTTTATTGTTGAATATAATTTACACAGACAAATATCAAAAGCGGTAGAGAAAGTCATAAAATCGGATCGAACAGGAGAAAGATGGCTAGATTATGGTTGCGGAAACCGCCCTTATGAGTATTTGTTTAGTGGAAAAGCAGAATATATTGGTATAGATGTCGAAGTTTCTGGTAGAGATAAGACATTAAAATTAGCAGATTATTATTATGATGGCCAGAAAATTCCTGAAAAAGATTGCTCTTTTGATGGAATTTTAACTACACAAGTTCTTGAGCATGTGGTTGATCCTGAAACCTATTTAATGGAAGCTTTTCGAGTTTTAAAGCCTGGTGGACACTTAATTCTATCTGCACCATTTGTTTATCAAGAGCATGAACAACCGTATGATTTTTATCGATTTTCTAGCTTTCAAATTATTAAAATGCTTACTAAAGTAGGATTTGAAGTAAGTGAGTGTAAAAAAACAACTGGTGGGTTGGAAGCTATTGCTCAATTACTTTCAGTGTGGTGCATATCTAATCTTCGACCCCCAATCAGGGGGGGGACTCGCCTAGTTTCATTACTGCTTTGTTTTCCTATCCAAATACTCGGAATATTTTTACAAAAAATATTTACAGATTCAAGAGAATTATTTTTGGATGTTGTTGTGATTGCGAAAAAAATCGCTTAGGTTTTTATTTTACCTAAACAATTCTATAAAAATAATAATGTCTAAAATTTTATACTATACTGACTGTCCTTTTTTTGGTGGTTGTGAGAATATGCTACCCCTATTTTTGAATAGCGAACGTATTAAAAATAAGTATGAAATCGTTTTCTGTTATCGTTACTCTGTTGAGTATAAAAATGATCTAGAAAAAAGAATTGTTTCCGATATTCCAGTAATACCTCTTACCTTTATATCCGGTACGTGGCCTAAGAAGAACTTTATCCCCCCATTTAACCATATATCCAAACCACTACAGTATTTGTCCACAGGAATCACTCGATTACCATTAACCTTTTATGAAATATTCTGGTTTATTCGATTTTTCAAGAAACTTTCTCCTGATATTGTTCACTTAAATAATGGCGGATATCCTGCTGCCAGAACAGTTCGATCGGCTGCCATAGCAGCTCGTCTAGCTGGGGTTAAGTCTGTCATTATGGTTGTTAATAATATGGCAGCGGGCTATACCAGCTTAGGTAGAGTGATTGATGCTATTTTCGATAGATGGGTCGTCCATTCAGTTACAATATTTATTACCGCTTCAAAAAGTGCCGCCACCCGGCTACAATCTGTCCTCCGTTTACCCAATAAAAAAATAAAGTTTATTCCCAATGGGATTGAACCCATAGAAATTTATGACAACCGAAATAAAAATATAAGAATCAAACAAAATCCATGTCGGAGTTGTGAAATTATAATATCTGTTGTGGGACTGTTGGTTGAGAGAAAAGGTCATAGGTTTCTATTAGATGCTATTAAAATTATTAAGGATAATAATCCCCACCTATGGAATCACTTAAAACTATGGGTGATTGGGGATGGAGAATTGCGCCAAAGTCTAGAATGCTATGCCAAATCATTAGAGATTTCAGAAAATATTGTTTTTTGGGGTCATCGCCCAGATGTTTTAGAAAAATTATTCGCGTCTGATTTTCTCGTCTTGCCCTCAATTAAGGATGAAGATTTTCCCTTTGTGATTTTAGAAGCGATGTTACTTGGCAAACCAGTAATCTCAACCTATGTAGCTGGGATACCAGAACAAGTTGAGGATGGAAAAACTGGTTTACTTGTGCAACCAGGCGACGCTTTAAGTCTATCCAAGGCAATTTCTGAATTGTGTCGCGATCCAAAGTTAATAAAAAAAATGGGGGAAGCAGGAAAACAACGCTTTGAGTCAAATTTTACATCGGATATTTCTCTAAAAAGTTATCTAGACCTTTATGACTTATTACTGTGTAGCTTAAAATAAAGCGATAGTATTTTTCATGAAGTAAAAAGAGGTAGATCAGATTAAATTCACAAAAACAATCTATCATTTCTGTATCAACGAAAATCTAAAATCTCAGTTCATCTGTCACCCAATTCAAAATTGCTAAATGATTTTATTAGAATCAAATAAAAAGTTTCGTCTATACAAACTGAAGTTAGGGTTGTATTGTTTTTAGATGGCAATATCTTTAATCACTTCAATTCAACTGGATTGCCTGCGGTACTCGTCAGTGTTCAAAAGAGCAAATTCAATTCACCTGGATTGCCTGCGGCACTCGTCAGTGTTCAAAAGAGCAAAACTTTATCTGAGTCAGCGTATGTTGGGCTAGATCCAACCTTGAGATGTAAGACGGAAGCCATTAAAACAAAAATAGCTTAGGAGGATAAGAGTTGCCTAAAGTAAGCGTAGTGATCCCTACTTACAATTGCAAACGTTTTATAAAAGAAACCATTAACAGCGTTCTTAGTCAAACATACTTAGACTTTGAAGTGATTGTTATAGATGATGGTTCCACTGATGGAACGGCTGAAATTCTTAATGATTATGGTTCAACTCTGCGCTATATTTATCAAAAAAATAAAGGTCAGGGAGCCGCTCGTAATGTAGGCATACGAGCCTGCAATGGTGAGTACATTGCTTTTTTAGACTCTGATGATATGTGGTTACCAAACAAACTTGAGCGACAAATGGCCTTAATCGACTCTGGATCTTCTATAAATTTTGTCTATTGTGACGTAGAAGTATTCGAGCATTTAAGTGGACAAAGACTATTTTTGGCTCATCAACTTTTTAAACCTTATGAAGGAAATAATATAGCTTCCAAGCTACTAATCAATAACTTTATATTTTCTTGTACTCCTCTAATCAATAAAAAAGTATTTGAAGAAGTAGGGTATTTTGATGAAAGTAGACTGCTTCAAGGTTTAGAAGATTGGGATATGTGGCTGCGTATTGCTGCAAGTTACCCTTTAGCATGGATACCTGAGCCATTAGGTAGATATCGCATACATGATGCCAACATGATAGGCAATAGTAATTATGATCCTTTGAAATTTCATCAACAATGGATAGCAGTAATTAAACGTATAACTGAAATTTATCCACAAGTTTATGCCCCTGTTTATTCTCAAGCTATGAGTAATGCCTATTGGAATACATCCGCCAAACTTTTATCGAAATCACAAAATTCTCAGGCTCGTCAACTGTTGTATTCGGCAATAAGACACTATCCGTTATGTAGTAAATCTTACTTATTAGGGGTGTTAAGTTTAATGCCTTTACCTATCGTTCAATTTATACTTAAACTTCGCCAATTTTACAGAAAATTTTACGGCGTAAACATATAAAGTAGTTATTAATCATCCCTGACACAATCCGGGGATTATTAGATGGTTTATAAAGTGTATTAAATTAATTATGGATTTTTCTATTTTTCGGTTAAAGTTACGAAAACTATTGGTTTATTTGCCCTTTATTGTTTATTATATGGGGGTTGGGTTTTTCCTGTACCCGTTATTTTTGATTATGACGGGATTTTCCCGGAAAATTAAACTTGATTTCAAAGATGTTTTGATAATCACACTAATACTAATCTTTAGTGTTATAAAATTAGCTTTTAGTGGCGTGTATATGGGGCTTTTAGTGGGAATGTATTCTTTCGGATTTATAGTATATTATGTTTATTTCAAATCTTTAAACAATTATAATTTTTTTAATTTGAGAAAGCTATTATTATATTTATCACTTCTAACTATTGCTGAAGCATTTTTAGTTAACACTTTTGTTCCGGTTGACTTTTTACCAAATTATCCCGATCCAAATATAGCTAGTGTCCGTACAGCCTTTTTTGGTTTTTATCAACGTCCTTATGGTTTTTGCGGACAACCATCAGTGACCAGTAGTGTGTTGGTTTCTCTGATGTCTTTACAGGAAGATAATATAAAAATTCAAAATAACAAGCAAAAGTTGGCTAATATTTTACCTATAATTGCTATTTTACTTTGTGTTTCTGGAACTGGTTATCTAGCATTATGTATATTGTTTATGCTTCGGAAATTTAAAAATTTTTCCCTATTTATTATGTTCACTCCTGTTTTATTAGGAATTTATTATGTGATCGCTAGTTATTTTGAACAATTGGAAAAGGGCATACTTATAACCAAAATATCACCCTGGTATATATTATTTTTGTGGAATCTTAAATTCACTCAATTTTTTGAATCTTACAATTTAAGCGATAGCGATGGTATATTTAGAATATGGTTTGGGAATATTTTTACAAATAGAGAGAATACTCCGATAGGAAGTGATTTTGGTTGGACAAACTTTTTCTCCGTCAGTGGTATCCTAGGCTTGGTAATTATTATTACCACTATAGTTACGCATCTTAATGAACGGAATTATAAAGCTATTCTAATTCTAGTAATTACAACTTTTCATTATGCTACTATATTTCATATCGTAGGCCAATCTGTATTTGCTTATGCTCTCTGTCTAAAGAAGGACCCCATCAAAAAAATGTGATTAATAGTAAAAATATAACATCATATCATTACTTTAATTAATTTTAATACTTAAAACTATTTTAATAGTAAAAATATAATGAGTAATTCAAAAAAAAACCCTATTAAAATTGTTCATGTGACAACAGATCTGGCAGCACATGGTGCTCAAATGGTATTATATAGGCTTCTGTCTCGGCTCAATCGAGATTGCTATGAGTCAGTTGTAATTTCTTTAATGGAGGGAGGTCAGCTACTCGAAGAAATAGAATCTTTGGGTGTATCTGTTTATACCATTGGTATAAAAAATGGCATACCGACACCAGCACAAACCTATTTGTTAATTAAGACCCTATCTCAGCTCGAAGCAGATTTAATTCAAGGGTGGATGTATCACGGAAATTTAGCAGCTCAAGTAAGCAATTTTTTTGTTTCTCGAAACATTCCTGTTGTACTTAATATTCATAATTGTTTATATTCACTAGAGTATGAGAAAAAAATGACAGGGTATGTAATTCAATTATCTGCTTTTCTTTCTAGGTGGGCCACAGCTATTATTTTTGTTTCGGAGATCAGTAAGCATCAGCATGAACAACTAGGATACTTGCCCCCAAATACCATAGTTATTCCTAATGGCATTGATACCTGTCAGTTTGTCCCCTCACAGAAAGCTAGAAGTGCTATTAGAACCGAGCTAGGTTTATCCAATCATTCTCTACTGATTGGATTAATAGCTAGGTTTCACCCGATGAAAGATCATGAAACCTTTTTAAAAGCAGCCTCCTTGTTGCTTGAACAAATTCCTGGTTTAGATATCCACTTTGTTTTAGCAGGAAAAGGTGTTAATTGGGAAAATACTTACTTATCTAAATCCATCACTCAACTAAATCTGACCAAACGGACGCATTTGTTGGGTGAGCGAAATGACATACCCTCCCTTAATGCTGCTTTAGATATTGCTTCGTTGTCTTCTTATAGTGAGGCATTTCCTAACGTAATTGCTGAAGCTATGTGTTGTGGTATTCCTTGCGTGGCTACCGATGTCGGAGATTCAGCTTACCTAATCAACCAAACAGGATACCTAGTCCCGCCGCGCAATCCACTAGCCTTGGCTAATGCATGGAAAGAAGTAATTGACTTAGGACAAGAAGGCAGAATTGCTTTAGGTAACCTAGCAAGGGACAGAATCATCCACAAGTTTTCTTTAGATCATTTTATTGTTCAATATGATACATTTTATCAAACTATCCTGTCTAAAAATTGAAATATGTATTATGAATCGGGTTGCGTGAAAAAATTATAATCAACCTGTACTGACGAATTGTCATATAACTAAACTGACGATATAATTTTAGGTGTTTTAAATACTAGGTTTACTATTTTTTATGCATTTTATTGTTACTGGAGGCGCTGGTTTTATTGGGTCTCATGTTACTGAAACTCTATTATCTCAGGGTTATCGTGTAACTGTAGTTGACAACTTGAGTACAGGTTTTCTACAAAATTTGAGCGATCATCCTAATTTACAATTTATCAAAAAAGATGTAGTAGACTGTAATCCTCAAGATTTTTCAAGTTTAATCGATGGCGTGGCACATCTCGCAGCAACTCCCTCTGTTGGTTTGTCTTGGGAGAACCCACTGAAAGTACATAACAATAATTTATCAGCCACTATTTCGGTTATTGAACTTTGCAAGCAATTAAATATTCCTAAGCTAGTATTTGCTAGTTCGGCATCTGTATATGGTAATCCAATCAAGTTACCTATTTTAGAATCTCATCCAACTGATCCTATCTCGCCTTATGGGTTACAAAAGCTCGTAAGTGAGCAGTACGGCCAGTTATTTGCTGAGACATTACCTCTTTCTTTTATCGCTTTACGAATTTTTAATGTTTTTGGACCTCGCCAATTACCTAATTCTTCTTACTCGGGTGTTTTGTCAATTTTTTTAAATTCAATGCGACAGGGACAACCTATTACTATTTATGGAGATGGGAGCCAAACTAGAGATTTTATTTACGTTAAAGATGTGGCAAATGTATTTACCCAAGCTTTAACTTTACCCTTAACTTTGGGTCAGTATAAATCTTATAATGTAGCTACAGGACACTCGGTATCTCTGTTAGAACTGGTGAATATTTTAAAAATCTGGTTTCCTCAATGGAATTCAACAGTTAATTTTGCTACTCCTCGACCAGGAGATATTCAACATTCACGTGCTGAGATTTCTAATTTAGTGTCTTTTTTGAACTTTTATCCTCAATTTTCATTAGATGTTGCAATCGGTATGTTGGCTCAAACATATAAATAAAACAAAATATTAATATAATAATATTTGTTAATAAAAATAAGAAATATTTGTTCTTGTTACATTGGTTAATTGATAAAGCTCTATTATCAATAATTAATTAACCAAAGGTAAAACTATTTTTTGCCTATCATCTTCTTGAAGCAATTACTTAACAAGTTAAAGAGTAAGATAACTCAGAAAAATATGGAAGATAAAAGATATTCAGGTTCTCAATATTTAGAAAATAATCCAACGTGGCATACTGAACATTCTAGCTGGAAATCTCTACAAATAATTAAAATGCTTAAGAAGCACAACCTAAATCCAACATCCATTGGTGAAATCGGTTGTGGTGCAGGACAAGTTTTAAATAATCTTTGTCAAAGATTACCTGATAATGTTAAGTTTCATGGTTATGAAATTTCCCCTGATGCCTTTTCCTTATGCCAAGATATTATTAATCCCAGAATTCAGTTTCACTTAAAAAGTGTTTTTGAAGAAGCATCATTATTATTAGTGTTTGATTTAATTTTAGTTATAGATGTTATAGAACACATTGAAAATTATTTAGAATTTTTAAAATTGCTTCAATTTAAAACACCCAATAGCTATAAACTTTTCCATATTCCTCTTGATATGAATGTCCAAAATATATGGAGAAACTATCCCATTCTTCAATTAAGAAACACCGTAGGACATTTACACTACTTTTCTAAAGATACTGCTCTAGAAAGCCTAAAAGATTCAGGTTACAATATAGTTGACTATGTTTATACTGCGGGGTCTAACGATTTGCCGCATAGTATGAAGTCTAGAATATTAAAATTTCCGAGAGAGATAGCCTTTAAAATCAACCAAGATCTAGCAGTCCGATTACTAGGCGGATATTCTCTATTGGTTTTAGCTAAATAATAGTTAAGTGTAAAACTGTAAAGTTTATATCAATATATAAATATTCTCCAAAGATTCGCGATGTGGATATGATGATATGTAGATTAAAACGTTACAAAGACCACAGAGTTTTGTAAAAAAAATTATGACGCCTTTTAAAAAATATATCCCCTGGTGGGCCAAAATTGGTGGAAAAGTGATTTTATCTCGTTGGCCAACGAGTTATCATGTATGGAAAAATTTTTCTTTATTTGAACATGGTTCAATGCAGAAGCCTGCTTATGCTTATTCAGTTTTTAAGCAGCACTTCGATGTAATTCAACCTCCTACAGGATTTATTAGCTTGGAATTAGGACCAGGAGACTCTCTATTTTCTGCTATAGTTGCAAAAGCTTTTGGAGGTTCTTCATCCTATCTTGTTGATACTGGAGACTATGCTACTCAGAATATCGAGTCCTACAAAATAATGGCTGACTTTCTCTATAAAAAAGGATTAGCAGTCGATCCTGTATGGACCGATTGGCAATCAGTATCAGATGTTCTTAAAAGTTGTTCTGCTGATTATCTGACATCGGGTTTATCTTCTTTAAAATCTATTCCCGATAACTCAGTTGATTTTATATGGTCTCAAGCAGTTTTAGAGCATATCAGGAAACATGAATTTCTCGCTCTTATGAAAGAATTACGCCGAATTATCAAAACTACTGGATCTTGCTCTCATGTGATTGACTTAAAAGATCATCTAGGAGGAAATCTTAATAACCTTAGATTGTCGGAAAAATTTTGGGAGTCTGATTTTATGGTGAAATCAGGATTTTATACCAATAGAATACGTTATTCTGAGATGCTCGATTTATTTCAAAAAGCTAATTTTAAGGTTTCATCTATTGAAATGAAAAAATGGAAAAAATTACCAACTGCACGCCAAAATTTAGCACTTCCATTTAGAAATATCTTAGATGAAGAATTACTGGTATCTGAGTTTTCAACGATTTTACAGCCTGTTTAAATATTTTTCTTCCCTATCAATGAATACATGAAAATTTTATTGATTATTACTAGAGCAGATGCAGTAGGGGGAGCACAACTTCATGTCAGAGATTTAGCAGTAAGGCTTCGGAAAGATGACCATCAGGTTAGTGTTCTTACTGGTGTCAGAGGAAAGTATAATGACTTATTAGAACAAAATGGAATTCCAAATATTGCTTGCCCAACGTTTAACAACAATATTAATCCAGTAGAAGATTGGCACACCCTCAGTTTTATCAAGCAAACAATTAGCAAATTTAAACCGGATTTAGTGGCTACTCACTCAAGTAAAGCGGGAATTTTAGGACGCTGGGCTAGTCACCAAAGCAAGGTTCCTTGTGTTTTCACCGCGCATGGTTGGTCTTTCACTGAAGGGATTCCCGAACCGAAGCGCACTATTTACCAACTATTGGAGCATTGGGCAGCTAAATTTACAGACCGGATTATCTGTGTTTCAGAGTACGATCGCCAATTAGGGATTAAAGCAGGCATTGAACCTAATCGTTTAGTTAAAATTCACTATGGTATTAGCGATATTTCTCCCAAACTCATCGCTAGTCCTGGTCATGGTAATCCCGTTAGGATTGTTATGGTGGCTCGCTTTGAACCCCAAAAAGACCATAGAACTATATTGATGGCACTCCAAACGTTAAAAGAAGTTGAACTAGACTTGCTTGGAGATGGGCCTGAGATGGAAACCTACACAACAATGGCGAGAGAATTAGGAATTGCTGACCGTATAAAATTTTTAGGTTTTTGTAGTAATGTCACGGAGCGACTTACTCAATATCAAATTTTTGCCCTGATTACCAATTGGGAAGGATTTCCTATTTCCACTCTGGAAGCAATGAGAGCAGGTTTGCCTACTGTCGTTTCTGATGTTAATGGCTGCTCTGAAGCAATTATTGAAGGGGAAACAGGGTACTGTATTCCGCAAGGAGACGTGGACACTTTACGAACTCGTCTAAGAACTCTAATCACTGACTCAGAACTCCGCATCAAAATGGGTCAATTAGCTCGTCAGAGATATGAAAAAGAATATACTTTTGAAAAGATGTATCAACATACTATTGAAACTTACCAAGATGCACTAAAATCATCACCCAACATAATTAATACTTAACATAAGTTAATCATAAAAATATTATGAGTATATTAATGACTGGATGTACGGGACTAACTGGAGGTTTATTTTTAAATGATTTTGCTAAAGTGTTTCCAGAACGAGAATTAAATTGTCTGGTTCGGCCTAATAGCTATCCTAATAGCCTCAGTAACCTAAATCTGAAATTAAACTACTGTATTGGAGACAGTTCAACTCCTGAGACTTGGAAAAATATTTTTAGTGATTTTATTCCCGACACTATCATTCACATAGCCCAACTTAGACACATACCGGGAATTATTTCTGGTTTAGATAAACTTCAAAAGTTACCGCATTTAATTATTATTGGAACGACTGGAATTTATTCTCAATATAATGAATATTCCCAAGATTACAAAATAGCAGAAAGTCAACTCCAAACATATCAAGGGTCTTATTGTTTGCTAAGACCAACCATGATATACGGTTCCCATCGAGATAAAAACCTCCATAAACTGATAAAATTCTGCGATCGCTACGGCTTCTTCCCCGTATTTGGTTCTGGTGACAACCTCATACAACCCGTTCATGCTGAGGACTTAGCCCAAGCTATCTTAACGGCACTTCAAAGACCCCATATCCAAGGGGCTTATGACCTCTCTGGTGGTACGGTTGTCACCTTCCGAGAACTGCTAACTTTAGTCGGAGAACTACTCGGCAAACCAGTACGCCAGATTTCTTTACCTCTTAATGCAGGAGTCTGGTCAGCCACAATTCTCGAAAATCTTTTAAAAGAGCGATCGCCCGTCCGTCGCGAACAAATCCTTCGCCTACAAGAAGACAAAGCCTATCCCCATGATGCCGCCCAACGAGATTTAGACTTTTTCCCCCGCACCTTAGAAGAAGGTCTGCGTCAAGAGGTAGAGTTAATGCGTAGCCTAGGCATGATTTCCAGTTAGCCATGTATCTTGCGATCGCCTTTACCTCCTTCCTCCTCAGCCTCCTCACCACCGGCTGGCTCAAACAACGCTTCAGCCAAAACCTGCTTGACATCCCCAACGATCGCAGTTCCCACAGCCAACCCACCCCAAGAGGCGGCGGCTTAGGCTTCATCATCGCTTTTGCCGCCATCACCCTATCAACCCCTATCTTCTCAACCTATTTCCCCAAACTTTTCCCAGAACACCTCTTCCCCCTCACCCCTCCCCACCCCTTCTTACTGCAACTGTGGGCCATCCTCACTCCCCTCGCCCTCATCGGCTTCCTGGATGACAAGCACAACCTCCCCGCCAGTATCCGCTACCTAGTCCAACTCACCGCAGCCAGTATCGGCATCTTCTGTTTTGGCCCCTTTCCCCAACCCGGGCTTACCCCCTGGGGAACAGGGGGCGGCATCATCGCCATCCTCCTCACCCTGATTGCGATCACCGCCCTGATTAACTTCTACAACTTCATGGACGGCTTAGATGGCTTAGTCGCCGGAGTCACCACGGTGCAACTCGGCTTCCTCGCCCTCTACCTCAACCAACCCCTCTGGTGGCTGCTCGCTGCTGCCCTCCTCGGCTTCCTGAGGTGGAACTGGTCCCCGGCCAAAATCTTCATGGGGGATGTCGGCAGTACGGTCTTAGGGGCCGCCGTCGCCATTGCCCTGCTCAACGCAGATCGCCCCACCCCAGCCTGGACCGCCCTCGCCATCACCCTCCCCCTCACCGCAGACGCCATCTCCACCCTAGTTCGCCGCCTCATCCGGCGGGAAAACATCTTCAAGGCCCACCGGAGTCACCTCTATCAACGATTGCAGCAAGCAGGGTGGAGTCATAGTCAGGTTGCCAGTACCTATATCGGCTGTACCCTCCTGATTGCCCTGAGTATTTTGCTGTGGGGTGGCGTGGGGGCTTGGATTGGATTAGCCCTGGTGGCGGTAGGAATGGTTGGGGGAGAGGTGTATTTGGGGAAGGGGTAATCTGGGGCGGCAGAAACCGGGTTTCTTATTCCATTCCCCTTGCCATCATCGGCAACCCTGAGCGATATTGCATCGGCAACCCTGTACGATCGCCATTCCCTCAGTCAACCCAACCCACGCGGCAAGGGTTAGCCTTGATCATCGCCTTTGCTGACGATCGCCTCAAAACTCCCCACTGTTCCTTGAGCAACCTAAAATAAAACCAGAACCTTGTCCCGTACAGATTTTAAAATAACTGGTGGCATCGCCATGAAATCAACATTACCCTTATACGACACAGACTACCAACTTTGGTTAGAGCAAACCATTGCCCAGTTGCAAACTCATGATTTCAGCCATATCGACCTTGAGAATTTGATTGAGGAAATAACAAGTTTGGGCAAAAGAGATAAACGGGCGATTTGTAGCGACCTGATGCGACTGTGCGAACACTTGCTCAAAGTCAAATATTGGCAACAAGAACGAGAAACTTGTATCCGAGGCTGGACATTAGAGATTAGAAATTTTCGCTTGCAAATTCAACTCATCCTCAAAGATAGTCCCAGTCTCAAAAACTATCTCCAAGAAAACTTTATTCAGGAATATCAGAATGGGCGGAAACTATTTCTCGATGCCACCGGGTTCAATTCAGAGTTCATTCCCGAAGACCCTTGCTTCAGTTTAGAGCAAGTTCTGGATCAGGACTGGTTACCCTGATGCGTCGGTTCAAGGGACAAAAAACTGGGTTTTTACCCATTGCCAAAGATGTTTTCAAGAAACCCGGTTTCTAACTAATGCGCTACAACTTTCTAGGTAGCCTCTTCATTTGCACAAGTGAGCAGAAAATCTATATATTCTTCCAAATCTTTGTCAATCAAGGGCTGCAATCGTTCATAAACGGATTTCAGATAGTCCAACCGAGACCAGTCATAATCGAAATCATAGTAATACCTTTTGAAATGCCGAAATCGTCTTAACTCATCCAACAGGGTATAAGAGTCGCGAGATAAAACAGCCTTTCGAATACCCGGAACCTCAATCCGCATTTTTCGCAACAACTCCTTATGCCATTGATGAGCATCTAAATGATTCTCAAACACCCTTGATATTCTGAACAAAATAGTTTCGACACAGGTGGAGGTATTGCAAAAAATATCCGCCAACATCACCGCATCCCGGATATCTCGTTTCTGTTCATCCCGGAAATCCGGTTCGTATGCCGCATACAAACCCTGGATATTACCCAGTACAACCCTACTTTCGTGAATCTCGCCGACGAGCAGCAAGAGTTCATCCCTGTTCATAAATAACTTGTCCTTTCATGAGAATAATTTTTTGAAAAGAGGGATGAAGATCCTCCCATCGGATTAAGTCTAGCGGAAAATCAGTCAGGTCCTCAGCCTCTCCCACCAAATTCATAAATGATCTAAAATCTAATCCGGCGATCGCCAAGTCAATATCCGAAGCCTCAGAAAAATGCTGAGGTGCCAAGACTGAACCCCACTGGATAATTCGTTGGGGCTCATATCGGTCGATAATCATCGTTATAATAGTTTGGGAATCTGCTCTGGCTTGCTGCCATAAGCCTAAGCGGTGAGCTTGTAATGCTTGTTGTTTAGCTTGCAAATATTGCCGCGCAGCAGAATAATCAAACATCTTCTCCCCCGAGGTATTGATACAATTCATTATAGACAAGGAGGAGAAAGCGGGTATAGGGGGTATCATGGGGTTGCCAATCTCCCTTCTAACTTTTCATGAAATTGCGATCGGCGCACACCTCAGATTTAATTCATGTTAGTTGGCGTGATTCTGGAGGGTCAGAAACCAGATTTATTACCCTCATCTTGGTGCTTTGCCGCAATTTAGGACAGAAACCCGGTTTCTTGGTTTCGGGTCAAGGTTAAGAAACCCGGTTTCTTAACCTCATCTTGGTGCTTTGCCGCAATTTAGGACAGAAACCCTGTTTCTTAGGGAAGGAAGTGAGCGGGGGAATTGCGGGGTTTACTCTAACAAAAACTTAAGAATTACAAGGGATGAAATCGTCAGATGTTGTTGATGGCCCGAAGGCGATCGCAATTCAATCGTGACCGTATTGCTATTGGGTACACCTGAGATGTTTTCAATTCTATACCCTTGCAGGTTGGGACATTTCCCCATTCCCGAATCAGAAACTTTCTGGGATTGTTTTTTGAGAAAATCGCTCCAGAACCGGGAGTCTTCATGTCCTATTAATCGATATCTACAAGCATTTCCTTTAATCCGTTCGGTTTCAATCAAATATCCCTTCTCCTTGGCTCGGTGCATCGTATCCCCAAAGCGATGGCTGACGGTTACTAGATCACTCGGGTAGTGCCACTCCCCATCACTCATTAAAGCCAGCAGTAAATCAATTTTAGTAACTTTCGGTTCGGTCATCTTGTGCCTCGTTGCACCCAGGACGTTTCTGGATCTAGTTTTATGTCAACTAGATTATCGGAAGAGGGGTCATTTCAGTCGCGGGAAGAAAAGCGCTCACTCGTGCGTTATTAGGAAGCCCCTCATTTTGGGTTTGCCCGAAGGATCCAGATGAATTAAGTTTACTGACTGACTAAGAACACCGGAGGGGATAACGACTGAAGTCGTTACTACGAACAGCGGAGGGGAACGACTGAAGTCGTTACTACGAACACCGGAGGGGATAACGACTGAATTCGTTACTACGAACAGCGGAGGGGAACGACTAAAGTCGTTTAGGCGGGAATGCCTAAGTCCTGATGTAGAACTAACGATGATGGGGATGAGCCTGTGTCAAAGAGGCTCGGGTCTGATGGCTCCACCTCAGCGGGATAGGGCTGTTTCATTCTAACAAAACATAGAGGGAGTAACGACCGTAAAATCAATAGCTAGAGCGAGAATGAAGCCCA
>JAMXFF010000032.1 GCA_025370845.1 Laspinema palackyanum D2a | reverse complement strand
TTTCATGATAGATTCGGATGGTTAAGATGAGTCAGTTCTCCTATGTATTGTACCTCATGAGTCCGGGAACCGCTATACCACTTATGCCAATCCTAACGACTTCTATGAAAATGTCACTCAGAATTTAACGGCGACAATTCTCAATAATGCTGGAGCCTTCGGATTAGCCGGATCACTCAATTCCCTCTCCGTTGAACTGGAACGGGGTCCTAATGCAGCTTTACCTCATCCGTTTACCGTTACATCGATCGGTACTTCTGGAGTGGGTTATGACTCAATTGTAAAGGTCGAAATTGCAGATCTGTTTGTACCTGTGCAAGGCGGAACAGTCAACGATGTTGTGCTTACCATCGATCAAGTAAACGGTTTAGGAGCGTTTCCTGATATTACCCCGGTAACCAACTTTATCAAATCCTATCTGGGCAATTATCCCAATCCTAACGATCTTTATGAAAACATCAGCAAGAATTTGACGGCAGAGATTTTCAATAATGCCGCAGGATTAGGACTATCAGGAACAATGGATTCCCTCTCCATCAGCCTAACCCGGGAACCCATTGCCGTTTTACCTTATACCTTTGTCAGTGAAAACACACGAACCGCAGCAGGAAATAACCAGCAAATTGTCCAATTAGAATTGGAAGATTTGTTAATACCCGTCCAAGGGGGTACTGTTGCCGATGGGATACTGACTCTGGATTTTGTTGATAACTTAGAAGCCTTTCCTGATATTAGACCCCTGGTTAACTTTACCCAAGATTATCTGACGAATTATGCCAATCCTAACGAATTTTATGAAACTGTTAGCCAGAATTTAACGGCCACAGTTATCAATAATGCTGGAGCATTCGGATTGGCAGGCGCACTCGATTCCATCTCACTGGACCTGCGACGTGGCCCCAATGCAGATTTACCTCATCCCTTTATCACGACATCAACTGCCATGCCCCTTGCAGCCTCGAATCCTGCACGGGCAACCAGCGAATCTTTTGACATTCTTCCCCCAGATTTTTCCAATGAATTGGCCCTAGTTTAGCCGTATTGAACGGCTGAAATGTATCGGTTAATTTATAAATCAACCCATTATTTAGAGTGAAACGAAGTCGATTTGATTAATCCTTCGCTTCACTCTTTTTTAGCTTGCTTCGTACTGATAACTGACCTCTGAGCGATTATTAGGGCCTGGTTGGATGAATTGCGATAGGGGTTTATAGCTTGTCTAAGGGAGGGACCTAAAAAAGTGGGGCAAGTAGTAGGATGGACAGGGGCACTTGTGGGATTCAGTGAATAATGATGCTTTTAAGCCTGTGTAACCTCATGATCCGGGAACTGCTATATCCAAATCCAAACGTTAAAATTTAAACAGTCCATTCACTATAGAAAATTCATGACTAATCCCACACCGACTCAACCCAACCCGCTCTCCGTGACTCATGAAGAACCCGTTCAACCCACACTGATGCGTTGCTTTATGGGTTCATTGATTTCTGGAGGATTTGCTTATGCCTGTATGATGCTCACCCAGGCGATCGCCTCCACCTTTGCCAACAAACCGATTCACTCGGATAATCCGATCGCCGTGAATATTTCCGCCGCAGTTCGGACATTAGTCACCGGGGTGAGTACCCTGGCAACCTTTATCTTTGCCTTTGCTGCCTTGGGTTTATTTTGTCTGGGACTGCAACTGTTGTTTCAAAAAATTACCAAAAAATCCTAAATTGTCGGGCAGAAACTGGGGAAGACACTCCTGTGGAATCCCTGTAACTCATAATTCCAGCAACCGCTATATATAAAAAGTGGAGGCTAAAAACCGGGTGAGTTAACTCACCTGGTTTTTAGTTCAGGGAAACCCATCAATTAATATTCATAAGGATTTCGGGGTTCGGGAATTTCTTCAATTGAATTCGCTACAATGGTCAATTGACGGCGATTTTCTAAAACTTCCGTACTCATTTCCCCTTGGATTTCTAACCAAGTATCAGGCGGATAGGCGGCGCGACTTTGGGATAATTTCACGGGCAGCCCGACGGGATAGGCATCTGCCGCACAACAGGTAATCACAAAGCGAGAGATTAACAGGTAGTCTTCGGGCAAGTCTGGGAGATGAATGACAAACCCTTGGACATTGACCCGTTGTCCGGTATAAGCATCGGGTTCGGGATAAACGGTTAATGTGCGTACCCAGTCAATGAGCGATCGCTCCTCGGGTTTTCTGGCTGTGCGAAACGCTTGGGGTTGGGATTGGGTGACGGGTAAAAAATCGTTGACATTCCGCATCATTGCCTTATCGCTGGCAAAGACTCTCGGACTGATTAGGAACCCGAGAATTGCCGTGACTAAGAGCAACGTCGCACTCCATCCCGGAGGAAACAGGGTAATATGCTGCATCTCGGGGGTTGCGGTGCTCCCCCTTCGATTCCGCACCCGTCGCGATCGCCACTGTTGATAGACCAATTGTGCCGCCTTATAGCAGGCAAGCAGAATCAAGAACACCCCAGTCCCGTTTGTGAGGGCAAAGAAATTGGGGTGAATGAGGATATTTAATTCCCCACTCACCCAATATTTGAGGAGTAATATACCCCAAGCTAAAATCGCGAGGACTTCGATCCAGGGTCCCCAGGTCGAAAATCGGAACAGTTTGGGAGATTGAACAGCCATATTAGATGTAAAGGTTTCCAGTTGCAAGAGGAACAGGATGGGCAAGGGAGAGATAAGATAGGAGCTTACAAGAGTAGGTTTTTCACACTTAACTGCACTTCCGGTCCCCTCCCCTTGGCAAGGTCCGGGTTAGGGTGGGGTTCTTCTTGGGCGATCGCCACATAACGCACTCTTTGAGATGATCGCGCCTGTATGGAGCCGGATGCCAACCTCTTTCTTCGTAACGTGCGATTCCCTACGGGAGAGCTTCCGCTTACCGCCAATCCCCCGAGGACCCTCCACCCACTCATTCTTCCTGACGTGGCGCAAGCCACGTCAGGAGGACCCCACCCTAACCCGGACCTTGCCAAGGGGAGGGAACCGGAGATGCAGTTTTATCCTAGATTTCTCCTAGCTAAATTTCAAGTTATAAGCCAGGGTGAGTAAAAAGGTTAACTGTCCTGAAATTAAGAACAAGTAAACCAGGGCTTTTGGTTTAAAAATCGACATCATCAGTCCGATACTTTTGATATCAATCATGGGTCCGAAGACTAAAAAGGCTAACAGGGAGCCGGTGGTAAAGGTGGAGGCAAAGGAGAGGGCAAAAAACGCATCCACGGTGGAACAAATGGACACGACAGCGCCGAGGACGAGCATGGCAATAATAGAAGTAACGGGCCCTTGTCCTAAGCTAAGAATTAAGTCCCGAGGTGCGGCAACTTGAATGATGGCGGCGATCGCACTGCCGAAGACGAGGACCCCCCCGAGTTCCCGCAGTTCAGCCATGACATTCTCCACAAACAACCGCAGGCGCTGGGAAAACAGGCGATCGCCCGGGAGGGCCGCCCCTGCACCCCCCAAATTTCCAACTTTCGATGCCAATAACACCGTTTCCATCGTCGTGGCATCGAGGCGCTGGGGACTGCCCGGGGTCCCTAATAAAAAGGTTCCGGACTGTAATAAGGGGGAGGTATTTTCAGCATTTGAGGACAAATCCGGGGATGTCCGGGTGCCGGAGGATTTCGCCCCCGAGGATTGAGCCATCGCCCGCGCTACCATCGGTTGGACGAAAGGGGTTAAATCTTTTTGGAAACTAAAGATTGAGCCAATAATCGTGGCAATTCCCAGGGAAAATATCACCCGCAACACCACCAGTTCCGGTTGGTCCCGAAATGCCGTCCAAGTGGACCAAATCACAATCGGATTCACCGTGGGAGCCGCCAGTAAAAACCCGATCGCCACCGAGGGGGAGGCCCCCTGCATCAGTAATCGTCGCGCCACGGGGACGTTGCCACATTCGCAGACGGGAAACAGAAACCCAATGGAACTCCCAATTAAGGCCCCGAGGACCGGATTAGCAGGGATGGAGGAAATGAGTTTTTTTTCATCGACGAACAACAACAGTGCACTAGAGAGCAATACCCCAAGGAGCAAAAATGGCAGAGCCTCTACAAGCAGACTCATAAACAGGGTAAAGGCGTTGTGTACTTGATTCATCATGCGGTTCGGCCTATTTTTCGCAGTGAGGAGCTGTGATATCAATTAACCCGGGAGGAAAGTCCGTTGATCCGTGCAGATTCTTTACAGGGTGAGGTCTCCCTTTGGTTTCAATCCTCCCAGTCTAGGAACGGCAATGACCCCAGAAGAATTCTCTGGAGGCCCTAAAGATTGGAGCCCAGTGCTAACCGTCCTCACTATATTACAAGGTCCAAGGGAAAACCTGTGGTTGGAAATCGCCTCCACCTGGGCTGATCCCCAGTCCAGCTTTTCCAGGGTACAGTCCCACCGGGGCCGTCGGCTTTCCCGGGTCCACCCCAGGCGATCGTCAGGGTAATGAAGGATTAAAACCGGGCTTAAACTAATTTAAAGTTTAACAAAAGATTAAAGAAAATTTAATCTTTTTTTATCCAATTCATGAATAATTCAGAAACTTTTTCTATTGGCTCAGGATAATCCTCAGTAATTGTATCAAAACATTAAAAAATCTGTAGGATTGCCCAGAAATCTCCGGAATCGGTTTAGGATATTCTTATCCGAATTTTGCCCTTCTTGTACCCGAGTGCCCGGTGTTTCTGACGGGAAATCAATGGACAGACTCTAGTCAACCTGGGTGAACCCTCACGGCTCAACAATCCCGAGGGCCAACTCAACCTTGAAAGAGGCAATGCTAAACCTTCTAAATGACGGAGAAGACATGAAAGTTTATACATCAAGCGCAATGGATCTGGGAAACTCTTCTATTTTAAATCAGTCTTTTCCAGATCCATCCTTTTTACTGTCCGATCGGGTCTGCATGAAAACGTTGCATTTAAAATCAACTTTATCGGCCCTCTCCCTGTATGATTATCAGGTGAATGCGGAAATAATGGGACGGGAAGTGGCCGAAACTTTTAATGCAAATCCCTTACTACCTGGGGTGATTTTGCTGGGGGAAGGTGAACTGTTAGGGATGATTTCTCGGGGGCGATTTTTTGAGCAACTTTCCCGGCCTTACGGGTTGGAATTATTTTTCAAACGGCAGATTCATGTTTTATATCGGTTTACTCAAATCGAATATTTACGGTTTAAAAGTTCTGTAACCATTGTTGCAGCAGTTCAGGGGGTTTTATCGCGATCGCCGGATTTACTGTATGAACCGATTGTGGTGGAAATCGCCCCGGGGACCTATCGCTTGTTGGACGTGCATCAATTATTACTCGCCCATGCCCACATTCACGAATTAGCCACGGAATTACTCCAAAAACTGTATCAACAATTGGAAGTTGCTAATGAAGAGTTACACCGACAGGCGACTTTAGATGGATTAACTCAAGTCGCGAACCGGCGAATGTTTGACCGCTATCTGTCTCAACAATGGGAGAGACTCACTCAGGAGAAAAAACCCCTATCTTTGGTATTATGCGATATTGACTTTTTTAAGGATTATAATGACACCTACGGACATCAGGCTGGGGATCTGTGTTTGCAACAGGTGGCCCAGGTTTTAAAGGAATGTGGCAGTCGTCGGGAGGATTTAGTGGCGCGCTATGGCGGGGAAGAATTTGCGGTAATTTTGCCCAATACTTTCACCGATGGGGCGATCGCTGTTGCCAGTCGCATCCGTAAGGCCCTCGCCACCCTCCAGATCCCCCATCGCAACTCCAAAGTCTGCGATCGCATCACCCTCAGCATCGGTATTGCTACGGTCATCCCCACAAAACATGACGGATTAGAACATCTGATTGCCGCCTCGGATCAGGCCCTCTATCGGGCCAAGCAAGGGGGTCGGGATTGCTCAATTTGCCACGGGAGTTAGTGCTTCGACTCCCTTACCCCCCTCCTGGTTTGCCTGGGGACTGGGTGGAATTGAGGGATTTACCCCTCTCGACGGCAACAGCAGGAGTTCCTCAAGGTCCTCCCCTTCCTAACAGGGGATTCGGGTAAACGAGAGGGAAGACTAACCCGCTTTCTTTACCCTGGTTTCGTGAATCAGTCACACCTTATGCCCCTAATGTTTCGTTTTCTAATTCTTGACTCCTGTCCCGTCCCCGAGGTTAATCCCAGGTTAATTTTAAATTAAAATTTTTTCATGAATTAAACCCGAGGAGAGAGTTGTTGTAAAATGAGGTAATTCTGTAAAATAAATAACTTTTAAATTCTCCATGATCTCCATTGTCCCTAACGAGGAAACCCGTCATGCTTGCAACATCCGTGGAAAATTTAGAACCATTCGCCCCCGTTACCCCAGACCATCTCTTGGGTCAACTTAATTTAGACTCCACTCTAGCGGATCTGACCCTGTTTGATTTTCACATAGAAGTCACCTGTCCCGGTTCGGAATTAGCCAAAGCCCTAAGTGAAAATCCCCTGCTTCCCGGTGCTATTTTAACGGAATCCGGCAAGTTTGTCGGCATGATTTCTCGGCGAAGGTTTTTGGAACATTTGAGCCGTCCCTACGGACTTGAATTATTCTCCAGAAGACCCTTAAAAGCCTTACATAACTTTACAAAACTTGAACCCCTCACCTTTCCCAGCTATCTCCCCATTGGCATGGCGGCAAGGCAATCTTTAGGCCGATCGCCGGAGTTTCTCTATGAGCCGATTGTAGTCGAAATGGAACCGGATCTCTATCGCCTCTTAGACGTTCATCAGTTACTCATCGCCCAATCCCAAATCTATGAACTCACCACCCAGAGGCTGCAAGAGCAAACCCGTTCCCATACCATCCAAACGGAAAAAATGGCCTCTTTAGGACGGATGGTGGCAGGAATTGCCCATGAAATTAAAAATCCCGTGAATTGTATTTCAGGAAATATGGGATTTTTAGCCAACTACTGTCAAGATTTGTTAGAACTGGTGTCGGTGTATGAGGAGGAAGTGGAGACTCCTTCAAAGAGAATTGCCGAAACCATCGAAAATATTGATTTAGATTTTTTACGGAAAGATTTACCCAAATTGGTGCAATCTTTAGTGGTGAGTTCGGACCGACTCACCAAAATTGTCGGCGGGTTACAAAATTTTTCTCATCTGGATGAAACAGCGCGTAAACCAGCGGATTTACATGAATGTTTGGATAGTACCCTGTTGATTTTAAACAATCAAATCAAGTATGATATTGAGCTGGTTAAAAATTATGGGGACTTGCCGTTGGTGGACTGCTACTCCGGGCAGTTGAGTCAAGTTTTTATGAATTTGCTGGGAAATGCCATTGATGCTTTATTAGAACGGAAAGAGAAAGAATCCCGGAATTTGAATAAAAATTCAAACTGGATGCCGCAGTTGGCGATCGCCACGGAACTGATCAACCGCGAAGATCAATCCGCCGTGATTATCCGGATTGCCGATAATGGAATGGGGATTCCCACTCAAATTCAACAGCGGATTTTTGAGACCTTTTTCACCACCAAACCCGTGGGAAAAGGGACCGGATTAGGATTAGCCATTAGCAATGAAATTGTCCGAGATAAGCATAAAGGTCAACTCAATCTCAACTCCGAAGAGGGGATGGGCACTGAATTTGAAATTATCTTACCCTTAGACAGAAAACCCGAGATTGACTTTAGACTGGACAAGGAATAATTCGGGTTGAGGTCCGGTGAAGCTTATCCGCGCAACTGCCAAATTTTCACCGTTGTATCCTCGGTGCCACTGACGAGGGTATTACCATCGGGAGTAAAGGCAACGGCATACACGACCCCCGATCGCCCCCAGCAGGTGCGCTTTTCTTGTCCGGTTTTCACATCCCATAGCACAATGGACGTATCATCACTTCCCGAGGCGAGGGTTGCTCCATCGGGGGAAAATGCCACGGAATTGACCCCGGTGGAATGTCCGGTGAGAGTCCCGATTTGTTGTCCCGAGGGCAGTTCCCATAACAAAATGGTGCGATTCGCACAACCACTGGCGAGGAAACGACCACAGGGAGAAATCCCGATCGCATTCACAGCCCCTGAGCGTCCCCATCCTGTCTGTTGATCTTCCTGAGTCGTCGCATCCCAAAACACAACGGAAGTATCCTCACTTCCAGATACTAAAGTGCGGCGATCGGGAGAAAAAGCCACAGAGTTGACTGCCGCCGAATGACCCATCAGAGGGCGAAATAGCCGCCAAGAAGCCGTTTCCCAGAGGGCGATCGCCCCATCAGTTCCTCCTGCCGCCAACAATCGGCCATCGGGGGAAAAGGCCACAGATTTAACTCCCGATGGCGCTTTCAGCAGGCGCAGAATCCGCCGTAACGTCACATCCCACAAGGCGATCGCCCCCCCGCCACTGCCTGCGGCCAACAGTCGGCCATCAGGGGAAAATGCTACCGCACTCACCCCGGCAAAGGGTTCCTCGGGCCAACTGCTGCGAAGAGTGGGCAATTCTTGACCCTCATGGAGTTGCCACCATTTAACCCCGGAACGACTGCCACTGACCAACAGTTGACCATTAGGACTAATTGCCACCGCTTTGACGGGTGCACCATGTCCCACCAAACTGCCAATTTCCGAGACGGTAATCGGAGGGGTACTCACGCGCACCCTGGCGATCGCCCGTTGGGGAGTTGGTGCAGGCGATCGGGATTGAGGGGTGATGGTCCTACTCACCTTGGACGGGGGGGTCTTCAACCCTTGGAGGAGTTCCTCAGCGGATTGATAGCGCCGTCTCACACTACTTTCGATCGCCTTGTCTAGGACCGTCGCGAGGCGATCGCTGACTTTGTTGATGCCTAAATACTCGCGCCAAACAAAGGTACTTTCCATTGCATCATACATTTCAAACGGTTCTCGGGTCGTCAACAAGTGAATACAAGTCACCCCCAAACTGTAGAGATCACTGGCAAATACTGCTTTGCCAAAGGTTTGTTCCGGTGCCGCATAACCTTTAGTGCCAATGGTTGTCCCCGTTTGATTCAGGCTGGTTCCCGTGGCATATTTAGCCGCGCCAAAATCGACTAGAACTAACTTGCGATCGTGACGACGCCGAATAATATTTTCCGGTTTAATATCTCGATGAATCACCTGGCCTTTGTGAACAAAATCTAAAACCGGCAATAAATCTTCCAGCAGACTAACAATGGCTGACTCAGAAAATCGCCCTTGTTCGGCGAGTTCTTCCGTTAAATTTTGTCCATCAATAAATTCCTGGACAATATATTGCCGATTTTCCTGTTCAAAATGAGCAAACAGTTCAGGAATTTGGGAATGTTTGCCCAACTGTTCCAGACGAATTGCCTCTTGCTGAAATAATTGATTCGCCTTTTCCGCATTCTGTTGGGATTGGGGATAAAACTGCTTAACCACACATTGCGGTTTCGAGGGTTTGAACTCATCCAGTGCCAACAGCGTTCTGCCAAACCCTCCCGTCCCGATGAGTTGGACCAAACGATACCGTTGTGCCAACACCAGCTTGGTACCACAGGCGCGACAAAACGTCGTCAGGTCAGGATTTATCGGATTCGGACAATCGGGATTCGGACAGTAACTCATCAACAAAGTTTCCCAAGGGGTTATTTCTATGGTAAATCTTGGTTCGCTAATCTGAAACATAGCATCTCGGCCCTAATGGGGAGATTACCGATGGGGGTCCCACTCCAGAGGTGCTTAAACCGGCACTGTTCCGCAGCGTTTTACTCGGGTTTAGGGGAGTAAAAGGCTTTGATTATCAGGGTTTGTGGGTTTTAAGGCACTGGGTGCGGTGTTTGGGTGAGGCGATCGGGCTCCTTGAAAGAGACCTCTCCCCAAACCCCTCTCCTAAGAGGAGAGAGGCTTTGATTCTCCCTCCTCCGGCTCCTTACAACCGTAGGGTTTTTACGTTAAGGAGGATTTGCCTCACATTTAACTGCACTTCCGGTCCCCTCCCCTTGGCAAGGGGAGGGTTAGGGTGGGGTCCTCTTGACGTGGCGCAAGTCACGTCAGGAAGAATTAGTGCGTGGAGGGTGTCGGCGGTGAGGTGGCGATCGCCACCTCACGGAAAAAGAGGTTTCCCCACCCTCCATACAGGTGCTTAAGCTGCAAAGAGTGCGTGACGTGGCTTTGCCACGTCAGGAGGACCCCACCCTAACCCTCCCCTTGCCAAGGGGAGGGAACCGGAGATGCTCTTAAGCGTAAAAAACCTCTTCTTGCAAGCCCTCCGGCTCCCCCTTCCCTCTTAGGGAGGGGGGTTAGGTCTCCCTACCGAATAGAATAAACAGAGGACGTCCCCCACTTTCTCATCGAGTGCGGGTTACCCACCCTAGGCTATCTTGGGAAAATTGCGTTAGTTTTGATGAGGACTCCACCGGGAGCTCATTTACCCCCAGTGATGATCAGGGCCGCGATCGCAACCGAAGATCAACCCAACCCGCGACGGATTAAGGGTTTGAGACCCGAAACCCACCCCCGATTCCCTAAACAGCCATTGCTGTCCCACCTAGAGGTTATTAGCCATCGCAGATCGAGGAAAAAACTATGGTAGGAATTGACGAGATCGTTCGGGCGATTCTGGCGATCGCTCGCGTTGCCACTCCCGTCATCATTAATACCGCTAGACGCAACGAATTAGTTATTAAATTACTCAAAAAATTTCAGATTGATGCAGACCATCCTCCGGCAGATTTTACCGGAGTTTATCGGTATGCCTTAGTCGAATATGGCATTCAAAACCTCGATAACTTCGACGTAGAGCAACTCCAACTCGTCCTCGAACTCTTCCGCCAAACCGAAATTTATCATGGCTTTCGGAAAGCCTTCGATCGCAACGACCCCTATACCCTCCTCACCGAAGCCGAATCCTATATCGATGGCTTTGCCTTGGGGGATAAAATTCGGGAAAGCCATATTGACTATCAGCGGGAACTGGCAAAATTTAGCAGCATTTTCATGGAAATTGCTAACCGCACCCGTACCCCTGCCGAAGTTTTGGAATTTCGCAAAATTGAAGATTTGCGGTACAATACCAACCAAATTTTAGAGCGCCTGGAAAACCTCAATGCCCTAGAAGACCTCCGCCAAGAAATTGCCAAACTCACCGCCAGCGAACCCGACCCCATTCTTCCTGCGGCCCCTCAAACCCCTCGGTTCCGGTCAGAATTTGCGCGGCAATTACGCAACTGGCTAGAAGCCTTGTATGACTTCGAGTCTTATGAAGTTCAAACCCCCACTTACTTTGAATGGATTATTAATATCCGCGCCCGTCGCGGGTTCGATCGCATCGTAGTCCGAGGCATCGAAGGAGAAGTTACGATTAGCGATGTCAATCATTTACGGGAATCTGTCGAGGTTCAAAAAGCCGATGAAGGCTGGTTAGTTGCCCCGAGGCGGATTAGTCAAGCGGCAGTGGATATTGTTGAAAATGATGATATTTTATTCTGCTACACCTTTGACGAACTTATCGACGAAGTAGCAGATTTTAGTCGATATATCGACTGGTTAGAAGCCGAAGTCATGCAGCGAGATATTGAACGTTTATATGTCCCCCTTGCCTGTACTAAAGAAGAATTAGACCCCATCACCCACCAACGGATTGCCAAAAGTCGGTACGATGAACGCAACGGCTGGATCGACCGCTATATCAACCGTTGGGTGGATGACCCGGCGAAAGAACATATCTCAATTTTAGGGGAATTTGGCACCGGAAAAACCTGGTTTGCCCTTCATTATGCTTGGGAAACGGTTAAGAAATATCGCGCTGCCAAAGAAGAAGGATTGCCTCGTCCTCGTCTGCCTTTAGTGATTCCCTTACGGGATTATGCCAAAGCCGTCAGTGTCGAATCCTTGTTTTCAGAATTCTTTTTCCGGCAGCATGAAATTGGCTTACCCGGTTATTCTGCCTTTGAGCAATTGAATCGCATGGGTAAATTGTTATTAATTTTTGATGGCTTTGATGAAATGGCCGCCAAAGTCGATCGCCAACAAATGATTAATAACTTTTGGGAACTCGCCAAAGTTGTCGTTCCCGGTTCCAAAGTCATCCTCACCTGTCGGACGGAACATTTTCCCGAAGCTCAAGAAGGACGCGCCCTTTTAAATGCGGAATTAAAAGCATCCACTGCTAATTTAATTGGTGCAACTCCCCAGTTTGAAGTTCTGGAAATTGAAAAGCTCAATTCCACCCAAATCCGCGATGTCATTAGCAAACGAGCAACAGCGGCAACGGTGGAAAAAGTCATGAGAAATGCCAAATTATTGGATTTGGCAAAACGTCCCGTTATGATTGAGTTGATTTTGGAAGCGTTACCCGAAATTGAGTCAGGAAAACCCATTGATTTATCCCGAATTTACTTCTATGCCGTGCGCCGAAAAATGGAACGGGATATTAAAACCGAGCGCACTTTTACCTCAATGGCGGATAAGTTATATTTCCTCTGCGAATTGTCCTGGGAAATGCTCTCTAGCGATCGCATGAGTCTCAATTTCCGGGAATTTCCCAATCGCCTGCGTCGCCTGTTCAGTACCGTGGTCCAACAACAAAAAGATTTAGACCACTGGCATTATGACATGATGGCTCAAACCATGCTGATTCGTAATGCCGAAGGAGACTATACCCCCGCCCATCGCTCACTCTTAGAGTTTTTTGTCGCCTATAAATTTGCAGTGGAATTAGGCATCTTAGCCCCAGATTTTGCCGAATTTGCGGACCTCAAACAGTTTCCCCCTGCGTCCGAACTCGGACAAACCTTTGGCAAAGCACCCTTAACCCAAGCGGTTTTAGAGCTATTATTGCCCACGGTTGACCCCGGAGAAACCACCAAAACCCGATTATTACAATTAGTCCAATCCACCCAAGGTCAATGCGAAAATGAAGCAGGATATCTCGGCGGAAATGCGGTTACTTTACTCTTAAAACTTGACCCCAATGCCTTAGATAATAGTGACCTCCGAGATACAGTCATCTTAGGGGCTGATTTTACCTCAGCTAATTTAAGAAATGTCAATTTAGCGGAAGCGAATTTAAAACATTGTACCTTTACCACGGTCTTTGGGACAGTTTTATCCGCAGCATTTAGTCCCGATGGGGAGTGGTTTGCCACGGGAGATGCCAATGGAGAAATTTATTTATGGCAAGTCGAGGGTAAACCCTTGGTGTTGTGCCAAGGACATTCCTCCGCAGTCTGGTCCGTGGCAGTCACCCCCGATGGCAAAACCCTGGTTTCGGGTAGTGATGATGGGACGGTCAAAACCTGGGATGTCCGGACGGGGAACTGTCTGCAAACGTTGCAGGGTCATAGCCATTTTGTGAGAGCAGTTGCCGTTACCCCCGATGGCAAAACCATCATTTCCGGGAGTAACGATCGCACCCTTAAACTCTGGAATTTAGAAACCGGCAACTGTCATACAACCTTATACGGACATGGTAGCATCATCTGGTCAGTAGCCGTCACCCCCGATGGCGAAACCATCGCCTCCGGTAGCGCGGACCAAACCGTGAAACTCTGGGATGTGGAAACCGGCGTCTGTCGCAAAACCTTAGAGGGACATACGGAGTGGGTTTTATCCGTGGCAATCACCCCGGATGGCATCACCCTCGCCTCCGGTAGTGCGGGAGGAACCGTGAAACTCTGGGATTTAACCACCGGAAACTGTCATACAACCTTAGAGGAACAGAGTAGTTCCGTTTGGTCCTTAGCAGTTGCTGCCGATAACCGAACTCTCATCGGAGGGAGTGCCGATGGGACCGTGAAAGTCTGGGATATCACCACCGGGGACTGTGTACATCGGTTACCAGAACACAATAGTCGGGTGGGAACCGTTGCCATTGCTCCCGATGGCCGCACCTTGGTCTCCGGAAGTGATGACGAAACCGTGAAACTCTGGGATGTTGTGCGAGGAGAATGCCTCACAACCTTACAAGGATATGCCAGTGCGGTGTGGTCCTTGGCCCTCGCCCCCGACGGCAACACCCTCGCCTCCGGCAGTGCCGATCGCAGCGTCAAACTCTGGGATTTAACCACCGGCGAATGTTTAAGCACCTGGCAGGGACATCCCAGCAAAGTGCTATCCGTCGCCATTCCCTCTACAGGAGATCACCTCATAAGCATTAGCGATGATGGGACTCTCCACCGTTGGGATATCCAGACAGGTGAGAATCTCACGAACCCTGGGAAACCCCCCAGTTTTGGGGAAGTGATGGCCTTATCCCCCGATGGTCAAACCTTGGCCTGTGGGAGTGCGGACTCTACCGTGAAACTCTGGGATTTGCAAACGGAACAGGGGATGAACCCCTTACCCGGGCATACCAGTCGGGTAGTCTCTCTCTCGTTTAGTAGCGATAGCACAATCCTGGTTTCTGGGACCGGGGATGGCACAATGAACCTGTGGGATTTCCGAACAGGTAAATGCCTGAAAACGTTACAGGGTCAAGGAAACTCCATCTGGGCGGTGGCGGTTTCCCCGGATGGAAAAACCCTCGCCTCTGGCCGGGAAGATGGTACGGTGAATCTCTGGGATGTAGAAACCGGAGACTGTCTCAAAACCTTAGACGGACATGGGAGTGCGGTGTTATCCCTGGTGTTTCATCCCGATGGAAAAACGCTGGTTTCCGGGAGTTATGATGAAACAATTAAAGTGTGGGAGTTGGAGTCAGGAGATTGCTTACAGGCGATCGTGAATAAACCCTACGCTGGGATGAATATTACCGGGGCCCGGGGATTAACCGAGGCCCAAAAAGCTACCCTGAAAGCATTAGGGGCGATCGAGCAAAACCTTAACGGTTAATGCCTTTAAACCGTTCTTTCGCCGCAGCAAAGGCATCTTGCATGGCGGCTTGAATTTTGTCGGGGTCGGGTTTTTTACCGCCCATTAAATCACCAAAATACACACAAGCCCCTTCACCGAGGGCCCAAGTATAGGCAGCGGCCCAGGAGGCGGCGATCGCACTGCCGAAAATGGGCACAAATTTGACTAATTCCCGCCCGATCGCCTGGGCGGCAAATCCACCGGCGATCGCACTGACGACTCCCCCCGCTTGCGACGGCGTGAGGGTCTGTCCGTAGAGTCGCCCTAACAATCCCACCAGGGAGACTTGTAAGGCCGTCAGGACCGGCATGGTGGCAAAGGGTAGGGGAACGGCAGCGAGGGTGGCGGCCATGATGGAAAAGGCTAAAATATACCGGCGGGCGACATCGCGATACAATGTACCTATTTTTTCACCTGCGCCTTGGTCTAACAATTGATAAATGGCGCTGGATTCGGCTTCCGGCAGGAGTTCGGCTAGGGCATCGCTGAGGGCCTCTAGGCCATAAAAGACGGGAGTATAACCATCTTCTTCTAGGGTGAAATCCAAGGCAACGGCCCGATCGCAAATCTCGGCAAACCCGGCTTTAATCGACTCAAACGCCCGATTCACCGACGGATAATCCGGGGGATAGGGGGGATGGTCTTCGGTATTCGGGGGATAGACTTCATGCAAACAGGTCACCGCCAGTAAACAAGGGATGTGAGGCGACGCGGCGCGCAACTGTTGGGCGATTTGGCGGAGGGAATCCGTGGCAAAATCGTTGATTTTCACCGGGAGAATCAGGATTTTGGCCCGACCCGTTTCTTGTTGCAAATCCCCGACCAACTCTTGGACGATCGCCTTGGTATCTTGGTTGACATCCCCGAGTCCGACGGTATCGGTAAAAATCAGTAACGACAACTCACTGGAGGGGTAGGCATAGCGTTCGGTATGTTGGGTGTGGGGACGAAATCCTTGGCCGACAATTTCGGCGGAAACCCCGGTGAGTCCCCGGACGATGGAACTTTTGCCCGCTTGGGGTTTGCCAATTAAGAGGGCCTCGGTGGTGGGCAATTGGGCGCGAACTGTCGTCAAAATTTCAGCGACTCGTTCATCGCTGACGCTGAACCAATCCTGAAAATATTGGGGGAGGCGATCGCCTAGGGAGAGTTGTTTGAGCCGGTCTGTGGCCTGATTCCAGATTCCAGAAAGGCGATCGGTCCAGGATTTTTGGGCTGATTCGGCTGATTCTGGCGATTCCCGAGTGAGATTCTCCGTCGGTTCGGGGGACGGAGGGGAATCGGGTTTTGGGGAATCAGTCTCGCGTTGGTCAGTCATCTGTTGTATAAAAACGACGAATCGATGCGGCCTTAGTCGGGATTTTTTCTGGGGTTAACCCGGGAACGGGTGAGACCCCAGAACTACTTTATCGCAATTTGCGCCAACTTAGAGGAATTGGCAGGAAAACGCCTGGGGAAGGCCGATTGAGGGGTCAAGGGTTTGGGGGAAGGGGTTTGAGGATGGCCCGATCGCGCCCTTGAGATTTGGCCTCATAGAGGGCGGCATCGGCGGCGGCAATTAACGATTCGGGTTGTTCTTGTGCCGTAGGAATCGTGGTGGCGATCCCCAGACTGACGGTTACCCAAGGACTGACTCGGGAATCTAAGTGAGGGATTTGCAACTGTTTGAGGCGATCGCGAATGGTTTCTGCCACCGTAAGCGCCCCGGAACCGGGGGTATTGGGTAAGATCATCACAAACTCTTCACCCCCATAACGAGCGAGTAAATCAGTCTTGCGGGCGACTGCACTGCCTGCGGAACGGGCGACTTGTTGCAAACAGCGATCGCCCGCTTGATGTCCGTAGTAGTCGTTATAAGCTTTAAAATAGTCGAGGTCGAATAAAATCAAAGAAAGCGGATGTTTTTCCCGTTGTGCATGGTTCCATTCGAGTTCGAGATAGTCATCAAAGCGACGGCGATTGGCCACTTGGGTTAAACTATCTAAATTAGCCAGCCGTTCTAATTCTAAATTAGCTTTTTTTAAAGCCGCTTCGGTTTTTTTGCGCTGAATCATTGACCCTAACTGACTGGCAACGGCTTTGAGTAATTCCAGCGATCGCCGGTCCGGTTGCATTTCATTTTTTTGAAAAAACACCAAAACCGCTAACACTTCCGAGTTATCCCCCGTCGTACTATCCCGCAGCAAAATAGGAATTCCCAGCATTCCTTTGAGTCCAGCCGTTGCGGCGATATCGGCGCGAGAAAACATCTCCGACTCTTCCTGAGATGCATCAGCAATCCATTTTAAATCTTGCTCCTCCCAAATTCGGGCAGCAAATCCCCGGCAGTGAAAAACATCCTGGTTTTTGCTGTAGTCATGAAATTCGGCAAGTTTGGCATCATTTCCATACCACGCCTGCCCATATACCAGCTTAGTGGCTGAGTCATCTGGCATCCAGGCTTCCCCAAAGTCCCAGCCCAGGGTTAGACAAACTTTTTCTAAAATAATAGCTAAGGCCGAGTCTATATCCAGGGCTTCGTTAATGGATTGGGTGGTGGTTAGTAAAAGTTGTAACTGAGCATTTTGCGACTTGAGTTCTACCATCAATTCACGCAGTTGCAATTGATGTTCAATGCGCGCCAAAACTTCCACCGGCTCAAAGGGTTTGGTGATATAGTCTACTCCCCCTAAATTAAAAGCCGTTACCTTATCAATCGCCCCATCCAATGCGCTGATAAAAATGATAGGAATTTCTTCCGTCTCTGGGTTTAATTTGAGTTGACGACACACTTCGTACCCGTCCATGTCGGGCATTTTAATGTCTAATAAAATCAAATCCGGTGGATTGGCGAAAACAGATTTTAACGCCATTTTTCCATTGGGAGCGACTCTAATCTTATAATTATGCCGACAGAGTATTTGGTTCAAAAGTAACAGGTTGACGGGGGTATCGTCAACGACTAATACATTAGCTTTAGGGTTTGATGCGGACCGCTGATTCATCATTGATTGAGTCACTCCTGTCTTTTGAGAATAAGGACTACTCTC
Organism: Laspinema palackyanum D2a; assembly: GCA_025370845.1. Classification (GTDB taxonomy): domain Bacteria; phylum Cyanobacteriota; class Cyanobacteriia; order Cyanobacteriales; family Laspinemataceae; genus Laspinema. The sequence goes on along the minus strand of JAMXFF010000032.1, from coordinate 77,582 downwards.
CTAAATTTGTACGAGGTTTTAGATCGAACAAGTTTATTTTATCTTTTTCTCCTTCCAATCAGTTTCAAAAACCGAGCCTCTCCTACTTCCCCGGGGTGGGGGGGGAGGGATTACAAAATTGAATAAATCAACATGGATTCATCAAAAAATTCCGGCTCAATTTTCCTTTCGCTTTAATAATAGCAGATTCTTGGGCTTGAAAAATCAATCAAGCTTTTTATCCCTGACTCTTCCATCCTTGTCTTTGAATGTCCGATGCGCTACTCAAAGTCTCTACGACTCCAGTTCAGTTACGGGAGGACAAACTGGGGTTCTTCACAACATTCTGCTAATCTGCAACAAATTAGGGCCAGAGGGGTTCTTGTCCTATGGATCTAATACGGTACCCCTATCCTATATTAGACCTCTTGCAAAATACCGGATTGATCCCCCCAACCCCCCTTAAAAAGAGGGGCTTAAGAGATTTATGCAAGAGGTCTATTTTAGGCTAGAGGGGATATGGGGTGGATTGTCCGATTCCAGATGCCTTCGATTCACCCCACCCAGTTCCGATGCTCCCCATCGCCAGTTGGATGGAATGATTACACCTAGTTAGGGTTGGAGGTTGAGGGAGGCGATCGCCCCTGGTTTCACCATTCCGCAACGGTGGCGCGCTCTTAGGACCCGTGGATTGTTTTCCCGGCATTGCCAGCCCTAATTGTATTTTACCGCTTTTGTCGCCAAAAATCCACCCATAAAGCCCTTAATATCCCGTCCCATTTTTTTAGATTAAATAGAGTGATGTTTGAAGAGATTTTCCAACTCAATTCGACCTGTAACCCTGTTTGCAAAAAATATTATTCCGGCTAAAAAACAGGAAGTGTAATAATTTAATCACTGGATTAAATTAAAATATGGCAAAAGTAAAATTAACCCTTTATCCACCTTAAATAGGAGTTGAATAGAACCGTTAAGTGTGACTTCAACTTGAAATAAGCGCCAGTAACTTTTCAAATTGATACTGATTGGCTAAAGATTGGAGAGCATGGGCTAAAGCGGGTTCTTGTAAACCCACTTGTTGGATCGCCGAGGCAATCCGTTCTAAATCCCCTTGGACTAAACCATTCCATAAACTGTCGAGGTATTCCCGAGGAATATTCGTGAGGTCCGATGCTTTCAGTGCGATGGGTTCCTCTTGGGGAAGCGCAGACCCGGGGATTTTATGAGGGTCAATTAAAGATAGCCCTAAATGAGTGGCGATCGCTTCAAAAATATCCACTTCTCGAAAGGGTTTGCGAATCAACCCATCACAACCTGCCGCGAAAATTTCTGATTTATCAAAATGCCAACCACTCGCCGTAATGGCGACAATCGCCGGAATCGGAATTTCCGGATGATTCCGACAATAGGCTTTAATCCGACGGGTCGCTTCATACCCATCTATTTTAGGCATTCGCATATCCATCCAAATTAAATGGGGTAAAAACTGCTGCCACATTTCCAGGACTTCTTCCCCGTTAAACGCTCGTCTTAATTCAAACCCAAAAGGTCGGAGAATTTCCATCAACAGTTGGCTGTTATAATCGTGATCATCAACCACAATCATTCGGTAGCCCGGTTGTTGTGGAGGGATAGAGCGTTCCCGGGGAGAGGGATTAATTCTGAGAATGTCACCCCCGATTACGACCCGGACAGGAATCTCAAACTTAAAGGTAGTAATTGGCCCAAGGGAGGAGTTTTCGTCTCTAATCATTTCACAAGATTGCTCCCCTTCCGTATAGGATTTGCCACCGCTTTGGACGGAGATATTCCCTCCCATTAATCGGATAAACTGAGCGCTAATATTTAACCCCAGACCTGTTCCTTCTTGACAATACATCCCCGCTTGGGTTTGAGCAAAGGGTTTAAAAAGATGTTTAAAGTACCTGGGGTCTATGCCGATTCCCGTATCCGAAACTTCAAAGCAAATTTTCGATTGAACCTCACCGGCAACCAACCCGTTTCCCGACTCATTACCCACGCTGCTGACTCGTAAAGACACCTGACCCTCAGCGGTAAATTTAATCGCATTTCCCAGCAAATTAATCAAAATTTGCCTTAATTTAACCTCATCAGTCCTAATGTAAGTGGGGACATTGACCTCGGAATTCATCGTCAGTGCTACCCCCTTTTCTTTCGCTTTCAAAGAGAACATATTCTGCACATCGATTAACAACCTGTACAGGTCAAAATCATTTTCACTCAGGGTCATCGTCCCCGCCTCAATTTTGGAGAGGTCCAGTACCCGTTCAATCAAATCGAGGAGATGTTCCCCACTTTTGCGAACGATATTGAGATGCTCTTGCTGTTCTCGGGTGAGATTGGCGGCAGCACTGATCAGTTGGGAAAACCCTAAAATAGCTGTGAGGGGAGTTCTTAATTCATGACTCATATTGGCGAGGAAGGCACTTTTAGCGCGGTTGGCTGCTTCTGCCGCATCTTTGGCCCGTTCGAGTTCCGTTTCCGCCAGTTTACGGGGGGTAATATCCTCAACGGAACCCAGGATGTGAGTGGGGACTCCCTGGGGATCTCGGGAAAAGACGACTTCTCGGGCATTCAACCAACGCCAGTCGCCATTTTTGTGCCGAAATCGGTATTCTGTAGAGAGGACGTCACTATCCTGAAGGGAGAGAAAACGAGCAGTTCCCTGGGAAAACAGATCTTGATCCTCAGGATGACAGCGTTCGAGAGACCATTCCGGGTTGGTATCCCCCAGTTCAGCGGGACAGTACCCTAAAATTCCGAGGGATTGCTGATTGAGATAAATGCTGGTGTTGGTAGAAAGGTCGCGCAAATATAAAATATGGGGAATGGCATCGGCGACTTTTTGGAGAAAATGCTGACTGTTGCTTAACGCCTCTTCGATTTGTTTGCGATCGCTGATATCCCGTCCCACCGCTTGGTATTCCAAAATCCGACCGGATTCATCAAAGATGCCGCGAGTCACCCATTGAGTCCAGCGCAGTTCTCCCCGGGCGATCGCCCGATTTTCAAAGGTCACCACGGGATTTTGCGGCGAAATTTCATTCAGATATCGGGCGACGGATTCCCGGTCCTCTGCTACAATTGCCGGTTCATAGTGATGGGCGATCGCCTCATCTCGGGTCACCCCAAAAAATCGGCAAAACGCTTCATTCACAAAGGTAACCATGCCATCGGGCAGAAATCGCACAATCAGCTCAGTTTGGTCCTCTAAAATGGCCCGATAGCGGGCCTCACTATGGCGGAGGGCTTGTTGCGCCTCAAAGCGATCGGTAATGTCAGAAAATGAGGCTACCACCGCCCTTGGCCGGTCTTCTCCCCGGTGAAATAACGGTTGGGAGTTGATAGAAATCCAGGTTAAACTGCCATCGGGTTTATATACCCCCATGATCACATTCGCACAAGGTTCCCCGCTTCCTAGGGTCACCATTGCTGGATGTTGATGTCCAGGAAACGGAGACCCATCTTCCCGAATCGCTCGCCAGCCGGGGTCTAGGGAAGTTTTTCCCGTCATTTGTTCCTCAGATAACCCCAGAATCCGTTCAGCACTGGCATTGCAAGTGCGAATTTCTCCGCTGGCTTCCTGTAAGACAACCCCTTCTGCCATCGCTGCAATGACTGAACGATACCGTTCTTCGCTTTCATGTAAAGCCGCTTCTGCACGCTTGCGTTCCGTGACATCTCGGACGATACAAACCACCTCATCTACCGCACTTTTAACAATGCGCGCTTCGTAGCTATGTACCCCATCCTCTTGTTCCAGTTCATGTTCGTAAGTTTGCAAGGTTCCGGTTTGCACCGCCCGCTGAAACCGCTCAAACAAATCCGTTTGGATGGATTCAGGCATGGGAAACTCGCGCAAATTTCTGCCGATTAGCTCTTGCGCGGGGAGATTAAAAATCTGCTCTTGAAACTGGACATCCAGATAGGTTCCATCAATCCGTTGCCGGAACATCATATCGGGAATGGCATTTAAAAGGGCTTGAATCCGTTCTTCGCTTAAACGCAGGGCTTTTTCAGTTTGTTTGAGTTCTGTTATATCTGTGGAAATTCCACAGATGGCATAGATGCTACCATCGGGATTTTTCAGAGGAACTTTGATGGTTAAATAGTGATGTAATTCGTTGGGATGTTGAACAAAGCCAATATCAAAAGATTGGATAATTGAGCCAGTTTGAATCACTTCTCGGTCTCTTTCTTGCATGAACTGGGCCATTTCTGGGGAGAAAAACTTAAAATCATCAAAGCCGATCACTTCAGATTTAACTCCCCCCAGCCATTCGACCCCAACGCGATTCATGTAAGTATATTGACTGTTTAAATTTTTGATGTAAATGCAGGCCCCAACATTTTCCAGAATGGCGGATAAAGTCTGTTCGTTTTTGCGGAGGGAGGCTTCAATTTTCTGACGATCGCGGATTTCTTGCTCTAAGCGTTGATTGATTTGGGCGAGTTCAGCGGTGCGATCGCGCACTTGCATTTCCAAAGTCTGATTGTAATCAGCCAGTAGTTGTTCTGCTTGTTTACGTTCAGTAATATCCCGAGTGACGCCGGTAATCATCCAGCAGTTTGCCCCTTCATCCCATCGGGAAATTAGGGTTTGTAATAACCACCGCAACTCACCGTTTTTATGCCGAAACCGATATTCGACTTCGAGTTCCTTTTCCGCCAAGACCCGTTCTAAATTAACCACAACCGCATCTAAATCCTCCCTCGGCAACCGCGATAGCCAGAGGTCCGGTTCAGCTAACAGTTCTGACGCGGTGAATCCGACCAAGGCAGCAGCCCCCGGGGAGATATACTCATACTCCCAGGTGCGATCGCCATACAACCGGACACTGGAAATCAGTACCGAGGCATTCTCTAACAAGGCTTGGAGTCGTTCCTCTGAGAGTTGCAATGCGGCTTGGGCTTGTTTGCGGGCGGTGATATCCGTAATCGTGCCAACATACCCCACAGGATTGCCTTCTGCATCTTTTTCAATTCCCGCTTGTCCGACGACCCAAACGATGGTGCTATCGGGTCGCAAAAAGCGGTACTCACAATTAAACGGAACCCCCTGCTGGACAAAATTCAACCAAGCCGTCATTACCAGATCGCGGTCCTGTGGGTGTAACCGGCTCATCCACCCCGGTCCCATTGACTCAGCTTCCGATAAGCCAATCATTTCAAAACTGCGATCGTTCCCATAGAGACAATTGCCCTGGAGATCCGTGCGAAAAATCCCCACAGGTGAAGCGTTAGCCAGTGCCGCATAGCGCTGTTTACTGTCCCGCAGGGCTTTATCAGCCTGTTTGCGTTCGGTAATATCTAAGGCAATTCCCGTCACCCCCCAGGCATCCGTCGTCGCCTCGGGTTGCACCGTAAAGGTCTGGGAAATCCAGCGCCAACTGCCATTTTTATGCTGAAATCGATACTCTAATGTTAGAAAATCTCCGCCATTGAGTTGTGCTAAGGCCGGTTGAACGACTGCCGCTCTCTCTTTTGGGTCAATGTGCGAAAGCCATAACTCCGGTTGGGTTAAAAACTCGGTTGAGGTATAGCCAAAAATGGCCTCGGCACTGGGAGAACAGTATTGATACTGCCAAGGGCGACTTCTGGAGACTTTAGCGCAATAGATAAAGGTATCGGGATGTTCCAGAACCGTTGTACAAAATTTATTACAACTGAGTTGATCCGGTGTCGTAGTCCCTACCTGTTCAAGGGAGTTCGGCTCAGGTCCCTCGTGCATAGTGCCGAGGCGATCGCCAATCTGCGCCACCGTCATCAGTGCGCCGGTAATTGCGCCCTTCTCATCCCAAACCGGAACCGATCGCAGTTCTAGGGCAATTTTTTCACCCTGGTGAGTCCGGTGGAGGGTCTCAATGGTCAGAGGTTCTCCTAAGAGCGATCGCCGCCAAGGGTGAGGACCTCCCCAGGAAGGCATCCTCGGTCCGGGGTTGTCCTCCCCAGACAAAATCTCTGCCCCCAGCAACTGTTGGAAATAATGATTCATATAAGCGAGGTTGCCCTCGGGGTTAATCAGGGCCACCCCCACGGGAAGGGCTGCCAGAAGTTGATGCGATCGCCATTCGCTGCCGTCGAGGGCTTCGTGATGGTGTTTCATTGCAGAATAGGGTCGAATGAGTAAGCCAGTCTCTAACTTCAATTTTGGCATTGTCTACGCCAGACTGGGTAGCGACTTTTGCGATTTCTTCAAACGCACCCATCAGCGATCGCATTCCCGCGATCGCCTATCGTTTCCCCGCTACCCAAATGCAGCCCATAATGAACAAGGTAAAGCCCAAATAACCCCAAACCGTTACCCACTCCTGCCAATTTCCACTGTCCATCATTCCTCTTCCTCTGTTCTGGGCAACATAACCGCTTTAAAGTGCAAACAGGACTGGAATCACCCGCCCCTGTTGACCCTGTTCTGAAGGGTCGAATTGCCAAGTTTTGACTTGCCTCTGAGCAGCATCATCGAGGATATCATAACCGCTAGACTGCTGAATTGTCGCTGAAATCACCGTCCCATCCGGGGCAATATCGGCCATCACAATCACCGTTCCTTCCCAGGCATTATCTAGGGCCATCTGGGGATAGGGGGGCGGATCGCAACGACGACAGGCGATTTCTTCGAGTCCCGACTCATCTCCCAAATCTCTCGTTTCGCCTAGGGAGGAATCCGCCTCAACCCCGGGGAATCGACCCTCGTTTTCCTCGGGAGTAACCTCAGTTTCGTTCGAGGGTTCCGACAGGCGATCGAGATTCGACTCAAAGGGGTCCTCGGATTCCCCCGTGACAATCACCCCTGGATTGAACGGCGATTCATATCTAACCGGGGAGGGCCCTCCCCACGTTTCCTGAACAATCTTGACGTCGGGGACCTGGGGCAGTCGTTCTGGAGTAACGGATTCCGTCACCATCGAACCCGGTGGGATGTCCTGAGAATTCGTAATTCTGGAATTATGCCCAGGGTCCAAAGGGGAAGAATTCATAAAGGGAGACATCTCCTGGGGCGGCATCGGGGCCTGGTCTTCAATAGGTTCCGGGGGCCTCTGTGTGGATAAGGGTTCTGCCTGCAAATCCGAGCTCGGCGTGGCGATCGCTTCGGGTACTTCGGCGACTGCGGTTTCCTGCGCTGCATCCAGGGCCTCAGCTTCCGACATCAGTTCCTCAATGGGGTCCGGGGTGGGAGATTCTATGACCTCGGGCTCCGGCATCAGTTCCGGAGTGGGTTCTGGGGTGGCAGATTCTCTGGCCTCGGGTTCTAGGGTAGCAGAGGCGATCGCCGAAGGTTCCGGCATCAGTTCCGGAGTGGGTTCTGGGGTGGGAGATTCTCTGGCCTCGGGTTGGGCGATCGCCTCTGGGGTGGGAGATTCTCTGGCCTCGGGTTGGGCGATCGCCTCTGGGGTGGGAGATTCTCTGGCCTCCGATTCCGGCATCAACTCTTCCGGTGTCGGTGTAGACTCTTCCAACACAATAAATTCAATCGGGTCCTCAGTTCCGTCGGATTTTAAATTAATCAAAGGCATCACAAATGCCAGGGCCGCCAGATGCACCACCGCTGACCCCATCAAACCCACTTTAATAAACCGGGCAATCTGCTTCTCTTGTTGTTCTCGCCCTTTTGCCGCAACTGTTGAAACCGTCATTCTTGGTAGATCTCCTCAGAACAAAAAGTAGGGATAGCAGCGGGTTAGATAACGCCTAAATCTGCCCTACAGACAAAATCGGTACCTTCCCTGCCAGGTTAGCGCACCGGAGCCTCAGTCGGTAGACCTCAATCCATTTAATCCCAACAGCATCCCATGAAAACCTTTTATTTCCAAGTCAGACATCGAATCCAGGGAGTTTGTAATCAGCCGAAGTAGTCGAGGATTTACTGCGGATGAATCCCTTGAATGAATTCATTTCTAGCCTGAAGACGCGAAGGCAGTTGCACAGAACGGACCAGCAATTCAATATTCAAATCAGGGAACAATTCGCTTGTCAAAATTTGCTCCTAGTCTTCCCCACGAAAGCGGTTGAGCGCAAGTTGGTTATTTTCCCCAAACCCGACTTCTGTAATTTCAAATGGCTTATATTTTTCCAGTTTTTTGGGATTGCCACTGCTGATGACCACTTCAATGGCTAAATCGGGATGAGATTGGCGATCGCCAATAGACCTCTTGCAAAAAAAAGGATTGATCCCCCTTTCCCCCCCTTAAGAACGCCAATCGGCTTTAAAGAATTTTGCAAGAGGTCTAATATAATAGGATTCATCCGGTTCAAAGCACACCCCCTTAGTTTCTGACTCCCGCGTTGCATTTCCAATAGGAATGAACTCAATGCCCATTTCAAATAAATAAATCTCCACTAAAACCCATATTCCCCAGGTTTAATTGCTGACTTTTTATTTTTTTAAAACTTTTGCCCATAAGGGGTTTCAGCGATTTTATAAAAAATCTATGGGAACGAGGGTGCTCACTGTAACCGGAGTTTTCCGGCTTTTTGAGTGCTTACTCCGCTGGAGGCAGTAATAGATTCCCTTCTACAGAAAATAGCTGAAAATCTTATCTTAGAGTTCAAGGTTTGTAGCCCTTTAAAAAAATACTTGCTTCAGCCAAAAAACTTGCGGAGACATTCCATATAGCAGTTGCAACAACCGGCCGCCAATCGTTTAAGGGAACTCCAAAAAATAAAACCTGCAAAAGTTCGTAGTAACCCCTTTAGGGGTTTCTTTAAAGATGACTCAGTAACGGAGTCACTACAAACGTTTGGAGGATTTATATTTTGCAATCCCCTAATAGCTTAAGTCGTCTAAAGAGGACTAAAAACACCACAGCATAAGACTTGCAGTCGGTTTCAACCGAATGCACGCTGTTAGGGGCTTGATTAATCCTCCGCCCGGTGTTGCCACTGGTGCAAGATCTCAGATTACCCCCCACATGATCCCAGTGGTGGTGGGTATTGAAAATTGCCCTGAACTCAGGACCGGGGGCCTTGAGTTGCCTCAGCACTGGATCCGCTACTGCCGGATCCACTCTTAGTTGCAGTTGTTGTCGGATTGGCTTTGGGTACTCTTTTGGCAGATTTGGTCCGCGCCGGTTATAGAAGTAACGAACCGAGAATTATCGAGGTTAGGGTATGAGACGGTAGCGATCAAATCTCTATCAATGGAAGGGTGTATGCGGCTGACTGGTTCGCTATCGTGAAATGAAGTAGCCATAATCCTCAGCAATCTGGAACGGTTGGCTGTTGGGATAGGCAGCACAATAATTAGATTTAGCATAACTTGATTCCATGCCAAACACGATAGAGATACTTCCTTCTTCACACTCGCCGAGTCTTTCCAAAAAGCAATCCTTACTCCCCAATTATGAAGCAGCCGAGCGGCAATTTGTCGATTTGCTAGAAGTCGAGGATTTAGACAAGATGGTGGCGACAAAACCGTTACTTGTTAGCGATTTTGAAAGCGCGATCGCCGATGCAATTCAATCGGCTTACCAACAGGAACCAGGGGATGAGGCCGCTCACCGCTTCTTGCAGCGAGTGCTTTACCGCATCAACCGCCTCAACTTGTTTTGGTACGACGATTTACGCCGCTACAACAACGAACGATCGCAGTATTTGCGTTCGGTGCGCGATCGCATTGAGGAACCCTGGCAAGAGTGGGAAATCGCGCAAATCGACGTTGCATCGCTGCAAAAATTGCCGTCGGTCAAGCAAGCGCTGCGCGATCGCGCCGCCGCCGATGTCGATCCACCTTTGAACCAGAGCGATCGCTATATGCGCGAACAGATGACAGCAGCCGGATACAGACACCTGCTGGCGATCGCCTCTTTCGATGGTTTAGTTGAAGCCAGCCGCCTTTCTCGCATCCTCGGTGGCGCTGGCAACGAAATTCAGTGCACCCTTACCCGAGTGCTGCTCGAAGAATACGGCGGCGGTCGCCTCCCCCGCAAGCACTCGACCTTTTTTGCTCAAATGCTGGCTGAATTCGATATGAGTACGGAACCAGAAGCCTACTTCGATTTAGTGCCTTGGCAAGTCCTCTGCGGCATTAATCACAACTTCCTGCTTACCGAACGCAAGCGCCATTTTCTGCGCTACAACGGCGGACTCACTTATTTTGAGGTGGCCGGGCCCGTCGCTTACCGCAATTATCTAGCTGCCGCCCAGCGTCTGGGCCTCTCCCAGGCTGCGATGGGTTATTGGGAACTGCACATCAAAGAAGATGAACGTCACGGTCGCTGGATGTTGGATGAAGTGGCGATTCCGCTGGTTGATAGATACCCACAGGAGGCGTGGGAGCTGGTGCTGGGGTACGATCAGGAGAAGTTGATCGGCGATCGGGCTGCGGCTGCTGTAGTGCGATCGATCCAAGCCACAGAACACAATTAACAGCTATATCCTAGGGTGGGTCACAGACGGACGCACCCTAGGATATAGCTTAAAATGCTGTGATTAACTTAATTAGCTCCCTCGACAAATCTCTTTGCGCTTTTTGCTGATTCTTAAACAAAACTCCAGCCAGCAGATAGATATTTTCTGAATAAAAAGCCATTCCCTGTTCTCGCAGAGTGGCGATCGCTCTTTTTACCTTGGGTTCCGAGCTATAATAGCCAAAATTTAAAGGTGTAATCTCAAAATTGGCAACCGAGTAGCCTCGATCCAAGGCATAATCAATCAAACCCACCGGATTAGAATAGCTAGAAACCATCAGCAAAACCTCGTCGCAACCGAGAGATAAAAGGTTTTTAGAAATTGTACAACCATCACTCCCACCGTGCAACAGCGGCTGGTAAATCTTATCATCCATCGCTGGCAAGTAAGGCGGATTTGAGATGACACAATCCGCCAACTCGTATAAAGGAGAATCAAAAAAAGAGCAATTGTTGACAGTGTATCGTTCCCTCAGTTCATATTCCTTAATTTGAGACTGAGCAATTTTACACGCTACTTTATTTAACTCAAATCCCTGTATTGTACCGTCAAAATCCGTTCTCAGCAACGACTTAATAACAGGACTTCCCTCTCCTGAACCAAACTCTACGATAAGTCGAGAATTATCGCTGGCATTTAACACTAAACTTTCCAAGCAGTGCGCGTAAAAATCCGATTCTTCCGGGCAGTGGAATACCTGTTTCAGGGGATGGGATAAAGTGAGCATAAATTTTTTACCTAAAGTTGATTATTTTAAAAGTATCTAATTATTAATATTGCAGCCATCTATCCCAAGAGCTATTTTATAAAATTGTGAAATTTCTCTTCCTGTTTTACCGGCTGCCATCTAGTAAATATTACTGCCGACAGATAATAAATTTAACTAGATTAATCCGATTGACAGATTGCAATTAGAGCGATGGCTGTTGAGAGAGTACCTAAGCAACTCATTGTAAATTCAAATAGTGTCAGACATGACATTGTTTAATTATTCAGTTCCGCTTCTGTGTCGCAAACAGATTAATTCAGCACCCGTTGCCACCCCGGATTCTGATCGCAGTCGCCATCGCGAAGGTAGAGTTTTGTTGCGATAGCTGCTTGGCAATGAGCAAGGTTTTGAGTTTTGGAGGATTTTTGCCCTCAGTTCATTGCTCATTGAGCGGTAAGCTCAGCTATGCTCTTTATGCAATCGCCCCGAAAAAACTATCTTCTTCATCGCCAATAGGACGACTTTTGAGTTTGGGGGCATTTGTCTTGGAGATTCACTCAGGCGATCGCTTCGGTGGCCGTTGACCGATCTCCTCAACTGACGGGCCCATTCTTTTTTGCTCTTGTTCTATGGCTGACTCGTTTTCTGTCAAATCTGCTTGGATTTGATAAGAATACCCAGCGGGCTTGGCTCCCTTGGGTGGGCTTCCGGGTTGGGTATAATAGGGAACAGTTAATATTTAAAATCGGGTAATTGTATGATATCGTAGCTTCTTGTTGAATTGCTCAACTGCTTGCTTTGTATCAATTTTACAAGCAAATTTCTGTTGAATTAAGCCTTTAATTACGGAGCCTGTTTTCCTTTAATATTTTTTATTTTTTCTTTATTTGCAATTTCAAATCTCTTATATTTTTCCAGTTTTTTAGAATTGCCACTGGTGATGACCACTTCAATGGCTAAATCGGGATGAGATTTGCGATCGCCAATATAATAGGATTCATCCGGCTAAAAGGACACCCCCTTAGTTTCTGACTCCCGCGTTGCATTTCCCACCGGGATATATTCAATCCCCATTTCGCAAAAATAAAGCTCCAGTAAAAAGCCGATAATTGTTTTGATGATTTCATGTTCCTCCCCCGTCGTCATCAGTTCCACACACCCATCTAAATAGGAAATTCGCACCCCCGCTACCTGATCCATCAAGGCTTGAATCGCCTTGAATTCTTGCCAACTCTGATACCCTGGCAGAATTAACCGCTGTTCGGGCAAGGGGATAATTTTTTCTGCGAGTTGTGTAGTCATCGCCATTACCTCTGGTTTCAGTCTATTTTATCCATTGGTTCTCGTCATTGGCACTGAATAGCTAAAAATAACCCCCAGCCTCAAGGCTGGGGGCCAAATCACAATTAACTCACCAACTCAGTCCCGCGCTTCGCTAACGCTTCCGGAGTCAACCCGTTGAACTCCATGATTTCCGTTGCACTGGCAGTCGTCTCGCCTCGCTTCCAGGCAAAGACATCCCGCTTGGCGGTACTGCGTAACATAATCGGTTCTAGCATTCCCGAGGCCCCCCCGGTAACACCAATTAAGGCATCCCCACCAAAGAACTTCTCAAAGCCAGCATCATCCAAGAATCCGCCATCGGCTTGGGAACAGGTATTCCACGCCACATCATGGGGACGATACAACCGGCGCGGACTCACAACCGATACAATCTTCGACCCAATCCCTTGGGCTTTCAATTGCTCTGCTGCGTCATACACGGGAATCAAGGTCATATCCCCAATCACCGCAAACACAACGGTTTTATTTCCGGGAATCTCTTGGAGGAGGACTGCCCCCTCTTCTAAAGCTTGTTGAGTCTGCTCGAAAGTGGTGCGAATCGGTAACGGGGTTTTACTCGCCGTAATCACAATCCCTTTGTTCTGCTTACTCAGCGCCCAATCGTAACAGACTTGGATGCTATTAGAATCCGGGGGGAACAAGGGGAAAACGTTGCCATTTCGCATCATGGCGGCAAAGTAGTTTTCAATTTCTGGACGTTGGTGAGTCCAACCGTTGCGTCCTTGTTCTAAGGCCCCTGCGGTATATAAAGTGACCGTACTCGGGGTCGGACGCCGTAATTCCGCCATCGCTTGGGTGACGGTTTGCCAGACGGGGACCCCGTTAATGGCAAAAGATTCGTAGGAACACCAGAGGGTCCGCGCCCCAAATAAGGCTAAAGCTGCTGCTAATCCGGCGCAGGCATCTTCGCTTAACGGTTCATAAACTTGTCCCTTGGGTCCTTGGAAATAGGCGTCGTCGGCGGTGGGGTGAATAATTTTGAGGGCAACGTTGATGTTGTTGATGCCGGAAGCGGCGTTTCCATCAGCGTTGGTGACGACAAATTTGGGGTCTTTTTTGCCGACGTAGGCGACGAGCTCTCCCATTGCGGTGGTGGCGATTTGCTTCTCAGCGATCGCATATTCCTTAAGGGGAAGTTTGCCTAACTCCGGCAAAGCTAACTCAAACTCAGTTTTGACAATACTGGCGGCAGGTCCCCCAGCAGCGCGCTCAAAGTTGGTGCGAACCAGTTGCCAAGCTTCGGGACTCAGGGCACGGGTTTTGAGGGCGCTGATAATTTCTGCGTTATCCAGGGTGTGATGTCCATACAGGTTATGGGATTTGGCCCCCAAGGCATGGACTCCAGATCCTTTGAGTTGCTTGATAATCAAGACGGTGAGTTTGCCTCCCAGGGCGGATTTGGCCGCTTTGTCCGTGGCTTCAATCACCGCTTGAGCAAATTCTAGCCGTTTCTGGAAGGAAAAGGCAGTGCTATCGACATATTCCCCGGGTTGGTTGGCGTCGTCGTAGTCTTTGGCGTTGACGAGGATGATTTCCTGGAAACCGTTGCCTTCCCAGTATTCAATCATCTCTTGGTTGGGTTTGGTGGACACCATGCTGTGGTGTTCCTGGGAATATCCGTTCCACACCAGGATGGGGAGGAAGTTGGTGACTTCGGGGTAGGCGGTGTGGAAATGCGCCATGCTACTCATGACGTAGGGTTCGCCGATGCCACCATCGCCAATGGTGACGGGGAAGAGGATATCGGGATGCAGGAGTGCCCCTGCCATTGCGAAATGCTGCCCTTGTCCCAGGGGTCCAGCGGGGTTGAGGAGTCCGGGAATTTGTCCGGAGAGGTGTCCCAGGAGTCCTTTGTGCTCCCGGAAGCGATCGCGCATTTGTTGGACGGTATGAATGCCCATTTGCTCTAAGGAGCGATCGAGGAACATATTACTGTAAAAGCCGGGGGCATGGTGTCCCACTTCGGTGATAATGTTTTTATGACCGAGCATCACTAGGGCGGCGATTCCCTCGGCAACGCTGGCAAATCCGCCCGGGTGTCCGGAGGCTTTAGACGCGGTGACTTGGAGGATCAGGTAGCGCAGGGCGTCGGCAGCGAGGAGGGTCTGGTAGGCAGCGGCGTGATCCGGGGGTGAGGCGATCGCAGTTTTCCCCGTGGCGATCGCGGGTTCTTTGCCGTAACGGTCAAAATCCGGCCATTGTTCGCCAAAATGTTGAATGCCCTCACAAAACGCAGGCGTCTTTGCCGGTGCAGATGGAATCTTTGTCGTCATGCCTATTTTTTAACCTCTATGAAACTGTAATCCTTGCATTTTTAAATTATTTCACAAATTTACCCCCTGATTTACAGGTTTCGCAACCTTTTTGTTGTTCAAGTCCATCAGTTCTACTTTGGGCCGCTATAAACTGAGGCGATCGCCACCCAGGGTACCATAGAATGCCCTAGAGGGTCCGAGGTGGTCAGTCGGTTCGACGTGAGACTAGAGATAGATTCTGGGAACCACTCCAAACGAGTCAAAATCGCCTAAGATCCAATCACCCTGAAAATTTTTGAGCGAGTTTGCTCGTAAACTGTTTCAGGCGCTGTTGCTGTATAATCGTTGAGGAGGGAGAAAGGTTGAAGGTCGTTGAGTTCCGCAGAGGGTCTCACCTCAACCTTTTTTATCGCTATAACGGTCCAAAATTCTCTGAAAATAGGGTGTAAAATTCCAGCTAACCGATACTGTCTATCAAAACAATGTTAAAGGCAAAACGAGCCGGAGTAATCCTAAAACCTCGGGGGTCCTGGACCGGGGTCACCGCCCTATTTTTGGCCTTTTCGGGAGGGGGACTGGTCAATCCAGTGCAGGGCCAAATTGTCCCCGATCGCACTTTACCCAATCCATCCCAAGTCATCAATCAAGGGACGGGGTTGAGGATTGAAGGGGGAACCCAATCTGGGGGGAATTTATTTCATAGTTTTACGGAGTTTTCGGTTCCCACGGGTGGGGCAGCCTATTTTAATAATACTCCGGATATTGTCAATATTATTAGTCGAATTACGGGCAGTAATCTTTCCACAATTGATGGGTTAATTCGGGCTAATGGCAACAGCAATCTATTTTTAATCAATCCGAATGGGATATTGTTGGGTCCGAATGCCCGGTTGGATATTGGCGGGTCGTTTGTTCTATCGACAGCGGAGGCAATACAGTTTAGCGATCGCAGTCTATTTAGTGCTACAAATCCCACCGAATCACCCCTCCTCACCGTAGCAGTTCCCATCGGTTTACAATATGGTCCAACCGTCGGAAATATCACCCTAGAAGGTTCCCGCATAGAAGTGACACAAAATCACAATTTAGCCATTCTCGGCGGAAATATTGTCATGAATGGGGGACAGCTACTTGCCCCATTCGGTAACATTACCTTAGCGGGAATTAGTGCCGGAGAAATTGCCCTAGAAAATACTATCCCAGAGTTTTCTAAAACCATCAGTGGGGCTGATGTTACCCTCATGAATGGGGCGAGGGTGGATGTCACCGGCAGCAATGGCAGTATTCAAGTCCAGGGGAATCATATCACCCTAAGCGGGGGCTCTCAGTTGCAGGCAGGAATGCCCCTGAATGGCGGGGAAATTGAAGCGAGGGCTGGGGATATTCGAGTCAATGCCTGGGGGGATATCCGCCTGAGTGACCGCAGTTTTATTAGCAATTTAGTCCAATCTGGAGCATTAGGAACTGGGGGAAATATTCAGGTTAGGGGGAATTCAGTGAGTCTGAGTTCGGGGGGGAGAATTACCACGGAGACAGCAGGAATGGGAAGCGCTGGACAGATTCAGATTAATACACCTATTTTAGAGATTTCTGGGTTTAGTCCTGATGGGTTATTTAGTGGAATTCTCTCTCAATCCCAAGGGGTGGATAGTGGAGGGAGTGGACCGATTAGGATTAATGGTGCGAATAATCCGGTAGGGGATGTTCGATTGAGCGATCGCGGATTTATTGCTACAGTTACGGAGAGTCATCAGCCCGGGGGGAATATTGAAATCAATGTGAACACCTTATCCTTAGAAAGTGGGGGACAAATCATTACCATTGCCACCCATACCGGAAATGGAGGAAACATCACGGTTACAGCAACGGAAAGCGTAACCATTGATGGAAATAGTCGGCGATTTTTGGAGTCACCTTTTGACGAAAAAGCGGAAACTGTTTTTAATCTGGATAACTTAGAATTCACCCCAAATTTTAATCCAGAAATTGAGGCATCAGGACCGGAAGGGATTCCTTCTGTTACTGTGGAACGGACTTCTGAACAAATGATCAGCGGAAACACCCGCTTAGGTCCATCAACGGAGAGTTTTGACTATTTTTCATTTACTATTGCTGCACCCGGAAGGGGGATTTTTGATATAGATGGGGGAGATGGATATCAGGATATTCCTGGGAGTTTAGATACAGAAATGGTCCTGTTTGACCGCACGACTGGAGCAATTGTTGCCCTGAATGATGACTCTAGTATTAATGATGGGGCGATCGGGAGTACAGTGGAGCAAGATTCCTATCTGTCCCTTGATAGTTTATCTCCCGGAACTTATGTAATTGGGATTGGGGAATTTGATACGATTCCCCATCCCGTCGAACTACTGGAAGGGGATAAAATTGATATTGGAGATACCTATCGGTTGCACATTTCATTGGAATATCCCGGAATGAATAGGGGGTTGCCTCAAGAACCCGTTGCTTTGGGTAATTTTAATCCCAATTATGGCGGCAGTAGTGGGATTGTTTCCCTAACTAGGACGGGGGGAAACAGTGGCAACATCCAAATTAATACGGGGACTTTATGGGGAGGTTCCCCGGGGCAAATCTTGTCTACAACCTTCGGAAGGGGACAGTCGGGAGATATTTCTTTAGTGGCTAATTCCGTGGAACTCAATCGGGCAAATGTTGCGAATATCACCCGAGGCAGTGGGAGTGCAGGCAGCATTTTTGCCGTAGCGGAATCCTTTACCTTGAACAATAACGGAATTCTCAATCTGAGTAATTTTGGATCCGGGCATACGGGAGATATTCAAATTGAGGCGGAAAGGGTTAGTTTACTCAACGGCAGCATTATTAATAATAGCACTTATCTGAGTGGCAATGCAGGAAAGGTGACTATTGATGCTCGCGATCGCCTCGTGATTACGGGAAATTTGGACAATATTGAAAGTCGGATTTTAAATTTGGTAGGAGGCCCTTCTTCCGTCGGCAATGCCGCTGGAATTGAGTTGAATACGGGAGAATTGATTTTGGGAGATGGGGGAGGAATTAATTCCACCAGCTATGGAGAAGGCGATGCGGGACCGATTACAATTCAGGCTAGAGAAGGAGTGACTTTAACCCGCTTAGGACCGAATGAACGGGGGTCATTTATCTGGAGTCGCATCCGAGGGACTGGGCGAGGAAATGCCGGAAATATTACCTTGATCACTCCCCGAATTCTCATGGATGAGAGTGCGGCTATTTCCAGTTTTACCCAAGGCATTGGCAATGCCGGAAGTGTGAATATTCAGGCGGGAGAAATGGTGGTATCTGATGGATCAATTGATAGTAGTGTGGAATCAACGGCAGTGGGTGACGGAGGAGAGGTCAATATTAATGCCCGAGTCTTGTCATTAATAAACCGTTCTCAAATTAGTGCGAAAACTGAGGGAGAGGGAGATGGGGGACAAGTTAGAATTCGAGTTCAGGATAGGATTAGCTTAGATAATAGTACGATTACCACCAGTAGCGCCACCGAGGGGACTGGGGGAAATGTGGAACTTCAAGCGGGGAGTTTACTGTTAGAGAATCGGTCATTTATTACCGGACAAACCACCTCCTCTCAAGGGGGAAATTTACAATTAGAATTAACCAGTGGCCTCCTGATGCGTCGAGGCAGTCAAATAACCGCCACAGCGGGAACCGATGGGGCCGGTGGCGATGGGGGAAATATTCAGATTTCTGCCCCGGTTATTCTCGCATTTCCCCGGGAAAATAGTGATATTACCGCCAATGCCTTTGAAGGGGATGGCGGCAATATTCAACTCACCGCTGAAGGGATTCTCGGATTAGAATTTAGAACCGAATCCACATCGGAAAGTGATATCACCGCGAGTTCTCAACTGGGTGTTTCCGGCAATGTCACTCTCTCCACCCCCGAAGTCACTCCGGGGTCTGGATTGGTGGACTTGCCGCAGCAGCTTTCAGACCTCAATAACCAAGTCACCGTGGGTTGTGTAGCAGCCCAGGGCAATTCGTTTACCATTGTGGGACGGGGGGGATTACCGGAAGACCCCCAGGAGACAATCCGGGGTCAAACCGTCTGGGAGGATTTGCGCCAATTTCCGGAAAATCTCACAACCCAGTCTGATACCGTAACCCAGGGGCGATCGCAACCCTTGATAGAGGCCACCGGATGGACCCTGAACCGGGATGGAAACATCGCCTTAATTACTACCGTCCCCGCAACCCTGGGCAGCCGCCTCCCTCCCTGTCCTTCCTCACCCACTGAACCCATTAAGCAGGCACAATAGTCATGCTCAAACCTCTCCCCAGCTATCTAAAGTCCCATCCAATCCGACAATTCCTCCTATTCATTATCCTGACCCTTCTCACTATCCTTACCATCATCCACCCCCATCCAGCCACCCCCCTCTCCCCTATCTCCCCCATCCCCCCCACCTCCCAAACCCCCGACCCCACCGAATTAGTCGAACGTGGCACAAACCACTATCAAGAGGGACAATTCCTAGAAGCAAGCAAGCTATGGGAAGAGGCAGCCGCCATTTATACCGATCGCCTTGCCCCGTTAAACCAAGCCCAAACCCTCACTTATCTGGCCTTAGCCTATCATAAGTTAGGCCGCCGCCCCCAAGCCGTCACCGCCATCGCCGAGAGTTTGGAACTCTTGCAACAGGTTAATCCCCTGCCCTCCAGAGGCTTGGCAATTTTCGCCCAAGCCCTGAATACGCGAGGCATTCTGGAACTCGCTGCTGGACAGAATCAAGCCGCATTAGACACCTGGAGAGAAGCCGCAGCGACTTATACTCGCGCTGGAGATGACCTGGGTAAATTAGGGAGTCTGATCAACCAAGCCCAAGCCCTGCAAGCCTTGGGCCAGTATCGCCGCGCCCGAACTTTGTTAGAGGAATGGATTATCGAATTAGATCGAAAACCAGATACTTTGTTGAAAGCCGATGGATTGCGGAGTTTGGGGGTGGCCCTCCAAACCATCGGGGATTTACAACAATCCCAGGCAGTTTTAGAACAGAGTTGGCGAGTCAGCGATCGCCTCAAATCCCCGGGGGATACCAGCGCCACCTTACTCAATATCGGGAACATCGCCCGGTATTTAGACCGCAATGATATCGCCCTTACCTACTATCAACAAGCAGAACAATTAGCCACGGAACCCTTAACGCGATCGCAAGCCCAACTCAACCAGTTTAGCCTATTTATCGCACTCGGGGACTGGGAAGCCGCCCGCAGATTACGCCCCCAAGTGCAATCTCACCTAGCTACCCTTCCCCCCAGTCAGGCTGCCCTCTATGCCCGAGTCAATTTTGCCGCCAGTTGGAGCAAAATGGGGGAAGATTTGCCTGAAATTGCCCAAGGGTTAGCCGAAGCCATTGCGATCGCCAAGGACCTGCAAGATGGGCGATCGCAAGCCTACGCCCTCACCCAACTGGGGCAGATTTACCGCCAAGCCGAACAGTGGCAAGAGGCCCAAACCCTGACAGAACAAGCACTCCAAATCGCCCAATCCATCCAATCCGATGAAATTATCGCCCCTGCCGCTTGGCAACTGGGTCAGATTTTCACCCAGCAGCAGCAACTCCAACCTGCCCTCACGGCGTATAAAATTGCCTTTGAAACCTTGAAAAACTTGCGCCGAGACTTAGTAGCCATTTCTCCGGACCTCCAGTTTGATTTCAAAGAAAGTGTAGAACCTGTCTATCGCGAATTGGTGAGTTTACTCCTCCAACCCGATGCCACCCCGGAAGAGATTGAACAGGCTAGACAAGTCATGGAAGCCTTACAAATCGCTGAATTAGACAACTTTTTCCGAGAGGCTTGTTTAGATGTGCAGCCGGTACAATTAGAGGAAATTGATACTCACGCGGCAGCCATTTATCCCATTGTCTTACCCGATCGCCTGGAAGTGATACTTTCCCTGCCCGGTCAACCCTTGCGCCACTATACCACTCCCCTGAGTGGCAGTCGCATCGAAGCCACCCTCGAAGACCTGCGATCGGCCATGCACCCCGGCTATTCCTCCCCGGAACGCTTGCGCCTCTTTGCCCAAGTCTATGACTGGCTGATTCGACCGGCAGAAAAAGATTTGGCCAAAAGTGAGATTGTTACCCTGGTTTTTATTCCCGATGGCGGTTTTGCCTCCATTCCCCTCGCTGCCCTGTATGACGGCAGCCGCTATTTAATTGAAACCTATAATACCGCCCTCAGTCCCGGGTTCCAACTATTCCCCCAAGGACTCACCCAGGAAAAACTCACCGCACTCACCGCCGGATTAACCGAAGGACGACAAGGATTTTCCCCCCTCCCCGGAGTCGCCGAAGAGTTCCAACAAATTACCCAGGAAGTTCCCGGGGATACATTGCTCGATCGCAAATTTACCCTCGCCCAATTGGAAGCTCAACTCAATCGCAAATCTTACCCCATCATTCACCTCGCCACCCACGGACAATTTAGTTCTAATCCCGAGGAAACTTTTCTGCTGACTTGGGATGGTCGAATTTCCATTAAAGATTTCGATCAAGTTTTCAATAAGCAACGCTTAGGGATTCTCAAACCCATTGAGCTATTAGTAATGAGTGCTTGTCAAACAGCAACTGGAGATAAACGTGCTACACTCGGTTTAGCCGGATTTGCACTCCGTTCCGGAGCCCGCAGCACCCTGGCTAGTCTCTGGTCCGTTCACGACCAATCCACCGCTGATTTAATGAGCGAGTTTTATCGCCAATTAACCCGATCCGAGGCAGGAATGACGAAAACCGAGGCGTTGCGCCAAGCTCAATTGGCCCTATTAAACGACCCCTTGCACAAACATCCCTATTATTGGTCGGCGTTTATTTTAGTCGGAAATTGGTTATGAAACGGGTTTCTACTGTTCTATTGTTTTCCCCAAACTCATGAGGTAGCCCCATGAACCACAAGCCTTGTACTGTTATTTCATCCTTCCTATTGACGACCCTCGCGGGGGCAGTGGCCCTAGGTGCTTTGGCCCAACCCGTTCAAGCTGAAGGGGTCAAAGTTCCTGCCTTGATTAGCCTACAATTTAAGCCCCCCGGCGACCCCGTACCCGCCACCAGTGTGGGGGGAGGCACTCGCGGTAACGTGAGATTTGCCCCTCCTGGGGAATCTGCCCCCACCAGCAGCGTGGGGGGAGGCACTCGCGGTAACGTGAGATTTGCCCCTCCTGGGGAATCTGCCCCGGCAACCAGTATCGGTGGCGGTAGCCGAGGGGATGAGGGGACTCTCACTCAGGAGGGTCAGGGGCTAGAAGCGATCGCCCTCTTACCCGCCAGCCAACATGGACGCACCATGTCCCCTCGTCCGACTTTCTTTGTGTATGTGCCACCCACTGCAACGGAAAAAGTCTTTTTCAGCATCCAAGATAAAGAGGGCAATCATCACTACCAAACCACCTTCGAGATCAACGGGGGTGGCTCAATTGTCAGTGTCACCCTGCCGGAAACTGCACCGGAACTGGAAATGGACACTGACTATCTTTGGTTCTTCGTCCCCTTAGATGCCAGTGGCAGGCTGCACCCGGATAGTTACAGCGTAACGGGATGGGTGAAGCGCGTGGCAGCCATCCCCACAGGAGGGGATTTAGAGGCCCTCTCCTTGGCGACTGCTTATGCAGAAGCTGGGGTTTGGTACGATACCCTCACAACCTTAGCCGTTGCCCGAGTCAATCAGCCCGATAACCTCACATTAAGCGAGGAGTGGCGCAGTCTTCTCGGGCAAGTGGGACTAGAGGCGATCGCCGCGACGCCTCTGATGATCCAACCCTCACCCTAAGTCTCTCTCGGATTGTGCGAGGAAGACGTTGAAGGGCAATTCCGAACGGGTGCATCTATCTCTCTCTTAAAACAGGACAGGGTTCGAGCAAACTATGTGGCAACAGTTACAACAGAGAATCGGCTTGTGCCGTGGCCCACTCCTGATCACTCCAGCAGTCGCTGGGGTGATTATTACCTTCAGTAGCGCTGGTTTTTTACATCTGTTTGAATGGGCCGCCCTGGATACCTGGTTTCGCCTGCGTCCCCCAGAACCTGTAGACTCGCGAATTGTCATCGTTACCATTAATGAACCGGACATCAAATATGTCCAACAATGGCCGATGAGCGATCGCATCATGACCCAATTAATCGAAAATATCAAGGCACAAAACCCGCGAGTTATTGGATTAGATATTTATCGGGATTTACCCGTAGAACCGGGTCATGAACAATTAAATGCCCTATTTGAAATCACTCCTAATCTAATTGGGGTAGAAAAAGTTGCCGGAAATCCGATTGCCCCTCCGCCCCGATTAGCGGAACTCGGACAAGTAGCCTCCAACGATATGTTACTCGATCGCGATGGCAAAATCCGCCGGGGTATGGTATTGGTGGGGAAACCGGATGGGACATTACGCGAAGGAATCGCCACCTTTTTAGGCTTAAAATATTTAGAAACCGAAGGGATTCAATTGTCAATTGCTGATGAAGCCCAATCCATTTATAAACTGGGTCAAGCTACATTTATTCCCCTCACTGGCAACGAGGGAGAATATAGCAAACGAGATGGGGGTGGGTATCAAATATTAGTCAACTATCGCGGGGGACTCGACAGATTTGCTCACATTTCCCTCACCGAGGTATTGGAAAATCGCATTCCCCCGGATTTGTTCCGCGATCGCATCATCTTTATTGGGGCCGCAGCCCCGAGTCTGAATGACTCCTTTCAAACCCCCTATACGAATAGCCTGTTTGGCAACCCTGAATTAATGCCCGGAGTGGTCATTCATGCCAATTTAACCAGCCAAATTTTAAGTAGTGCCCTCGACAATCGTCCGATGCTCTATCCCACCCCCAAATCCTTCAAGTGGGGGTTAATTTTTCTCAGTTCTGGATATAGTGCTCTCCTCGGTTCCCTCTGGCTGAAAACCCGCTGGTCCGGACTGGGAATTCTCCTCGGGACCGTTGTCCTAATTGGTACTTCCTACATCGCCTTTTTGTCCGGTTTATTAATTCCCATCTTCACCCCCGTCTTAGCCCTCGTCAGTGCAGGAGTATTCAGCATCGGTTACACCCTCTGGAGTAACCTGAAATTATCCTATCAGCAATTAGCTGAATATGCGAAAACTTTAGAAGAAAAAAATCAAGAACTCAAACGCCTTGATGGACTAAAAGATGAATTTCTAGCCAATACTTCCCATGAACTGAGAACCCCCCTCAATGGGATTATTGGCATTGCCGATTCCTTAATTGATGGGGTGACGGGACCCTTATCAGAACCGACTATTTTCAACTTAGAAACCATCACCAGCAGCGGTCGCCGGTTATCTCATTTAGTCAATGATATCCTGGATTTTTCTCAACTCAAACATAAAAAGATTGAACTGCAACTCAAACCCTTAGATTTGCGGGCGATCGCCCAAGTCGTCCTCAACCTCAGTAAACCTCTAATTGGGGATAAAGACTTGCAACTGATTAATGCTATACCTCCGGACTTTATCGCCGTCAATGCCGATGAAAATCGGGTGCAGCAAATCCTTCATAACCTCATCGGTAATGGCATCAAATTCACCGAATCCGGCTTCGTTGAAGTTTCTGCTAAAATTGTAGAAGACTTCGTAGCCATTACCGTCACCGATACCGGAATTGGCATTCCCCAAGACAAAATCAGTCGCATTTTTGAATCCTTTGAACAGGCGGATGGTTCCACCGCCCGAGAATATGGGGGAACGGGATTAGGATTGGCGATCGCCAAGCAACTCATTGAATTACATCACGGAACCATTCAGGTTGAATCTGAAGTCGGAAAAGGGTCACGCTTTACCTTTACCTTACCCCGAACAACCGCCGCCATCGCCCCCACAAAAACCCCCCTCGTTCGTCCCGAAACCATGATCCGGACCCCGGCCCCAGTGAGTCAACAGCCTGCTACAAATAACCCCATTTTAGCCACAGAAATTCACATCGCCGAGGGGGCCGAATTTAAAATTTTAATCGTCGATGATGAACCCATCAATCTGCAAGTTCTCGCTAATACTCTCTCCCTACAAAATTACGCCATTACCCGCGCCGCCAATGGTTTAAAAGCCCTAGAAATTATTGAAAATGGATTTAAGCCCGACTTAATCCTGCTTGACGTCATGATGCCTCGGATGACCGGATATGAAGTTTGCGAAAAAATTCGCCAACAATTTGCGGCGATCGACCTCCCCATCGTCATGCTTACGGCCAAAAATCAAGTTTCTGACCTGGTAGAAGGGTTTAACGCCGGGGCCAATGATTATCTGATGAAACCTTTTAATAAAAACGAACTGCTCACTCGGATTAAAACCCATATTCGCCTCGCTAAAATTAATGCTGCTTATGGCCGATTTGTTCCCCATGATTTTTTGGAGTTTCTAGGCCAAGAAAGTATCGTTGATGTGAAATTGGGCAACCACATCAAAAAAGAAATGACTATTTTATTTT
The DNA here is from genome assembly GCA_025370845.1 of Laspinema palackyanum D2a. Lineage (GTDB taxonomy): Bacteria > Cyanobacteriota > Cyanobacteriia > Cyanobacteriales > Laspinemataceae > Laspinema. The sequence goes on along the minus strand of JAMXFF010000032.1, from coordinate 52,398 downwards.
CTGATATCCGGCAATTTACCAGCCTCTCGGAAACCATGTCACCGGAAGAAACTTTTGATTTTATTAATAGTTATTTAAGTTGCGTTAGTCCCGTCATTCCCGAACATAATGGATTTATTGACAAATATATTGGGGATGCGATTATGGCCTTATTTCCCGACTCTGCCGATGATGCAGTTTCCGGGGCGATCGCCATGCAACAACAAGTCCAATTCTTCAACGAACAGCGACAACAAATCGGCAAAGTCCCCATTCAAATCGGCATCGGTTTACATACCGGCAGTTTAATGTTGGGAACCATCGGTGAACAAGACCGCATGGAAAGTACCGTCATTTCCGATGCTGTGAACTTAGCCTCCCGCTTAGAAGGATTAACCAAACTCTATGGGGCAGAAATTCTGATTAGTGAAGATACCCTCAATCAATTGAATAACCGGAATTGTTATCAATATCGATTTTTAGACCGAGTGCAAGTCAAAGGGAAAAAAGCCAGCATCTCAGTCTTTGAAATTTATGATTCCGAATCCCCCAATTGCATCGAACTCAAGAACAAAACCCTAGCTAACTTTGAAATGGCGATCGCCTTTTATCGCGAAGGCAATTTCGAGCAATCCCAAACCCTCTTTCAGCAAATTCTTAACACCAACCCCAGCGATCGGGCGGCGCTTCTCTATTTACAGCGTTGTGAGAAATATATTCTACAGGGTGTCCCTCAAGACTGGGCCGGAATAGAAGCGATGACCGAAAAATAGGGCGGGTGATAAATCCCCCGCCGGTCGGGCGCTTCGCGAAGCGCCCCTACATAATAGGGTTATTTTCCGAAGCCTCACCTCACTTTAACTCAATTTCCCGAGCGAGATCCACCAGAACCTCACCGCCTCTTGTGAGTTGATACTCCCCGCGCCAGACCCCCCGTGCGAACGTGCGTTCGGGATTTTTGCGTCTACCGACATAACCCATCCAGAGTTTACTCGGGGAAGTGATTTCGTCGGTATCTTCCACGATCGCCTGTCCATTGGGTGTAATCAACTTAAACTGATAACTATCCCCCGCTAACACGCCGTAGGTATGTACCCAGAACACAATGGCCGGAATATCTTTAGATAGCTCACCTTGGGGAAATCCCCCTTCCCACAACGCATCCATTTCCGGAGGCGTATCCGCAAAACCGGCATCGATCGCCCCCGTCGGAGTATAATCCAGGGGAACCGTCCAAATCGGATTGCGCGACACCTGACAACCGGGACCTGCTTCCGGTCCCACAAACGGGTCAACCACCTGTCCTTCATACCGGGCGGTAATCTGAACCTGAGGGAAAGAGGCGGCCCCAGAAGCGCCAACCATGCCTAAAACCGTTCCAGTCTCCACCTCCATTCCCGGACGGACAACCACGCTACCATTGCGGAGATGACAGTATTGGGTTTCCCACCCATTGCCATGTTCGATAACCACCCCATTGCCACATTCTCGCCCTTGCACTGCCTCCAGTTGCTTCGGGTCCGTAATCAGGCGATCGGGAACCCCATCCCGGACCCGCAACACCTTCCCCGGGGCCGACGCAATCGCCGCAACCCCAGCATTCATTTGATCAGTGTTGGCAATGCCGAAATCGGTCCCTTTGTGACCATCCTGGGTTTGCCTACCACAAGCGAAATCCACTTCTCCCGGTCCGGGGTCGCGATCGGGATACAGCAAAATAAAGCAATCTTTGTCTAAGGTACAGTCAATTGGAGGGGCTAATTGCATGGAATTCGCAGCAATAGCCGTTTCTGGGATGGCGGATTGGGCGAAGTTCGGGCGATCGAACCCCATCCAATGGCCTGCCACCGAGATCACGAATGCCAGGAGAATTGTTGCAATTATTTTAGATTTTCTAAACATGATTCATTTGAGAGGTTCTAAACAGTGGGCGCAACTAGACGCAGCAGAGGCGATCGCAGTTTAACCGGCGATCGCTTCTGGTGAGAGGATGCAGTTTCACCCATATTAACGAGGTTTGGATTGATTTGACAGGCACTGTAGGGAGCCTAAATCAAGGATAAATCGGGACATTTCAGGACTAAAAAAGCGATCGCCATGTTCGAGAGTTGGAAACCGGCGATCGCCTCTAGGTGACTTAACCTTCCCTCACCTCATTCAGCAATTCCTGAAACTGTGCCACCGAACCGATGGCGATCGCTTCTCGGAATAGTTGCGTGAGGGTAGGAAGATCCTCAATCCCATTCACCGCCTCCACCACTTCCGGTGGCACCTCTCCAAACCGCACTTGCAAAACTTCCAGAGTATTCTCACGCTGGTTTCGCAGGGTTCCTCGTTCAATGCCCTTTTCTTGTGCTATTTCTTCAAACTGACTCCTAAACGGCATTTATCTTTCCTCCCGACCCTCAATGATTATTGTCAATCCATTTTTTAATAGAGTTAGAAATATATTTTTCACGGTTATTTTCAACAAACTGGCGGCCACAGTCCTTACATTGATGATTTTGCTTATCATTATGAATATGACCATTCTTTCGGATGTTATGAGATCCACATCTAGGACAGACTGGTTGAGAGTCTTCAAAGTCATTAGACTTCTGGATAGGTTGAGAATTCATCGTTTTTTCATAGGTGAATTTCTCTAAAATTTATGACCCTAATTTAATATTTTATATTTAAGTGAAATATTTGAATTTCAAACATTTTTTATAAAACTACCTTACAAAAAAGCAATAATTTTGATTTTTATCTTTTATAAACCAAGAAGATTTTTATTAGTATTCTAGCAGCATTGTTACATATTTATGACTATAGCGTTCCTAACTAATTTGTGACATCTGTCTTCTCCCCTCTCCCGTTCTGGGCTGCCAACGAGAAAGGGGCCGCCGACGTCTTCCACAACTGATTTAGGACTGCTATACCACCTCAACTTATTGTATAATAAAACAAGTAAAAAATAATCATACATCATGGAATATGAATCCGTAAAGGCGGACTATGATGCCCCCTGGAAAGAAGCCCTCACCCTCTACTTTGAGCCATTCCTCAGCTTCTTCTTCCCCGAAATTCATAGTCAAATCGACTGGAGTCAACCCTATCAGTCCCTAGACAAAGAACTCCTAGAACTAGGCCGAGACTCCGACACCGGAACCCAATTTCCCGACAAACTGTTTGAAGTTAAACTCATCACCGGCACTATCCTCTGGATACTGATTCACGTCGAAGTCCAAAGTCAATCGGTTATCGACTTTCCCAAACGCATCTATCGCTATAACTATCGGGCCTTTGACCAGTATGACAAACCCGTTGTCAGTCTGGCTATCTTAGGGGACGAGCAACCCTCATGGCGACCCACGGAATATGTTTATACCCTAGATGGATATGAGCTCAAACTGAAATTTCCCACCGTCAAACTCTTAGACTACCAAACGCGATGGGAAGAGTTAGAATCAGAACAGAATCCCTTTGCGCTGATGGTCATGGCCCATTTAAAAACTCAGGTCACCAACCGCAAAATGGACGAACGAAAACAGTGGAAATGGATCCTAATCCGTTCCCTGTTTGAACGAGGATATCGTCGAGAAGAAGTAGAGAACTTATTCCGGTTCATCGATCGCATGATGAGCTTACCGAAACAACTCGAACAACAATTAAGAATCCAACTCATTGAATATCGGGAGGAACGACAAATGCCATTCATCAGTCCGATGGAAGAACTCATCCGAGAAGAAGCAATGGAACAGGGACTCGAACAGGGAATCCAACGGGGACTCGAACAGGGAACTTTGCAAAATCAGCGCGAGAATATCCTAGAGCTTTTGGAAGTCCGGTTTGGGGAAGTCCCTCAGTCCGTGGTAGAAGCAGTGAATCGCCTGGAGGAGATTTCGACTCTAAAACAGCTACTGCGTCAAACCATTTCTGTGGGTTCCATAGCTGAATTTGAGCAACTTCTGAATCCAAGGACCGATAGCTAAAGTTGGCTAACCTAGTCTCAAGTCCGGCGGGGGATCAATCCCCCGCCTCATAGCTAAAGTCGGTTAAAAACCGACTAAAAACCCCACTGAATAAGACTTTCAGTCGGTTTCAACCGACTTAAGTTGTTAGGTCGCCAATCGTTTGAACCCCCGCCGGACTTGAGGTATAAAACCCCGCCTATTTCCCCAGGACAAAATTCACCAACTTACCCGGAACCACGATCGCCTTTTTAATCTCCTGTCCCGTAATATACTTCTGCGCCACTTCCGACTCCCGCGCATATTGTTCCAACTCCTCCCGAGTTGCTTGTGCAGGAACCTGAATCGTCCCCCGGGTTTTGCCACTAATTTGAATCACTAAGGTGATTTCATCCACCACCAACGCATCCAAATCTACCCCAGGCCAAGATTGCTCATGAACTGAGGTTTGATTCCCAATTCCCTGCCACAATTCCTCGGCAATATGCGGTGCAAAGGGGGCCAACAAAATCAACAAGGTTTTAATCCCTTCGGTATAAATTGCCGAATTTTTACAGTCCGCATCATTCAAAGCATTACTGAGTTTCATCAACTCGGAAACTGCCGTATTAAACTGATACTCCCCGTCTAAATCCTCGGTAATTTCTTTAATCGCCGTATGAATCGATCGCCGCAATTCTTTTTCAGATTTACTCAACTCCCCTTTCACCTCTTTGGCGGGAGTCGTTTCCGCATATTCTGTCACCAACCGCCAAACCCGATTTAAGAAGCGGAATTGTCCCTCAACGTCCGCATCTTCCCATTCTAAATCTTTCTCTGGCGGCGCTTTAAACAAAATAAACATCCGCGCCGTATCTGCCCCATATTTTGCCAACACTTCTAAGGGGTCAACGCCGTTATATTTAGACTTCGACATCTTCTCATAGAAGACTTGCAACGCTTCTCCCGTTTCCGGGTCTTTCGGGTCACTAGCATTCACTTGGGCGGAAGGAATGTATTTCCCAGTTTGTGGATTTTTGTAGGTTAAACCCTGGACCATCCCCTGAGTCAGCAGGCGTTGGAATGGTTCATCAAAGTTGAATAAACCTCGGTCTCTCAAGACTTTGGTAAAGAATCGAGAATAGAGTAAATGCAAAATGGCGTGTTCAATTCCCCCGACATATTGATCCACGGGCAACCAATCATTGACCTGCTGAGTATCAAAGGCTTTGTCCGCATTTTGAGCATCGGGATAGCGCAAGAAATACCAGGATGAATCGATAAAAGTATCCATCGTATCGGTTTCCCGTTTTGCCGGTTCTCCACAACTGGGACAAGGCACATTCACCCAACTTTCTAACTGGGATAAAGGAGATAATCCCCGTCCGGAAAAGGCGACATCTTCGGGCAATTGCACGGGCAAATCTTCATCGGGAACGGGGACGGCCCCGCAACTGGGACAGTGAATCACGGGAATCGGTGCACCCCAATAGCGTTGACGGGAAATCAGCCAATCTCTGAGGCGATATTGGACCCGCGCTTTCCCCCATTTTTGGCGTTCGGCATGGGCGATAATTTCCCCTTTAGCAGTGGGAGATTCCATACCATTAAACAGGTCGGAATTAATCACAATTCCCGGTTCTGTATAAGCTTCTTTTAACTCGGCTTTTTCATCGGCAGCATCGGCGCGAACAATCACCTGTTTAATGGGTAAATTTTGTTCTCGGGCAAATTTGAAGTCCCGAACATCATGGGCGGGAACTCCCATAACTGCGCCAGTTCCATATTCATACAGCACATAATCGGCAATCCATATCGGAATTTCTTCCCCGGTAAAAGGATTAATTGCCGTTCCTCCGGTCGGAATTCCCCGTTTCGGTTTATCGTCGGCAGTGCGTTCTAATTCGCTTTGATTGCTAACTTCTGCAATGAAGGATTCAACCGCTGCTAATCGGTCTTGAGTGGTAACTTTTCGGGTTAAGGGATGTTCCGGGGCTAAAACGACATAAGTTACCCCATAAACCGTATCGGGACGAGTGGTAAAGACCGCAACTTTTTCGGAACTCTCAACAATGGGGAATTCTAAATAAGCGCCGACGGATTTACCAATCCAGTTAGCTTGCATCAGTTTAACCCGTTCCGGCCAGCCGGTTAATTGGTCTAAATCTTGGAGTAATTGTTCAGCATAATCGGTTATTTTAAAGAACCATTGTTTGAGCAATTTCCGCTCAACTTTCGCCCCCGATCGCCAGGACCGACCCTCGTTATCTACTTGTTCATTAGCGAGAACAGTTTGGTCGATGGGGTCCCAGTTGACTGCCGCTTCTTTTTGATAGGCGAGTCCGGCATTAAAAAACTGCAAAAATATCCACTGGGTCCATTTGTAATAGTCCGGGGAACAGGTGGCAACTTCTCTAGTCCAATCGAAGGCAATTCCCAGACGTTCCAGTTGTTGTTTCATCTGGGCGATATTTTGATAGGTCCATTTCGCCGGATGAATCCCGCGTTCAATGGCGGCATTTTCTGCCGGGAGTCCAAAGGCATCCCATCCCATCGGATTCAGGACGCGATACCCTTGCATCCGCTTGAGGCGGCCAATCACGTCGGTGATGGTGTAAACTCGGACATGACCCATGTGCAGGTTTCCCGAGGGATAGGGAAACATGGACAGGGCATAAAATTTAGGCCGATCGCGGGTTTCTGGGGTTTGATATAACTGGCGTTCTGTCCAAGTTTGTTGCCACTTTTCCTCAAGGGATGCGGGATTATAACGGGATTCCACGACTAATCTCCTACTCAATTGCTCGATCGCGTTTGCATCGATATTTTGACATACTCTTGAGGAAATTTGGAGACCCCCGGTTGCTGCCTGTAGCGTCTGAGGCGGGATGCGAACCCCAGGAGAAGCAACGGGGTTTCTGGCCCTAATCCGTTGCCAACGGGCAGATTTGAGGTGACGCTTCTCATCCTTGACCCCCGCCAATATGCTACTATTTTTACCAGGAATTTTACCGTCAGGGAGCATCTGGACGCTGAAACTACGTCAGATGCTATATCGAAAACGCTTACAGTTGGGTCTCGATGTGGCATCGGCAGGCAACTGGATCGGCAGCAAATTGCTGGCGTGAACTGCCGGATGATTTAAAGGGGTCTTCAAATGGGGAAAAAACCGATGGGTGTGGCATTAAACTCTTCACCCATTTAAGAAAATCAAAGATTCATTTTTTCGCCTGTCCCTTGGGGAGAGTCTGAGAAAATTTAGGCGGAGGGGAATTAGCCATTTTCCAGGGCAATTTCCAGTGAGTTTAAATGCCAGATCGTGCCGACGCCCCGCTTCGCGATCAAATGCATTGGGGTGCATTGGGGCAAAGCACAACGGGTTAATAGGAGGATTAACGGATGACGTTCATTTTTGGGGATAATCAAGGGAATACTTTAATAGGTCCCGACAGCAACGATACTATTATTGGCGGGGATGGGAATGATTCTATCCTGGGGAATGCTGGAGAAGATATTCTCTTTGGAGGTCTAGGAGAGGATACCTTAATTGGCGGGCCCGGGGCGGATATTTTTGTTTTGGGATCCGGCAGAGATACAATTGTTGATTTTCAAAAAGGGGTGGATAGACTGGCAGTTTCCCGGACCTTAAGAACTGCCCAAATTCGCCTAGAACCGATTTTTGAACGAACGGGAAATGGAAATTCCAATCCGGTGGCGATCGCCACTGAATTGGTGGTGGTCCAGAATGGCAGTCGGCAGGTGATTGGGGAGGTATCCGGGTCGATCAATTTGGATGCCACGGATTTTTTAAATGACGCCCTAGACCCCCTGGCGAGTATTGTCGAGTTGACTGCCGCCAATTTTACAGTTCAGGAGGGGGTTTCCAGTGTAGAAGTGAGGTTACTTCGCACCGGAAACCTAAGTGAGACTGCCAGTGTTACAGTTCTACCCACCGATGGAACGGCGATCGCCTCAGCAGATTACATAGGAGGTCCTCGGGTGGTCACCTTTGCCCCCAGACAATCTCAAGCGGTGGTCACGATTCCGATTATTGATGATAACCTTGTGGAACCGACGGAAACTTTCTCGGTGAGTTTAGTCAATCCCACGGAAAATATGATTCTCTCCGGGCGATCGCAATCCACCATCACCATTCTCGATGACGATGTGGAACTCTCTTTCGGTCAGCAAACCTTGACCCTCAATGACCAAGGTGAGGCCGTTGCCACCATCACCGTCCTCCGCAGTGGGAGAGTTGAGAGTACCGTCGGCGCAACCATCTCCCTCGCCCCCAATCTCCCCTCCCCTCCCGCTAATCTGAATATCCCGCAGGTTCCGGTAAACTTGGCCCCGGGAGTCACCGCACAAACCGTCACGATTCCTCTCGTCAATGAACTGATTGCCGCAGGGGTCGAAACCCTAGGGTTGACCCTCACCACCCCCACCGGAGGCGCAACCCTCGGCACAACCAATACCGCCAATTTCACCCTAATCGATGAAACCGTTAATCCCGTTACTGTACAGTTCAATCAAACAGACTTTCAAACCCGGGAAGATGGTATCCCCATTGTTCCAGTCACCCTCACCCGCACAGGTGCCCTCAATCGTCCCGTTACCATAACCATTGCCCTAGAAGAAGACACAGCAACTGCACCGGAGGATTTCGATACTACCCCGATTTCCGTAACCTTTGCCGCAGGAGAAACCACTCAAACCGTTTCAATTGCGATCGTCAACGATAACCGGATAGAACCCGATGAAACATTATCTCTCACTTTAGTTGGTCCCACCGGAGGCGCAACCCTCGGAACCCCGAATACCGCTACATTTACTATTGTCGATAATGATACGGCCTTGCAGTTTACTCGTCCCGATTTTAATGCAGTCGAGGACGGTACCCCCATTCAACCCGTCCAAGTTCAGCGCATTGGGTTTACAGACATCCCCATAGGTGTCACCCTGGGATTAAGTGATGGCACCGCCACGGCACCTATTGATTATGACCCCACCCCAATTGCCGTAGACTTTGCACCGGGAGAAACCCTCCAAACCCTGGCCATTCCCCTGGTGGATGATGACACCCTAGAACCGGATGAAACCATCAATCTCGCCTTACTCAATCCCACCGGGGAGGCAACCCTAGGGGAACCGAATACGGCACTGTTCACGACTATCGATAATGATGTGCTGTTGCAGTTTAGTCCAGGGAACTTTGTGGTCAATGAAGATGGCACCGCGATCGCACCCGTAACCGTCACCCGGGAAGGCCGACTGGAGAGCGCTTTTTCCGCCGCGATCGCCCTCACTAATGGGACTGCCACGGCTCCCTTGGATTACAATAATACCCCAATTCTCGTCAATTTTGCCCCAGGAGAAACCGTCCAAACCGTTGCAGTTCCCATCGTCGATGACATCGAAAGCGAACCCAACGAAACCCTCCAATTAACCCTCACCAATCCCAGTGAAGGCGCCCGAATTGGCCCGCAAAATGCCGCAACTTTAGCGGTTTTAGATAATGATATCCGCCTAGAATTTAGTGCGCCAACCTTCATTGTCGAAGAAGATGGCACCGCAATTCTCGCCGTCACCGTCACCCGCGCGGGAGGACTTGATCTCCCTGCCGGTGCAACCGTAGTTTTAGGGGATGGGACGGCCACTGCACCCTTTGATTACAATAATACCCCGATTCCGGTGAACTTTGCTCCCGGAGAAACCGTTCAAACCGTGACCATTCCCATTGTCACTGATGCGATCGCCGAAGTCGCCGAAACCCTCAATCTGGCCTTAGTCAATCCCACCCCCGGGGTAGAAATTGGTACACAAAGTAGTGCCACCCTCGTCATTCCCCGCAGCGATCTACCTGCCTTACTCAACTTTGAAGGGGTGAGAAATTTAGACCCAGTGAGCGGATTTTATGGCGATCGCGGGATATCTTTTTCCCCCAACGCCTTGGGAATCATGAGTAACGATGCCTTAGATGCCTTGGGATTTCCCGATGAATTCGGCGGCAACTTTGCCCCACCCCCCAGCGGTACAACGGCCCTCACTTACGGAGAAAACTCGGCGATCGTCATGAATGTAGAAGGGGGATTTGACAATCAACTCTCCTTCTTCTATGCCTCCCCCTTCGCCAATCACACCGTCACTCTCTATGATGGATTAAACGCATCCGGCAACATCTTGGCATCCCTCCCCTTATCCACCACCGCAGCAGGTTCCTTACCCCATGTTTATGCAGAATTTGAGCAGGCGATCGTCCCCTTCGCCGGAGTCGCACGTTCCGTCAGCTTCGGCAGTGTTTCCAACAAGCTCATCCTAGATGACATCCTCCTAGGATAATGTTCCCAATTGTTCGTAGTAACGACTTCAGTCGTTATCTTGTTCATGTTCGTAGTAACGACTTCAGTCGTTATCTTGTTCATGTTCGTAGTAACGACTTCAGTCGTTATCTTGTTCACGTTCGTAGTAACGACTTCAGTCGTTATCTTCCCAGGAGTCGCGCTAAAAACCTTACGGAATATAGATTTTCGTGGGTTATGAACCGACTTTAGTGATGAGGTGGGGTTTTTAAACTCCGGAGGGAACGACTGAAGTCGTTACTACGAACAATTAAGAACGACTGAAGTCGTTACTACGAACAATTAAGAACGACTGAAGTCGTTACTACGAACAATTAAGAACGACTAAAGTCGTTACTACGAACAATTAAGAACGACTAAAGTCGTTACTACGAACAATTAAGAACGACTGAAGTCGTTACTACGAACAATTAAGAACGACTGAAGTCGTTACTACGAACAATAAAACCTTCCATAAGGAGGGCTAGATACTGTGAAATTTACTCCTGTATCCCCTGTTTACTCCAAGGTTTTGGTCTTACCAAAAGATTTTAGAAGGGGTCGATCGCCAAGTGTTGTTACTCCCTTGGGATTAATCACGGTCGCCGCAATTTTACCACAAACCTGGGACTTTAAACGGGTAGACCGCTATATTCGCCCGGTGACGGAAGCAGAGTGGGACCAACTCCTGCTCAGGGAATCACCTATTGCCAATAAGCAACTTCTGGGAGGATGAGATAGGGCATCCCGAGGCCGAAATAGGCAGAGGGTATGAGTTTTAGCCCTGATAATCCGTAATTTTGAAACGTTTCTTAACAATTCAGCTCAAAACGGGTTAAAATGAATTCCGTTTATCGGCTGCGTTTTTCATCTTCCGCCTCCCGGAAGTTTTTTTATAAAGCGTCAGGGAGTTCTCAGCGTTTTCAGACCCGTGGGGTTCAATTCGTTCAATCATGAGGAGGACCGCATCGGGGTAATGAATGGACTGAATAACGAGGGTCTCCTTGGGGAAAAGACTGTGAAGCCTTTTCCAGACTTAAGGGGACGGGTTAAAGGTGAAAGGCAGGTTTGAAAATCAGGTAAAAGCGGAAATTTCGTGCAAGCAAACACAGTTATTAATCAGACGACTGGTACAGTTTCACAGACACAAACCCAAGAGTTACCCTTTACTCTTCAGGATGTGAAGGCGGCAATTCCTGCCGAGTGTTTTGAACCCTCGATATTCAAGTCGCTGAGTTACTTTTTTCTGGATGTTGGGATTATTGCGGGACTGTATGCGATCGCATACAATCTGGATTCTTGGTTCTTTTTCCCCATTTTCTGGGTGATGCAAGGGACAATGTTTTGGGCATTATTTGTAGTGGGTCATGACTGCGGTCATGGCTCTTTTTCTAAGCTCAAATGGTTGAATAACCTGATCGGACATTTGTCTCATATTCCGATTTTAGTTCCTTACCACGGTTGGCGGATCAGTCACCGGACTCATCATGGAAACACGGGAAATTTAGACACAGACGAAAGCTGGTATCCCGTATCCGAGGAAAAATACAATCGGATGCCTTGGTATGAAAAGCTATTCCGCTTTTATTTACCCTTATTGGCCTATCCGCTTTATCTGTTCAAGCGATCGCCCGATCGCGCCGGTTCCCATTTTCTCCCCAGCAGTCCCCTGTTCCGTCCCTCGGAAAAATGGGATATTGTGACCAGTTCGGTCCTGTGGGTGATGATGGTGGGATTTCTCGGCGTCCTCACCTATCAATTTGGGTGGGTGTTTTTGGTTAAATATTACCTCGTACCTTACATCATTTTCGTGATGTGGTTGGACTTAGTAACCTTCTTACATCATACGGAAGATGATATTCCCTGGTATCGAGGAGAAGATTGGTATTTCCTCAAAGGTGCGCTTTCCACCATTGATCGCGACTATGGATTTATCAATCCCATCCATCATAATATTGGCACTCATGTGGCGCATCATATTTTCTTAAATATGCCCCACTATCATTTAAAGACAGCAACCGAGGCGATTAAACCCCTGTTAGGTGATTATTATCGCTCCTCCAACGAACCCATTTTAAAGAGCTTCATTCGCTCTTATGTGTCCTGTCATTTTGTGCCAAATACCGGGTCCAAGGTGTACTATGAATCCCCCTGGAAGCCGAAATCGAAATAACTCAAAATAGTCCCGACTCCTTCCGGGGTGGGACTCTTGGCAAATGGCCCGCTTGTGCGGGCTATTTTTTTTGGCCTGGACTGTAAAAACCCCCAATTGTAAAAACCCTCACCCTTTAGGGTGTGGGTTTTTATTGGGTTTAGTCTAAAATTGTGGGGAGGACCGGATGCACCTATTATTTCAACCCAGAAAAATGTAGGCGCTGTTCACTCTCTATCCATTTAGAAAACTCAATTTATTTCAGGAGACATCAATCAATGGTTCGATTAAAAACTTGGCAATGGGTGGTTTTAGCCTTGCCGATCGCCGGGATTGTCACCTTTTTGCTAGTGGCAGCCGGAACCCAAATTCATGAATGGAATCTGAACTGGATTTGGGCAATCTTTACCCTGGTTTTAGTCGGGTGGCGGTGGCTGTTAGTGCAGTGGACTCAACCGATGATGGCGGAAATGGAAGCGGCGATCGCCCAAGTAAATCAAGACATCGAAGAGTCTAAACAACAAAACACCGGACCCACCGCTGATGAAGCCACTCAAAAAGCCGAAGTTGCTTTACAAAAAATATTAGAAACTTCTCGGACTGATGCGCCGATTTGGGAGGATTTACAAACCTTTGGGAACCGATGCCAGGAAGTCGTCACCGCCATTGCCTTAATTTATAATCCCGAAGTCAAATATCCTCTGCTTAATATTTACATTCCCCAAGCTTATGGACTGATTCGAGGCACTGTGGATGACATGGACCGCTGGATGCAACAACTCTCACCGGCCTTGAATCAAGTCACTGTAGGACAAGCCTTTCAAGCTTATGAAATGTATCGAAAATTGGAACCTTCGGCGCGGAAACTGTTCCAAGTTTGGAACTGGGTACAATGGTTTGTCAATCCCGCTGTAGCGGCTGCCCGAATGGCCTCGCAAGGTTCTAGTAATCGGGCAACTCAAGAATTATTGGTGAATTTGGGACAACTGTTGCGAGAGGCAGCATTACGGAATTTGAGTCGGCAAGCGGCTACTTTGTATGGAAATCGGACTTTACCAGAGACGGTTTCACCGATATCGACTCCTGCTTTACCGAAGGCCAAAACCCAAACCCTGCGAGAGATTATTTCCCAATCTGAACCTGTGGAAACTATCGCCCAAAAGCCCGTTAATATTTTGTTAGTCGGGCGTACAGGGGCGGGAAAAAGTAGTCTGATTAATACCTTGTTTGACAGCGATCGCGCCGAAGTCGATTTGTTGCCGAGTACGGACCTAATCTCTAATTATCATTGGCAGAGTGAGGGGGGGGAAACGTTGATTTTATGGGATACTCCGGGATATGAACAAGCAAAACGCGCCGATTTGCGAGAGATGGTTCTCGACTATGGTAAAACTGCCGATTTGTTATTGTTAGTCACCCCTGCTATGGATCCGGCCCTGCAAATGGATGTGGATTTTCTGAAAGAAATCAAGGCAGAGGTGTCCGATTTACCAGCGATCGCCATTGTGACCCAAGTCGATCGCTTGCGTCCGATTCGGGAGTGGAATCCGCCTTATGATTGGGTTTGGGGGGATAAACCCAAGGAAAAATCCATTCGGGAAGCAACTCAGTATCGCACTGAACAATTGGGGGAATATTGCGATCGCATTTTACCCATTGTGACCCAGGACTCCCAACAAGGGCGAACGGCTTGGAATGCCGATACCCTGGCAATAGCACTGATTGAGGCGATCGACCCGGCGAAACAACAGCGCCTTGCCCGATTTTTGCGCGATCGCGAATCCCGGATTGTGGCTTCGGCTAAAATTATCGATCGCTATACCTTCCAGATGGCAACCACCCAAGGATTGACCTCCTTACTCAAGACTCCCGTCCTCCAGTTCATTTCCACCCTTTCCACCGGGTCCCCGACCCTCGCCTACGCCTTAGCGGAACAAATCCCCGTCGAACAGTTACCCGTGGTCATTGGTAAACTGCAAATGGCCTATGACTTATTTAATTTGTTGAATATCGACGCCAAACCCTTTCAGTTTGATTTGCTCTCCCTCTGGCCCTTACTGCGAGATAATCGGGGAACGAGCGATCGCAATGCCTGGGCCTTTGGCCATGCCTTAGTGGAATATTGGACCCAGAAATTGAGCTTAGACCAACTGCGATCGCGCTTTGAGTCTTATTTAGAGCAACCACCGACATCCTAAAAGGGTGCGAGTTTTTGCCGGTACGCAGTTTAGCCGACTAAAACTCAGTCATTTGGCGGATGCCCGGGAGGAATACTCCCGGCCACAATAGAGATTAAGAGAGTCAATTATAGAGAAAGGAACTGCCCCAGTTAAACACAATAACTGGGGTTTTTGCTTTTTATTAACGTGACAGTGGCCTGATGAAATAGCCAGATTTTAAATTGAATGGGTTGTTGCTTTTATGGCAGGGGGATGGGGAGTCCTGTGATATGCCTCTCACTTCTGGGTAAGCTTGTTCGCTGCAATCCTCACCCTTGACCATCCGTAGTGGCGATCGCGATCGCTGTGACCCAACAAACCCTGACCCCCGGGGGTGTCGGGGCTAACCGGGCGAATTGACCTCAATAAAAAACCCCCAAATCTTTGGGGGTTCGCCATGCACATTTCTCAATCTCCTCTAATCCTACTGTTAACCCTGGGGAAAAAAATCAGCCAAAGTGCGGATTTATAGAGGTTAAATCTACCTATTTTTGAAAAAAATTCTCCTAAATTTCTTCATCATGAGGGTTGGCAAAACCCATCAAGCGTCTCCGATTTTCTGGAGTCATGCCCTTCAAAGCGCATGATCAGACCGAGGTTCGCTACAATCACAAGAGCAGCGTCCCCAGTCTGATGGGGGACTGGAGTCCAATCGCATCCTCCTCGAATCATCGAAAACTTATGAATCCTCAAGAACGCCAAAAATTAGAGCGCCAACTCCAAGATTTAGAGGCGCAAATCCACCACCCGCAACCCTTGCAAACATCGACCCCGGACGCCCCTTCCTTAAAATCGGTTTACCAACAGTTAACCCTGTGGTATCAAGGACTGCCCGATGGGGGGAAAATGGTGGCGATCGCCGTGGGGGGAGTCTTTGCCTTGACTGCCGTGAGTACCGTATTAAATTTGGTTCGGTTAGCCTTTACCTTGGCCGCAGTTGGGGTGTTAGGATTTGTCGGATATAAATTATTTTTAGCGTCCAAATCCTCCAACCCAAATCCATAAGAGTGACTGGGAAATCTCAAGGTCCCAAGCGGACCGAATCCAAAGTCAAATCCACAAAAGCCAGCAAACCCCCGACTCAGGGGAAAGTCCACCCCGTGACCCTATTTCCCCGGCGGTTGGCCGCGAGTACGGTAGAACTGGCGCTGATTGCCGTTAGCGCCCTAGTTCCCCTGTCTTTGGGATGGCACGCCACGCGGTATCTGAATGTGCAACCTGTCCCCCTGAATCCGGTTCTGGTGACCCTGGAACGTGCGATCGCCCGGACCTTGGCCCTGCCCCCAACTTGTAACAATCCCCGAAGAGCAAGCTGCACCCGTCTCGTCCCTCCCCTCGTCAATTTCCTCTGGACAATTGGCCCGATCGCCGCCTTAAGCGTCAGTATTTGGCAGTTATATCTACTCGGACTCACGGGTCAGACTTTACCGAAGCGCTGGTTGCGCCTCCAGGTGGTGACGGATTCGGGAAAAGCGCCCGGATTTGGGCGTGCACTGTTGCGAGAGGCCGTAGGCCGTTGGGGAGTCACCCTCACCAGCGCCTATCTAATCTGGCTGATCACAGGCGCTGTACCGGACTTAGTAATTTTGGGAGTCATAACGGCCTTGATGGTGGCCTTGGATGGATTCTGGAGTTACTTTGATCCCAAGTGTCGCACCCTCCACGATCGCCTCGCCGGAACGTGGGTCCGCAGTAGCCGACACAGCGTTTCGGGACCTAGTAAAAACATGAACAGCAGCAACTCAAAACAGGTGGGGATTCAATTCGAGGCAGGCGGCCCCCTGGAACGGATGCCGGAATCAAAACCCGTCTTCGATCAGGGGTGGAATGGGATTCGCCTTCACAGGAGCACGAAAAAAGCCCTGGCATTAGCCGTGGGTCTGGCTGCAATTTTGGGAACCTTCGTCACGACTCAACTTTATATCCAATCCCAAGAAAATGCCCGGACTCAGGCGGCGCGGGATCAGGAAAAGTTTCTCACTTGGGTCCGGCAATTTGCACCGGATGAGCGTCAAGGTGCGATTCTGGGATTAGCGAGTTTCGAGAATCCCGAGGCCCAGTATCAAATTTTAGCGGATATGCTGGCCCTGGAAACGGACCCCGCTCAACTGGATGTCCTGCAACAAGCCTTAGTCAGCAGTGGAGGGCGATCGCTCCCTTATTTGCAAAAATTAAATCAATCCACACGCACAGACCTGGATTCCCTGCGTTATAGCACCAATGAGGAGCAGATTGAAGTGGTGCAACTGCGACTGCAAGCCACCCAACGGGCGATCGCCAAACTCCTGCAACTCTATAGCACTGAGTTCGACCCCCTAGATCTGAGTCGCACTCATTTGGGCCAAGTCACCACCGAAGCGACCCCATTCACCTTGGTGTTAGAAAAAACTGACTTATCCGGAATTCGGTTCCGGGGCGCTATTTTAAGCCATGCCAGTTTTAAAAGCAGTCAATTTTCCAGTCCCGGACCCGATCGCCGTTTCGGAAGCGTGGATGACCAAAAAGCCGACTTGACTGCCAGCATCCTCACCGATACGGACTTTACCGGGGCATTTTTGAGTCATGTTATCCTCGCCTATAGCAATCTGAGTCGTGCCAAACTCGATCGGGCAAACCTCTCCCATGCTCAACTCACCGGGGCTAACCTCAGCAGTACCCAGGCGATCGGGGCAGATTTGCGAGAAGCGGACCTCACCAATGCTACCCTGGTGGGTGCTCATTTAACAGAAGCGAACTTAAGCGGCATTCTCGCCATTGGTGCGCGGTTCCCCCGGGTGGTGGCAACGGGTGCGACCCTGGCAAAAGCGAACTTAATGCGATCGGACTGGCAGGGTGCCGATTTGAGTCGGGGGAATTTCACCCAAGCTAATCTCCAAAATGCTAATTTGAGCGAGACGAAATTGGCCGGTGCGAATTTGAGTTTTGCTCAATTACAAAATGCCAACTTCCAGCAAACCGATCTCACCTCGGTGAATTTTCAAGGGGCGAATGTAGAAGGGGCGGATTTCCAAGGGGCCGTATTTTTCAAACCCCATAGCCCAAGTGGCGATCGCCTCCTGCAATCCTCAGACCCTGCCACAGCCGGATTTTTGGGGGGGGTGGATTTTAGCAAAGCCCGAAATTTAGATGATAAACAAATTGTTTATATCTGTGCTCAAGGGGGGATTTATCCTCTGTGTTCCCAACCTTAAGGGGTTGTTTCTCCCCGGGGCCTCGGTTGCGGATGCAATCCCCCAAAAACGGGATTTGGGGAGAAAACACCTCCATTTTTGAACCGGGTTAATCGGAGTTCACCCTTGATTGAGACCCTTGAATCCTCTGGGTTCTGCCATTCCCGAAGGGATAGGGAAACAGACTTGGTGATGGTTCATCGATTCAACTTGAGCTAGAATCGACGGAACATCGGAAGTATTTGTTTTTAGTGGGATAGAGGAGAAGGGAAATGGAACGTCTGAAAAAAATGGGATCGACTTTGGGTGCTCTGATGTTAGGGACAGTGGCGATCGCCAGCAGTTTAGTGGGGTCGAGTCAACCGGCATCGGCTCAAGCGGCTTATGGGAGTTATGTGGGAATTGGCGGATCCGCTGGACTCACCGAACTAGAGGGCGATCGGGAAAACTCTTTTTTACTAGCAGCCCGCTATAAACTGCTTGCCTTGCCCATTTCATTACGCGCTCAGGGATTTTTTAGCGGCGAGGGTACGGCAGTGGTCCCCACCATTTCCTATGACTATCCCCTCACCTGGCAAACCGATATTTATTTAGGTGCAGGTGCCGCTCTCACCACTGGGGATACCCCCGTGGGCCAAAAAGTCAGCTTTGCCATTCAACCCGGGGTAGATTTTGCCGTTCCCAATACCCGATTCATCGTCTTTGGGAATGCGGTGATTGCCTTAGATGCTTATGACGATGAAAGCAAACCGGCTGTCTCTTTGCAAGGCGGCGTCGGTTTACGATTTTAAGACGGGGAGATCTAGTCTTACAACAGTAGGTTTTTACTTCCGGTCCCCTCCCCTTGGCAAGGGGAGGGTTAGGGTGGGGTTCTTCTGAGGTGGCGATTCCCTACGGGAGAGCTTCCGCTTACCGCCCCATCACGCATTCAAGGGAGGCGATTCCCTACGGGAGAGCTTCCGCTTACCGCGCCTGTATGGAACCCCGGGTGCCCACCTCTTTCTTCGTGAGGTGGCAAAGCCACCTCACGAGGACCCCACCCTAACCCTCCCCTTGCCAAGGGGAGGGGACAAGAGGTGCCGTTAATAGAAAGGCCAATCCCCCTGAACGTAAAAAATCTACTGTTGTAAGGAGATTTGGTACAGTGTGTAGAAACTTGCCCAGCATCTCTCTAAACACTAACCTTCCCGGATTTACCGCAAAGGTCCGATCCGTTCTGGGGGCCAGTAGATTTTATACGCCTTGCCGATAATGTGATTTCTCGGGACATAACCCCAAACGTGAGAATCAAAGCTATTATTGCGATTGTCGCCTAACACAAAATAACTATCTGCGGGGACGATTTGGGGGTTTAAATTGTACTGGGCAGGGCCAGCAATATAGTCCTCGGGAAGCGGCTCATTATTGATATAAATAATCCCATCCTTCAGCCGGAGTACGTCTAAGGGCATCCCGATGGTGCGTTTAATAAATAAATCCCCAGCATTAGGGTCAAGGGTTTTGGCAAATTCCGGCGCACGAAAGACCACCAAATCCCCCGGTTGCGGAGGACGCCCCCGAGATTTTAAAGCGAGGATTTGGTCCCCAGAACGGAGAGTCGGGACCATCGAATCACTAGGAATCGTAAACCGTTGGACAAAATCATGTTCCACCCAAGCGGGAATCAAGATAGTGGTGAGCTTGAAGGTTACAATCAAAATCACAATCATCACAATCGGGTCCTGGGAATGGAGGGCCGATCGCGGACAGGAAAAATAAGCATGGTAACAGGCGATCGCATACAGTAAAGGCGGAACTAGCAACCATCCCGGATGCAATCGCGCAATATTAGAGGCAACAATTAGGCTAATCATCAAGACTGCGCCTAGACCGAAATTTTTTAAATACAAATGGCCCAGTCCGGGTAACAATTGAGATAAAAATACGGCGACCCAAGGATTATTTTTATTTCTTTTATTCTTAAGCACCCTTTCTAGGCGCAAAAAAGATAGGGGTTTAAAACATCGATGAGCATCAATAATATTGACCAAATAAATGCCAAAAATTGGCAAAACTAATCCCAAACTGGTGAGGGTATTTCCCTCGGGACTAAAGAACGCGGCAAGTGCCACGACAATTAAGACCGCTTCAATTAAAATAATGAGTAACCCTCGGAAAAATTTTCCGGCATAAATCTGTCCCAGACCCGGAAATAGAACCGATAAATTAACCGCTAACCAGGGGTCTTTTTGCAGTGTTGCCCGGGGCGATCGCCTGGGTTGTATCCCAGTGGAAGAGGGACGAGGGGTAACTCGGGACAATCCCCCTGCTAGGGTATCCCTATTGCCGTCATTTTGCCGTTTGCGCCGTCGGGGGGCGACGGTTCGCACAGAGGTTCCATTCCCCAGGGCAAATTCCTCACTCCAGATTACTGAGCGATCGCGATTTTTGCCCAAAATCCGGACCCGGGCGACTGCTGGAATTTTCAATTTCATCAGCAGTTGCCGAATTGCAGAAACACACCGTTGCCGATGTCTGGGAGTTGGCGCTTGCACACTCACGGACAGTAAACCCTGATGCAAGCGCACCTGAGCTCTCATGCCGTGGGGGGTTAAACAGTCATCAATCAAAGCGGCGATCGCCCGCAGATCGCCTTGTTTCGCTTGTACTTGTAGCTTTGCCGGTGTCATGATACTATTCCCCAAGAGCCGGTACAGCACAAATTACCGCAACGCTCAACCCTTGTGCTGTTGAGAGTCTGTTTATTTGGAATATTGCCGGAGTGGGGCTATTAGACCTTTTGCAAACGTCCGGATTGATCCCCCCAACCCCCCTTAAGAAGGGGGGCTTTTGAGAATTCTGCAAGAAGTCTCTCGTTAACCCGTCACCATGAGTCGTAGATTGCATCCGTAGTCTGTCCTTCACGCGCATTTTTAATTTAGTTTAGCGTCGCCGATGAACGAGGGTAGCATTGGCCTGATCCACCGGGACGACTAACATTTCGCTAATATTCACATGGGGGGGTCGAGTGACCGAAAAAAGCACTAAATCCGCAATATCTTCCCCGGTTAGGGGCGTTAAATCCTGATACACCTTTTCGGCGCGATCGCAGTCCCCATGAAAGCGCACGAGACTAAATTCCGTTTCCACTAACCCCGGTTCAATTTCCGTCACCCGCACTGGAGTCCCGATTAAATCTTGCTTCAAACCGTCGGAAATCGCCCTAACTGCCGCTTTCGAGGCACAGTACACATTCCCCCCCGGATAGGCCACTCGACCGGCGATCGAGCCAATATTCACCACATGACCCGCTTGCCGTTCCACCATCCCAGGCACTACCGCCCGCGTCACATATAGCAATCCCTTGACATTGGTATCCAGCATTTCCTCCCAATCATCAATATCGCCTTCGTGGAGTTTAGATAATCCCCGACTCAGACCGGCATTATTGACTAAAATATCAATCTGATTCCAAGGGTCTGGAAGATTGGACAAGGTGGCATTCACTGCTTGGCGATCGCAGACATCTAACCCCAAAACATGAGTCTGAATCTGATACTGTTGTGCCAGTTGACTCGCTAATTCCTGCACCCTTTCCAAACGCCGCGCCGCCAAAATCAAATCAGCACCCGCCTGGGCCAACAGTTGGGCGCAAGCGGCCCCAATCCCACTACTCGCACCCGTAATCAACACAATTTTACCCTTGAGAGACACCATAATCTTTGCTATCAACTCTTATCAATGACCTGTTTAAAGGTATCAGAGAAATGGCGAGGCGGTACACCCACCATCAACGCCGAATCATTTCTCAGGTGAATTTCCACATCGCGCTTGCGAGAGGAAAATGCACTCGATTCACCTAACAACCGAGGGGTGAGAAAATGCACCCGTTGATTGGCAGAACCGCGCCACCCTTGGTTATCGTTGAGTTCCGGGAGATAAAGTCCATCAATTAACACATCAATTTGTGACAATACCCGGGCGATCGCCGGGTCGGATTTGGCCTGTAACTGTTCTAAGGTAAACCCGGTATAGCAGATAATCGAACAATCCACCTCTGCCAAAAGTGCAAATAATTCACCGAGTGCCTGCGCCTGTAACATCGGTTCTCCCCCGGACACCGTTAACCCTTCCGTTCCCGGGACCGATAAAATGGTTTGCGCCAACCGTCGCGGTTCCACCCAAGTCCCGGACACCTGGGGAATCCAATCTGGGGAGATACAACCGGGACAGTTAAAACAACAGCCTTGCACCCAAATAGCAAACCGCTGACCCGGACCGAGAGTGCGGGTGATGGGACAAAGTTCTGCCAAGTTCAGTAAGGTCATGGGGTTAGGGTTGGGGGTATGGTCCATTGTCAAGAGGTGCCAATTTCCCGTATTTTTGGGATGGAACTGAATGGGAAAAAAATCATGGCAATTTATTTAGATTCAGCGATCGCCTCCGAAGCAGAATTGGCCCAAAAAATGGGCTGGGTGAAAGGTATCACCACCAATCCGACTTTATTGGCAACCAGTGAGTTATCTCCCGAGGAGACTTTGAAAACATTGGTCACCCTCACATCTGGGCCATTATTTTACCAGCTTACGGCGTCGGATTTTCAGGGCATGGTCAAAGAAGGCCAAACCGCGCGGGATATTATCGGCGATCGCACCATTTTAAAAGTTCCCGCCACCCCCATTGGGTTTGAAGTGGTCGCGCATCTATCTCCAGACATACCTTGTTCCGTGACTGCCATTTATAGTGCCGCTCAAGCTGCCGTAGCAAAGGAAGCGGGGGCAAAAATGGCGATCGCCTACGTTAACCGCGCTACCCGATTATTAGGGGATGGCATTGCCTTAGTGCGATCGATGGCAGATATTTTAAAAGGCAGCGACGTAGAAATTCTCGCCGCCAGCATTAAATCCCCAGAAGAAGCCGCTGCCTCCTTACAAGCCGGGGCCCATCACTTAACCCTACCCCTCGCCATGTTAAGAGCTATTTCCTCCCATGAACTCTCGCAACAAACCGTAGAAGAATTCAATCACAAAGGGATAGGATTAACTTTGTCCTAACAGGTGAAAATTTGTTTATAATAATAGGAGCGCGAGACTTTTGCTCCCTTGGAACAATAGCGAGCAAAAGTCTCGCACTCCTGTTATCAATATCAGGGATATCCGCAATCCAACCGAATCATGACCCGAACTGCTCATGACCAATTTGCGAAACAATATTTAGAGGAATTATTAGCCTATCTGGGACAAGTCCAAACCAGTCGGGACGTTCCCAGCGAAGTGCGACAAATCGATGTCTATTTCGTCCCGGCAGCCACCCCTTCCACTGCGCCAGAAACCCTGGGAGTTTTAGGACAAATGGCAAGCACAACCGGCTTGTTTGAAGTTTTTAGAAACCCTCCCACCCCCGTCGAGATTAGGACCTGTAAACTCAAACTCTACTCCCTACAAGGGGACCTGTTGCGACAAGCGCGACGGGAGAAGAACTCCCTCGGTGAATCCGACTTACCCCGACTCTGGGTATTGTCCCCCTCCTGTTCCGAAAGACTGGTAAACGGATTTGGTGCACAACTGGATCAGTCAGGGAATTGGATATCTGGGATTTATTTTATGCCAGAATTTGAGAAGACCGCATTAGTGGCGATCGACCAACTCCCCGCCAACCTCAATACCTTATGGTTGCGGGTCTTAGGAAGAGGGGCCACCCAACAACAAGCCGTGAATGAATTACTCTCTCTACCCCAGGGACATCCATTCCGGCGCAACCTGTTAGAAATTCTGTCCAACTGGCGCGTTAACGTACAACTCAGACAAAATCAAGATGAAGAAAATCGGGAGTTAATTATGAACTTATCACCAGCTTATCTAGAGTGGCGAGAAGCCACCTTACAAGAAGGTATCCAACAAGAACGGAAACAACGGGTTCAAGAGATTCTCAAGTTTCGATTTGGTTCGATTGATGAGGAACTCGCTTCAATTGTCGAGGCATTATTGCAGGTATCCGGTGAAGAGTTAACTCCGTTGTTATTAACTCTTTCTCGGGAAGATTTACTGCAACGCTTTGGCCGGTCATAGTAACCTGGAGTTGAGTGGCATAATTATACCGCTCAACTCCAGGTTGAAAAATTTTTTTACCCCAAATCAATCTCGCTTCTGTTTCCATCAAGATGATTAATCCATAACCTTCCGTCTCATCGCTTTAATCTGTCCCCGCTTCGTTTTGCTGTCGAGACGTTTGCGCTGAGAACTGCGCGTGGGTTTGCTCTTAAAACGTTTTTTAGGCACAGCAACCGCACTTTTAATCAACTCTTGCAACCGCATCAAAGCTTCCTGGCGGTTTTCTAACTGACTGCGAGATTCTTGGGCCTTGATAATAATTACCCCCTCTTGGGTAATCCGATGATCGCTTCGACTCAATAGACGGTTTTTATAACGTTCCGGCAGAGAAGATGCTTTAATATCAAAACGCAAATGAATCGCGGTTGCCACTTTATTTACATTTTGCCCCCCTGCCCCTTGAGAACGAACCGCACTAATTTGAATTTCGTTTTCCAGGATACTGACGGTATTAGAAATTTGTAGCATAATTTAGGAATAAAATGAGAATTTCACCGGGTTGGTTCAGCAACTTGTTAGAAAATTGGCAGCCGCGAACGATTCTATTATAAACCATCGGGGAATCGGCGCGTTGCCGAAGATGCTTTCTAAAAATTGCTCAGGACTCAGGGCTAATCCCCACAGGACTCAAATTCTTGTAGTAAAATGATTCATTAATTCAGAAATTCATAACGCAAAATAATCATCAATTCATCATGACTAAACCACTTGAAGGGAAAGTTACGGTTGTCACTGGGGCAACCCGGGGCCTGGGGAAAGGTATCGCCATTGGACTGGGGGAAGCGGGGGCGACGGTGTATATCACCGGGCGGAGTCTGGACGCGGGGACTGGAGATGGGCAACTTTCCGGGAGTCTGAAAGAGACGGAAGCAGCAGTGGAAGCGGCAGGCGGACTCTGTATTCCGGTGCAGGTGGACCACAGCGATGATGACCAAGTGCGATCGCTGTTTGACCGGATTCAATCGGATTTCGGACACCTTGACCTGTTGGTAAATAATGTATATGCCGGGGTGCAAACCCTAATGAATAGTCAGGGTCGGCCCTTCTGGGAGAGTGAACCCAGTTTTTGGGATGCTTGTAACAATGTGGGTCTGCGGAGTCACTATGTGACCAGTGTTTTGGCAGCGCGGATGATGACGCCGCGTCAGCAGGGGCTAATTTGTACAATTTCTTCTTGGGGAGGGTTATCTTATATTTTCGGAGTGCCTTATGGGGTGGGGAAATCCGGTTGCGATCGCCTCGCCGCAGATATGGCAGTGGAGCTCAAACCCTATAATGTCACCTCCCTCTCGATTTGGCCGGGGATTGTGGGAACGGAACAAATGTCCCGTATAGCGGATCAAATGGCGGAAAGTGAGATGAACGATCGCCAATTTTCGGGATTTCGAGAACGCTACAACTGGGAGACGCCCCTCCTCACCGGACGGGCGATCGCCGCTTTAGCTGCGGACCCCACGGTGATGCAGCACACCGGACGGGTCCAGATTGTGGCAGAAGTGGCGCAACGATACGGACTGGTGGATGAAGATGGCACCTCCCCAGCGTCCTTGAGGTCCCTGCGCTTCCTCCTCCCCTTTGCGGTCCCCCAATTGAGACCTTATGCCGGACTGGTGCCCAATCTTAACCTGCCTTGGTCCCTGATGCTGCTGAGTCGGTTGGGTTCACCCCGTTTGGGTTGAAACCGGATTTTCACTCAAGGGTCTGCACTGCCTTCCGGTCCCCTCCCCTTGGCAAGGGGAGGGTTAGGGTGGGGTCCTCTTTGATGCGCTACATAAATTATCCAAATGTTCAACGTCCCCCCTTCAGAGGTTTCTTGAAGATGTGACGGGCGTGAAGGAGTAACGAAGAACGTTTTAGGGATTTTATTTTTTGGAGTTCCCTAAATGTAGAGGCGATTCGCGAATCGCCTCTACATTTAGGGCTGGGCCTCTAAAAATGCGGAAGTCATGACTCAAAACGTAACAATGGTTTTTTCTTGCGATCGCTCATGTTGTTGTTGAGCAATTGCCAGTTCCTGATCCAATTCGCCTAAATTGTTCTGAATTCTCTGAATTATGGCCTCAATTTTGGGTTGATTCACCGGCAATTTCTGCCCTAATTCTACATCAGTTTGATAATGAATGTTGAAATGAGTGATTAATTCCTGGGTTTGTTGTTGATAGCGATTAAAATCGGCAATCGCTTGGGATAACTCCCCTTGAGCATTCTGATAGGCTGACTGTTGTTCTGCTAATTCCGCTAACAACGGAGGTAAAGCAGTTCCTAGGCGTTGTTGTTCTGTGTCAGTTAAAGTAATCAATTGGGCGGTTTGTTGCTGTGTCCGGGTTTCTAACCGAGAACGACGCAGTTGCAATCCCTCTAATTCTCGGGAAATTTGGTGATTGAGTCTTTCAATTGCAGCAATTTCAGCCTCAAGTTCTGCTTGTTGCTGTTTGAGGGTTTCTAGCTGATGGCGGTCCTGTTCTAAGGCAGTTTTTCGGTTAGAAATCTCCCGGCGTAAGTCATCTAAATCCGTGGTGGCGAGTTCCTGTTCAAGGGCCATGAGTTCCGCCCGAGTTTGTTTGAACTCCTGCAAGTCTTCTCCCACTTGCCGGAGTTCAAATTCACGATGGAACAGAGTCTCAGATGCTGCTAAAAGTTCTGCTTTTTCCGTGGTAATCTGCTGAATTTGGGCGGTGCGATCGCGGATTTTATCGGCTAATGCTGGAGGGGTGGTGAGTAGAGGCAACCACGGGTTTAAAATCGCCAGTTGAGTTTGCAGGGTTTGACTCAAGGCGATCGCCAAGGATTCTAAAGTCTCCGGATCCTCCATCGCCAGCGATCGTAACACCTCTGGGGGGAAAATCACCTCCCAGAGTCCCATTCCCTGTTGCACGAATTCAAACGGAAGGGCAACGCTTTCAAATTGATGGAGAGACGATAAAAAATTCGTCTCTCCATCTTCAGAATTTAAACCTAAATTCTGAATTTGCTCTAATAAATTGGCGATTTTATGGAACTGCTGTTCTAGGTTTTGCTGGGTTGTCATGTCCTGGATCCGGTAAATTCCTTTTTCCAGAATACAGAACAACCGAAACAATGGATTGAACCGAGGGTTTAAAAAGTGGTTCTAACGGCGATTGACTTCAGCCTTAGAATGATCTAGGGTGGTCAGACTGCCTCCTGTTGTGCACTCAAGGTTTTCCTGTTCCCACTGGATCAGATCTTGCAGGGCTTTCCAAGAGGGTGTAAATGCTGGACTAGCGAGGGAACAGGATTTCCAGGTTCCTTGAACCGGAACATTGAGTTGCTGGCAAGCCCCACCCCGTCTTCCTTCCGGCTCATAGTACCGACAATTTCGACAGCAAGAAGTTAAAGAATTTAAGGGGCTCATAGCAATGTTTTGTTTAAAGGTCTGTTAAGGATTTAACCGAACTTTCAATTCAGTTACTGCGTGAATTTATACCGTTTTGACCTAACTTTTATTAAAAAATGTAACAAATCAATTTAAGTAGTTACTATCATTACAATTCTTAATAACAACTAAAATGTAATCCAAGATACGAATTGCCCCCAACTGCCCGGGTGAAATCTCCTCAGGGTGTTGCGTGATTTCCATTCCAGGAAGGGCAATCCCAGGTTCAGCAACCTGGATTGCCAACCGAAAGGCGATCGCGCCTAGCGCGAGAGGGATTATGGTACTCTATAAACGACCCCTATCATCAGGGGCCTCTATTGCATCTCTCCTCGGTTGCCTCGCCGTAGGACATCCCCCAACCCCTTAACCTTGCGATTTGCGTATGAAAATCCTTCATGGCACTTGGATCCCCAACAACACCAGCGAGTTCATTCGTCAGGGGCGATTTTACCTCTGGGTGGAAACGATTCCCAAACCCAGCCACAAAAAGCCCAGTTTACGCCATCCCGCCCATTTAGAGAAAGCGGAATTGGCGGAATTTTTGCGCGCCAACTTGGGAATTCCTGAACTCGTCCAAAATGGGATTAAAAATCGCATTTCATCTCAGTATTTTATTCTCCCCACCACCGGCGATAAACCCTTACCTTCCGTCGAACTGTTTCGGTACCTAGAAGATGAACCTCCGGACACCTGCCAGTTTCATCCCTGGGAAATTGATTGTTATCATGTCGAAGATATTGTCAAATCTGACACCCTAAAATCGGTTACTAAAACTTTAAACGATTTACATTTTATCGCCATCAATAATCTGGCAGAGGTCCAACTTGGCGCTGATTTAATGTTTTGGTACCAATACAGCCAAGTCTTTAAACAAATTATTCTCAAAGACCAATACATTCCGGCCTTAAAATATTCTAGCCTAACCTCTACCACCGGAAAAGGGAAAAAAGCCAAAACTGTTCAAACCGACGAGTATTATTCCTACTGGGAAATTTTATCGGAACAATACGAAGCCGATATTCAGCAGTATAGCGAGGCGATGCCCTTAGCCTGTGTTTCCGGTTTTGCTGTCATCCCCAACCCGCTAGAATTTTACGAACGGTCCAGTCTACTGCGTCATTTTTCTGAATGTTTATTGAATAATTTGGTCGGCGAGACTCCCATCCCTCAAACTGTCGCCAAACAGTTGGAAGACTCTTTTATCTACACCAGTAAAAGTAGTAGAAAAAGGTCCGATGTTTCCCGAGAAGTTTACCAGCAGTGGGCCAGTTGGAAAGAACGGTTATCCGGCGCACAATTAACCGCCCCATTTTATCTCTGTTTTCAACTCAAAGAAGGAACCGCAGACCAGCCGGACTTGTGGCGGATTAACTTTGTAGCATCTTCTAAAAAAGACCCTTCTTTGAAACTTCCCTTAGAGGAGTATTGGACTCTCAGCAAAACCGAGAAAAAAACCTTTCACAAAAACTTTGGAGCAGACTTTGAAAAAAATCTGCTGTTAAATTTGGGCTATGCCGCACGGATGTATCCGTTACTCTCCAAAGGGCTAGAAACGGACCGTCCCACCGGGTTAGAAATAACCTTATCCGAAGCCTTTGAGTTCCTCAAAGAAAGTGCCTGGATTTTAGAAGATTCGGGCTATAAAGTGATTGTTCCTGCTTGGTGGACACCGGAAGGACGCCGACGGGCAACCCTCCGCCTGAAAGCCTCCTCTAAAAAGAAATCAACGGGACAAGGGAACAAAGGGCTGTTTAGTTTACAGCAGATTATTCAATATAAATATGAACTTTCTATTGCTGGACAGCCGGTGAGTGAACAGGAATGGCAGCAACTGGTTGAGGCAAAAACTCCCTTGGTCCAATTTCGCGGGGAATGGATTGAGTTAGACGCGAAAAAAATGCAGCAAATGCTGGAATTTTGGCAGTCTCATAAAGATGAACAGCCAGAAATGTCCTTGCAAGAGTTTATGCAGAAAATCAGCGATGCCTCGGAAGAGATTGAAGTGGACCAGGATGAAGCTTTAGCGGAAATGATGGCTAAACTTCGCGATAGTAGCCGTCTGGAACCCATTGAAAATCCGGCACAGTTGCAAGGGACGCTGAGAGAGTATCAAAAACGCGGGGTTGCCTGGGTACAATACTTGGAACAGTTGGGGCTCAATGGCTGTCTCGCTGATGATATGGGGTTGGGAAAATCCTTACAAGTGATTGCCTGTTTGGTGTTAGAACGAGAGGGAGAGGAGAAACCTTTACCGACGTTATTAATTGCCCCAACTTCGGTGATTGGGAATTGGCAACGGGAGATTGAACGGTTTGCACCTCATATCACTTCAATGGTACATCACGGCAGCGATCGCCTCAAAGATGAGAAGGAATTCAAAGCCGAGAGTTTAAAATATGATGTGGTGATTACTTCGTTTACTTTAGCCCGCAAAGATGAAAAACTGTTTAAGGGAGTAAAGTGGCATCGGGTTGTCGTGGATGAAGCACAAAATATCAAGAATCCTCAAGCGGCACAAACCAAGGCGATCGCCAAACTGCCCTCTACCCATCGCCTTGCCTTAACGGGAACCCCGATAGAAAACCGCCTGTTAGATTTATGGTCGATTTTCAACTTCCTGAATCCGGGCTATTTGGGGAAAGAAGCCCAGTTTCGTAAAGGGTTTGAAATGCCCATTCAAAAGGATAATGACCCGATTAAATCAATCACATTGAAACGATTGGTGGAACCCTTTATCCTGCGTCGGGTGAAAACAGACCGTTCAATTATTAAGGATTTGCCCGATAAAGTTGAACAAAAACAATATTGCAACCTCACCAAGGAACAGGCTTCCTTATATGAGGCGGTGGTTAAAGATGTGGCGGAACAGCTAGAACAAGCGGAAGGGATTCAGCGCAAAGGGTTGATTTTATCCACCCTGATGAAACTCAAGCAAGTTTGTAATCATCCGGCGCAATTTTTACAAGATAACAGCGAGTTTTTACCCTCGCGATCGCACAAATTGGAACGGCTAGTGGAGATGGTGGAGGAAGTCATCGCCGAAGGAGAAAGCCTGCTGATTTTCAGCCAATTCACCGAAATTTGTGGGGCCTTAGAAAAATACCTCAAACAGACTTTTCATTACAAAACCCACTACCTGCATGGGGGAACCCCGCGTGAAAAACGGGAAAAAATGATTGCGGAGTTTCAAGACCCTGAAACCGAACCCTCAGTCTTTATTCTCTCCTTAAAAGCCGGTGGGGTGGGGATTACCCTGACGAAAGCTAATCATGTATTCCACTTCGATCGCTGGTGGAACCCGGCAGTGGAAGATCAAGCCACCGATCGCGCCTTCCGCATTGGACAAGAGAAAAATGTATTTGTCCATAAATTTATTGCGATCGGGACCCTGGAAGAACGCATTGATCGCACCCTGGAAGATAAAAAGCGCCTCTCCTCGGCGATCGTTGGCAATGATGAATCTTGGCTAACCGAACTGGATAACGACAGTTTCAAACAATTGATTGCCTTAAATAAACAAGCAATTTTGGAGTAACAATCATGGCAACATTTAGCAGAACCTGGTGGGGAAAACGCTTTATTGCAGCATTAGAAGACTTTACCGATTCCAGCCGATTGGGAAGGGGCCGTTCCTACGCCAATAATGGTAAAATCAAAGAGTATCGGATTATCAACAACCAAATTACCGCCAAAGTGCGGGGTTCGGTGAATCCTTATTTTGGGGTGTACAAAGAACCTCTCTATACTGTCAAAATTGAAATCAATCCGATTTCACCAGCGCAATGGTCCAAAGCCATTAAAGCCATTGCCTCGAATGCCAGTTTCGTCTCCAAACTCTTAATGAATGAAGTGCCGGATAACATTGATTCCGCCTTTGCTGACTTGAAACTGCATTTACTTCCCGACAGTCGGCAACACTTCAAAACAACCTGTTCCTGTCCCGATTATGCCAACCCTTGTAAACATATTGCTGGAGTTTATTATTTAGTCGCCCAGCAATTAGATTCCGACCCCTTCTTACTCTTTGAACTGCGGGGACTTTCTCGGGAAGATTTGCAACATGAACTCGCAAAAACTCCATTAGGAGAAGCGCTTTCTGCTTCCTTGCATGAAACTGCGATCGCCCCAGAACCCTCAGAATCCTATTACACCCCACCGGAACGAGTCCCCGTCAATGCCACCGCCGATTTAAAAGAGTTTTGGATGGGTGCCAAACGGCTGCCACCGCCACCGCCACCCGCCCAACCGGCGATCGTTCCAGCGATTCTGATTAAAAAAGCCGGAGATTTTCCTCCCTTTTGGCACAAAGATATTTCCTTCCTGGAGGTTATGTCAGATTTTTACACTCGTGTCAAAACAAAAAATAAAGACGTTTTGTAAATCTATATGAACCGTAGAGTCAGTCAATAGACTGCCTCTATCGTGACTCCCTAAAATTGAGGCAATACCAGCTAAGTAAAGCCCATTAATCACAACTGAATTCCGGATCAGCCCCTTTACCCCCAATAAATCTGTGATTACCACCCTAACTTTAAAAAACTTTAAACGAATTGAAGAACAAACCTACGAGTTTGCTCCATTCGACCTGCTGGTTGGACGCAATAATAGCGGGAAAAGTACCATCCTCCAAGCCTTGACTATTTGGCAATTTTGTGTGGATGAGTTCCGGCGAGTGAAACGGCGAGGCAAAACAGGAACCCAAGTTGTTCTTCCTAACTTTACTGCACTTCCAGTCCCGGAATTTAACCTACTTTGGCGAGAAAAAACGGACCGACGTTATCCCAAAGTCAATGGATCTAAAAAGCAAGAATTTATTTTAGTCGAAATTGATGTTACTTGGATTGCGAATACCCCTGAACCGAAACCTTGCTCTTTTGGGGTAAAATTACGATATAGTTCGCCTCAAACCATTTATGCAATTCCTTCAGAAGGATGGGAGCATTTTAGGGAGTTGGAAGGAGACTCCAATCAAACTAATTCCCTGTTACCTGTGATTGCTTATGTCCCTCCTTTCTCTGGTTTAGAACCCCAGGAAGAATGGCGAGATGATGGACCATTACGCAAGCAAATTGGTAAGGCCCAGCCCGGAAGCGTACTCCGGAATCTGTTGTTACGAGTTTGGGAAAATAATCCCGAAGATTGGGCCGAAATTCAAAAAATCATTCAACGGTGGTTTAGCGTGAGTTTAAAACCTCCTCAATATGAAAGAGGGGTAGATACCCAAATTATTTGTGAATATGAACAGGATCAGAAATCTTACGATATTATTTCTGGGGGGAGTGGGTTTCACCAGACTCTAACGCTATTGGCATTTTTCTATGGTTATCAACCCACAACTATTTTACTGGATGAACCCGATGCTCATCTTCATGTGAATTTGCAACGAGAAATTTTAGATTATTTCAAAAATCAAAAAGCCCTTCAAAGCAATACGCAATTTTTGATTGCCACTCATGCTGAAGAATTTATTCAAGGAGTGGATATTCGTCAAATCATTTCTTTACTTGATAAAGTACCCAAGCGAGTGAAGGCAAAACCAGCAATTTTAACGGCAATGGCAGATGTTTCTAATCTGGAAATTACGCAACTTTCCGAACTGGATATCCCGGTAATTTTATATGTAGAGGGAGAAACAGATGAGCGTCTTTTAAGGGGTTGGTCCACGCCTTTAGGAATGCAAGATAAACTGAATCAAGTTTGTTTTCGGGTTATGGGCGGGGGTTCCAAAAAAAAAATGAGGGAAGATTGCGATCGCCATTTTGCAGGAGTACAGCAAATTATTCCCCATGCGAAACGCCTGATCTTGTTTGACTATGACGAGGAGGGGGCATATCATCCCGAATCTAATAACCCCGTACTTTATGAATGGCGACGCAAAAATATTGAAAATTATTTGCTAGTTCCCGATGTCTGGATACGAGCAGCATTACAAAAAATGAGCATGGCAGAACCGGATTTATTTTCAATCCCCATCCGAGAATTAATTGAAGGGTTTTTTGTGGGCGAAAATCTAATCCTGCCCCCAGGTCAATCTTGGCAGATGGTGAAAGCTAGTATGTTTCAGGTACTCAATGGTAAAAAGCTCCTGTTTGAAAATCCCGACTCCCTATTTCAGCAACTTAAAAATTACAACTCTCCCCTCCCATCTATTTCTATCCTAGAGTTAACTCGGGATACCGTTGCTGCTACCATGAGGGCAGATGAAATTCATGAAGATATTCATCAGTTTTTTGATAAATTAAGTCAACTTCTCCAGTAAAAAAAAGAGATGCCCTGATACTGTTATTATAGAGGCAATACCAGGGCCCAACCGGGGTAAAAAAACAGATACCTCACAACAAGCCGCGATAGCGAATAAATAGCAAAATTGCTGCCCAGGAACCCAAGGCGACTTTAATCGCTACCAGAATATTTAAAAGCGGGAGAATTCCCCCACTCACCAAAGCGCCCAACTGACCATGTGGTAACTCAATTCCCACCAGAGTGAGCATAGATAATCCGATGAAAATGATGACGGAAATTTTTTCCCAGATTGCGGTATGCCAACGCTTATAAATAGACTGCATCATTTCCATTGATGACGTAATGGCAACCAAGCCGATCGCCGTCCCTCCGGCTACCCCGGCAGCAAATCCGCCCCCAGGACTTAAATGGCCGCGAATTGCCAGTTCGACGCCAACTAATGCGGCAATAGTTGCCCCTAATCGGGCTAAAACAATGGAGGGCTGATCGTTGAATTGATGCACATGAGCTGTTGGCTTTTCGTCGGCCAGTAAATATTTTACTCCCACAATGGCGATTGTAAATACCACAACTTCAAAGATAGTATCATACAAGCGATTTCTCAAAATAATCGCGGATACGGCATTAGGAACCCCACTCTCCTGAATCACGGATTGCACAATTTCTAAGGTGCTTTCATCGGCTAGGATAGAATTAGAGGTAAATAAAATTTTCAGAGCCAGTGCTATCCCTGCGAGAAAATAAATCCATTTCATTAATGCTGCTCCGATGAATTAAAGGGACTCATTAAAGGGTTGAAATAAGTAACTTTTGTCTCCGAGGGTAGCTCCTCTTTCATGATTTCATAAAGATGCTTAAGCCTCGTAGCGGTTTGATAGACGGTTACTTTTTCCAAGGTAGTTGTGAAGGTGCGATCGCCATGAGCGACGGGCTTTGGCTTCACATAAATGGCATGAATTTCTTTGTCTTTAAAAGCTTGGTCCAAAGCGGATTCATCGGGATAAGGGACTAATTCAAGGCGCATATACCGTTTGGCAAAGACTGCTCGTAAATCCTCAATGGGTTTTCCTGCGGGGCGATCGCCTTCTGGATATTCCCCTTCAATAAACCCTAGGCGCATCACCATTGAGGAACGCACCGCCACCGCCGATAGGATAACCGCCAGCAAGGTTCCCATTAATGCTTCTGTTAATGCCACATCTGGGGCCCCCCACAGGGCATAAACCAAGGCCGCCACTGCCCCTAATATTCCCCGAATAATTAGGGCATGAAAGGGATCGGTTTGCACCACTAACATACAAGCAGATAAGGGCAACAGCGCGACAATCGCATAGATATAAAAATCAGTCATGAGACTCCTGTGCAGTGGAACAATAGGCTAAGACATATCCCAAAATTGTATTCCAAATGGCTAAAGAAATCAGGGCGAGCAAGATTAAAGGCCATTCTCTCGGGATTTTCAGCAGCAAGCCAATGGTAATCGACATGGAACCCAGGGTATCCGCCACCGAAAGAGCATGGAGCTTATATAAAACCGATCGCTCCCCCAACAACGGATAAGTTCCCCAAAACCAGAAGAAAATTCCGACTCCGATACAACCATAACTCAAGAGGTCAATCATACTTCATTCAAGCGTTTCACAATATGAGCAAGCAACATTAAACCGGCATTTCCCACACTCAGGATAATGACTCCCGCCACCCCGATATTCCAATCATCCCGAAACACAGAAACCACTAAAATCATGATAGAAGTTTTCGTCGCAATGCTGGCAAACGCTAACATTTTTTGCCAAACATCATCATCTTTCCAGGCTTCATACATTGGAATTAACAGCGCCAAAATCATGGCCAACAGTATCCCATTCATGGTTAAATTCATTGGGGGCTTCTCCGACGCAAACGGTGGACTTCATACCAGCCTTCTTCGTGATATCTGGAAACAATCGTCTTGGGGGTAAAGGTAATCAGGAAAATATCTAAAAACACCAATCCCGGGGACCGACGAGGGGGGGCTTTTTCCATCGTGATATCTTCAAATCGGTGAGGGAACAAGATAATTTCAAAGGCTTCCTTATAGGCGATCGGAACTGCCACGATAATCTCCCACAATGCCCGCATCCAATCTTGAACCTGCCCTTTAATTTTATGGTTGTGCGGCAACAGCAGGGAAATCGTGACTCCGATTAAAATATTCGGTAAACTCAGATCCGAAGTCAAGAGAAACCAAATAATCAATCGTAAGATTAAATTGAGATATCCTATCATAATTAATGCCCACTCCAGGCCAACCAGAACAGCAGAACTGCAATCAGGGTCATCACCCCGGTCAAATGCTCAAATTCCTCGAATTTTCGGGGTAAATTCAAAGTCCACCGTTGAATGAGGGCTAGATAAATCACCGCACCCACTACCACAATCCCAATGGCTTTGAGAATATTGGCAACGGTATAAAGTTCATAATGGACTGCATTGGCGACAATTAATCCCCCCAGCAACAGACCGATCGCCAGCCAAAAACCAATGTGCATGGGTTTTTTAGGTTCAGCATTGCCATGAGGGAGAAACATCAACTTTGAAAAGCAGATTACCGTTCCCACCGCTGCCAGATTCATGGGGATGCTTTGCCAAGACAGCACATTTTTTAGAGTTAGCATCTTAGCTTCAAACCCCGCCAACAAGGGAAACCCACAGATGGATAAACTAGCTACAACCAGAGGAATCCATAACGAGGTAGGCATCGGATTAGTTTGCAGGGTTTTGAAGTCCCGACTGGGCAAATTCCCGGCAATTAGGAACAAGCTCGATTTCACTAATCCGTGGGTGAGGGTATAAAACCCGGCGACTGCGGGGGCGCAAATAATCCACCCTAATTGGGAAACAGTGCTAAAGGCTAACAGGCGCTTGGTATCTTTTTCAAAGAGGGCATAACTCACCCCTAAAATTGCCGTTCCCACACCAAAAAGTTGGACAATGGGACTGACTTCTTCTAAAATTAGCGCGCAACGAACTAAGGGAAACGCACCGGCTTTGACGACAATTCCCGACAACAGGGCCGAAACCGGGGTTTCTGATTCTGAATGGGTTAACGGTAACCATAATCCCGAGACAAAAATTCCCGCTTTGGTTAACAATGCCATGAAAATTAAAGCCAAGGCTTCCGGGGGTGCACCGCGCAATCCTTCAAAACTAAAGGAATGATGCGCTTTATAAACCAAAACTGCCCCGATCAGATAAAACAACATGGCGATATTGCTGACAAACAGATAGCGCAACGCCACCCAAATCGAGCGATCGGTTCTGGGATAGCTCACCAGCAATGAAGCCCCTATTCCGCTCACCTCTAGCGCCACATATAAGCTCATGAAATCAGTGCAAATAAAGGCGGCATTGAGGCTACCATGCAGAATAATCATCTGGGCATAAAAGAAAGAACTTTTCCCAGTTTGCACACAGTACAAAATCACCGCTGTTGTGACCAAGGCATTGGTTAAAATAAAGTAACCGCTGAGTTGATCAATCAACAGAGTCACCCCACCCGAATCGATTAATTGCAACGATATCGGGGAGTTCATCAAAAATACTTTGACTGCAAATACCGCCGAAGCCACCGCCGTGAAACTGACTAGGTAGCGATCCAGTTGAGGAATGATAAAAATGGTGAATCCTGCAAAAAAGGGCAGGGCCATCCAGAGGATTGTCAGGGTATTCATGGGGTATTATTTTTTTCGATTTCGGTGATTTCTAACGTTGGATTATCCCGGGCTAATTTCATGACCCCGACTAACATTAACGCCTGAATGGAAAACCCAATCACAATCGCCGTTAAAATTACGGCTTGGGGAACTGGATCGGCATAGGCTACTTTTTGGACCCCATCGGCAGCAACAATCGGAGTAACGAACCCCCCTCGGGATGCCACGAATACATAGTAGGCAATTACCCCTGTACTCATGATGTCCATTGAGAAAATTTTCATCAATAGGTTCTTTTTAAAGAGAATTCCAAAGAATCCACATAAAATGGTGGCAACGACAAAAGCTTCTAACACGGCAAGGGTGGACAGGGTAAGGAGGACGGGTTACGCTCAAAGGAACGATTTAATGTAATGATTCTACAGTAATCCGGTGCTGTTGGGAATAGCCTCCCGGAGAAAAAGCATAAGAATTTTTGGGGTGGCTTACGGAGTCTCCCTTATAGATACTGCTGTAAAAATGCTTAGGGGATTGAATTTTTAAAAGCCCTCCTGAGAAGATTAGGTTCATTCATGAATTTCCCCTATCTCAATCATTGAGTCTCCCTATCTGAACCCTTCAGGATGCATAAAAAAGCCCCCCTGATCAAGGGGGGTGGGGGAAATTCATCCAGAATTAGCGCCTAAATTTCCGGCGTTGTCATAGGGTTCCGCCCAGGAAGAGATTAGGCACTAAAGTATTTTGCAACGGGGTGATAGGTAACGATCGCCGTCGTCGATTGTTCAGGATAAAGCTGTTCACTTTCATCCATATACAAGTTAATGCGATCGCTGCCTAACAAATCCAACTGCTTATACTGGTCCTGCATATTCGGACAAGCGGGATAGCCAAAACTATACCGAGAACCGCGATAACGCTGCTGTAAAATCTCCCGAATATTATCCGGTTCCTCACTGGCAAATCCCAATTCCCGGCGAATTCGGGCGTGTAACCATTCTGCGATCGCCTCCGCTGTTTGCACCGCAATCCCGTGAAAATACAAATAATCCGTATAGCGATCGCCATCAAACAACTGCTTCGCGTACTCCGTCGCCACTTCTCCCACCGTCACCGCGTGCATGGGAAACACATCAATATGACCCGTTTCTTTCGGTGCAAAAAAGTCCGCAATACATAACCGCCGCAGCGACTTTTGCCGTGGAAACTCAAAGGTGACAATGGGTTCTGTTACCGCACCCTTTTCCCCTTCTTCCGGTTGATAAACCAGCAAACTATTCCCCTGCGCCTGACTAGGGAAATAGCCATAAACCGCCTGGGGATGTAACAAATTCTCCGAGAATACCCGTTCCTTCCAAGTCGCTAAAATGGGATGCACCGTTTCCGCCAAGAAAGCATCATACTCTTCCCGAGATTGACCTTGGGGCTTGCGGAATTGCCATTGTCCCACAAACAGCGCTTGTAAATCCATATACTCGAACACTTCCGCCAAAGGAATATCCTCCGGTTGCAGCACCTTCGTTCCCCAAAATGGCGGCGTCGGACGCTCAATATCAATCGCCACCGCATCAGAACGGCGCGTATCCACTTCCTGCGGTTTTTGAGATTTCGGAGTCGCCTTTTCTAGCTTTTCCCCATTCTCCGAAGTGTCTAATCCAGCATTCTTTTTCGCTTCAGCCTCATCCAAGAACCCCGTCAAATCATCCCAATTTTGGGCTGCTTTTGCTGGCATCAATTTATCCATGAAATGCAAGTCAGAAAAAGCATCTTTCCCATAAACCACTTGACCTTTGTAAGTATTTTGACAATCCTCATGGACAAACTTCGGAGTTAACGCCGCACCCCCCAAAATCACCGGAACACTGATTCCCCGTTCGTTAAACACCTCCAGATTTTCCTTCATAAATGCAGTAGACTTCACCAACAGTCCACTCATGGCAATGCAATCCGCCCGATGTTCCTCGTAGGCTTGGATAATATTCTCCACCGGCTGCTTAATCCCTAAATTAATCACCCGATAACCATTATTGGTCAGAATAATATCTACTAAATTCTTGCCAATATCGTGAACATCGCCTTTGACTGTGGCAATGATTACCGTCCCCTTGGCATTATCTTTCCCACTCTCTTCAGACCCTTCTTTTTCCATAAAGGGTTCCAGATAAGCCACGGCTGCTTTCATCGTTTCCGCCGATTGCAACACAAAGGGTAATTGCATTTGTCCAGAACCGAACAATTCCCCGACAACCTTCATCCCATCCAGGAGATACTGATTGATAATCTCCAGAGGCGGATAGGTTTCTAACGCCACCTCAAGGGCATCGTTTAAACCAATGCGTTCGCCGTCAATAATATGATTTTTGAGCCGTTGTTCAATGGGCAAACTGGCATCAATTGAGCGGTCCCGTTTGGTGGTTTTTCCTTGGAAAAATTCCGTCACTTTCGCCAAGGGGTCATAAATGCAAACATCCCCCTCAAACCGACGGCGATCGTAAATCAAATCCCGGCAGACTTCTTGCTGTTCCGGGTCAATTTTTGCCAAGGGTAAAATCTTGCTGGCGCTGACAATGGCGCTATCCAACCCCACCTGCATCGCCTCATGCAAAAACACCGAATTCAGCACTTGTCGCGCCGCTGGATTCAAGCCAAAGGAAATATTGGAAACCCCTAACAAAACGTGACAACCGGGCAGTTCTTCCCGAATCCGGCGAATTGATTCAATCGTAGCTTTGCCATTCTCCCGATCTTCTTCAATCCCCGTAGAAATCGGTAATGCTAGGGTATCAAAAAACAATTCATGGGCGGGGACACCATAAGCGATCGCCGCATCATAAGCCCGTTTGGCAATTTCAAACTTGCGATCTGCCGTCCGCGCCATCCCCTCCTCATCAATCGTGCCAACAACCACCCCCGCCCCATACTGCTTCGCTAAATCTAGCACTTTGTAGAACCGGGGTTCCCCATCTTCAAAGTTGGTGGAGTTCATTAAACACTTACCCCCGGCAACTTTCAACCCCGCCTCCATCTTCTCCCATTCCGTGGAATCCAGCATCAGAGGCAGGGTGACATTCGTCACCAACCGGGAGACCAACTCGTGCATATCGCGCACCCCATCCCGTCCCACATAGTCTACGTTCACATCCAAAATGTGAGCGCCTTCTCGCACTTGCTCCCGTCCCAGGGCGACCAATCCATCCCAATCTTCCGCATTCAGCATCTCCCGGCACTTCTTAGAACCGCTGGCATTCAGCCGTTCCCCGACAATCAGGAAGGAGTTATCCTGTTCATAAGGTTGAGCACTATAAATCGAAGCCGCAGCCGGAGTATATTGGAACAAATTGCGAGGCGGAGGACTGCCATTTTCACCCCAAACCCGGACGGGACGCTCCTTCGGCTTCAAACTCTTAGACAATTCCGCTAACTGAGCAATGTGAGGCGCTTGCGTCCCACAACAACCCCCAATCACCTGCACTCCTAAATCTTCCACAAAGTGCATCAACGCCATCCGCAACTCCATCGGCGTCAACTTGTAATGCGCCTGTCCCCCAATATTTTCCGGTAACCCGGCATTGGGAATACAAGACACCACAAACGGGGAATTTTCAGCCAAATAACGGATATGTTCCTTCATTTGAGCCGGACCCGTGGCACAATTGAGACCCAAAATATCAATGGGATAGGGTTCTAAAATTGCCAAAGCTGCACTAATATCAGAACCGACCAACATCGTTCCCATGACTTCCATCGTGATGGAAACCATTAAGGGTAACCGCTGACCTCTTTTATCAAAAACCGCTTCAATGCCATTTAATGCTGCTTTAATT
Organism: Laspinema palackyanum D2a; assembly: GCA_025370845.1. Classification (GTDB taxonomy): domain Bacteria; phylum Cyanobacteriota; class Cyanobacteriia; order Cyanobacteriales; family Laspinemataceae; genus Laspinema. The sequence continues at coordinate 11,363 of JAMXFF010000032.1, read as the reverse complement.
TGCAACACATCCTGACAAGTTTCGACAATTAATAAATCAACCCCACCATCAATTAGACCCTCGGCTTGTTCACTAAAAGCGTTTTTCAGGGTATCAAACTCAATATGTCCCAAGGTGGGTAATTTGGTCCCGGGACCGATTGAACCGGCGACAAACCGAGGTTTTTCCGGGGTAGAATATTCGGCAGCCACGCTTTTGGCTAGTTCCGCAGCGGTTTTATTCAGTTCATAAGCGCGATCGCCCAGATCATATTCCGCCAACACAATGGAAGTCCCGCCAAAGGTGTCGGTTTCGATGACATCGGCACCGGCTTCCAGGAACCCACGATGGACAATTTTCACCGCTTCCGGCTTGGTATAGACGAGATATTCGTTACAGCCTTCAAAGTCCTTGCCGCCAAAGTCATCAGCAGTCAGGTTTTGAAATTGCAGACTGGTCCCCATTGCCCCATCAAAAACCAGAACCGGGCGATCGGGACTATGCAGACGTTGAAGAAAAGCAGGGGTGGTCATAGCAACATCAAGATAAGATTTAGTATTTGATTACTTTATCTTATTCTGGTTTGAGGTTCAGCAGTCCAGACCCGGAGTTTTTGGATCCACTCTCCCCCGTGGCGTAATGGAGAGTGAAAGTATAATCCGTACAGGGTAGGCCCCTTGAGCCTGGGGACCTCTGGTTTCTGGCGGAGTGGCGATGAACCCGTGATGATTTCATCTCCAATCCCCTGATTCCCTCGCCAATCACACCCAACCGCGCTGGCAAGCCCCGAATCCATCTTGATTCAGAGAATTAAATGGATTTTTTAGTAAACTTGTTGCAGTAGGTCTGGCGGGCGAATGGCAGCCAAATTGGTAATCGGCGAACTGTTGCTAACAACGGTCACAAATTCCCCAACTCCTTGAGATTTTTAATATCCACTTCATAATCTTCTGTTTCATAAGAATAAGGGGGAATATTGCGGGAAATAAGCAACGCTTCAAACAAAACTCGTGGCATCCCAGCTAATTGGCTGGCTTGGACCAAAGAGAGCTTTTGTTGCTGGAAAAGCAGCACGGCAATTTCCTGCTTTAACTCAGCCTCAGTTATTTGTGCCGCTTCCAGGATTTCATCGGGAATGGTAACGCTCATGATTTGGGGTTTCTCAACTGGCTACTGTGATCTTACCGGATAGAGCAGGGAGTTGGGGGCGATCGGTCCTGGGATAACTCAACGTGCTGTTACAGATTGTTAATGGGAGGGGTGGGGAGAAGGCGATCGCAGGAGTTGGATAGTTGAATCGGAAAGTGATGCCGCTAGATTAGTCACACTGTATGTTAGGAAAAGACTATGATTGAGCCAGAGTTATTTGACATCATTGAACTGTTAGTCGATTTACCAAATTATCATTTGCCAGCCGGAAGTCATGGCGCGATTGTTGAGTGTTTTGCCGCAGGTGAGTATGAGGTGGAGTTTGCCAATGAAGATGGAGAAACTCTGGCATTATGTACCCTCTCCTCAGAAGAATTTATCGTGGTTTGGAAGGCGAACACGAAGAGTTGCCTTTCCCTTTCTGAGCGGCTGGGTGCTGTGCTTTCCCGGTTGTCGGAGGAACGTCAACAGGAAGTTTTAGAGTTTGCCCGGTCTGTTTATTCTCCTGGGAAATCTGGATGAATTCCGCAATTGTTCAAACCCACTACCTCCTGCCAATTCCCCACAAAAAAGCAGCTTTCACAAAGGCTGCTTTTCTATTTTCCCCCTCAATCATCCTCATACTCAGCCCAGGAATTTGGCGTTTCTGAGACGGCTACCTTCAAGCGCACCCCTTCGGGTAACCGGCGCTTGGTTTCGTCGTAAATGTATTTGGCTATCATCTCTGCGGTGGTTTCATATTCCGGTGGCATGACGTCATTGAGGACGCAGTGATCTAATCCACCTTTGGTGACGTCCCGTTTTGCCCAACGGAGGGTCTTGAAATCGGCAACCATGACCTCGTGAGGGCAGTATTCTGAGGAGTGTAGCTTCTGGGTTGTGGCTTCTATCCGCACTCGATAAGTATGTCCATGCATACGTCCGCAGGGTCCATCGTAGTCTTTGATGAAGTGGGCGCTGTCAAAGGTGAATTCTGTTGTGACTTTCCATTTTGGCATTGTTTTTCCCTCATGCGATCGCAACCCTACCCGATTCGGAGAGCATAAGGACCCCATCAGCGGCGGTTGAACCAAACTTTAATTATAATCCAGGCTTTAACAAAAATATCACCGGACTCAGCCCTGATATGAAGCGCTTCTTCTCATTCTCGAATTGGGCTACCGACTTCCCAGAGAATGATTGAAACTGAGTATTCTGGGTCTCTATAAAACTTTGGTTTGGACTTTCATCCAATCCCTTGGTTATTCACGTTCAATCTTCTATAATTGAGCAGGTCAGTCAAAAGCTTGTCTCTAGTGAATGCTCTGCATGATATTTTCCTCTTAGATATATCGCAAGGGATAAATACATCAGTCATACCCCTTTCACCAATGGATCGATTAATTCATCGGGGATGCGATTGCGCTCAATATACTGGTGAATCTCTTCTTGGTTGTCGCTGTAGTAGCTCAAGGCATCAAAGACCTGGGCTAGGGTTAGATGGGGCATTCCGATGGGAATTTCTTCGGGCAGAACTCCCATTCGCCAGGTTTCCACAATGGCTCTAACTGGGGTACGAGTGCCTTTGATAATCGGTTCACCCCCCAAGATTTCATCATCTCTGACAATATAGCGATTTTCTGTTGCTTTAACCATTGCCGTTGCTCCTAATATCAAGTCCGGTGGATTAATCTAAAAAGTCCTTTCTTCCTCTTCTCCCCCTTCCAGCAATAAAAAAATTTCCTTATTCTCCCTCTCCTCTTAGGAGAGGGCCGGGGAGAGGTGGGAAGGGGGTTGGTGGGTTAGGTCAGGGAATAACCAGGGGAGGACAAAGCGGTGCCATCTCCGGACTGTTTACTCTAAAAAGTCGATCGCAATTTGATCGCCCACTTGTATCCCCAGTTCCGCAGCGCGTCCTCCCCCCAGTTCCAGCACATACTCAACCGGGGTATTGGGCGGTCCGTAGAAGGGACAGGGGTCGGTGGTACAGGGGGGAACATCGGCTGCGATCGCCAGGACTTCTCCATCCCGCAAAAATATCATATCCAGGTTAATCTCCACGTTTTTCATCCAAAACGTGACGGGTCTGGGAGGATTAAAGGGAAACAACATCCCCCGATTTGGGGCAATCTCACTTCGGTGCATCAGTCCGATCGCCTGCTGTTGTGGCGTGATTGCGACTTCCAATTCAATGGTTTGGTCGCCGATGGTTGTTTGTGCGGTAATGGGCAAATCTTGTCCCCTCTCTATTTGGACTATGGGTGAGGAGGATACGGTTTCCCCCTGGGGTTGGGCGGTGGCAGAGGGGGGTAACCCCGAAGGTGCACAACCCAATAAAAACAGGCTGAGACTGGTGACGATCAACTGGGCTAAACTATTCATTATGCTACGGCTTAACGGTTACTGCTTTGATTCAATTGGAGAGCGAATAGTTGCGATCGCCGATCCACAACTTCACGGGAACGGCATATCCGCGCGGATTCACTTTAATCTGGATCATTAAGGTTTCGAGTTTTTCCTCCTTGTCGGTCAAATCCAAAGTTTCCAAAATTTCTTCCCGTTGCGATCGCATTAGGTAAAATTTTTCTCCCTCATACTCCACCAAGTCTTCTGAGGATTTCCCCTTAATCAGGACTTGATTTTCTCCTAATTCCATCGGGCGATCGCGACTTAACCCCACCGCTACCCAAGGCGTTGGCACTTCCCCGGTTTCTGCCTCTGTCGGCGGTTCCAAAATGACATAGAGAGTCAAATCCGGGTCTAACAATTTGGCGTCTGGGTTACACTGAGTCTTCTGCCGATTTCGGGGTTGGTTATTCTTAGGACAAGGCACAGGAGTTCCCGGCAGTTCTTCCCATCCGGGAATTTCTGCTAGTTTTTGGAAACTGGAAATGTTGTAATTGACCTGATTGGAAGAATTTCTAATAAATTTACTCACATTAACAGGTTCAGTTTCTAAGGTCACTAATTCCCCATTCGCTTCGGTATGAACGGCCGAAAATGCCACGGTCAGCATTGCGGCAGTTTGAATGAACAGAGGAATTAAAAATCGACCGACCACTAAGCTGGGTTTGATTTTTTGGGGAGAAGAAGGCTGTTCGTTTTCCATAATTTAGAAGAATCCCCCGCCTCATTGTTTCGGGGTTAGGGGGAAATTAGAATTGACGATAGAACGCTGATTTTTAATCCAATCTATAGTGTTTCCCAAAGTGATGAGGTACATTATTTTAAAATAGCGAGCAAGATGCTCGCACTCCTCATGAGTTACCCAGATTTATAGCAGGATGAGTTCATACAATTCATGCTCAAGTCAAGTCTTCCTGTTCAACAGGTTTAATCCGACTGCCTACGGTGAGGCCAATGGCAATTGTAGCCATTCCACAGAGCACAAAGACGATGGATTTTAACACTAATCCGGTTTCATACTCTAGGACTCGGGTGAGAATTTGCAAGGTTAATAATAGCGTACCCCACCAAAAAATTCGCCGATCGCCTTGGGTGAGACCGTGACGCATCAATCCGTATGCTAACAAAAATAGCAGAATGTTAAAGATTAAGGGACCCAGCAGGGGTAAGGGTTCGATGCCAAAATGCCAAAACAGCATCCCGGTGGCGATCGCAATCACCAGGGCGATCGCATGATTCAAGTAGGCATCGGGGGATGAAAAACGCCGGAAATTATCCCCAGAACTGCTAAAATGCCAGACCAAGGCCAGCCAACTCCCGAGGACGATCAGGACATCAAGGAGGTAGGCGAACCCTTGTTGGAGGGGAATTTCGGCAATGGTGGGGTCCCACGGCGCGAGGGGGGAAGTGGAGGACCAGAACCAATGGAAGGAGATCACATAAAAGGAGAGGGCGAGAAAGATTAGAGCAAAGGTGCGGGCGACGGGTCGAAAATGGGGGATATCTTTGCCTCCCTCAAATAGGGAGGTGACTTGCCCGGGTTGATCATCATAACTCCAGAGGAGGGCCGGGGGTAGGGCGTAGGCGATCGCCAGCATCCAATGATTCGGCACATTCAGCAGACTGAACCCCACAATCAGATTGACTTGCATGGACTGAATTAGGACCAGGGTCGCCAATCCAAAAATCCAGGGCGATCGGCACCAGTAGGCGAGGGGCACTAACAGGAAGGCGGAAATTAAGGGCAGATGGAGGACCACAGTCCGGATCCAAAACAATCCATCTCCCTGATACACCTGGGCTAAACCGGGCCAGTATCCTACCCCAATTAACAGAGTCGCTAAAATTCCACAGCCGGTCAAACGTAAGCTATAGGCCATGACCAGGACCGCCAAGCCCCAAATTAACCAAAATTCTCCCAGGGACGGACTCATGAGGAAAATTTCCCCAATCAGGCTCATGTTTAATCCCAGCAGGAGGGAACTTAGAAAGAATAACCCGTGGCCGGTGCGAGTTTGCCATTTGGGGAAGCGATGCGATCGCCCCAGGGGATCCCCCCATAAATAGAAGGCGCACAGATTCACGGCAATGAAGACCCCCACCAGGACGCCGGTTTTGATTTCTCGGGACCAGACATCCCAATTCGCTTGGACTAAGGCGATCGCGCCGCTACTGATCAGCAATGCGCCCAACCCCACCAAGATGGCAACAAACCGATTCTGACTCGGGCGATCGAGGGTTTCAAACCCATAGCGACTGGACAATTCTTGATACTGCTCGTCGGAAATCAAGCCCTCCATCGTCCAGGAGCGAGCCTCTGTGCGTAATTGGCGGCGAAACTTTTCCGAAACCATGCAGGGAAAGGATAAAAGATGACAGCATTGAAGGGCAAAAACCCGCTGGTTGGGTTGGGGGTATCAAGGGTGATAGTCCCCCGGGAAGGGGGCGGTGACCCCGTTGTTCCGTTCACAAGGGGTCAAGGGCATCAGCCTCTGGTTGGGGGCGGGTTTGGATGAGGGGCTAGGGGTTTACTTGGATTCAGGATCGAGTTGGGATCTGCCGTTACGAATGACGCGCAACATTTCTGAGAGTTGACTTTCCAGGTTGTAGAGGACGCGATCGGCATAATCATCCGCCCCTTTTTCGATCGCCTCCGCTTCGGCGATCGCCCGGGACCTCATATCCTCTAGGTCCTCCATCGCTTGCCGTCGCAACCGTTCGATTTCCGAAATCGTCTGTTCCTGGGCGGATTCGCAGTCAAGCTGGACCTGTTGGCGCAGATGGTCTGATTCTAGCTTTGCCTGTCGAACAATCCCCATTTCATCGAGAATTTGGGCCGCCCTTTGCTCTGCGGCTTCCAAAATTTCCTGGGCATATTGTTCGGCTTGGACAATAATTTCGTCCTTGTGGCGGATGATTTCCTCTACTTCCTCAAAGGCAGCAGGTAAATTCAGCCGCAGGAGATCGAGCTGCTCTAGCAACTGCTCCTCATCCACCAGGGTCCTTCCCGTAAACGGGATGCGCGGACTTTCGAGAATCATCTCCTCCAGTCGGTTTAGTTCCCTCTGGATATCTAGGAGTCCCTGCTCGTGCTCGGGAGATTCTTCTGGGAGACTCGATCTGTCGTCTGGGTCAATCCGGGCTGTGTCTTGGCGTAACATCGGTAGATATCAAGCGCAACGTGCTGAGGAACAAGGTGATCGATGGAGCCGCCAAATCGGGCAACTTCCTTTACTACACTACTGCTTAAAAAGCTATATTCGTTGGAAGTTGCTAAAAAAACGGTCTCGATTTCAGTGGCTAGGGTTTTGTTGGTATGAGCCATTTGGAGTTCTAGCTCAAAATCCGAGAGCACTCGCAGTCCCCGTAACAGGACACTCGCCCCTCGAATTCTGGCATAGTTCACCGTCAAGCCCTCAAAACAGTCTATTTCTAAATTAGACAAATGGGGGGTCGCAAGGCGAATCTGCTCTAAACGCTCTTGCACGGTAAACAGTGGGGTTTTATTGGGATTGATGACCACCGCCACAATCACCTGGTCAAACAGCTTACACCCTCGCTCTATGATGTCAAGGTGACCTAGGGTAATGGGATCAAAGCTGCCCGGATAAATTGCAATCACAAGAATTTAGTTAGATTCGCAGTTAGGGACTTTAGAGAGCAAGTCCGGTAGCCTTTCGGTTAGGGCAAATGTGCCGTTTGGACATCGGCTTTTGTTGAAATGGCAACGGCTAACAAACCCCATCATACCACCTTTAGGATGGCTGGCAACTCAACTTGCTCTTTTGTTGATAGTTCCGGTTGATTTCTTACCCCGGGACTGCCTATTTTTAGGGGAATTTTTGAGAAGATATCTGCTCGCGGTGAACAGTTGATGTCTTTTGGATCAGATTCGGAAATTAAAGGTTAAATCAAACAAAACTCTGACTTGAGGACTTTATCCAAATATGAGGGATTGAGAACAGGACTTACGCATATTTTGATAATTTACCCTAAATGTAGGGGGATTTGCCTCACATTTAAGTGCACCTCCCGTCCCCTCCCCTGTGTCTTGGTCCGGGTTAGGGTGGGGTCCTCTTGCCGTAGGTTCACCTACGTCAAGAGGAAGCAACGACTGAAGTCGTTACTACAAACGTCCCCATCCTCCCCATCCCCTTACAAGAGTATGTTTTTCACATTTAAGTGCACCTCCGGTCCCCGGACCTGTGTCTTGGTCCGGGTTAGGGTCTGACAAGAGTAGGTTTTGCACCTCCGGTCCCCTCCCCTTGGCAAGGGGAGGGTTAGGGTGGGGTCCTCTTGTTGTGGCCAAGTCACGTCAGGAAGAATTAGTGGGGAGAAGAGGGTCATAGTGAGCAGCGATTCCCTACGGGATAGCTCCGCTTACCGCCATCTCACGAAAAAAGAGGTTTGAAGATCAGTCTCCATACAGGTGCTTAAACCGTTAAGAGTGCCGCGCAAGTGGCGATCAGCACTTGCGCGTGAACCCCACCCTAACCCGGACCAAGACACAGGGGAGGGGACCGGAGAATCACCCTAAACGTAAAAAACCTACTCTTGTCAGAGGGTTAGGGTGGGGTCCTCTTGACGTAGGTTCACCTACGTCAAGAGGAAGCAACGACTGAAGTCGTTACTACAAACCTTGGGGAGGGGACCGGACCCAAGGGGGTTCCCTGCTTGAGGCTGGTCCTGGGGACTAGATATCCGGAACCATGACATTTAGACTCAGGGGAACGGATTCAATTTCTACAGGTGTAGTCCCTCTGAGTTCCCCATCAACGGTGACTTTTTGGGGGGGATTTGTCGTGACTTTGATGCGATTTGTCCGCAGGTATAGGACATCATTGTGTTGAGAAGCGACTCCCCGTAATGCGCCTGTCATCAAGCTAGAAACCGCTCCCAAGGTGCTCATTTCGGTCTGGGTGGATAGAATCGTGACATCGAGCAATCCATCATCGGGGATGACGCCTCCAGGTCCTTGAGCGAGGACTGAGGTGGCGGGTGCAGCATTGGCAATAGTGACCGCGATCGCCCGCAGTCTGCTGATTTCTCCCTCCATCTCAAGCTCGACTTCAAAGGACTGCATATCCCAAAGTTTCTCGATTCCAGCGACCAAATAAGCCATGACTCCAAACCAGTTTTTGGCTTCGCGATCGGCTTGTTCGACGGTTTCGGCTTCCCATCCCACTCCCGTGAGCAAAATGCAGGGTTTGCCATTGCAAGTTGCGCCATCGATCGCCCGGATGAATCCATGTAAAATCGTCTGACAGGCACCGGGTATATTCGTGGGAATTCCCAAGGCGCTGGCAAAGGCATTGGCAGTGCCTCTGGGGATCACCCCTAACGGAATTTCCGTAGTAATTAAGGCTTCAGCGACCGCAGAAACGGTACCATCGCCACCGGAGGCAATCACTAAATCAACCCCCCGGGCGACTGCCTCATGGGCCAGTTGACTCGGGTCTAAATCGGGTTCCGTATAGCGGATATCCAGGGTAATTTCTGGTTCTAAAAGTGAAAAAATCTGTTTGAGTTCGGCCTCGGGATTGCCGTTGCCAGAACAGGGATTAAAAATTAAGCAAGCTGAACGGGTGCTCATTCGTTTTCTGCGGTTCCTTCCTGAGATGTTTCCACGGTTTCCTGTATGGGTTCGATATAGTGGCTTTCAATGAGAAACGCCCCTTTTTTAAACCGGACGCTCCAATATCCTCCGGGTTTGCGGTCAAAAATTGTCCCTTCTTCCCCCAGGCTGACGGCATTGGGTGGACGGAGCATGGGGATGGGTTCTGCGGTTTTGAGGTAGGCGGGTAAGGCGACAACTCGGACGCGATCGCCGAGGGTGAATTCTTTTGACATTGCTTTGGGAATTTTGGGGATTTATCTCTTAAATTTTAAAGGATAAAATCCATCTCGTCCAAAGCAATTAAATTGACGTATGATTAAAGCACAGAGGGAGTCAGGACTCACCTAAACTCTCTTCCCTAAAAATTTATTCAATCCGCTACCTAATTAGGGGTATGAATCAATGATATAAGCCACAAATATTTCCAGGAGAGAGCCAATGCGATCGCCCCTTGTTAATCCGTCGGCTTTTGATAGTGTAACTCTCCCTATATTCAGAGGCAGACCCATTTTCTCCAACGGAATACCCGGGGACCTACCTGCGGACTGTCCTACCCTCGGTGTTCATCGGACCAGATCTCTATCAACCCTACCCATACAGTTTCGGATTGACTCTCAGAGATTTTGAGCCACAGCAGTGCCAGAGCAGGCGAACAGGGGCAACCTTAAAATCTACAGAAATCACTAAGATCCACTATTGCGGCAGTAACTTTTATGATAAAACATAAAGTCTGTACTGCAATGCTAACTTACCTTCGCTGATTCTTTTATATCCTCTCTTAACTGCGTCCTCATCAACTCACCCACAATGACTGTAACTGATCAGAGTTCAATCTTTGAAGCACTTCTGGAGTATCTGCGCCGATCGCGTGGCTTTGATTTTGTTGGATATAAGCGTTCCACCCTCCAGCGTCGAGTCACCAAGAGAATGCAGGTGCATCATATTGACAACTTTGGGGATTATCTGGACTACCTGAAAGTTCACCCTGAAGAATTCCAAGCTTTATTCAACACAATCTTAATTAACGTTACTAGCTTTTTTCGAGACCTTACAGCATGGGAATACTTAGCCGTCCATATCCTGCCGCTGATTATTAAACACAAATCCCCGGATGAACCCCTGCGCTTCTGGACTGCCGGTTGTGCCTCGGGAGAAGAAGCCTACAGCTTGGCTATTTTACTGGCAGAAACCCTCGGCATTGAAGAGTGTCTGCGACGGGTGAAAATTTACGCCACCGATATAGATGAGGAAGCCTTGACACAGGCACGGAATGCTGCCTATAAAGCAAAAGATATTGAGTCCATCTCCGAGGAGTTCCAACAGCGATACTTTAAGGCAGTGGGCGATCGCCTTGCATTAGATGGGGATCTACGTCGGCTGGTAATTTTTGGTCGTCATGACTTGATTCAGGATGCTCCCATTTCTCGCATGGATTTGTTGGTCTGCCGCAACACCTTGATGTATTTTAATGCGGAAACCCAAAAGCAGATTTTGGCTCGCTTTCATTTCGCACTCAAAGACACGGGCTTTTTGTTTTTGGGTAAAGCCGAAATGCTACTCACTAACACGGATCTTTTTAGCCCCCTAAATTTACAACACCGCATTTTTAAGAAAGCGCGAACAATGGACCGGCGAGACCGCCTCTTAGTCTTAGCGCAGAATAGAAAAGAAGAAGCCGGGATGCGATCGGCTTTCAATATCCGTCTGTTGGAAGCTGCTTTTAATGCAATGCCCCTGGCGCAAATTGTAGTGGACTCTGACAGCAATCTTGTCCTAGCCAATCAGTTAGCTCGGTCCCGTTTTAGCATTGCTCGCCAGGACCTGGGACGACCGTTCCAGGATTTAGAAATTTCTTACCGTCCCGTAGAGTTGCGATCGCAGATTGAACGGGTTTATGAAGAGGGGAACTCGATTCTCGTTAGCGATGTAATTCGCACTTGGAGCGATGGCAGCATTCAGTATCTGGATATCGAAATCTCCCCTTTACAGCAAAATAGCAACGATCCCCTCGGGGTGAGTATCACGTTTAACGAAGTCACGCGCTATCACCAGTTACAAGAAGAACTCGAACGGTCTAACCAGGAACTGGAAACGGTGAACGAGGAACTCCAGTCCAGCAATGAGGAACTGGAGACGACCAACGAGGAACTCCAGTCCGGGAGCATCCCAATTTTGTAAAAGGGGAAAAGTATGCTAAAATTTCCCTTTTATTTTAGCTGATCCCTATATTATA
>JAMXFF010000031.1 GCA_025370845.1 Laspinema palackyanum D2a | reverse complement strand
CTATAATATAGGGATCAGCTAAAATAAAAGGGAAATTTTAGCATACTTTTCCCCTTTTACAAAATTGGGATGCTCCCAGCCGAATCAGCCTTACCCCTTGCCACTCTTGCTCCATGTGTTCGTAGATAGGACTTCCCGAGTGAGTTTTAAAATTAATATGGTGGGCATCAAGTTGGCGGTCGCCAAGCCAAGGCCAAAGCTGTACACAGTTCGAGGAATCAATCATCACCAGAGGTTGGTTCCCCTCTTCAACTGAAGTAGAAATAATCTCTTTGACAAACTCCATAAAGCGATTCGGTCTCACCTCTTTCTTCGTCCCTAACTTGACGGGTGAAATTTTTGAGATAAATGTGATGGCATCTGGAAATTTTCTCCAAGGAGTTTTTTCTAAATAACTGCCTTTTTCGTAGGCACAACAAAGTTCGCATTCACCCGTTTCTACCTTAAGACGCACAGCAATCGGCAAAAATGTACTTTCTATAGAACCGCGAGTGCGACCTTTTTGCTTGCGAACAATGGTAATGCCAATAATTTCTTTCGGTCTTTGTGCGATTGGTGTAGCTTCTAGCCAGTGGTCAACTTTCTGTTTAACATTATCCACCCAACCCGAATGAGCATATAGCAAATCTTTGAGTGCTGATTGTCCTCGATGGAAAAAATTATCGAGTTTGAGGTTTTCTTGGTTTTTATTTGTTTTGATGGGCAGAATAAACTGTACGCAAGACCCGGCTAAGTCAGCTAAAGCTTGATGGGTTGAGGGTTTATTTACGCGGTCGTCAGGACTAGACTTACCTTTTTTATTACGGTCTGGGTAAAATTTGCGAGCCAACACGAGGCAAAACGTTCGCTGCTTGCGTAGAGCCAGTTGTTGGACGATTGGCTCCCATGCCTTTATGCGCTCGTGAGACCGCTCCTGCGCCTTTAAATTGGCACCGGGCAAGAGTATGCGCGGCCCATGTGTATTGGCCGGTAAACGATTGGGCATCACTTCTATCGCACCATTCCACAGAACCTGAACGATCGCCTCTAACAATTTCATCTCCCTTTGCAATTCATCTTCATAAAAAATAATGAGCGAGGGTCGCTGGTGCGGGTAGAGCTTTCCGACGATTTTTTGGTTGGCCTCAATCATTTTTGTCAGTTCTTGGAACTGTTTTTTAGTTTTGCCCTTAAATTTCAGAGATTTTCTCTCCCCCATAATATCTGATAGATTGAGGGAAAAATATTTTTTGAGTAGGCGATTTAATTCGGTATCATCCAATTTTTCTATATAGCTAGAGGTAAAATCGCCATCGCCACCTTTTTGTAAATGTTCTAAGACAGCACTTAGCAGAGTTGGCAAATTAATCATGCGGGAGGCACTGTTATCTGGAGCAGAGTGACCTGTCTTGGGTTTCCATTTAATTTCCGAGTAACTCTGGAAAGGTTCAAACCCGAGGGGCTTCAGAAGGTCACTGATTGCCTCAAACGCTTCGAGCTTATCAATTTCGGGTACGCCTACCTTAATTCCATGTTGGCCTTCTTGCAATCCATTACGGAAAGTTAGCATTATTTTGCAGGAATCAGTTGACGCTTTACCTAGTGCAATCTGCTCTGGGTTAATATTTTGGCCCTCCGTTGTTTTTAAGGAAAGGTGAAGTTTTCGGCGCAACACTTCAAAATCTTTATCAATTTTCCACTGCCAACTTTTTTCTTTGTCTTGTTTTTGTGATTGACAAAGCACCTTGTAACTAAAAGCCCGATCACCATAGTCTTCAGAAAAAACAAACCCGTTAATATTTCCAAAATTAAAACGCGGTGGTTTTAAATTAGTAAACCAACGACGTTTTGTCACCTCAATCTTCAATAAAGGCTGATGCAAAGAGGGATAGGTGACTATTTCTAACTTCACCACCAAACTAAACTCTCCCGCTTTCTGAGACAGAGCGATTGGCTTAGTCATCAGTTCTGCCATTCCTGTGGTGAAACTACCCCGAGCAGAAATAACCCGTTTCATTGGGCCTAAACCCTGAAAAATTTCGTTCCCGGCGATCGCACGGGCCACATAATCGACTAACGCTCTATAATCATAAGGAGCGCGGGACTCAGCGGTTCCAGTTTTTTCAGACCACTTCCAAGGAATCACTTGAGACGGCAAAGGATCAATTTTTAATAGCTCGCCTGTTTCATGCAAGCCTTCTAAGCGCTCAAGAACTTCTGGAGCAACCTCCTCTCGTTCAGCAAAAGGGTTGAGGTAGCCCGTTAACCACTCATTAAGGAGGGGGCGTAAAGCCTTACGGATTGCTTCTGAGTTTCCTCCATTAAGGTAAGCAAAGGGACGTGGGTCCTGTCCTGCTTTGCCGTTCAAATCAAATGAACTTAATCCTAAATTCATCTGAGTGCAAGCTAGATCGTTCAGTCCGACTTCCAAAAGCCCTCGCAGAGAAGCATAAGGCAAATTTTTGTGAGTTGCATTTCCTGAACAACCCGTTGCTTTGTGAATTTCTGCTAAAATCCCCGCAGCCTTTTTAGTCCAAGCTAAAGTAAAACCTTCAACGATGACGGGTTTGAGGCAATCCGGTACGGTGAAAGCCAGGGGTATAATTTTTAGACTCTGAGGATTGCCCGGGGAAGCATAAAGCATATCTGATCGCAAAGTTGTTTCACTCATGTCATCATCCTCGACTTGAATATTCTCAAAAATTTCGTCATTCATGGTTACATATCCAATAAACAGGAAAACTCATCAAAGCCATCTTCTTCGTCAGCCAAATCTAGGGAAGATCGCAAACTTGCTGGATAAACTACCCCCTCAATACGGCGCAGCGGATCCAGAAACGCGCCATAAAGTTCTTGATAAATTTGGCGGGTGACTGGATCTGGATGGTTCACGCATTCTTCCAAAATGATTCGCATTTGCACGAGCAGACTATCGCGTCCCGAGTCCGGCTGGTTTTTAGTAGATTGGTAGGCCCAAGCCGAATCGACAAAATACACTTGTACCGGACATCCATTTCGCATACCTCGACCAATAGTTTGCAAGATGCCTACCATCTGATTGGCGGCAAAAGACTTAAATAAATCTTCTCCCAGGCGACTCGCCATTAAAGGCTCCCGTAAGAGCCGACCCGCTGAGGCCCAAATATTTTTTCTGGCTTGTCGCCAAGATTGAGTTAGATCCGAAAGATCTTCAGTTTCACTAAAAACTTGACCATCAAATTTTTGAGTTGCTCGCCCCGCCAAACTATATAAAAGCTGCATATCATCGGTTGTGGGATGGGGACGGGTGAGGAAATAAATCGTGCCAATAGCGGCATCAAGTTTTCTAGGCCCCTTAGTGAACACAATATTCACCCCTCGACCGATTGCCAACATCGGAAAAATCAAAATATCGCAAGTTTCATCATCTCCTAAAGCCTCGCACTGAGCCGTGGTCACAAAATCAGTGGCTTGCTCTCCACTCTTGAGCGAACGCACGACTGCTTTGGTTCTTTTGCCCACTTCAGGATGGTAATCATTCAGATACTTTTTAAGGGTGCGGGCTTGTTCGTAGCTATTCACGATTAACGCTGCTTTACGATAAATTTCATTTTGTACGTCAAAGTTGCGAATCGCCTTATAAATTTCTGATTTTACCGTCCCTTTGCGAACCAAAAACTCGACCATTTTCTCCAGATTTCGATTCCGGAGTTCTCCGGCTCCGCTATATTTGAGCGGTTCAGACCGATTTTCGCTATCGGGTATCCATTTGAAGTAATAAAAACTGCGTTTGGGGTCGTGTTCTACTTGAGTGGGTTTTAGGAGGTAGTCGGGGCCCGAATTAATATGATAAGCGGGACTCGTTTCTAAGAAAGAGGTGGCGGAAGTCATTAAAGTGGCGGGTCCCCTAGGTTGGCCTTCTGCCTCAAATAAGCGGTGGAAGCGGTGCATCAGCAACCGAGGCGCACCGACAAAAGTAATGTACGATAATTCTACATTCCGGGCTTGAATCCGAGTGGTCTGTGCTGATTTGAAACTATATTTAACGCCCGAAAAAGACCCCAAAATATTTTCGGGAATGATTTTCCGGAGTTCTTCGCTGGCAGTAGACTGGATAATGGGTTCTCGAATCAGCCCCTCAGCCACCATCGTCCGCGTTCTCGGTACAATCCGTTGGTAACCTAAAATCACGAAGGTAATGCAAACGAGTAAAGTAATGACTTCCCCGGCGTTTGGGGGGGACGTGTGATGTTGACTTGAGCGCGAACCCTTGTCAAAGCATAGGGACAAAAATAAGTCAGCAATTTCTCCCACGATCTTATCGCGCCGTTCGATCAGGTTCTCCGCTAGGTACCGGCGGAAGTGATGAATCAGATGTTGCAGTTTCTCCTCTAGGAGGATCCGTTTTACCCCCAGGGTTCGCGCACATAAATCGGCTTTTGGCCAATCGGAACTTTCCATTCCAGTGCGATCGTAGAAAGCACGGTAGGCCGCAATCTCCCAAAATTCCCGTAAAGCCCGATTTTTGCTAAATCCTTGTTTGACTTCCTCTGAATCCAGTCGGTCGCGCCAAGAAAAATTTTTTTCTAGCCCATCTAATAAATCTCCAATAATTCTTGAAACCGTTAACATCTGGTCTTTGTAGCGATTTTGAATCCGCGAGGACGACAAATTTTGCACCGCCGTCACTAATGAAGTATTATGGTCCCCAAATTCTGACAAATCGCGACTATACAGTTCCACTTCCCGGTCCAGCAGTCGATAGTTCTCCCCGCGAGCGAAGCGATTGTGGATTTGTTCTTGAATCACAGAATGAATAGAATTTTCGGCACCAGAAAGCTGCAAGGTAGCTGCGCCATAGGCATCCAAGTTGGACTGCACCATATCGGCTTCATCAAAAACCACCACGTCAAAAGTGCGGGCAATCAATTCAAAATAGCGGATTTGTTCGCGGATTGCATGAGGCGGCACTTCGGTATCCATTGAGAAGACGTGACCGACCCAGATATCAGCATCCAGTAAATCACGGGGAGCTTTATTGCGACCACACATCGTCCAAACTGGGCATAAGTAATTTTTCTGCTTTCCTTCTTTCCCTCGGGTTTGTAAAATTTCCTTGCAAGGTGCATAACCAAACCCCCACATGGAAGTATCCGCTGTGGAAAAAGCGGGGAGTACACAATTTATTCCAAACACTTCGGCTTCTTCTAAAGTAGAAGCAAATCCTCCGTTTCCCCCTGACGCTGCGTTGGCTGCAACCGTGCTAGAGGCGATCGCCTCTGCAATATTATCTGCGTGTCGGCGACGAGTTTCGTCGCTTTGACCCACTAGCATTCCCACCTTAACTCCGTGGAATACCAATTCTGCCATATACTGTCGGGCCACTTCAATCGATGGAAAGATGAACATGGCTTTATAGCTTCGTTGCCCCAGCCACATCGCAATTAACACTAATACTGTGGTTTTACCGGCTCCCGGCAATCCAATCAGATGTTTGATTCCTTCTAAAGTGATTGCCTTTTCTTCCCGCAGCCCCTCCCCAATCTTAGGAACCATCAGAGCAAAATGTTGAAACCGCTTTTCCCAGTTTCCCCGTCTTTTTTCCGGATAATTTTCTTCGCGAGCATCCATCGATACGGCTAACTCATGCAGTTCGGAAAGGGGAATCCGAATTTTCCCGGTTGGCACACGGTCCAGGGAATGGGTGCGACTTGCAGCCAGGGGAGCAGAGATTGGCCCAATGGGTAGCCTCAAAGCGGTTTTTTCTTCCCCTAAAGCAACAGTCATCAGTTGCCGAGGATTGGCAAAAGTGGCGCTGTACAGTTGTTGGGCTAGAGGCTGACCCAGAATTTTAACCGCTTTGGTAATTAAGGGGTCTTCTAGGGGGTCTGTGCGCTGAAACTGGAGTGTTTCTGAATCAATTTTATACGCCCCTTGAAATTGATTACAGTAGTGAAAATTGTTATAGATGGCGATGGCTTGCTGGAGCGATTTTTGAGTGACATACTTTAACGACAGTAGACGCATATTAAAAATAGCTTGACGGGCTAATGCAAAAGAGGGTGCATTCACAATGCTCGCCATGCCCGACAGAATTAGAGGAGCATCTTCTAAGGAATCAACCTGAATGAATTTTTCCATAAACACACAAATCCAACAGATTCGGTCTACGCCCTTCCAAAAATCCGGTTTACTTCGCATAGGAAATCTCCTGTAAGAGTTGAATCACTTTAGAGACGGGCATAATTTCCAGGGTGGCTTGGTCGTTTTTTTTGTCGAGTGTTGACTTCAAAGTAGGAAGGTAATCCGGATTATCTTGAATGAGTGCGTCGCTGATGGCGATAATGCGCCGGTGATAGTAAATCAGTCCGCCAATACTGCGATTTAGACGTAAAGCTAAAGAAACTGGGCTGGTGTAAGATTTAGCATCAATGCCAATGTTGTAATCCGTAATCGCGACATCGCAGCGATCTGATTCTGGATAAAGTTCGGCATCGAGTCCATTTTCTTTGGCTGCCTCAAAAATTGCTAACTCGTCAATGGCCGGTCCAGTCCAATAGGTTAAAATTTGGGGTTTGGCAATCAATAGTAGATCTTGGTTGGGATCTACCGCCTCAGAAACTTTGGCTTGTGAAGACTCATGACCCGGGCATAAGCGAATGGGGCATCGCCCCTGGGGGAATAGTTTTTTCTGGGGATGGGGTCGCATCAGAGTGCCACAGTGGGCGCAACGATGAGCGCGGCCTTCCATGAGCCAAATCTCTGGGACCCGATCAAAAAATGTATCAATAATCATTCCCTGTAAAGGGGTCAAATCGTGATCAACTAAATAATCTAATAACTCTCGTTCTCCAATAAGCGATCGCGAACCTAATAGCGATCGCACAGCCGTATAAGCTTTATGTTGGCGACGCCCTTTTAATCGTTCCGTGGATTCTCGCAAACGTTGGTGTAAGCGAGTTTCTATGACATTATCTTCCCCAAACGAACCTCTTAAATTAGCAATTTCTACACAATCCGAGGTGGGGACTCGCAACTCTGCATCAATTAGGGTCATCCCCCGAAACCGAAAATCGGATTGCTGAAAAATCTTTAATGCCCAAGGCTCAGAGTCCAAAGGATGCCTTGCACGATCTAAGACCAGATGAACGCAAGCAGCGCGGTCAGTTAATCCTTCTTCAATATACAGCCGCCCCAACTTGCACATAGCCCGATAAAGTTCTGGGGGCATACTGTCGTCTTGCCGGACTATTTCTCGGTTCAACACCCTTGTATATTGCCGCAAAATTCCCTGTGCCAAGAGTACCACCGCATCCTCAGCCAAGTCGAGATCCTTGGCGTGTCCGGTAGATAAGGGCAAACTGGTCGTTTGGACGGGTGACCAGGAAGGGTCTTGGCAATTCGCCTCCGCGATGATTTGCATCTCCAAAGTTCCGTCTGGGAATGAGGGCAAAACCTCAGCGATCGCCGCTAAAGTCCAACCTCGTTTTTGAAGCAGCAAAACGGCTAACCCTTCCAAAATCTGGCGAAATCGGAATTCTTGCCCTTTGGGTTGGGACAAAAGCTGCTTCGCTCTCCACATCCGCACTGTTCGCAAGGCAGGAGGCTCCACAGATAGCCCCAGCAACTTTACCTGTTGTTTGAGTTCTTTTGTTAGACCCTCAGCGGTCCCCTGCCATTGGCGAATTTCTTCAAAGTACATTCAGATTTAGGTTTTACATATTTATATGTTTACAGTAAATGATGTAAAATAAAATGTCAATGGGGCCAGTAGGTATGGGGGTTGAAAACTGGAACTCGTATGCTTTAGCCAAACCGATCGCCGGACTAAAACTCAGGCACAACAGGCCCCCATTCAACACAGGGTGTCTCCTTTTTTAGGCAAAGAATGGGTCCTTCCTTTGAGGCGATTGGTCAGCCACTGAAGTGATCTCCTGATTGAACCCCAGGACAACTGACCCGACCCCAAACAGCGCAGTCCTATTGGCAATGAAGAAGATGGCCTTTCCGTTTGAGGCGATTGCAAGTAGGCATAGCTGCGCTTACCGCTCAGTCAGCATCAAGACCTACCGCCTGAGTGAACCTCTTTCCCCAACTGACCCCCAACTCAAAACAGAGCGGCCCTATTAGCGAGGAAAAAAATGGCTCCGTCAGTGGGGGCGATCGGTCAACTGTGACCAACCGATCGCCGGACTGAACGACCAACCCCAATGCCCTCAAACCCAAAAGCGGTCCTATTGCCGATGAAGAAGATGGCCCATTCTGAAGGAACGATCAGTCAACCAGCGCCGAACTGAAGTGGAAAAAAATGTCTCCTCAAGGCTTTACCCCCTCAAGGGTTCGGGTGGAGGTGCTCGTTTTCAAGTGCTCATTTTGAACACTTGAAAATTGTGGAGCAGTTCGCTCAACGATGTAATCATTGAACCCATCGCCCTGACCAAAGGCAACTAGCAACCCAGGCTGTTTTATTCTAAAATTTTGCCTTTGCCGAAACCCTTAACAGGAGAAAGTTTGACCCGGGTTTTTCGGGCAGCACCCTTACTTTCAGGGAAAGATGGCCCTTTGATTCAAGGCGATCAATTAGCCAATACCAAACTCGAAAAGAGTTGCCCCGTCATTTGCGGCGAGGCGATCGGTTAACTGCCACCGGACCAATCGCTGGAGTGAACCTCCACCGGACTGAAGCCAGGCGATCCACCTTTAAGGAGATCAGTGAACTGCCATTGAGACCTATCGCCCGACTGACCCCCAAACAACACTAGCCCCGAGCCAAGCATGGAGTGGCCCTATTTGCGGGGAAGAAGATGACCTTTTCCTTCGGGGTGAGCGGCCAGTTAACACGGAACCGATCACCCGACTGAATCCCAAAGAAAATTGGCCCCTAACTCAAAACAGAGTGGTCCTATTTGCGATGAAAAAGGTGGCTTCTCCATTTGGGCGATCGGTCAACTGCTACCAACCGATCGCCGGACTGAACGACCAACCCCTATGCCCTGAAACCCAAAAGTGGTCCTGTTGCCGATGAAGAAGATGGCTCATTCCTTCGGGAGATCGGTCACTCAGCACCGCACTGGGTGAAAAAGAATGGCCTCTGCGTTCGGGGCGATCGGTCAATTAGCAATCAACTGAGCGCCAAAAATGTCTCCTCAAGGACTCTGATGGGGGTACTTGTTTTTCAAGTGCTCATTTTGAACACTTGAAAATTGTGGAGCAGTTGGCCAATTTAAGGTTTGAGGCAAACGCCCATGCCAGAGGCAACCGGCAACCCAGTTCTGTTTCATTCTAAAATTTTGCTCGCGCCGAAACCCTAAACAGGAGAAAGTTTGACTCGGGTTTTTGGGGCAGCACCCTTAATCTCCAAGGGAAATGGTCCTTGATTCGAGGCGATCGGTCAGCCACCACCAAAGTGAGCATCCAAGAATGGCTCATCTATTTCGGGCGATTGCCTACGGGATAGCTGCGCTTACCGGCCAACTGCCACCAAGACCGATCGCCTGATTGAATCCCCAGGGCAACTGGACCCAGCCCCAAACAATGGGGTCCTATTGGCTTTTTCCTTCGGGGCGATCGCAAGTAGGCATAGCGGCGCTTACCTCTCAACGGCTACTGAGCTGCTCGCCCGCTGACTAGGACCAATCTAGCCGTGGGTGCATCCCACAATGATTTCCACGGAAACTAAGCCAACCCACTGCACAAAATCGTAACAAAAAGGATCAGAGATACCGAATGGGGTTTTGCCCACCTTCGGCAAACTCAATCCAATTTAGAGAAGTAAGCCCAATGTACTGAAGATGAGTTAGCCGAATATTATATCGGCCTTCTAGGGTTGAAGGCTCTACTCCCGCATAATTTCCTATGTATAAACTATTCGTGTTTTTATCATCGTCACGATGGTAAAGAATAACGCGATCCACTGTACGATTAAGACTTATTTTCCACTCACCCGTTAAACCCTTATTATCCTCCTGAATAACAAACTTTTGGCCATGTGTAAAAATAACAATTACGTTCTCGTCTTGCTTGATAAAATCCCGGGCTTTCATAAATGGTTTCTTTAATTAGCAAATAAATACATTCAAGAACTCCCGCATTTACCAACTCCATCGACTGGCTGAGGAATTAGCTTGCTGGAGGATTAGAGCGGTTATAGAACCCGACCCAAATAGGCTTTGACGCTTTTGCCTAGCCAAAACTGGTCTTTGGGCTACTGGTTCTGTTATGACACAAAATCCAGAAAAAATATTAGGTTTGGTGGCATACAGAACAAAGCTTTCAGAATTTGTTTGACGAGAGATTCAAATAAACCTTAGCCAAACTCATACCCCCGCTCAACCCAGTAATGCCAGTCTGCAATTGCTTGTTGAGTCGGAGGATCTGCATCGGGAGCTTCTAATTGCATCAAGGGTACTGCCAGGGTATCGCCTTCCCAGGCAATCTCCACGTACATTTCTCGCTCGCAATCATCTTCCGGTGCCATACCCACTACTTCTACTGTTGTATCTACCTTTAGGGGAGAACTGCGCCGCTTGCTGATGCAGATTGCGGTAAATGGAAATTGCATCGTGTCTTGTAAGTAGTAGTACCAGCTTATTGCCTGTTCTTCAGGCCCATAGGCATCGACTACAATTTCGCTCCTAATCCGTTTTTCGCGTTCGTTATTCTTCTCTACTTGTGGCATAAGAAAGCTTTCAATTGTTGCTAATTTGGGCTAAAAGTTTCCGTAAAATCTAGCCACCGGGGAATGTTAGGCCCGTATAGATTTAGAATCGGAATTTCAAAGGTTTCTACCCGACGATACCCTTCTTCCGCAGAATATCGGATGGTAGTAGTTTCAGTTTTGCCCAACCCGAATCGGTTTGCAATAGTATTTGCTTGAGCACAGGTGATTTGGAACCTTCCCATGTTAATACTGCCACCGCCAGCGCGGTACATCCACCATAGGTGTCCTAGCCGTTGCCGCTGGCAGAAGTAATGAGTAACTTCAAACATTTTGGCAATATGAACATCATAAAGTCTCAAGTCGCCCCCGTAGGCCGAACGAGTCGTATTATCATCGGGGACGGTAATTCCTGCCATTTCCTCAACAAATGTAATGGTCATGGGTAAGGCAGTATCTTGTTTAAGATTGCTGGGGACCGCAAGAGAGATGGGTTTGACAAAGTTACTGTTAGCCCGAACAAAACATCCTCGGGTATTACCATCGTAATTCTCTCCCACAAATACCCAAGGCAAACCCCGATTATCTCGAAATGTCCCTCCCACGTTGCTGAAAAATCCTCGAAATCGTTGCCCGACTTGTAGAGTGCCGCGAATGGGATAATCTAAATAATTGCCGGTAAATCTGGGGCAATTGTATCCCATAATATCATCATAGGTACAACCATCTGGCATCCGGCAATTTAATCCATTCGGGTCGGGGTCTACGACTTCCCAGTGATGATGATTTACACGCCTATAATCTCCATCGGCATCGGGTTGAGGGAACTGAGCTTGCACGGGATTGGCGCAGAGGGTCAAGGCGATCGCCAGCAAACTAACGAAGGCGAAACGGTCAGATTTAACGCTCATGATGAGACCTCATGTCCTATACAAAAGAAGATTAGTGAATCAAATTTCGAGGCGATCGCATTCCCGGAGCGGTGAGCACTTCTTGTAAATAACGGCTCGGTTGGCCGCAGTAACAAACATAAACTAAGTCTCGGGCCCGAGTCACTGTCACATAAAGGAGATTTTTTTCTCGCTCTAATGCTGCATTCAGAGATTGCGAATCGGTCGCCTCTTGTAAACTATTTTTCAAGGGAATTATACCCTCTTCTACGCTGATGGCAAACACAATTTTAAATTCTAATCCCTTGGCGCGGTGCATACTGCCAGTATGGATGGCGACAAAATCCTCGGGGTTGCTAATATCAGAATCTTTGCTATTTTCCAGACGCAGGCAAGGGATATTGTGGTGGCGTAATGCCGATTCAATCGCCTGAAGATAGCCTTTGGTGCGGGCAAAAATGCCAATTTCATTGGGGGTGATTCCTGCTTCCAAGGCTTGTTGTATTTCGGTGAGAATAAACTGGGTTTGAGAGCGGCGATCGCGCAAGGATTTGAGTATGGGTTCCGGTCCTCGCAAAATGCTCACGGTATCCGTGCGGTTTTCGCGGCTGCCATCCAGGTCATCGCTGTCTGGATCCATGAGGCGATCGGCAAAGCGACGGATCTGTTCGGTGGTGCGATAGTTAATTTTTAAAATATGAGATCGCCCTTGTACTTTAATCCCTAACGACTTGAGGCTATATTGCTGCTGGTAAATCCGCTGTCCCCCATCCCCAATTAAGGTTAAGCAATCCGGTTCTGTTCCCGCTAAGGCTGCTAAAAACAGTAATTCCTGGGGTCCGAGGTCTTGCACTTCATCCACAATCACCGCATTATATTGCCGAGGGACTGCCCCTGATTCAATCAACTCTCGTGCTTGTCTATAACACCCGGCCCAAGTCCTCTGATTTAACTCATTTAGCTCCACAAAAATCTTGTCAAAAATTTGCCAAACTTGTTGCCTTTGCTGCACGGTCAAGGGTTTTTCTCTTCCCTTGCGATTAGCTTGTCTATATTCCGGCCAAGATTGGATTGCCCCAGGTTCAATTACACTTTTATATTCTAACCATAAAGCATCAACGTTGAGGGGAGAACTTGGGCTAAAATATTGCCCAATTTTTGAACGGATTTCGTTATCTGCGATAATCTTGAGTGGAAAATTATTCCCCTCGCGTACAATAGAGGCAGCGCAACTGGCAACACTGGTGACGGTAATATAATCTAACTCTTCAAATGTACATAATAAGCGCAAATTTCGAGTCATATTCTCGCAGAGC
Organism: Laspinema palackyanum D2a; assembly: GCA_025370845.1. Lineage (GTDB taxonomy): Bacteria > Cyanobacteriota > Cyanobacteriia > Cyanobacteriales > Laspinemataceae > Laspinema. The sequence continues at coordinate 84,243 of JAMXFF010000031.1, read as the reverse complement.
GTCGTTACAAAGCTCGTGAGTAAAACCCGTTTTTCTTGTCGAGCTAAATGACGAGCTTTATGAAGTGCCACAACAGTTTTTCCAGTCCCCGCAGACCCCGTAATCTTCAGCGGACCCGAGAACCGACTCGTTGCAAGTTTGCGTTGAGAAGGATGTAAAAATCCAATCCATGAAGCAAAGGGTGCGGCTAAAATTTTGGCCATGTCGCTGGTACTTTGAACGACGATAAACTGGCGCTGTGTATCCTCATTTTGTGTGATTTCGCCACTGGAATTGGCGGGGGTAGGAGGAGTGACTATTTCTCCGGTAGCGACTTTGAGCAACCGTTCTCGCACTGCTTCGGGAAGTTTGTCGAGAACTTCTAGCAAACTATCTTCATCGATGATTTTTCGCAGAACGGGTAGCCAAATCGGGGGCAGCCCTAAACTGAGTAAGTAATCATCGGAATGGAGATGAAATAAACTGGATTGACCTTGATAATTTTGTTCGATTTGAGGTAAAATGGTCTCAACCGTTTCCACAATTTGAAGCGCTCCAGTTCGGGCATTAATCTCAACCTGGCGCTGGGTAGCCCAGGTATAAGCTTCATCATGTTGTCCGGCATATAATAAAGCCCAGATATTTTGATGATGATACAGGATAGCCCGCAATCCTTGGGTGATTCTCGCAGACCACAAATTCTTATGGCGTATGCGTTCTAATCGTTCGAGCGACAAACTCGGATGAGCTGGATTTGCATAAAATTTCCCGATAAAATCCGTGACTCGTTTGGTGTCTTTCGCATTTAAGCGAGTCATGGATTCGAGCATGGTTTTACAGAGCATTACGGTTTGGTCTTTTGTCATCGTTTAAGCCCAGGGTTGTTCAAGAAAGTTGATAAGGCCGCATCCTATTTTTTTAAGTTTTTTGGGTGAGTTCTCGACGGAGTTCTGGTAATTTAAAAAAGCTAGTCTGGTATTATCATTTTCCCCATAGTCATGAGGTTCATTTGGGGAGTGCGGCACATCGCAGTTATGCAAGTCAGCGCTTTACGCACTCCTCTCTATCTGTGTCAATCATGAATCCACCGAACTGCTACAATCAGGCTTATTTTACCCCGGGATGGCCTAACTTTCTTAAAACCTGTTCGACTTGCGCCAACTCCATCGGATTGATCACCCAGGTGGGGATATTTTGTTGATTGAAACTGTCGCGGACTACTTGATGATCCGGGTCGTCAATATCTAGCAAGCGCAGGGGGGTTCCCTGATAGAAAACTTCGGCGACATAACTGCCAATAATATCTTGAGAACTGGGATTGACGACATCGCCACCGGGTACGATCGCCACGCCGGTTGCGCCTAATTTCTGCAAGAATGGATGCCAGTGGTCATCAAATAACGTCAAGTCTAAGTTTAAGGGTAAGGGTAATGCGGCAACAGATTCCGAGCCGACCTCTGGGGAACTCACCGATGTAAACCAGAGGTCTATGGTCTCTTTTAAGCGCTTTGCGGCGACTTTTCCCAGTAAAATCTGGCCTAAGCGGAAGAAGACTTTTGCCATTGCGCCTTTATCGTTTAAATTACCCACAGGAATTTCGATGACTTCATACCCCTCATAACGCAGTTGTTCGCGAATTTCTTGATCCCGCTTTTGCCGGTCGGGGTCTCCATGAAGATGCCGACTCATGCCATCCAAATAAATGCAAATTCCCTCAAATAGTTCTGGCGGACCTTCATAGAAAAAGTCGGGAGTGGTAGTTCCCAAGGGCCTGCCTAAATCAATGGGATACTGTGCGACTGGAGTAGGAAATCCAGCGCGTTGCAACATATCTAGCAAAAGGGTCTCAGGATTGTTGACAGGTTTTTCCCCAGAGGTTTCTTCTAGGTTGGGAAGTTTCGGGGGAATGTCGTGAGTGAAGTGTAACTCATGTCCCCATTCGTTGATTGTTTCCGTGGCGAGGTGACGGTTGAGGTGGCGGTGGTAGTAGGCATTGCGGTAAGTAAACAAACAGTCAATGCAGGCGGTATCACAGACGGAGGGACAGCGGACGATGATTTCCAATGCGGCAGAGGTGACATCGGTCCACCGATCGCAGATTTGATCCAGCAGTCCCGAGCCACCTGGCATGGGATCATAGATGATGGCATCTACTTTGTCTTGGCCAGGATAGGCGATCGCCAATACTTGCAAATCGTCTAGTTCCATCTCCAATAAATTGGCCGCGCCAAACCGCAATGCTTCCGCTATACTGTAGGCTTCTTGCCGGTTAGCGCAGTCTTGGATGGTTAAAGCATCCACGACTATATCGGCAAAAAATCCAGTGGGTTCTACGGGTTGACCGCAGCGTTCCTGATGGTCTTTCGCAAATTTATCCCGGTCAGCTTCCGAAGAAAGTGGCGATCGCGTTTGACCGCAGACGGTGCAAACCGGATATCCCAAGTTTCCTGCTGAAACCAAGTTTGCCGCGCCAACATTTACTAAGCGCAGATGTACCCCTTGGCGCAATAACAGATTTTTTGGTCCCCACTGATATGCTTTCCCGCCACTATGCCGGTTTTGTTCTGAACCGATAATTGAGACGGCCATTTGGAAGCGGTAGTCTTCTTCATCGGTAATATGGGATTGATGGGGTAAATCTACATCGCAGATGGGAACGGCGCGAAGGGGGGCGACACTCAAGTTGCTAAGACCTCCGGTGGTGACTCCGACCTCGGCGATCGCTTCGTGGGCAACATCGACTTGAAATAACGTCAGTTGCTGTTGCGGTTCTAAATGGTAAAATCGGGGAACGAAGCGATGACCGTTGGCATAGATTAAGTTGCCCGGAACATATTCGCGCAACGCGGTGGCGGAAGGTCGCGGTAGTTCAAAGTCAGAGATTCCCATCAGGTGACGGGGGACTTGCGCGACTCCCAGAACTGAGCCCACTTCTAATCCGTAACCGGGCAGAAATCCTTCGGCTGCCAGGACGCTGTAAGTATTGATATCGTCATATCCTTCCCGTTCCCTTTTGCGACGGGATTGGATGCCTTTAAGTTTTTTCACCAGGCGATCGCAGCGTTGCCGCAATGCTTCTTCATCTGGGTCTAGGGTTCCCTTGCGCTGGCGGATGGTATCGAGTCGCGCCATTTGGTCTAACGACCATTGCAGGCGTTTCCACAGGCGATCAATAATTTCTGTAAGGCGATCGCCGGTGTTGAGAATATAATCGCGCAGTTTATTTGTGGCAACGACTCCCGCGCTTTCGGTCGGCCACTGTTGAGCGAACACTTGGGCGACCGTTTTTAGTAAGATGGACTCATGTTTGGCGATTAACTGACTCAGGGCATCTACAGCAAAGGGGACTTGCCGAACGTTGCCACTTTCATCGAATAAATAGGGTTTGATTTGGGTGGGGAAACAGGTTTTGAGGATATCGGCAATTTCTTGGCGATCGCCTTGGGTTAAATTCCCGTGACCGCGCCGCAGTTGGTGTAAAATGGTTAACACTGTGGCATGAACGTGCTTTTCCACCATCAGCGGATTGCGGAGATTGAAACGCGGGGGGACGATCGCACCCTGGAGTAATTTCAACGGGTCTTTAAAATAGGCGCGATCGTGACTCGCTTGCCGCGCATAGGTTAAATTCACCGCCATCCGATGCCGTCTGCCAGCGCGTCCGGCGCGTTGCCAGTAATTCGCCGGGAGGGGGGGAACGTTTCGCATTAATACCGCATCCAGTCCGCCAATATCGACTCCCATCTCTAAAGTTGGAGTACACACTAACGTATTGACCGCTTCTCCCTCACCTTTAAACAGTCTTTCTAAATCTTCCCGTTCCGTTGCCGGAACTTGTGCGGAATGTTCTCTGGCGCGAACCGTGGTAAATTGTTGGTCGAGCACCATTAAATCGTAATCGTCCGGATTTTCCTCCTCATATTTCAGGGTTCCGGAACATCGCCACGCCATACAGGTAAGTTTGGGAGTGGGTCGAATATGAGTGCGTCGGCAGACTTGACAGCGATAGATTCCGTGGTGAGGCGTCAGGTGGATTTTATCCGTATCGATTTGATAAACGCCACTACATCCGCTGATGGGTTGATTGCGGGAACTGAGTAAGGAAACGGGAACGAGAATTTTGAGTTGTTCACTCAGCAGTTCCCAGAGTTGTTCGTAAAATTGGGGAATGGTTTCTTTGGGGAGTCCCCAATTTCTGGCAACTTGTCGCGCTAGGGTGTCGCCTTTGGCACTTAACCATTGTTGGACTCGGGTTTCTTTATCTCCCGGTTCTCGCTGCAATTTTAATCCCTTGGGAACGCCTTGGAGTAAGGGGAGATATCCGCGCTGAATTTCCCGATCGCCTTCTTGCCAGAAGCGTGAGAAAATTCGACCTTCGGGGTCAAATAGGATATTGCCGCGTCGAGAAACATCGAGTAAAGAGGCAATTCCCTCGACTAACTCCTCGGGGGAAATTTGCATCACCCGGGACCAGGTTTGAATTAAGTCTAAATCTGGGTTTAGTCCGAGGTAGTTAATTTTCATCCGTCCCCAGGGTTCTAACCCGATGCGCTGTTTGACCCCGGTGGCAACTTCCCTCAAAACGGCAATTCTTAGAAAATATTTCCGTTCTTGTCGGTGTTTTTGGCCTGCTGCCTCCTTGCGTTCGACTTGCCAAACTTCGGGGATTAACGTGCGCGAGAGTTCGTCATCTTGATCTAATAAATCATCCAGATAGGCGGTAAGGTCGCCGATGGAGACCTCCCCGGATTGGATGCGATCGTACATCAAACTGCGGAAGCGAAACCGGCGGGCGCGATCGCGCATCCATCCCGACTGAAAGGCCGCATCTTGACGGTTGTCGGCAAAGACTAACAGGCGGCGGCGTTCGGCATATTGGATGGCATTTTGTGCCAAAACATGGACATCGGAGACGGTGACGCCGCGAACCGATCGCGTGGGTTCCCGATATCCCCCGACTCCATAGCGTCCCAATGCCTGACAGGTGACGCAACTGTTCAGTTTACCGGGGTATTTGCTTTTTTGACGGACGGCCAACAGTGTAATGAGTCCGCCAACTTGACCGCAACCCCGACAGCGATCGCAAAATAAATCATGCAAAGTGCCACAATGTTGGCAAAAATAGAGGGGAACGGTGGAATTGGGTGCAGATGAACTGCTGTTAAGGTCTTCGTCATCATCGGTAACCAGTTTATCTAGGAGGATGACGCGATCGCCTCCGAGTTCAGCACTCAAAGGTTTCCAGATAACCCGATGTTCCGTGAGTTGTCCCCCCTCCGGTTGTTTGTCAACAAACTTAAAATCCCCAACATGATGGGTAAAATAATGTTGTCCACAGGTCGTACAAGTCGTCACCGGCAGACGGAATAATCCATCCCCAACCTCAGCGGATGCGGCATCTTCTGCGGATAACCAGAGTTTCGGACGACCATTTTGGAAGGGAAACGTCACCACTGCGCCACCCACCCCGCGAATAAATCCGTGAATCACCGGACGCAGTAACGGACGATGGTCCTTCCGGGATGACGCACCCAAGGCCAACCATGCTAAGATTTCCTCTTCGGATATCGGGCGATCGCTGCGGCGTTGCAAATCGGCAACCAGTTCGGAAAGTAGGCGCGGGGTGTTTAATGCTTGCGCCAGTTGATAAACCAGTTCATTTCGCGCCAGACTGGTATAGAGACTTTCCTGCCAATTTTTGGCCGCTAATGCTTCTCCCGTCATTTCTTGGAACACTGCATGAATCGGAATTCCACCCTTGGGAGAGTCATCCAACGCATCCAGGACATTTCCCAGTTGGACTACGGGATTGACGGGGAGAGGTGGCGGGAGGTGGCGTTGAGAGTGCCAATCATCCTGCTGATACTCTTCTTGAACTAACACCACCTGACTCGCGTCTACCCCGAAAAAGCGAACCGCGAAATCTTTTCCGGCATTTACCCCTTGTTCGCGATCGGCGATCGTTGCCGAGGTGGCAATGCAGGTGGTTTCATCGGCATTTTTGCCGCAAAATGACCGCAGACGGCGGATTAAACAGGCGGTTTCCGCACCAGCAGCACCTGAGAAGGTATGCGCCTCATCAAACACCAGATAATCCAGTCTGGCCTGATTGAACAACTCCACATCGCGTCCCCGGGTCAGCAGAAGTTCCAGTTGATTTACATTGGTCAACAAAATACGCGGCGGATTTTTCCGCATTTCTTCCCGGGAAACTCTTTCCTCTGGGGGATAAATCGCCGTGGATTGTTTTTCCTGTTGAGATTTCGCCAATGCTTTTTGGTAGTCCAGGGGTGAGGCCCCCGGTTTGAGCCGTTTCCCCGTAGCGCCCGCAGTTTTTTCTGGGGTTTTGCCCACATACATTCCAAAACTAATCCCACTGCCGCAGAGGAGTTCTCGCAATCGTCCCAGTTGGTCCTCCGCCAAGGCATTCATCGGATAAACAATCACTGCCGCAATTCCCGGGGGTGCATTGTCATCGCGTAAGTCCAAACAATGGGAAATAATCGGATAAAGAAAACATTCCGTTTTGCCTGAACCCGTCCCCGTCGAGACGAGGGTGGGATTTCCTTGCACAATCGTCCGAATTGCTGTTTCTTGATGTCCATAGAGAGTGGGATAGGCCGCAATTTGGGATAAATGGGGGTGCAGCAGACCTTCTCTCACCAGGGTGGAAATTTTTGCCCCTTCCCGGAAACTGCGGGAGAGACTGATATAAGGACCTTTAAATAAAGGGGTGTGCCGCGTTTTTTCCAGATTCAGCAGTTGCCGCATCTGTTCGTACAGGTGGGAGTCCGCAAAAGGGTAGGCCGTCAGTTGGTATTTGAGGAAGTCGCTGACAATTTTTTCGGTGTACAGAATAGGGTTGAGCATTAGTTTTGGGTTTTATATTAGGAGGAATGGTGTAGGGATGGACAATTTTTTGTCCTTACAGGAAATCGGGTTATCGCCTGTTTCGTTTCGGTTTCGGTTCGATGATGTTGCCAAATAAATCAACATCTAGGGGGTTGCCAAACATATCGGTTGGCGGGACATAATCGGGGTCGCTGGGGAGTTTATCGGTTTGGCGGGGGGTGTCCTGGGTCTCATCAGCGGTGTTACTCCCCTGAGTAAAGGTTTGGGGGGTGTCTCCGAGGAGACGGCGCAGGTTGTCGGCGTGTCTCTCGCATTCTTGCCAGGATTCTTCCACGCTTCCCTCTAATTGGCAGGGGAGGAATCTCTCGCCCAGCCTAGCGGCGACGGGTTGGGGTTCTTCGGCGCGGGTGTCGTGTCCCAATCCATAGTCGGCTAATCTCACGGTTTCAGGTAGCATCCATCCTTCTCCGTCGTTGAGGTTGAGGAAGGTTTCTAACCCGAGGCGTTTGAGTTCGTGGAAGGCGATTTGGGATAAAACGGTGTGACGCAATTCCGGGTCTTTGTCTTTGTCAACGCGCCAAAATCCTTTGGGTTCTAGGGTGCGAGCAAAGGCCTTATTACAGACTTGGGCGGTAGGATAATCGCAGTCTCGCAATATCCAGGTGAAGTCTTCGATGTCTAATCCGTAGAGTTCAGCAACTACTGCATCAAGGATGCAGCGGAGGCGGAGGCGTTCATATTTACTCAAAGCCCATAGCTTTTTCCATGCTGCGGTTATTTCTTTATCTGTAAAAATATGCCAAGTATCTGAAAATTTTACACTGGGCATATTTACAGAAAGGATAAGCATATAAAAATTTTTATTTTTTGTTAATTTGTCTTTATTCGGTAGCGCATTTGGCTCGAAAACGTGATAATCAAGGTGTAAACCGCCCAATCGAAAGCGCATAAGAGAATCAAAAGTAAAACTATTTAGAATACAACTCAAAGCTAAAGTGATTTGTAAATTATTTGTCCAAAAAATCGTTGCAGTGTCACCCGTAGCAACATTTTTTAAACCTGAACATATACTAGACCTAGTGTTAGTAGATGAACCTATTCTCATATGAGCAGCTTTTGTAACAAAGGGGCATTTAGAATGGGTTTTAAAATTGATAATTCCTATTAAATATTGAGGTTCAATAACTTTCTGATTCCAAGGAATATCACGCCATACAGCAGTACGACCTTTTCCGCTAACCCAACCCTTTTCACTAAAATCAAACTGGCCGATCATTCGTCCCTCATACAAAGGTAGCGCCACGTCCTCCACCTCATTTACGTGAATCGCGTTAGTGCCATCCACAGATAAAATTAATCCTTCGGGCCGCTGTAAAATGGAGGGGGAACCGTGATAAGGTTGCCAGTTGCCTTTTAACCAATGTCCGTACTCGTCGGCGCGATATCCTTTTGCTTCCCACTGGGGACGGGGTGGGAATAATTTGGAGTCATTCGTCATGTCAAATTCTCTGGCGTACTGAATTCCCCACCCTTCGGGACTGTCATCGCCCAACAAGACGCCGTTATCGTACATTTTCTCTAAAATTGCCAAGTCGCGATCGCTTCTAATTTCTAGCAATGCGCCAGTGTTGGGACTGAATTTGCGAATTTCGCTGGCAGCAACTGAGAGATAGTGGCGATCGCCTAAAATATCGGTTTCCAATTCTTGCGCGGTGGGAGAGTCCCCGGGACCCAAACGGAAGCGAGTGGCGATCGCCTCGGTACTTCCTCCCTTGACGATCGTAAACATCACCATCTTATAACTATGGTGAATTGCACTAAACACAAACCGCTCATTTTGAAACGCATAAAGGTGCGTCCACTGACAGCGATTTAAAAATAAATTGCGTAAATCTCCTGTTCCCTTGTCGCTGTACAATCCAGAGGGAACGATTAAACTCAAGCGTCCGCCATTTTTGAGCAAAATATGTCCTAATTCGCAGAACATCTTATAGGTATTAATATCTGCCGAACCTTGATAGCGGAAGGGGTGACGCTTATCTGCATATCCGATATGCTGCTGGCGACGCTGACGCCACAATTCATGCAAAAAATCAGAGTCGTTACTTGATCGCGATAAACTAAATTTACCGCCACTCTCTTCCGGGTCCCCAAACGGAAATCCTACATTTTTGGTCCAATTAGAAAGCGCCTTCATTTTGTCGCAATACAACAACCAGCTTTTTTCGCTTTGTAGATCATTCTGGAAATACTCTATTTGTTTTTCTAACGCTTCCTGCTTGCCATAGGTGCGATAAAGCGGGTCGATATTCGAGAAAAATTCCATCGAATTTGGTTTCTGAATTTCCCAAGGAGGATTGCCAATAATGGCGATAAATCCATCATCGAACCCGGCAAACACATCGGGAAATTCTAACTCCCAATGGAAAAACTGATACTGTTGCGCCAATTCTGCCACTCGTTGCGCCATTTCCGGAGTCGGGTTAAAAAAGTGTTTTGGAGTGGGTGCAATCTCCAACTCATCTCCCGGCCAAAACCACACCGCACACCAACTATCAAATGCTTGTTTTAGCTGCTGAATGGCTTGATTTTGGCGAAATTTATGTTCGTATTCGTTTTCTTTCTTCTCTTCCGAGTCGTAATCAATGGGCAGATTGTGCCACTCTTGAAATATCCCGACTGCTTCATCGTGAATCGCTTCGGGTAATTTTTGAAACGGGAAATCGGGAAACTCTAAACGGGATTTACTGGGGTCTAAGGTTTCCAGTAATGTTTTTAACTCATTTTTAACGCAACTATTGCGGGTATCTTTAATCCCCTGCGTCCATTTATCCCCTTTTTGCTGAAATTCTCCTTTTTTCTTGCCACTTTTTGCCACATATTCCCGATAGTGATGGACGAATTTATCGTGATTCACATCCCCCGCGTCCCGTTCCCACGCCATCACCGGATAATCTTGGAATTGGTCAAACCAACATCCCACTAAAGAGTTGCCGCACTTTATTTTATGGTCAAGGAAACTAAACGGCAAACTTTTATCCATCGTTTCCACCCACAGGGATAACCGCGCCAACTCGACTGCCAAGGCGTCAATATCCACGCCATAAATACAACGTTCCACCACATACCGCTTTAACTTGTGGCGAGAAAATGAGGTTTCCTCCCCTGGATGGTCCAAGGTCAAGGGTAAATCTTTGACGCATTCGGCAAACCACTGGGGAATAGCATCGGCAGCGATCGCCACGCGCAGTTTCTGGGTTATCGGATCTTGGGCCAACCAGCCGTGATAGAACAAACTTTCGTAAAGCGCATCGGTTAAGAATCCCAATGCTGCAATTAAAAATGAACCAGAACCGCAGGCCGGGTCGCAGACTTTTAAATCGAGGATTTCCTGGGGGGTTTTGGGATGCCATTGTGCTGCCGGTGCTTTCTCATCGGGTTTCCCCGCTGCATCCACCGGCGGATTGTAGGCAAGGGGTAACAAGGTACGCCGAACGGTGGGAACTGCCAACTGGGGACGGGTGTAGAAGGTCCCTGACCCTTTGCGCGTTCCTCCCCAGCGCACTAAAAACCATTCTCCCGGCAACAACACCTCTATAATCAGGCGATTCGCCATTGTCTCAACGGCATTTTCATACTCTGCCCGGGCCTCTGCTTTCTTGCTCCTCGGTTTCGGGACGAGGGTACCGACTTGAACTGCACGAACTGCCCAAGTTTTAGCCCGTTGACGCAATTCTAGGGCGCGATCGCCCTGTTGGTCATCCACCTCTACATCCGGATCGGCTTCTTCGTCATCGTCATTCGCTTCTACCTCAGATTCATCGGTTTCTTCTACTTCGGCTTCCTCCTCAATGTCCTGCTCATCTTCGCTGGTAGAGGGTTTCGACTTTTCTTTCAACTTCTCCACCAACGCTTTGAGCGCCTTATCGTCCATTTCCTCCAACCGTTGCAGGGGTAGGGCTGGGCGATCGCCTAAATTTAGAAAAAGAATCGGATTATTCGCCGGAACTTGGCGCAATTCAAAATCGAGCAACCCCTCGTAAAGGATGCCAATATATTCCGAAGACAGTCCCGAAAAGTCCACGGGCGCTTCCACCCAGGTACTGCGCCGTCCCTGACGGACTTTGACTTTACTGCGCGTCAGCAATTCCAACATCCGATACACCATCGCATCCGAGGGAGAGTGGGCCGGATTTTCAAAGATTGCCAAAGCACGAACAATGGGATCCGAGGCGAAACTATCTCCCGGAATGAATAATTTGCCGCCATAGCGCGGTACGATTAATTCTGGATGGGCCGAACCGCTATACACCAGGCGAAACAAGGACAACAATCGTGGCCAAGCACTGAAACTATTGCGTAAGCGTTCCCCAGCGCGTCCCCCCGCCTCGCGTGTCAGTCGTTCCCGCAAGCCTTGAATGCCGTATGATTCATGATAGATAGGATTTTCCCGAGGTAAGAGGTTTCGGGCTTCCGCAAACAAAATTACCACGCAGCGCATAATCACCCGGTTGGCGGCAATATAAATTTCGCGGTTGGGGATTTGAGAATCCTCAATCTTCACCCCAGTTTCACGAATTAACAACTCCACCGCCTTTCTTACCCGTTCTCCCAAGTCGCCCGATAACTCCGCCTGCACTTGCCGGGACGCCTGGATTGCCTGGATTAACGGACAAGGCGTATTCGGTTGTGGCGGTTCCAGGGCCTCTCGTCCCAATAATAACCGCAGCGCTGTGACCTGCAATCCCGGTTTCCCTTCCTCAAACCACAGGTCAATATCCCACTCGCACCAGGCATCATAATCGACTCCGGCATAAATTAACCGCCACTGTCTGCCATTGGTGAGCAGGGCAATTTTATGGTCGGCTTTCCGCAGCCATTCCAAAACTCGGGAGACTTCTCGCCGTCCTTTGCCAATTCCTAACCGCGATGCTTCTGCCTCAAATAGGGGTAACACCATCCCCTGATGATGAACCCAAACTCGCTTGGGTTTTATCGCTTCTCCGGTAATGGCGCGTTGAGACCAACTGCTATCAAGTGCTTTAATCCACTGCGTTTTGGGCAGGGAAAGGACATCTTCCAAGACGGTATCGCATAACCGATTGAAGCGGTCGCGGTCGCTGGGATCGCACTGCGTCACATCCCGGCGTAATCTATCCTCTACATAACCGGGTAAGGCAGACAAACGACTGTCAAAAAATTCCGGTAATTTGGAGGGCGCAACCAATAACCCGCCATGTTTTAAGGCAGACCACCACTGATAATTTTCGTCCGTCGGGGTTGGGGATACGGTTGCAATCATTAAGAAACCTCCGGCAAGCGAATTTCAACAGTTACGGGAAAAACTTGAACCATTCCGCGCAGGGTATGGCGTTTGGGGATCAGATGTTTGAGGGTGCGCTCTTGCTCTTTTTTCAAAAACTCTAATAGTCCTTGATACTGATGGCGTCGTCGTTTTAACTCATCTTCTAAATTTTGCAGCTTTTCGGTTTGTTCACGTTGCAACTCTGGAAATAAATAGGGATTGCTGGCCATTTGTGCCAGCAACTCATCTCGTTCTTTTTCCAGTTTTTGCAACGTGGTCTCTTTCATCGCCCGTTCCACTTCCTTAATCCGAGAGTCAAATCGCTTTTTAGCCTCTTGCAATCTCGCCGTTTTTTGAGCTTCCAGAATCGGATGCAACTGTGCCGTGAGTTGCTGGGTGAGTTGCTGCACTCGGTCGCGCAAGTCAAAGGCGATCACCTCCCACAACTCCTGCGCCGTCTCAATCGCGGCCTCATCCGGCAGGCGATCGGCATAATCTTTCACTACCGGGAGCACATGGGGTAACTGCTCCCCCAATTCTTCCCCAATAATGGGAAACCGTAACGTCCTCACCCAGTGATGGAACGATTCGCGCAACTCGTTAACCGCTAATTCTTCGACGGTCAACAATAACAAGGCATCCGCATTTTGAGGGACCTCGCCATAGCGTACCGTCCACCGACTTACCGGCAAATTATCCGCCCCACCCGGAAATCTTGCCCTCGCGAATAACGCCAAAGCATGATAAAACAGGGGGTGACCTAAATGTAGCAATGTCGTATCTTTGGCCGCGCGGAACACGGGGCGTTTATTGCGATATTGGATAAAATGGCTAGGGTCAAATACAATAGCGGGAAGTGCGCCGCGATCGCCATTGGTTTCTAGGCGCAAATAATCATCCACCAACGGTTCCCACTTCGGTGGAATCGGCACTCGCAACCGCAATTTTCCTTCGCTATCTGGCCCTTCAAAGCGAGGAAAACCCACACCCAATCCCATCGCAATTTCTAACGTGCTTTTCAGGGTTTCTGGGGTAAGGTCGAGTTCTTGCTCAAACTCCTGCAACGCGATCGCGCAATCGGTGCCGGTATCTTCTTGAGGCGATCGCAAGATGGTGGCACGTCCGCGCTGTTTCTCCACCGCCTCATCCAACCCCCTCACCACCCGATCGCTATCTTCAAAATCGATAAACCGACGCTGGAATGCCGCATCAAACACTTCCCCCATCGAACCCAGTTCTTCGCGAATGGTATTAACTTTTTGGACCACATGAGCTAAAAATTTTAAATCCGCATCGTCATCGCTCGTAAAGTGGAACACGATGACATCCCGCGATTGTCCGTGACGATCCAACCGTCCATTGCGCTGATCCAGTCGCGCTGGGTTCCAGGGAATATCGTAATGGAGGATTAAATGGGCGGTTTCCTGCAAATTCAACCCTTCCGAGGCGGCATCCGTCGCCACTAAAATGCGAACGGGATCCGCAGGGTCGTTAAATGCTTGCTTAATCTCCTCTCGCTCGCGATCGCCCATCCCCCCATACAAAACCCGGATCGCTTCAGGTTCTCGTTTGAACTCCGCTTTCAGACGGCGTTCGAGATAATCCAAGGTGGTTTTATACTCAGTAAACACCACCAACCGTTCTTCTGGGATCCATTCTTTCCCATTCCGCAAATACTGCTTAACCACCGTCAACAACCGAGAAAAGCGTTCGTCCTCTACCGGATCCGCTAACTGTCCCCCCTCAACCAATCCCAACCCTTGCAATGCACTATCCAACGCCGCAATTTCTGCCGTCAGATGGGGGACCAACGGCTTTAACCAAGCGCCAGTCGTTTTCGCCGCATACTGGATGCGTCCTTCGGTTTCTAAGTCATCATCAATATCTTCTGCGATCGCCCGTTTTGCCGCCTGAACTTGGGATACCTCCGCGTCATCGTCTCCAGCAATCCCTTCCTGGAAGCGCACCCAAGATTGAGCAAAACTGTAGGGACAAGACAGTAACCGCTTATTAAGAACCTCCACCGCAAATGAACCCGCGAGGCGATCGGTTTTTTTAGAAGCTGCGATCGCCGCTTTCACCGCTGTTCTAAACTCGCTAAATGCCCGCCCCAATCGCCGTTCTGCTTTCCCAAAAAATAAAGGAACGGGTTCGGGAATTCGCTGACAAAAACGCGGCATTCCTCCCCGGTTTTCATCCTGTTCGTTAATCTCGCTTTTTAAACGGCGAATCACCACCTCCTCAAGCCGCTGCTGTTGCGCCGCATCCATCTCCCCGGTTTGCATAAATCGTACCGGATCAAGCTGTTCCAACAGTCCGGAAAAGCAGCGGGTATGACCGTTATGGGGAGTCGCCGTCAAAAATAATTTATGTTCAAACCAAGGGGAAATAAACCGCAACATCTTCGACAAATCGCTATCATCGCCGAAGTTGGCAGGCATTAAATTATGGGCTTCATCAACAATCAGTAAATCCCAAGGTAAATTCGCGGAGCCTTCCGGTTGCCGTAACGTCGTGCGAAACTGTTCCAAGACATCGGGTTGGCGCAGATAATGATAGGAGGTGATAATGCGCGGATAAGTACGCCAGGGGTTGGCGTCAAGTCCCAGACGTTTTTGGATGGCGTGAGTCTCAGCCCGGTCAATCGTATCAAAAGACAGGGAAAACTTGGCCTTCATCTCCTGTTGCCACTGCTTCCGCAACGCTGCCGGACACAAAATCAAGACCCGGCGAATCCGACGCCGCAACAGCAACTCGGTTAAAATTAAACCCGCTTCCACCGTTTTCCCCAATCCGACATCATCCGCCAACAGTAGAGAAATGCGCGGCATCCGCAACGCTTTGTAAAGGGGGACCAACTGAAAATCTTCCACCTGTACCGCCCCAAAGAAGGGGGCCGAAAACGGCAGCGGTTCCAACGGTTCGCGGCGATCGCTATTTAAGAAGGGAGAAAGAGCAGTCCATCGCGCCGCCCGTTGCAAGGCATCAAACTCATTACCCTGCATCGGCGGTTCGGCATCTACCCGAGGTAAGGCGGTGGGTTCCAATAAGCTGGCGTTGATTTCCCGTTCCCAGATGACTTTATCTTCGCGATTGCCATCCATATCCGTATATTCCAAACCCACCAGATGCAATCGTCCGGCGATCGGCCCATCAAACGGTTCCACCGACACCACCAACGCCCGCCGGTTACGAACCGTTGCCAACATTCCCACACGAGGAATTTGCTGATCTGAGGCAGGGAATGTTTTTGGGTTGGCAATCATGGCATCTGGGTGAATCGTGAATGGGACCGCTAAATCGGTTATAACATGAATAGAGGGCGCTCACTGCGTAAACCCCGGGTTTATCTACGGGTTCATTTAGTACGTCTAAATCCTTCTACCAAGGCTCCTGATGCTTGCTCACTTTCGAGTGCTGCCCATCATTTCGCCATGCCTACTTTGAAATCATCGAGGAAAGTTTTCTTGAGCAGCACTGAGGCAGATTTGGAGACCCGACCCTATCTGTAGAGGCGAAGAGGGGAATCCCCCTGACAGCTATAGAGGGATGCGTAAGTCCTGGAGAAGTAGCTGACAACCGCTGTAATACTGCAAAACCAACCAAGCGGGAGGCCCCAGTTATACGGAATTCGGTTGTCATAGGTCTTCGACAAAAAGCTGAAAGCCTTTAGAATGGAGGATTCTATTACGTTTATGGGAACCGAATTCCGTATTAGAGGAGATCGTTGCCTTCAGAAAAAGGGCAAGCTCAATTCTGAGAGAAACGAGATCGGCATAGGGGTAAAAAAGCGCTATAAGCCATCAGAAAAGCGAGCAGCAAATTTTTTTTCTGAACTCTGATTATTATTTTTGAATCCAGAGGTGTATAAGGTTTAGATAGCTTCGTGCAACAATGAAACTCATCATACCAGATTAATAGTTTGCCAACTATCCACAAAAGGATCAAACGTTGTAACTTCAACTGGCTCAATTATCATAATTTCCTCAGCATATTTTAGCTCTGCGTTTAGGAGCGAGTTTTGTATAATACTCCTGATTGGATCGGGTATATCCTTCAACCATTGGTCATACACTGCACTTGTTGAAATAGCCGCTTCTATTTTAAAAGTCTCTGAAAAATTCGTAAATAACCGGGTTAAAGGCCGCACCAGAAGATTAGAATTGTTGGGATCAATAGGAATTGATATTTCTTCTCCAAGGTTAACTATGTATTTTCCATCATCACTTGGATCCCCAGGAGTTGGATCGAAATCAAATCCATCAATAATGAGAGTAGATTCCTGTTGGATATAGGGGCCAGCTGTAAGGGAAAAGAAATCTTTAACAGGCTGAAAAGCAGGAAGATTGGCAAAATCAAGAGTGAAATTCGCGTCATCTGATGCTTCTAGTCTGTTATTTTCCAGCAACTGGCTAGTAGATGGATTCAGTCCCATATCAAATCCAACTGGACTTCCAGGAGGAATAAAAATGTTGGTTAACACATCTTCAAGTTGGACTCCTAAACTTGCTTCTGCGCCAAAAGAATATGTCTTATCAATACCAGGAATTAAACCAATAAGGGGTAGCTTTTCTGGGTAAATCTCAAGGTTAGTAAAGACTTCGCCTGTGACAGATGCCCCGACACCCAAAAAACTACTCAACTTGTTGTCATAATCATTTAAACTAGAACGGATAACAACATTACCTTGATGCCCAGGCTGTGGCTCGTAATAATCCAAATTAAACAGAGCAGAAATATCAATATCTACAGTTCCGAGGCTAAGAAACGCAGAAGCATTAAATGAGTAACCAGTTTCAAATTTAAAGAAATCTTCTTCATTGGATGAATTAGGTAGAGAAATTTTCCAATCAAACGGCACACTCTCCCCCCATCCCAATGAAAATGAATTCCACAAACTAGCATCATTTATCGAAAAGTTAACTGAGGGATTTAGTTGAATCTTTTCTAAATCTTGATTAGGAGTATCATTTGGCAAAGAAGGAATATTAGATGTTTCACCATTATCAAGATTGTTACCAAGATTTGGTAGATTTTCTGGAGTGACCAAATCATCAGAACCTGTATTTTTCTCATATGCTACCGCATGATTCCCATTCCAGATAATATAGCCCTGTTCAAACTCTTGAACGATAACTCCATTCCCCTGGTCTATGATATCGCTAGCCGGACTACCCAACCAAGGATTACTAGAGTATATATCTCCAAATAAATCGCCAACCTCAAAAACTGCTTCTGGATTAGTAATTGGATCTGAACCAGTAATGGGGTCACTTCCAGTTCCAGCGGAATTTTCTGTGTTCGGAATATCTCCTGTACTTGAACTCGATTCTCCTTTAGGCACCCAGATCTGCTCACCAGGATAAATCAACTCAGGATTGGGAATATTGTTTTCTGGATAATTGACAATTAGCAAGTAATCATTAGAATCCCCAGTTCTTGCTAAAGCTATGTCTGAGAGAGTATCTCCTGACTGAACCGTGTATAGTTCCCATCCATCATTACCGATACCAATAGGATCGATGTTTGATTCAGAACCTTGAGGCGGCAATAAAGGCGGTTCACTGCCGGGATAACCGGCAATATAAACACTAGGCACCCAGTGATCCGTTCCAGCGACCCGATACCACAGTGCATCATCATTGCCATACCAATAGTCTTGACCAACTTCTCCCCAAGTCCAAGCATCGAATTCTAGGAAAGTATTACTTTCAGCGGCAATTCCTTCTCCCCACCGATCATCAAATTCGGGGGAACGACGGTAGGATACACCGTAATAAGGAGCGCCAATCGGTGCAACGGTTCCGGTAAAATACTCTTCCTCAATCGGATAACTAAACTCAACCGCCCGTTCCTCTGGCGTCACCAGACCTTCACCACCCCAAGTATCCGGTGTCGAAAAGTCCTCTGGGTCATACTCTTCCGGCATCATCTGCTTGGCTTTTGCCACCGCCGCATCAGGGTTCACCAAACCGGCACCCGTCTCATTATCTTCCCCTGGCACATTCAAATCCGTTGCCGTAGACTTGAGTGCTTCAATAATTTGCCGATAGTTTAACTCGGGGTTGGCCTCCCACACCAAAGATGCGGCACCCGTCAACTGTGCTGCGGCAATTGAGGTTCCCGCCATCGTTCCGACATCTTCCCCAGCAGTAGACAGAATGGGCGAAGCAATACTACCGCCTTCCGCCATAATATCTGGCCCGGAACGACCATAGCTGGAATAATCTGCCCGCTGATTGCCATTCGTCGCACCAACAGTCAGAATATTATCAAATTCTTGAGATGCTTGTCCCAACACCGACATCACACTGCCATCATTTCCGGCAGCAACCACCACCAACACCCCATTCTGCCGCGCATATTCCAGCGCCTCCCGTTCTTTTGGCGTAAACTCATAGCGGGTTTTGATACTCCCATCGGACTCCACTTGCGTTAGATCCAAACTCAGGTTCGCGATCGCAGTGGGTTGTTCCGAGGTAAGGGCATAATCCACAAATTCTATCAGCGCATCGCCCCATTTCCCAGACCTGATCGCCCGACTCAACCACAACGGCGCTTGGTCATTAATGCCATAAATTCCTACGCCATTATTCTGGGTGGCACCGATAATTCCGAGTACATGAGTCCCATGTTCGCTCCCTTCGCCATCTTCGAGCAACGGGTTATCATCGCCATCTACCCAATCCCGTCCTAACGCCGCCCGTTTGTAGTCAATATCGATGTTATTGGCATTAAATCCAGTATCGATTACTCCCAGCAGTGGCAGGGGATTTTCGGCACTAACACTGAAGTGGGCCACCGCTGCATTGCTCTTGCCGCCTTCGCTATCGTAGGCAAACCCTTTAATTTGATATTTACCCGGTTCTAACCCAAACGTGGAATAATCAAAATATGCCCAGCGGTCATCTTTACTGGAAATATTGAACGTTGTCCAACTCTCAATTTCTTCCCACTTTTCCCCAGTTTTATGCAGCGAAAACTCGATTCGTTCTACATCACTGGCACCGCTGGCATCAAAAATCCACCCATTCAGGCGAACCGTTCCCCCTTTATAATACTCTTCCTGAGTGGCATCTAATTTTAAATGCTTCGGCGCGGGGTTTTTCTTAGAATTGGCACCCCCGGCATTCTCGGGCAAATCTAACGGCGGAGTGGGTTCTTGTTCTAACCCCATCAAGGTTTGAGATAGTGTTACCGTGGGTGACAGTTTTTCGGTTGTTACTTTATCATCCGACACTGGGGCAGTGCCTTCGTCTATTTCTACTTCATCAGAGGCATCGGCAATTGTTTCTTCTGGTGAGTTATCTCCCCCATCAGAACTATCATCGATTGTCTCCTCTACTTCTACCTCATCAGAGGCACTAGCAGCAGTTTCTCCTTCATCCTGCACATCATCCAACTCGCCCACTGGATTCGTGTTTTCTTGCCCATCAGATACAGTGGGAACGCCGATGGAGGGAGTAGTTGGATTGTCAAAGACGATGGAAATTTCCTCTTGAGTCTCCTGCACAGTCCCTTCAGTTTCTCCTTCCGAAGATTCTGCTGTTGTTGATTCAAAAATGTCGGGTAGGAATTTTCGTCCCTCTGCTACACCAAACTGCTGTAAATGAGCAAACGCTCGTTTTTTATTGTCCCCGAATTCCGCAGATAAATCGCTATAATTGCTTAAATAATAATTAAGGTCAAGTTTAGGAGAAAAGCGCCGTCCTTCCTCCAAACCAAATATTTGTAAGTGTTCAAATGCTTTGGCCGTATCCTCGCCGAATGCGGCTTTGAGGTCGGCATGATTCTCTAAATAATACTCCAAATCGACCCAAGGAGAAAACTCACGCCCTTCGGCTAGGCCAAATGTTTGCAAATGCTGATAAATTTGCTCATGCAAAGTTAACCCGGCAGCCTCTAAGTCAGGATTTTGGGCCGCGTAGTGTTCCAGATTGGTCCACAGAGAAAAACCACGACCTTCACCTAATCCATGAGTTTTGAAATGTTCAAAAAGTTGGGGGAGGGTGTTCAAACCGGCCCCACCTAAGTCGGGATGAATTTGGGCGTAATATTCTGCATCAAAGAGGCGATCGGCTGCTTCCCCGGTTAATCCGACTCCATCGCCGGACTCTCCCGTGAAGCTGTCGATCTCACTGGCGGTTTGGTGTTGAAGAGAGGGATGCTCCAGAGTTTGTGTTACATTTGCCGCAGAAAAATATCCCTGAACAGTAGCGTCTCCGTATCCTGGGTTCGACCCTGGTGAAGGTTGGAGACTGAAAATATCATCTGTTGCAGATGGATCGCCCATCAAGCCATTTAGAGGAGTGGAAGTCCCTAACAGATTGAGTTCTGGTTCAAACATAACGTCTCCAACACAATAAAATTGATGCACCCATAATTTTGGGCGTTCTGAACTTTACGAAAACCCCCAAACCCCGATAAAATCAACGGTTGAGTGTTTTGAGGCCACGCAAAACTGCGCTCCTATCCTTTTACTAGGAGAGTGTTCGGCAAATTATGCAGTCGAGATCGCTCTGCCTCATTGAGATCCCATTACCCGGACGGGAGAAGCCCAGAACCGTTACCGATTGAGGACTCCAGAACTGTTTTAACTGATCATGCTGGTTCCACTAATAATCATCATGCTATGACGACCTACCAGGTGAACCATTTCACCAAAAAATAAAGTTATATTTTGTTGACATAACCCAGCCCAGTCCAACCCAGTCTGAAGGACGCTACGCTTTTCGCAATGCCGGTCCAAGTCTTGCCCAAATCATCGGGAACAGATTTGATGTCATTTGATTTAGTCCTCCCTATTGCCAACGGCGATCGCCTTTTAGTGCTGTCTCTATTTCCTTGCTCGGAAAAAGAAGTAAGGTTTTACGAGAACCGGCCTGTTTTGTAATATTTCTTTACAGGGAGGCCCAACTGTTAAACTCACATTCCGCGTCCTCCTAATTGTCCAAGGAAAAGATGTCCCCTTCGTTCGAGGCGATCAGTTAGCCAGTACCGAGACCTAACGCCTAACGAAATCCCCCAAATAACTAGCCCCCGAATCAAAACAGAGTAGGGAAAGAATGGCCCCTTTCTTTGAGGTGATGGGGTCAATCAGCACAAGACCGATCGCCTGATGAATCACCAACACCACTGGCCTCCGACTCAATGCCAAGTCGTCCTATTGGGGTTGAAAAAGATAGCCTCTCCATTCTGGGCGATCGGTCAACCTGTACCACACGGCACCCCACAGGTGATCGGCTACCTGCGAGGGACTTGAGATGAACTCCATAAGCGCTCGGATGGGGGCGCTCGTTTTTTAAGTGTTCAAAATGAGCACTTGAAAAATGTGGAGGAAAACCAACGTCCCCACGGTTGCATCCCTCGATGATTTAGCCCATCCCTGAAATTGTTAGCTCAACAAAACGCTGAAATTATTGTCCCGTAAAACTTTGCTGAAATGACCACCACCAAATCCTCGGCCAAATCCATCTTTATAATAATAAGGTGGCCTGGGATCACCTAGTCACCACAACTAATTCACCTGCCCCGTCAGTCTAAGCAAAATCTCGCTGACATTCACCCACTGGGGTTGAGAAAGCGCAAATGCGATCGCCCCCGCGACATCCTCTGGCAGCAGTGGCTCCCCGATGCCTTCTTGCCAGCGACTAACCCGCTCCTGCATGGCTGGACTCGCAATCTCCTCATAGAGTGGCGTCTCCACCCATCCAGGCTCCACCACCGTCACCCGCACCCCGCTTTTGCACAGTTCCTGGCGCAACGCTTCCGAGAACGCACCCACACCCCACTTGCTGGCATTGTAAGCGCTCACTCCAGCCGAAGCCGTCCGACCCGCCACGGAGGAAACATTGACGATGTGGCCCCGCTGTTGTTCTTGCATCACCGGGGCTACGGCATGACAACAGTACATCGCTCCCAGCAAGTTCACGAAACCTCCTGATACGTTTGGAAGCCCTGTCTCTTCAGAGCAAAGAGGAAAAACGAACTAGCGGCTTTAGCCGACGTCATCTTCACACGTGATATAATCATGGAATGGAACAAACCCTCACTATCGTTTGCAAGCTTCAACCCACCCCTGAGCAATCCGCCAAAATGGATGATTTGCTCAGGGCGTTTGCAGATGCCTGTAACTATACCAACGAACAGGTCAAGCCGGGGATAACCAGTAAGGCCACGATTCAAAGCATGGTTTATCAGGACATTCGCTCTCGATTTGGATTGAGTGCAAACCAAGCAGTAAGAGTGTGTGCCAGGGTTGGAGCGAATCGGAAAGCAGCAAAAACTCAAGGCAAACCCGTTCAAACATTTGCTCCAACATCGGCTGATTACGATGCCCGGATTTTCGATTTCAGGGAGAAGGATAAGACTGTCAGTCTGACGTTGCTGGGTGGCAGAGAACATATCCCCGTTGTGCTTGCTAATTATCAGGCTGGCAAGTTGAAAGGGCGCAAGCCCACTTCGGCTCAACTCTGCAAGCATCGTGACGGTCTGTTTTATATCCATATTCAGTTGACCGATAAAACCCCGGAACCAACCAAGTCGGGCAAGGTGATAGGGGTTGACTTTGGGCGTAGAGACATCGCCGTTACTTCTGATGGAGAGAAATGGGATGGAAAAGAGATTCAACAGGTTAGGGATAAGTTTTCCAGAGTAAGAGCATCGCTCCAACGCAAAGCCTCGAAAGGCACACGGTCTACTCGCAGACGAGCGAGACAGATCTTGAAACGGCTGTCGGGCAGAGAGCGGCGCTATCAACAGTGGTTGAACCACAACATCAGCAAGAAAGTCATTGATACAGCCAAAGCCAGCAATGCCGTAATTGCGATTGAAGATTTGACGGGCATTCGAGAACGTACCAACCAGGAGCCCAGGCACAAGACGGAACGTAGACGCTCGAACAGTTGGGCGTTTTACCAGTTGCGGTTGTTCCTGACTTATAAAGCAATTAAGGCAGGGGTCGAACTGGTTGCCGTCCCACCTGCCTACACCAGTCAAACTTGCCACGTCTGCAACCATATTGGGCTGAGAAGTGACAAGCGGTTTAAGTGTGGTAATTGTGGTTGGCACGGTGACGCTGACTTGAATGGGGCAATCAATATTTCTAAGATTGGGGCTGTTTTTGTAAGCCAGCCCGGAGGCTCGGATCTAGCGTGTTCTTTGAACCGTGATGATTCAGGGCTACCACAAGACCCAAGACTGTCGAGCGAGGGCGAAAGCCCCCGTGCTTCAGCCGGGGGTTAGCTTACCTGAATCAGTTCTTGCCACCGCTCCACACTCGCCTCAATGGTAGGGGCCACGTCAATCAGTCCAGCAGAGTTCACCAGGACATCAATACGACCGAACTTGTCCAGGACCGTTGACACCATTGCTTGAACTTGTTGGCAATTGGTAATATTCGTGGAAATTGCGATCGCCGTCCCGCCCCCAGCGAAAATCTGGTCTGCGAGTTCTTGCAGCGCATCCCCCCGGCGGGAAACGAGCACGACCTGAACGCCCGCCTCAGCCAATAGTAAAGCCGTGGCCCGTCCGATGCCGGAAGATGCGCCGGTGATGATGGCAGTTTTGTAGTTCAAATTAGCGGGCATAGTTGGTTTCTAGATGCTGGTTCAAATTATGAGCGATCGCCACTGCAATGGCTGATACCAGCAAAAGTAGAGGAACGGCTTGGGTGGCGGTAAGCGAAGCTATGCCGTAGGCTATCGCATCAGTCTGGCAAGCCCTCATCCGCAACCGCAACCGCATCGATTTGTCGGGATACTGCTTGCACCACGGCAGAACCAACTAAGTTCTCGCCACTAAGCGCACCCCACGCCGAGCCGGTCTGGAAGTAGTACCTGGACATTGCCCCTATTTTACCGGCTCAATGTAGAGTGGTAAAATTAAGCTCAAGCGATGGAGGAGATTTTTATGGCAAGAAAATCTAAAGCCTTTGGTGAAATTCTCAAGCAACAACGGACAAACAAAAGTCATCAAAAAAGACTGGAGAAGTTGCAGCAGAAGCTCCAGGAAGGACCATTGGGTGAGCATTTCGCGGATATGATGATGAATCCGAAAGGTGAAGTCAAAATGTCTGAGGTGTTGAAGGCATTTGTTGAGCCTTATCTCGCCTTTATCGATAATTGGAGTGAGCGGGAGAAAATGTTCCATCTTGCGGTGATTGCCTGGAACTTAACCTTGATGCCAGAGGATGAGCAGGCAGCCATTATTGATGAGTTCATGGAAGTAGCCTTGAAAGGGGATGACCCGTTGGCTCAAAAAGACGCACGGGGGATTATTGACGGACTCATTGCTCGAAAACAGCAATTCTTTGACGAGCATAAACGGTTTATTATTGATTTTCAACTGCAAGATGCAGGTAATGAGTTTCACCTTTCTGTTGCCTCAACGTTATTAGATCCAATCGTTTCAGATTCGGCTGACTGACCAAATTAGTTCCTGCATCGGCAGAAGTAAAGATTATGGCAAAATCGATTTGCCCATCCTCATCGACTCGAACTAACGACACCCTTGACCATCAAAAACTTGGGTTCAGTTTTGAGTGAGCCATCCTGTTGTTGATACTCTGGTCGCTGTTCGAGTCCGGGTATCCTCCTAGATGCTGGTTTAAATTACGAGCGATCGCACCCCCAATGGTTGATACCGGCCAAAATAAAGAAGTGACTTGGGAGGCGATCGCCTCAATATCCGCTCAAACTCGTTGTATCCTTGAGCATCAAGAACTTGCGTTCAGTCTTAAGGCTGCCATCCTGTTGCCGATACTCTGGTCGCTGTTCGAGTCCGGGTAACCTGGCAAATCCTAGTTTCAGGTAGAGGGCGATCGCCTCACTCTTGCAAGCGCTCACCCGCAACAGCATCGGTTTGTCGGGATAGTGCTTCCACCCTAAGCGCACCAACTCACTGGCGATTCCCTGTTGCCGGTGACTGGCAGCAACGCCCAAATCCGCCAAGTAACCACAATCGGGAAGCAACCCGAACTCATCTAGCAATTGCCAATCGAGCAGCCGCCATTTTTGTTCGGGTTCAATCCAGGTTTGCTGACCAATGATGGAAGCTACGGCCAGCGGTTGAACTACGGCAAAACCAACTAAGCTATCGCCACTGAATGCACCCAGCACGGAGCCAGTCTGGAAGTAGCGCTCGAACATGGCTATGACCGATTCTTTTGACCACCATTGAGACGAAGGTGGTTCAGCAAACACGGCACGATAGAGCGCAACCAATTCTTCAAGGCGATTGCGCTCTAACAGTTCCAGATTCGGTATTATTTTAGGTGACATTTGCCTAGAGAATACTTCCGGTTTCTTCAGCCACTAAAACTTCGCCAATCCAGCACAATTCGCCCAGATATTCGAGCTTGCGAAAATTGCTGATAAAGTTCATGCGCTTGCGCCGCCAAAAGCCTGTGCTGGGTTCGCGAAACCAACGTAATGCTGAGTATCCATATTCATTGAGTCCGCCATCATTGTAAATTAAATGGCAGCGACGGGCCAGTTCTTCTTCATCATTTAAGGCACAAGCCGATTGTCCCAAGAACTCTTTGGGTTTTTTGCTTTGGGCTAACAACGCCGTGCGATTGGCATATAAATTGGTCTGGTCTTCTAGCTGACTGATGTAGATAGCGTTGGCCGATTGATTGAATGCATTAAAATCTAACTCAAAATCGCTCCATATTTTCGAGAAGCGCGCTAGAGAATATTGTTTAAGAAGCGACTTCCAATTTAGGTTACCTTCATTGGTAAATCCGCTTTCTTCTTGACCACAGTTAGCAAAATCCGCCATCACCCGCAATGGAGGCTTGCTCGGGTCGTTATGTTCAATGCGAATTTCTCGCTTTCCTAAATCGCGGGCGAGTCTGGCTAACGCCTGAAAATAAGTTTTATGAATCTCAATAGCTGCGTTCCAACTTCCGGCTTGGACAATCGCCGTGTGACTTTCAGCATGACTAGCAATCCAGTTACAGCCTGGAAATAGTTGCATAAAGTTGGATTTGTCCATGTTATTTTACTCCTCCATTGACATCCTTAGTTTGATATTGGGTTGTGGCTCTAATTCGGATAAGTTCTTCCAAAGATACCTCTAAAAATCCTTCTAGCAAAGAAAGTTCTTGGTCCGAAGGTTTGACTTGGAGTTTGGCGATAGCTTCCAATCGGGCAAGGGGAATCTGAGTATCCTCAGAAAGTTGGCCTAGATTTTTATTAGCAAAAATAGCAGAAAAAGTCTGGCCTGGTCTTGACTCCTGCTCTGAGTTTAGATTTAACTGTTTTAATTTAAGCTCAATAGTTTTAGAAAGATTAGCCTTTAAAAGTACCATTGATTCGATATCAAGCAAACCAATTAGATTTTCTAAGATACCCAGCAACTTCCTAGATAAACTAAACGGACTCCGTTGGTTCATCTGCATGAGTTGATGATTTAAGACTTCCATCCCATCCAAAATTTGCAACTCAGAACTCACCAAAATTTTGAGTTCAGCTTTTCGGCTGCGGTACTCCGGCAGCAACTCAGGCAGTCGGGCAAAAAATTCTTGAGGATTTTTAGGTTCTTCCTTGAGCAAAAATCGGTCCAGTTCGGGGTGGGTGCAGCCGATAGCCTGTGCCAACAAAATCCGCTTCGAGCGCCAAGGAAATTGCTCGCCCGCTTTCCAGCGCTTTAAGCTAGTCACGCTGCTAGTTGGCCCCACTCGATTCAAGTATTCGAGCAAGACGGATTCACGCTCCTCTGGTGGGGCCAACATCTGACTTTCCAGAAACAGCAACAAATCTGACAGTCTCTCGCTTTTACTCGTCACACTTTACCTTCTATGCTCTCCCAATCTATTGTGCGGTCAATTTCCGACAAATAGCAAAGCGCTTTCACTTTTTCCACAATTTGTTTACTTTTCTTAATTTTTATTTCGAGAGCCAAAAATAGCTAAAACTATTTGCGGGCAAGGCTTTAGGCACTTTTGCTTTGACCTTGACAAAACCCGAAAAATTAGCTATAAGGAAGGCAGCATTCGACCAAACCGATTTCATTTCAGTCATTTTATATTTTCCAGGATTTTGAGAAGGCAGCAAGGTGGACTGACCCGGTTGTTCTTAGCCAAATACGGTTAAGGCTTACCCGAGTCAGGCTCTAGGACTTGATGCCAGCCACTAGACACTCAAGCCGACGTGCTCAAGCATCGCCAAGGTTTGAACTGGAAAAAGCCAAGTCGCTGTTTAAAAACGAAAAAGTCTCCCGCGCTAACGGGAGACCGACAAATCAAAAAATTCACAACCATGATAGCTCAAATTCAGTCAGGTCAAGCATTTGTCCAGCGGAACACCGTTGTTCCCTTCGTTCTCCAAACCGATTACCACTACGCGAGTTTCGGTTCCCAAAGACTCCAAGAACAAGCTAAAACAACCCTGTCCCAGTTTTTTAGTTTCGTCCACCACACTTTCACCAGTGGCCTAGAAGTCGGTCGCAGCTTCCGGGGGCTGTTACATGAACTCTGTCTCGAACATGGTTTGGCGAAAGGGGAAAAGTTATTTGACCAATGGCTCGATTCGTCCGACTTCGGGGGTTCGAGTTGGATGGCCCGGTCCCTGATTCAGATTTCGGAGTGGTTTGATTCGCAGCACCGGCGCATCCAACGCCTCATCCTCAAATCGGTGCAATCTTGGAGCGTTAGTGCACTCAAGGAACTCACCAAAATTGGCGATGAGAACCTACTCGTCAAGCTGCTTAAAACCGGAAAACAGACGGTGAACAGCATCCGTAAAGCCCGTAACAGCAGCATCAGTCTAGGGCAACCCGTCAGTGAAGCAGACTGGGAACTGGTTGCGGGCAAATTCGGGGCCGATGAGGATGCAGTCGCCACCTTGCAAGCCGAAGCACAGCGGTTAGCCCATATTAAAGAATCGCCGGTATTGACGGACCATCTCATCGAAGCAATTGAGGTTTTGACCGAGTGGGATGTTTCTAAATTGATGCAATCTGCTGCCAGAACTAACAAGGCTACTCCCGCGATCGCCTCGTTCATCGCCAACTGTGGGGAACCGGATGAAGTCATCGAGGATGCCCAACTCCAATGGATAGAACGCGGGTTGGGGCTAGACGAGGCAGGCTCAGAGCAATTTCGCTCTTGTGTTCAGAACTTAGCGCGGCAAGAGGCTGGGGAAGATGGGACAATTGTTGCCCGTCACCGCCATGTCCAAAAAGCCCTGAGTATGCAAAAACTCGCGCCGGTGGTTCCTCAACCTCAGCAGTCGGACCGCCTCGTTGAACTCGAACGGCAAGTCCGGGACCTCACCGCTCAACTCAAGGAGGCAGACAAGGCGACGGCCCTGATTCATGGATTGCAAGCGCAGCGCGATCGCCTCGAACTAGAGAAGCAACAACTGCAAACGCTCATCCACGAAGAAGCCCAGAAAGATTTAGAAATTCACCTGCTCCAACAACAGATTGAACACCTCGAAACCACCCGGTCGGATGAGGTCTTGGAGCAGTTGAAAGAGCAGAATCAACAACTGCTCAGTCAACTTGAGGAAATGCAGCAGCGCTATGAAGCATTAGTTTCAGAGATGGCTGCCAAAGAGCGCACCCTAAAATATGCGGATAATTCGCAGTTGAGCGCCAAGGTGATGGCCCTGGAGATTCAGTTGGCCGAGGCCCATCGTTCTCTAGAACAACAAAAACCTGCCCCTCAACCCCTCACCGTGGGGTCTTATGTTCGGATTGTGAATCATGACAACCGCAAATATTGCGATCGCCTGGGTCAAGTGGTCCAATTGCCAGAGGAAAGTGACACCCTGAATCGTTTCCAGGTGCAGCTTTCGGGTGAAAAAACGAGAGTTATTTGCTATGGCGAACAGATGGAGCCAGTCGAAGTCTTTTTGCCACCGGCGGATACTTTTGTTGCTGTAGAACAAGCGCAAGAACAAATCCGGTCGGTCACGGCAGAAAAACAGTTGCAGATTGATGAGTTGCAACATTCTTTAGCCCAAGCGACAGAGGCGATCGCCCGCTATAAGGACCCGCAAAAAAATCCGCAAGTGTTGCAGTGGCAGCAGCAGGTCTCTCAACTCAATGCCAATCTTTATGACATCAAAAAACAGCTAACCCAAGTCCAACAAGAAAACCAGCAACTCAAAGAAAAAATTGGCTGGGAATTATCACCCCTAGGCCAAATGCAACGCTCTTAAAACAGTTCAGAGCCTCAACATTTTCTTAGCTGAGATAAAACTCAGATAATAATTGCCTCACACCCCGAGCCTATTAAGGCATTTTAGGTGATGCTTTGAGGTGGCTATCAATCTTAAGCTACCCAAAAAATATCCGCTAATTATTCCCCTCAAATCAGGAGATTTTTCTATGTACGCAGTATCCAACCGGAACAATCAATCTACTCAACAGCCAAGCCAACCCATAGTGACCACGATGAGTCCGGAAGAATTTTGTGACCGATTTTTGCCCTTGCGTCATGCCGGTGACAAACTGAATGCTCGGTCTGGTCGTCGCTCGCGCTGTCTCCGATTTTTGGCGGCTGTTTTGACTAAGTTCACGGGCCAACCTATCTTAGAGTCGCGCATCGATAAATGGGGGAGTGGTTTGACCTTTGCAAATACTCCTTGCCCGTTTACCGCACTTTTGGCGTTGCTGGCCCAATTCCAGGCGGAGGAAATTAAAAAAATCGCCAAATATTTTTAATGGGGAATGTAAACCGAGGAATGAACAACCGCCACTCCGAAAAAGCTCCCGCTATAGCGAGGAATATCCAAACCGTTGATTTTACGAAACATCGGCAAAACCCTTTTTCACAAAAAGTTTTAAGGAAGATAGAAAACACCCTGTAACCTGGGAAAATTTGCTCAAAAATTGGTCATCGCTAAACCGATCGCCCAGAAATGCCCCCGCCAAATTTGATTGGACGCTCCCCCCACTCTATTCCCATCGGGCGGTTAAATCCTGGGCAGATTGTCGGTGTTGTTGGACTAATTCAGGGGGAGACAAGACCATTGCGTTGTTCATGTAGCGATAAACCTACAGCAGAAACTCTTTGAACGAGCGCCGAGGTAATGGCACAGTTCCGCCCGAGTCGAAACTTCGGGGTGAGTCTAGCGATTACTGAGTATCCTAGTTCTGTGATTGGTTCATTTCCCGAGTGGGTTCACTGGCTTTTGTCCTTCCCGAAGTTGGTCCCTTACGTTTTGGGAGTCTTTGCGAGGCTCAGTCAAAATCGCTGAAACGACCAAAACTCGTTGGGAGCCTCGCAGCCTTACTGGGCAAGGGTTTCAGGTTTTAAATGGAGGTGCTTTTATGACCAGTGTAGCAACAATTTTACTGAGCCTCGCAAACCGCCTCTGGACTTCCCACGCAGCAAGGGTTATAATGAAGGCTCCTGTACACTTCTTAGGAAGTGGAATTAATGGAAACGAGTCCACGGGAGGAATCGATGATGATAGTTTCAAACCTGTACACTTCTTAGGAAGTGGAATTAATGGAAACGCCAAAATCGGATCCAGTTTTGAAACGCCCTAATTGAGTCCTGTACACTTCTTAGGAAGTGGAATTAATGGAAACTCAAAACCAGGACGCCATCTGTTATTCCAGGGACATACATACCTGTACACTTCTTAGGAAGTGGAATTAATGGAAACCCTAATAGTAACCGTTGAGAAGCACTGAAGTTAGGAACAGTCCTGTACACTTCTTAGGAAGTGGAATTAATGGAAACAGTATCTTCTTCCTCAATGTTAAAGCCTAACTTTCGTGTAGCCTGTACACTTCTTAGGAAGTGGAATTAATGGAAACGTAGTAACTATGCAGTAATCTCCCATTCGACTAATCCTGTACACTTCTTAGGAAGTGGAATTAATGGAAACAGTCCTGCTTTCTTTCCTGCACTTGAGGTATCCTGGCAACCTGTACACTTCTTAGGAATTGGAATTAATGGAAACAGGGATGGTCAAAAGAATTTCAATCTCGTTAGGAGATGCAGCCTGTACATTTTTTAGGAAGTGGAATTAATGGAAACGTACAGATACGAGTATCATTTTCACCGTCCATATACTCCGCCTGTACACTTCTTAGGAAGTGGAATTAATGGAAACAGGGCCATTGTCAGCACATCCCGTTCGATGAGTGAATCCTGTACACTTCTTAGGAAGTGGAATTAATGGAAACTCATATAGACTGAAGCTACCTTTCTCTTTATTATCGAGGAAGCCTGTACACTTCTTAGGAAGTGGAATTAATGGAAACTAATACCAATCTGGCTCCCCTTTCAGATAGCGATAATCCCGTTCCTGTACACTTCTTAGGAAGTGGAATTAATGGAAACTCTAGTTCAGAGTAACTACCACGGCAATCAGCCACTACTCCAACCTGTACACTTCTTAGGAAGTGGAATTAATGGAAACTGATGACTGAGCTTTGCTAACTCAATATGGAGGTTGCCTGTACACTTCTTAGGAAGTGGAATTAATGGAAACTTGGGTTCGATTTTGACAATCTTGACTGAGCCAATGCCTGTACACTTCTTAGGAAGTGGAATTAATGGAAACTTTCTAGTTTGAGGGTTTTCTTCTCAGACTTAGGGGTTACCGCCTCAGTTAGCCTGTACACTTCTTAGGAAGTGGAATTAATGGAAACCCATGAAGAGCTTGAAGTTCAGGTGTATTAATTAACCCCACCTGTACACTTCTTAGGAAGTGGAATTAATGGAAACGGAAGAGTGTAATCCTCTAAAACCCAACACCAGCTATCATTCCTGTACACTTCTTAGGAAGTGGAATTAATGGAAACATTTCACGAAAATCATGTCCGCGAGTTTCTTGGATTCTTGAGCCTGTACACTTCTTAGGAAGTGGAATTAATGGAAACTGCTCACCGGCATAATCGACCAACCGAGACTGAGCAACCTGTACACTTCTTAGGAAGTGGAATTAATGGAAACGATGCTGGTATCGTTTATTCTTGATAATATTGGCAGCATCCTGTACACTTCTTAGGAAGTGGAATTAATGGAAACGTGTCTGCAAAAACTACTCCGTAACTTTCAGCAAGACCTGTACACTTCTTAGGAAGTGGAATTAATGGAAACCATCTCTGCGTCAATAGACGCCGCTATAACATCTAACTCCTGTACACTTCTTAGGAAGTGGAATTAATGGAAACTCCTGCTGTACCTGTTCCAATCGTTGAAGTAATTGGCCTGTACACTTCTTAGGAAGTGGAATTAATGGAAACATGGCAGCATGGAGCAAATCGGCATCGCTTTTAATCAACCTATACACTTCTTAGGAAGTGGAATTAATGGAAACCCAGTCCTCAGTCCTATGTCCCGGGCCAGCACTTCAAACCTGTACACTTCTTAGGAAGTGGAATTAATGGAAACGGAAACTCGATATACTCGATTTGATTCATGCGGCTCCCTGTACACTTCTTAGGAAGTGGAATTAATGGAAACATAGCTTGGAGAACCTCATGAGGTGTATCGTTAGCTAAGTCTTCCTGTACACTTCTTAGGAAGTGGAATTAATGGAAACGGTTCTAATCTTTCATCCCATTCAATATTGAATAGGACCCTGTACACTTCTTAGGAAGTGGAATTAATGGAAACACACATAGTAAAAGCGTAGAGTATTATGTTTGGTTTCTTATTCCTGTACACTTCTTAGGAAGTGGAATTAATGGAAACAGCTCTCCCACCCTTCCCGTTGCTGGAGGGATAGCGCGTGGCCCTCTAGACTTCTTAGGAAGTGGAATTAATGGAAACCTATCGTGATACCAGTAGCGATATCACGAACCCATTGCATTTCTTGGGAACTGGAATGAGTAGCGATCGCCTTCCCATCGCGGGTGCTAGTGAGTCCAGTTTAGGGTTGGGTCCAAACTAGAACCTCTCCCAGCCCTCAAAATTGTCAACCTGCAATACCTTGACCACAAGTCATATAAAAAGTCATATACTGCACCGACTAAGGCATACACGAACGCAAATACTCAGTTGCGATGCTGGAAATGTAGCGTTCAACTGGAACCATGACCGCAATCTACCTCACCCAACCCGGTTCGATTCTGCAAGCCAAACGTCAAGTTTTTGAGTTGTGGCATCATCAGCAATTGCAGCGGCGAGTGTTGGCGAAAATGACGAGCCACATCGTCCTATTCCACGGGTGCGAAATCACCGGAGAAGCCACTGCCTTAGCTTTCTCCCACGCTCTGCCCGTCTTATTTCTGGATGCTGAGGGTCGGTATCTAGGACGGCTTCACCTGGACTCGGATACCCCTTATCTGACCCAACAACTCCAACGCGCTGGGGACCCCGAGTTCATGCAAAACATCGCCGAACGAATCGTCAGTGCCACGTTGCATAATCGTCGCGCATTGTTGTTGTCGCTTAACTCGTGCGTTTGCCCCACCGTAGAAATTGCGTTAGAGGCCATTGAGCTTTTCCTGGATGAAATTCCCGCCGCCAGTCTTCCGCAACTGCGTAGCCACCTGGCCACGGTCAACCAAATTTACTATCCGGCTTTGCGCGAGTGGCTCTGGCTGAACACCCTAGAATCCGCCATGCCAGTAGATAACCTCTGGCATCTGGGTCAAGCCTTGTTAGAACAAGTCGGACAAGGGTTTCTGCTAGAAATCGGACTGGATGCCAACCTCGGCGGATTGCACCTGAGCGATGGAGAAAACCTGCCTCTTGTGCGGGACCTAACCCTAGATTGGACTGTAATCCTAGTGGACCGTCTCGCCCTGGAGTTCGTTCTGTCTCACACGAATTCGACTCACAATGGCAACGGCAACGGCAATGGCAATGGCAATGGCAATGGCAATGGCAACGGCAATGGCAATGGCAATGGTCATCATCAACCGCTGCATCAGTTTATTGCGGCTTGGGAGCAACAACTAGCCACCTTGGTCACCGGCAACCAAACCTACCGCCAATGCCTCCGTCATCAAATTCGCCAGTACCAGCGCAGTTTGTGCCTAGATACCCCCTATCGTCCTGCCCTGCTCAAGTGGACGCCCAAGCCCGTCTCCACGTCAGCAACTGCCCCACAACCCCAAGGCGAATCTCTGCTACCCGTACCCGTCCTCTAATCGCCTAAACTCAAGCCCACAAATCGGTGAGGGAGCTATTCACTCAGGCTCCCCTCGCCGCCCCTGCCGGGAAGGAGAAAAAACTGGAAACCCATGTTCTATCTGATTTGCTACGACATCGTAGAAGACAACCGCCGTAACCGAGTCGCCAAACTTTTGGAAACCTACGGAATGCGAGTGCAAAAATCAGTTTTTGAAGCCGTCCTAGATGACAACCAATACGACCAACTCCAAAAGCGCCTGTTCAAACTGCTAAATAAACGGCAAGACCAACTGAGATTTTATCCTCTTTCCGCCCACTGTCGCCAAAAAGTCCAAATCCTCGGAATACAACCTACCTTCGCCATTGATGACCCGGTAATTATTGCCTAGGAGATTCCGAATGCCACAAGCGATTGGAAAACGGGAACAAAGAATCATCCGTAGCTATTGCCAATGCCAGCTTTCCATGACCTCCTGGGAGTTCTACCAAAAATGGGAAGTCACCCAAGAAACTATCGTGGAAATATGCAGACGTTCGCCCAGCCAAGTCCGGCTGCGGAGGGTTAACTTGCATTCAGACGGTTGCCCTTGGACCCAGTATCTCTAGTGCGACAATTGGGAGTACCTGCTCACTCTCGGGACTGGAGCTAGAGATTCCCCCTCCAATGGCAGTTGAATTTCCAAGTTGTTAGAGAAAGACTTGACATTTGAAATCGGGTTGAATACGATAGAAGAACAGCCAGTCATCGATAAAGGGAAAAGTCGGTCAAAGCAAAGGAAGTCCCAAGCGTAAGAACAGAGATATGTTGTTCCCCTAGGGTGGATAAAACCACTACAGGGAAAGCGCTACAGGAGACTACCCAATGCAAAAACCCGAAAACAATAACCCTAAAAATGACTTGAATGGCATCCTTGTGGTGCTGGTTGAGGTTGCCCTCATGATAGTCATTGTGGCTGCTGTAACAGATCCAGTGACTTCGATTTGCTGCCAGTTAACGGTCAATAAGACTGTGACGGTGCAAAACGCTAGTCGGATTCACGAATGCGTCAAACGATTCGTTAAGCGCAGCAACAAGCGCGATGACGATCGCAAATAAGAAAAAAAAGAATTCCACCCCGGTTCGTTACGACAGCCGGGGGTTTTACATTACTTCAATTGTGACGCTAAATCATTCAGGTGGGTTTGCAGTTGATTGTCCATAGAACAGTCTTTACTCAACCCCACCTTGTGTAAAGCCTCGCGAAACGGTTTTTTGATGAACTTGCCATAAATTTCGACAATATCCTCGTTTTTGTCCAAATCTTTCTCTTCTGGATTACCTTGCAAGTAACCGCTGAGTTCAGCTTTCGTGACCCCTCGGAGATTGTGCATCAGTTGATTGCGTTTGTCTT
Source organism: Laspinema palackyanum D2a (assembly GCA_025370845.1). GTDB lineage: Bacteria > Cyanobacteriota > Cyanobacteriia > Cyanobacteriales > Laspinemataceae > Laspinema. The sequence continues at coordinate 48,662 of JAMXFF010000031.1, read as the reverse complement.
GTTCGCGATCGCGATTGTGAGTTCCCATCCACTCCATCAGTTTCCAAGGTGACGAAGCGTTTAATGCATCAAAGTTCCACAGCCATTTCACCAGTCGCTGGTTATTAACCTCGAAATAGCGTTTCTCGTGAATGTTATTTAAGGTCCACGTTTTAGTATCATCTTTAGGAATACTGAGATACTTTGACCAGTTATAATAGTCTTTATCGTGGGGTTGGGGTGAAAGAAAAATAATTAAACTAGATAGCTCCTCATCCGCATCAATAAAAGTAGAAAAATCAGATAAATGCTTTTTAGGACCTTTATTTTTTAGAAGTTTACGCAACTCCTGTTTTGACGATAGGCACAATCCACGATTGTCCCAAATCAGCAGTTCTATCAAAAGAAGCTGAATCAGATTACCCTGAAATTCAATAATCTCTAGTTTCTTGGATAGTTCAGAAACCAAATGCAATATTGCTGCTTTTAAAAATGTTTCATGAGCCGCTGCTAAAATTGTGATTGCGAGGGCATAACTTTCATTTCTCAGTAAAATTTCGACTAAATCAAGGGCATCTACAATCCGACTGGCAGCAACATCCAGTTCAAATTCCTTTGAGATATCAGTGACGTTTCCTGAAGCATCTTGATTTGCTTTCATATTGAACCGATTGGCCAGACCTTTCAATTGGTCTATAATACCTAAGCTAATATCAGGCAAATCGTGAATAATTTCTAAGGCAGCAGCGGGTTGACCTGCTTCAATCAAACGTTTTGCCCTTTGAATTTGTAACCCTCGCCAGTAGTTAGAACTTTCGATGATGGTAGGATAGGATTGCAGTTCATACTCGTCACTATAAAAGCGATTACTAACCAAAAATTTGACGGACTTAAACTGACTAATGGTGATAAATTGGAGTGCAGAAGAAATCGCAGGCGTTCCCGCTTGGTGGCTGACGTAGGCTAGTTCAGTTTGAGGATTGATTTTATTATCATTGAGAGCTTTGTTTAAGGTTTGGTCAACTAGATTTAACATTTCCTCCCAATTATCTATCCCTTTCATGACCTTGCTATGGCTATTGGGTTGAGGCTTTATCGTCAAAAATATGGGTTCGATTCCAGGATGTTTAGAAAAGTAATAGCTAATGATGGTTTTAAGTTCTACAGTATCTTGCCAAAATGGGCAGTCAATATGTTCTTTTTGACGGTCTGTAAAAATATTGGTTTGGTCGGTTAGCAGAATTAGGACGAAATTGGGCCTCTCTAAATTTTGAGAAAATTCTCGAATAAAGGTATCCAGTAAAGGAAATACTAACTCATCCCAATGCTCCTCCAAAAGGTCTTGTTGATAGACTAATCCTAGCGCCCTTGCTGGAACGGGATACAGTTTTGTTATTTTATCTTCGGGGGGAGTATTTCCCAAATCTTCGCATTCTGCTAAAATAGAATCTTCATCTTCTTCGATAACCTCATGGTACAAATCTTGCCAAGTGTCATCGGTGTTGAGTTGAACGTCGCTATCACCAATTGTCAGAATCCAAATTGCCATTGTTTGATTACCAAATTCGTGTAAAATCGCTATCTTCAGCTAGAAATTTCAAAAACTTGCTGGCGTAACTATTCATTTGTACTGCACCAGGAAAAATTGTAAGAAATTCGACATACCCTCCGGTGGAGTGCCAGTGGTTGTCTGCATCAATTTGATAATGGGGATACATTCGATGCCAAATTCTGCCGGTTTGATTAAGTTTTCCCGTCAAATAAGGATTGTCCATATTATCTTTTTTGGCAATCGAATCGTTCCCTTGATAGGCTTGGTGAAACCAATGAATTGCCTGACTGGAGGAGTTGGAACTGATGCGCCCCCATACCTGTACGCCTGCTTGCCCTGTCTGGTAAGGATACCATGCTTCTCGCCAGGATTTGGCAGGGCTATTGCCCAGGGGAACCTGTTGCGATGTGGCCCAATTTCGGAAAGATTCACGCAGACAATTGATAAACTCGCTGACTTGCGCGAGGTCGGTAATAGGTAAATAGAATTGCTCTGAACCCGGTGCAAATTCCCAATGACAACCCATCGTCGGTTTATGTTGGGTGTAGTTCGGATAAAATTTGCGATGGTCAATTCTGCGCCAAGATTTTCCAAACCCGCCCAAAAGTAAGGTAAATTGGACCAACTGGGTTGCCAAGTCGGTTAATTCTTTGGCATTGTCGGCAGGATGGGTCAGGAGGATGCGGAGAGTCCCTTGTTTGAGGTCGTAAATTGGAGTGTATTGAACCTGGGGTTCTTGGCGATTGCCTGCCTTCTTTTGGGGTTTATATTCGTGGCAAGATAAAATATCTTCTCTATCCCCCTCAAAATGAACGCCTAATACTCCTTGAATGGAACCATATTGAACATTACGGGTGGCAAGCGGTCGAGAATTGTTAGGATTGGGAAGGCGATCGCCAAATCCTCCCCAGAGAATTTTAGTCAAGTATTGGGCAGTTAACGGATCGCTCAGGCCACCCAACAACCGGAGGGTATGACCACGCAATGCTGCTTTAAACATATTTGGACGAAATTCTGAGGGAGAAGCTTCATCGGTGAGTTGTTCTTTTGCGAGTAAAGTCGAAGCTACTCCGGTTCCGGTCAGTGCCACTTGGAGCAGTCCCTGGGGCTGAGAAACGTTAAAATAACCGTATCCGGCACTCACCCGGCTGCCTAATCCTTGGGAAAGAGCTTTTTCCCAAATTTGCCAAATTTCCTTCCATTTCGGGTCATTGGCGGGTAGGCGATCGCTAGAAATTCCGAAGCGCAAGGTAACGCGATACAGTGAAATTTGCACATTAGCATTGGTGGTCTGGTCCTGTATCACTTGCTTGGCTTCTTGGCCATGAACCGGGTCTACAAGCCGCTGAGTCCAAGATGTATCAATCGGATAGCCTCCATGAAACCGGAGTAAACCGGGTTGGGTCCTTTTTTCGCCATCTTGAATGATTGGGCCGCCACAATAGGCCAACGATTGTTCTGGATTGCAAGCTTGCTTAAACGCCCCTTTCATACTAGAACCTGGGTAATAGGGATAGCCTTTTGCCCCAATCGTTGGACGAATTATCGTCTCATCTTGACCGCTGTTACACACCAAACGCCAACGAATCGAATATTCGTGGGTTTGTACTCTTTTTCCAAATTGAGGAGGTTGGCCTAATCTTTTTTGTTCTAATGTTAAACTAACAGGGGTCTCTTTAGACGGGCGGGCGAAAGGATTGACTTTGACGGATTGGGAGGGTGCAATGGGTTTGATATCCGGTTTGGGATAGGGTTTTGTCCATTCATCTTTCCAATCATAAGCTTGATGGCGCTGCTTGGATTCATTCCGCTGGAGTTGGCAGCGTCCATTAATTTGAGCTTGAAACATCAAAGGGATTTCTTCAGGATTCATTGGTAGTCACCTCAGCATCGCGTTCTGCTTTTTTCTTGTACCGTTGCGTCCACCAGACTAAGCTATCGCATAACTGAATTAGGACTGCTAGGGTAAATTGGCGATCGTCCCTGGAAAATTCCTCGTCATTCCAAAGCTTTTCTGCCATTTCCCGGATTTGTCCAGTGTTATTTGGCTCCACGGAATCGTTCGGGACAGCAATTCCTGCTTTTGCCATGATATTGGCTAATTCTTTCCAAGTATCCCGCCAATATTGTCCGGCATCCCGTGTCTCAGGTTTTGCCAGCAAGCGCAAATGTTCGCCCCAAAATCGCTCCAATCCAAACACAGCAGTCTGGCGCATTTTGTGAGATTCATTCAGTACCTTTTGATCGCGATACTTAAGGACAATCTGTTGGGCGATTCTATCTAAATTGTAAGCGTGTAAAGCCATTATTGCAGCCCCCTAAGTGTCATATAGCAGTGACCAAAACCTACCGACTCTAGCCCTCCTAAATAGATATCTCCTTCGGTGTTATTATGGAGGGGTTTCCAGTCTAGCTTCTTATCGCTATTTTGGCTATCTTTGATACCAAAGGGGAACACCATAACTGTGCCTTCTGGTAAAGCTTCTACATTAAAAAAGGCCCGGTCATCTACTACTTTTTGGCCCTTTTGCAAAGCAACACGACTTTGACGATAAAGCGCCATATCGTGAATCATGCCCATATCTTTGTCTTCAACTATCAAGGCGGGAAGGTCTTTGGTCTCACCGTAGCCGAACATGGCTTCTAGGGGAAACCAAGCGGATAAATCTTGCTGATTCTCAATGCTGACAAAACCAAAGTTGAAAAATAAAACTTCTTTGCCCCCTGCTTTTTTTTGCGCTTCTTTTGTTTTAAGTTTTCGTCCTTCCAAGCCCAGAGAACTGGTATAAGGTTTGGGAATCTTCTTCAAATTTTTGTCCGGAGCAATTCGCTGATAGCGCATCAACAACCTCGGGCAGCTTATCCAAACCACAGGTTGTCCTGGACAAAATACCGGCAACCACAGGACAGAGGCTTGTTCGATTTTGATGCGAGACTCGAATTCTATATCTTTATTGCGTTCTGCTGGGCGACCGTACCAATCCTCAGCGAGTGTTTTCCCTTCCTCGTTGGATAAATACAAATCAGAACGTAACCGACCGCGAATTGAACTCCCTGGGACGATACCCGTTTGAGTGAATTGGTCTCGAAAAATTAGATTGAGGTTGCCTGTTTCTTCTCCGGTAGTTGCGCCCACGTGCAAGGGGGCGAGGGTTTCAATCACTCCGTAACCTTTGCGATACATTATGCCACTCCTTTGCTATCATCTAAACCGGGAACTGCGATGGGCAAGCACAAGCCTCCTCCAAGGTGCTTGAGAAATCCATTTTGCGGAAACCATTTTTTCGGCCAATCTGACCAAGGTTTACCAATGGGTTTTTCTAGGATATAAACGCTACCTGCGGGTACAGCATAACGCCCTCGGGTAAGTTGCCCGCCAGCACTATACCGATAGGGAATAGGTTTGTCTGTTAACATTTGTAAGGGTTTTGGAAAATCCTTACAGTTAGCATGATAGGGAGACCGATAGGAAAATCGATTAGACCCCCAAACACCGGGAACAATTAATGCAAAACTTTGCTGAATGGGTTCTTGTAAGCGTTCCTTCATTTTCCCTTTCAGGTCTCGACATTCTATCTCAACTAAATGACTCTCGCCTCCAAATCGATACCATCCCGGTTCCAGAGGATAGCTAGAGAGGTACACTAAATAAATATCCGGGTTGACTTGCACGGTATTTTCTAAGAATAAGCCTCCTTCTTGCTGTACGCTACGTTCTGTTTTTTTCATCTGGGGATGCAAGAAAGGGGAGTAAGTCCAGGGATTTTTGGGAAGCGAATTTTGAGCATTCTGGTAACTTTTTTTAATACCTGGGGGATCGTCCCAGTCTAAGATAGATTGCCAGGTATAATCGGGATCAAGGTCGGAATTTTGCCGATGCCAAGTGAGTTCCCCCTTCTCCCATTTAACTTCCCATCTATCCCATTGCTCTTCGCCCATGACTAGGGTCCAAGGAATCGGTACGCAAATTTTATTCAGCTTAGAGTTGGGGGCCCAAAAAGGACCCGCTACATACAAGTTTTCTTTCAGTTCTGTTTTGACTTTTGGGTTATGGTAATAAGCGCTAAAAAAAAGTCCAGCCAACGTTGCCGCGTCCGGGGGAAACTTAGCCCCAGAACGACCGACTAAGTTTTCGGGGGACAAAAAGCCTCCTGCACTTCCGTACATTGCCCCCAAAGGTCGAATTAAAATCTGGTATTTAAACATAAATAACCTATTTTGAGGAAAGACAAGATTAGGATAATAAGTGCCATCCAACTTGGATTAAGTTATCAATCCAGTGAATGAGTTCACAGTTTTTTTGGGCTTCTGGGCTGGCATACTCAAAAAGTTTATGGCGATTCTTATTAATTTTTTCCTTCCAACCAGAAAAGTAAATGTCTAGGAACTCCAAAGCTCCCTCTTTAAAATCCAAAATGGTTATAGAATCAAGGGATTCTAAATCGTTGACTCCGAATCCCAAGGCATAACGAGCTTTGAGCTGCGCCAAATCGCGATAAACATGACTCCAGTTCGAGCCGCCATCTAAATCTTGGTAAGCGGTTAATATCGGTAAGTATTCCCAAGGAGAGGTCCATTCTACAAATTGACCGTTGTTGAAAACGACCCGTAGGGTAATGCGATCGCGTCCTCGTTTTTTAGAGCGCTCTTGAGTGTCACGGCAGTGTTGCAGCACGTCTCGCTGAGGAACACTACCGCCTACCCACACCAATCCGAGGCTGAGAGTTGCATTCTCTTGAACTAAAGGTGTTAAGGTTGCTGCTAACCCCTGCCAACTTTTATGTAGTGCCTTCAATTGTTCTAAGACAGAATTGCCAGAAATTTGCTCGGCTTGTCCTCGGTAGAAAATGCCAAAAAAATCATCGCCTCCTGCATAAATTGTTCGTCCCAATTCGCGAGGAATTAGTCCATACAAGTCAGTTCCCCACTGGCGCACGAGTCGGCTAAATTCGCCAATGCCTTCATCTCCACCCAGTTCGAGGGATTTTTGCAACAAATCGCCCATTCTATCCCCATCTCCCATAAACCAACCTGTCCAGTAGAGTTTTTCAGGGGTTTTGCGAACAATATCTTTAAACTTTTTGGGATGAGGAATGCCAATCCGGTTAGCATATTCAGAATGCGTCACTAACCGCTTAACTAATTCGGGGATGCTCAATCGTTCGTTGGCATCAATAAATTTACCTTCTATCTCTGAGTTTTCAGTCTCGGTTTTCCACTGAGATTGATGGTTATCAAACATTTCTGCTAGAGTATCATAGAAGACTTCGATATAATGGGTTTCACTTTGGGGAAATCCTCGCGTTAGGTTAATATCTGGAGCTTCCAGGCGAGGATAGGCGATTGCATCCGACCCGCTGAGACTAGAACTGTCGCCAATCCAATTAATCGCTTTCCATTGTCTAGCCAGCTTCCTTTGTTCTAACTGCTGCTTGGCATCTTTTGGCGTCTCTCCCTCTGCCCAAAATAGCTCCCAAGTAGAGGTTTTCCACTTATCCCATTCTCGCTCCCAGGTATAATCGAAATCTGCTTGTTGTTTAATGCGGTGAAACTCTTTAATTTGCTGGACCAACAATTGGCGACAGTGGTCAAGCATTTTTCTCCAGCTTTCTACTAGGGCTTGGTGGGCATCCTCTTCGGAGAAATTTCCCTGCAATAATATCCGATTGGGCATTCCTTGGGCAATCTTTGGCAAACCGGGAGAAATTACGATTGCCCCCTTTTTTTGAGCCGCTTCAATAAGGGCATGACTCAGGTAAGATAAAATCAAAGATGCGCCATACAAGTCGCGCAATTTACGCGATTTTTCAATAAATCCTTGGATTGGAGCAAAGGTTAGGAAAACATACATAGTGGTTAGTCGCTGAATTAGAGCGTTCCCAAATCATTTGTAACAACACCAGCGAGCAAGATAATCGCACTCTTTCATAACGTATTTCATTGCTTTGAGAAACTATAACATTTTTGATAAAGCTCGATTCGAGAGTAAACAAGCTGTGCTGGCTCTTGTTGCCCTATTCTTCAACATTGCTATCTGCTGAACTCAGAATCAAGCTCCAAGCTAAATCTGAAACAATTACGGATTAATATCGCATATTTTGGGTCACCCCATCACTCTTTGAGATAAAACTTTATTTATCTTGATTAAATGATAAGTAATTGTTACATTTCTTCATATTCGTCAGCCATAAACCAAGCCTAAGTTATGGCTATGCGGTAATGATTAAACTTGGCTCTATTGATGAAGTGATTCCCGCTATCAGGTAGCAGGAAGCGGTCAATCTGTTTCCATTAATTCCACTTCCAAAGAAGTGCAAGGCTGGACCTGTCCTGGTCTTACCAGGCGCAGTCCTAGTTTCCATTAATTCCACTTCCAAGGAAGTGCAAGGGGTGAAAACCTCAGTAATGCAAATAATCAGATTCAAATCAGTTTCCATTAATTCCACTTCCAAGGAAGTGCAAGGAGTGGTTCAGATCTATTTGGGTTTCGACCCGACGTACAGTTTCCATTAATTCCACTTCCAAGGAAGTGCAAGGAGATTGTGGTTAACACCAAGACCGATGAAGATTCAGTTTCCATTAATTCCACTTCCAAGGAAGTGCAAGGTTTACGAACTTTGGCAAGGGATGAATAAACCCAATGCCATGTTTCCATTAATTCCACTTCCAAGGAAGTGCAAGGCGTTATCCAGACCCCCATGGGCCTGCAAATGACTGGTTTCCATTAATTCCACTTCCAAGGAAGTGCAAGGTTTATCGCTTGCTGGTCTTGCTCTTACGGCTACCACTGGTTTCCATTAATTCCACTTCCGAAGAAGTGCAAGGCTTTGAAAGTAACCCCGAATATGGGGATGACACAGGGTTTCCATTAATTCCACTTCCGAAGAAGTGCAAGGCAAACAAACCCAACTTACGGCAACGATAAAGTTTCTATCGTTTCCATTAATTCCACTTCCGAAGAAGTGCAAGGTCAAAATGACTTTCAGGTTTCTGGAGGAAATGTAAGTTTCCATTAATTCCACTTCCGAAGAAGTGCAAGGCAAATTTTGATTCCTTTCCTCAAGATGTCAAAAAGTTTCCATTAATTCCACTTCCGAAGAAGTGCAAGGATCCGAAGCGATTGGTAACTTTACCGCTATCTCTGGTGTTTCCATTAATTCCACTTCCGAAGAAGTGCAAGGTGGTATCGTTATACCTGCTTCCGTTTCAGCTCAACAGGGTTTCCATTAATTCCACTTCCGAAGAAGTGCAAGGTCGACCGCTGTAATGCGGAAGAGATCGGGGTCGAGTTTCCATTAATTCCACTTCCGAAGAAGTGCAAGGAATTGATGCTACAATTGCAGCACACCCTCAGTCGAATTGTTTCCATTAATTCCACTTCCGAAGAAGTGCAAGGCTACAACCTACACACTGAGTGTAATATTTGAAGGATGTTTCCATTAATTCCACTTCCGAAGAAGTGCAAGGTAAGCGATGCTGACTCTGTCAACTCGGTAGAAATTCTGTTTCCATTAATTCCACTTCCGAAGAAGTGCAAGGTTAAAACCGCTTTCCAAGAACAAGATGCAGAGAAGTGTTTCCATTAATTCCACTTCCGAAGAAGTGCAAGGCTGCTCTGTTGCTGGGTTTGCTGGCTTCGGTTTGTTGTTTCCATTAATTCCACTTCCGAAGAAGTGCAAGGCAAAACCTGACTGATACCGTCCTCGGAGGTATCAACTTGTTTCCATTAATTCCACTTCCGAAGAAGTGCAAGGCCTCTTTTTACTGGTCAAGTCCAGATAGGAGGCACAGTTGGTTTCCATTAATTCCACTTCCGAAGAAGTGCAAGGGCTTACCTATTGAAAGGTTTACCCTGGGCTAATTCTACACCTGTCAATCTGAGGGGGTCAAGTTTTTGTAGCAACATCCGCATGATTTAAGCCAGAATCTGGAATAAATAGCCCCCTGGAACCCGTTCCTAGAGCCTAATCTGAGGGGGGTAACGAGAGAATCAGGGTTTCAGACTTACCCTACCCCCCTCAGATGCTTATCATTCGTAGATTTATGATAAGCTGACTTAATATTCATGAGCTTACAGGTTCCGTTCGCGGAGGATACGAGTTTTGGTTTCTTCGGCTACTTGGGGGTCCTCTAGCAGTTGGTCGAGTAACGGTGACATTTTGCCTTGATTGTTGGCAATGGCTACCACCAAGGCTTGTTGATTAGCCACAGGTAATATTTTATCATTTCTGACCCAATCTTCGCGAATCATTCGAGAAAACAAGTCAGGGTCAAATTTACCTAAGTCATTTAACAAAGAAGTCACGACCAATTTATCAATTTTACCCGAAATATCCACGGACTGAAATAGCAGCCGGGTACAGTCGATGAGTTGAGGAATCAGGCGACGGTCTTCTAGTATCACCATTTGATTGAAGGCAATCATGGCGATATGGGCAATCCTATCAATAGTCGGCTGGGGTGCATGAGGAATGACCGTCTGGGTCAAACTAAATATCGCCTCGGCAATGGGCAACTCTAATCGTCGAGCGCCCGAGGGATGTTTCCAGATGGCAGCCGTTGCTAGTTTATAGGCCAATTGCAAGACTTCCGGCGTAGTTTCTTGACCAATGGCCTGGAAAACTTGGACAATTTGTACGGGAGTAACCTTCTGGGTGTTTACTTGCTCCAAAATCGCTTGCATACAATTTTGGCGGACTCGAATTACCCGAGAATTAGCTAATAACGGCAACAATGATTCTAGGGGGACTGCTTGCTGATTTTGGACTAATTCTAGCACCATCCCCGATGCCTCTTTCGCAATATCTTGAGAGACATCCCCACAAGCCTTGACGACTTCCTGGATGGCTTCTGTTACTCCCAATTTTGCTTGTTGCCAATGCAGTTTTAATAGTGCAGTCCGGGCTTCTTTAGACTGGCGATTTTGCTGGAGATAGGGGGCAATTTCTGGCGGAATGTAGCTGAGTTTTTTAAGAATTAGATTCGTCTGTTTGGGCGCAAGAGACTGGACAGCTTGCTCTAAAATCGCTGCGAATTGAGTTCTAATTTGAGCTGACCATACAGCGAAAGTCCCCAACACTCCAATCAGTTCCACGGGATAGGTTTCGATGAGGGGGTGAATCCATTCGGTTAATTGGACTGCCCAGGCTTCTTCTAGTTCAGGGCTTTCTTCTCCCGCTTTGGCTAAGGCTCTCAGCAGCATGGCTAAGGTAGAAATGCGATTATCTGCTAACTTAGAAATGTCCCGGTTAACTAATGTAAAAGCTACCGCTGCGGCCCCTCCATGTTGGATGGCTTCTTGCAAGGCGATCGCACTGCTACGGTTCAACGATTTTGAATCAGCCGAGGAACACTCGTCAAACAAGAGACTAACGATTGCACCGAGCAATTCCGCATCTTGAGCCGCCTGCCGACCTACGGCTGCTGCACAGACTGCCATCCATTCCGGTTGCAAGGGAACCGCTAAAACTTCCAGCCAAGATTGACCGAACCGGCTTTTTCCATTGGAGAGTAAATCGGGCAGAACGGAGCCAAGTAACGTCACGGCATTCTGATGTTCGACAAAGGAATTATTGGCCGGGGGAAGCTCGATAATTGCTTCTAAAAATTCTACTTGCACTTCCCAGGGAACTTCGAGATTGAGGTACAATTCTATCACCATTGCTCGGACATTACTCCCAAAAGCGGCATATTGTTGTTGCAGAAGCGCTAATACCTGCAAATTGATAGCTTTGCCTTGCGTTCTAATTTTGCGGCAATAGTCTCCGAGTAGCTTTCCCCAGAGGGTATGACCCAATCGGCTGGCAACTAAAGGACTAGCATTTAATGCAGCAATGGTATCCTGAAATCGCTGCAATTCGGCATGGGACTGGACAATCCAATCGGCGGCAATTTCTAGGGTTTTGTTAATCAGTTCCTTGGGAACTCTACTCAGCGAGTGCAGAACGATTTCCCATGCCGTTTCCCGATGTCGGATGGGGGCTGAATTGGCGGCCACAAGCAAGGTTTCCATGAAAGCATAGTCCCGGGCAAGGGCCACCTCTAGCATGGGTCGCAGGATGCCCGAAGCGTCTGGTTCGATGCGAGAAACCGCAGCAAAGGCGATGGCGCGAAACGGGAGGAGTTGCTGCCAGTCTAGTTCGTGGCAAATCTGCTCAAAATCAGCTAAGGTAACTAACGTGAGATATTGGCGAAAAATCGGCCATAGGTAATGGGGAGTCGCCTGAGCGTTAGATTGTAGTTGATTGCGGATTTGGGCTTGGGTGAGTTCCCCCGATGGGGTCGCGTTCAACCACCGGGCGATCGCATATTCTAGGAACGTTTGATGGAAAAAGCCGATGCGATAGTTTCCCAATTCTTTGAGGACGCCCTCACTCCGCAATGCTGTATAAGCCTCAAAATCTGCCGACTCACTCAGGTCAAACTGGGTTTCATAAAGGAAATCGCGCAGCCGTTCCCCCGAATTTTGGTACAAGGTTTCGGCTAAAAATAAGCATAATTTTTCTTGCGTTTTGCCAATGCGTGGGGATTGATGTTGATGCCGGACCTTAGAGATTTTCCAGTTCCAGTAAATGTCATAGAGTTGGCTCACAGTCAAGTCTTCTGGCACGATTTGCGCCTCGGCAAATAACTCGCACAATAAGGCCAAAAGCAAGGGATGGGTAACAATTTCGGTCAGGGAGACGCTATCGGCAGATAAGGCTAGAATGCGCTCGGCAAATGCAGTTTGACTCTCAAGGGTAGGATAGTCCGGTTTGAGGGCAGCAAAACGGCCAGCAGCTTCGGCAACTTCTTCCGGTTGAAACGGGGTGATTTTGCAACCATCATACACCGCTTCTCGGAACCCAGCAAAACTTTGGTGATAAGGCTCAAAAAAGTCGGCATAATCGTTATCCCGACAGGTAAAAGCGACCGTTGTGCCAGACTCTAGCAGTTGTGCCAACATCCCCCGGAAGATGGGAACCAGTGGTTTGGTCAGAACAATATCTAAAGTATCGAGTAACAAAATGCCCCGTCCGTGGTGGGCGGTTAATTGTTGAGCGACCTCTACAATAGACAAACGAGAATCACTGACTTTTGCCCCCAGTTCTTCGGGAAAGCGCTCACTCTCTTCCACCAAATCATCACAGCGGACCAAGGCAATCCAGCCGCCGATTCCTTCTGCAATCAAAGCATCGTAGAGGGTCCCGAGGAGGGTGCTTTTTCCATAGCCTGCTGCTCCCAAGATTGGGACCACCCGCTGCTTCCCCTCGACTCCTCCACGGATTTGGGTCAGGCATCGCTCTAAAAAACTTTCCCGGCGAATTGGCGGCAAAACATAAGGGTCCAGCGCTTTGCGGGTTCGAGAGGCATGGCCCCTCACCATTGCCAGTTGGACTGTGGGGGGCGTCGCCTGAGCAAACGCTTCCTCGATAATCTGTTCCACTGCCCCAGAAGAAGGTTCATCCTCGCTCTCCGAAGGAGAATCTGAAGAGTCCTCGAAAGAAAGTGCGGCGATTTCCTGCCAATCTAGGTCCAATGCCCTACAGATTTCTTGGAACAGCAGGCGATCGACAGGTTTGCTGTTGAAGAATTTGCTCACGGTCGTCCAAGAGGCGATTGCTAACTCCTTGGCGATGGCAGTTTTGGTCAAATTATGCCGCCTTAAAGCCTGTTCCGCTTTTTGGATTCCCTCTTCAGACGCAATCAGCGATCGCCGTCCCAGTATGACATCCTCCTTCTTCTTTGCCATTAGCTAGACCCCCTACTGTAGATGTTTCAGCCACCTGTTATTTATGATAGTGCTTCCGCTTTTATTCCCAGAACTCATCACGCCCCAAAATAAGTCATACAAAAAGTCATATATCGTGCCGGTAAAGGCATATAGGAACGCAAACAAGGGCTTGCCAAGATGGAATTGTAAGCCATTTCCAATGAGTTTATGGAATTTACCGAGACCTTACTCAGGGCCGCTTGGCAACAGGTGCGCCGGGGTTCGCGAATGGCGGGGGTGGATGGCATCACGGTAGATTGGTTTGCCGACAATCTCCAGATGCAGTTGGAGCAACTCCAGCATCACCTCACCCAAGAAACCTATCTAGCTAAACCGGCATTGGGCTTTTATTTGCCCAAGGCATCCGGGGGAAAACGGTTGGTGGGGATTCCTACCGTGGGCGATCGCATTATTCAACGGTTATTGCTGGAGGAACTTTACTGGCCCCTTGAGGATACTTTCCTGGATTGTAGCTATGCCTATCGACCGGGGCGCAGTATCCAGCAAGCGGTGCATCATCTTTATGCCTATTACCAATTTCAGCCTTGTTGGGTCCTGAAAGCGGATATTGCCCAATTCTTCGACAATCTCTGTTGGGCGCTGTTGCTCACTCAACTCGAACAGTTGCAACTCGACCCGATGATTGGGCAGTTGCTGGAACAACAAATCGCTGCGGGGATTGTGATTCGCGGACAATATCAAAACTTTGGCAAAGGCGTCTTACAAGGCGCTATTCTCTCCGGCGCTTTGGCTAACCTATACCTGACCGAATTCGACCGCCGCTGTTTGGCTGCTGGACTCAATCTGGTGCGTTACGGGGATGATTTTGTCATTGCCACTGCCGATGCCACCCAAGCCCAGCGTAACTTAGAGAAAGTGCGAGGCTGGCTAGGAGAATTATATCTCACTTTGCAGCCCGAGAAAACTCAGATTTATGGACCCGAGGAAGAGTTGACCTTTCTGGGCTATCGATTTGTCAAAGGTCAAGTCTATGCACCGCCACAGCCCGAACCTCGGGGGGATTGGCTGCTTTCTGCCTCGGGAGTTCCTTATCGGCGAAAAAAACAACGGCAACAAGCGCGGGTTTCTCGTCCACCCCGCGCCTGTAGTCTCAAAGCCGTTCACTTGCCTATTGCCAATCCTGAACATTTATGGAGTGATGCGATGACCACTTTGTACATCACCGACCAAGGTGCTTATTTGAGTGTCAAAAATCAGCAATTTCAAGTGTTTTCTAATCACGAATTGCGCGTGAAAGTTCCCGCCAACCGGGTCAGTCATATTGTCTTATTTGGCTGCTGCAATATGTCCCACGGAGCGGTTTCTTTGGCCTTACGTCGTCGGATTCCGGTGATGTATTTGTCTCAAAAAGGGCGGTATTTTGGCCGGTTGTACTCGGAAAGTCATGCCAAAGTTGAGTATCTAATTCAGCAAGTGCAACGGTCCCTCGACCCAGAATTTACCCGCCGCCAAGCCGAGGCGATCGTTCTGGCAAAACTGCACAATTCTCGGGCATTGTTGCTCAAGCTAAACCGCCGTCGTCAAACCGATGCCGCCTTCATTGCCTTAGAAATGCTTATCAGTTGCCGAGACAAATTGTCCTTAGCCGAATCGATGGATGCCTTACGCGGCTACGAAGGTAAGGCAGCATCCGCCTATTTTCAAGCATTGGGTTCCTTATTTTCTGGACCCTTTGCCTTCGAGAAACGGACCAAACGACCCCCAACGGACCCGGTGAATAGCATGATGAGTTTAGGCTACACCTTGCTCAGTCAAAATGTCCATTCCTTTGTCAACTTAGCCGGACTGCATCCCCACTTTGGCAATTTGCACGTCCCTCGGGACAATCATCCCGCATTGGTGTCCGATTTGATGGAGGAATTTCGCGCCCAAATTGTGGATTCTTTGGTGGCTTATCTAGTCAATTCTCAGATTTTGACCCCAGATGATTTTACCTTGCCCGATGAGCGCAATGGGGTCTATTTACAGCCTCATGCCTTGAAGAAATACCTCAAGCACTGGGAGGATAAGTTGCTTTCGGAAATAACGCATCCCCATACGAACTACAAAGTTAGTTTAAAGCGGTGTATTGAGTTGCAGGTGCGAGAATATATCGCCTGTTTAGTCGGAGAGGTTGAGGTGTATCGTCCCATGTTGTGGAAGTTGTAGCAGGTTTTCGTAAATCTGACAAATTTAGTTTAGCCACAGCAGTAATCCATCCAGTGTTTCCTAGTGCAGAACAAACTGCTGACCGGGACCCGAAAATTGCTGTTTCTTCAAATTGCTCATCAACCGGGAATTACCTCCGCTCAACTCTGCTCCAACAGTTGCGCTAGAGGAGGAAACTTGTCCCGAATCAATCACCATCTAGCTGGTTTGATTGATGAAGGATTTATTGGCACTTCCTCTCGCAACAAACGGGGTAAATCTCATTACCAAATTACCTCAACTAAGGGAAAACGAATGCTACAATTTTTACAGATGGCTCAAGTTGATGGCGAGTGTTAAACGTTTTGGGGAGAGTCGCTTCCCACGCACCGCACCTCCATCACCCCACTGGATTAACAATGATTAACTCAACTTATCACTAGACCTTGACTGATAAGCATCTGAGGGGGGTAGGGTAACTCTGAAAACCTTATTCTGCCGTTACCCCCCTCAGATTGCCCTTCAGCAGGGCGTTTGAGACGACGATTTTGCGTGATTTGAGGCGAAAATGAAGCGGATGTTGCTACAAAAACTTGACCCCCTCAGATTGACAGGTGTAGAATTAGCCCAGGGTAAACCTTTCAATAGGTAAGCCCTTGCACTTCTTCGGAAGTGGAATTAATGGAAATTTTCCGTTCGGGTCAAGAACCATAGGCGAAAGAGGCCTTGCACTTCTTCGGAAGTGGAATTAATGGAAATTTGGGAGCATACTGCAAAAGAACTTGTGAAATTTCAGGCCTTGCACTTCTTCGGAAGTGGAATTAATGGAAATACTAATGCACCCAATTTTAGAATTTCCCAGCCATTTTCCTTGCACTTCTTCGGAAGTGGAATTAATGGAAATCAAGGCATCAGCACCTTCTCCTCCGAACAATCGAGCCTTGCACTTCTTCGGAAGTGGAATTAATGGAAATCTTTTTTTGGGGCAGGTTGTCTGGGCGATATTCGGGCCTTGCACTTCTTCGGAAGTGGAATTAATGGAAATCTCTGTCGCCATCTACTGGTGCAGTGCCTACGACCACCTTGCACTTCTTCGGAAGTGGAATTAATGGAAATCCGTATAAAAAGGTCCAACTATTTCTGATGTCGAACCACCTTGCACTTCTTCGGAAGTGGAATTAATGGAAATGCGGTACCAAATAAAGGATTGGTCGGCTGAGGAAGAGCCTTGCACTTCTTCGGAAGTGGAATTAATGGAAATCGCGACCACCTCGAAGGAAGTCGCTGCCGTCGTTGCCCTTGCACTTCTTCGGAAGTGGAATTAATGGAAATTTTCAACATGACTTGAATCCCAAACATTTGGCTAAACCTTGCACTTCTTCGGAAGTGGAATTAATGGAAATTGGAGCTGCTCAACGGTAACTTGCAAACCAAACTGCCTTGCACTTCTTCGGAAGTGGAATTAATGGAAACATTCTCTTACACACATTTTCTCGGGGGAAGCAAATAATCCTTGCACTTCTTCGGAAGTGGAATTAATGGAAACGAATCTTGCTCGGGAGCAGCACCGTTGTTGTCCCCAACCTTGCACTTCTTCGGAAGTGGAATTAATGGAAACGTGTTATCCCATCTTTCCTGAACTGTTCTTCGTTTGGGTGGGCCTTGCACTTCTTCGGAAGTGGAATTAATGGAAACGCTTCCGCAGTATGCCTCATAGGCATCTTCTACAGTGCCTTGCACTTCTTCGGAAGTGGAATTAATGGAAACGAGCTGACTGAAATCGAGAAGCAGAAAATCTTGCTCCTTGCACTTCTTCGGAAGTGGAATTAATGGAAACTTGAGCAGGAGTTACTGTCAGCCCAACTTCCCGTCATAATAAATTGGTTTTATTTGCCCTGAACAAAAATGGTCCCTTCCTGGGGTGCGATCGCCTATGGCATAGCTCCGCTTACCACTCAATTAGTCAACAGACCGATCGCCCATTAACGAGGGCCAATCTAGCCGATGTTGCGTCATCAAGTGGCTTCCTTGAAACTGAGCCAACCAATGCAACAAAATCGGTGAAACCATTGCGGGTCAAGACTTTGTTGAGGTGAACACAAGTCCGAGGTGAAATCGATTTCTTATAAATAAGCCAACTTGTGATCACCCTGTCTTAATGGAAAAACTGGGTCTTTGCTGGTAACGGCTTCAACAGCAAACTGCTCATGAATCAAGCATCGCAATGGCATAGGGAGAAAACCCGTGCCGGATTCGATAGGTGCGATCGCCAACTGCTAATGAAATGGGCACGACGTATCCCGATGGCATCCGAAGAAAGTCAGCAGGACTCCGATAGGATGCGATCGCCAACTTAGTCATCCAAGCTCCACCAGCTAAATCACAAACAACAGCCCTGTATCCAAAACCTCAACGAGACCTCCGAACCACCTCGAACTAGCCGAGACTCCCAGCACTCCTACCGAGACCAAGCAAATCGCTAAAACCATTGCAGGACAAGACTTTTCTAGGGTGATCACAAGTCCTCTATCAAAGTCATCTCTTATAAATAAGCCGACTTGTGATCACCCTGCCCCAATGGAAAAACTGGGTCTTCGCTGGTAGGGGCTTCAACCGATGTGGTAAGCGCAGCTATTGCGATCGCCAACTGGCGCAATGGCATCTGGATTTGCCGAGCGAGTCGGTAGATGCGATCGCCACCTGGTGACGAAATGGACATGATGTATCGCGATGGCATCCAGAGAAGGTCCATGCTGGATTCAACAGGATGCGGTAAGCCCAGTTTGGGCGTAGGCGACTGTTTTCCCCAGTCATCCAGGCTCCACCAGCTAAATCAAAAGCAAGAGTCCTTTGCCCGAAGCCTCAATTAGACCTATCCGATGGGTGACAACTTAAGGCTAGAGTGTAATTGTCAAGCCAGTTTTGACAGGAGTTGGATGTAATGAGTTGTCTTCGCAAAAAAAGGAGTAGGTTTTTTACAAAGTATCCTGCCCCCGCTTATGTTTGCCGTTATGTCTTAAAATTAGACAGTAATTACTGGAAATAGAGGAGAAAGCAATGGATGGTAAGTGTCTTTGTGGTGCAATAACTGTCACAACACCCGATAAAAAAAGCATAGATGCCTGTCATTGCGGGATGTGTCGGCGATGGGGCGGTGGACCAGCATTAGGTGTAGCTTGTGGATCGGATGTGCAGATAGACAACGTTGATAAACTGAAAGTGTATAAGTCCTCAGAATGGGCTGAAAGAGCTTTTTGTGGTGAATGCGGTACGCATATTTTTTACAGGTTATTGCCTACCAATCAATATTTTATCCCAGCAGGTCTTTTTCAGAATGGAATTGAGTTTGAGTTCAAGGAGCAAATCTTTATAGACATGAAACCTAGTTACTATGAATTTGCTAATCAAACTTTGAACATGACAGAAGCAGAAGTCTTCGCCAAATTTGCGCTAAGTGAAAATATTGAAGGCACATAACAAGTCACTGCACCTGACCCTATGCTAATCCATCCACGATATCCCTCTTTTGTCATTGTCGGAAAGAGCGATCGCCAACCCGGTCATCCAGGCTCCCCCAGCTAAATCAAAAACAACAGCCCTTTGTCCGAAACCTCAACGAGACCGCCGAACCACCTCGAACTAACCGCAATTCCCCGCATTGCTGCCAACCCTAAGTAAATCGCTGAAACTGTTTCAAGTCAAGAGTTTTCTGGGGTGAACACAAGTCCCCTATCAAAGCTATCTCTTATAAATATGCCGACTTCTGTTCACCCCCTCGTCCTAATTCACCTACCCGGTCGGTCGCAGCAAAATCTCGTTCACGTTCACCCTCTGGGGTTGAGACAGTGCAAACCAAATAGCCCCCCTTCGGCAGCAGTGACCCGTCCGATACCGGAAGATGTGCCGGTGATGATGGCAGTTTTCTGGTTCAAGATGCTGGCTCAAATTACGAGCGATCGCAACCGCAATGGCTGATACCGGCAAAAGTAAAGGAACGAGTTGGGTTGCGATCGCCTCAACATCCGCTCAAACTTGCTGCATCCCTGACCGTCAACATCGGGTTCAGTTTTATGGAGCAGCAATTCTGTTGCCGATACTGTGGCTGCTGTTCGAGTCCGGGGAACCTCGTAAATCCTAGCTTTTCATGCAGTGCTATCGCACCAGTCTGGCAAGCGCTCACCCGCAACAGCATCGGTTTATCTGCATACTGCTGCACCACGGCAGAATCAGCTAGGTCCTCGTCACTGAGCGCACCTGATGCCGAGCCGGTGGAAGTAGCGCTTGGACATTGCCCCTATTTTATTTGCGGAATCTAGGATGTTAAAATTAAGTTCAAGCGATGGAGGAGATTTTTATGGCAAGAAAATCTAAAGCCTTTGGCGAAATTCTCAAGCAACAACGGGCAGAAAAAACTCATGAAAAAGAACTGGAGAAGTTGCAGCAGAAACTCCAGAAAGGACCTTGGGGTGACAAAGTTGCGGGTACGGTGACGAATCCGAAAGGTGAAGCCAAAATGTCTGAAGTTTTAGAGGAATTTGTTGAGCCTTATCTATCCTCTATCGAGACTCCGGTTGAGCGAAAGAAGTTGTTCGAGGTTGCGGTGGTTGCCTGGAACTTATCCCTGATGCCCGAGACTGTGCGGCAAACTATGATTGACAAGTTAATCCAAGAAAGCATGGAAGGGGCTGACCCGTGGATTAAACAAGATATGCGGAAAATGATTGACGAACTAATTGCTCGAAAACAGAAATTCTTTACCCAGCATAAACGGTATGTTATTGATTTTCAACTAGAAGATACAGGTAGTGGATTTCATCTTTCTGTGGCATCAACGTTATCAAATCCCTTCGCTCCAGATTCGGCTGACTGACCCAATTAGGTCCACGGGCAGAAGAGAGATTATTGCAAAATCTCATTACTCAAGCACTCAAGCGCAACAGCATCGGTTTGTCGGGATATTGCCGCCACCCCAACCGGACCAACTCAGTCCCAATTCCCTGCCGCCGATGAGTCGCCGCCATGCCCAAATCCGCCAAATATCCGCAATTGGGAGCCAGTCCGAAGTCATCTAGCAACGCCCAATCGAGCAGCCGCCATTCTGGTTCGGGTTCAATCCAAGTCTGTTGACCGATGATGGAAGCGGAGGCCAACGGTTGAAGGAAACCATCCCCACCAACATTGCCAAAAACGACACCGGCGCTCACGGAAAACGGCAACATGAGAATGCGAGGGGTTCTATTCGGGCCAGAGTGCGATCGCAATCGAAGGCAAGTTAGCCTAAATCGCTACAACCTAGTCAGAGCAAGCATTCTCAGGGTGAGCAGAAGTCCCGGGAAAAATCCTTTCCTTATAAATACCCTGACTTGTGATCACCCTGATTCAATGGCAAAAAGCTGGCTTCCTCTTTCGGGGACAAACTGCAACCATTTGCAGTTTCTCCAACCCTCGCCTCAATTCACCTGCCCAGTGGGACGCAACAAAATCTCATTCACATTCACCCGCTGGGGCTGAGACAGTGCAAACCAAATCGCCCCCGCAACATCCTCCGGTAGCAGTGGCTCCCCAATGCCTTCTTGCCAACGCGCAATCCGCTCCTGCATGGCCCCACTAGCAATCTCGTCATAAAGTGGCGTCTCGACCCACCCAGGCTCCACCACCGTGACCCGCACCCCACTCTTGCAGAGTTCCTGGCGCAACGCTTCGGAGAACGCACCCACACCCCACTTGCTGGCATTATAGGCACTCACCCCAGCCGAAGCCGTCCGACCCGCCACTGAGGAAACATTCACGATATGGCCCTGCTGCTGTTCTTGCATCACCGGGGCAACCGCATGGCAACAGTACATCGTTCCCAACAAGTTGACCTGAATCAGTTCTTGCCAGCGCTCCACACTAGCCTCGGTTGTCGGGGCCACGTCAATCAGTCCAGCAGAGTTGACCAGGATATCGATGCGACCGAACTTGTCTAGGACCGTTTGGACCATTATTTGAACTTGTTGGCAATCAGTGATATCCGTGGGGATTGCGACTGCTGTGCCGCCGGTGCTAAAAATGCGATCGCTAAGTTCTTTTAGTTGCTCGCTCCGCCGGGAAACCAGCACAACCTGAACGCCCGCCTCCGCCAACAGCAAAGCAGTGGCCCGTCCGATGCCGGAAGAAGCGCCGGTGATGATGGCAGTTTTTTGGTTGAGATTTATCATCAGTTACGCAGCAGAACGAGTCGGGTTAGGTTCGGGCAGCAGTTCCCAGTTATCGGGACGAGAGACCACAATCCGCATGGGAATTCCCAGATGGTCCTCCACAAAATAAAAGTCAGCCCAGACACCTGCGAACGAGCCATCCACGCGCCGGATTTTGTGGTAGAACTCGCCGATGAACTTGTCGCGGTGGAGCAAACTATAAAGTTGCTCGTGATAGTCCCAAGAATCTCGCCATAATGCGCGATTATCGAATGAGCGCGGGTCGGTCATCTGGTGGGCTGGGACAATCACCCGAGCGCTCGAATATAAATCGTTCGTATAGATTACCCGGTCATCGACCATGCTGGCTGCCATCACCGCATAACCATCGGCACGTTTGGTCCGCATGAAGTCGATAACGCGCAGGTAGTTGGCATCAGCTAGGGCTGAGTTATTTTGATTATCGTTTTGCATAAAATACCATCCTTGAGTTTTGAGTATGTTGAGCAAATCGGTTGCAACGGGTTCAAACTCGTTCGGGGAAAAACACCGATTAAATGTCAGCAATTTGAGTGGGTCGAAAATTGGGGCGACGGGTTGCAGTTTGTGACAAATGCCAACGTGAGGAACTGGACGCAGGGACAAACAATCCGACAGCATCACCACACAGACACATAACCGCTCTACATTGACGAGCAATCTATCCGCAACCGCCACCGAAGCACAGTCGATGGACAACCCTAACCCGGACCGAATCGAAACGTCCGCAGCCTGCTCCAGCAAACCCGAGCGCACCAGCAACTCACAAAAAACTAGCTCCACCAAACGGCTACGGAATGCCCGAGTTAGCCGCCAAGTTTGACTGGCCGTCGTCCGTAGAGCCTCAATCCAGCGACTTGATTCCATTGCCCCCCTTCGCCTCTAAATCTTGGATTGGCTCGTCTGGTTCCTCCGGTGAGCGACTGGCACTGAAGAAATCCACATTGCCTGCTCTTAGGGCCAACAACTCATCATGGCTGTAGAACTCGCCTTGAGGATTTCTGAGCAAACAACCCACCCACAAGACCTCGCCGTTATCAGGCAGTAATTTACCAGCGGCGATCGCAGCAGCCGTCTGTTTGTCGAAGCGCCCGCCTGACTTGAGGTAGAGTTGTTCGCTCAGTTGCTCTCGGGACAACCCCGCCTCCAGCCGGTATTCTTCGAGCTTACGAAACAGCGGATTGTGCTGGAATGGACGCGATTCGAGCAACCCCAACTCCTGCATCCGTCGCTCCAGGCTGGTAATGCGATCGCCTAGCAAGATTTTCACCCGCTCACCCACTTGCATCACTGAGTCTAAGTCGAGCAATGATGTTAGGGCCTCGACCACCTCCACGATATCCCGAGGTCCATGCCGAGTCATTTCGGTTTTGAGTGTGGTTAACCGTTTGAGAATCGCTTGCAAGGCTTCCACCGCTTCTAGCCAAGTCAGTTGGTCAATCCGTCTAAAAAAGCTCTCCTTCGAGGCGGCAGGTTCTTCCTGGTTTAACTCGTGAATCGACTCCGAGGAACAGGTTGCTTCAAACTCATCCCAGGATAACGCCCCACTTAAAAACTCCTCCAATGATGCTTGTGGACATCCTAGCAACGAGACGATGCGGGTTTTGGTTTCTTCCTTGAGCGCACTCGTTTTGCCCTTAGTCCACTTGCTAATAGCAGCCGGAGTCAAGCCCAAAACCCGAGCTAAAGCCACATTAGACTGCTCGGGTAATAACTGCCTCATCTCGAAGGCCAAGATTTTGATTTGTTGGGAATTAACTTGCGACAACGGACTACCTGCACAAACGCGCCAGTTAAATCTTAACTTTCATCAACTCGTTAACTTGCTTGACACTTAGATTTGTTAATTGATATAGTTGAGTTTAACTAAGTCAACCATAAAGGAGCCAGCATAATTTCGCAACCTCGGGCATCAGTCCGACTCAGGAAGCGCGGCGATGGCTCCTAGTCAGTGTTTGTCTCGGGTCACCAGCCCACAAACAAAAAAAGCGGGTACCACCCCGCTCGAACAAATAAAAAACTACCTTCAACTTATCATGAGCGCCCAACAACTTGCCACGGCTACTACGTTTAGCCAACTGCCCCTAGACCTGCGGTTCGATTACGATTACAGCACCCTCGGTTCCGAAGCCGTGCAACAACAAGCCAAAGCAACCCTGTCCCAGTTCTTCGGATTTGTCCAGCACACTTTTGTTAGCGGCCTAGAAATCGGTCGCAGCTTCCGCCGATTGCTGCATGAACTGTGTCTCCAACATGGACTCAGCCAAGGAGAGCAGCGGTTTGAAGACTGGCTGCGTTCGTCAGACTTTGGCGGTTCAACTTGGATGGCCCGGTCCCTGATTCGAGTTTCGGAATGGTTCGATTCGCAACGTAAACGCATCCAACGGCTCATCCTCAACTCGGTCCAGTCTTGGTCCATCAGCGCCCTCAAGGAACTCACTAAAGTATCCGATGAGCATCTACTCGTAAAACTGCTCAAAGCGGGCAAGCAAACGGTGACCAGCATCCGCAAAGCCCGTCACAGCAGCATCACGCTAGGGCAACCCGTCACTGAAGCCGATTGGGAACTGGTCGCGGACAAATTCGGGGCCGATGAGGATGCGATTTCCACCTTGCAAGCGGAAGCCCAGCGGTTAGCCCAGGTCATGAACTCGCCGGTGTTGACGGACCATCTGATTGAAGCGGTGGAGACTTTGACCGAGTGGGACGTTGCCAAGTTGATGCCTCCGTGCAAAACCAGAACCAACCCGGCGATCGCCTCGTTCATCGCCAACTGTGGGGACCCTAATGATCCTATCATCGAAACCCAACTGAAATGGATAGAACGTGGCCTGGGGTTGGATACCAAGGCTTCTGAAGAATTTCGTTCTTGTGTTCGGACCCTGGCGCGGCAAGAAGCTGGCGAAGAGGGTCCAGTTGTTCCTCGTCATCGCCATCTCCAAAAAGCGCTAAGTATGCAGAAACTCGCGCCGGTGGTTCCGCAGCCTCAGCAGTCTGACCGAATGGCGGAACTGGAACGGCAAGTCCGGGACCTCACCGCGCAACTCAAAGAAGCGGACAAGGCCACGGCCCTGATTCATGCCTTGCAAGCGCAGCGCGATCGCCTCGAACGAGAGAACCAAGAACTCCAAGGGCTCATCCAGGAAAATGCTCAGAAAGATTTGGATATGCACCTGCTCCAACAACAACTTGAACACCTCGAAGCCACCCAGTCCAATCAAGTCCTGGATCAACTTGTCGAGCAGAATCAGCAGTTATTGATTCAACTGGAGGAAATGCAACAACGCTATGAAGCATTAGTTTCAGAAATGGCTGCCAAAGAAGGCAGTATGAAATATGCGGACAACTCGCAGTTGAGCGCCAAGGTGATGGCTCTGGAAATTCAATTGGCTGAGGCCCATCGCTCTCTGGAACAAGAGAAACCCGCCCCAAAGCCCCTCACCGTGGGGTCTTATGTTCGGATTGTGAATCATGACAACCGGAAATATTGCGATCGCCTCGGTCAGATTGTCAAATTGCCAGAGGAGAGCGATACCCTAAATCGCTTCCAGGTGCAGCTTTCTGGCGAAAAAACGAGAGTGATTTGTTATAGCGAACAGATGGAGCCAGTTGAAGTCTTCTTACCACCGGCGGACATTTTTGTCCCCGTAGAAGAAGCCCAACAGCAAATACGTTCGGTTACTGAAGAAAAACAGTTGCAGATTGAAGAATTGCAATCTTGGTTAGCGCAAGCCACGGAGGCGATCGCCCGCTATAAAGACCCCCAAAAAAATCCGCAGGTGTTGCAGTGGCAGCAGCAAGTCACTGAACTCAACGCCCGGTTGTACGACGCCAAAAAGCAGCTAACCCAAATTCAACAGGAAAATCAAGAACTTAAAAAGCGGCTTGATTGGGAATTGTCACCGTTGGGTCAAGTGCAACGCTCTTAAAACAACTTTGATTCTCAACACTTTGTCAACTGAGATAAAACTCAAGTATTAAGTGCCTCACGCCCAAGCCATATAAAAGGTTTGTCGGTGAGGTATGGAAGTGTTCATCAATCCTAAGCTACCAAAAACTATCCCTTAATCATTCTCATTAAATCAGGAGATTTTTTTATGTACGCAGTATCCAACCGTAGCAATCAATCTACCCCGCAGCCGAGCCAACCCATAATCATAACGATGAGTCCGGAAGAATTTTGTGACCGATTTTTGCCGTTGCGTCATGCCGGTGACAAACTCAATGCTCGGTCTGGTCGTCGTTCGCGCTGTCTCCGTTTTTTGTCGGCAGTCTTGAGCAAGTTCACGGGTCAACCTATATTAGAGTCGCGCATCGATAAATGGGGTCCGGGTTTGACCTTTGCAAATACCCCTTGCCCGTTTACGGCACTTTTGGCGTTATTGGCCCAATTCCAGGCGGAGGAAATTAAAAAAATTGCCAAATATTTTTAAGGGGAGAATGTAAATCGAAAATTTGGCAAGAACTCGCCCAGACCCAAAATAGCGAAGTTCGGGGTTTTGGCCGACTCGTCCGACAGTATTGGCGCTATTCATAAGGTTAATTCTTGATTTAATTTTGTTCATGGCAATGGCGCGGATGCGCCCCAACCAAGTAATGGAATTTGCGACGAAAAATAAACCAGGAGTTACGGAATTTTTCATCCTTAAACCCACATTCCGCAGGTTTAATTGCTGAGGTTTTATTTTTTAAAAACCTTTGGCCATAAAGGGTTCCAGCGATTTCATAGAAAATCTAGGGGAACGATGGTCCTTACTGTAACCGGAGTTTTGGGGCTTATTGAGAATATTCTCAATAAAAACTGCACTTTTTGAGTGCTTGCTCCGATGGAGGGAGTTATAGAGCCCGTTCTACAGAAAATAGCTGAAAACATTATAGGGAAAGGTGTGTAGCCATTTTAAGAAAATGGTCGATTCAGCCAAAAAACTTGCGGAGACATTCCAGCTAAGTATTTTTGCTTATGCGGAATGTGGGCTTAAAACTAAATGTAGAGGCATTCGTACAGAATGTCGCTACATTTAGTTTTAAGTTCACATTCGCGTAATTCTTAACAAATTAAAGGTCACTGGCTAAGACGAATCCCACCAAGGCTTCCGCTTTTTGTTCGTGGGTCATTGAGGAGCGCCCTGGGATTTTGTGGTGTTGGGCTAGTTTCTTGAGCTTGGTTTTCCGCTGGCTCAAGAGGTCCGCTAAACTAGCCCAGGCATTTTCTTCAGGGTTTGCCGTAGATGGTTTAGCGTTATCAATCGGTTCCAGCGTTTCGGGTTCGGGTGCAATTACCTCGTTCGAGGGAGCTGGGGTAGCAGTTGATTCCGTTGTAGCGATCGGGTTGTGGGGTCGAGATGCAATCGCCTCAGAAGATTCACAAGAGTTGTTCTTCGGGAGTGATTGCTCAAAAATGTTGGCTGGTGTAGAATTCATCTCAGGGTTTATCACTTCGTTCACAATCTCAGACAAGCTAACGGAGGGCAAAGTGGAAAAAGTCAAGGTAGCCACTCGTTTCTTAGGTAAGAGGCTAGTCCGAAATTTTCCACCCAGATAGCGAGCTTTTTGTGCAAGGGCGGTCAGTAAGTTAGGGTCAAACGAATCTAGTTTGACGATGTGTGGGTTTAAAATGACAGCATTCATGGTAATTAAAATTGGATAGACATCATCGCAGTAGCGCACTCGCGCCCTTGCCCGGTTTAGTTTCTTGTAACCTTTTTTCTCGAATAAGCCATCACCCCTAAAAAATATAAATGGGACAAGCCAAGATTATTGCCATTTTCAACCAATCCGGGGGGGTGGGAAAAACCTCTCTCACCCATAATCTGGGATACCACCTGGCATTGAGGAAACGAAAAGTTTTGTTAGTGGACATGGACCCCCAAGCCTCCTTGACGGTGTTTCTGGGGCTGGAGCCCTCCGATCTGGAGGAGACAATTTATCAATCCTTGATGGCAGCCGAGCCATTGCCCATTCATAGCGGACTGTATCAACAGAGCTTAGATTTAGTTCCGGCCAACATCAATTTAAGTGGAGCAGAACTAGAATTAGTGGTGGCGGATATGCGAGAATTGCGCTTGGTCGATGCGCTTGAATCGGTCCGAGAAAACTACGATTTTATTTTGATTGACTGTCCACCCTCTTTAGGCATTCTCAGTTATATTAGTTTGGTGGCCGCTTCCCACGTCTTAGTTCCGATTCAAACCGAATTTAAAGCCCTCAAAGGAACTGAATTGCTTTTGCAGACGATTTCCCGGGTTAAAAGCCGAGCTAACCGCCAACTGCAAATTTCTGGGTTTGTCCCGACGATGTACGATGCGCGAACGGCACAGGCGTCAGCTTGTGTTGAATCAATCCGCCAATCTCTATCTAAAATTGCTCCTATTTTTCCAACGGTTCCCCGTGCAGTGGCATTTGTTGATGCTTCGTCCCAACAACTTCCTTTAGCCCTGTATCAGCGGACTCATGGAGCCATTCAAGTTTTGAAAGAAATCGCTAAACTCCTAGATAAAAAATAATGAACAAACGTTCAACTTATCAACTTAAAGGTGTTGATGCTCTGTTTGGAGGATCAGCGGACTCAGCTGATGGTGATGCTAGTCAAACTGAACCTGTGCAAGTCGAGCTAGATCTCATTCAAGTATCTGAACAGCCCCGGCGTTATTTTGCACCCGAGAAAGAGCAAGATTTAATTCAATCAGTTAAGCAATACGGAATTTTGCAGCCCATTCTGGTGCGTCCTCAAGGTGAGGGCCGTTATGAATTGGTAGCTGGCGAACGTCGATATCGTGCGGCAAAAGCTGCTGGGTTGAAGCAAATTCCGGTGTTGGTACGCTCCCTGTCCGATGTAGAAGTTCTGGAGGTAGCGCTCCTGGAAAATTTACAACGAGAAGACCTCAATCCAATAGAAGAAACCGAAGGAATTTTACGACTGCTGGAGTTGCGCTTAACGGAGCCACAAGCCACTATTTTAAAGTGGTTTAACCAGTCTGCCCATCCCGAACGGGAGTCTGCGGATAATGTTATCCACGGGGAGAAGTGGCAACAACTTGTAGGCATTTTTGAGACCTTGGGTAAATTTACCCCAGAAAGTTTCCGAACCAACCGCTTGCCTTTACTCAATATGCCCGAGGATGTTAAGGCGAGTTTAAGGCAGGGGCAGTTGGAGTACACCAAAGCCCGGGCGATAGCCACAGTGAAGCAGGCAGATGTTCGGACTGAATTATTAGAGGAAGCCATTTCTCAGGGTTTGTCCTTGTCCCAAATCAAAGAAAAAATTACTGCCTATCGGTTGGAGAATCAATCCGTCAAAACACGATCCTTAAAACAGGAATTCGATGCGGCTTATTCTCAGGTTAAAAAATCTGAAGTTTGGAAGGATCCGACAAAACAAAAGAAACTTCGTAAGTTGCTCAAGGACTTACAAGCCTTAGTGGAAGAAGAATCACCGGGTTGATTCCCTAGAAGAGTTTGAGGAGCGCCAGGATTGTTCCACAAATTTGTGGATATCCTGGTGCATCGCCGTGGCTGCCGCTTCTGAAAGTGGATGGCCCTGTTTTACTGCCTGACCAATCTCGCTAATCCGCTTTAAGTAGGGTTCCGGTTTACCCAATTGGTGGGCAGCTCGATACCAATTACGGACTTCTTCTACTGCTGCCTCCTGTGGAGAAGGGTTAGTTTGCGGAGTTGGGTTAGTTGCGATCGCCTGTTTGGGGGCCGGGTCAGTTTGCGGAGTTGGGTTAGTTGCGATCGCTTCCCGGGGAGAAGGGTCAGATTCAGGGGTTGGGGTTGGGTTAGTTGCAATCGCTTCCCCGGGAGAAGGGTCAGATTGAGGGGTTGGGGTTGGATTAGTTGCGGTAAGCGGAGCTATGCCGGAGGCAATCGCCTGCTTGGGGGCCGGGTCAGTTTGCTCAGTTTGCAAAGTTGGGTTTGAGTTAGCGGAGGTAAGCGGAGCTATGCCGGAGGCGATCGCCTTCTGGGGGAAGTCGTCTGCCACAAAGTGCCCAGATGTAGCCGATTGTTCCAGAACGGAGCGGACCTGCAAACCTTCTTTCGATTCTAATGGGGGTGTAGATTCAAGATATTGATGATAAGGGCTGATCGTAGCTAAATCAGTCAAATTGGCATTCAAGGGTTCTCCATACTTCTGGGAGATTTTTTGTTTAATGGATTCAGGAACATCACCCTCGAAAGCTCGCAAGACTGCATATCCTCGCTTTGTTTCTAAGAACATTTCATCAGAAGAGGGATCAACTTGGTAGTAGGGAATCTGCTGGTGGTCTAAAAAATTCCGTACTTGTTCAATTTTATGAGCATCGACAGTCAGTCCGTAAAGCTGTTGATTGGGTGAAGAGTCGGTTTCTAAGTAATGAGGAATAATGGGAGTCATTAAAGTATTCAGCAAATTTTCTTCTAGGCGATCGCGCGGGTGAGTTGCGCTTTCGGACTCAGGTGTTTTTGGACTTACCCAAATATCCGGATAGCGGATGGAGCTGGGGTCAATTGTGACGCAAAGGGTTGAAGTTTTACCCCAAACTTGAGCCTCAAATGTTAAGTTTTCTAAAGCTCCCCGTTCAAAAGCTTGTTTGAGTTGGGCATCCGAGGCTCCTGGTGGATTTGTACCAAAGGCTTTCTGCACAGCAATTTTAGAAGATTTGGTATTCGGGGTGAAAATTCCCAAAACCCTGCTTCCATCAGCATCAGGGACAACCGCCGCGATTTGTTGAATGCGTTGTTCTTCGACGACTAATCGTAAAGTTTCGCCAGTGAAACGATGTGTTTTAAAGGCCCCTCCACGCAGGGTGTTTTGCTTACGGATGGCCAGCGTATTACCCTTGGCGGTTGTGGCTAAACTGTAAGTTCCTTGTTGTTTGCCGAGGGTTTGCAAGGAGGCCGAGAACGCAAACCGCCGATTTAAAACTCCGGCATTGTTTAAGCAAGCGACAGAATCGCTATCGAGTTCTCCAATGAGTTGTCCTTGTTCGGTTCTAACGAGGTAGGACATCGAGGGGAGAGATTGGAGCTGAATGGGGAGAGTTTGCCCGGTCAAAGGGACATGGGCAAAGTCATTTTCGTTGATTTTTCCAATGGAAATGGGTTCCGGTAATCCTTCAATGTTTAGGGTAGCGCTGTAGCATAGTCCTGGGGTACAGATTCCTTGGGCTTGAGTTCCCACAGGGAGTTGTGCTTCTTTTACATTCAGAGTTCCGATTCTTTCAGAGTGGCCGGGTTCGCGTGAAGCCAAAAGAATTCGTTGTCCCGCCAAAGGGTCATCCGGGGGTAATTGGCGATCGCAATCCACCTTAAGAGAAATTTCGCCAGTGGGGATGGCTTCGACCCCTTGGATTCCCGTCACCATCAGTTGGCGAAATTGGAGGGATTTGCATTGCTCGGCAATTTCATCGGGGAACGCGGCAAAGACAAAATGTTGGATTTTGTATTCACAGGGGTCTTTCTCGGATGCCGAACGATTATCTGGAGTCGTGCATAAATGCCAGGTAGCCGCCGCCATTGCGAAGAGTTCACCCCTTTCTTTGACTTGCTCCCTCCAAACTGACGCCATTGTGGTGGCTCGTTCAAATAAGAGTTGGCATTGCTTTTCGCTGATTCCGGGTTTTCTTTCTAAAAGTTGTAGTCTGGCTTCTATCGTTTCAGCCCCCTTATGATAAGCCTTCCGGTCACTTTCGCTGAGCGTCCCCAATACCGCCCATTTCGGTTTTCCATTTTCCAAAGTTTCGCCGGTTTTGGCAAGGGCCAAAACTTGATGGTGCGGATAAGTATGCCGCTGCTTATTGGGGACGAAAAAAACCTCAAATTCATTGGCTTGAAACGCTAAGGGATGATTAGCCTCAGTAATATTGGTGATGTCCAGTTCTTTTCCGCCGCCGGTTTGACAGCGCAACACTGGCCCTAACTCACTTCGGCGTTTCATATCCTGCTCTTTGGCGTAATTGAACAGGCGATCAAATTCGGTCTTCGCCTGCAATGCCCGCAACTTTTGGCTGGGTGAAAACACAGCTTCCCCCGTGGGGGTTTTACTGGGGAATAAATCTCGAAACTGCTCAATTGGACGAGCTTCTAGCTCGGTTCTTTGAAAATGGCTGTTGACATTTTGAATGTTGAGTTCTTTTAACGAGTAGCCATTGGTCTGGATGACTCGACCATTTTTGTAAATGTCTGGATGTTTTTTTTCCCGCAGATAACTGGGGATGCGATGGACGAGATTACCATATTGCTTGACCACTGTTTCATCCATCGGGGTAGCACTTTTTTTGCTATCCACGGCAATCTGGTTTTGAATGAGTAGGGGGGGTACGACTTTAAACCGAATAAATTGGCGATATCGGTCTAACTCTTCTTTAACTTGCTCAGGTGCGACAATAGGAGGTAGGGCCGCGAACGATTCAACGTCAGCTCGAACGTCATCCGGGAGCCGCTGGCTCACCTGAACAGCCTGGCGATCAACTTGCAGCAGGGTTTGGTAATGGGAGTTAATTTGACGCAGATAGCCTTGCTGCTCTTGAATCGAGCCATAGTCCCTCAGAACTTCGACTTCTTCCTCCACACAGCGTGCTGCTTTGACTTGATTATTAGCAATCCCGACCCAGTGGTTGGCTGTATGTAGCGCTATTTTGGTGAGCGGGGAAGGGGAGCCATCAGATTCAACAAAGGAAGCCTTCTTGAGCTTGGGTGTGGGTGGGTGAGCGCGGTGTGGGTTTTGTTGCTGTTTGAGGTAGGTGGTCGTTTTTGGATAAGAGGCGCTCAGAGCAAAGGATTTGGAATCCCCATCATAATCTTCCCCGGCGGCTTGGCTGTAGGTTTGATGTTTTAGGGTATTGTCCAGCTTATCCAAATGTTGCTGCAACTGAGTCTCCAGTTGGGTGCGTTCGGATGATTGTAAAGCGGTTGGGTCTTTTTGAAATTGAGTTTGGGCTTCAATTTTGATAAATTCTTCAGCAAATAGCCGCAGTGCATAATCTCGAACACTTTCGTCTGGGGCAATCGTGGGGCGATCGCGTAACGTTTCAGAAGAAATGACCGAGCAACCCGTTATTCCTTCAATTCGGCGGGCCAGGTATTCAGGATAGGACTCATCACTAACTACGGCGACTCCCACAAGCGGGCGTCCCTCTGGGTCGAGGAGGTCCGTGGTAAAAGTATTGGTTTGGACGGCGATCGCATCTTCATAGAGCAGGGGAGAGCGGAATCCGAGGATTTCATTCCCATAATCAAATTTGGGAACGCAAACTTGGTCATCATTTAACTCTTTTGAGGGGATAATGATGCTGGCCCTATCCCACTTAATCGCTCCGCCTGTGGCTATTTCTAGGCGAGAAGAACGCAAAAATTCATCCAGTTTATCTCGTACATACTTTGATTCGAGCAGCTGGGAATGGCCCCCGGCTAACTCAGCTTTCAAGATTTTGTAAAAAGTCTGTTCTGTTGAGGAGGGTTCAGAATCTTTTGGGGAGATATTTTGGTTGTCTTCAGTGCGCGCATTTACCAAACGGGCCGCTTGGGCTTTTTCGTAAGTCTCGCAGTAAAGCCGCGCTACCTTTCGGGGATCGTTCGATTCAACGCTGAGAAAGGCTGCCTTTTTTTCTAGGGTTCGCAGGGTATCTCTTTCGAGCCCTGCTTCTGCTGTGGAAGTTAAGGTCCATTCGGAAATTGATTTGACTCCCATCCACATTGAAACTTCGTAGAGTCCAACCGCTGGTTTTGTGGTTCCTCCTTTGAAACTGGAACGTGGCAAGATTAAGTCTAGGGGTTGCTGTTGGCTGGGGTCGAGCTCATCCAAAGATTTGGGGGCGAGTGTTCCCTTGGCAATTTTGGCTTCCCCTGGAAAATCAGGAAAAAAGGCTCGATGTTGTACGACATGACGGATGATTTCATCGGGCTGTCCATCAATTCGGGGGCCGTTTTGAAGTTTAGCATCGAGGGTATCCCAGGACCGAGCTAGGGCTGGAGAAATTTTGCCGTGGGAGTCACCCACTTGGGCTAAGGCCAACCCATTGGGTAAAATTCCGCCATTTTCCCCCGCCTGTGGAGATTCCCGGTCATCCTCGACAATTAAGATTCGGACCTGTCGGCTGTTGAGAGTGTCCAGGCAACTTCCGATAAAGAGTGACCCATAAGCGGCTTTATCTTTTTCGTCGGGCAAGATGAGATCGAGTGCTTGCTTATAATCCTCGGGACCATAAACCAGCCGTTTTCCGGAGGCGAGGAGCAATTTATGTTGGTTAGGGTGTTTCTCTAAGTCCTCGGGAGTGGTTGAGTTTTGGATTTCACCGATACTGAATGTGCCTTCAGGAGCCTCCGGGAAAATAGCCTCTAGCATGGTGTTTTCCAGAGATTCCGTCAAAATTTCAGGAGATTCTCCCTCGGCATTGATATAAATCCAGTCGTTGAGCTGGTTATCGAAATGTTGCAAATTTATCATGGCTTAATCTAGGAGGTGAGCCTTATCCAAAAATGTATAATTTAAGTAAATTCACCCTGAAACCAGAAAGAGTTAAGCAATGGAACCAACAAATTCTAAAACTTTATACAGCCAGGTCCGGGATGCCTCAAATAGTCCTGAAAGCTTTGAATCTAGGGAACCCCAGGAGGCAGGATATGCCCTCGCCCCCAGGGAAATCCGGGCGCACTACAATGCCGATGGGTCAATGAAAGAAGAGTTTAAGGGGCAGTATTTATCTCGGGGATATACAGCCCAACAAATTCAGGAATTTGAGTTTGAAACCTATCGAGAATTAAAGGTATTGACGGCCCAAAGGGAAGCCTACGAACGTAATTATGGATGTGATTATCCCGTGGAAAATTTAGGGAAAAATGAACCACCCGAACAGATGAAACGAGCGGTTAATCTACGGGCTATTCGAGAGGGTGAAGGTTTAACGGAACTTCCCTACGCAATGGAAGCAGCCGACTATTATGACATCAAAGCCGGTTCGCCAGTAAATCCACTGGAGGAAATGAATGTCTACCAGCTTTATCCCGAGCTGTTTGTGAGCGATCGTCAAGGGAAGGAGCCTAACTCCTTTTAGCTTAATGAACGGATATGTACTCATTACTGGCTAAAAGGGTAATGAAGACAAGGATGGGTAAGAGGAGTGGCATTAATTGGCCCCTCCTATTTTTTTTAAGGGATTAAAAAAAACATCGTAGGTTAAGCACTAGGGGAAATTTATTCCTATTTTAATCGACCCACTTTCTCCAGGTTTTTCACCACCTAATTTTTCATTCCCTCTCTACCTCCAGATAGGGAGGGTGAGGGACCCAAAGCGCCCATCCTACTGATATCAAAGATTAAAGGAGGGGAAGGGCTTATACAGGTTAAGTAAAAAGTTAGACCGAATATCCAGATACTCCTCGAAATTGGCCTGATTATCATCTTAAAATCGCTCCCTAGAGGTATCCTCTATGGAAACTATAAGTTTTAGTGAGATTTATTATATTCCTGGAGGTAGAGCACCTAAGCTACTCACGATTGCTAACACTAAAAGTAACAGAGTTGATTAAATTGTACCAATGAAACTCCCTATTATCTCTCACAAAACAAAAATAAATGGGACCTATCTCAGGCCATTGGTTTCGTTTAACCACTTATTTTGGATAGCTTGTTGTCTTTTAGTGGTGTCGGGAATCATCCACTTCAGTTGGTTTATTTTCCTACAATTTTTGTTGATATTCTCAGGGGCTTTAGCATTAGGGCTGGAAAGAAAGCGGGGCAAGAAAAAAGGGCAAAGATTTCAATGGCGTTCTCCCGTTTACCCAACTCAGATTCTAATTTTCATGTCAGTGTTCCTCGTGTGGTGGCTAGATATTTTTTCTGGACCCGGAATGGCTCAATTTTTCCAGGGAGGAGAAGATTGGATGTCTCAGCAGTTCCCCGAAGCTGGAGAAGTTGTCCCTTTAGTCTTCAACGTTTTGCGAGGGATTTTCTTGATTTATTTAGGAATTGCCTTGGTCCGAGTGATCAATGCCGTTCGGCAGGATGAGGATTGGCAAACTCTAGCGCGTCAACCTCTGATTATTTTGATTGCTGTGACTTTAGGAGATGTGTTAACCAATTTGATTATAGGAGGGGGCGGGGGAGCTTAATTGCTCTAGCAACTCGTGGACTTAAACTACCTAATAGTTGGGATAATTATGTCCTCCACTCCATCTTTCAAAAAAGTGAACCAAGCTCTAGGAAGGCATCCTAACATCGGCCCTTTCCCCGCCGATCAATTATTACCCTGGGTAGCCATTGCCGGAGCATCTTATTACTTAATTAAAGTAGGGTTAGGCCAAAACTGGGTCGTGACTGGGGCAGTGGCTTTTTGGGGAATCTCGACCTGGTGGATTCTCACGGCTAAAGGAGCTTGGTGGTATCTCAGTAAGTTTATCCCGGTTCCCAAGTGGTCCCGAGGTTTTGCCAGATTTACTCCACTTTTAGCTAAGACTCCACCCCGTTCATCTTATTCACGAGGAAAAAAGCAATGACCAAAGTCGGAAGACAATCTATTGATAGGGGCTGGGGAAATCAGCGGTTTACTCCATTAGAAGATGTGGTCAACTTAGCTTCTTTAGTTCGTGTTGATTTGGCATCTTCTCCTATCGGGGTTTATTTGTTAAGAAAAGGAGAACATCAGTTTAAACTTATTTTTGGGTTTGATTGCCAAGGAATTCATGCGACTCTCACCGACGAAGAGGTAGAGCCTACCCTTCAGGCAATTGAAGCGGGATTGAAAGATTTACCCGTCGGTGAAACCTTAACCGTGAATTTGGGTTCATTCGCAGATAGCACCCACCGGGAACAAGAACTTCAAGATTTATTTGAACAGTGTTCCAATACGGAATTGCGCTATTTATTGTATGCAGAGCGGATGCGATTACGAGAACTCACAGAACGGGGCCAACGAAAGCCGGTATTTTTGCGACTGTATGTTACTTATACCGTGGAGGCATTTGCTCATCAAAAAACAGATTGGATTGAGAAGTTATTATCCCGAGGAGAACGGTGGTGGCATTCATTTACGGGACAGTTAGAAGAACGGCAATATCGGCGAGTCGAACAAGTGTTACTCTGTGCTTACCATGATGGGTATCAAATTTGGCAGCAACTTTTAACCAATGGCATGGGATTGTCTATTCGACCGTTAAGCGATCGGGAATTATGGAGTCACTTATGGAAGCGGTTTAATGAGACGCCGCCGGTGCCGATTCCGCAATTGTTGGTACTTGATGAAACGGGAGTCAGAGAAGAAATCTATTCTAAGTATCACCCCGTAACCATCTTGATGCAGTCGGAAAGCTCGAGCCCCATTCCCGATCGCCGCTGGATTTATCTCAATCAGCGCTATATTGCCCCTTTAGCATTTGTGGAAAAGCCGGGAGGATGGCCGGATGCGCGCCGACAGCTGTGCTATCTATGGTCAGTCATTTCTCGCGATCGCATCCGGGATACCGAGATAGTCTGCCAACTTACGCGAGGTAGCGATACCTTGGTCAAGACCAATATGCAGCGGTTGGTTAAGCAATCCATGACGGCTCAAGAGCGCTCCCTGCAATCCAATTCGGTTGATGTAAAGGCGCAACTCAACCTCAAAAAATCCATAGCTGCCCAAGAAGAAATCTTTGAAGGCTCGATTCCCATTCATGTTGGGGTTGTTTTTTTAGTTTACCGAAAAACCCGGCAAGAATTAGATGAAGCCGCACGGTATTTGGAATCCTTATTTTTGCCTCCAGCATGGGTGTTGCGGGAAACGGAATATCCTTGGAAACTTTGGTTGCAGTGTTTGCCGTTGGTATGGGATAAATTATTAAGTACCCCATTCAATCGGCGGCAACTTTATTTGTCTTCAGAAGTACCCGGATTAATGTCTTTAGTCCGAATTAAACCCACCGATAAGAGGGGATTAGAATTAATTTCCCAAGAAGGGGGTAATCCCGTCTATCTTGATTTATACACTCAACATCAAAATTTAGGGTTTTTTAGTACAAGTCGAGGGGGTAAATCTACTTTGGTTGGAGGATGCATCATCCAAGCCTTAGCCCATCAAATGCCTGTGGTCATTATGGACTACCCCAAACCAGATGGCAGCAGTACCTTTGATGACTTAACTCGGTTTTTGAAAGGAATAGGAGCCTATTTTGACATTGGCTCAGAGTCTAGTAATCTCTTTGAAATTCCTGACCTCAAAGGACTTGAAGGGAAATTGCAAACCCAACGGTTTCAAGATTATCAAGACTTTTTGCTATCTGCCTTAATGGCAATGGTCGTCGGGTCAAGGCTAGGTGGGATTGCCGATCCAGTTTTAACCGACACAATTCGGTCGGTGTTAGGGTTAGCATTAACTGCCTTTTTCACGGACAATCAAATCCGTCATCGTTATGCCCGGGCCTATGTGGAAGGGATTGGCTCTTCAGCTTGGCAGGATATGCCCACTTTAAGCGATTTTATCTCCTATTGTTCGGGAGAACGGTTACAATTAGAGTTGATTCCAGGCGATACTCAAACGGCAATTGAGCGGATTAAACTCCGGTTACGGTTTTGGTTAACTTCTCGTGTCGGGCAGGCGATTTCTTCTCCGTCAACCTTCCGTAGCGATTCCCAACTGTTAGTATTTGCCTTACGGAATTTATCGAATGATGAAGATGCAGCAATTATTAGTTTAGCGGCCTACTCGGCTGCACTCCGTCGAGCTTTAGCCGCTTCTGCTTCAATTTTCTTTGTAGATGAAGCGCCGATTTTATTTCAGTTTGACAGTATTGCCAACTTGTTGGGTAAACTTTGTGCCAATGGAGCCAAAAGCGGAATCCGGGTCTTATTATCAGCCCAAGACCCAGATACGATTGCCGCCTCTTCAGCCGGGGCCAAAATTCTTCAAAATTTAACGACTCGCTTGGTCGGCAGGATTCAGCCTTCAGCGGTTGAAAGCTTCGTAAACATTTTTCGCTATCCCCCATCCATTATCGAAAAAAATGCTTCTGCCAGTTTCTTTCCCAACAAAACAGAGGGTTGTTCTCACTGGCTTGTAGAAACTCAGGGAACTTATACTCCTTGCCGTTACTATCCCAGTTGGCAACTATTGGCGGCCTTAGCCAATAACCCCGAAGAACAAAAAGCCCGTCGAGAAATTTTAGAACGCTCAGGTAACTCGTTAGTGGGGCTAACGAAATTTTCTCAACAAATTGCTTCTTAATAGTTGAAAACGTAGAGAATATTATGAAATACACCAGCAATTTAATTGTACCACGTGCCGTCATCTTAGTAGCTATTTTGAGTGAAGTTTCTCCAGCCTATGCCTTAGAAACGCCTCAAATCTCCCAGAGTTTACTTAAGTTTCCCTTACAGGAAATAGTTCAAGAATTTAAGCAAAGGTTATCCTCCTTAGAATTTTATGTGGATGATATCCTTGGAGAAAGGCTTAATTCTTTATCTGAACAGGTGCAAACCGATATTTTTGCTCTGGTCGAGGATGCAAAAGGACGGTTAGGGATTCCG
Source organism: Laspinema palackyanum D2a (assembly GCA_025370845.1). GTDB lineage: Bacteria > Cyanobacteriota > Cyanobacteriia > Cyanobacteriales > Laspinemataceae > Laspinema. Next base: position 9,537 of record JAMXFF010000031.1, on the reverse strand, counting down.
GATCCTGGGGAAATTCGCTTAAGATTAGAAGAGGTAGTCACTAACGAAAATCCTAGCTATGATGTTGAGTGGGCGGCAACGGAAGTGGACCGACAATTAGCCCAAGCACAGGCTGCAGAAACTTTTTCTAAATCAGGGCAGATTTTACAAGAACAACGACTCGAAAGAATTCAAGCTTCAGTCGAACAATCTCAACAACTGGGAACGGCAGCGCAACAAGATCAGGCTACACAAGATGTCATGAAACGGATTGCCGCGCAAAATACTGAACTGGGTGCTTTACTGGGCAGTATGTATGCCGATCAACAGCGGGTTCATCGGTCTGGGGATTTACAAAACTTGCAACTTTCTAATATTTCTCGGACCTTAGATACTCAAACCCGTACCCAAAATGCTCAAACATTAGGGGCCAGTTTTCAGGTGATGCGTACAGCGGGTTTTGGACGATTGTTCTAAAGCCGATTTTATCGGTCTATGAGTCTTTAAAAACCATGTTTAGCTTGACTGCTAATTTCTATTGTATTGCTAATCTAGGTCAATCATCTGCTTCCATTATTGAACAAAGCGCCCAAGGTGCCGAATTCATTTCAGCGGCGATGGATCAGCTTTGGATGGATGTAATTGGTGGGGGACTCTATGTCAGCATTGCTAACTTGGGAATTTTGTTTGCCGTTGGTACTTTAATGATTTGGGTCGTGCAGACCTTTGGGGCATTGCTCTACCAAGAAGATTGGCGAGGATTTGACCAAATTATTTGGCCGATTGTTATTGTGATTTTACTATCCAATCAAGCGGCAGTTTTATCAACCACTACCTTGCAATTGCGCTCAATTTTAAATGGAGTTAATCAATCCTTACTGGAGCAAACATCTGCTTCAATCCGTTTATCCGAAGCCTACCAGCAGGTGATGGAAGAATCTGCCGCTGAAGATGCTGTGCGAGCGATTTTGAGTCAATGTTCTGGATTGGCTGACCCACAACAGCAGCGGCAATGTTTTGAGCAAAAAGTTGAACAAGCCGAAGACATTGCAGCCCAAGTTGAGCAACCTACCGGACTCTTAGACCGAATAATTGATAGCACCTTTGGATCGGATGCCGTGGCATTTATGAATACCAACATTTTTCAAATTGCCGTGAAAGGGCTACTGATTAGTTTATCGATCGCCTTTCAATGGATTGTAGAAATTTCTTGGTTATTGACGGCACTCCTTGGTCCTTTGGCTGTAGGGGGTTCTTTACTTCCGGTAGGTCAAAAAGCAATTTGGGCATGGCTATCTGGCTTTTTTTCTGTGGCAATGGTTAAGCTCAGTTTTAATATCATTAGCGGATTAGTTGCTACCTTAATTGTCAAAGCCGAGCAAAATGACCCCTTAATTTTTGCATTTGCGGTGGGGTTACTTTCTCCAATTTTAGCCGTAATTTTAGCCTCGGGAGCCGGAATGGCTGTTTTCAATAGTTTATCTTCATTGGCTAAATTTGGGCTGGAATATTTTTTCCCTCTTAAGAAATCTTAAAATCTCCTAAAAATGGAAAATAAAACATCCAACCCTACGTTGAGGTTTTTATCCCGAAACCGTGACGCAATTTCTAAAAAAGACGCTTTGGGGATTTTATGCATTACAACATTAGGCTTTCAAATCGTCACCTTGGGAATTTTAGTCGTCTTATACGGAGCCTACTCCCGATTAGCCGATCGCCCTGCTCCTTCTTTAGTGCAATTGCAAACCGGGGAAGCGATTCAAGTTGCGGCGATCGATTCAAAGGAGCGCACCCCAGAAGTGATCCAATCCTTTGTCCGGGAAACCATGAGTTTGTTGTTTACCTGGACAGGAGAACTCCCTCAGTTGCCCGGTGAAAAGGCCAACTCTTCCCAGCCTGATTCGGGGATGAATATCGCTAAGAGTGGCGGTCCGCGTCGGTTGGTAGCGACCCCAGCTTGGCACGCTTCTTTTGCCTTATCCCACGATTTTCGGAATGAATTGTTAACTCAGATTGCCGATTTAACGCCTCCTGGGGTTTGGCGTAACCGTTCCTCAGTAGTTTTGGAAATTTTGGAGTTGAGTCCTCCTCAACAAATCCAAGAAGGTGAGTGGAAATTGACATTAGTAGCTAATTTAGCATTTTTTGACCACAATAATGCTTTAGGAGAATATACCCCCTTTAACAAGGAAATTTTCGTAAGGGCAGTTGAACCGCCTACATCCCCTTTAGCGGAAACTGGCATTGAAGCTATCATTTCAACTATCCGCCAGAGAGGGTTGGAAATTTACGCAATTCGAGATATTTAAGGAGGAATTCAAAGATGAAATCCAATAACCCATCTAACTCAATAGACGAGATGTTTGACAGGGCGGTACCCTTATGGAGTGAAGAAGAAATCGCCAAACTATTTGAGCTTAATCCGGAGGTTGATACTTCTGTTACTGGACCTAAAATTCAGGATGAAGTTATCATGGAAACCTTTCCCCCTTCCGTTAATTTAAGGGATGATGAGGAATCAGGAGAGTTGGGGATTACGGCCCAAGACTTGATAGAAAGTGACGACAATCCTCATAACAACTCAACTAAACCCACCTTTTCGGGCAATCCTTTTGCTAAATTTGGCGCAGTTGGATTGATGATGGCTGTCTTATTTGCAATGGGGGCAATTTTTTTGAATGGAGTGATGAATACTCCCATTGGTCGCGCGCCCTCCTCCACAAAAGAGTCCGCTAAGGAATCGGTCGCCACCCCGTCTAATTCTGATGGTTCTGAAAATGAAATTGGGGAATTGAAAACTCAATTGGCGCTTGGGCGACAATCTGAGCAACTGGAGGACTGGTCCCAGCGCCGTCGAGAAGCCGTTCCAACGGCTGTAGAGTCTCCAGAAACTTTACCGGGTGGAGAACAAGATGCGGAGGAACGCTCAGACTTACCTGAACCGGAGGTAACCTCAATCTCCCCTCGACCCTCTTCACCACCTGCCCCATCTCCACCACCACCGGCAGTCAGACCCGTTCAATCGGTTCGGCCTGCAACTCCTCGGACTGAACCTATCCGGGAACCCGAACCCATCCCGGAGCCCGAACCTATTCGGAAACCCGAACCCATTCGGGAACCTGAACCCATCCCGGAGCCTGAACCTATCCGGGAACCTGAACCCATTCAGAAACCTGAACCCATCCGGGAACCTGAACCCATTCTGGAATCGCAAAGAGGTCCGGTTCCCGAGGCGATCGACCCCATGCAGCAGTATGCTTTGCTGGGAGCTTTGGGTTCTTATGGTCAGATATCGGTTCCGGAAATGTCTCACTTAGAAGACCCCTCTGAAGTAGCTTCGGTGGATGATATCCCGATCGCTGAGTTGGTACAACCTTCGTCTGAGGGGTCGCAACTCTTACCCGAAGAACAAAATATTTTAGCAGCAGCCCCTAGAGTACAACCCTTACCCGAAGAACAAAATATCCTAACGGCAAAGCCCGTAATACAGGATACTTTTCAGCTTGCAAATGCTCCCGATGAAATGGGGATAACATTTCAAGCAAATCAACTCCAAACCGAGGCCGGAGTAAAGTCCTCCTCTGCGGGTAGAGTTGCCCCTGCGTTGCTGAATGGGACGCTTGCTCAGAATCAGTTACAGATTGGCCGATCGCTCTCGGGGGAGTTGCTGACATCTGTATGGGTAAATCCTTCTGAGGGGTCATCAAATCTATTCGTTGTCAAACTGACTGCACCCTTAAGCTCGACTGATGGAACCGTGTTATTCCCAGTCGGGACTCGGGTCATCTTTGAAGCAAAAGCAATCGCCTCGAATGGCGTAGTTGAGGCCACAGCAATTGCCTTGGTGGATGGGCATCAAGAATACCGGCTGCCTCCCTCCGTATTATCGATTCAAGGGGAGGACGGACAACCCTTGATTGCCAGACAACGCTCAGCCTCTTCCCAGGGCATAGCAAATCGGGATGCTAGAGCTTTTGCAGTCGGGGCCTTAGCCCAAGTGGGGGATGTCCTGAGCCAACCGGATGTCATGGAGCAGTTTTCGTCCTCGGGTAGTTTTTCCTCTACTCAGTATTCTCGCTCGCAACGGCGGGGGGGATGGCAATCTATCACCGGCGCTACTTTATCTGGGGGGTTGGGCGCTCTTTCCCAACGCTTGGAGGAGCGGGAACGCTTGGCATTAGAACAATTGGAGCAGCAATCACCCCTATGGATGGTTGAAGCGGGTACCCCCGTTACTCTGTTTGTCCACGGTACTTTTCAATTTAGATAATTAATGAAAAAGCATTGGCATCAAATCGTAGGAAGTGTTTTATTCGTTGGGTTGCTGGTTGGACTCTCGACAAAAGCGATTGCATCGGGAATTTTGCGCGTGCCAGCTTCATCCGCCCGAGGTGAAGTAGACGCGCCAGTCTCCATTGGCTTAATCCCAGGTCAAGGGGTAAATATCAGTGTCATTCCCACCGGCGAGGTTATCAAAAAAGTGTGGTTGGATAATCCGTCCTTCGCCACGGTCGATGTGGATGGCTGTTTGGAGGGATTAAATAACCAAAGCTGCGATCGGCCTGGTGCGCGAGTCGTCCATCTAAGACGCATTGAAGCGATTGATTTTCCAGGTTTGCCTCCTGCACAGGATTCTTTGTTGACGTTAATCACTCAGACAACGCAGGGGAGTTCTAATGTATATGTTTTCCGGTTATATCCCAGTGAGACTCCTTCTTATTCAGTTGTGAAAATTGAGTTAGATTCGCCCGCGCCTGAATCTATTAATCATTTATCCATCTTTGACGGGAGCATGAATCAGTCGCCGTCACAATACCTTCAGTTGACTTCTACTTTTGAAAATTTTGATTTGCAACAGTTTAAGCGTGGGGTGATGACGGCGCAAAATCAACAGCTATTAGAAATTAATGGGGCTTTAGACCAACGGTTAAATGATTTTATTAACCGAGTTGAGGAGGGTCAATTTCCAGAGAATGCGGCAAGGGCAGTCGGGATTTCTGATGCACTCATTGAGCGGTTGTTACACCTGGGTGGGTCAGATAGTGCGGTGATTGAGACGGGACAGACTACTCTGTTGATAACTCAATCGGCTTTCGGCTCTTAAAGAGCAACGGTTAAGTTGAGCGAAGTGACCCGTTTAGAAAACTTACTTTGCTCAATGATTCAGCCTTAACTGACCCAATCTAACATAAATTTTTTCATAATTCAGGGTCTTAAATAGCAAACTTTTGGATAAATATTGTAGAAAAGTGCCATGAACAAAATAAGTAAACCCATCCGATTTGGCTACTGGGCTTTAACTGGACTGGCTTTGTTGTTATTTATCAGCGGGATGTTATTACCTGGACTCAATGCTCAAACTACCGGCGTTCCTACCCTAACTTGGAATCAAACCCAAATTCCAAACTGGGGGGAAATTACGTTTGGTTCTCTGCCGCCGATAAGCCAAGGGGGCAGGCTTATCGTTAGTCCAGACCTGCTACAGCAATCTGAATATGACCCCTATCGTGAATGGCAAGTAGGAACGCCAATCGCGCAGGTGTTAACTTTGGGTGACTTTCGCCAATCCTTGCGAATTCAAGAGAAAAATTTAGGCGAAATTGCACCAAGAAGTAATTTGAATTTACAAGAAGTTACCCTAGCTCAATTTGGAGCTATCCGGCTTCAAACTTTAAAAAGTTTAGTGAGTGCAGTGCCAGATCTAGCTAAATTCCCTTTGTCCCAAATTCCTCCGGTTTATGATTTGCTGGTTTCCGAACTCAGGAGCGATAATGAGAACCTTAACCTAGGTCTGGCTCAAGGCTATTCGGCGCAATTGGTAAGTTATGTTGCTTCTGATGTAAATGGGCAGGTGGGTTTCGACCCGGAGCAACCTTTTGGAGAATTTTTATTGAATTCTCCCCATTTAGACTCTTTATCCTTGAGTTCTTTACCCTTAGAAAACTATAACATTCAGGATATTCCTAATTTAGCCTTGACGACTTTGGGCAACTTAAATAATTGGGAAGCAGTCACGATCGCCGATGTGCCTGGGTTATCCTCTGTCCCTCTCAATGAGTTGAGTCCCAACGGTATTCAAGCAGCTGGACCCATGATTGCCACGGTAGATATTGCTCTAGGTCCCCAGGAAAAAAACCGCAGAAATACAGTAAGTGGCTCTGATGTGGAAGGCTTTAATGTCCCTTGTGAGAGTGAATGCGCCCATATCGAATTAGCGGGCAATCCCGCTGTTCATGGCAAACAGTGGATCAGTGGGAAGTACCAGCAGGTGCGGGGCGGGCATGGTCCCTTAGCTACGGTGAATGGGGGAATGGAACCCACGGGACGGTTTTTGTTTGGAGAAACCGGCGAATGGCCCTTTAAGGTGGTGCTTTGGGATGTTTCGGAGAAGGACGGGACCGCTGAGTTGACTTTATTTTTTCGGGTTTGTATGGCCGAGTTGGGTTGTACCCCTTATTTTATGGGTCCAGTCCCTCTGATGACGGTCAATGAACGTGATTCTGTCTTGCTGGGTCAACTGTTGCCTGCTCTTTCCGTAAGTTCCGGTGTGGGTTCGGGTTCCCTCTCAGTGTCGGGGGAGTTTTCTGCGCCTACGAACGAGATGTTGGCGAATCCATCGGTTCAATCTTGGCTCCCCACCCCCACCAAAAGCTGCGATCGCACTTATCAAGGAGTGGTAATGGATGCCTTGGGGACTGCATTCAGCCAGGTGGTGCAATCTTCTGCTGCTATTGATTCCCAATCTTGTCGCTCAGGAGAATGCGTTGAACGGGTGGGACCGTACCGGATGCCTGCTAACCACCCTTCTTTAAAGCAGGCGATCGCTGCTCATGGCGGTGGAGCCGATTTAGGTAACCCCGAGGCTGGGTTGTCCACCGCTGTCTTTGATAGCGCATTTCTTGAAACTGCGATGGGGTTGATTGAGCGAAGCGCTTCCCAAATTGACCCGGTGACTGTTCGACCCTTCAGCGGCGATCGGCTCATCGAAAGGGTCGCTCAACTCTACTTTGCCGGTGCTGCGATTCCTATCGATTCCTTAGCGGTTGACAGTTTTGGCAACACCGTTGCGGATCACAGCACCCGAGTTGCCGCTGGATATCGCTCGGCCTATCAACAAATGAATTGTCGTAGTTGAGGACAACGGTTGTGAAATATTTTACCCAATTTAAACACTCGTGGAAATTACTGGCGGGTATCGCTGTGCTGGTGGCGATCGCCTTTGCCTTCTTCTTCCCAGTGGGTCATCCCTCAGTAAATGCAAGTTGGCAACAAGCAACGACCTTGTTGGACCGGCAATTTATTTCCACAGTGATTCATGCCAATTATCAACCGGGGGAAGGCGAATTGGCCCTTGACGAAAATTCTTTATGGGTAAGGGTCATTCCCGGGCGCGATCGCCGCCATCCATTGTACATTTTCGATTTTCGCACCCAAGGGTTATGCGGGGAAGTCGGGTGTTTGTATGCGATCTACACTCCCAGGCAACAGAGAGTTTTCAGTGGATTGCTCGATGCGCCTTTATCGGAAGAATCTGCATTTGAGGGGGTCCGGCGCTATTCCCAAGAAGGGTTTCCCTGTTTAAGGATCAATCAGCCCCAAAGCCAGAGGGTGCAGGTCAGTAATTTGTATTGCTATCAAGGGGCGCAGTTAGTTCGCATCAACCATTCTTTGATGGCCCGCAACCCTTCTGAATAAATGAGGTCCAATCATGTCAACCAGTCAAGGCAGTTCCACGAGTCCGATTTCTCACACTGTTCAGGCATTAAAACAAAACTTTCAAGGGACCACCGGATTGGTGTTGCTCGGTTGTGCAGCGGCGATTGTCTTGGTCCAATGGATGAGCAACGGCAAAAAGGCGGGTCGAATTGCCAGCGGGTATTGGGGTGGCGCTCGTGAGAGAGCGAATGCTCGTAAAAAAGCCCAAACCCAAATTAAATCCCCCCGGCGCAACCAAGCCGCTTTATATATTGGGACGCCTGCGGCGATGCGATCGCAATGGCAAAAAATTTGGCACTCTCAAGGAATTGCTGAGAAAACCCCTAAAAAATTGGGGTTGAGGGGTTCTGCTAACAAAACTCTGTATCTTCCCGATGTTCAGCGTGGGGTTGCCATTAGTGGTGCCCCAGGGAGCGGCAAAACCTTCAGTGCGATCGACCCGGCTATCCGTTCGGCCCTAGATCAGGGGTTTCCCGTAGTTTTGTACGACTTTAAATATCCGGCGCAGACTTCCCGGGCGGCTGCTTATGCGATTAAGCGGGGATATAACCTGCGGGTGTTTGCCCCGGGTTTCCCTGAATCAGAAACCTGTAATCCGTTGGATTTTTTATCGGATTCGGAAGATGCGGTGGTAGCGGGTCAATTTGCCCAAGTCGTCAGTCGCAATTTTGACCGAAGTGGGGGTCAAGCGAGTTCAGATAAATTTTTTGAAGAGGCGGGAGATTCTTTAGTCGAAGGGATTTTGCTCGTGACTAAAGCCGTGGGAGAGTTAACGGGTAAACCTGAATATTGTGATTTGATGACGGCTCAAGCACTTTTGAGTTTAAGCAACCTGCCTGCTCGTTTAGAATTGGCCTCTCAATCCAAATTAAAGGTGTGGACTTCTCGACCTTTATCTCAAGTCATTAGTGTGAAGGATTCGGAGAAAACGGTCGCAGGAATTGTAGGGACAGCCCAACGAATGTTTCAACGCTTTCTAAAGCGAGATTTTATTGGCGCATTTTGTGGACAAACTTCGTTACCCTTGGATTTGGAAGGTAAACAATTGGTTGTTTTTGGGCTAGACCGTAACAACCGAGATATTGTCGGTCCTTTGTTGGCAGCTATGTTACATTTAATTATCTCTCGCAATGTGGCTCGCACGACTCCCCGGATTGACCCTTTAGTTGTCGCCTTGGATGAATTGCCTACTTTGTATTTGCCCAATATTGTCAACTGGTTGAATGAAAACCGGGAAGATGGGTTTGTGGGGCTGTTAGGATTTCAGAATTTAGCGCAACTCCAAAAAAGCTATGGACGAGAATTATCTCGTGCTATCATCGGAGCGACGGGAACCAAATTTATTTTCAATCCCCAAGATGGAGAATCAGCCAAATTTTTTGCTGATTACTTGGGGGAAGAAGAGATTGAAATCACTTCAAAATCTCGCAGCCGTTCTAAGGGAGGAACTTCCCGGAGCTGGAATCAAAATTTTCAAAAACGTTATCTGTTTGAACCGGCCTAATTTTTAAAATTGCAGACCGGGGAAGCAATCGTTATTTCTCCCGCTTCTCAAGGGCGCGGTGAAGCCTATATCCCTTGGCGAGAAAAAATTAAAGTACCGCCAGCAGATATTGCTGAAATGAGTTGGGCTGAATCAAAATGGCAATGGTTGATTAAACGATTAGCGACCAATGCTTGTGCAGTATCCGCCTCGGACCGTCGCAGCCAATTTGAAGAACGACGTGCTTTAGTAGAAGAGTTGTTCCCCTTACCTGAACCCAAAGTAGGGCTGTTTCATTCTAAAGGGCAATCGAGAAAAGGAAAGGCGTTCTCTCTGATGTAAAATGGAAGAGAACGCCT
>JAMXFF010000030.1 GCA_025370845.1 Laspinema palackyanum D2a | reverse complement strand
TGTTACCTTAACGGGTAATAGTGCTGTCGTAGCATTGTCCGGGAAAACCCTGGAAAATGTCGCGTAAATGTATCAGGCAGGTCAAACCATAGCATGACCTGTCTTCTGTTTTTCTAGCCGCTATTGTTAAGAAAAGACTTTATTATTGCTATCGTATCCAAATTAGAGGCTATGGCAAGACCCCTCGAACTCATTGACCAGGACATTGCAGAGCTAGAACAGGCAGCGCAAGACCTCGCCGGACAATTTCAGAAGACATATCACCATTATTTAACGGCCTTGGGACAAGCAGTGCGGCAGCAGATGATCTTAGCCGGATATCATATTTGCACCCAAGGATATCCCGAACATTTTTTAGACTTATCCTTATCCCAGAAACAACAACTGCAATCCCAACTGAGGTCCATCGTCAAGAAAGCTGAAGCCGACGCGATCGCCCTCGTTGAAGACCCCAACCCCGAAGACAGCCCCGTTGTCCTCATCGTCGAAGGACTTTCCGAAGAGGGAACCCCTCCCGAGGACATTAGCCTCGTCGAAGAGGAACAGGAACTCACTCCCCTCGAAGAAATTGCAGACCCCGAAAATTTAGCCAAGTGGCAAGATCGGATAGAATCGGGAATTGTTAAACTGTTACAACAAGTTTCCCATGAAACCAACCAGGTCCTGCACGCTGCGGGAATCGGGTCTAAAAACGTTCCCGCCATGTTGCTAGAAGCTGCGGAAAAACTGCCCAATAGCGAGGCGATCGGAGGGCCACCGAATCTAGTCACCCTAACCCTAGAAGCGCAAGGGACCGATGATTTACCCCAGATGCCCGGTTTAGCCTCCCTACTCAAAGGGCCGGTTCACATCATGGCTGTTCATTTAAGATTAACCGATCTGGAATTTGCCGACTCCCGTCTGAGTGCATCCCGAGGACAAATTCGCACCCTTTCAGGACGGTTAAATTCACTCAAACGAGACTATCATCAAAAACAACGAGAACGAGCGATCGCCCAAGCAGAATCTGCATGGCGTGCAAGCTGGTTTGAAGATTAATCAGGTAGGGGGGAAACCGTGAACGCAGAATCACTAGATTGGGGTCGATTGCAAAAAGCTTTGTCTGTCGAAGCACAACGCGGATTTACCGACGTTGTAGGCAGTCAATATCGCTTTAGCGAATTTCTTCAGATTAGTTTAAAAGACTCCCCTGCCAATCTGGTTTCGGCAGATCTTCGCCGTTGGCAAAGCATAGCCGCAGAATTTGGACGATATCCAGAACTGAACTTAGAAAAGCGACAAGCTTTGGTGTCAGATACCCGCCGGTTTCTTCTGGATATGGAACGAATTTGTAGCAAAACTCCACCCCCTCAAAACGGCACCGCCAACGCATCCCGACTAGCCGAACCCACCTCCAGATCGGCGATGCGATCGCCCAGCCTCTCCCCCGCAGAAACCCTCTCAACCAGCCAGTCTAACACCAGCCGTTCCAATACCCCAGTCACCCTCAACCAAGCCTTAAGTCAAGTTAGCGGCATTGGAACACGCAACGCCGACAAGTTAGCCAAATTAGGGCTTTATACAATCTACGACCTTCTTTACAACTTCCCTCGGGACCATGTGGATTATGCCCGCCAGGTGAATATCAAAGAACTCGAAGCTGGAGAAACGGTCACTATTATTGGGACCGTCAAACGGTGTGATTGCTTTAGCAGTCCGCGCAATCCGAAATTAACCATTTTAAATCTGGTGATTAAAGATAGTACCGGGCAAATTAAACTGAGTCGATTTTTTGCCGGACGCCAAAGCAATCGCGGGTGGCAAGAAATTCAAAAGCGAACCTATCCGACAGGTGCAGTGGTTGCCGCATCGGGGTTAGTCAAAAGCAGTAAATATGGCGTCTCCCTGGATAATCCCCAAATTGAAGTGCTCGACGAAAGCGGCACCATCGAATCCCTGAACGTTGGACGAGTTGTGCCGATTTATCCCTTAACCGAAGGGGTCACCGCCGATGTTGTGAGAAAAGGGGTACAGAGTGTGATAGCCCATGTGGGCTTACTGGGTGACCCTCTGCCAGACAGCCTGCGATCGCGCTATCAGTTAATGGGATTACAGGATGCTGTTTCTCAAATCCACTTTCCGCGCGATCGGGACATCCTCGAAGAAGCCCGTCGCCGCCTCGTCTTCGATGAATTCTTCTACCTGCAACTCGGACTCCTCCATCGTCGCCAAGGACTCCGAGAAACCCAAACCGGCGCAGTCTTATCCGGTAAAGGCAAATTAATCAATAAATTTTATAAACTCCTCCCCTTCAAACTCACCAATGCTCAACAGCGAGTCATTACCGAAATCCTCGAAGACTTGCAAGAAACCAAACCCATGAATCGCCTCGTCCAAGGGGATGTAGGTGCCGGTAAAACCGTCGTTGCCGTCGTTGCCATCTTAGCCGCCATTCAAGCCGGATATCAAGCCGCATTCATGGCACCCACGGAAGTATTAGCCGAACAACATTATAAAAAATTAGTCAGTTGGTTTAACCTCCTACATCTCCCCGTAGAACTCCTCACCGGGTCCACAAAAACGGCCAAACGCAAACAAATCCTCCCCCAATTAGAAACCGGAGAATTACCCGTTTTAGTGGGAACCCACGCCTTAATTCAAGACCCGGTAAACTTCCAAAAACTCGGACTCATCGTCATTGATGAACAGCATCGATTTGGAGTGGGACAACGGGCAAAACTGCAACAAAAAGGCGAAGACCCCCACGTTTTAACCATGACCGCAACTCCCATCCCCCGGACTCTCGCGCTTACCTTACATGGGGATTTAGATGTCAGTCAAATCGATGAATTGCCTCCCGGAAGACAAGCGATTCAAACTACTATTTTCTCGGGGAAAGAACGCAGCCATGCTTATGATTTAATCAAGCGGGAAGTGGTGCAAGGGAGACAGGTTTATGTCGTGTTGCCGTTAGTGGAAGAATCGGAGAAATTAGATTTAAAATCGGCAATAGAAGAATATCAAAGACTGCAAGAGGTAATTTTCCCAGAATTTAAAGTGGGATTGCTGCATGGGAGGATGTCTTCAGGGGAAAAAGAAGAAGCGATCGGGCTTTTTCGCGATGGACATACTCAAATTTTAGTCTCTACCACCGTAGTTGAGGTGGGGGTAGACGTTCCTAACGCCAGCGTCATGTTAATTGAAAATGCCGAACGATTTGGACTATCGCAATTGCATCAATTGCGAGGAAGAGTCGGACGGGGTGCAGACAAATCCTACTGTATCTTAATGACCCATCCGAAAGCCACTACCGATGCTCGTGAACGCCTCAATGTCATGGAACAATCACAAGATGGGTTTTTTATCGCCGAAATGGACATGAGATTGCGCGGACCTGGGGAAGTCATGGGAACGAAACAATCGGGACTCCCTGATTTTGTCTTAGCGAGTTTAGTTGAGGATAAAGAGATATTAATCTTAGCCAGAGATGCAGCAGAAAAGGTGATTAAGAAAGACCCGACTTTGGAGAGATGGCCGGTGTTAAAGAGTGAGTTAGATAAGCGGTATGAGAAGTTGTTGGGTGGGGCAATTTTGACTTAATGAAAAGAGGGGAAGAGTGCGATTAAGCCTTCTTCCCCTCATCCAGCTTACTGATTTTCCGGCCAGCAGCGAGATAGCAACTCCTGAATTTGAAATTTGCGTCCTTTACTGTCTTGTGGCGGTGTTTCAAATACGGCTAATCCGTGAAAAATCGGCAGATGTCCCAAGGGAGGATTCTCAAAATTGGGTCTAGCATAACCCAGATAGAACCAGCGATTTGTTGTTTCATCAAATCGTTCTTGAACTAACCATTCAGAATCTAATGATTTCCATCCCACGCGATCGTACATGGTTTCCCAATTCTTTCCAGTTTCTTGATAAATTTTGTTCTGAACACTCACTCCCAAGGTCCCTCCACTCGCAGCAACCCACAAATCATCGATGAGTGTTAATTCTTGGCAAGAGAACTGTTGATACTCATCCCGATTAAAATATCCTTGCTTTTCAGATTCGGGACCCGCAATCCACAGGAGTAATTCATAAGTCTCTTTATCCGCTTTTTCCCATTCCCTGTTTGCTAAATGTTCCTGGAGAATACTATAATCAAATGGGGTTTGGGAGTCGGCAATTAAAGTAGACAACACTCGACCGACGCTGACCGGATCTCGATTTCGAGCGAAATCGATAACTGTTTTCTTTTCCGCTTCTAATTTAATCGTCAACTCTTCTAAGCGGTTCGCATTTTCTACCGCTTGATTTTTTTGAACTTCGAGTTCTTTATTAGCTTGTTTTGTCTTATCCTGTTCGATTCTTAAATTCGCAGCTAATTGACGAGATTCAACAGCTAAATCCACTGCACCCCCGGCTAAAATCGCTAAAACAATACCAGCGGCAAACGTAGCTTTTAGCTGCCGTTTTAAGACCAAATTTAAGTGACGATCGCTTTTTTCCTTTTCCGCTTGAGCTTTTTTCAAAGCTTCCTTGAGTTCACCAATATTTTCCTCATTCTTGTCTCGCACAAAAGAAACTAAATAGTCATGAACCAATTGATATCGATTTGCCGGTAATTCCGGTAGCATAAACACCAAACCGGACTTGACAAACACATAAAGGATTAAATTTAATCGATCAGGTTCATCCAGCAAATCCGTTGTTAAAAGTTGGAGGTCTGTTTCCAAATCCGCACGAGTTTTGAGCGGTCGAGTATTATTTTCATCGGTGAGCAAATATAAAATTAGTTCAGCCAACGCTTTGTTTTTCGGTCCACAAGCTTTGACCACTTCTTCTAAATATCGGTGGACCAGTTGCTCTTTCGGGTTGGGTGCAAGTTGCCCATATTCTGCCAAGGTTGTAATATCATCAGTCTGGAGTTGTGCGCCAACAATCTGCAACTCAATGGGACGGACTGCCTTTAAATTTTCTGCTAAATCCGCAACTACCGCCTCGATTAATCCCCGTTCTAAGGGAAAATGCGCCCGATCGCTCAAACTGCGAATCATCTCCACTGCATCTGCCGGTCGGAAATTCCCCACCGCATACAACGTATGTTTGCTGAGAATATCCGAGTCAATCACCTCAAATCCGGCCTGAGCATTGTAGGCCAACAAATAATGGATATAATCCTCGCGCAGAGAGAGGACTACTTTAACAAAAGGAATCTGGAAACAAGTCGCCAAAAAATCAAAGAAGTTCTGGCGCTTTTCGGATTCCTGACACACAAAGAAAAACTCTTCAAATTGGTCAAAAATCAGCACCGTGAGCAGATGATTGGATTCATTCTGCCGCAACTGTTCCAAAACCTGCTCCAGGGACTCCAAACCCCCCTCAATGCCAATCCCTCGCTGCTCTAGGGCCTCAGCAAGTAATTCACCCAAGGTTTTCACCCAATCAGTATATACCCGTTGGGAAACGGCGAGAACATCCCGATCGCCTATCACGGTTTGTTTCAATGCCGGAAGTAATCCCGCTTGGACTAGAGAACTTTTCCCCACCCCAGATGGACCATGAATCACCGTTAATTTGTATTGGGTACTGCCAATCCGTTGAATTAAACGGTCCACATCCTTTTGCCGTCCCGAAGCGAGAATCTCACCCGCTACCCTTGCAGTAGACGCCGTTGGCATCAGTTGCGATCGCGCTTGTCGTTGGGGTTCCAACCGTCCTGCACCAATGAACGCCCGTAACCCAAATTGCTGCTCAAGGGAAAGTCGTTCCTGCTTGCGATCAAACGCTTGAACATACTGCTCTTGCTGATAATACAGCGATCGCAACTCCTCCAAAATCTCAATATATAACTGCGGATTATCCTCCGGATCCCCCTTCGCCGCCTCTTCCAAACGAGCGATCGCCTCCCCGGTTTCCCCCAACTGGCGCAAACTCCGCGCCAACAGCAGCAAATATAATCCCTGATGTCGTTGTTCTAATGCGAGATCCGAGGCTAAAATTTCCAGCGCCCGTTCTGCCTTTTCCTTAGCATCCTCCCAATCCTGGCGGTGTAATGCCACTTCCGCTAAAAATCCATAATCTCGGGCCAACAGCACCGGATTTCCTGATGTTTGGTGTAATTTTAGGGCAGTTTGTGCCAGATCCTGCAAACTAGAATAGTCATTCAACTGTCGCAAAACTTCCCCAAGTTGACCGATAAATTGAGGCACCAAATCCGGTCTTCCGGCTGCCTCAAAAGCATCTAAACTGGCTTGAAACGCTGATTGAGCCTGTTTTAACCATTGCTCACTCTGGGTCCGGTCTAGTTTAGCGCGGCGAGCATAACACAAACCGATATGATAAAATACAGCAGCCGCACATTCCTGAGTCCCTTCCTCATCCAAGTTTTGCCACAATTGCAAACTTTGTTGATAAAAATTTAACGCCTCATCCATGCGATCGCGAGTATAAGCCTCCCGACCCCAAACGAATGGCAAAGTCGCAAGTAACCGAGGATTCAACGGCTGACCGGCTTTTTCCAAATCCTGTAACGCTAAGGTCATTTCAAACGGATAGCGCTGACCAAAAATCTCTTGATTGGTCACAAACCGCTGATTTCCCGCAGCAAATATCTCCGCAAATAAGCGATCGGTCTCCTCCTGTAGCGCCGTGAGCAAGTCATCCGGCGCGATCGCAAATTCAGTCAAACTCGCCCAACTTTCAAAATCCGGCGCTAACCGCGTCAACTGCACCGACACCTGATCATTGATCCAAAAAATCACCGGAAAAAGGCAGTTTTTTCTAAATTCCTCTCTCACTTGATTCAGGGAAGTCAGCGCCACATCCAAAGCCGTCGCCGCTTCCAAACCAAACACCATCAAAGCATCCGGGATTTCCTCACCCAGACTCTCTCTCAGGCTGGAATAGACTTGTTGCACCGTCGGTTCTAGGAAAATCTCGCGAATATTTAAAGAACATTGTTCCCGTAATTGTTGCACCAGAACATCACGCAACGTCCCATAATTACACCGGACCAACATCAACTTAAATTGACCCTGGGACATTTCCATCGCCCAGATCAGTTCAGCCAACCCCTGCTGATTTTGATTGACGGTATCCCCCTCAACGATGATAGTTTCACTCATGAAAGTAACTCCTTGGCTTCTAACAACAAGGGATTAACATCAAACCAAGACTCGGACCCATCGCGATACTCATAAACGAACATACTGCGAATTAAGGTCTGATATCCATCATCACCAACGACCTTTTTCTCCTTTCTCACGCGCCGCAACAATTCCCACTCCGCATCAGTTACCGCTAAAATCCGGGCATTGCGATAGAGGGCAATTACATCCTCTAGGGTTTTGCTTGTGAGGGGCAATTGCCGTTGTTTTTTAATCCCATCGTTGAGCATTCGCAGCACATTTCGTACATGACCCCCACTGACTCGGCATAACCGATCGAGGGTCTGGGGGTCTTCAAAAATGACCGTCATTTTTTCCAGGCGCTGTTCGGGGGTGAGATGGGGAAAAGCTCGGGCGAGGACCATTTGGCGCAGGAGGTTCATGCCTTCCGGATGTTCACTCCCATCTCGGGATTGGACGGGGACCATCGGCAAAACATGGGGTTGAACGATAAAGCGCTCAATCAGGGTCCCGAAGTCGTTGGAGAAGCGTAAGGCAAGGGGGATGGTATAAACCAAGTGGCAGTGCAGCGATCACAACTGTTCACCGCGATCGACAAACAGGTATTCTTGTTGAGGACGTCCCCAAGGTTTGGTGGTGCTATCTACTCTGTCCAGACTATCCACGATCGCCACGAGTCCTTTTTTGCCCTGCTGCTTCAGCTTGGCGATCGCCGGTTCGAGCAATTCTTTATTAATCGCCTCGATAATCCCATTGGTTTGGGGTTCGAGATATCCTCTTAATTTACTGCGGAGATCAGGACTAGCTTTCACCTTAGCGGTAATTTTAGCAATCCCCATTGCGACAACGGTCACCCCTTCCTGATTGGCAGTGATTTGAGCTGGACCAACCGTGCCGCCTATTTCAACTAAATTAATTTCTGTTTGTAACAGTTTAGCGGCACCTTGGAGGATGCTTTTCAGGCGTTTAGGTTCTTCTAGGGTGAGGCGATCGAGACTTTCACTCACTCGCTTGGCGATCGCCAGTAAAATATCCCCCACATCCACATCGCCCATTTCCAAGTCTTTGGACGACTCGAAATAGACCACGTGAAAGCCTTCCCGTTCTAACTCCGCCTTGAGACGCAGTAACTCCGTGGACTTCCCGCAGCCGATATGTCCTGTGAACAGTTGACAGGTGGGTTGTTCTGGGGACCACAGGGTAATATTATCCCTTAAATCCTCAATAATTTGGCCCCCGCGCACGGAGGAAAAATCAATATAATATTTCTGATCCAGTTCCGACTCTTCAGCAAAAAGGGTCTTACTCGGATTTGTCGCATCAAAGAATTGCTTTAAATTAACCATCATAATACTGGCCCTGTTAATGAGGGATAAAACCCGCCGGATGGGGGTTAGGGGCGAGATGCCGACCTGATGGTTATTTTCAGCCTGATATCTGAGTCTTCGGGACAGTTTAAATGAGATTAATTTAAACCGTTTTATGGTTCAGTCTTACTTCATTTAAACTTAAATTGTCAAGAGATAAATTAATAAGTTTTAATAAAGATAACCGGGGTAAATGCTTTTATAGAAAGCATTTTTTAGATGAGAGAGGGTAGAAAATCCAGACTGGGTAAAGAATCTCCAGACGAGTTACCCGAACAACTGCCTGAATTGAAATGTGAAGAATGGGTAAAGTCCTCCAAAGGGTTTCCTCAGCCCTAAAACAGTTAGGGGCCAAAGACTAAGAATTATGGTTTAGCTTGCCACAATTTCCCAGACTCTAGCCCCTAACTTCAGGGATGAGGGAATTACATTGCTCAACAGAGCAAAATGCAATTACTTCTTACGGGGAACCAACGCTTCGTAATTCATATTGAACGTAGAAACGCGGGTGGGGGGGTTACCTTTCCCGTTGTTCAGGTTACGAGCCATATCCATATAGAGGGACGGATCCCCTGCGCGAGCCACCTTGTCTTGGGGAACGTAGCGGCGCACTTGGCTTTGCCAGATGATTTGTGGGAAGCCCAACTGAGCGCGATGGTATTCGCCATAACGGGGGGTCTTCAGGTTAAAGGGAGTTTCGCCTTTAGCCTGTTGGGGTAGAATCCGGCGACGCTGATAAGGAACCGTGTTGTAACCAAAGCTGTTCAGGTACTCTTCGCTATCGAGTACGGCATCGATAAAGCCTTGGACACCCTTAGTGGCGATCACGATAGACCATGCAATTTTTTCGCGTTCGTTGTAAACGTCGCGGCCTAAAATGCGCTGGACGCAAATTTCGGCGAAACGGTAGTTGCTGTTGGTCTCGTAGTTGAGCCGAATGAAGGCATCCGAAGTGGCCAAAGCGCGAATGAAATCACGAACGGTGATTTGACCATATCTCAGTTGAGATTCCGCAAAGGTTTGGCGGTTGCTCTTGAGGATTTGGTGTTCGCTGAACACTTGGCGGTAGCTGGCCCAAATCACCTCATCCATCTCCGAGGGAGAAGGAAGGTTTTCGGTGGTATAGATTTTGGGTTGCTCATCGCTTCCCACTTCATATCCAGCAACCCGCTGGTTTTGGCTCTTAGGAGCGTACTGTAACAAAGGTAATGCCACGTCAGAATCTCCGTAAGTTCAAATTTTAACTTCTGCTTTCAGTGGCAGATGCAGCGAATTGGCCCTTAAGGTATGGGAACCCCCTAGAAAGACAAATTTGGTCTGTTCTAGGGATGGCTTGAACCCGTAGCGCTCAACGGTCACTGCTACCGACTGACTGCCGATTTCAATAAATAGACATCCTTCAGATTACGGGATGACGGTAAGATCAGGTTCATTTTTCTCACCGAACGCAACAATCTGTAATATTTCGCCACAAAAAGTATTATCCGTTACCTCGCCAGAAGGCCAAAGGTTCAGGCGTTGCGTCACAGTGCGGCCAATTTCTTAACATCTGATCCATTGCCCTCTCATCCATTCCCCTAGCATTGGGGGGTTCGAGTCCCAGTCCCAGACACAGATGAGTGAGGACATCCAGGAGTCGGGCATCATGTCCGGGGGAGCTCAAATAGGCATGAGCATATTCATGGACGACAATGCTTAACCAGTCTTGGGGTGCAGTCCGCCCCACATCAATGACGATCGCCACCGGATCCACCAGGATATTGCAGAGGGCATCAATCCCATAGTCCGGGGCGATCGGCGCGGCAAAAATCACCACCTCTCGCCGTTCAGATTCTGGAAAACATTGATGGCAAGCTTCCAGATACTCCCGCAGTTGTTGGTTAATCGTGTCGATATGCTCTCCAATCCAGGTACAGACTTGGATCCGCTCGATAATATCCTCACCGGACCAAATGGTACTCGGGTCGATCGCAATCTGACGCACCGCATTTAGATAATCAGACCCTCGGATTAGGGGGTCTGACATGATGGGGGGGATGGGGGGGATGGGGGAGATAGGGGGGATAGGGGGGATGGGGGAGCCTTTGGGACTCCCTGGGTCTTCCTTTTGATTACCAGCCGAAGGCGGATTGGAATTGGGGGGTGGTTCGGGCATTCTTGTCAGAGTCAGAGGGGGAATCACTGCTACCTGAGTTGGATTCGACCTGGATCCGGCTTTCGCTACAGAATGAAGCCGTACTGAACCCCCCAAACCGGGTGACGGTACTGGTTCGCAGGCGCAGATCCGGGCTGGCAAACCAGAACCGTTCTACTACACTCATCGTTTCATATTCCGTCACTAGAATCAGACCCTCTTCCTCATCCATTTCATATAAACCCGCCACGGGTACTATCTCGGCATAACCCCGCTCTCTGAGGAGTTTTCCGGCTTTGGGGTTATCCTCTTCTGGGACTAAGGCAAAGACAGTGGAACCCGCGTGATTTTCATCATTTTGGTCCCATTCCATTGAACCCGCCCAGGAGACAAAGGCTCCACCGATCGCCCGTTGCGGATCGATTTGATGTAACTCGCAGATTCCGACAACTTGGGGATCATCCTTGTCTAAGGTTTCCACCCGGATTTCTGAATCTCCTAGTTCGGCTCGTCGGAAAGCAAGGTGATGGGTCGTGCGCTGCGATCGCCACTTCCCTGCACTCCGGCGAAAAAACTCCATTGCGTCCATTAGGCTTATCTCCGTTGGCTGATGTTTCGGCGCTTTTTCCCTTTTATAATAAGGCTTACAGGGCTTTGATAAACTTTTGTAGCAAAAATAAATCTGAAAATGTACGGTTTGGACATTTTGTCAAGCAAACTTAATGATACTTTACAATTACCAGGAGCAAACCAAACGGATCACCCGTCTATTCCTGTTGTAAATAAAAATAACCAACGAAACAACCAGGAGCAAACCAATGGATATGCCAACAAATTTGAGCTTGGAACAAGAATTTAAACTCCAACTCCTAAAAGAACAAGTCAGGGGCCTAACTCAAGAGCAAGCCCAGGAATATTTACTCGAAGTCCTGCGGCAAAATATGGTCAAGGACAATATGTTCAAATACCTGCTCAAAAAGTCAGCGTAGTGCAGAGCATCACCAGGGAAACTCCCCTGTTCACCGATGTTCTAACTCTTTTAGGGCCTAATTCACCTGTCATTTTGCAGGCAACACCCGGGTGAGCGCCAATTTCAACATTATTAATGATTAAACCTTGAGAATTCTCCTAGGGAGGTGAGGTTGCTCTTCATGATTTTTTCTTCCACACCACTTGTCCCAAGGCCGTAATTTATCTTGATTTGTCATGGGTTAGGGTGACAACCCAAATCGTTAATTACTCATGCCTAAAAATAGTGCCTTAACCCATCATTGCCAAAATCCACTCGAAAACGGTAAAGCCCCGATGGTAAAATGCCAGAACTTCAGGAACTGTCATAGAAGGGCTGAAAGTGGTTCAAGCACCCGTATCCAAAATTTCCCATCAATCCGCAGCAGTGGCCGAGAATGACGCCGCCCGAGGGACAACCGAAACCCTGGGCGAGTCCCTCAAACAACTGGCCGATCGCATTATTGCTGGGCATCGCCTCACCCGAGAAGAAGCGATCGCCCTGACCCAAATTGAAGGTCAAGACGCCATCATGCTGCTGTGCGAAGCCGCAGATGCCGTCCGTCAAGCCTGCTGCGGCAATACCGTTGATTTATGTAGCATTATCAACGTCAAATCTGGCAACTGCTCTGAAAACTGTGGCTTTTGCTCCCAATCCGTGCATCATCCTGGCACGGATTCGCCTGTTTATGGACTTAAACCTCGGGACGAAATTCTCGCCCAAGCCAAAGCTGCTGAATCCGCTGGTGCCAGCCGGTTTTGCCTCGTGTCCCAAGGCAGAGGACCCAAATACAGCAGTCCCAAATCCAAAGAATTTGAAGAAATTCTGGCAACTGTGCGCCAGATTATTGACGAAACCAACGTCAAACCCTGCTGTGCCTTGGGAGAAGTGACTCCAGAACAAGCTAAAGCCTTAGCGGAAGCCGGTGTGACGCGCTATAACCATAACTTAGAATCCTCGGAAAACTTTTACCCATCCATTGTCACGACTCATGCTTGGGGCGATCGCGTTGCCACCATCAAAAATCTCAAAGCCGCAGGCATCCAAGCCTGTAGCGGAGGGATTATTGGCATGGGAGAAAGCTGGGAGGACCGGATTGATTTAGCCTTAGCGGCGCGGGAATTAGAAGTGGAATCCGTCCCCCTGAACCTGCTCAATCCCCGGTCCGATACGCCTTTGGGTACTCTCCCCAAACTTGATCCATACGAAGCCTTAAAAGCGATCGCCATCTTCCGGCTGATCCTCCCCGAGCAAATTATTCGTTATGCTGGAGGACGAGAATCGGTCATGGGCGAACTCCAACATTTAGGACTCAAAGCGGGCATCAACGCCATGTTAATCGGACACTATTTGACCACCCTGGGTCAACCCCCCGACCAAGACCGTGCCATGCTCGAACAACTGGGACTTGAAGGGAATGAAGCCCCTGTCCCCAAAGGAAAGACTGACGGATAGGGAGGATAGGGAGGATGGGGAGGATGGGGAGGATGGGGAGGATGGAGAAGTTTGTAGTAACGACTTCAGTCGTTTCCGGGAGAAGAAAGCGATCGCTTTCTTCTCGCCCCTTGGGAGGCTTATGCTCCAGTTCCCAAACCGTCGCTTAATCCGCTCATCGTAAGTGTCATGGCGGACGCCATGACACTCTTGGCAACGACTGAAGTCGTTACTACGAACATCGCCCCCATCTCCCCCATCTCCCCCATCCTCCCCATCTCCCCCATCCAATGACCAATGACCAATGACCAATGACCAATGACCACCGTGTCTGCTCCACTTGAACTGATATGGGCTTTGATTGGCCTATTGCTGACCATTGGTGGCACTTTTTTAGAAGCCTCAATCGCTAGTCCTTCTTGGAATGGAATCCAGGCGGGTATTCCGATCCATTCCCTGGGTGTCACCTATCAAATTGGAGCCGTGCTCCTGGTGGGATGTCTGGGGGGTAAAAATGCTGGTGCTTTGTCTCAAATTGCTTATGTGGTTCTGGGATTGATGTGGCTGCCGGTGTTTACCGAAGGGGGTGGACTGGAGTACATCAAGCAGCCGACTTTTGGCTATTTACTGGGGTTCATTCCGGGGGCCTGGGTTTGTGGGTGGCTGGCCTTTAAAATGGCCCTGCGGCTGGAAAGTCTAGCTTTTAGCTGTGTCTGTGGTTTACTCAGCGTTCATGCGATCGGGCTGATTTACCTGGCGATTAACTTACACTCAGATGCTAAAACCCTGATCGATGGAGTGTTCAAATATTCCGTCTATCCCTTACCTGGACAATTAGCGGTGGTTTGTGCCGTCACTGTCTTGGGTTTCATCCTGCGAAGACTCATGTTTTATTGAACGGTCAGTTGTTAGCTGTCCCTGACTTTTAGCAGAAAGCACAGAAGATGGATAACGCTTGTGTAACGACCTCCTCTTGACTCTCCATTGTTGGTAATGAAATTCAAAAACAACTCGCTATTCTGGATTGCTAGTGCTATTAGTGTAATTTTCGACCAACTGACTAAATATTGGGTCGTCCAAAATTTTGAGTTCAGAGAATCTTGGCCCTTATGGGAAGGAGTCTTTCATTTTACTTATGTGACGAATACTGGAGCAGCTTTTAGCTTGTTTAGCAATAATGGAGCTTGGTTGCGCTGGCTGTCCTTGGCCGTCAGTCTGGGTTTAATGGCATTAGCTTGGTTTGGCCCCAGGATGAACCGATGGGAAGAGGTTGGGTTTGGCTTGATTTTAGGCGGTGCCGTCGGAAATGGGATTGACCGATTTCTGTTAGGTGAAGTGACTGATTTTCTGGATTTTCGCTTAATTAATTTCCCCGTTTTTAATATAGCGGATGTCTCCATTAATATTGGGATTATTTGTCTGTTGATTGTGATGGTGCGACCCTCTCCCCCTCGGAGTGAGGGGCCTACCAGCCCTTGAGTGAGGGATTCGGGGGAAGGGGAGGTTGATGGACCTCCGATCGGGCACAGAAAACTTAGAATAGAAAGAAGATGATTTTTCCCAGGCAGGGGTCTAACAGGGTAGTCGGACCCTGGGGACCGATCGCCCCCAAGGTTCGGGAAAAGCTAGTCCCTGAGTTGTAGTTGCCTTCACCTTCCCTCCTCCGTGGGTACAGTAATGGTCAGACAAACCGGGTGTCTTTACACAATCTCTGTTTGCTTTGCAACAAATTAACCCAAGAAACCCGGGAATACTTCTATTTTTTATTCAATATTGTCCTTGGTTATCGATTAAGCTCGCCAGCATAGCATAATGAGTCCACCGCAGCCCCCCCAACAGCCTAAAACTCTCCTGGGTACGATTACCCAAGTCACCCAGACGGTTTTGGCAAAGGTTCATTTTTCCCGACTGGCCCTCAAACCCAATGCCCGAGTGCCAGAACTTTGGGTTCAAGATGCGGGTAGCCCAAAACCGGAGGTTTATCCCCTGTTGGGCGATCGCTATATCATTGGGCGATCGTCCAAAACTAGCGATATTGTGGTCCGCAATCCCGTGGTGAGTCAGACTCATGCCTCCCTCTCTCGGGATATCCATCGTCCCAATACTCCCTTCTATCTCAAAGACGAAAACTCCACCAACGGCATCTTTCGCGGCAAGCGTCGCATTACCTCCACCCCCATCCGTCACCGTCAAACCTTTACCCTCGGACCCCCGGAACTCGCCGATTGCGTTCAGGTCCAGTACATTGACCCGCCCCCCTGGTATGTCCGCGCTGCAAGATGGAGCTTTTATACCAGTAGTGGAGTGGCGGGGTTAGTTGCAGTCTTTCTTGGGGTGGAATGGCAGAAATTTCAAGTGCGCCCCTTCCCCATTTCTATGCAGGGTCCCGTGGTTGTCTATGCCCGGGATGGGGCCACCCCTCTACGTCCGCCCTTTAATAATGCTCACCGGGAACTGAATCAGTTATCAGAATTTTCCCCTTATTTGTCTAATGCCCTCGTTGCTTCAGAAGATAGTCGTTATTATTGGCATTTTGGGGTTGATCCAATTGGGACCCTGCGGGCTCTGAGTGTGAATTTACGCGGAGGCAGTCTCCAAGGGGGCAGCACCCTCACCCAACAACTCGCCCGCAGTTTGTTTCGGGATTATGTGGGAACGGAAGACTCGGCGGGTCGCAAGATTCGCGAGGCGATCGTCTCTTTAAAATTAGAAACGTTTTACAGTAAAGATGAGCTGCTGTTAACTTACTTAAACCGGGTCTATTTAGGCATTGACCTCTATGGGTTTGAAGATGCGGCCCGATTTTATTTTGCTAAGTCGGCTGCGGATTTGACGTTATCGGAAGCGGCTACTTTGGTGGGGATTTTGCCTGCACCCAATGCCTTTAATCCGGTGCAAAATTATCAACTCGCGGTCAAATACCGCGATGGGGTAATCTATCGGATGCGGCGGTTGGGGATGGTGACTCAGGAAGAGGCCGATCGCGCAAGGCGATCGCGCATTGAGGTTAACCCCCGCGCTGTCGAAATTCTCGGCAGTACGATCGCCCCCTATTTCTACAGTCATGTTTTTGCCGAACTCGAAGAATTATTAGGGGAACAACTGGCGCGAGAAGGGAATTTTATTGTCGAAACCTCCCTAGACCCGGCGATTCAAACCGAGTCCGAAAAGGCGTTACAAAATATGGTGCAGACGAACGGTACTCAATTTGGATTCTCCCAAGGCGCAGTCGTCACCCTGGATTCCCGAACTGGAGAAATTTTAGCCCTGACTGGGGGGGTCGATTATCGCCAAAGTCAGTTTAATCGCGCTACTCAAGCGTTACGTCAACCGGGTTCCACCTTTAAAGTGTTTGCTTATGGTGCGGCCCTCGATCGCGGCATCTCCCCGGGTCAGACTTTTTCCTGTGAACCTTTCAGTTGGTCCGGCCAAACTTATAGCGGATGTGAACGCAGCAGCGGTTCCATTGATATGTATCAAGGAATGGCGCAATCGGAAAATTCCGTTGCTTTGCGAATTGCCCGAGATGCGGGGTTAGATCAGGTGGTACAAATGGCCCGTCGTCTGGGGATTCAGTCCGAACTTAAGGCGGTTCCCGGGTTGGTACTCGGTCAGAGTGAGGTGACGGTCCTGGAGTTGACCGGCGCTTTTGGGGCGATCGCCAATCGCGGAGTTCGCAATCGTCCTCATGCGATTCAGCGGATTTTTGATACCAGTGATTGCAGCGATCGCGATGACTTGAGTACCTGTCGTGTCATTTACGATTATCAAAGCGATCGCAGCGCTAATCAGGATGTTCTCTCTGGAGAAGTCTCCGATACGCTCACCGTTTTATTGCAAGGAGTGATTCGCGGCGGGACCGGCAACAGTGCCTCCCTCGGTTTGGATGAAGCGGGGAAAACCGGGACGACTAATGATAATGTAGACCTGTGGTTCGTCGGGTATGTCCCCTCTCAAGAATTAGTAACCGGGGTTTGGTTGGGAAATGATGATAATACTCCCACTTCTGGAAGTAGCGCTCAAGCGGCCCAGCTTTGGCGGGATTATATGCGTCAAATCGTTCCTTAGTTGAGGTTTTCGGGGGGGTTCACTCACCTGAAATGGTCAAATCAGGCCGCCGCCAAAATTTTTTCTTTTTTTCGATAAAAATCTCTTAGTTCATGTTATTATATGTGATAATGGGAGTGGATTCGCTAATTTTAAAATTGCCAATATTCCCATTATAAAAGAATTTTAACAAAAGTCAAGAGAAAGCGCAAGACCTTTGAAAAAAAAGTCGCCAAAATTTCTGAACTGCAACTTGAAATTTTGGCCGGACTGTTAACCAAGGAGGTTCCCCGCAGGGAACCTCATCAAACAGAAGACTAAGGATTCGTTAAAAAACGACTGGCTAATTGGATAGCATCACCGAGATTCACATCCCCATCATTATTGGCATCTAAAAATTGATTGAGAACCGGGTTAGAACCCGTTTGAGGATTGTCAGAACTAGCCCCGGTTTGTAATAATTGGAGAACCACTGGGATTAATAAGGGTAGCATCGATTGAATTTGTTGAGGATCTAAGCCTGTGCGGGAGGCGATCGCGGAAATCATTGCATTGAGTTGAGGGATAGAAAACAAAGCAGCGATCGCCGCAGAATTAGCCGTCGTCCCACTAAACTGATTGACCAAAGACTGAACCGAATTATTCCCCCCAGTTGCCCGTTTCTCCTGTAAAGAAGACCGGACAAAATGGCTGACAATTGATAGCATAGATTGAGTCGTTCCAGGGTCGGTATGGTAAGTCTGACTCAGTTGTTGTACCGCATTGATCACACTGCCAATTTGATTGGTACTGGCTTGTTGGGTAGGATTACTGATCGCATTAACGATTTGGTTAAATAGTTCCATGAATTATGACTCCAAAAGAATTGACAAAAAAATCGAGAACCCAATGGCAGCAATCCGCCAGGTAGGTCACTCTACTCTTAAGATAGTCGAAATCAGGCAGATTGGCTGGCCGAGGAAAAAGGGCCTTTGAGAAGATGGGGGCGTCCCCAGTGAAGAAACGTAGACAAAACTAGGATGGGGAGTCAAAGGTGCGATCGCCACCAAGGGAAAAAAATGGGAGAAAATTCCCGCGATCCAATTCCAATTCCAAGTGCTACATTGTAGAGAATCACTATTTGTAAGCAAGATGAATTATTTCTTAAAGCGAGTAAATCCTATAGAAGCTTTTGATGTTTGGATGAGTAAATTCTGCCTAAATCGGCGAAATGGGTTGAGAATTTGGGTTGCGATCGCCTTTGGAAGTTTTTTCTATCCTCTTAGCAGTCCAGCCCAGGCACAAATCTTTCCTGATGGAACACTTCCCCGTCCAAGCGTGGTAACAACTGAAGGGACAATTCGGAGGATTACGGGAGGGACAGAAATGGGAGGAAGCCTCTTCCATAGCTTCCAGGAATTTTCTGTGATGACCGGGAATACCGCCGTTTTTGAAAATTCATTAGCCGTAGAAAATATCCTGACTCGAATTACTGGATTAAACCCTTCCCTTATTGATGGAATCATCCGCGCCAATGGCAGCGCCAATCTCTATTTAATCAATCCCAACGGGATTGTTTTCGGTCCCAATGCTCAACTGAGTATTGGGGGTTCATTTTTTGCGAGTACCGCCGAGAGTATAGTCCTAGGGGATGGGAGTTTATTTAGTGCGATCGACCCAGAAGCACCCCCATTGCTGACGGTTAACGTGCCGGTGGGGTTACAATTTGGGACAAATCCGGGCAACATTGGGGTTCAGTCCCAGGGGAGAGACAGTAGCGGAGAACCCGTGGGATTGCAAGTGTTGCCCGGGCAAACCGTGGGACTCTTTGGGGGGAATGTGCTACTAGAGGGGGGACAAGTGCGATCGCCCGGAGGACGGATAGAAGTGGGCAGCGTGGGAGGCAATAGCCGCATCAGCCTGACCCCCACAGAACGGGGGATGAGGGCGGGATATGAAGGGGTCGAGAGCTTCCAGGATATTCAACTGAGCCAACAGAGTGGGATCAACACCAGTGGGGATGGGGGAGGAACCATTCACCTGCAAGGACGGAGGATCGCCGTGGGGGAAGGGTCTCAAGTCCTGGCGGTCAATGTCGGGTCACTTCCGGGGGGATCCCTGAATATCAAAGCGAGCGAATTAGTCGCCATTACCGGCGCTGACCCGGATAATTTTACCGCAGTCGTCAGCGATACTCGGGGAGTGGGGACCGGGGGAGACTTGAATATTGAAACGGGACAATTTTTGGTCCAGGGGACCGGATTGGTCTCTGCCAGCACCTTTGGACCGGGGGACGGGGGAAATCTTACCATAAAAGCCGCCGATTCGATTACCGTGATTGGGGCGGGATCTGAGCCATTACAGTTATTGATTGGGGGAGCATTAAGCGGACAACTGCAACCGGAAGATCGCATCGGGGGTTTGGTAATGGGAACCGTGGGAGAAGCACCCACCGGGAATATGACCTTAGAAGCGGGGAATGCGATCGGGTTGTATAATGGGGGGGTAATTTATAGTCCGACCTTTGGGGATGCGGCAGGGGGAGACCTTCAGATGCGGGCGGGAAATAGGATAGAAGCGATCGCCGCTGGAGTGTTATCGAATACCGCCTTTGGGAGTGCCGCTTCTGCTGGGGATATTACCATTGAAACTCGCAACCTGGTTGTCACCGATGGCACAGTGATTTCCAGTGCCACCCTGGGGAATGGTCCCGGGGGGAATATTATGGTTAATGCCTCGGAGGTGGTGGAAATTAGCCGAACCGTACCGGGAAATGTGCTACCGACGGGAATTTTAAATAACACCCTATTTGGGACCGGGACCGGGGGTGACGTGACGATTAAAACCGCCCGGTTAATTAATCGCGGAGGTGCATTGATTTCGACCAATAGTGGAGGGGGAAATACTACCAGTGGATTGGTGACATCTGGGGGAGTCGGAGGGAATATTACCATTGAAGCGAGTGAGTCAGTGGAGATTTCCGGCGTGTCCCCGGATGGGCTAGTCACCAGTGGTCCGGGGACAACGACATTTAGTGAGAATCCGGCGGGGAATTTAACCATTTCCACTGGGAAGTTAACCATTAGTGAGGGAGCGATCGTGTCCTCAGCGACGTTTAACAGTGGGGATGGGGGAACCCTAACGGTGAATGCCTCAGAGGGGATTGATATTTCCGGGCGATCGCCGATTACCGGATTACCAAGTACCTTAGTTTCCTCTTCGGGACGGGCGGATATACCCGATTTGGAAGTCACCGGGTCCGGAGGGAACTTGCGGGTGAGTACCGGAGAATTAGTGGTTCGGGATGGAGCAACTTTAGATGTGAGGAGTTTTGGGGCAGGGAATGCCGGGATTTTAGAAATTGTCGCCGATTCCGTGCGGGTAGATACGGGGGGGAGTTTGAATGCCGCAACAGTTTCTGGTGCCGGGGGTAACATTCAACTGCGATCGCCCACCCTGCTGTTGCGTCGCGGGGGCAATATCACCACCAATGCCGGGAATACTGATGGCGGGAACATTGCGATCGATACCCAAATTTTAACCGCCCTCGATAATAGTGATATTACCGCCAATGCCTTAGCGGGACGAGGGGGACGAGTCAGCATCAATGCCGAGGGTATCTTTGGTACCGAATTTCGTGAAGCAGAAACCCCGCGCAGTGATATTACCGCCACCTCGGACCTGGGACCCGAGTTTAGCGGGACCGTGGAACTGAATACCCCCGATGCAGATTCCAGCTTAGGAATTGAGCAACTACAAGATAATTTTGTGAATGCGGATCAACTGATTGCTCAGAACTTCTGTGCCACCGGAGACGTGAGTAGCTTTACGGTGACGGGACGAGGAGGATTGCCCGCCTCTCCCACGGAAGTGCTCAATTCTCCGGTGATTTTAGATGATTTGCGGTTGGTGCAGACTCAGGGAACAGCACTCCCGGGTCAATCCAATCCAATTGGGGAGAGCACAGGAGAGAAAATGGCTCAACCGAGTCCCCTCGTAGAAGCGCAAGGCTGGAGTGTCACCCCTTCCGGGACTGTGGTTCTGGTGGCCCAAGCCCCCCAGGTTACGCCCCTGAGTTCTTGGGTGAAGCAACAGAATTGTGGAGACTAAAAGGGAAATGAATTTGTAGCGAGGGTAAGGGGATATTTTGGCCCGACGGTTGAAACTCGATAGGGGCGATGGCTCATTTTGTGCTACAACCCTGGTGGAGTTCGCGAACAACCCATGAGCGGAAAAATCGCCCACTCTTTTCCTTTTTAAAAGGCTAAAATGAATGATTGGTTTCTGGCGAGTCAATTATCACCCCTTTATCCGATTGTTTTTTAAGTCATTCTGCCTAAAGCGCCGCAATGTCATAACGCTTTCAGGAGTGCTAATCCTGTGGAGTGGGTCATCGGGATGTGGTGTCAAAGCAGAGGCGCAAATCATTCCCGATTCCAGCCTGCATAACCCTACCCTGGTTACCCCCGATGGGACGACTTACCGAATCACTGGCGGGACAGAAATTGGCGGAAATCTCTTCCATAGCTTTCAGGAATTTGCTCTGATGACGGGGAATACCGCCCGGTTTGAGAATTCATTGAGGGTAGAAAATATCCTCACCCGAATTACTGGAGAAAATCCTTCTACCATTGATGGCATTATCCGCGTCAATGGCAGTGCAAATCTCTATTTAATTAATCCTAACGGGATTGTTTTTGGTCCCAATGCTGAATTAAAGATTGGAGGTTCATTTGTGGCGAGTACCGCCGAGAGTGTCCTCATGAGTGATGGGAGTCTGTTTAGTGCTATCAACCCAGAATCACCCCCCTTGCTGACGGTCAACGTGCCAGTGGGGTTACAATTTGGGCCCAACCCGGGGACTATTGTGGTGCAATCTCAAGGGATAGATAGAGAAACCGGAGGATTGCAAGGGTCACCGGGGCAAAGTTTGGGGTTATTTGGGGGGAATGTGTTTTTAGAGGGGGGACAAGTGCGATCGCCTGGGGGAAGGATTGAAATCGGCAGTGTGGGAGGCAATAGCCGGATCAGTTTGATGCCCACCCCCAGGGGAATTCAAGGGGGATATGAAGCCGTAGAAAGCTTTCAAGACATTCAACTGACCCAACAGAGTCGCATCAATACCAGTGGAGAGGGGGGTGGCACGATTCATCTGCAAGGACGGCAAATTGGTATTTCCGACGGGTCTCAGGTTTTGGCCCTGAATACAGGTTCCCGACCCGGGGGACCTGTAAAAATCACAGCCACGGAATTAGTTGCACTGACGGGGGCTGATCCCGATAATTTTAGTACAATTATGAGCGACAGTCAGGGAGTGGGGACCGGGGGAGATTTGAATATTGAAACCGGACAATTTTTACTCCAAGGAACGGCTTTTTTATCCGCGAGTAGCTTTGGATCCGGTGCCGGGGGAAATCTGCGGATTGATGCAGTAGATTCCATCACCCTAATTGGGGTGGGATTTGGACCCTTAGAACAGGTGCTGGGGGCAGCATTAACCGGACAACTGCAACCGGGCGATCGCATTGGCGGGTTGTTTGCCGGAACCGTCGGCGTGGGCCCAGCCGGGAATATCACCTTAGAGGCGGGGAATGGGATTGGATTGTATAATGGGGCGATCGTCTTCAGTCCCACCTTTGGGGCAGAATCCAGCGGGGAAATTCAGATGCGGGCCAACCATCGCATCGAGGCGATCGCCAGTGGCATTTTTTCCAATACCGCCCTCGGCAGTGCCGGATCAGCGGGAAATATTGAGATTGAAACGGGTCATCTGAGGATACAAGACGGGAGCATCATTTCGAGTTCCACCTTGGGCAGTGGACCCGGTGCCGAGATTATAATTAATGCCTCACAAGGGGTGGAAATCACCGGCACCCGACCAGAAAACCTCCTACCCACGGGCATTTTGAATAACACCGTGTTTGGGTCGGGAACCGGGGGAGATATTAAAATTACCACGGGACAGTTGCGGATTCGGGAGGGAGCATTAATTGTCACCAGTACCGGAACAGGTCCCAACGTCGGTTCCCTAGCTGCCGGGGGACCCGGGGGGAATATTCAGATAGAGGCAAGGGAGTCGATAGAAATTGTGGGAGTCTCCCCCGATGGGATGGTTACCAGTAGTATTGCCACCAGTACCTTTGGGGTTCCCCCGTCTGGGAATCTCACCATTTCGACGCGGCAGTTAACCCTAACGGACGGGGGAATCGTCTCCACTGGGACCTTTGGTTCTGGGAATGGCGGAACCCTGACGGTGAATGCCACCGAAGGGATGGACATTTCCGGAAAGTCGCCCATTACCGGACTACCCACGGGATTGGATTCCTCTTCAGGACGTGCGGATTTTGAGAATCAGGAGATTAGCGGATCTGCCGGGGACCTCCGCATCAACACCGGACAGTTACTGGTTCGGGATGGGGCGAATATTGATGTGAGGAGTTTGGGCCCGGGGAATGCGGGTACCCTGGAAATTGTGGCGGAGTCGGTCCGTCTGGATACGGGAGGGAGTCTCAATGCCACTACAGTTTCTGGTACAGGGGGTGATATTCAACTGCGATCGCCGGATATATTACTCTCTCGCGGCAGTCATATCACCACCAACGCCGGGAATACCAATGGCGGAAATATTACCATCGACGCCGGAATCTTGACCGCCTTGGGAAATAGTGACATTACCGCCAATGCCCTGACTGGACGGGGTGGACGAGTTAGTATTAATGCCGAAGGCATCTTCGCCACTCAATTTCGCCAGACCCCCACCAACCGCAGTGACATTACCGCCACCTCTGAACTGGGACCGGAGTTTAGCGGTTCGGTGGAACTGAATACTCCAGATACGGATTCGAGTTTAGGAATTGTGTCCTTGCAAGAGAATTTTGTAGATGCCGCCCAATTGATTGCCCAAAACTTCTGTGCCAAGGGTCAAGGGAGTCGCTTTACCATTACGGGACGAGGAGGTTTGCCCGCCTCTCCCACGGAAACCCTGAATCCGTCAGTCATTTTAGATGATTTGCGCCTCGTTCCTCTGGCAGGAACGCCGGTTCAGGGTCAATCCAGGTCAGAAGAGGCCCTCACTGGGGGAAAACGACCCCAGAATCCGCCTCTGGTGGAAGCCCAAGGTTGGGGGGTGAACTCACAGGGAACCGTGGTCCTGAGCACGGAAACCCCCCGAGTCAGCCCTCATAGTTCCTGGGTGAGGTCCGGGGTGGATTGTAGGGAATGAGGGGATTAAAGGGGAGACCTCTCCCCCCAACCCCCTTCCCTCAGAGGGAAGGGGGAGGCGGAAAGGCTCCTCATTTGCCCTTTCCTCTTAGGAGAGGGCCGGGGAGAGGTCTCTTAGTGGGGGGGATTTTGAAAAATTATACAGAAGGTTTATTTTATTTTTCAGGGTTCAAGAAATAATCACGATTCATTCCTAAAGGACATCAAAAAATGCAGAAATTTCGATTTATTATTGTTGCCTTGTTGGGTTTTAGTTTAAGCCTGAGTGTTCGGGTAGCTTGGGGGTTGAGTCCCGAGGGATTATCCTCCGTGAGTTTGAATGCTCAAGGCGTTACTGAATTATTAACTCAAGGAAAAAGTCGCTATGAAGCGGGACAGTTTTCGGATGCGGTGCAGTTTTGGGAACAGGCGGCGATCGCCTTGGGAGAACAAGGGAATGTCTTGGGTCAAGCCCAGGCATTGAGCTTTTTATCGTTAGCGTATCAGAGTTTAGGAGATTATCAGAAAGCGACGGAGGCGATCGCCTCAGCACAAGGGGCCATTGCCCGAGTTTCCCAAGGCGATCGGGGCGATCGCGAAACGATCCGCGCCCAAATTTTAAATGCTCAAGGTCGTCTCCAATTCTTCCTGGGAAATGCCGAAGCCGCTTTAACCACTTGGCAAGAAGCCACCGCTGCTTATCGCCAAGCACAAGACCCGACGGGGGAAATTCTCAGCCAAATTAATCAAGCCCGTGCGATGCAAGGACTAGGACTCTATCGCCGTGCTACCACCCTCTTAAAACAGGTGGAACAACGATTAGAAAACCAGTCCGATCGCTCGATTCAAGCGGCAGGATTATTAAACCTGGGAGAGGTCCTACGAGCCAGTGGCGCATTTCAGCAGTCGGAAAGCCTGTTACGCGACGCTCTAGCCTTACAAAACCCTCGGGAAGCTACTGAACAAACCGGGGCTATTTTATTAAGTTTAGGCAATACATTACGGGCATTAAATAATTCCGAAGAAGCCATTCGTTACTATCAAAATGCGGCAAAAACTGCCAGTCAATTTCCTCAAATTCAACTGCAAGCACAATTAAATCAATTTAGTTTATTAATTGAAACCGGGAATTGGGAAAAAGCCCGCCAACTGATTGCAGAAATTTCCGAACCCCTTTCCCTGTTATCTCCCTCTCGACCGGGGATTTATGCCCAAGTGAATTTGGCTCAAAATTTGATTTGCCTGGAACAACAAAAAGCGAACTGCCTCGGACAGGAAGAAGAAAATCCGATTCCTGGGCAATTTCAAATGGCTGGAACGATTCCTTTACTAGAAAAGGCCGTCATCGCTGCTCGGGAGATTAGGGATCAACGGGCTGAGTCTTATGCCTTGGGAAATTTAGGGAGAATTTATGAAGAAATGGGAGAGGTTAAGACAGCGCGAGAGTATAGCGAAACAGCCTTAAATATTGCTCAAACAATTCAAGCCTCTGATATAGCTTATCAGTGGCAATGGCAATTAGGAAGGCTGCGGATTCAGAGTGGCGATCAACCCGGGGCGATCGCGGCCTATAGTGAAGCAGTGAATAGCTTACAATCCCTGCGGAGTGATTTGGTGGCGATTGATCGTCAGGTGCAGTTTTCTTTCCGCGATCGCGTCGAACCGCTCTACCGACAATTGGTGAGTTTATTGCTCGATCGCGCCAAACAAGTCGAACCCCAACCCGCCCAGGAATATCTCAAACAAGCTCGGGACACCATTGAATCCCTACAACTGGCAGAACTGGATAACTATTTTAAAGATGCCTGTTTGGATGTGCAACCGGAACAAATTGATGAAGTAGACCCGCAAGCGGCTACGCTTTATCCGATGATTTTGCCCGATCGCTTGGCGGTGATTCTCTCCATTTCCGGACAACCACTCATCCAGTATGAAACCCTCCAACCTGCCGCCGAAATTGAGAATACCCTAGAGCAATTCCAGCAATTTCTTAACCCAGCCTTTTCTAACCGGCAGCGGTTACAATTATCCCAAGAACTTTATAATTGGTTAATCCTTCCGGCGGAATCAGCATTAGCAGAAAATGGAGTTGAAACTTTAGTTTTTGTCCTGGATGGGTTCTTGAGAAATCTGCCGATGTCAGCCCTCCATGATGGCGATCGCTATATCATTGAACGCTATAATGTTGCCCTGACTCCGGGCTTACAACTCCTGGCCCCGCGACCCTTAACCGGGGAAAAAATTCAAGTTCTGAGTGCCGGAATTACCGATGCAAGGCAGGGATTCAGTGCATTACCGGGGGTGCAACTTGAATTAGAGCAGATTGGAGATTGGGTCCCGAATGCCAAAGTCTTGCTCGATCGCGAATTTACTGAAGCAAACCTCGCTAATGCGATCGCTGCTGTGGATTTCCCGGTGATTCATTTAGCCACCCACGGGCAATTTAGCTCAGATTCGGAGCAAACCTTTATTCTGACTTGGGATGAAAAAATTCGGGTGACGGAGTTTGAAGAACTGCTCAGAACTCGGGAATCGGGGTTAGCAAATCCCATTGAATTACTCGTTCTGAGTGCTTGTCAAACCGCGACTGGAGATAGACAAGCGGGTTTAGGCTTGGCAGGGGTCGCAGTGCGGTCCGGTGCGCGCTCTACCTTAGCCACTCTCTGGGCCGTGAATGACCAATCTACCGCCATGTTAGTAACAGAATTTTACCGCAATTTGGTGGGCGTGGCCACGGAAGACGGAATCACCCAATCGGGACAACTGCCGATGAGTAAAGCTCAGGCCCTGCGGCAGAGTCAGTTAGCCTTATTACAAGACCCAAAATATGAGCATCCCTTTTATTGGGCACCCTTTGTACTGGTAGGAAATTGGCTCTAAAGGGTAACAATCCGGTGACACCTGTCATGAAAGAGAAGGGGAGGGTAAAAAGAGTAAAAATGGCGGAAATCCCGGGAAAAAACTGGCCTGATGATAGGGGAAAATGATTAGGGTTGAGTAATCTCATCAACCCCCCACTCATCATCGGATTAATTGAAGCAGGACTTATTCCACCTTCTCATTTATAGTGAGTCTAAATGAATTGGACAGCACATCCGGGGGAGCAAGATGCTTCCACGGATGAATTGGAGGGTCAGACTACTGCAAGACTTGCTATAGAATGTAAATCAGAGCAATTCATAAATTGCGCTGACCGGGGCGGGAAAATCTGAAATTTTGCTTAAGTTTTGTAATGCTCTCGCCCAGAAAGTTCAATCCATCGGATTGTAAAATTTTGATGAACTCGCAACGGGAATAAGGAAGAAGACGGCCTCAATCAGGCAGTATCTGTTGGCGGCGTAAGCTTTGGCCTTCAAGGGGTTGAGTAGGATTGCCCAGGACCCCTGTAGTAACGTTTGGAGGGGGAGTCGAATCAAACTTTTGGCAAAGGGGGCGATCGCCTATAGACAGAGCTAATTTACCTTGTTATAGTAAACGTATAAAATCCCATCGGGTGCTAGATTTGGGAGATGAGTCCATGAGGATTCATTCAGCCACTTAATTGTGGTCATTGTAGATAACTAGACAGGGCAAGCCAATCGAGTCAATAAATCAGCAAAAGGTTCTCAGGAACTGAGAACTTCAAGTGCAGATTGAACCTAAAATTAAGAAACCTTAGAGAGGCGTTGACCCTGAGTCCCCCCATCGAATCATTAAAAGGTAGCAAAATCATGGCCCGTAAAAATTACCAGGGTTCCTGGGTACTCTGTTCTATCGCCCTATCTCTCAACTTAGCTTTTGTTGCCGCTTTACCGAGTCGCGCACAGGTTTCATCCCCATTCCCAGGTCCTCAAACCCTGGCAAGAGTGACTTTTGAACCCCCCACCAATGAACGTCTGAACGATTCAGCCGGAGGAGCCTCTCGGCAGGGAGGATTCTGCCCCCAAGATGGGATGGTGGAAGGTCCTTCTTTGATGCCAATTCTGCCCGATACGAAGGAAGGGTTAACGGTATCCGAGCGCCCCACGTTGTTCGTGTACGTTCCCCAAACCAAGGCAGCTCAAGGCTATTTTATCCTCAAAGACGAAACCGAAGATTATTATTACCAAACCCAGGTCAGCATTCCCCAGGAAGGAGGGATCGTCCGCCTCACCCTTCCGGAAAGCGCTCCGGCCCTAGAAGTGGGGACAACCTATCAGTGGTCCTTTGTCGTCGCCTGTGAACTTCCGGCGCGAGCAGATAGTCCCCGGGTGGAGGGGTGGTTACAACGCGTTGAACCCACGGCAAAGCTGAATAATTACCGGGGAGTAGACTCGATTGAAGCGGCCACTTCCTACGGGGCCGAGGGGATTTGGTATGATGCGGTGACCACCTTAGCCCATCTGCGGCAATCACAGCCCGAAACCTACAATCAAGAGTGGGTAGACTTTTTAAGCTCGGTAGGACTCGAAAACGTTGCTAACGAGCCGATTCTGGAACCCTAAGACGCCGGACTAGCAAAGAACCCTCAACACCTTCGTGTAACCACGAGTTCCACAGAAACCCGGTTTTTTACAAGACCGGGTTTTTCAATTCCTTCAGAGAGTTCAGATAGGACCCAAGAATTTTATCCACCGGCGATTCATTTCGGAACCGATTTTATCCCGAGGAATACCGCCATTTGGGGAACCGGGAAAGATACTAGAAGATAGAGATAAATCTGGACCCTGAAAACCTTGGGTTATCCTTAGAATGTAAAGTGGGGGAGAAACTGGGGAATGATACCTAGAGATCAAGACCTATTTTCTTTTGGCGATCGAAATCAATTCTGGGTTCAGCGAAATCTATGTGCCACAAGCTCAGAGTGAGCTTCAAACGAAAAGTATGGCAATGGCGTGCTCCATTGATTACTGCACCTGTGGTAGCCGGGATTGCGATCGCAATCAACTCCCTCGGATGGCTGGAGACTCAGGAGTTGGGAATGCTCGATCGCTTTTTTCGCTGGCGTCCGAAAGAAGCATCAGAGGAACGTATTGTCATCGTCACCATTGATGAGTCGGACATCCGCTATGTGGGACAATGGCCCATGCCCGATCGCGACTTAGCCCAATTAATTCAAACCATCAAAGCACAACAACCTGCTGCCATTGGGTTGGATCTGTATCGAGATCTTCCGGTGGAACCGGGACATCAAGAACTGGTGGAGGTGCTCAAGTCCACGGATAATCTGATCGGCGTAGAGAAAGTCATTGGGGCCCCGGTCGCCGCGCAACCGACCTTAAAGAGCTTAGACCAGGTGGGGATTGCGGATGTGGTCTTAGATGACGATGGCAAAATCCGCCGAACTTTATTGTCTCACAAAAATACAAAGGACGAAACCCAGCTAAGTTTTCCCGCGCTCTTGAGCTTGCTCTATTTGGAAAAACAAGACATCCACTTAGAAATGGTCGATCCCGATCGGATGCATTTGGGATTGGGAAAAGCCCTATTTGTCCCCTTTACTCGCAATGATGGGGGGTATGTTCGCGCCAATGCCGGAGGGTATCAGATGTTGCTGAATTACCGAGGGCCCCTGGAAAAGTTCGGACAGATTTCCATGACGGATGTTTTAGAAAACCGAATTCCACCGGATCTGATGCGCGATCGCATTGTGCTGATTGGGGCCAC
This sequence comes from Laspinema palackyanum D2a, assembly GCA_025370845.1. Taxonomy (GTDB): domain Bacteria; phylum Cyanobacteriota; class Cyanobacteriia; order Cyanobacteriales; family Laspinemataceae; genus Laspinema. Next base: position 67,298 of record JAMXFF010000030.1, on the reverse strand, counting down.
CGCACCCAGTCTGAATGATTTTTTCTTTACCCCTTATATCAGTGGGTTTCACCGCGATCGCAATCTGTTAACCAACTCAGAACGGACTCCGGGAATTGTGATCCATGCCAACACCATCTCTCAGATGCTCAGTGGAGCCTTAGAAGGACGACCCTTTTTACAGGTGTGGTCCAATGGGGCTGAGGTTGTATGGATTATGGTGTGGTCCGGCATCGGGGCCGCGATCGCATGGCGGTGGCGATCGAGTAGTGTCACTGAACAAAAAAGAATCTGGTCCCCCCTCCTGCTCATCAATGTTTTCTTTGGGGGATTGAGCGCCATCGCCATTGGATTCGGGGCCTTTTTGCACAGTTGGTGGATTCCCGTTGTTACTCCCCTCGTCGCCTTGGTCGGGTCTGCCATTGTGGTGACAGATTATCAGAGTCGGAAATTGCTGCGCGATCGCGATCGCAAACTCACCGAATTTTTAGAAGCCGTCCCCGTGGGTATTTCCATCGTTGATGCCCGAGGCAACTCCTATTTTATCAATCATAAAGCCACAGAAATTTTAGGAATCAAGGTGAACACCTCGGAACCCACCAATGGCAAACAACCGCACTATCAAAACTATCTGGCGGGAACGGATCACCTCTACCCTCTGGCGAATTTGCCCGTGAGTCGCGCCTTAAAAGGAGAGTATGCCACAGCGAATGATATCGAAATCCGGCAAGGGGATAAAATCATTCCCATTGAAGCTTGGGGAACCCCAATTTATGATGAAGAAGGCAATGTCGCCTTTGCCATTGTTGCCTTTCAAAATATTAGCGATCGCAAACAAGCCGAATCTGAACGGCAAGCCTTTGTTCAAAAACTCTGTGAACTCAATGAAGATTTAGAACGCTCCTTAGATGCAGAAGAACGCTTAACCGAAGTCGCCGAACGCTTTGTCCCCAATCAATTCCTCTCCTTCTTAGGCTATGAAAGCCTTGTAGAAGTCAAAGTTGGCGATGCCGTAGAACAAGAAATGTCAGTATTATTTTCCGATATTCGCAACTTTACCACCCTCTCCGAGAGCATGACCCCGGATGAAAACTTTAAATTTATCAATGGAGTCCTTTCCCGCCTCGAACCCGCCATTATTGAAAACAATGGCTTCATTGATAAATATATTGGCGATGCCATCATGGCTCTATTTGGCGGAGAACCGGATAATGCGGTCAAAGCCGGGATTGCCATGTTAGAAAAATTAGTCGAATATAACACCACCCGAGGTAGACCGGGACGACCTCAAATTAAAATTGGCATTGGCATCAATACGGGTTCCTTAATGCTAGGAACCGTCGGCGGCCAAAACCGAATTGATGGGACGGTGATTGGGGACGCGGTAAATTTAGCCTCCCGCATTGAAACCCTCACGAAATCTTATGGCGTTTCCTTATTAATTACCCAAGAAACCTTTGTAAACTTAGAAAACCCCAATAATTATCACATCCGCCTGATTGATCGGGTTACGGTCAAAGGCAAATCCCAAGAAGTCACCGTCTATGAAGTCTTTGATGCCGACTTGCCAGAGGTTCGCGAAGGGAAATTAAAAACCAGACCCGACTTTGAACAAGGGATTTTATTATTTTATTTGAATCATTTTAAGGAAGCACAAGTTCTGTTTGAACACTGTCTGAGTATCCACCCCGGAGATACCGTCGCCCAAATTTACCTCGATCGCTGTCAGCAAAAAGAGGCCGAAAGTCTCCTGGATAACCCTGAACACTCCGACAATCACTCCTAATCCTGCCCTCATAAGGAATGCGGTTGTGATAGGTCTATAAAAAGAAGCGCGACTCAAGGGTGGAGGCTCACAGGACGAAGCCCGCCTGCGCTTCTCTGACGAGAAAACCGACTTTTGACAACCGAATTTGGTATCAATACCCCCGTCCCCTAACGGTCACAAACCGGGTTTCTTGCCCCAGATTCTGTATCAAAACCCGGTTTCTGGTCCTACTATCCGGTCTCCGGTCCCCTCCCCTTGGCAAGGGGAGGGTTAGGGTGGGGTTCTTCGGATGTGGCTATTCCCTACGGGATAGCTCCGCTTACCGCCACGTCACGCACTCTGAAAGGTTTAAGCGCCTGTATGGAGGCTGGGGAACCCTCTTTCTTCGTGACGTGCGATCGCGCTTGCGCGTGAACTCTCAACCCACTCATTCCTCTTGAGGCGCTTAAGCGCCTCAAGAGGACCCCACCCTAACCCTCCCCTTGCCAAGGGGAGGGGACCGGAGGTTCTCTTAAGCGTAAAAAACCTACTCTTGTCAGACCCTAACCCTCCCCTTGCCAAGGGGAGGGGACCGGAGGTGCAGTTAATTTTGAGGCAAATCACCATGAGCGTAAAAAACTTACTCTTGTAAGGGGTCGATCGCCCCACCGGATCTCCCCGAACCCACCACATCCACCAAGCCACGCATTAAGATCAAGGCAGACTCCATCCCATCACAAACTCCCATGCGTTTAACTCGTCTGTTAACCCTATTCGGCGGAATCATCCTCATTTTGGGGATGGTCCTCTGGCTGGTGAGTTCCATTTACCAGCTTTATGTGCAGATTAGCTTTACCGCCCCTGTGCTAGCAACCTTGCTGCTGTTGCTGGTGATCGCCCTGCTGATCGTCCTGATTGGGGCGTTTATTTACTATCTACAACTGTTTGCCGGGGGTTCTTCCTCCCGTCGGGGTCGGGGGAAACGTCGGGTCAAAATTCCGGAACGAAAGTCAGATGCGGCAGGACAAACCCTACAGGTGGTCCGTCAACAGGTCGATCGCATCCAAGATGAAGTCACCAAAAAAGCCTTATTGCAGCGATCGCGGGAATTAGAACAAAATCTCTCCCGAGGAAATATTCAGGTGGTAATTTTCGGCACCGGGTCCTCGGGGAAAACCTCTCTAATTAATGCCTTGTTAGGACGAATGGTGGGACGAGTGGATGCACCAATGGGGACAACGGAGGTGGGAGAAACCTATCGGTTGCAACTGCAAGGACTAGAACGGGAAATTGTGATTACGGATACTCCTGGTATTTTAGAGGCAGGAGTCGCCGGAACGGAACGGGAAAAATTAGCCCGATCGCTGGCAACGGAAGCGGATTTATTATTATTCGTGGTTGATAATGATTTAACGCGATCGGAACATCAACCCTTGGAAGTTTTAGCCCAAATTGGCAAACGGTCCATTGTGGTTTTAAATAAAATTGACCTCTATCCCGACGAAGAACGAGAATATATTTTAGCCAAACTCCGAGAACGAGTCACCGGATTTATCTCAGCAATGGATGTGGTGGCGATCGCTGCGAATCCCAAAGCCGTTCCTTTAGATAATGGTGGGATGTTCCAAGCAGACCCGGATATCATGCCCTTAATTCGGCGAATGGCGGCAATTTTGCGGGCAGAAGGGGAGGATTTAGTAGCAGATAATATTTTATTACAATCCCAACGCCTCGGGGAAGAAGCGCGACGGTTAATTGATTCCCAGCGGCGTCGCCAAGCAGAAAAGGTGGTCGATCGCTTTCAATGGATTGGCGCTGGGGTGATTGCTTGTACTCCGGTCCCGGTGATTGATGTCCTCGCCACTGCCGCTGTTAATGCCCAAATGGTGGTAGAAATTGGCAAAATTTATGGCTGTGAAATTAATCTGGATCGCGGACGGGAATTAGCTTTATCTTTGGGTAAAACCCTGGCGAGTTTAGGGATTGTCGAAGGGGCGATTAAGTTAGTCACCGCAGCCTTACAGTTAAATTTAGGGACTTTTGTGGTGGGGAAGGCGATTCAAGGGGTAACGGCGGCTTATTTAACCCGAATTGCCGGAAAAAGTTTTATTGAATATTTCCGCCATGACCAAGATTGGGGAGATGGGGGAATCACGGAAGTGGTGCAGCGACAATTTCAGTTGACGAAAAAGGAGGAGTTTGTCAAGGTTTTTGTCAAAGATGCGATCGCCCGGGTGGTTGACCCGTTAAAAGAGGCGTTTGAGTCTGAGGATGATGAGGATTATGATCAGGATGCAGGAGGGTATGAACCGGATTATGACCGGGATTATGAGCGAGATTATGATAAAATACCCGTCAACCGCGATCGGGAAGACTATCCAGAACGAGCACCGTTGGTTCGTTATTTAGGAGATGAACCGGAGGATGATTGGCAAGTCGATCGCCGCCGACGGGATGATTGGTAAATGGGGGTTTGCCGATGACAGGAATCAGCGAGACTCACCTTTGGCGATCGGCTTTAATCGTGAGGCGTTTCGGACAAAACCAAGGGATACAAACCGATGCAACGAGACATCCCAGCAACCCGGCGATCGCACTTAAAGACAAAGCGAGGCTAAAATTGGTCCAGGGTTGGGGGACTTTTAAGTGATTCAGAGTCGTGGCGATGGTGGGGGATTCTTTGAGGGGAGTCACCCAAGCGGGAGAAGAGGAAGCGACAACGGCAGCGGTCCCGATTCCCGTCCCTACAAGACAAGCAAAAGTGTGAAAATCGCGATCGCTTTGCGCTTGGGAAATCTCCACAATCGAGGTAATGGTCCCGCGCAGATGTTCTAAAATATTCAAATAAGGACGCAAACTGGCATAATCTTGTTCAATTTGCTTTTGATACTTTGCCCTAACAATGGCGCTAAACTCTTGTAAAAACTTGAAATCGTTACTCACCTGAAAAACGTTCCCTGCTTTGTTAGCAATGGATTGAACGGATTTTTCATATTGATGTAAATTTAGGTCAATCTCATGCTGTCGGACTTCAATTCGATTAATATTTTTAACAAAGTTTGATAAGGCAACTGAATTATGGTATAATGATAACTTTAATTCCGCAAACTCTAAATCATATAAGCCCTTAATTGAAGCGGAAATTTCATTAAACTCCTCGACCATTTTCTCCTTGAGTTCTCGACTTTCCCCGTAAGCCCCCAGAATTTTATTGCGGTAGCAAAATAGCGCTTTCCAATCTTCATAAAATTCCGCGCCAGTTTCCATTGCTTTTGGGTTGGGATATAAAATCAGAACCAAATGACTCTCCGCTTCCATTTTTTCCCAGCGTTGGGGGGAAGAACGCCAAAATTCAAAGACGGAACCCCCTAAAAATTGACCTTTTTCTTGATATTGCCATCCTTCGTTGATTAAAGATTTGTAAATATTATTAGCTAGAATTTCGCGATCGTCCTTCTCGGGATTTTCCACCCAACCGGATACTATCAAAGTTTGTCCCAAGTGCCCCGGGAGATGACCAACTTTTGGTATCAAGGTCAACAGGACATCCAGGCATTGGACTAATTCATCCCCGGTAAACTTACCCTGAACCGACGCATTCCAAGCTAATCCATAATTTTCATCTAGGGTAAAATGACGGAATGAACCCTGAATTGGGTGTTGGTGGTTGAACTTTCCTTCAAATTTAACCCGGGATTGATCCAAGGGGGTGACTTCGAGGAAATCCAGAGGTTTGGGGACCGATTGACTGCTGCGATCGCCACCATAATAACCCGCCAGGGTCTGGGTCAATTGTTCTAAACTATTTGCACTACCACATTGGGGGTGATTTGCATCCCTAACCCCTCCTTCCTGGAGATGATAAACAAATAGAGCGAGGGTAGGACAAACTAAATTAATCATAACCGTTAAAGGCGTCAATAGTGGAGCATTAAACCCAGAATGAGTCGGACAGGATAACCTGTAGATGCTTGCCCTGTAATGAGATAGAATAGACCGACGAAGGGAGTTAAATGATGTTACCCTCACCGGGAGAGTGGAACCGGATCATCTTCAAATTGTAAGGGGAACTGAGGCTTTGACCGGAATGACTCTTGTCTGTTTCTGGATTGTACTCAATAAAGGTGTCCAGTGGCCAATCCGGAAAAAACCCTGAGTAGAAATAAGCGTCCGAGGGAATCACTAAACTGCCGCCGTGGTCATCCGTACCGCACCCTAATTATCCCTCTGAACTGGAGAAACGGGTGAGGGTGTAAACCCCCTGAATTTTATTTTCTCAAAAATGGGGCTAACAGTTTTTCACCTTTCTCCCAGGTTTGAGATAAAAAGCCTTGCACTGGACCCCATAATTCAGTCATGCCAATGCCAAAAATGAGCTGCAATGCTAACACTAATAGGGCCATCAAAATAGCAGTTTTGACCGTGGCTTTGAGGACGGTGACCAGCCAAGTAAAAATCAGCCAGGAAACAACGATCGCCGCAAGAAGAATCAGTAGATCAATGGACATGAACTGGAAACCATGAGAGGTTAATTACCTTGTTGAATTTGACTAGCAATCGCTTCTGAGCGTTGGGCTAAAGCCATATTACCTTGAGCGCGAAACAGTTCTGCGGCTTGTTGAAAATCAGCGATCGCCTCTTGGTTTTTTTCCTGCAACAACTGAACCCCACCGCGATTATAATAGGCTGCCGCTTCAGCAGGATTCAGGCGCAAGGCTTGATTAAAATCATCCATTGCCTTTTTATACTCTTCCTTGAAGGCATAGACCCCACCGCGACCAATATAAGCCTCACCATAATTGGGATTTAACCTTAATGCAGCATTATAATCCTCCAGGGCTGCATCATAATTTTGCATCATCGAATGGGCGCTGGCGCGTCCAATATATGCATCGATGTTATTCCCATTTAACCGTAACACCTGCGTATAATCAGCGATCGCGCCTGCTTGATTTCCCGTGCGTGACAGCAAATTCCCCCGACGAATATAGGCTTCTGGACTATTTGGATTCTGAGCGATCGCCTGAGCATAATCCTGAAGCGCCCCCTGCAAATCCCCCTGACTGGCTTTTTGCTGTGCCGAAGTCAGCCAATTTTGAGCATTATTTTGGGCAATTGCTCCTGGGGATACCGTTGTCCCCAAAACCGGAGAAATTCCCCCTAAAACTGCGAGGAGTCCTAACAGCGCAATGTTCGGATAAAGGTTCTTCATGGTTTATTTGGATTCCAGAAAAAAATGGCTAGGCATAAGTTATAAGTTTACTCGCTCTTTTATCCTTTACCGGATTGAAAATCAAGCCCTCACCCGGACTGGGTGGGGCTTTTTCCTGTAGAGAAAGGACTATCCAGCAGTTGCCGGAGTCACACGCTCCAAAGACTTGACCCCAGGGGTAAAGGATTTAGGCTCAGATTTTAGGGTAGCACTTGCTTCTAAAACTGCTTGTCTCGCCCAGCGATCGGCAGCTAAAATCTCCTCTAAACCGGGTTCGGCACAGTTATCCGCCTGATGGCGATCGCAGACCCGTTCAATCACCCGAGGAATCTCTAAAAACCCTATTTTCTCCTCTAAAAATAACTCCACCGCCTGCTCATTGGCTGCATTTAAAACCGCTGGCATAGACCCCCCGGCTCGACCGGCAGCATAAGCCAGTTGCATACAAGGATACTTTTGATGATCCGGCGATCGGAAGGTCAAATCTCCCGCTTTCACTAAATCTAACCGTTCCCAATCCGTATAAATTCGCTCCGGCCAAGACAAGGCATAAAGCAACGGCAGACGCATATCCGGCCACCCCAATTGGGCTAAAACTGAAGTATCCTGTAGCTCAATTAAAGAGTGAATAATACTCTGAGGATGAATCACAATATCAATATCATCATAATCCATTCCAAATAAGTAATGCGCCTCAATGACTTCTAATCCTTTATTCATCAAAGTGGCGGAATCAACGGTAATTTTACGACCCATTGACCAGTTAGGATGCTTCAGTGCATCTGCCACTTTCACCGTGGCTAATTTCTCCACCGGCCAATCTCGGAAGGCCCCTCCGGAAGCGGTTAAAATAATCCGACGTAACCCCCCAGGCGGGACCCCTTGCAAACATTGAAAGATTGCCGAATGTTCCGAGTCTGCCGGGAGTAACTTCACCCCATGCTTTTCGATCAGGGGATTGACCACAGGTCCCCCGGCAATCAAGGTTTCCTTGTTTGCCAAGGCGATATCTTTACCCGCTTCGATCGCCGCGATGGTTGGCAATAACCCCGCACAACCGACAATTCCCGTGACAACCGCTTCCGCATCCCCGTAACGCGCCACTTCTACCACCCCCTGTTCTCCCGCCAGGATCATCGGTTGCGGGTCCAAGTCGGCGATCGCCGCGCGCAGTTCCGGCAGCTTGTCTTCCAGGCAGATAGCAACGATTTCTGGGCGAAACTGGCGAATTTGTTGCGCCAACAGTTCCACATTCCCCCTAGCTGCTAACCCCACAATCCGAAACCGATCGGGGTGGTGTTCCACAATATCTAAAGTCTGAGTCCCGATTGAACCAGTGGATCCGAGGAGAGTAATCGCTTTCACAATCTTAATTTTTATGATTTTCTGCCCCTCCACTATAAATTCTTTGGTCTCCCTCTTAACAGAGGTGATCCCGCTTTTCCCGTTCAGGGCCCGTGGGTCCCGGGAGTCAATGAGCAGTTTTGCTCAGGTTGAGTCAGAATTTGGGGAGGGGGTTCAAAAAGTTCTGTATTTTATCACAGCCAATATTTAAGTTATGTAAAATTCTCTCTAAAATCTTTAATTTTTGTCAAGGAATCATGAATTTTGGGCTTAAATCGTTTATGCTGTCACTACATCAGTCGTTCAGCCGACATCTTAAGTCAAGAGGGTAAAGATACCTATCTGAAGAGAATGGGTGTTTTCTACCCTCTTTTACCCACCCTGATGGGTGGGAATAGATGCTCCCCTGGGCGGCAACTTTTTAAAATTTGATTGACCTGGAGTTTAAATTTATGACTCAGAAAAACGCAGCAGCCCTTTTCAAAGCAGTGAAAGAAGATTTAGCACTTCAACAACAAATGCAAGCAGCTAAAAATCCAGCAGCTATCAAAAAATTGGCTAAAGAACGAGGCTATAGTTTCACCGATGAAGAATTGAATCATGAAATTAGCCAATTATCCGACGAAGAGTTATCCCGCATGATCAATCCGGGCATTGCCCCTCGGGAACACCTGATTCGCCGGTAAGGTTTCACCGTGATTCCCATTGCACCCATTGGGACACCCGCTTGGGGTTAAAACCCTTTAGCCTCTACGGCGGGGGTTTAAACCCCCGCCTAATAGCTTAAGTCGGTTAAAACCGACTGAAAACACCACGGGATAGGACTTGCAGTCGGTTTTTAACGGACTTTAGCTATGAGGCCGCCAATCGTTTTAACCCCCGCCGGTTGTCGCCAGTGTATCAGACTTGCAGTCGGTTTTTAACCGACTTTAGCTATTAGGCGGGGGATTTATCCCCCGCCGTAGAGGCGCTTATAAAAGCGCCTCTACAGGCTAAAAGGATTTATCCCCCGCCGGTTGTTGCCACTCAACCCGCAATGGTTTGTTCTAACGCCGATCGCAAATCTTGGGTTAAGTCAGCGATTGCCGATCGCCGACTGCTTTTATAGGAATCATAGCGATCGCTCACCCAAATGGGTTGACCGATGGTTAACTGAACGGACTGCTTACCTAATTCGGGACGAGAAGCGGGACGTTCTCCCTTAATCCTTGCAATAGTATCCCACACCAAGAGGGTTGTTTCTGCAAAGCGCTCAAAGGTAGGTTTTTCTCGCACATATTGTCCCGTAACTGCCACAAAACATTCCACTAATCTCATGTGCCACATTCGCAAATTGGCTTCTTCCGCCACGCGATCGGCGAGCCCTCGTTCTAAGGGAGACAATGCCTCAATATTCTCAATATCCTCTCGATAAATCCGGTCCCATCCCGCTTGTTCTAACCGTCGGCATCGGTCAATGACGGTCCCCTTAGATGGCAGTTTAAAATAGTCTTCTGCCACCTGTAATGCCATATCCAGCAAGGCAGGAAGTCGAGTGGTTAAATCGTTGGGTTCTCCTGCCGTATCGGGTAAAGTGCGATGATAAAAGCGGCGATAGAAATCTTCCATTAACGATAATAAATGTTGTCCCAATCGAATTAAACGCGGGTACAGGGAAGCCAAAGAAGGGGTGAAAGCCTCATGTTGAGGTTCTCCAGGAATGGGGAGGGAAGATAAGCCACAATCTAACTCCATTTGAGTGAGTAACGCTGCTACAGCATCCCATTCTTCTTTTTCATATTTGTAGCGAATCCCAATGGGGAGAATTGCCACGCGATCGCCTCGATTTTCCTTCTGTAAATCCTCCATGCACCAAAAGGCTAATTGAGCAATCCCCGGTTCCAGGGGACTAATAATTTCATTATGTCCATTTGTGCCTCCTTCCGGAGAAGCAGCTAGAGGAAATTGACCTTTCGCAAACAATTCACGGGCCGATCGCAACCCCTGGCGGTCTATTTTACCGCGCACAATGGGAGTACCTCCCAGTTTGGGTAAGAGAGATTCCAACCATTTTCCCGCCCATAACGGAATGCCGCGATCGTACATAAAATGAAAGTGCATGGGAGAAGCGAGGGCCATATTTTTGGACCGCGCCAGTTGGGGAACTTCCTGCCAAATTAAGTGGGCAATGGGAAATGGGTCGTATGTACTCGGATGGCGAAAAGCCATCAAAAAGCGCACTTTTTCCCCTTGAAACTGCTGATACAGTTCCACCAACTGCTCGACATTCTCCGCTTGAATTTGCGTAATCGGAGTCCGAAATTTTCTCCATAACGGCATCACAAGTTTGGCTACCTGCAACACCAAGGGATTAAAATTCGGGGGAATAAACTCTAAAGGGGGGTGAGCGCCATCAATGGATTTAATCATGAGTTTAGAAACAATCAACAATTAAATATGCGAGATTAGTCTGGGTTGAAAATGAGTCTGTTCCTCGTCAGTCATTTCCACCCCAAACTGTTGGGGATAGGGAGCTTTAAAAAATAAAATATCCAAAATGTTCGTAGTGACTCCTTCAGGAGTCATCCTTATGAAAGAAACCCCTTAAGGGGTTACTACGAACGTTTGGATGATTTATATTTTGCAATACCCATAACAAGAGGAATGGAGGAATGCCTGTTCCTAATTCCATCGAGGAAAGATGGAGTATTGGCAGTGAGGGTTAATCCCAGGACTCTAACTCTATCCGCCAATTTTGGAGAAGGGTGACTAATTGTTCTCGACGAGTTTCCACCGTTGCGGCAACCCAAATACAGCCAATCCCCACGAATAATCCAATCACCCATCGCAGAAACGGATAAAGGGCGTTGAGAATGATCAGTTGATAAATGGCATTGAGCAAAAAGGTGACAGTTCCTACATAGAGAAAGGCTCGGATTCGCAAGCTTAACCCTGCCACGCCAATTAATAAACTGACGATGCCTGAAACCAACCAATGATTGGTAATTAAGGAGGTAAAGCTAATACTGCCGATCGCCAATACCCTGACCCCGTGACGGAGTTCTTTGCGATCGGACGGTTGGAGCGTGGGTTCAACCTGGGCAAAGTATAAAATACCCGCAGCAAGGGGAATCACATAGACGATCGGATCAGTGACAAATTGCTCCGCAAGCCCCCGCAGAATCACCCAATTGAGTAAGATGGCACTCCAATAAGTCAACCGAATTTGACGATGGAAATAGCTGAGGTACACATAAAAAGCCGCAACGATTAGTGCAGAAACCGCCCAAACTTGATTGATGTCGCCGAAAAACCCGAGTCCCGTGGTGGTAATCACCAATCCGGGGAGGAGTCGCGCTATCAACCGCCAGGGTCTCAGGGGCCATCCCCAACGGTCCCAGGGGAAAACATCTAGGAAGTAAGCGCCAACACAGGCGATCGCACCCCCCCAAGCGATGAACATCTCCTGTAAACTGCTGGGAAGATATCCAAACACATAAAAGCCCACTGCTGCGGATTCAGCCATACTGATATACACCCAAGTTTCAGCAGTTTGAACCGCTTCTGGGCGATCGCGCGGATCAGATTCACCCGCTTTGAATTCGGGGAACCGACCCTGCAAGAGGGCATAATTGGTTAAAAACACCCCAGTTCCTACGCCAATCAAGTCAATCGACCCCAGGGAACTGGCTGCTGTCGCACTTGCTGAGAACAGGACGATCGCACTCAACCAGACAAAACTACTCAAACCCCAGTGAGTGTGAGCAAAAAATTCCACTTCCTTTTTGGTCAAATTCAGGTAATCCGTTAACCAAGGTTCCAGCCATCGATAGTTATAAACAATCCCTGCACCCAAGGTGGCAATGGCAATGAATTGAGCCGCATCGGGTAACCCAGAAATTTGATAATAGAGAAACTCATAAGCTGAAACAGAAATGCCAATTAAGGCTAAATAAACCAGGGGTTTCATTTCCCGGCTGCGACGTCCAATGGTCAAGGCAATTACCACCAATGTTAAGGTGGTCAATCCACTCCAACTGGTGACCGTTCCCCACCGTAATGCCTGTCCCAACAGCCCATAAATTAACGGAATCACCTTCCAACTGGTGCGAAGGGGTCTGCCAGTGCGACGAATCCACCACTCACCCACCAAGGCGGCAACCAGTCCGAGAATGAGGTTAGCGATCGCCAAACTCATCAGGGAGGGTCCGAAAAATATCAAGGTTTCAGCAGCGATTAATTCAACCGCCCAACCCAAGGCATAAAAGGTCCAAACCGCCGGAGATAACCACATCCGATAAGTGAGAGTTCCAGCTATCAAAATGGTGGCGATTAAAATCGGCACCGAGGATTCCATATATCCCCAGAAATACAGACTAGAGGCATGAATAGAAATCGCCGTTAATGCTAAACCTCCCCATGCGATCGCCCATCCTTGATAGGCTTTGCCATAAATTTGAGCCAGGGAACTGGAACGCTGTCTCGTCACGGCATAACTGCCGCACAAAGCAGCGACGGCGATCGCACTGATGACAAACAATTCGTCGTAGGAAAGGGAACGCAACAAAATCGCCACTGTTACCATGGAAAAACATAATCCAAACCCCACGGTGATCCCAGCGACAGCCTTATGCTGCAATAATCGCGTATTCACCAACATCAACAGGGTGCCGACTCCTAACTCTAATAACACCATTGCTTCGCTTGCGCCCGACCCCAGCAAATTCGGGGCTACAATTAAAGCCGCGATACTCAATGAGGTTGCCACCAAGCGGCGATCTGGGGAAAAATGTGCGATCGCAGTTAATGCCAACGGAATCGCCAACCACAGTATCGGCAAGAGTGAGCCATCACGAGCCCCTGGCGCGTAATAACTGAGCCAAAAGAAAAGATAACTTACACTGGCTAACCCCAGCCCCACGGGCCAACAACTTTCAACCCAAGCCGAAATCCGTAAACTCAACGCCAGATCCGGCCTAAATTCTAAGGTGAGAGAGACTACCCATTCGGCGATCGTCACCCCTAATAAAATTAGACCCCAGTGGAGGAGAGGTAAGTTAGGAAATCCCCAATGAATGAAGGAACAGATGGCAAGCAATCCACTGATATGGCTCAAGTAAACTAAAGAATTCAACCGCCCCAATTCTCCCGGACGGATGGGACGAGCAGCAGTGGGGCCGTGGGTTCGCCAACTTAAACGGCGATCGGTCACCACTGCCAGAGTTACAGTAGAAGCTAATAAATTCAGCGATCGCATGGAAGAGGCGGGAATACTCAACAGGGTGAGAATAACCCCAAATCCCAGCGCCCAGACATCTCCCACTCGGGCTGAAACTTTCGCCCCCTGCTCTAATTGAGCCGGTGGGCGACGATATAACCAGTCGGTTAGCCAGACGACAAAGAGTAGATAGGGAAAGAAGGTTAAGCCCAGCAATGCCCAGGGACTCTGTTGCGCTTGAGCCAGTTGTGTCCCGGTGGCGATCGCGCTGGTGCGAACGGCTGGGGGAATAATATCGCGAATTAACCAATAGCCTTGTAAGGTAATTGTAAAAATCGCAATGGTATCAAACAAGTGGAAAAATCGAGGGAGGCGACGACCCAGCCACCATAGGGCTAAAGCACTAATGGCGATCGCCTGCCAGGGTTGCTCTCCCACAGAAACTAACCAACCGGCAAACATCAACCATCCCCCCAAATAACCGAAGAGTTGAGGGGGTCTAGCGGTCACTTCCCACGGGAGAATATCCCCTTCTGCTTGGGGGACAGGGGGTATGGGTTCTCTAACCTTGGGCTGTTCTTTTGTGAGGTCTGATTCCAAGATGATCCAACCGCCAATGGCGATCGCCAATCCTAACTGAGCGATCGGCACCCCGAGGCCAAAAATTGCCCGTCCACAGAGAATCGCTAAGGCGTAGGAGAAGAGAAGAATCTTAAACGGTTGAAGGTTAGAAGGTGAGGGGAATTCGGAGTTAACCCCTGATTTTTTCTTTCCGGGAGACACTGTAACTAAAGCCGTGGCGATCGTGCCTAAATAAACGGCGATCGTCGCAAATCCCGGGAAGGACCATCCCCAATGGAGATAACAGAGGACGGGGTAAACCGCCAAGGGAAACAGAGTCCGCCGGGATTGGCGATGCTCTCCCAACACCAGGGGAAGAACCTGCCAAGCGATGAAACTGAGGACTGGCGCAGCAACGGCGATCGCACCCCATCCCAAGGGCGACTCCCACAAGCCAAACCCATCCATTGTCCAAAAATTCACCGGCAGCAGCAACAGACTCACCCATTGCAAGGTTTGCGCCGTCAGCCTTAATTGAGACTGGCGCTGCGCCCAAACACTCACCCCCCAAAAAATCAGGGTATAGGCAAATAAGACTAAATACTGACCTGCTGGGGGAAATCGCTCCCATTGGGTCGCCGCTAGGACCCCAGAGGAGAGCACCACCATAAACACCCCAAGAAACAGTAACCAGCGAACACTCAGTTCCGCCATCAGAGACTGTATCCATTGAGGTTGACGCGGAGTCGTGGTTTTAGTCGAGGCGACAGGAGTTAATACGGGAGGGAGTAGCGGCTCATCTGCCCACTCCTCCTCCACCTTCTGAGCGACTGGTGAGGCAATCACCTGGGGTTCCGGCAACGGTTCACTCAGATAGGTTCGGCACAATACTTTTACTCGGTCATCCGAGAGCAAACCCAAACTCACTAAAGCATCGAGCTTTGCCAAGAGACCGGGTTCACGCAGTCGGAGTTTTACTTCAAGTTCGATCGGGAGCTCAGAGTCAGCAGACATGGGAAGGCCCTCATAGCGCTTATCAAAATTATGCGCCATCTTTTCTCAATTAGGCGATCGTCTAGAGCCAAATTCATAAACTGTCACAACCCCAACTACCCCAAGCCCCTCCCCAGTTCGTAGTAACGACTTCAGTCGTTCTCTTTGTTCGTAGTAACGACTTCAGTCGTTCTCTTTGTTCGTAGTAACGACTTCAGTCGTTATCCCCCGTCGATGTCACAACTTCAATAATTACCCCACATTAATCACACTTAAAAAATCTGAAAAATTGACCCAATTAACTCAATATCCCCTGTTTAAATTTTGAGCGTCCGCAACTCACTCATCCAAAGTTTGCCGCCCTTTCTCCTCAATCTGGTTTTTGTAGTGCAACACGTCTTCGTAACGCACCTGTCGCTTTGTCTCCACTATTTGGGAGGGGATTTCTCCCGATTCCAGTAATTCCACCAAATAAGGATGGGACACCTCTAAAATATTGGCAGCTTCTTGAGTCGTGAGTTCTGCGGGTAAGGAAACAAGCCTAACTGCATTCCCCTGAGCCATCTGTTCTAAAATTTCAACCAACATCAGAAAAGCAGACTCAGGAATTGCGATCGCCTGACTATTCATTTCATCAGTCTGAATGATAATTTGCGGTTTCTCTGCATCGGTGTAACCTGCCAAAAGTCGGCTACTTTCCTGCGCTAATTTAACGTCCTCCCCTGTCGGAGGCAAAGGATAGGCGGATTGAAAATTAGAAGGGTTCATCATCAACTCATTAAACTTTAGTATCGCTTAAATCATCAGTTAACAATCAGCAACAATCACCTAAAACACCCTGAACCCATTGGGTATGGATTCAGGGAGAAAGTTGTTACAATTGAGCCGTTTGATACACCATCTCTTGGAAATGGATCTGATCCTCACGGGGGTCGGCATAAGCAACTTGCAGATCCAGCCGATCGCCCAGGGACACCGCCCGAGGGAAACGCCATGCCAACTCGATGCCAATATCTTCCAACAGAATCAACCCGAGATTTTCATCCTCACGCAACCAGCGCAACACCACCGCCTGCCAAACTTCTCCCGTGTGACGGCGCAGATATTCCAAAATCCAATAGCGATTGGTTTGGCGTTCCACCAAAGATGCCTCTCGCACCGCCATTCCGATACTCTGGACAATTTCCTGGACCTCTAACACCGCCAACGGCAGCGGGTCCCCCCGCAGGTGCGCTTTAATCTGGAAATGGGCCAATAAATCGCTATAGCGACGAATCGGAGAAGTCACCTGGATATAAGCATCCAACCCTAAACTCGCATGACGGGAGGGAGTCGTTGCCATCTCGCTTTTTGGCATACAGCGCCGAATCGCACTCGATCGCACCGGACCCGCCGGTAAAATCAACAATTCCTCTTCAGGAGGCAATTCCGGCTGAGGTTGACCGCGAAATGGCACCGGAATATTGTGGGTTTGCGCGTAGCGTGCACCCAATTCCCCGGCCAAAATCATCATTTCCGCCACCAATTGCCGAGACGGACAATCTTCCAGGAGTTGGACCGTGATTTCCTCATTCTCATCTACCTTGATGGAGGAATCCGGCATTGAAATAGTAATGGCCCCTTGAGCCACCCGCCAAGCATGGCGACGTTTGGACCAAGCGGCGATCGCGCTAATTTCCGGTTCCGCTTGCAACCCCAATTGCAACATCTCATCCACATCATCGTAAGTCAACCGATAAGTCGGCTTAATCGTCGAGACATGGATGCTATATTCCGCTACCGCGCCACTCTCCTCTAAAATCACCGAAAAACTCAGGGCCGCACAAAGTTGCGACTGCACCAAACTCATGGGACCCGTTGCCAGTTCATGAGGAAACATGGGCACCATCCCCGTCGGCAAATAAACCGTAGTGCTGCGCCGACGGGCCTCTAAATCCAATTCATCTCCCGGCGACAGCAAGCGTGTCGGATCCGCAATATGAATCCATAGCCTTTGACGGCCATCTTCCAGGTATTCCAAACTCACCCCGTCATCGATTTCTAGGGTGCTTTCATCATCGATGGTATAGACCTTGAGATGGGTCAAATCTAGGCGGTTGTTCGCATCCAGATCAGGAGGCGGAAAATTCAAACACCGTTGGGCCACTTCCAGTACCTTGGTAGAAAAATGAGTTGGGATCTGAGTTCGCCGTAAAAATAGATTTTCGTGTTCAGACCACACCTTTAACTCTACCAAAAGCTTAAAGGCAGCTTGGGGCGTGTCGGTCCGGCCTAATGATGAAAGCGTTTCCTTGGCCTGATTGCGTTCTCGCGCTTCTTCTGCCAAGGCGGCATATTTTTCTAAGGCTTCGACGCGGATGCGATCGCTATTTTCCCACTCCACCAGATCCCCGGCGAGTCGTTGCTGCACCCGTGCTACAAAATTGCCCCACTCTTGCTGTCGTTGGGTTTCTACTTCCTGTTGGTGCTTGAGTTCCGCAACCTGCGTGGCCGATCGCGGCTCATAACGGTCCCCTTTTTGCTTGAAATAGAGCTTATCCTCAGACAGCAATAAGTAAGAGGCATAGCGATTAGGCGGCTCATTTTCAGAAAAGAGCAACATCGCCATTTCCCCGGGGTCAACCCCCCGGTTTTCCTCGACCAAGATTTCCCACGCCACCTCTAAACTATCCGGGTCGAGATATTTCTCTACTTCCTTGCGGAAGTTCGGGATATCGGAGGGTTTATAGGAACCTCCACCGATTTCGTAGGCGATTTGTCTGGGTGGAATGCTATTGGCTTGACCATTTTCATCCACCACAACCCAGTTTTTCTTGCCATCCGGACGGTCGGCTACAGCTAGACGTCGGTCCCCGTTCAGCCGATATTCGAGCAGCGTTCCCTTTTCCACGATCGATACCCCAGCGTTTAGGTTTTAGACTTTAGATATCAGATCGCACCTAAAATCTAAAAGCCTTCAGTGCCACTATTTTTATCCTTCTTGGTTCACAAATGGCAACAAAGCGACAATTCTAGCTCGCTTAATTGCTTGGGTGAGTTCCCGCTGCTGCTTGGCGGTTAAGCCTGTAATCCGCCGAGGCAGAATCTTTCCGCGCTCGGTGATGAATTTTTGCAGCAGTTCTACATTTTTGTAGTCGATGGGTTCATCCGGTTTAATTGGCGAAACACGCCGACGGTAGTATGCCATAGCAGTTCAATCTCTGTACAGTTTTTTGAATGGACAAGTCAAGGACTCTTAACAAATTTGGAGACGCCACCTCAAAGCCCCAGTTGTTGCCTTGAGGATAAACGCCTCATCTATTTGATTTCTTTATGCACCGTCGGTTTGTTACAGTACCGGCAGAATTTTTTAAGTTCTAACCGGGCAGTGGTATTTCGACGGTTTTTCTGAGTTGTGTACCGAGACACTCCAGCAGAGCGCTTGTCCGGATTAGTCCGGCACTCGGTACATTCCAAGGTAATAATGATTCGGACACCTTTAGCCATTAGGTCTCCCCGCTCCCAATAAGGACAGATTTAGACACGATTTATGATTATCTCATAGAATCGGCTATTTCGCCCATTTTCCCTAAATTAAGTTTTCTTATCAGTCAGACTCCCGGTTAATAATCGTTAACCCAAGGGGATTTGCTCTCCCGACTCTCCTCAAATCTAATCCTCAAAGTCGTCAAAGTCATCGCGATCGCCTCGATATTGGCGAGTGTCCTCAAACGAGCGACTGCTGCGATTTTGCTTAAATTCTTGGTAGGCGCGTCGGAGTTTGCGATATGCCCGTTTTAATTTGATATCTAGAGAAAATCCCCGGAGGGTCCCGATAATCATCGTATTGGCAACGCGATCGTGAAACGCTTGCCGCCGAAACGGGTCTGTGGAAACCGCACTACAGTCGATCGCCAAGGGAACGAGTAAGAGCATTCCCATACCATGACCCGGGTTCAAGTGACTCAACCCGATCGCCACCAACACGGCACCGGCACCAGCAATAGCTTCCCGCTTAAATAAATTCAGCAATAACGGGGTGCGCCCAAATCGCAACTCGACCAGGGTAATATCGAGCGCCCACCGGCCCAAACTTTGGCCGTGATTGCGCCCAGGAAGGAACACCCGCAGGAGCAACCAGAGGAGGAGGAACCAGAAAGATTGATCCCATGACATCCCCTCAACAGTGCGATCGGCCCCCAGGGAACTCAACAGCCACACAATCCAATAATCAATCACAAAAGCTGCCCCCCGTCGAGGGATCTCAACTTTAGGAAAGCGCTTATAAAGAGGATCCGTATCCATGATCCTGGAATAGTCCTGAATGCTTACCCCTCTATAGTGACACGCTCCTCAGTCCAGTGTGGAGTCACTCCACGGAATCGAGTCCGGGTTTTCTGGACCATTTAATCCAGTTACCGCACCTAAAACCCCCTCCCTGACAAAATTTCAGCCTTTGTTAAAAAAATATGTTGCAATTTAGAAAAGTCATGCTATATTGGATCATGTAGCTAACGCTGCCAACTGCGGGCATAGTTTAGTGGTAAAACCATAGCCTTCCAAGCTATTGATGCGAGTTCGATTCTCGCTGCCCGCTTTTTTTGTTATTTAACAAATTATTTGTCGTTTTGCCACATTACTTGTCCTTTGGACAGATTGATGTCGTCGAAATGGTGTTGACAAATTAATGTCGCCCAGGCATCAATCAGGTGTCCTCATTGGAAGGCTAGGGTTTCTTTCAACCCATCCTTGCTGTAGCCCTAGTTCTCGATAGGCAGGTCTCTAAGCGCGTCAATTCTATCTTGCGGACTCTGGCGGCTGCTGTCTATCGATCAAGGAGTCATCGGCGGTGAGTTTACTCTGAGTTTACGAGTTATGTTAACTCGCTGCTTGGGAATTAAGGTGCGATCGGAGTTTCCTGGTTAAAGGCTGTTGTGGCAAAGTCCCCTATCAACATCTTGAGGATTAGGATTCAGAAAGACCGAGATGTGTTAGCAAAGCTCATGCTAAGGAGGTTAGGTTATTGGTTGCTTTTGCTGTGGAATTGAGCCAACAACAAGACAGAGTTTAAGATTCCGGCCTTGTGGGTTGATGGGTGGTGTCAGAGGTGTTTTATGACTTTTACGGATATGGAAAAATGCCAGAATCTGATTAAATCACTAATATCTAAGGCAAAAAAGGTAAAATGACGATTTACGAACAATATCTAAAACTTTTGTTAGCTTACAATAAGCTATACGATTTAATAGGAAATTAGTATTAGTTTCCGTTGTATTGTCGCTATAGGTGAAAAATAATCCATATATTTCAACTTTTTAGACCAATTGCTGAATCTGTATTTTCTGTTCCGGTTTAATTTCGGTACGTGCTTTAGCCTCTGCTTCAACAAACGAGGTATATACGTCGATACTTGAATTGACAGCTTCAAAACTAACAGCCAGCGCAAAAGGTACTTCAGCATTACTATCTTGATTCCACCCTGTATGCCCAACTACAGCAATACAAAAGCTTTTTGGTAGCTCGTAGGATTTTATGGTTGCCCAATCTTTCTGAACAGTTCCTGTACTTCGGGATAGTTCTTTGACTATGCCATCAATGCCATTTGGTCGTGTTTGACCTTTGCCTAACTGTCTTCTTCCCAGCGTCCATTGGAATAACCCGTCATCTTTCTCGGTTTCTTCTGGTGCATCATAGTCTTTTAGAACTTTATCTAGAAATCGAACCGGATCTTCTCCCCGTTTGCTACAAGTCCAATCTAACCAGGTGGATAAATATTTCCTGCGATTGCGTCGGGTACGACGAGGTTCAGCTACATAAGAAAGTGTGATTTCAATCAGAATGTCAAACCCTTCTCCTTGAGCTAGGAACTTTTCTGGCACTTTTACTTGGTAAACCCTAGCTTGTCGAGCTTTAATGAGTTCTAACCCTCTAGTTGTCAGCGTTACACGATTTGGATAATTGCCGAGAGCGCGGTTGATATCTGGAATACCATAACCCATAGTCCGAATGGCATGATAGAGATTAGCATCCGAGTTATTCGTCCATACTGGTAAACGTGCTGATTGAACAATGAGTGCACGGTAAAGCAGGGTGCTTTCTTGAGGAAATGCTGCTTCTAAGGCCGCAGCGATATGTGTTACTTTAGGAGCAGCAAATGATGTTCCTACAGCATCTGCACTAACAGCTTTACCACCGTCACGGGTTGAACGAATTAATTCTGGACTAACTGATTCTGGTGTAGTGAAATTTGGTGGAGTTGATGAGTCAATCACGTAGTCACCCCCATATTCAACCACTTCTGGTTTAATCGTATCCCAAATGCCTGGGCCTGAACAGGAGAAAGCAGAAGGATGATTCTCTTCTGCAATCGAGCTTAGAGGTGGATTATTGTAAGTGCAATGAGCAACAGAACCGACAGTTAAGGCTTGGAAGCTTTGTGCTGGATTAGCGACCCGTGCCGAAGATTCTAGCAGATATTCTGGATAGTTACAGCCAGCTTGTATATGAACAAAAATTGAAGGGCGGGTGACATAGTTTGCGCGTGCTTCAATATTACCAGCAGCCACAATGAAAAGAACATCGTTTTCCCAACTTAGTTTATCGATAGCTGCCGCCCAAGAAGACATTGATTGGGTGCGACATGGTAAAATCCCAGCTATTGAGTGGTTATAAATTCGCGTTTTAGTTTGGCGGTAATAAATATTTATAATTCTTTCTAAAACATCAGGCGGGAAAAGTAGTTTGGGTAGATAGTTTTGTGCATCAAGAATTCTAGCATTTTGAAGCCAACACACTGCCTGCTGACGACCTGTTTGAGGAATGCCTCGCGGGTACAAAACTGCTCCGGCAACTCTAGTCCCATGCCCACCACCTCTACAGTAATCAGCCGTCATATTGGTTTCTCCTGGCACCCACGATTGAGAGAGATACGGATTAGAACTGATCGCCACTTTTAGTTGCGGGTGAATTTCTTGAATACCACTGTCGATAATACACACTTTGGGTGCGTTTGGCTGAGGTGCTTCTAATTGAAACTGTTCCCCATCAGATTCTGAATTATTGGATGTAACGGATGGAGCGATAAATTCATCAGCTTCGCTGACATCGAAAATATATGGAAAGTTAAGAAGAAGGTCTTTCAATCCTGTCCCAAGTATTTGAATCCGACAAGAAAAGCTATCGGGTAGGCGTGAAATACCCACTTCGTCACCTGCAAAAGAGGTTACAATTTCTCCACGGTATAGCGGATTTTGAAGAAAACTTTTAAGCTGCTGTTCTCGTTTCCAATACAGATCATCCCACTCTTCGTATGTCAAATTATGTTTATCCAACCATTGATTAATTTTTTCCTTAAACTCAGCATCGCTCTTACAGCTTTCTCTCTTAGGACATTTAGAATATTGTTCTTCAATATTAATACAAGAAATACCTACATCCACAATGTATTCTTGACAATCTGAAATCTGATCCCACTTGTCTTGAAGCTCTGGTGAAAGAATATACTCTGGCCGCCTAGTTCCGTCCAGAATTTCCCATATTTCTGGAACCTTACCGCCACCACGCTGGGAATCAATGAATTGCTGAATTTTTTTTCGGAGTTCCGACAGTCCTATATCTGCCGATGCTCCAATAATGTAGCCTTCCTCCAGATCAGCAACAATCTCAATCCCGAAACTTTTCAGGTGATCTGCCTCAAATAAATTAGGATCTACTTGTAAAATGAATGAAACTGCATCTGGGAGATCAGGTTTACCCTCTTCCTTCCTTTTTTCTCGTTCTACTTCCCAAGTTGAGACAATATTTGAGATAGAAGACTTGAGCTTCCTACCATGTCCACCTGCATTGCGTTTATTAGCCAGAGTTTTTTCAGAGCTTTTCTCCCACCTCCTTTAGGGGGCGCAGCAGTACCTTGATTGGTTAAACGTAGCGGTAAATGAGAAAATTGATTCAATTGCTCAGACATGGGAAATTACAACGTCTTGAATAGATGCCTCAAAGTGTTCTTGGATAACAAGTTCTTCCCGATCAAGAATAGCGCGTTTTGCCGCATCTTGAGCAACTCGAACAATCTGTGCCGCTGAAAGGTTGTCCAGTTTTTTCAAAATCGTTTCCCAGTTGATTACGCCAACCTCAACAGAGGAAAGTGTCTGTTTTAATATAGACTCAATTTCTGCGGCTGTAGGCTTTGGCACTTCGATTACATCATCAAATCGTCGCCATACGGCTTCATCGAGAAATTTAGTCAGGTTGGTAGCAGCAACCAGCAATCCATTAGATGCTTCGTATTCATCAAGAAGTTGTAAAAAAGTATTAACAACACGCTTAATTTCTCCCACTTCCTGAACGTCTTCCCGTGATTTAGCGATCGCATCACATTCATCAATAAATAACAAACAAGGAGTTTGAGATGCTGTTTCAAATACTTCGCGCAAATTCGTTGCAGTTTCCCCCAAAAAGGAAGAAACCATTGCATCAAAGCGTACTTTGACAAGAGTAAGACCTGTATTCCAAGCTAGACGTTCAGCCCCCATAGTCTTACCGCAGCCGGGAGTACCGTAAAGTAAGATTTTTTGGCGGTAGCGTAAACCGTGATGAGCCAGCCGATCACGTGCAACATATTCTTTTTCAATCCGACGAAAACGAGCTTCCACAACATCTGAAAGAATCATGTGATGTCGCAAGCGCTCTCTAGGAATCGTAACAATAAAGGGATGGTTAAAACGTTGCTTGCTCGATAGCAAGGTTAGGGAGTGAGGAGCAGGTGTGGTTGAAAAAAGATCCCTAGAAGGTGCAGAAGAGATTGCTTCACGAGAGATATCAGGTGAAAGTGTTGACATCTCAGGAGAAATGCGAGGAGATTGAAAACTGGTTTTGTGGGCAATATTTTGGAGTTGTTCAGCAAGGATAGTGTGTCCTTTTTTACGTTCTTCCTCAACGACTACAGATAGCATACTTTGAATCGCAGTTTTATCTTCACTGGCGATCGCTCTAAATAGCCGTTTAAGCAAGTCTCCTTTCATTTTGCTGATTTACCACTATATAATACCATTGTACTATTAGAGAGGGACATAATAAGTAAACTGGTACATTTATCCATTCTACTTCTAGAAACTTTCTAGAATACAAGCAACTGAAGTGGTAACTTCATGGGGACCCTCAATAAGGGCCGGACTACTTCCGGATGGAATAAATAACTTTCTCCAAATCAAACTCTACCAGTTGAATTGCTGGCGCTCTACCCCTTGTCCCAACCGCCCATGAATCAGATCTAACCAAACTGGCACTACAAACTTATCCTCAACCCAAGTTGCTACTACTTTCTCAAGATACCACTATACCAGTTTTACGGCGCTTGCCGACGACTCATTCACAAAAATTAACCGCTTTGGATCTTGAACACTAGCCTTGTCAAGCTGGTTGCAACCATCCTAAAACCCTTAAATTTTCCGGAATTTTGGTAGATTGCCAACCTGTTATGGGCTGCGCTCTTTCCCACCAGTTCTCAATTAAATCTGACGAGAGAGATTATTATCCTGGCGCACATCGAGAAAATAAATCAATTCTCCATTACTGGAAAATAAAAACGGCACTCGATACCCGCGCCAGTTCCCCACCCCCTGAAACGTTGTTTTAGAATACCGCTTTGCTTGTTTTAACACCCCTTCAGCACCCACAGACACTCGCTTCGCCTCAATGAATCCTAACAACTGACCCTGGACGAATAAAGCGTAATCCGCAGGACCACTAGCCGTCGGATATTCCTCAACTGCATGGCATCCCAGTTGGCTGGTGTCCAACCCATCCCGATAGGGGATAATCTGCCAAGGGGGATTGAGTGCCTTGAGTGTTTTGTTAATGCGATCGCGTCGGGTGATAGATTCAGATTCTTTGCTCATGGTTGTGTCGCTACAGAAGTCCAAGGGTCATGGGTAGGATGCCACCCCAAATCGACTCGTTACAAACTCACTCCCAGCTTAACCCTCAACGGGCGATCAAGAATGGTTCGCGATCGTGCGATGTTCCCATCAAGAACAGTGGAAGTTTTTAAATCCCGATTTAAGCCGGGTTAGTTTTCGCTGAAGACAACCTCTTCATAAATCAAGTCTAGGGGAATCCGAAACTCCACACTTGCCAGTTCTATCTCATCCCCTTCTCCATAAGTAGAGAGTTCCCATAACCCTTTTTCATTCAATCGAAAACAATCGACCATCTTTTGGTTTGCGCTGACTAGCAGATACTCGCGTAAGGTAGAAATCTGCCGATAGTTTTGAAATTTTTGACCTCGGTCAAATCCTTCGGTTCCTGGGGAGAGGACCTCGGCAATTAAACAAGGGAAGTTAATCATAGTTTTGGCACGTTTATCCTGTTCATTACAGGTGACCATGACATCGGGATAGTGGAATGGACCCGACTCAGAAACCCCAACCTTGGCATCAAAAATAAAGGGACGACAAGATTTCCCTCTCAAATGAGTTTTTAACTGATAAAATAAATTACTAGCAACCAGTGCATGAGCAATTGTTCCCCCAGTCATGGCAATGACTTCGCCATTAATATATTCATGTTTGAGGGGTTGGTTTTCCTCCCATTCTAAATATTCCTCGGGACTCATATAATTGTGGTTTGGATTGGCAATCATGATATTCTCCTGGTTTTTGATGTTTTATTTCAACTCAGTATGACTTACAGTTTACCAAATCGGTTGTAAGGTTAGGATAAAATCCGGTAATACTTCTTCTCCGGATAAAGTTGAGGGAGATTGCAAAACTTCTACTTTTTGATTTTGACGATAAATCTCGACGGTTTGGGTTTCGGGGTCGATTAACCACCCTAAGCGCAATCCGTTGGTGAGGTATTCTTGCATTTTGGAACGGGTGGTTTGAATCTCATCGGTTTCCGAGACTAATTCGACGGCGAAATCGGGACATAAGGGTAAAAATTTCTTGCGTTGTTCTGGGGTTAATGCCTGCCATCGTTCTAGTTTGAGCCAACTGACATCGGGCGATCGCACTGCACCATTCGGCAACCGAAACCCCGTGGAGGAATCAAAGGCTTTTCCCAGGCGGTTTTGGCGGTTCCAATCCCACAGTTGGCCGCTTAATTCAAAGTTGCGATCGCCCGTTTCTCCTCCGGTGGGTTGCATAATGATTAACGCTCCAGTTGCAGTTAATTCTAGCTGTAAATTTTGATTGATTTGCGCTAATTTTGCGAACTGTTCTACAGTCATTTTTAGCGCGGGTTGTAGATTCAAAGTAACTGCCATCCTTCCTCCTAAACGGTCTATTATTGTGTTTGTTTTTATAAATTTTCGATTACCAAATTGGTTGTAAAGTTAGGATAAAATTCGGTAATACTTCTTCTCCGGATAGAGTTGAAGGAGACTGCAAAACTTCTACTGGGCGATTTTGACGATAAATCTCGACGGTTTTAGTTTCGGGGTCGATTAACCACCCTAAGCGCAATCCGTTGGTGAGGTATTCTTGCATTTTGGAACGGGTGGTTTGAATCTCATCGGTTTCCGAGACTAATTCGACGGCGAAATCGGGACATAAGGGTAAAAATTTCTTGCGTTGTTCTGGGGTTAATGCCTGCCATCGTTCTAGTTTGAGCCAACTGACATCGGGCGATCGCACTGCACCATTCGGCAACCTAAACCCCGTGGAGGAATCAAAGGCTTTTCCTAAGCGCGTTTCGCGGTTCCAGAGTCCTAAATCGATATAAATTTCAAAGTTTTTATTTCCCGTTTCTCCTCCGGTGGGTGGCATAATGATTAACGCTCCAGTTGCGGTTAATTCTAGTTGTAAGTCTTGATTAATTTGCGCTAACTCGGCAAACTGTCCTGGAGTCAGTTTTAGCGCGGGTTGTAGATTTAATGTGACTGCCATTCTTCTTCCGGGATGGTGGTTGAGGGACTCAGGCAGGACAAGGGGATACCCTGTCCTTACCTGTGATTTTTAGGGTTTAGAATTCATCGGGATAACCCGCTCTCATATTTCCTCCCCCTTGTTCGTTATCCTGTTTAGAACCGAGTAATTCGAGGTTATCAACAGAAATTATGGGTTTAGAACGTTGAGCGCCGGTGGAACGGTCGTTCCAATATTCAAACTTTAAACTTCCGGTGACCCCGATTAAACTCCCCTTGCGGACATATTGAGCGGCAATTTCTGCTTTTTTACCCCAGATTTGTTACAGTCGATTAGCCAGTCACCTCGCTAACCTCTGATTCAAAACCGCACATGAGAGTTTCCCCTCATACGGCTCCTCAGTGATTTGGTACATTGAGATAAAAAGCCTCTGTTTTGGGTCAATTTCCGGTTAAGTAATGCCCTTAACTGGGTTGTTTTCCCCTTTGAATTTGCTATCTAGCTGCTGCCAGTAGAGATGATACGCTCGGTGATAACTCTCGGTCCTTCTGCGTCCCCACTGCATGACGATTTGGTGCAAATCATGATGGATTCTCTTCAGGAGTTTCGCGCTGCCTGGATGCGTATTTTGGTTGCGCCAATCTTGAATAATGGTGTGGATTTTGGGTATTAAATCTTCCAGTTTAGCGGTTTTATTGGCTTTAAATAGAAGAGATAGTTTTTGGGTACAAGGGCGAATTTGTTGGGCAGTGCGAACAGAGCGATCGCCTTTTTTCTCCCCCGATTTATTATCCACCCCTTTGGGTTGATAGGGCCGACTGTTCCCCTGATAACCGGCTCTATTTCTATCCGGGTAGGGATGAACTTTTTTCAGGCTCTCTCGAATTGCCAGACATTTTGCGGACCAAGAGCGTGCCAGGGTTTTTTGCAGCTTGCGAACGGCTTTTGTATCTCCACGTTGAGCGGCTCTCAAAATTCTGTTTTGCAACTTAAACACGGCTCGTTCTAGCTTACGCCAGTTGAGTTTGTTCCATTCCACCCGAGTCACTTGACTGGTTTTAGACATTTGCATTGCAGTTGATGAATCTCTCTCCAAATCACCGTGAGACTATCAGCATATCCATAACCATTACAGTTAGGCTTTGGCTTCGGTCTCAATCCTCGTCTGATGACATTATCCGGTTAGCACCTACTTAAAATATCGACCTATTTTAAGAAATGTCATCGACTCCCCGTTCCGAATGTTCATTATTTTGAGGCGTTAGGGTGGTACTATCCGCCGAGGGTGTGGGGGATGCCAATTGCTCCATTTAGATGAGCAATTCCAATCTGTCAGAGACAGGGTAACCCTAGGTCCTTTTGACGCCAGCGTATCAACCTCTTTCGCTGGGACTGGTTAACGACGGTTACATACCTTTGCATTCAGCTACCCATAACCTCTTGCTAGAAGGGATTTTCGGTAAGGGTCCGAATGACCTCCGTTTCCTCCTTTGCTGCCACCATTGAATCTGCTAGTTTCAAGGGTGAGGAGGATGCTTTCACTCTTGCATCCGAGAGGGTTGGACTTGAGGGGTTGTTTTAATAACTCTCACCAACATGAACATTCAGTTATCAAGGGTTTGGGAATTTTTCCCATTTCCTTGTAGTTAATCCCCCTTATTTTTGTAAAATAAGGTTTCTAACTAACGGGTCACACCTAAATTAAACCAGTCGGGTCCATCGCTTTTACGACTGAACCGCTTAACCGCGAGGGTTAAGGTACAAATCACATCGCCAGACTCAAAATATTTGACATCTGGATCTTGGCCTGCTCGACCAACTAAGGTGACTACATTTAAACTCATAAGCATGACGAGTAAGGGTCAATTTATTAGTCTAGCATTTGGTTCGGTGGAGAAAGTGAGGACTTGGGATTTTAGCCGATCGCCCCTGCTTACCCCTGCTCACCCAGAAGCGGAATCCAGCCAAGGGATCCCGATCAGGGGTGGGCACAGGCGTAAGCAACCCGAGGAAAAACGGGTAACCCTAGGAAAAATCAGGGGATTAGCGCACTCAAGAGGGACTGACCCCCAGGCGATCGCAACTTTTCCCGGGAATGTTCTAACCCCCCTACCCAGATTGGGTACTATTGATTGAGGGTGGTTACTCAGACGGTGGGGCGAAAGGAGTTTATTGTAGTGTTATGGATAACGCAATCCCTGAACTAGATAACATCAAGAGTCAATTGAAAAGTCGAGAGCGAAGAAAAAAACCGAAAATGCTGGTCGTCGATGATGAACCAGATAACCTGGATTTGCTCTATCGCACGTTCCGGCGAGAGTTTCAGGTCCTTAAAGCCGATAGTGGAGCCAGTGCTTTAGAAATCCTCTCTCAAGAAGGGGAAGTCGCGGTGATCATCTCCGATCAGCGGATGCCGGAAATGAAGGGAACCGAGTTTCTCAGTAAAACGGTCCCCCAGTTTCCCAATACCGTGCGGATTATCTTGACTGGATTCACCGATATTGAAGATCTCGTTGAAGCCATCAACTCCGGACAAGTCTATAAATACATTACTAAACCGTGGGACCCCAATGAACTCAAAACCGTAGTTCAACGGGCGGCAGAAACCTACGAACTCCTCAAACAACGAACCGAGGAACTCAGACGCGCTCAAGCGCAAACCAATCTGCTGATGACCATTGTAGGCGTTGCTCGCTCTGCCAAGAGTTTAGAGGCTTGTCTACCCCCCTTGGCTCAAGCATTTGGGGAAAACTTTTCTCCGGATTACTGTATTTTACAGTTGGTGGAGAAAAATGCTTTAACTGAGGCCCAAAGCTCCTACAGTAAAGATGGCAGTGTCGAGAACTGGTTGCAGGATGACCCGTTGATTGCCGAGGCGATCGCCTCGGGAAATGTTCAGATCGCCGTCGATATTGGCAAAGACCCCACTCTCGCCCAAGTCCCCCACTACCAAAGTTGTGGGATCCAAGCTCATCTCGCCATCCCCATTGATTACCGCAACGAGCAAATCGCCGTCTTATCCCTGCAATGGAAAGAACCCTCTATCCTGCGCGAGGATGAACTCGAACTCTTGCATCTATCCGCCCAACAGGTGGCCCTGGCCCTAACTTGTACTCGATATCATCCATGACCCCTCCTGCTGTTGAAACAACCCCAGAAGCCGATCGCATTCAAGCCCTCTTTAACCGCATCGCCCCCGTTTACGATCGCCTCAACGATTGGTTAAGTCTGGGACAGCACCGGATCTGGAAATTGATGACCGTCAAATGGAGTCAAGCCAGTGCTGGTGATACCTGCTTAGATTTGTGCTGTGGCAGTGGGGACCTCGCCCAATTGCTGGGGGAACGAGTCGGCAAAACCGGACAGGTATTCGGCGTAGATTTCTCCTGTGCTCAACTGGAAATCGCCCGTCAGCGAGGGGAAACCCATTATCCCCCCCGAACCCACATCCAATGGATCGAAGCAGACGCCCTCAATCTCCCCTTTGCCGACAACTTTTTTGATGCAGCGACAATGGGATACGGATTGCGGAACGTCACCGATATTCTTATGAGTCTGCAAGAACTCCATCGCGTCCTTAAACCCGGTGCAACCGCAGCCATTTTGGACTTCCATCGCCCCAGCAATCCCACCCTCAACGGCGTTCAGCAGTGGATACTTCAAACCATCGTCGTCCCCGTTGCCACGGCCAATGGACTCCAGGATGAATATGCCTACATCCTCCCCAGTCTGGAAAAATTCCCCCAAGGACCCGAACAAATCCGACTGGCACACCAAGCCGGATTCGCCCAAGCCACACATTACCCCATTGCAGGTGGCATCATGGGAGTATTAGTCGTCACTAAACGTCTCAGTTGAGTGTTGAGGATGAGGGGTTAACCATTCACCGTTACCCGTTAACCCGCGATGCTTAACGAGGAAACGCTGAATTGCGAATGGATCTCTTGTCTCTTTGGCCTTACATTTTACCCCCGATCGCCGGGGGAATTATTGGTTATTTCACCAACGATTTAGCCATTAAAATGCTATTCCGTCCCTACCGTGCCTATTCTTTCAAGGGACGGCGAATTCCGTTTACCCCGGGTTTGATTCCCCGCAACCAAGAACGATTAGCCGAACGGATTGCTGCTACGATTATGGGGTCTCTGCTCACCCCCAGCGAGTTGCAAAAGTTGGCCAAACGACTGCTGGAAACCGAACGAATCCAGGCGGCGATTCAGTGGTTACTGGAACTGGCACTCACCCAACTCAAATCCGATACGGAGCAGAAAACCGCTAAAATCCTCTCCGGTATCCTGCGGGATTTGTTGGGAGAATCCTTCCCGCGCATGATTCGAGTTCTAGCCCGATCAGAAAATTTCCTAGAACCCCAGATTAACCAAATTTTCGACCTGGTGCTGCTGGAGTTTCAACTGACCGAAAATCAAGCCCAGCAACTGTCTGACTGGTTACTCACGGCGGTTCTGCCTCCGGATGTGGTGCGGCAAACCTTGGTTGATTTTCTGACCGATCGCAATATTACGGCGATCGATGAGGGGTTTCGCGAGAAAAGTAGCGGGACCTACTGGGTGGTTGCCAATTTACTGGGATTGCGGAACACCCTCACCCGTCTGCGGACCTTTTGCCTAGACGAAAAAGAAGATGCTAATGCTCGGATTGCGGAATTAATCAAAACCTTGGGGATACCCGCTCGTTTGCAGGAATGGTTGCATAATGTTTCCCTGCAAAATTTACCCGTCTCTACGGTTCGCCAACTGAGAAAAACCCTCAAAGAAAGTATCCGCACTTATGTCCAAACGCGCGGGGGAGACTTAATTCAGGGGTTAACTCATTCGGTGAATTGGGAAAATGTGGCGAATTTAATTCTCAAGCGTCTCCAAGCGTCTTCGGTGGTGAATGCCTCGTTAGGATTGGTCAGTAAAGAATTAGCGTTAATTTTAGAACGGTATTTGGAACGAGATTTAGAAACCCTGGTTGCCAAAGCGATTCCGATTATGAATATCGATCGCGTGATTGTGGAACGGGTGCGGAATACTTCAGCCGAAGAACTCGAAGGTGCGATTCAAGGTATTGTCAAAAGTGAATTGCAGGCGATCGTCAATTTAGGCGGCATCCTCGGGGTGGCGATCGGGTTATTGCAAACGGTGATTCTGCTGTTGCGGTAACCTCGCAGAAGCCTAGTAGAGTTCAGGACCGGGTAATTTTTGTTTAGAAGCCGTCGGAGGTCCTGAAAATTTCCCCAGACAGGCCCTCTTGGGAAGGCTCGTTCGCGAAGCGTCTCGGAACGAGAATCGCCTCTTTGGGGAGGGTGACAATAAAGGTGGAACCTTGGCCGAGTCCGGGACTTTCAGCGGCGATCGTGCCCCCGTGGAGTTCAACTAAATGGCGGACGATCGCCAATCCCATGCCAAGACCCCCATGCGATCGGGTAATCGCGCTATCCGCTTGGCGAAATCGTTCAAAGAGATAGGGTAAAAACTCCGGTGCAATCCCTGAACCCGTGTCCCGAACAATAATTTGAGCTCTCGTGCGATCGCCTTGTAAAACCACATCCACCCGTCCCCCCGTGCCCGTAAACTTAATCGCATTGGACAACAGATTCCACACCAACTGCTGTAAGCGCACTGGATCTCCGGCAACTAGGGTGACTTCGGGTGCAAAAGCCGCGCAAATGGAAATTTTTTTAGCATCCGCTGCCGGTTGCACCGAGGCGATCGCATTTTCAATCGGTGCAGTCAAGTCTACAGGACGCACTTGAATCCGAAACTGACCCGTCATCATCCGCGAAACATCCAACAAATCCTCAATTAATTGAGTCAGTGCCTTAGTATTGCGCTCAATGCTTTCTAAAGCTCGTCCAGTGGTGGTCAGATCTAATTTCCGCATTTGCAACAACTGACTCCACCCCAGCATAGAATTCAAAGGGGTTCGCAATTCATGAGATAAGGTAGCTAGGAACTCATCTTTCATGCGATTGGCTTGGGCGAGTTGTTCAGCCCGTGCCGCCAATTGTGCCTCTAAATTCTGGCGTTCTGTGATGTCTTCATGAACGATTACCAGTTGGCGAATATTGCCGTCGCGATCCTTGACGGGATACATATAGGCTTGAACCCAATGCTCCTTCATGGGATCTGAAACAGTCTCGGGTAAGGTTTTATGGAGTTCATAGCGGACGGCTGGAATGGCGACGCCTTCTCCCTCGAAAGCTTTTTTGATATAAGGCATGATGCCTTTTTCCACGAGTTGCTGATCCTGGAGAATATTGTAATTTCCCAGTTCGGCTAAGGTGATGCCCCAGAGTTCTTCCCAGGCGCGGTTTACCTGGAGTGTCTGACCCTCGGGGGAGAGAATTTGGGTGCTTAAGGGAGACTGCTCGATTAAGGTGCGGAAACGGGTTTCAGAATTTTTTAGAGAAAGCTGGGCTTGTTTATTTTCGCTCAAGTCGAGGACAAAACTCACGGCCAATTCGTCTGTACCGCCCAAATAGGCGGTGCCTTGGAGGACGGGAACTCTTGTGCCATCTTGGCGGATATATTCTTTCTCGAAGGGAGGATGAGACCCGGTGGCTTTCATTTCAGCGATCGCCTCTTCATCGGCAGGGCGATATTCCAAGGGGGTAATGTCCCACCAATTCACTTCCGAGACAGAGGTATTGGAGTATCCCAAAAGGTTGAGAAAGGCATCATTAGCTTCGACAATGTTGCCTTGGGTATCGTGAATAATGATGCCGATAATATTGGCATCCACGAGGCGGCGTAGTCGAAATTCGCTTTCCTTCAGAGCAGTTTGGGAGGCGCGCAGTTGCATGGCGACTCGTTCGGCTGCATAACGAGCTTGGGTTTGCGATCGCGTTACGAAAAATAAGATAGAAGCGATCAGCAGTCCACTGACAAAGATATAGGGGACCAGATTTCTACCGGAGAGTTGGTCGAATTCTGGGGTGGAGACAAAGGCGATCGTCCAAGTTCGTCCCGCCACATCCAGGGTTCGCATTCCCCGAAATCTGGGGCGATGAGATTGGCTATTTCTTCCTTGGTATCGCTGGGAGGAATGCAGTAAAAATTCGGGGTTGAGCACAGTTCCGTCATAAATTTCAAAATCTACCGTGGGATATTGTTCCTTGGCGAAAATTCCCATGAGGAGATTATCAGCGCGAAAGGGACTGTACATAAAGCCCAACAATTGCGATCGGCGATCGTCAACACTCTCAGGGATGCCGCCCGTGCTATAAATCGGCAGATAAATCAGAAAACCGGCTTGTTTGTATTCATCCTCAACCTCCTGCACCAACATCACCGGACCCGATGCTGCCGCCACCCCGGTATCCCTCGCCCGTTCCATTGCCGTCCGACGCACGGGTTCAGTGAACATATCGTATCCGATCGCCCCTCGGTTCCTGGCATCTAACGGTTCCAGATATAAAATCGCATGATATTCCGACCGCTCATACTCTGGGGTAATCGCCAAACGTCCTGGATTATAGGTTTGGATTTCCGCCCGGATCCTCTCGGTTTCTTCCGGATTGACGCGCAGGGAAAACCCAATCCCCTGGATTCCCGGATACCGTTGTGGAAGTTCCAAATT
Organism: Laspinema palackyanum D2a; assembly: GCA_025370845.1. GTDB lineage: Bacteria > Cyanobacteriota > Cyanobacteriia > Cyanobacteriales > Laspinemataceae > Laspinema. Next base: position 32,838 of record JAMXFF010000030.1, on the reverse strand, counting down.
ATCAATAAACTGATGGAATTGCTCCCGACTAACCGTTTGATTCGCTGCAAATAATCCCCTCCCGCCACGCAGTAAGGCCAGGTAAGTGTCAAGCCGCTTCTCTATGCTGTCAGTCGTCCGCTCGATGGCATTCTGGAATCGCAACCGCTCTTTAGATTGGGACGTTCGGTCAACGGTATAAGAGGCCAGAGCAGTCAGCAGCAATGTTACGACTAACACGAAATACGGGATCCATGTCCGGCGCGAGCCTGCCGATTTCCAGGATAGGTCCGATCTCATGAGTAGTTTATCTGTTTATGATGGGTTGGCCTGACATTTTTTGACTGACTTTTGAGGTCGGTTTCGATGGGTAAGGGGATGATTCCAGCTATGCTTAGGCAAACTCTTGGCGAATCTGGAGTTTTAAGAGCTACTTTGATTTTTATCTACTGCTTGATCGCTCCTCTCCCCGGTTGAGAATTGAGAGACTTTTATCTAGTCCCTATCTCTGGCGAAAGTTCCGATCCCGTTTCCTGTTATAATACCACAAAGCTATTGTTAGGATGCTCAGGCTTTCCTCTATCCCTGGATAGAAATTCTGTTGGCTCTCCACTGGGGTTTTAAGCCCAGAGTATCAAGAGTTTGAGATGAAGGGGGGATATGCCGAAAGCGTTGTACGGCCGCTTGTAGGGCCGGTTGTAGAGCGGGAGAAACTGCGCGATCGCCGGATTCAGATGCACCAAAAATTGATCCGGAGTTGCAAATAGTCATTTCACCTGAATAAAAACTCACTTCAATTCGTCATCATCGTGAATTATTTATCTACCCCTAATAGATGACCCCAGGCGCCGTAAGCGCTTAGCTATGCGGTAGGCTGATCGCCACTCAATCCACTTCCCCAATTTTTTAATTTTTTGCTGAATACACTCTTCCTTTTTACCAATTCCCCGAGGAATTTATGAAGTTAAAATCTCACGCTTATTCCCTTCGATTGCTCGGGTTTTTAACCATTTAAAGAGCGGTATGAAGCAATCCGGCGTCTAGCTTGTGCACGCTTTTCATTAGTATCAGAGGCTTCCGGTTCCGGTTCAGGAGCGTCATTCCAAACCGGGGTCAGCGGGTCCCGTTGAACCGCAGCAAATCCTTGACGGACGGCCATCACAATTTGGGGCCTTAATTTTTGGGCCTGATGTTGTTGAAATTGCCAGCCGCGATCGCTTGTAGCATACAAAGCCGGGAGTCGATTCAGGGCATAAGCCACAACCTGAGCTAAAACTCGCTCAGGCTTGAGAGACCCCAGCATTTTCGGCGGGAGTTGCCGCAACTGCCGTTGTGATTCTTCAACCACAAGGGGTTCGAGGGCGTTCCGGTACAGGGGGCTATGATTCGATGGTACGTTGGTCATGAATGATTCTCCAAACCGAGCAAGGTTAAATAATCTTTTCCCTTAACGGGGACTGATTTACACGGCACTTGTGGAGATCATAACGTACCCTTTTTCTATAGGAGACCTTCCAAAGTATGGTTTCTTTTAATAAAAAAAAATATTTCTGCCCTGGACTCGGTGAACCCTCCGAGCTCTCGCTCATCCCCCAGTGATCCGCCGAACCACGGGAGAGGAGGTTGCGAAAATCACCCTCCCAAGGGAGAGAGGCATCGTTGACCCTCTCCCCTCTAGCCTTAGACTCAGCCGCGTTTATGACGTCGCCGTGGGTAGTCGCTTGCGAAGGGAAGCCACTCGTTTATTGGCGGTTTTATTGTTCGGGTCGAGTTCTTGGGCTTTTTCGTAGGCTTCTAATGCCTGAGCGGTTAATCCTTTGCGATCCAAAGCAAATGCGAGATTATTCCAGGCGGTGACATATTCAGGATTCAACTTTAAGGCATCTTTATATTGCCGAATCCCTAAGTCGTACTGCTCCAATGCCGCATAGCTATACCCTAAAGCATTATAGATGAGCGCTTTACTTTCCTCATCAATGGGGGCTTTACATTTTAAAGCCTTTTGGAACTGAACAAGGGCTTGGGTATAGAGTTGCTTATCCAAGTAAATACTGCCGAGTTCATAATATTGTTCGGCGGTTCCTTTGTCTTTGGAAAGGGTCTGTTGCAACCGAGAAAGGTTGAGTTCAATCTGGCGAGTTCTGAGGACTTGGCGCACCACTGCCCAAGCTGCAACGCCGAGTAATCCTAGCAAAATCGAGAGGTAAAGAAGGGGAAGAGAGGTATCCATGCCGTTTTAAATTGACTGATTCAACTGCCCTAGAATTTTGATTATCTTGATTATTTTGATTATCTTGAGTGCTCAGGGAGGGGGTTTTGACTCTCACTCCAGGGACGAGCAGGGGTGACTTCCACCACGGGTAAACCCCAGTATTCTGCCCGTTTTTGTAACCAGCCTTCTTGATGCCACTGGGCGATCGCCTGATTGACTCGGGAGTGCAGTTGGGCATATTGCAATCCTTTCGGCATCACCACCGCCAGGGGTTGAGTAGACAACTGGAATGGCAGCAGTCGGTATTGGGGATATTGCTGCACCCATCCGGTCAAAATACTGGCATCGGCAGCGAAGGCACGGGCGGAACCGGATTCGAGGAGCCGTTGCGCCTCTTGGTAAGAGTCTACGGGGATTAACTGGGATTGGGGAAGTCGAAATTCTAACAGGGGAATGGTACTGGAGGCATTGAGAACGGCGATCGCTTGACCCGCTAGGTCGGAGAGTTGACGGATTGAGGGGTCTCGGGTGATAATTTTGGCCCCATCTAGGTAGTAGGGCGGACTAAAATAAACCACCCGCGATCGCGATGGCGTTGCCGTCACTCGGGCGATCGCCAGATCCACTTCACCGGACATCACCACCGCAAGGCGATCGCTATTTTCCACCGGGACCAGTTCCACGGCTTCGGGACTCCCCAGCAACTCCTCGGCTAACCGGCGCGCAATATCAATTTCAAAGCCTTGCAGATTGCCGCTGCCCTCTCTAAATCCCATTGGGCGGATATTATCTTTCACCGCCACAATCAATTGACCCCGTTGCTGAATTTCGGCCAATTCCGCCGCATTCCCAACTTGGCCCCAGGGCCAAAGGCAAAAGGCAACAACAAGCAAAAAACCCTTGATCCTTTTGCCCTCTGGCTGCATCATCACTTATGATTTGGCTTGAGCGGCCAGTTCTACAACTTTGGCAAAACTCGCCGGGTCTAAAATTGCCATTTGAGAGAGCATTTTGCGGTTGAGCTGAATATTGGCTTTCTTGAGGTTGCCAATCAATTGACTGTAGCTCATGCCATGCATCCGAGAGGCGGCGTTAATCCGGGCGATCCACAGACGGCGAAAATCACGCTTGCGATTGCGGCGATCGCGATAGGAATTCCGCAGGGCTTTCATCACCTGCTGATTGGCTGTCCGGAACAGTTTCGAGTGCGAACCCCGAAATCCCTTGGCCATTTTCAGTATCTTTTTGCGGCGGTTGCGCGCAACGTTCCCGCGTTTTACCCGTGACATGGTTACTTTCCTTTATTTGTACAAATCTGAACACTGAATCATTTCCCTCGATTGCAGAGGGGTTCTCCCCCCGCTACCGGGCTAGGAAGCCAGATCTAATCGGACCTCGGGGGCTGTGACGCTATCTGACTTCTGTCGCCACAAATCGAGCTTCTAGCTTTTTACAAATACGGCATCATTAAATGCACGTTTTTTTCATCCTGCTCGCTGACAAGGGCGCTCTTGGACAAACGATTTCTGCGAGCAGCCGATTTGTGTTCGAGAAGGTGGCTTTTGTAGGCTTTCCGACGCTTGATCTTACCACTGCCTGTGGCTCTAAAGCGCTTGGCAGCAGCCTTTCTGGTTTTCAGTTTAGGCATGGACTTCCATTAATTCGGCACAATCAATTAATATATCATACCCCCTGCAGTTCTAAACAAGGAAATACCAGAGAACCGGGCGATCGCCCGTTAAACGTCCCTAGGGTCCCTGAGCCTGATAAGAGTTAAGCATAAAAAACCTCTGAGGCCCCTCAACTCCACACCGGTCCGATTCTCAAAATCTCCTGCTCATACCTGTGGAAACCTCTATCCTGCTACTGCCTTTTCCGCTGGACTACCCAGACAATAAAGAAAAGTGCCAATCCAACCAGCACAACTGCAGCAACTGGACCTAAAAACTTCTCAACCAGCCCATAATTCTGACCCAATACAAAGCCCGCATAAGTGAGCAAAAGATTCCAGCAGAGTGATCCAATTAACGAGTAACCTATAAATTCAATAAAAGGCATCTTTTGCAAACCCGCAGGAACCGAAATAAAGGTGCGAATTCCCGGAATTAGTCGTCCAAATAAAACAACTGCCGCCCCATATTTCATAAACCAATCTTGAGACTTATTAATATCTTCACTGTTCAATTTTAGCCATTTTCCATATTGGTCTATCCATTGTTTTAATCGATTTTCCCCCAGCCTTCTGCTCACATAATACCAAGGTAAGGCACCGAGAAGAGAGCCGACCGTTCCCGCAACTACTACCCCCCAAAAGACGAGTTTACCTTGGGTAACAGTAAATCCAGCCAAGGGCATAATAAGTTCCGAAGGAATTGGCGGAATAATATTCTCTAGGAACATCAACAAAGCGATGCCCCAATAGTTAAAAGCGGTAATTGTGTTCGTAATCCAATCCAGCATAATCAAAAAAATAATAAAATTAAAACAGTCCCCCCGAAATTTCTGCCCCAGAGAGCATCAATGCTTAATGTTGTCCCTCAAATCCAAGGAATCCTTGAGGTGCTATCGGCCAGGGGTAGGGCATGATTTATTTAATTGTAGCGGCTGTTTATAGCGATCGCCTCCCTGGTCTGGTTCAAGTTTCGCCCTGACCCGAGTTGAACACCCAATATAAGCCAAAAACAGGGTTTGTTTTTCCAAGGAACTCCTTTAGAGTAGCCCAAGTCCGATTTCAACCAATTTCCCCCTTTAACTGCTTATTTATGTCTAAAGACATACCCAAAATTATGTCTGTAGATAGATGTAACCGGCAATTTGAAGTCCCCCATCAAATCTATCCTCCGACGTATGGAAAATTTCAAGAGGAGTAGGTTATATTACCAGTAGTTCAATAAGTCAGCCTAATTCAGTTGGGGGTTTGCATAACTCCGTTTAATGTCGGGGATAAACTTTGCTAATCCTATCCAACAACTGAAGCGGGGGAACCCACTCAGGAGCTTATTTTCTCCACCGAGAAAAGGGATATCTCTCAATCCTCGCCCATCAGCTAACCCCGTCGGCATTGAGACGAGACTGAAAGATCGGTAAAATTTATTCATTTGCGCGATCTCATTAGTGTCCTTAGACGAGTAATTTGTTCGGTTTGTCTGAACCTCATGGGATTAACCCCATCGAGCCATTCAGCAAGCTAACAAGGCATGAGGTGAAGATCAAAGTTATGCTAAACCTAAACAAAAATCGGATTGCTTTAATTTCTGTTACTGGCGACCCCGCCGCAGAAATCGGTAAGGAAGAGGCAGGAGGCCAAAACGTTTACGTTCTCCAAGTCGGTTTGGCCCTTGCCAAACTCGGATGGAAGGTGGATATGTTTACCCGCCGAAATCATCCCGAACAAGCGGCAATTGTGAATCATCATCCCGATTGTCGAACTATCCGCTTAAATGCAGGACCCGCTAAGTTTATTGGTCGAGATAAAATATTTGGATACCTGCCTGAGTTTGTGAAAGCGTTCCAGGAATTCCAACGCAGAGAAGGTATTCAATATTCCCTGATTCATAGCCATTATTGGTTATCTTCGTGGGTGGGAATGGAACTCTCCAAGCATCAACCGCTGCGACTGGTGCATACCTATCATTCCCTGGGTGCGGTTAAGTATCAATCCATCACTGATAAACCGGCGATCGCCACTACCCGACTGGCAACAGAAAAAGCCTGTCTGGAAACTGCCGATCGCATCATTGCCACCAGTCCTCAAGAACAACAACACATGAGGAAACTGGTCTCAACCAAGGGGGAAATCGAAGTGATTCCCTGTGGGACGGATATCAACCGCTTTGGCAGTGTCACTCGGGATCAAGCGCGTGCAGAATTAGGGATTAAACCCGATGCGAAAGTGGTGCTTTATGTGGGTCGGTTTGATCGCCGCAAAGGAATCGAGACTCTGGTTCGTGCAGTTGGACAGTCTAGCTTATTAGAGAGCGATCGCGACAAACTGCAACTGATTATCGGAGGCGGTTATCGTCCCGGACAGAGTGATGGCATCGAACGCGATCGCATTCATGGCATCGTCAAAGAACTGGGAATTGATGACATTACCACCTTCCCCGGACAGTTAGGCAAAACGAACCTGCATTTGTACTATGCTGCCGCCGATGTCTGTGTTGTCCCCAGTCATTATGAACCCTTTGGATTAGTGGCGATCGAAGCAATGGCGAGTCGGACTCCCGTGGTTGCCTCCGATGTGGGTGGATTAAAATTCACCGTCGTCCCAGAAATCACCGGACTCTTGGCCCCTCCGAAAGATGAACGGGCCTTTGCGAAGGCGATCGACCGGATCCTCAGCAATCCCGAATGGCGAGACGAGCTCGGAGGTTCCGGTTGCCTGCGAGTAGAATTAGCCTTTAGCTGGGAAAGTGTCGCCAATCGACTCGCCCTCGTTTATAACCAACTCCTGTCGGAACCTGTTGTTCCGATGAGTGCCCCAGTTCTCGCCGCTTAAAGAACTCAAGGGACAAGAAACCGGGTTTCTGCCTAGATGCTGGCTTACTTGCCACAGATTTGGGATAGAAACCCGGTTTCTTCTTTGCCGAATTCAATTAACCCCAAAACCTAGGTCCAGAAACCGGGTTTCTTCAGACAACCTTTGCTACCCAGCAACAACTGTCATAGAAACCCGGTTTCTTTATAAGTTATACTCTCTAAGAGGATAACTGATGCTTAAATCAAAAAACACAAATTTATGACCATAAAAGAACAACTGATTCACGAAATTGAACAATCGCCTGATATCGTCATTGAAGAAGTTTTTGACTTTTTATTATTAGCTAAATTAAAATATCACCGCCAACAAGAACAATCTAAGCCATTTGGATCATTTATTCAAGAGCTTGTTTCAGATATTCCTCCAGATATTTTAGCCACCTTACCGACCGATGGATCGGAACAACACGATCATTACATTTATGGAACTCCCAAGCGTGAATTATGAAGCGAGTTTTTGGTGATACCTTTTATTGGATAGCTCTGTTGAACCCCCGGGATAACTGGCATCAAGCCGCTCTAAATTATGCACACAACTATCCAAAGGTACCAATCATTACAACCGATGGTGTAATTGATGAGATTTTAGCATACGCAGCCTATAAAGGCAGCCTAATGCGACAAAAAGGACTCGCTATGTGTTTACAAATGCGGCGAGAGCAAACCATCGAAGTGATTGCTTATACACCAGAAATCCGCGAGTTAGGACTAAGCTTATATGGTCAGCGTTTAGACAAAGGCTATAGTCTAACGGATTGCATTTCTATGATAGTTATGAAATAAATGGGCATCACAGAAGTTCTGACTTACGATCAACATTTTGCTCAAGAAGGTTTTACTCGGATTTTTACGGATTTAAAATAGAAACCCGGTTTCTTATCGATCCCAGAAACCGAGTTTCTTTCCTGCTGAGTTCAAATGACCTGATGATTTTTCGGAAACAAACTAATTAACTTGCGTAAAGCCCTGTTCACCGTTTCAGCGTTATCTCCCGATTAAGGCATTGACATGAAATTGTAATCTTGGGCAGAAATCACCCGCCAAGTTTCATCGTCATGGACTTCCAAAACTTTGTCGTGATATTGCAACAAGGTCGGGCGGTGTCCTACACTCAGATAAATGGTAGATAGCTTTTGCAAATGGTTATAAAGACTTTGCTCATTTTTCATATCCAGAGCACTCGTTGCTTCGTCTAAAATGGCATAACGAGGATGGGTCAGCAACAACCGAGCAAAAGCAACCCGCTGTTGTTCTCCGATGGACAATACATGATCCCAGTCTTCGAGCGCATCTAAACCACCGAACCTTTCCGCTAATTCGGGCAAATTAACTTGTTTTAATACTTGATATATTTCTAAATCAGAAATATTCAGGTTTGTGCTGGGATAAAGCAGTTGCTCGCGCAGGGAACCTAAAATCATATAAGGACGTTGGGGTAAGAAAAGAATCTCCCCTAATTTCGGTCGGTGAATTGTCCCAGTTCCAGAGTTCCATAAACCGGCGATCGCTCGGACAATCGAACTCTTACCACAACCGCTTACTCCCACAATTAGCAATCTTTCTCCCGATTGCATTTCCACAGATACATCCTTCACTAAAGTCCGATTATAATTGGGAGTTTGCAAAGTTATATGTTCTAAGCTTAAACTGGAATCTTCAATTGTATCAATAGTCGTATTCCCATCTATGGGTGAGGCTGTGGGTTCTTCCAGGACTTTCTCCAAGCTCTCTAACCGATCAATTGCTGCCACAAAGCGAGTGAGATTCTTAAACATTCTAACAACAACAATTAGAGAGTTAAATACATTGATGAAAGCCCCTCCTGCTTCGACTAAAATTCCCACCTCCGTTTGACCAGATAAGATTCTTGGGCCGAGAATTACAGCCGGTAATATCCAAGTAATTACCTGATAGCCACTGCTAAAAAATGCTAATTTTGTCTCCCACAGGATAATTTTGTTATAATTACTTAAAACCCCCTTAAATATTTGCTTAACATTATTTAACTCTCGATTATCTCCTCCATAAAATGCAATCGATTCAGCGTTTTCCCGAATGCGTACCAAGCCAAATCGGAAATTAGCTTCTTGCTTGAGTTGCTCGGTTTGTAGGGGAATTAAAATCCGGCCAAATCCCACCGTCGTGATCAGCATTCCCAGACCCGCATACACGATTAGTAAAATCACCAGATTATGAGACATTGACCAGAGAACGACCCCAAAAGCAATAATATTCACCAAAGATGAGCTAAAGTTCATAAATAAAACCAGAGACATCTGGCAAAACCTTTCAATATCTTGAGAAATTCTCTGGTCTGGATTATCAATTTTTGCCGTCCAAGAACCCAATCTATAAAAGTTGCGATTTGTCATGTACTTTTGTAGATAAGAATTCGTCAACCACCTGCGCCAAAACCACCGAATTTTCTCTTCTAAATAGGAATTAATACTTTGCAAAGTAACGTAGATAATACAAGCCACGAGATAGGTCAGGACACCTTGCCAAAATCTGCCTGCATTTTTTTCAGCCAGGGCTGATGTAAACTCTCCTCTTTGGCCGTTTTGGAGAACATTCATCTGGGCGTGGAGCATTAATAAAAACATCACCAATACCAGCAAACCAATGGCTCTCCACCTTTCTTGAGAATCCCACCAGTATGGCTTCGCTACCGCCCAAAAGCGCTGGCAAGCACTAAAGTCAATTTTTAACTTTTTCATGGGAGTTATTTAATTTATTTTTGAGGAGTTATTTTTGAGTATAGGAATTTGAACTGATTTGTTACAAATCAGTTCAAATTCCTATATTTATATTTTAACTACCTTTACTTCAACTGTCGAGATCACTTAAGGATACTTTGTTAAGACTTATATATATATCATTTACATTAGACCAATACCTTAGCCAACTCCAGGGAAGGGTAATTGAGATGTCACTTGTTGTTTACCACAACTACAAATGGCATCTACATTAGCCCAAAGAAGACCCTGTTTTATGGCGTCAGATTTTCAAACGATTATCCAGTCTGGGCTGTATTCACCAACATTCCTCTGGGGCCAGTGACTATTCAATTGGCGAAGGGATTGCGGCTAAAAACCGGGTTTCTGACTCGGGGTGGAGGGCTAGAAACTGGGTGGGGGCCTCGAAAGAAAAAAAGACCAGCTAGAATTCTAGCTGGTCACCCTAAAAAAATACCCTTTGCGTTGTCGTTTCTTTTCGAGGAAATCCTAACTGCGCGTTCCCAACCTTGCAGAAGGCGATTGATTGTTAAATCTGTTCCTCAAGGCGTATTGTAACAGAAGACACGATCGCATCCTTCCGTATTTTTCCCTACAGGTCAGTAAATTTTATCCAATCTTCTGACTTCAATAATCAAAGATTAAGTCGGAGGGGTAAAATGCTGAGGACAGCCCCACAGAATGCGCTCATGCTTATAAATGACCATTCCAGGTTTCGCCCCTTTGGGTTTATAAACATTTTTCGGTTCGGTGTACACCACCGGGACTTGCTCACTGTGACGGGCGCGACTATAGTAAGCGGTTAAATCCGCTGCAAATTGTAAATCTGTTTCGTCGGCAACGGCACCCGGGGGTAGGCGCAATAACCCATGACTCCCGGCAATCTCCTGGGTGTGGAACCACAAGTCATAATCCGTCGCTACCCGAAAACTCAACACATCATTCTGACGATTGTTCCGCCCAATCAACAGTTCAAACCCACTGGGAGAGACAAAGTGGTAAAACTCCGGAGTCGATTCCTGGGTTTGACGCTTGTACTCGGGGTCGCTGAGATATCCCTGCTGGATGAACTCTTCGCGAATTTCCGCCAATGCTTGTAAATCTGCCGGTTCCCGATAGTCGTCGATTTGGGAAATGGCGACTTCAATCTGTTCTAAGTAGTCGATTTCCTGGCGAACTGCAGCGAGTAAGGGTTCTACAGCACCCCGCGCCCGTTTCAGTTTTTGGTGGCGTTTGTAGAGAGATTGGGCATTTTGGACGGCATTTTTTTCTAAATCTAGGGGAATGGTGACGGGTTCGCCGGTTTCAAAGTCGGGAAGGCCGATCGCCTTCATCCCTGGTTGCCACTCCTGCAAGTTCGCCATCAATAAATCCGCTTTTGCCCGATAGTCGTCTGCTTCGGAAGATTCTTGCAAGCGGTTTTCAAATCCCTGCCCTTTGACTCGCAATTTATTTAGCAGATTAGAGAGTTTTTGACTCAGTTGATGGCGCAGTTGCTTAAAGTCAAACCGATTCAGTTCATCGGTATAGTACCGATTTAATAAGTCTTGGACTGACTTGAAATCCGGGGGTTCTGGATTGTGGTTCCAGTTGATTACCTGATATCCGGTTTCTGTCCAATGGGGATAAATACTGGATAAATCACCAGTTTGACAGCTTTGAATAAAGTTTAGCCATTGTTGCCAGGAGTCAAATAGGCGGTTCCAATCTTTCTGGGTCAGACTATGGGTGGATTGTTCAAAGTCGAGTTTGGCAGAGGCGATCGCCGCTTTGACCAAATGAGAACTCAAACCCTGATAACTTTTGAGCATTTGCCGTCCCAAAGCATCCGGAATCAGGGCAATCCGTTCTTGCCAGCGCGATTGCGATTCCGTCAGACTGGGGATCGGGTCCGTCAAACTGGGGGGCAGGGCGTAGGGTGCGCCGGTGAGGATCGGGCGGATACTGGACTGCTTTTCGCTGACTTGATGGGCGGCAGTGACGATTTGATTATCGGCATTGGCGAGGATGGCGTTACTGCGTTTGCCCATGATTTCGATATATAAATGCCAGAGGATCGGGTCTCCTGGACGTTTGGCAAATTGGAGGTCCAGGGCTCGTTCCCAGGGAGAGACGGGGGCGATCGCCACAAATGCCAATCCCCCCAGTTGATGGCGCAATTGGTCACTAAAGGTAAAAGTATCCGGTTTACGCGGGGGTGGGTCACTCAGATGCAATCTTGCAGCAGTGGGATGCCAGGAAACCGCCAACCATCCGCGCCCGGTGAGGGTTCGTAGGGCTAAAAAAATGGTATGGCGATCGCGCTGATAAACCTGTTCGAGTCGCGCCGGTAACCAAGTGGTTCGCAACTCGCTATAGGCGGCGATCAGGGTAGTCAAGTCAACAGGTTGCATCGCTAATGGTCCAAAATACCCGTAAATTTACAATCCAAGTCATCAAATTCTCAAAAACCACCCCAAAACTCTTAATAATCCCTGAATTGCCTTGCCGATTGCAGGGGATTGTCGAGTTTGCCCAAATTTTGTAGATACTATGGAAATTAGAGCGCGATCGCGGTCAACTCCAGAAGAGTCTGAAATCGCTCACGACTCTGGGTGGCGATCGCAATTCGGCTACTTCCAGGGAGGGCGGCAGGGAATACTAAATCTGCCCCTATTCAGGGTATCATTCCCTGCACCTGAATTCCTGCCCCCTCTGCTGCCTCTTGGGAAGAACTCTTCTATCCCAGAAGCTGCAAAACCTGCCTGCTGAGGTTTCCAGCATTTTTAGTAAAAATCCTCCCCACAACAGGGGGACCAGAGGAGGTTCCCGGACCCGAACTTTCCTGAGATCTCATTTTTAGGGTTCAAACAGCTTTGAGAAGAAAACAAGTTTTACATCCCGAGGATGGTCCTAGTTATGGATATTCAACTGATTAATATCGGGTTTGGGAATATCATTTGTGCTCATCGAGTGATTGCCATTGTCAGTCCAGAATCTGCCCCTATCAAGCGCATTGTCACGGAGGCGCGGGAGGGAAATCGGCTGATTGATGCGACTTACGGCAGGCGGACAAGGGCGGTGATTATTATGGATTCGAGTCATGTGATTCTTTCCTCAATTCAGCCGGAGACGGTTGCCAATCGGTTCGTTTCCAGTAAAGATAGTTAAGCCAATCTAGGAAAAGCTTGACTGGGTTTTCCTAGGGGTCGGCGTTCAAGTTATCTAACGTTCCGACGGCCTCTTTTGGGAGGAGTTAGCAATTTTTGGGTCTAGGAAGGGATTATCTAAGTGATGCAGATGGGTCAATTAATTGTGTTTACGGGTCCGAGTGGGGTGGGGAAGGGAACGTTGCTGCGATCGCTGTTGGCACGTCACCCAGAACTAGAGTTGTCGATTTCGGTGACAACTCGTGCCCCTCGCGAGGGAGAAATTGAGGGGCGGCATTATTATTTTGTGAACCGGGAGCAATTTCAAGGGTTAATTGCGACGGGTCAACTGTTGGAATGGGCAGAGTTTGCCGGAAATTGTTATGGGACTCCCCGAACCCCGGTGGAAGAGATGATCGCCGAGGGGAAATTAGTGGTTTTGGAAATAGAGTTAGAAGGGGCGCGGCAAGTTCGAGAAACCTTTCCCGGGGCGCTGCAATTGTTTATTTTACCCCCCTCACCGGAGGAGTTGGAACGGCGGATTCGGGTGAGGGGGCAGGATTCTGAGGAGGCGATCGCCCGTCGTCTCCATCGGGCTCAAGTGGAAATTGCTGCTGCCGATGAGTTTGATATTGTGATTGTCAATGATGATTTTGACCGGGCATTAGAGGCGATCGAGATGGCTTTATTTGCCCCAGTTTCCTAAGTCTTCTCAACTCCGACAATCTGTTATATCAAGTCCAGTGGATTAATAGATCTCTTGCAAAATAACGGATTGATCCCCCCAACCCCCCTTAATAAGGGGGGCTTAAGAGATTTATGCAAGAGGTCTATTCTAAAAAATCATTTCTCCCTCTTCTCCCCCTTCCCTCAGAGGGAAGGGGGTTGGGGGGTTAGGTCAGTCTGAGTGATCAAGCAAACATGATATTAGACTGGATCTCTCTTAAACAAAAAGCGATCGCTTCTATCTCATCAAATAGAGGCGATCGCTTTTTGTTTAATATCAATCCAAACCAGTCGGGCTTGATTTGTCTTTAGCAAACCTTAGAACGGAGGAACCAAGGCATCAGGATAGATTTTGTTAGCGACAATCAAGACAGTGGCGGTTAAGGACAGCCATACGATTAAGACAACTGGACCGAGCGATAGATACTTAACGAAAGAATCCATGAACGCTTCTCCTAAATTGAACAAGGGTTAATATTGAGATTTTAGATCTTAGCTGGGCTAAAATCTAAAATCACTTTCAACGGTGCTTTCCTAACGGGGTGAGACAGTAATCTCATTATTTTTGGCCGTTAATTTACCACTGGTAAATTCGCCTAAAGCGGCCAAGGGCCAAACGGCACTACCTAAAGAACATTTGATTGCCAAAGGAATGTCAATGATAATTTCTTTTTCTTCAGCACTGCCGCTGCCACGAACAGCAATTAGATAAGAACGGCCAGCCCAGCCGATCCATCCGGCAATATAGAGAAACAGCAAGCTAGGAATTCCAAACTCATTAACGTGGGCCAAGTTGCCATCCACAATCAAATGAGGATAGCCTTCAGGTCCGCACAGCAAGCTGGAATATTTATCAAAGCGAGCTTTTGCGCCTGGATTTTTAGCAATAGAATTCTTAGCCTTTTGAACGAATGCCGGATTATCACTGCAAGGAGTGAGGTTTTGGTACAAGTCAGCAGATGCAGCAGGGGCAAAGCTGAACCAAAGGCAAATCGTCAGAACCAACGCGAACAATCGTCCCATAGAATTGTTTCCTTTTGTTACGAAACATCAAGATTGTTAACAAAACCGGAGGCTGCTTTGTTACTCGATCTAGTTTATCGATCTGTGCGTTCTTTTGCTCAGGCTTTGGGAGAAAGAGGGTTGAAGTCATTCTCCCCCGGACAAGAGGGCGACGCCGAGGATCAAACGCGATCGCGTAAGAGCAGGTGAGTTCTGGGAACTTCCAGAAAATCATACTCTGCTAAGACAACCTCGTAAAGATTAAGCTAGGCAATAGTTAACCTCATATTCCAAAAATTACCAGCCAATGGCAACCGTTTTAGCAATTGAAACAAGTTGTGACGAAACTGCGGTAGCAATTGTAAAGAATCGTGAAGTGAGCAGTAATGTGGTTTCGTCGCAAATTGCGGTGCATCAGCAGTATGGCGGCGTAGTTCCAGAAGTGGCCTCGCGATCGCATTTAGAAGTCATGGATGGGGCGATCGCCCAAGCTTTAGCGGAAGCCGAACTGAGTTGGTCCGACATTGATGGCATCGCCGCCACCTGCACCCCCGGTCTCGTCGGTGCCCTCTTAGTTGGCCTCACCGCTGGCAAAACCCTCGCTATGCTGCATCAAAAACCCTTTCTAGGCATCCATCACTTGGAAGGACATCTCTATGCCTCCTACCTCACCGAACCTAGCCTAGAACCCCCTTTTATTTGCCTCTTAGTCTCCGGGGGTCACACCAGCTTGATTGATGTCCAAGATAGCGGCATCTATGAAACCTTGGGACAAACCCGGGATGATGCTGCCGGGGAAGCCTTTGACAAAGTAGCGCGATTGTTAAAGTTGGGTTATCCCGGAGGGCCAATCATCGATCGCCTTGCCAAATCCGGGAACCCCAAAGCCTTTAAGCTCCCCGAGGGCAAAATTGGACTGCCCGAAGGGGGGTATCATCCCTATGACACCAGTTTTAGTGGGTTAAAAACCGCCGTTCTGCGGTTGGTGGAGAAACTGAAAGCCACCGGGGAAGAACTGCCAGTTAACGATATTGCTGCCAGTTTTCAGGATACGGTGGCCAGAGCCTTAAGCAAACGGGCCATTGCCTGCGCCCGCGATCGCCATCGGGATACCATCGTCATTGGGGGTGGAGTCGCCGCCAATAGCGCCCTCAGACAACACCTACTAGCCGATGCCGCCCCTCATAACTTGCGCGTGTTATTTCCCCCGTTGAAATACTGCACCGATAACGCGGCGATGATAGCCTGTGCCGCAGCCGATCGCCTCAACCGAGGCGATCGCAGCCCCCTGACCCTCGGCGCTCAATCTCGCATGGCCCTAACTGATGCCCACCAGCTTTATTTAGGGAACTCCAATAAAGCCCCCCTTCTTAAGGGGGGTTGGGGGGATCAATCCGTTATCTTCCAAGATGTCTTATGAAAATTCCCCCTTTCCCCTCCATCAGATCCCCCTCCCGTCCCCCTTAAAAAGGGGGAGGCCAATGGAAATCCCTACCCATGATTGCCCAGAATCTGGCGAATTTCCGTCGCCACCACCTCCGGTTGCTCCACCATCGATAAATGGCCGCAGTCGGGAATTTCAATCACATTCATGCCTTCTTGTTCAAAAAGGGCGTGAAAACTGGCCAAATGCCGAACATACTTCGGTTCCATCACCTTGTCCTTGGTGCCGGTGATGAAATAAACCGGCTGAGTGAGTTGGGAAACCAGTTGAGGAAGCTGGTGGACCTCCACTTCCGTGGTGGAATCGAGCAAAGCCCCGATCGCCGCTTCTGGGTGAGCCATGACAAAATCTAGGAGTCTTTGCCTTGCCCAATGGCGCGGGAGGGGACTAGCGACACTATCGCGAGTAAATAACCAATCAATGCCGGGAAGGTAGCATAGCCAACGGGGGCGCATTTTCACAAACACCTGTCCAGCAGCCCGGAAGCGTTCAAATTCTTCTTTGATATAAATGCCCCCTCCCGAATTAACGCAGAGCGCCCCTTTCACCTTATCGGGGAGTTGAGAAGCGCCCCATAGGGCGATACTGCCTCCGAGGGAGTGACCAATCAGCCATGCGGTGGAGATATTGAGTTTGTCCAGCAAGACTTCCAAATCGCGGGCATAGGCACTGGGAGTGTAGCCTGCATGGAGTTGGGGGGTGGGGTGGGGATAGGGTTGAGAGTCGCCAAATCCGCGCAAGTCATAGGAGAGGCACTGGTAATCCACCGACAGGCGATCGATTAGGGGCTGCCAATAGCGGCGGCTGAGGAGCCAACCGTGGATAAAAACCAGAACATGGGGACAGGGGCGAGGGTCTGTGAGTTCATAAGCGTGAGGAACCCCCAGGATGTCAATCGTTTCCATGTTGTTATCAAGAGCGAAGAAATCGTCTGAATACAATCACTTAGGCGATCGCAGACCAGGGAGAAGCCAGCGATCGACACAGCCGGTCCAAGGGGACCACCAGAGTAGGGGGAGGAGAATAAAGCCTCCTGTTTGAGCCAGAATCAAACCCTTGGGTTTTCAGGCTCAAGGTTGAGATGGGCTTGTTGGGGATGGCGAGGGCCAAAGTAACGATTAAAAGCGCCTCCCGAGCAATCGCTGCCGCACGCCTTCAGCAATCTTTTGTCCGAGGTATTCGGGAATCAGACTTTCATTGGGTCCCAGTAAATACAAAATCAGACGGGTGCGACCCCGCCAAACCAGTAAATTCGCATTGACGACGAGCAAATCCTCTTGCCAGATGGCGTACATCACTTTATAGAACAATCCCGGCTGGTTATCCGCTTCAATCAGAAGGGCGGGAAGATGGAAAACCGGATCGACATAGAACTCGGTTTCCACATCTTCTAAACCGGCATCCAGATTGAATTCGACCGCCAGCATCTCTTCCACTTCAAAGTGACCCGCCAGGGCTTCACGAACAGCCCGACAGACATTTTCTGCGGTCTTATCAGTGAGTGCTTTACCCCCCCGCGATACCACCAACTTGATAAAGACCAACATCGGTGGATAAATTTGGCCGTAAAGACTCAGACTGTGGATCGTGAGTCCGTAGGCAGCCAGAACCCCAAAAATGTCACTCAGCAAAAAAGATTGATTGCGGTAGGCAAAATGCAGAGCACTTTTGGTCCCTTCGGGTCTGAGTTCAATGACCGCTTGTTTAGTGCGGTAAAGCTGGTAGGCGAGCTTGAGGTTTTGGAGCTGAATTTCACTGCTGACAAATTGTTCGTAGAACTGCGGAAACGCTCGGTTAAAGCGCTTGAGCAGGTCCATCGTGGATGATTTTAAACCCGGTGCCATATTGGGGTGTGGGAGAACTCGCTAGATCCTGTCAAAAACACAAAGGAAGACAGCAGCCCGGGGTCCTTTACGATAGAACAATGATTGGACGGCGAAAACTATTAAAGTTTCGTCGGGTTTAACCCTAGCTGGAACTATCATCCCCTGGGATCCGAGCCAATACACGACTCGCAACGATATGCTATTTTGCATCTGCCCAACCCAAGGAGGGCCTTTTGACAAGTTCAAGCCGAGGCTAATCTCACGGGGGACGGGTTGAGCCTCGGCTAATCTGGACAAAGGGGGTGCGTACAGGGTCTTGTCAGCTCCCGATCGCAATTGGGAGCCTCGCTCAAGACAGGGGTGCATCAACTGGGTTGAGGTAGATTGCTATATTAATCCTATGCCATCATGGGGGACACTCTTACGATCGCCACGGGGGATTGCGATTCTCTCGGGCTTTTGCCTGAAACTTAGGGCCATTCATCCCGCTTACTCCTAGGGATTTCAGTCTAGCCATTTCCCTGATGGAAGGGTTAGCATCTTTAGGGCGATCGGCGTAAGTCGCGACTTGCCACTGTACAATCATAATAAACGGGTACGCCATTGCGTTGCACCGTCAGGCAGCAGTTTACCGTTTGTTCAACCTTGCGATCGCCCCAATTGGGTCGATCTCTTGGCATCATCAGCTTATCCTCGGTGGGGGATAGCGCTTGTCCACCCCGTTCTCCTAACCTAACCAAACCTTCATGGGTTTTTGGAAAAATTTATTTAGCGGTTCTGATACGTCTTCTGTGCCGATCGCGGCGCAAATCGATGGATATCAATCTGCCGGGACGAGCGATCGCCCCGGTACCAATCCTCGTGTCTATTTCAGTACAGATCGAGATATCGACCTTTATGAACTAGAAGAACTCTGTGATGCAGTCGGCTGGTCTCGTCGCCCCCTGCGTAAAGTTAAAAAAGCAATTCAATACAGTTTTCTCGTGGTTTCTATGTGGGAAATGCGCGGCAAAACCCGTCGCTTGATCGGCTTCTCCCGCGCCACCTCAGACCATGCTTTTAATGCCACCATCTGGGATGTCGTGGTTCATCCCGAATACCAAGGCAAAGGATTCGGCAAGTCCCTGATGAATTACACCATCAAGCGTCTGCGGAGTGAAGATATTAGCAATATCACCCTGTTTGCCGACCCCCATGTAGTCGAGTTCTACCGAACCTTGGGATTTATGTCCGATCCCGAAGGCATTAAAGGAATGTTTTGGTATCCCAATCGTTAGAACGTCCCACCTAGGCCTCCGTTCGAGTCTTTGATCCGTAGATGAACGCCCTAGATTTTCCGAATGGGAATTTTTGCCGATTCACCCGGGAAATATTCAGGATGAAAACGGGTTTCACCTCCTTTTGAGTCAGGGCAACAGGTATCCTCACTAGAAAGTGAAAAAGCTGTAGGGATTTGTACGATCGCTTTTACCGTTTGGTACTAGAATGCAACAGCTAGCGCGATCAAGATCTCTATATTTGGAGTGGAGTAAGGTGATGGGTGAATTAGAAACTGTGCGGGTTGGCATTGTTGGGGCATCAGGATATGGTGGCGTCCAACTCGTTCGACTGATTAGAGATCATCCCCAACTGGATTTAGTGTACCTAGGTGGGGATAGCAGTGCGGGTAAACCTTTCTCGGATCTGTATCCTCATCTTTCTCAGGCGACTGACCTGATCATTGAGTCAGTGGATGTTGACACGATCGCCGATCGCTGTCAAGTAGTTTTTCTTTCCTTACCCAATGGGTTAGCCTACCAAATGGCCCCCCGGTTACTGGAAAAAGGCTGTAAGGTTCTGGATCTATCTGCCGATTATCGATTTAGTAATTTAGAAACCTATAAAAATTGGTACGGTGGCGATCGCGCGGATGCTGAAACCGCTGCTGTGGCTGTCTATGGCTTGCCGGAACTCTATCGCGATCGCATCAAGGATGCCCAACTCGTCGGCTGTCCCGGTTGCTATCCCACCGCCAGCATTCTCGCCTTGGCCCCCCTGCTCAAACAAGGCATGATTGTCCCCAATAGCGCCATCATTGATGCTAAATCCGGCATCTCCGGTGCCGGACGCCAAGCGAAAACCAATCTCCTCCTCGCCGAAGCGGATAACTCCGTCGCCGCTTATGGAGTAGGGCGTCATCGCCACACCCCAGAAATCGAGTCCATTGGCAGCGATCTCGCCGGACAGGATATCCTTGTCCAGTTTACCCCCCACTTGATGCCAATGGTCCGGGGAATTCTCTCCACCGTCTACGCCACCTTGCGGGATCCCGGTCTAGTTCGGGAAGATTTGGTCACCATTTACACGGCATTTTATCGCAATAGTCCTTGGGTGCGAGTCCTCCCTGCGGGAGTCTTCCCTCAAACCAAGTGGGCGATGAACAGTAATATGTGTTACCTGGGCGTAGAAATTGACCAACGGACCGATCGCGCGATCGTGATTTCCGCCATTGATAACCTACTTAAAGGTCAAGCCGGTCAAGCCATCCAATGTCTTAACATTATGATGGGTTGGGATGAAACCCTCGGATTGCCCGAACTCGGTTTCTATCCCTAGGAATTAAGGCAAAAGGGCTAATGGGACTCTTTCCCCAAGACGCGCTTTATATAGCTGTTCCTGGACTCATCAAGTACAGATACACAACTTACGCACTTTGGGAAGACAGACCCTATAATAGACCTCTTGCAAAAAAAGGATTGATCCCCCCAACCCCCCTTAAATCCCCCTCCCGTCCCCCTTAATAAGGGGGAAGTCAGAGGAATAAATGTTTAATTGCTGGGGGGCTTTAAAGAATTTTGAAAGAGGTCTAATGTAGAGGCGATTCGCGAATCGCCTCTACATTTTTAATCGAGTCCTCATCCCGATTAAAAATCCGATACTATTGCCAAGGTAAATCAATTGCCATGACCGAGAAAAAAGAATTGCATCCCAATTCTCTAAAAAATTTGACCTACCATGAGGGTCGTCCGCAAAAATGGGGAGAACAAAAGAAAACCCGGAAACTCACCGTCACCGAAACGGGTTGGGAAGGAGTCGTGGCGATCGCCCAAGCGCAAGGTCATAGTGTTAGCGAATTGTTAGAAATGCTAGGCCGAGGTCAACTGTCCTTGCAAGTCAAAGATATCCAGCAATAAAAGGCAATTTCAAAAAAATAGACGAGAGTGACAAACCCCCGCCTGATGACTTAATTAAACACAATAGAGTTCTTGCAGAATGGTCTTAAGATTCTCTTAAGCCCCCCTTTTTAAGGGGGGTTGGGGGGATCAATCCTTTTTTTGCAAGAGGTCTAATCAATGCCATCGCCACACTACCAACAAACCCCCGGATTAAAAACCCAGGGGTTTGTTGTTTTAACGATTACTTAGAACCCTTTGGTCCTAACCCCACAGTTCCGGCATAAACTGCCCGATCGCCTAACTCATCTTCAATGCGTAACAAACGGTTGTACTTCGCCACCCGTTCACTCCGACAGAGAGAACCTGTCTTAATTTGACCGGCCCTTGTTGCCACTGCTAAATCAGCGATCGTTGTATCTTCTGTTTCCCCTGAACGATGGGAAATCATTGACCGGAAACCATTACGAGTTGCCATATCAATCGTTTCCAAAGTCTCCGTCAACGTGCCAATTTGATTGAGCTTAATCAAAATCGCGTTTCCGGCACCCATCTCGATTCCCCGTTTCAGACGAACGTGATTGGTTACAAACAAATCATCCCCGACTAATTGGACGCGATCGCCTAACTTTTGAGTCAACAATTTCCAGTTTTCCCAATCATCCTCATGCAATCCATCCTCAATTGAAACAATCGGATATTCGTCTACTAACTTCGCCAAATAATCGATTAATTCGCTGGGTTCATGAGCAGTGCCCTCATAAACATACTTGCCATCCTTGTAGAACTCACTGGCGGCGACATCCATTGCCAGAGAAACTTCTTCACCGGGTTTGTATCCGGCCTTTTTAATCGCCAACATCAAGATTTCTAACGCCGCTTGATTCGACTCTAAATTAGGCGCAAAACCGCCTTCATCGCCCACCCCAGTCAGCAATCCCTTCTCATCCAAAACACTGCTGAGAGAGGCAAATACTTCCGCACCCCAGCGCAGGGCTTCCTTAAACGAAGAGGCCCCGGATGGGACAATCATAAACTCCTGAAAATCCACATTATTGGCCGCGTGAGCACCGCCATTAATCACATTCATCAAAGGCACCGGCAACAAATTCGCCAGAGGACCGCCTAGATAGCGATAGAGGGGAATCTGGAGGGCATTTGCGCCCGCCTTAGCTGTTGCTAGGGAAACGCCGAGAATGGCATTTGCGCCCAAATTGGACTTATTGGGGGAACCATCTAACTTAATCATGGCATAGTCGATCGCCCCTTGGTCCAAGGCATCCATTTCCGCCAAACTGGGGGCGATTTTATTTTCGACATTCTCAACCGCCTTCGCCACCCCTTTGCCACCGTAGCGCTTCTTATCTCCATCCCGGAGTTCGTGGGCCTCAAAACTGCCCGTCGAGGCTCCACTGGGGACCTGGGCCAAACCCATTGCACCATTGGCTAAATAGACTTCCGCTTCCACCGTGGGACGTCCCCGAGAGTCGAGGATTTCCCGGGCGCGAATCACTTCAATTGCTGTGCTGTCAATTCCGTTCATGTTTCAGTCTTTCCTGAAATTTCAGATATCTTTGGGCTGAACCTCGGTGAGTTTTTGAGTGGGGCCTCACCGTCAAACCCGAAAAGCAAATCATTGCCTCAACGTTTTACGATACAGCCAACTTCGGGATTGAGGCACAGATTTAATAAAGTTTCCGGATCCGGATCCGAGGCAGTCATCCCACCCCATCAGAGTCTGCAAACCGTTACCCTCAGAGAATAGCAACTCGTTTGGGACCTTCACTCAACCGCCCCTTACAATAAGAGAAAGTCAGGAAACTTGGAGAAAGCATGAGAATTTTACACACGATGTTGCGAGTCGGCAACCTGGAAAAATCCCTAGATTTTTACTGCAACGTTCTCAACATGAAGCTATTGCGGCAAAAAGACTATCCCGGGGGAAAGTTCACCTTGGCATTCGTGGGGTATCGCGACGAGTCGGAAGAAGCGGCGATCGAACTGACCTACAACTGGGATACGGACCACTATGATATCGGAACAGGCTATGGTCATATTGCCCTAGGCGTGGATGACATTTATGCCACCTGCGATCGCATCAAAGCCCAAGGCGGCAAAGTCACCCGCGAACCCGGCCCCATGAAACATGGTTCCACAGTAATCGCCTTCGTGGAAGACCCCAATGGTTATAAAATCGAACTGATTCAAACCAAAACTGCCTAATCAACCCCTTCAGTCGTTCTCTTCGTTCGTAGTAACGACTTCAGTCGTTCTCTTCTCTTAGTTCGTAGTAACGACTTCAGTCGTTTCCGGATTCGTAGCACCTGTTGCAACAACCGGCGGGGGTTAAAACGATTGGCGGCCTCATAGCTAAAGTCGTCTAAAGACGACTGCAAGGTTTATCCCGTGGTGTTTTCAGTCGGTTTCAACCGACTTGATTCTGTTAGGCGGGGGATAAATCCCCCGCCGGTTGTTGCAACTACGAACGAAGAGAACGACTGAAGTCGTTACTACAAACTAAGAGAACCCACAGAATCTTTCCCATTCCTCCTTCCTTGGAACGGTGACCGGGGGGAAAAACTCCGATAAGATACGATAGCTATAGAGTCCGGATATTATTTAAACCCGGTTAACTTTTTAAATTAAAGACTACCTTTGGAGGCAAACAGCACTTAAAAGATGCAGCCTACTGACGCCAGCAAATTTACAGACCGCGCTTGGGAAGGGATTGTCAAGTCCCAAGATGTCGCCCGTCGTTACAAACATCAGCAACTCGAAGTCGAACATTTAGCGATCGCCCTTTTAGAACAACCGGAAGGACTCGCCCTGCGAATCCTCACCAAAGCCGGAATCCTCCCAGAGAAACTCATACAACAAATTAGTACCTTTGCCTCGCGTCAAGCTAAAGTCGGCAATACCAGCCAACTTTACCTCGGTCGCGGGTTAGATCAGTTATTAGATAAAGCCGAAACCGCAAGGCAAAATCTCGAAGACGAGTTTATCTCCATCGAGCATATTTTACTGGCCTTTGCCGAGGACGATCGCCTCGGACGCCGCGCCCTGAAAGCCTCTACCGTGGACGCCCGCACCCCGTTTGAGCAACAACAACTGGATTTGGCGATTAAAGAAATCCGGGGAAGTGCCAAAGTCAAGGACCAAAGTCCAGAAAACGAATATGCAGCCTTAGAACGCTATGGCAGGGACCTCACGGAACAGGCCAAACAAGGCAAACTCGACCCGGTAATTGGCCGAGATGAGGAAATTCGCCGGGTGATTCAGGTCCTCTCGCGCCGGACCAAAAATAATCCCGTGTTAATCGGGGAACCCGGGGTGGGTAAAACCGCCATTGCTGAGGCCCTAGCCCAACGGATTGTCAATGGCGATGTCCCCGAATCCCTGAAAAATCGGCAACTGATTTCCCTGGATATGGGCAGTCTGATTGCTGGGGCCAAGTTTCGCGGGGAATTTGAGGCCCGACTCCGGGCAGTTCTGCGGGAAGTCATCGACTCCGATGGTCAAATTGTCCTATTTATCGATGAATTGCATACCGTGGTGGGCACGGGTGCAGGACAAGGGACGATGGATGCGGGAAATCTGCTTAAACCGATGTTAGCCCGGGGAGAATTGCGCTGTATTGGGGCGAGTACCCTGGATGAATATCGCAAATATATCGAAAAAGATGCCGCTTTAGAACGTCGGTTCCAGCAGGTGATGGTGGATCAACCTACGGTGGATGACACGATTTCCATTTTGCGGGGGTTAAAGGAGCGTTATGAAGTGCATCATGGGGTAAAAATCCTGGATGCGGCATTGGTGGCAGCGGCGAGTTTGTCGAATCGGTATATCAGCGATCGCTTTTTGCCCGATAAGGCGATCGACCTCGTAGATGAAGCTGCCGCCAAGCTGAAAATGGAGATTACCTCCAAACCCACGGAATTAGAAGCCGCCGATCGCCGGTTGATGCAGTTAGAAATGGAAAAACTCTCCCTGGAAGGGGAAGGCGCGGGGGTGGTGGGAACCAGTGCTTATCGCGCTTCTCAGGAACGGTTAAGCCGGATTACCCAGGAGATGGCCACCCTGACGGCAAAACAGCAAAAACTGAGCAATCAATGGCAGATGGAGAAGGATTTGCTCAATGCCATTAATGCGCTCAAGGAACAGGAAGATGGGTTGCGGGTGGAGATTGAAAAGGCTGAACGCAACTATGACTTGAACAAGGCGGCGCAGTTGAAATATGGCAAGTTGGAGGTGTTACAGCGCGATCGCGAAGCCAAGGAAGCGGAACTGCTGAAGTTGCAAGCCAGTGGCTCTACTTTACTGCGCGAACAAGTCACCGAGGCCGATATTGCTGAAATTGTGGCCAAATGGACGGGGATTCCGATTAACCGACTGTTGGAATCGGAACGGCAAAAATTGCTGCAAATGGAATCATTCCTCCATCAGCGTGTGATTGGTCAACAAGAAGCGGTTTCGGCGGTTTCGGCAGCCATTCGGCGTGCAAGGGCCGGGATGAAGGACCCTGGACGCCCGATCGGGTCGTTCCTGTTTATGGGACCGACTGGGGTCGGTAAAACCGAACTGGCGAGGGCGCTGTCTCAGGTGCTATTTGACACCGAGGAGTCCCTGGTGCGTTTGGATATGTCCGAGTACATGGAGAAACACTCGGTTTCTCGGTTAGTGGGTGCGCCTCCGGGATATGTCGGCTATGACGAAGGGGGCCAACTCTCGGAGGTGGTGCGCCGCAATCCTTATTCCGTGGTGTTGTTGGATGAGGTGGAAAAGGCTCATCCCGATGTGTTTAATATTTTGTTGCAAGTGCTCGATGATGGTCGAATCACTGACTCCCAAGGGCGGTTGGTGGATTTTAGAAATACAGTCATCGTGATGACGAGCAATATTGGCAGTGACCATATTTTAGATTTGGCGGGGGATGATACTCGCTATGAGGAAATGCGGAAACGGGTGATGATGGCCCTACGAAAGCATTTTCGTCCGGAGTTTTTGAACCGGGTGGATGAGATTATTTTGTTCCATGCTTTGACGCGATCGCAATTAAGCGGAATTGTCAAGATTCAGGTGAAGCGGTTGGAGAAGCTGCTGGCGGAACAAAAAATTTCGCTCAATCTGATGGAGGAGGCGTTAGATTATGTCACCGAAGTTGGATATGATCCGGTTTATGGAGCTAGACCGCTCAAACGGGCGATTCAACGGGAGTTAGAAAACCCGATCGCCACCCTGTTATTAGAGGGGAAATTTGTGGCAGGGGATACGATTTACATTGACCGAGGGCCGACAAAATTGGTGTTTGATACCAACCCGCCGGTTCCCAAGGAAGAAAAGCCGGTGAGTCCAGTGTCTGAAGCCCCAGAACCGAGTGAAGAATCAGTGGAAGAGGTTAAGACTGAACCCCTGCGGAGTCTATTTGTGGATGAGGCGACGATCGATGTTAAGGGGGAGAGGATTCCCTAGAACCATGTAGGGGAAGGAGTCAATTCTCTGACCCAATTGGGGTACTATCCAAAATAGGGGGTAAGACCCTGCAACCGGACCCTTCACCGAAAAATTGGAAAATCCCCTCGCCACTTGCTGGATGAGAATTCACCGGCTAATTGTGGCAGGGGATACAATTTACCGGGACTCAAAACCGACTTAATAGGTATTTGATACCCAACCCCCGGTTCAGGTTACAGGAACCTCGGGAATCCCGGTATCTGAACCACCGGAATCGCTCAAACTGAGGGAATTCCAGGATAGCAAATCAGCCAATTCATTGAGGAGGTAATCCCGCTCCAAAATAAGAGGATTTCATAAAACTGTCAGATAAAAATTAATATTTTAACCGAAAGAGAGGATCGAAAATATGGGCGTCGATCTAACAGTCGTGATTTGCACTTATAACGGGGGAACGCGATTTCCTGAAGTGTTAGATGCACTTTTGGCTCAAGTCAACACCGCCGAGTTTTCTTGGGAAATTCTGTTAGTGGATAACAACAGTACCGACAACACGGCTCAAATCGTCAAAGACTATCAAAAGCAATTTCAGGGGATTGCACCTTTACACTATTGTTTTGAACCTCAACAAGGGGCGGCTCATGCCCGTCACCGGGCGGTAAAAGAGGTAAAAAGTCCGTTAATTGGGTTTTTGGATGATGATAATATCCCGGCAAAAGATTGGGTATCCGCTGCCTACAAATTTGCCCAAGAATATCCAAAAGCAGGGGCTTATGGGAGTTTAAGTTCTCCTGAGTTTGAAATTGACCCCCCCCCGAATTTTAAGCGGTTGATACCTTTTTTAGCGATTACCCAACGGGGTTCAAAACCGTTACTTTATAAGAAGGATCAGAACTTGTTGCCGCCCTCTGCTGGATTGGTAGTCCGAACTCAAGTCTGGCGGGAGAGCGTTCCAGAACACTGCATTCTCAGTGGCAGAACTCCCGGGAGTATGCTCACTGGAGAAGATATCGAGGCACTCTCCTATATTCAAATGCAAGATTGGGAAATTTGGTATAATCCGGCGATGCAAATTATCCATAAAATCCCCCGTCACCGCTTGGAACCGGAGTATTTAATTCCGTTTTTTAGAGGGATTGGTTTGGGTCGGTATGTGACGCGGATGGTGAGGGTTAAACCGATATTCAGGCCGTTTTTTACCTGCGGGTATTTCGCCAACGACTTGAGGAAACTGATTCGGCACATTTGGAGATATGGGATTGAAACACCCGATGCGATCGCCGCTTGCGAACGAGAGTTATTAGTCAGTAGTTTGAACAGTTTTTTCTATCTGTGGCGTAACGGCTATTTGAAGCCAGATAAAAGCACTCAGCAGGCATTGGCTAAAAAGGGGTCATTAGCTGTCAAATAACAACAAACCTTTTGAACAAAATTACCCCATTAAATCTTGGACTCGGGGATTTCACCGACATGAATAACAGTTTATTGAACTTGACTCTAGCCATTCCAACCTATAACGGAGCGCCTCGCTTACCCCAAGTTTTAGAGGCACTCCGCCATCAAATCAATCCCGAAAAAATCCGGTGGGAAGTTATCATAATTGATAACAACAGCAGCGACGAAACGGCTCAAGTGATTAAAGACTATCAACGCAACTGGCCGGAAGATTTTCCCCTAACCTACTACTTTGAAGGACAACAAGGACTGGCCTTTGCCAGAGAACGGGCCATCCAAGAAGCCAACGGAACTTATGTGGCCTTTTTAGATGATGATAACATCCCCGCCCCAGACTGGATAGCCGCTGCTCATGAGTTTGGGAAAACCCATCCCAAATCTGGCGCATTTAGCGGCCAAATTCATGGAGAGTTTGAAGTAGAACCGCCGGAAAACTTTAAAAAAATCGCCGCATTTTTAGCGATTCGCGAACATGGATCTAAACCTTTCCTTTTTGACCCCGATAACTTGCGATTACCTCCCGGTGCCGGATTGGTCGTTCGCAAACAAGCATGGCGTGATGCGGTCCCTAAGACTCCTAAAGTGGTGGGAAATCAGGGAGATGCCTTAGCACGCGGAGACGATTATGCACCGTTGCTATATCTGCACAAATCTGGGTGGGAAATTTGGTACAATCCCGCCATGCATATCAATCATCAAATTCCCCATTGGCGACTCGAACGTGATTATTTGTTATCCTTAGCCCAGGCCTGTGGGTTAGCAACTTGCCAGTTGCGGATGATTAATGCTAGGACAAGGGAAAAGCCAGCTATTTTGGTGAGGACAATTTTGGGGAATCTGCGCCGCATGGTGAAGCACCGACTCAAGTATGGAGACAAGCTCAAACAGGAGCTAATTCCCGCCTTTGAAATGGAGTTTTATCGGGGAAGTTTGATGAGTTCTATGGTTTGGCTCAACCAGGAACGAAGTCGTAAAATAGAAAATGATAAAAAGAAATAAGGGGAATAAAATGCCAACTATTTCTGTGATTATTCCGGCTTACAATGCGGAAAATTTTATTAAGGGTACCATCACTTCTGTTTTGAATCAGACCTTTCGAGACCTGGAGTTGATTGTAATTAATGATGGGTCTACCGATGGAACCCTAGAGGTGGTTTCCAGCGTTGATGATGCGCGGGTTCAAGTCTTTTCTTATCCCAATTCTGGCCCGCAAAAAAGCCGAAATCGAGGAATTGACAAGGCTAGGGGTGAATATTTATCCTTTCTGGATGCAGATGATTTATGGACGCCTGATAAGTTAGAACGGCAACTGCAAGCACTCCAAGACAATCCTGATGCCGCAGTCGCCTATAGTTGGACGGATTTTATCAATGAATCCGGCGAACGGTTACCGGGGGGTCAGCATTTTAAATTTACTAAAGATGTCTACGAGCGACTTTTACTCGGAGACTTTATTGGCAGTGGTTCTAATCCTTTGATTCGTAGAGATGCACTGTTGAGTGTGGGTCCGTTTGATGAATCCTTAGTGGGAGGACAAGATTGGGAAATGTGGCTCAGATTAGCTGCACAGTATCAGTTTGTTGTCGTCCCTTCATCTCAGGTTTTTTATAGACAATCGGCCAATTCCTGGTCTTCTTATCTAAA
Organism: Laspinema palackyanum D2a; assembly: GCA_025370845.1. Taxonomy (GTDB): domain Bacteria; phylum Cyanobacteriota; class Cyanobacteriia; order Cyanobacteriales; family Laspinemataceae; genus Laspinema. The sequence continues at coordinate 3,545 of JAMXFF010000030.1, read as the reverse complement.
AAGGCAAGAGCAAGGATATAACCAAGTTATCGAGAAATGTCTGGCGAATGCTCCGGAAAATATTAAAAAGCTGAGACCAAAAATTATTGGCAATCGCTATAAATACTTGACGTTCGATGCGTTGCAATATGGTAAAAATCGCCAAGATAGTATGATGGCGGCTAGATTTCTTTGGATTTCGTTGAAAAACCAACCTAGTTTTCTTAAAAATAAAATGACTTGGATTGTTTTTCTAAAAATTATCATGGGATTGATTTTTACCACTGAAGGATTTAAAGCATTGCAGGGTTCCCTTAGACAAATTAAATTGAGTACAAATAATCAAGCCTAGACAGCTATGAAATCTAAACATTCAGTGGTTTTCTTAGTAGGTTGTGCCCGGTCAGGAACTACCTTGTTGCAGAGTATTTTAGCCGCTCACTCCCAAATCCAATCCTTCCCTGAATCGAAATTTTTTCTATATGCAGTTCCCGAAAGACAATCTAAAAGGCATAAATTTGGATTAATTTCTCAGCGACTGCCTTCTCACCTGAAAAAATTTTTTAGTGCAGTTGGCTATCCGGATATAAGCAAGCAACTACCTAAGCTTCCTTGGATTCGCCCACATAGTCAGTTTTTTATCCAAAAATTATATCAAATCACTCAGGAAAATGGGAAAAATGTTGTTTTAGAAAAAACTCCAGAACATTTGCACTATATTGATTATATTGAAAAGTTTGTGCCTGAGTCGAAGCTCTTGCATATTATCCGAAATGGCTCAGATGTGGTGGCTTCGTTATATGAGGTGGGTCACAAAAATCATAAAATTTGGGGGAAGGAGTATCAAGAGATTGATGTTTGCATCGATCGCTGGATTGGGGATATCGAAATCACTCGCCGCCATCTCCACAAACCGAATCATTTCTTGGTCCGGTATGAACATCTCGTTGAAGACCCCAAAGCGGTTATCAAACAAGTCTGTGCCTTTATTGGAGTCGAGTTCACCGAGACTATGTTGGAAGATTACCGTCAGGTGTCTCAGGACTTGATTCGCGATCGCGAAAGTTGGAAAGAAACCGTGAGTGGAGACATCAAAAACGCCAATTCCCAGAAATTTTACAAAGTATTTGATGCCGCGCAACAGCAATATATCCTCGATCGCCTCTCTTCGGTCAATCTCGACGAACTCAGTCCCCTCTCCACCCCAGGCGATCGCTGAGTTAGGGACTGCCATCCCGAAACCCCGCAAAACTCCCCAACTCCCCACTCCTAACTCCTCATCCTGTGCCAAAAGTAGGGAGATCCGAATCCTTTGCGGGGGGTTCCCCTGATCTGCAACCACCGCGCGATCGCCCAAAATCAAGACTGGACTAAACTTTACCCTTAAACTGAGAAAACTATGACCGTACTGGAACAAGGCCAAATCACGATCCATACCGAGAATATCTTTCCCATTATCAAGAAGTCTCTATACTCCGACCATGAAATCTTCTTGCGGGAACTTGTCTCCAACGCCGTCGATGCCATTGAAAAACTCAAAATGGTCTCCTACGCCGGAGAATTTAGCGGCGACACCAGCAACCCGGAAATAACCATCGCCATTGATGCCGAGAAAAACACCCTCTCCATCAGCGACACCGGCATCGGCATGACCGCCGACGAAGTAAAACAATACATCAACCAAGTCGCCTTTTCCAGCGCTGAAGAATTCATCACCAAATATCAATCCGCCAGCGATCGCCAAATCATCGGTCACTTCGGACTCGGTTTTTACTCCGCCTTCATGGTTGCCAAAACCGTCGAAATCGATACCCTCTCCTACAAAGAAGGGGCCCAAGCCGTCCATTGGAGTTGTGATGGGTCCCCCTCCTTCACCCTCGAAGAGTCCAGCCGAACCACCCACGGCACCACCATCACCCTCACCCTCCAAGACGAGGAAAAAGAATACGCTGAAGCCTCCCGCATCAAGCAACTCGTCAAAACCTACTGTGATTTTATGCCAGTTCCCATCAAAATGGATGGGGAACAAGTCAACCGGCAAAAAGCCCTCTGGCGCGAATCTCCCAGCAGCCTCACCGACGAAGATTATCTCGACTTCTACCGCTACCTCTACCCCTTCCAAGAAGAACCCCTGTTGTGGGTCCACCTCAACACCGACTATCCCTTCCTCGTCAAAGGCATCCTCTACTTCCCCAAACTCCGTCCCGATGTCGATGTCACCAAAGGACAAATCAAACTCTTCTGCAATCAAGTCTTTGTTTCGGACCACTGCGAGGAAATCATCCCCAAATTCCTCCTCCCCATGCGCGGCGTCCTAGACAGTCCCGACATTCCCCTAAACGTCTCCCGTAGCGCCTTGCAAATGGACCGGACTGTTCGCAAGATTGCAGACTTCATCGCCAAAAAAGTTGCGGACCGACTCAAAGAACAGTACAACAACAACCGCCAAGAATATATCCGAAGCTGGCAAGACATCGGCACCTTCGTCAAATTCGGCTGCCTCAACGATGATAAATTCAAAAAGCAACTGGAAGATATCATCATCTATCGCACCACAGCGGACCTCAAACCCGCAGAATCGGACCAACCTGCCGTAGAAGTGCAAGCCGAGGAAGGAGACGCATGGAAACAAGTCTCATCGGACAGCAAAACCGAGGGACCCTCTTACACCACCCTGGACGAGTACCTAGAACGAAACAAAGCGCGCCACGAGAACCAGGCATTTTACTGTACTGACTCTGTAGCGCAAGCCACTTATGTGCAACTGCACAAGAGTCAGGGGTTAGAAGTTCTATTTATGGACTCCTTCATTGATCCCCACTTCATCAGCTTCCTAGAACGGGAACATACCGAGGTGAAATTCTCTCGCGTGGATGCGGAGATTGATGACAAACTGATTGAACAAGACAAAGCCTCGGAAATCGTTGATCCCAGCACCAACAAGACCCGTAGCGAACAAATCAAAGAAATCTTTGAGCAAGCGCTGAACCAACCGAAACTCACCATCCGCACCGAGGCCCTCAAATCCGAGGACCCCCAAGGCACCCCACCGGCAATGGTCCTCCTCCCCGAGTTTCTGCGCCGCCTCCGGGATATGAATGCCTTAGTCTCCCAGGAATCCGCGAAATTCCCCGATGAGCATATCCTCCTGGTGAACACCGCGCATCCTCTGATTCAACACCTGACCGAACTCTCCCAAAGCGGCATCATCCAAGGGGAAGGAAAATCTCCCTCAGCAGAACTGGCGGATATGATTTGTCACCATGTCTATGATCTAGCACTGATGGCGCAAAAAGGCTTTGACGCCGAAGGCATGACCACCTTCGTAGAACGGTCCAACCGTCTGCTTACACGCCTAACTGAGCAACGGTCCTAGTCAACAACCGGCGGGGGTTAAAACCCTAATAGCTAAAGTCGGTTAAAACTGACATCTTGCACCATTCTCAACACCGGCGGGGGATAAATCGATTGGCGGCCTCATAGCTAAAGTCGGTTAAAAACCGACTGCAAGTCTTATCGCGTGGTGTTTTCAGTCGGTTTTAACCGACTTTAGCTGTTAGGCGGGG
>JAMXFF010000029.1:93229-98485 GCA_025370845.1 Laspinema palackyanum D2a | reverse complement strand
AACGGGGATAAAGATAACGACTGAAGTCGTTACTACGAACGGGGATAAAGATAACGACTGAAGTCGTTACTACGAACGGGGATAAAGATAACGACTGAAGTCGTTACTACGAACGGGGATAAAGATAACGACTGAAGTCGTTACTACGAACGGGGATAAAGATAACGACTGAAGTCGTTACTACGAACGGGGATAAAGATAACGACTGAAGTCGTTACTACGAACGGGGATAAAGATAACGACTGAAGTCGTTACTACGAACATCTCCCCCATCACCAAACATCACCAATGAACGGAATGCGCCTGAACTGGGGGTTTAACTGCTACATTCTCTTGGCGATTTTCTCTTAATTGGCGGAATTTAGCGCGATCGCCTCGGTAGCCGGTTGGCATGACGAGGCGTTTGTAATCCGTGGTAAGGTCGAAGTTAACCTGGTTTAAATCGGCATGATAGAAATTTACACAGTTGAGCGAGGCATTCTCAAAACAAGCCTCACTTAAACAGGCTTCTACAAAAAAAGTGCCGAACAACTGAGCGCGTCTGAAATTGGCTCCCGCTAGATTGGCTTGTTTGAGGAACGTTCCCAGCAAAAAGGTCTCGGAAAAGTTAGCCCTAGTGAGATGGGAATAGGCCAAGTCCGCAGCGGTGAGATTAGCCCCGGTGAAATTTGCCGTGGGTAACTGGACCTCGACTAACCGGGCCCCGGTTAAATTGGCTTCGCTGAAATTCGGTCCCTGGGCATCTTCCCGGCCTAAAATGAGACCATTGAGGATGGCCCCGGAGAGGTTGACGCCGGTAAAGGTCGCTTCACCCACGATCGCGTGAGAGAGTTCAACTCCACTCAGATTGGAATAGGACAGGTTCGCCCGCGTGAGATCAGCACCGCTGAGGTCTGCATTGCTCAGGTCGGCACCGCTGAGATCGGACCCAACGAGATCAACGCCCATGAGATTAATATGGGGTAAGGAAGCCCCGCGCAGATCTAAACCACTGAGATCCAACAGCAAAAAGTCACGTTGTCCGGCTTCATAATGATTCAGCAGGTCCTCAGCACTCATTCGTTTCATAGGTTGCCCTTACTCTAATTGCGCTTAAAGGGGGTCTGCACGAATTCATCAACCACCCACAGGTATGAATCGGCAAACACCTCCCTCTAACTTGCGCGCAAATCGGGCTGCATCCGGACTTTTTGCTTCTCTCACGGGGTTTGAGGGCTTCTTGCGATCGCCCCTGCGGGACTGACCCATTCCCTCTCGGTTTGTAGGGGCGATTCGAGAATTGCCCTAGTACATTTAGGGTTGCTTCTCTGCTGGGGTTTCTACAATGTATTGATTGGCGGCAGAATTTTCCGGTAGCGGTTCCATGCGTCCGGCATGGACTAAGCTTTGATAAATCATGGCAGCAGCGGAACCCCGACTCAGAAAGTCGGTGGGGTTGAGGACTGCTGGATCGGGATGATTGACCACGATATTCGCTTGGGTTGCCGCTAAGATGGGGTCCGTTGCCTCGGCGGGAACGCGATCGGCATCAGTATAATAGGCGGTTAAATCCGGTGTCGGTTGTTCGGTGACAAAGGATTGTTGAGTGGGTTCCTCGACGGCGGTTCCGGGTTCTGTCGGAGGTTGTGCGTTAGCTCGCTGAATTAAGAGGAACGGTTGCATCATGGCGGTGAATGCCACGGGGAATGCGAGTTGCCGTTTGGCAACTGGGCGTCTTGTCCGACGTGAGGGAGAGCGATCGCCAGATTCAACCGCCGTAGCTGCTGGACGAACTTGCACCAGTTGTAAACCTTGTGCTAAGGAGGTAATCGCCTCTGCTCTCGTCATGTCTCGCTGAGGATAAAATAACTGATTATTAGAAAAGGCATCCATAAAACCGCCTTGATAGGCTTCCTCGATCGCCGGAACTGCCCAATGATTTTCGGGAACATCATTAAACTCACTACCACTGGAAATTTGCCGTTTCTCGGTCACATCAAAGGCTTTGCGAATGAGTGCCGCAAACTCGTCCCGCTCGATATTTTGATTGGGTCTAAAGGTTCCGTCCGGATATCCTAGCACAATTTCTTCTTGAGCTAACCCTTCAATAAACGGTCTCGCCCAATAATTGGGTTGGACATCGGGGAAGGAGCTTTTTTGTTGGGGTTGTTGGGGTTGTTTTTGCGGTTGTTGACCCTGCGCTGAAGCGGTTTCTACGTTCCACAGATCCGGAACGGTAATCCCGGCAGTCACGCCGAGAATAATAGAACTGAGGATGGCGAGGGGCCATTTCAATGAAAAAACCATAATTAATATTCTCCTTACTGCTGGCTGCTCAAACTGGGGAATCAATCAGCCCTTAATTCTTGTGAGCGGGTGACAGGGTTTAAATGGGTGGATTATTCTTTTATACAGAAAATGGAAATCATTGTGAGAATAGAAGGAAGGAGTGGGACGCTCCCACTCCCCTGATGAATTATCCCCTTCATGACATCCGATATGAGCCACTGGGTTACTAAATACACCGATGGCGATCGGCCTCACTTAGAGTGATTCGGAAGCGTGAATCAATCGTAAATAGGGTTTAGCGGCGCTTTTTATCCTCAACAATTGGATTTCCTTCGCGCTTGACTTCTAATTCTTCGTGACGCAGAGTTTCTTCGGCTTGAACTGTATTGCGTTCGACTTCTTTGTGAATTTCGACTTCCTCTCGCACGAATGCTTCCTTGTGAATGTCGGCCTTCTCGTTATAGACTTCGACCCGAGCAATTTCCGTGTCATTAAAAGCCACTTCTTCACCCGCCGGGATATTTTGTTCAGTCCCTACGGCTTCGCGGACTTCCACAACCACTTTTTCATTTTCAACGGGAATAGCAGTCTTTGCTCGTTCAGTGACGACTCGTTTGCTGACTAAAACTTCCCCGGTTTTTTCGCGGTGTTTGTGCGCGACGAGGCGTTCTTCATAGAGCTTGAATTTTTTATGATCTACATCGGTTGTATTGTAGAGAGAAGGTTCGCGATCGTAACCATAATACTCGTCATCGTGAGCAACGACGCGATCGGTTTCCCGGGTAGTCGTTGTCCGGTTTGGAAGCGGGGGAAGCGTCGGGGGTGTCACTTGGCGACCCGTGGCGGTTGCCGCTACACCGGACCCTTCTACCGGAGGACTGTCTTCGACTGCGGCTGAATTTTCCACGCTGGGAACGCCATAAATCGATCGCACATTTTGCTCGTAATGGCGATCGACGACGGTATCTTCATGGTATTCCGGCAGTTGTTCGGCTTGTGCTTTGGTCTCCAGACCCATCGCATAAATCCGGTTGTGGTCGTTATCAACTCGGCAACGCCCGATGGGAATCAAGACCCGTTTTCCAAACACCCAAAATCCGGTATCGATGACGAGATAACGAAAATAACCGGATTCATCGACTAAGGCGTCATCAACGTGACCGATTTTTTCATCATTGTTGGCCGCATAAACATCGTAGCCTTTAATATCATCTCCATCAAATAAATCATTCCGGTAGTTGGGATAAAAATCCTCAATTTTGTAAAGGGTCATGGTGATCTCCGTAAAGTTAAAGTTTTGTTACATTTATGTTCTATACCTCTATATTAGAAAAAGTAATAGTTTTTCCCCTCTACCTGACGATTGAGTTTTGGTCGGCTCTACTTGGGTTAACTTATATCCCTAGACAGATAGATAAAACAGCCAATCCGCCTTACAGTAAATCCATATTGATGCAGGCATTCCCCCAGTGCCAGCATTTTGCTTTAAAAAAAATTAACTGAAGTAGGGTAAGGGAGATAGTAACCATGACTTATGGAAATCGAGGCGGAGTCAATATTGCCGAACCAGCCATGATGACAACCCCTGTGGTTGATTATCATGATCGCGTCCGGTGGGGTCCAATTTTTGCAGGAATCGTGATCGCCCTGAGTACCCAATTGGTATTAAGTGCTCTGGGAGTGGCGATCGGGATGAGCGTGGGTGCAGCCGATGCCCAATCCGACCCCAATGCTATTGGTTTGGGAGTGGGAATTTGGTCCATTATTAGTTTATTTATTGCTCTACTTTTGGGGTCTTGGATGATGGCTCGCACCTGTGGACCAATGAATAAAAATACAGCCTTATTGAACGGAGCAATTTTGTGGGCAACCACTTTAGCACTCAGCTCATGGTTACTGGCAAGCGGTGTAACAGGAACCTTCGGAATTGTGATGGCAAATGCGGGAGAAATTGCCGATCGCGTCAACGTAGACCCGGGAGCCGCAAATGTCACCCCGAATGAGGCTCGTAATATCGCAGACGGTGTGGCCCGGGCTGGCTGGTCCTTTTTATTTGGTTCTTTGCTGGGTTTAGTGGCCTCCTTAATTGGCGCAACCCTCGGTGCTCGGAGTCCTCGGACGGTTGTATAAGAAAAGCATCTAGCATTTCAATCTCTTTCAATCTCTATTTTTCCAGCTAGTTCAGGCTCGTTATTCAACGTCCAGTCTAGCTGGATTTTATATTTTGCATATCAGATAACCAATGATAAAGTTGTATAAAATTTATTTATGTTTTTGTATAAAATAAAGAGATAGAAAACGAACAGTTTTGTGAATAGAAATGTACTGAATTGATGGATGATATCTGGAGGGGTGAACCGGGGTATTCTAAAGGAGCAGCATATCCAATCTCATCCCAATCATGCTATGGCAAATCGAAATTTACAAGCGGGATTAGCGCAACTCAAATCGGGGGATTATGCCGAGGCGATCGTTCAATTAGAAGCCGTCTTAGTCAATGAACTCCATCCGGGTACTCTCTTTAAAGCGAAAAAAGCCTTAGTCAAAGCTTATGAAGGCGATGGGAAACTGCGTCAAGCTTGGCAACTCTGTGAGGAACTCAGCGAAAGTACCAGTCCTGAAATCCGCGAGTGGGGCGATCGCACCTTAGCAGAACTCGATCAGCGTTACCCCACCCTCGCCTCAGAGATTCTCATCGGAAAACGCCTGACTCGTCAGCAAAAAGTGATTCGTGCCCTCATTCAGTGGTTCAAACGTTCCCCCCAGCGTGTCTCTACCCTAGAAACCGCTTGGAACATTATTGAGGAAGAACAGTACAATCACCCGGATAATAGTCCATTAGTGAAACTAACCGTTTATTGGAATATCTTTCGCCGCATTTCTATTTTCTTGGGTAAAACATTTTGGGTTTGGATTAAGGCTAAATGGCAGGAATTTAAAGCCCGAAAATAAATTTACTGGCTGCTGAGGTTAGGTTGATTGGGTAGC
>JAMXFF010000029.1:0-93129 GCA_025370845.1 Laspinema palackyanum D2a | reverse complement strand
GCTGGATTAGGAGTTTATACTTTTAAGGCTTGAACCCGGAAACGACTGAAGTCGTTACTACAAACGGGGAGAATTGCAGATTCTCTTATGTTCATACTTGAATCCGGAAACGACTGAAGTCGTTACTACTGAGGTTAGGTTGATTGGGTAGCGCTGGATTAGGAGTTTATACTTTTAAGGCTTGAACCCGGAAACGACTGAAGTCGTTACTACAAACGGGGAGAATTGCCGCTTCTCTTATGTTCATACTTGAATCCGGAAACGACTGAAGTCGTTACTACAAACGGGGAGAATTGCCGATTCTATTAAGTTCGTAGTAACGACTTCAGTCGTTCTCTTAAGTTCGTAGTAACGACTTCAGTCGTTTCCGGATCGTCATCCTAACCCATCATCCCTCAATCCCCTAATTGAAAACTCACCACCTTCCAAGGAGAAATCGGCACAACCTCCCCCTTAACCCAAACCTGATCTAAATTGTCCTCCAATAAATCCACCCCTCGCAAACTATTCCATTCCTCCTGAACCACTAATTTTGTCGGTTTCCCTTCCGATTCATAACAGCGGATGATCCATTTCGTTTCATCCATTTCCGACTGCTTGAATGCCATCAAAACCAGACTCTCTCCCGACAACTGTAAAAAACTCCCCTGCAACCCTATGGTTTTTTCCCCCTGTTCCAAGACTGACTCTATCAAACGAACCTGCAAGGGTAAATTCAATTCATATCCCTGGCGGACCGTTTTAGCAGACTGCCAATTTCCCCCATGCGGATAAATGCCATAGGTGAATTGATGCCACCCTAAATCCGCCTCGGGGTCGGGCCAATTGGAACCTCGCAAAAGGGTTAAACGCAGTTGATTGGGGGTGGCATCGTAACCATATTTACAATCATTGAGGAGACTCACTCCCTCGGGTTCTGCACTCAAATCGGCCCATTTTAAAGCAGGAACTTCCCATTTTGCTTTTTCCTCTGGGGTTTGGGGTCTGGTGGTTCGTTCCACTGCACCACAAGGGGTTTCATAGGTGACAAAATCCGCTTCAATGGTCAGGGGAAATGCGGCTTTTACCATTACATTGCGGTCTTGCCAATTGACCGTTGTGGCAATTTTTACCCAGGGGGAGTCCGCTTGGAGGATATACTCTTGAATAAAGTCCGATTGTCCCAATTGGCGAATCACTTGCACTCGTTGTTGCAATTCCCCTCGTTCTAGCCAGTGAATCTGTTTTAGAGTAGCAGGGGGAAGCGGATGTTGGCTATAATTGGGGTCAATATTCCAGGCATCCCAATATTGTCCTTTATCTTCAAATCCTTGGAGTTGGTTGCCCGGTTCTTGGAGAATTTCCCAGTTGTTTATTTTATCATAAATGCTGCTCAGATTGCCAGTTTCGGGGTCAATTATAACTCGCAGTTTGTCTGTTTCTAGGATAAATTTTTTATCGGGTTCTGGAGACGAAGAATTGGGATTGAGTTCGGATTGCCCTAACCAAAAAACGCGATAGCCAATGGAGGGAATATCTAGGCATTCAAACAGGAGATGAGTGGTGGTGAGTTGCGATCGCACTGGATTTCCCTGACTATCATACACTTGCCATTCCATCCCAGTTGCAGCGGGTTCCGGTAACTCCAGGGAAACCACTTGCGATCGCTGCCAATTGAGGGAGTTAAACACCATCAGGGGTTGGGCGAATTGCAACCCAGCAGGAGGAACTCCGGCAACTTGTGAGGCGATCGCCGCCAATGCCCGTTCTAACACTTCCCGTCCCTCTTCTTCCGCTTCCTGCCAACCGAGATTCGCATCCACATACACTTCAGGAATTGAGGAACCGGGTAAAATATCGTGAAATTGATTGAATAACACCGCTTTCCAAGCCGCTTCAATTTGCCCTTTGGGATACTCCGTTCCCGTCACCCGGGTAGCGACTGCAGCCCATAATTCCGCCTCATATAACAACCCCTCACAACGGCGATTCCATTGTTTTTGGTCTCCATGAGTCGTATAACAACCTCGGTGAAATTCCAGATATAATTCATCCTTCCATACCGGAAACTCTCCCTGCTGTTGTAGCTGGCGCAAATAGTTCTCAGCAGTGGTAAATTCCATCTCGGGGAAAAACGGAGACTGCCGCCAGCGATCGCCAACTTCTAACATATCGCGAGTCGGACCCCCGCCATGATCTCCCACTCCCGGTAACCATAAACTCTCTTTCAGTCCCGTTTTCTGTTGCCAATCACAAGCATAATCCGCCATTTGGACAGGTTCAATTCCGGTGCCAATTGGGGCGGACATTAAGCTAAAAATTCGCGTTCCATCGGGGGATTCCCACCAGAAAATAGGATAGGGAAATTCCGTAGTATCATTCCATCGCAATTTTTGAGTAACGAAATATTCGATTCCCCCTTGTTTTAATAATTGTGGCAATTGTCCACAAAATCCAAAGGTATCAGGTAGCCATGCCACGGGAGAGAGTTTCCCAAATTTTTCTAAACAATACTGTTGTCCATATAACAATTGTCTGGAAATAGACTCACCGCTAATAATATTTAATTCCGGTTCCACCCACAATCCAGCTAAAACTTCCCAGCGTCCTGCCGCAACTTCGCCTTGAATGTCTGCAAATAACTCTGGACAGTTGTCTTCAATCCAAGCATAGAGGGCAGCGGTGGAATGTCCAAAGGTGAGGTGAGGAAATCCTGCCATTAAATCCAGAACGGAGGCAAAGGTAAACTCGGCAACATCCCAGGTTTCGGCAATGGGCCATAACCAAGCTAGGTCTAAATGGGCGTGACCCAGTAAAAACAGTTTACTGGTTTGTTGAAACTCTTGTTTTAAATTGGTTCGCAATTCAGCCAGGGACTGTTCAAATTGAGGAACCTCATCGGGTAAGCTATTCCAGGCGATCGCTTCGATATGAGTCTGTAATTGCTGCAATTTGGTCTCGGCATCGGATGAAATTCCCCAATATTTGGAAATTACCGCTAATTCATCCGCAATAAACCCCGGATCAATGCAACTTTCATAACTCTGTTCATAGCTTTTTTCATAAATCCACAGCGATCGCACTAATGCCCCGCAGTCATGTCCGGGACTGACTAATCTTAAAGCAATATCAATCTCCTGACCCGGTTCTACTTCTTCCTCAATCATCACCCGAGTCACACAGTCAAATAAATCCCCCTCTTGGACTAACTCCCCATTCACAAAAATTTGGGCCTCATCGGCCCACCAAGTTAGGGCCAAGCGCAAAGTTAATCCTGCCAGGGGATACCCCTGCAACTGGTCCGGAACCTGATATCGCAACCCTAACCAGATCGTCTGCTGCCCTTGAGTCCAAGGGATATGTCCTTTCTCGTTCAGTGTGGCCCTCTGCCACTGGTCCCAGGTGTCTGCGGCTGTCCCTTCCTCCACGGATAAATCGGCAATTTGGTATCGCCAACTACCGATCGCATTCACCCGAGTCAGTTGCCGCAGTTTCTCAATTGATCGGGTTATTTCACTGTTTGGATCTGCCATAAATTTGCTCAAATTTTCGATATGATTAAAAGACGGGTTTCGGATTCTCCAGGCATTCTTTATAAAAAAACCCGTTACAGAGGTTCATATTGCGGATAGTCAATATGAAATCCCCCCCCGAACAAACTGATTAACTTAAAAATTATGTCCTCTTCCGGTCGATATCAAAGTAAATTATTCAATTTTCTGCAAGCGGGGTCTCGGAAACTGGCGACCCAGTTAGAAAAGGCCGGACAGCAGATCCGCTGGATCGCCCAAACAGGGGGCCACTATTTACTGATTCCTGTCTATGCAGTGTATCAGGCCACCCGGTTTGTGGGAAAGCAATTGGCGGGAACTGCTAACCCGTCGGAGTCTTCAGCCAAAACCCTGGGAACTGCTGAGGCGAATCCAGGGACGAGAGAATCCGACAGGTTCTCGGAAACCCCGTCAGGCGATCGCCCGATCGCCCGAGTCTTGAGTGGGGTCGAACTGGTGGCGGTTGCTGCAACAACAGCGGATGCTGGGGAATCTTGGCAAGTTTTGGTCACAGAAGAGGACAACTCACCCCAACCGCAGGAGGTTCTCGCTTTAACCTCGGGACGGGTTGGGTTGCGGCAACGGGTACTAAATTGGATTCCAGGGAAAATTCTCGCCCGGTTTGGGGTGAAAGGCGATCGCCCAGGAACCCTCGTCCCGGTGGCATCAACGGAACAATCCTTAACGGTGGCAACTTCCGCTTCGGCGATCGCCACTTCTCGTCCGGTGATTCAAGGGATTGCTACCCTGCTGGAAACGCGGAGTTTAGTTCTCATCAGCGATCGCAACCAAATTTTAGATATTCTCACCCCCGTCCAGCAGCAACAATTGCAAGCCAGAATTGAAGGGGAACTGGCAGCAGCCGCGTACAACCTCGAACCGAAAAGCTTGTCATCTGCCGGAAGTGATTCTGTACTCACGGGTTCGCCATCGCAAAAACAGTTACCGCCAGTGAAGCGATTGCGTCGCTTGCGTCAACTGATCGCCGGAGTTCAACCTGTTCCTCTGGGCAATTTATTGGACCGGAGTTTAGCTAAAGTTGGGGATTTGTTGCAACCTTCGGCCCTCGTCTTGCAACCCGATGGAGTCGGGGAAGTTCCCCAAACCCAGGGGAAAGTCGCCCCTCGCCATCAGGGTCAACCTAAAATTGAAGCCGTTTTGTTAAAAATGGATGCGGCAGTGGCGAGATGGGAAGAGATGCAACTGCCCCAGGGGGGAACCCTCAGCGAAACCGTGGCAGACAGAGGCGAGTCCATGCTGAAGGGGATTCAAAACCTGGCGATCGCCCTCGTCACGGACCCCCAGCAGGACCCAAACGATTGTGAACTCTCGGAGGAACAGCAATCCCTATCCCTGCGAATGCAACTGTTGATTCAATCAGCAGTGGATTATTTCTTCGGGACCTCGGATCAGGCTTTAACCGGAGACAGAGATCGCCCGTTGACTCCCCTGGAAGTTTCGGGGAAACCCATAGCACAAAAGTTTGAAACTGTCAAGCCTTTATCTGGAAAATCTGAGGCGGCGACTGGGCAGTTGTCCAGTAACCCAGAATTAGACCAGTTGCCGGACTCCTTCTGGGGAGTCGAGGCAGTGGAACAATTTCTGAACCCACCCTATCCGACCACCCGACGAGTTGGACAGTCCCGACCCGTTAGCAACCCGAACCGCAGCCAATCCACCCCAGGGAATCGCCGAGTCCAACCCCAGCGATCGGTCCCCCGGACAGCAGTCCAACCCACCGCTACAGTAACCGTTGAACCCACCTTACGGGTTAGCCGCCCCAGTCCGGCTGTTGACTCTCCGGTGCAATTGCCACCCCAGGTCCAAACCCAGGCCAAACGCGACTGGATTGATGTGGAAATTGCCGGAGTGGAATACATTATGCACCCCTTAGAGCAAGCTTTGAAGTGGTTCGACCAGATCCTCGTCTGGCTGGAAGATAAGCTGGTGCAAGGGTGGCAATGGGCGCGGCAACAACTGTTTAGTTAAGCAACAACCGGCGGGGGTTCAAACGATTGGCGGCCTTGTAGCAACACCCGGCGGGGGTTAAAACCCCCGCCTAACAGCTTAAGTCGGTTAAAACCGACTAAAAACACCACGGGATAAGACTTGCAGTCGTCTTTAGACGACTTTAGCTATTAGGCGGGGGTTTTAACCCCCGCCGCTTGTTGCAACAGGTGCAATATCTCAGTTAAAACCGACTAAAAACACCACTAGATAAGACTTGCAGTCGTCTTTAGACGACTTTAGCTATTAGGCGGGGGTTAAAACCCCCGCCGGGAAGTTGGGGAACGAGCGATCGCCAACTGACGTCCCCCACCGCAGGGTGCAGGAAACCAAAAACCATTGGCCCATCTAAACTCGGGAACGAAACAAAAATATTTCTTAATAAAACGGGACAGCCTTCCGATATGATAAAAAAACTGGAGAGTCTTGATGGTAAACTCTCACAGCTTTTCCAAAAACTGGAGATATCTGTATGGTGACCCTTAAAATCGTAGTTTATGTTGTTGTCTCGTTCTTCGTGGCCTTATTTGTCTTTGGCTTTCTGAACGGAGACCCAGCCCGTAACCCAAAACGGCGCGACCTCGAATAATCAAGGGATATTCAGACCTTGATGGCGATCGCAGGGGCGGCCTTTTGGTCGCCCAAGCATCGCGAACCGGGGTAAAGGGTTCGCTTATGGGCTATTGATTGTTAAGTCTAATCCTCTAAATATGCCTTACCCGGTTCTGCCTCCCCCACCCCCTGCTCTTGTTACAAATGTTTCGCCCGAACCTATTAATTCGGAGGCGATCGCCGCTTCAGTGGATGATTCCGCAGCCGACTTGTCGGTAGAAATTCATCCCACGCCACCGGAAACCGTAGTCACTGAACCCGAGTACGGAGTCAGTTCTGCCGCGCTTTTAGGTCCACCATTAGAAATCTCCTCACCGCTGAAACGGGTTGAACCCCCGGTGAGTGTGGCATCCAAAGAATTAGAACAATCTGAAACCCCCATAACCGAACCCTCGGCGAAGCAACTCCCCGATCTGGAATCCCCTACAGAAAAAAACCCCGAGTCTGAGGAGATCGCGACGTTATCCATTGGTTTGAGATGGACCCTGCGTAACGCGGCGGCCTTACAAGACACTTCATCCCCTGGGGAATCCGCATCGGTGACCGAAACTGAACCCCAGACTCGGGATTTGTATCCGCAGGAGGAGGAAACCGCCGAACTCCCGGCGACAACAGCCGAGGAAACAGACCTGGAATCAGAAGAAACAGACCCGGAAGAGGCTGAAATTGTGGTGGAAGTTCCTCCACCTGCTGGGCAAAATGCCACACCACCGACGATCGCCCCAGCGGATACGGTGGAATTAAAAGCCGATCGCCAGGAGTTCGATAACGAACGGCAAATTGTCACCGGAGAAGGCAATGCCCGGATGAGAGGGCGGGGCGCAGCAATCGACGGCGAACGCCTACAAGTTAATTTAGAATCCCAGGTGGCGATCGCCGAGGGCGATGCAGTGTATGCCAAAGGACAGCAAGTCCTCCAAGGCGATCGCATTGAATATGACCTGGTGCAGAATCGCGGCGGCATTGATGGGGCCAAAGGAGATATTTTTACCCCCACCACAGCGGAAGACTTTTCCCCCAACCTCCCCACGGATGTCTCCGCTGCCGCATTGCAACAACAGGATATCATGGACCGACTCCGGGCCGGAGAACCCCCTAGACGAATCACTCCGGCAGGGGGTATCACCTTTGGCGGGGGGGGCGGAAGTCTTCCCACCACGGGGGGAACCATCGATCGCTTTCGCTTTGAAGCCGATCGCCTGAATTTCAATGATTTGGGGTGGGAAGGGACCAATGTCCGGATGACCAACGATCCGTTTTCTCCTCCGGAGTTAGAATTGCGATCGCCCCGGGCCACTTTTCGTCCCATCTCGCCATTACAGGATGAAATTTTTGCCAAAAGTCCGCGTTTAGTCTTTGACGATCGCATCTCGATTCCTCTATTAAGAGAACGAATCATTCTCGATCGCAGTGATCAAGACCCCTCCTTAATTCGCTTCGGCTATGATCAAGAAGACCGAGGCGGAGTCTATGCCGAAACCACCGTGATTCCCCTCGGAGGCAGCGGACCCGTTCAAATTAATTTAATTCCGCAATATTATATTCAACGGACCTTGACCGATGGCATTGGCAACCCCTCCAGCTTATTTGGACTAAAAGCGCGGTTGGCGGCGAATCCCACCCCGACAACTTCCATTGTGGGAGAAGCCAGGTTTACGGATTTTGATTTTAATGACGAAGAGGAGAATTTGCGCGGGACATTGCGGGTCCGGCAGATGGTGGGAACCCATGCGGTATCGGGAGAATATAATTATCGCGATCGCCTGTTTAATGGGTCATTGGGATATCAAACCGTGCACCAAAATGTGGGATTAGTCGTGACTTCTCCCGCCATTGCCCTAGGGGGAACCGGCATCAATTTGAGCTATCAAGCCAGTGCACAATATATTAATGCCGATAGCGATCGCCCGGACCTTCTCCCCCTAGTCCGGAATAACAATCGCCTTGACTCTAGCCGATTTCAAGCCTCTGCTGCCGTTTCTCGTGGCTTTTTACTCTGGCAAGGAAAAGCCTTACCCCGGACAAGGACGGAAGGATTGCGTTATACTCCTGCCCCCGTGGTTCCTTATGTTCGACTCTTTGGCGGATTAACAGGCGTTGCGAGTATTTATGGTTCCGATGATACTCAAAATGCCCTCACCGGAAGCATTGGCATTCAAGGGCAATTTGGGCATTTTTCCCGTCGCTGGCTGGACTACACGGGGTTTAATGTGAGTTTGTCGCGCATTTGGAAAGATGGGGAATCGCCCTTTTTATTCGACCGAATTGCGGATTCCAAGGTCCTCACCGCAGGGATCACTCAACAAGTCTATGGACCTTTTAGAGTGGGGGTACAAACCTCGTTTAATTTGGATACTGGGGAACGAATTAATACGGATTTATCGATGGAATATAGTCGCCGGACTTATGCGGTGAATTTGCGGTTTAGTCCAGAACGAGAAGTGGGTTCAGTGAGTCTGCAACTGAATAATTTTAGTTGGTTCGGGAGTGGGAATCAATTTTCCCCAACGGGCGATCGCTAACTCAATTAAAAGGTAGTCATAACGAGTTCGCAATCGCGGCTATGAGCGATCGGTTGAGGGGATGTCTCCACAACCGGACTACAAAACTGTTAATAAGTAGCAACAAAGCTGCACCAGATCCTCCCTTTCGGGTCCTAGGGATTTAATACGGCACTGGCGTCCTAGAGGCTTGATCCAATCGCGATCGGGCCTCCAGTCGGTCATAGTCCTTGCGGTTTTCGGGCAATATTTCACTTCAAACTTCCCTCTGAGGAGGGATGTCCTTTTTTGCGGTCCTAGAGAATAATTATTAGGGGTAGGTGATTCAAGTGCATTTAAGGGTATTATCACTATAAGCAGTGTAGCATTTCTCTTAGAGATTTTGTAAAAATCTCCCGTATTTCCAACCCTAATTTATTATTTATTTTATATGTCTACTTTAAAACAAATTGCTATGGAGCTTAAAGATTTACCCATTTCCTCTTTATCCCCCGAAACGGCCATTGAGAGAAAAATAGTAACTGTTTCCCCAGAGACCCCCTTAGACCAGGCCCTCGGGTTGATGCTGCCAGAAAAAATAGCCTGTCCCTTGCCCCCCGCACCTTGGGTAGACTCCAGAACCCGAGAAGAGGTCGGGCCCATCTGTTTGTTGGTCATTGAAAATGAGCAACTGGTGGGCCTATTAACTGAATGGGATTTTGTCAGACTAGGCGCTGAAAAAGCCGAGTTAAAGTACACCACCGTTCGGGATGTGATGACTCAAAATATTGTTACCATTAAAGAGTCAGATTTTAGTGATATTTTTAGTGTTTTAAAGATATTTAGAAGCCATAAGATTCGGCATCTACCCCTCTTAAACGACAGTGGAAATGTCCGAGGAATCGTCACCCTAGATAGCATTCGTAAAGTTCTCAAACCGGCGGATTTACTCAAGGGAAAACGGGTGGAAGAAGTGATGGCAACCGACCTCATTCATGTGCCACCCACCACCTCCGTTTTGCAAGCGGCTCATTTGATGGCTGAGTATCGACTGGCCGCGATTATAGTCACCGAAAATAGAGAACCGGCCCCAGAGCAAGAGGACCCGAATTCCCCGTCATTTTCCTTGCCGGTGGGGGTGATTACGGAACGAGATATTTTGCATTTTATGGCGTTACAACTCGACCTAGAGAAGATCCTAGTGGGAGATGTAATGAGCGAACCCCTGTTGTGTTTAAACCATCAGGAATCCGTCTGGACTGCTCATCAACAAATGCTGCGACGACAGGTCGAACGCTTGATTATTTGTGGCAATCAAGGGGAACTGCTGGGGATTATCACCCAGGGAATTTTAATGCAAACCCTTGACCCCAGTCAACTCTATGGGGTGATTCAGGGATTAGAACAAAAAGTGTGGAAACTCCAAGCCGAGAAAGTTGAATTGTTACACAGTCGCAATATTCAACTGGAAAGAGAAGTTAACCTTCGCACGAATAAGCTGCATGAACAGGCTTCGAGAGAACGGCTGCTGAATAAAATTGCCCTGAGAATCCGCGAATCGTTGAATCTGCATGAGATTCTGAATACGACGGTATCCCAAGTCAGACAGCTTTTAAAAACGGATCGGGTGATTATTTATCAATTTGAACCTGATTGGAGTGGAAAGGTAGAAGTTGAATCGGTGCGGGATAAACACCTGTCACTTTTGGGGCAAACCCTTGAAGATAATTGTTTTAAGGAAACAGCACTGTTCTGGTATCAACAAGGGAAAACCAAAGCGATCGATGATATTTACCAAGCCAACTTAAACCTCTGCCACATTGAGTTTTTAGAAGAGTTTCAGGTGCGGGCGAACTTAGTGGTGCCAATTTTGCAAGGGGAAGATTTATGGGGATTGTTGATTGCCCATCACTGTCTCGATCGCCGAAAATGGACCCCCTCTGAAATTGATTTCTTAGAAAAGTTGGCAACCCAAGTGGCGATCGCCATCAATCAATCCACCCTATTTCAACAAGCCCAAACTGAACTCGCTCGCGCCACCCGTGCCGAAGCCGAATTACAAAAAGCCAAAGATGAATTAGAAATCAAAGTGCAAGAGCGCACTGCCGAATTAAAGGCAGCCAATGAGCAATTGCAGCGAGAAATTCAAGAGCGAAAACAGGCCGAAACGGAACTGCTTTCTAGCCAAAGATTTATCCAAAGAATCGCCGAAACTACTCCGAATATTCTGTATATTTATGACCTTTTACAAGAAAAAGACGTCTATAAAAATCGTTCCATTGGGGAAATTTTAGACTATACCCCCGAACAAATTGAGGAAATGGGAGAAAACATTTTCCAACAAATTTTGCATCCTGACGATGTAGCCCAGGTTACCGAACATTTCCAACAACGCATCCTCCTCAAAGAGGAAGAAATCCTAGAAATGGAATATCGGGTCAAAGACGCCCACGATCGCTGGCGGTGGTTTATCAGCCGAGATATGGTCTTTTCCAGAAATGCCGAAGGTTTACCCAATCAAATTCTGGGGACTGCCACGGATATCACCTCTCGTAAACGCGCGGAAGAAGAATTGCAACAAGCCAATTTCACCCTCAAAGGATGGGTCAGCGAACTGGAACTGCGGAACCAAGAGATGGATATGCTGGGGCAGATGAACGAATTTTTACAAGCCTGCTTGAGCGTAGACGAAGCCTACAAAGCCCTGGACACACTGCTGCAACCGTTATTCCCGGGGACCTGTGGTGCCATATTCATGATCAATCAGTCCAAAAATTTGGTCGAGGCGATGGCAAAGTGGGGGGATGATCTGCCCACCCATACGTTCTTTTCGCCGAGTGACTGTTGGGCATTGCGTAGAGGTCGCCTGCATTGGATCGATCGCACCAATGCCGGATTAGCCTGTAAACATATTCAACCCCATAAAAATCCCGCCCAGTCCCTATGCGTACAGATGATTGCTCAAGGAGAAACCTTGGGAATGCTCTACTTAGCCAGTGAAGACGAGCGATATTTGACTTCAGGGAAGCGCCAATTAGCGCGAACCGTTTCCGAACAGGTGTCTTTGGCCCTGGCTAACTTAAAACTGCGCGAAACCCTGCACCAGCAGAGCATTCGGGACCCTCTGACGGGGTTATTTAACCGGCGATATTTGGAAGAATCGTTGAATCGGGAGATTCATCGCGCCTTGCGAACCAAGCGATCGCTGGCAATTGTCATGATTGATGTGGATCGATTTAAGCAATTTAATGATACCTTCGGTCATGATGCCGGAGATGCAGTCTTGCGAGAACTCGGAACCTTTTTCCAAACGAATGTCCGCACCTCAGACATTGCCTGTCGCTATGGGGGGGAGGAGTTGACCCTGATTTTCCCCGATGCTGACTTAGAAGATGCCGCCCGTCGAGCCGAGGCCCTGCGCCAAGGGATCAAGGAGTTGAAAATCACTCATCGCGGTCAAGTTCTGGATCAGATTACAATCTCGATGGGCGTCTCAGCTTGTCCCGATTGCGGGAGTGATGGTGCCGACTTGATTAAAGCGGCAGATGCTGCCCTGTATCGTGCCAAAAAAGAGGGACGCGATCGCACCGTCGTTGCCTGCCCTTGAGGGCATCTCAGGGAGAAGTCACCCCAGGGATTTACCAACAGAATCCTTTCGGGAGAGCAAGAGGAGGATTTCCGGGATTCGGGCATCTAAAGCTGTTGCTAGGGGCGATCGCAGATGTAGGATTGAGAGACAATCACCCGTGGTCAAACTCGCGCATGATAGAGAAGATTGGGGATACCCGGTAGGCAATCCAACATGAACAAAGCGGCCCAGGATACTGCATTGGAGAGTGCAGCGGCACTGCTGACTCACTATAGTTTCGATCTCGGCGGCTACAGCACTGAGGAATTAATTGCCCAGTGGCTCCTAGACTATCCGTCCGCTTGGGTGCGTTTAGCTACCATTGAGGCGTTATATCAAGGACGGTATAAAGCCCTGTCCGTGACCCACATTTTAGCCTGTTGGAAACGCCGAAATCAGGCCCTCTATCATTTCAATCATGAATTTGAACGGTTAGTGAGTAGTCAACTGCCGAAAGGTTGGAAAGGGAGCGCAGACACAACGGAGAAAATGGGGTCCACAGAAGGGTTGACAGAATTATCCCAAACGGGGGTATTCCCCAGAGCAATTCCCAGTTCAGACGTCCGGCACTTGGAACGGCCAACATTTCGCCAGCCTTTGCCGGAGAGTGCCGCATTGGAAACCGTGGCGCTCGCCACGGAACTGGAGAATTCTGCGCTACCGGACTCCACAGCGGCCATCCCCGCGCCTGCAAGTCATCAGGAACCCGAACCGTTATCCCTTGAGCCAGGAGAGTCCCAAACGCCATCCGCCTCGCCCTCCCAGACCCTCAATTCAGGGACAAAAGAGAGGGAAACGACAGAGATCCCCGAGGCGATCGCACCCAACTCCGATGATTTACTCGGGGACCTCTGGCTCGATCGCCCTCAACTTCAACTCATCCGTAACCCGAAAGCCACATTCACCGATCTATTACCCTCCCCTGGGTCCTCTGTCACCATCGAGGAGTCACAGAAGGAGGAATCATCGGAGGCGATCGCAAACAACAGTCCCATCCACCAATTCACCCCCAAAGAAACCTCCTCAGATTTCTACTCCAAGCTCAAAGCAGTCGCCCAAAAACAACCCCAATCTCCCCCCTAAATCCTCCGGTCCTTCTACTCCAAAAATCCCCGTTCGTAGTAACGCCTTCAGGCGTTCTCTTAAGTTCGTAGTAACGACTTTAGTCGTTCTCTTAAGTTCGTAGTAACGACTTTAGTCGTTCTCTTCATGTTCGTAGTAACGCCTTCAGGCGTTCTCTTAAGTTCGTAGTAACGACTTTAGTCGTTCTCTTCCTCTTCATAATTCAATCAAGAGGTATCCAAAACCAAATAAAACCCTTCTCGGTAAAAGTAATCGAGTGAGGTTTTATCAATTAATTGGTCCTCATGCTTATAAATTTAAAGCGATTAATTATTGGGAGAAGAAACGACTGAAGTCGTTACTACGAACTAAGAGAACGCCTGAAGGCGTTACTACGAACTAAGAAAACGCCTGAAGGCGTTACTACGAACGTGGAGAACGGCTTCAGTGGAGAAAGAGTGGGATTAAGCTTCCTTGGGCTTGCCGCCCATGCGAATTTCACTGTAGAAAGAAGCTAGACTGAAGCCATCCGATCGCTTGACAACATGGGTTCTTAGGCGCAAATTATCACTGGCATACCAGATGCGTTCTTCCTCGTAGAGATGTTCAGATTCAGCAACGAACGTCACCACATCATCACGACCAATGATGTAACGACTCTGAGTCGGTAATTCATCAGAATTAGCCGATTTCCGCAGCAAGCGCCCTTCAGTCGGCAGTGAACCATTGGCGATCGCCACCAAGAGCGTTGAGCCCGATTGTTTCGGTTCAGAGTCGATGGGTTTATTTTCCCAACGAATCCGGACCCCACCTAATGCTTCTGCCGGATCGATGCGATACTCTTGGCAAAGGGCGATCGCCTCGGGGTCCTCCGATGACAAGGCATCCAGCCAAAGGTCGGTTGTGCCTGCGACAGATTTGACCGCAGCGAGATCTTGACAGGTACGTTGGGAAAACCACTTCCCGGCACTATGTTGGAAAAACTCGATAATATCCATCAACGACGTAAGAGTACGAGGGACTTAACTTTAACGGGACTTACGGTTGTACCCAATCGGTTCAAATCAAGACTGCCCACCCATCCATCCAGAGCGTGGGGTGCTAACAGCCAATCCCGTAAGTCCGCTTTTTAATATCCTATGCTGAATCGTGCCTTCGTGAATCTCAGATTCTGTTCGCGAATCCGGATCCGAGACTTCTGGGTTAGGTCTCCTCAGAGGGCCTTCCGACGCAAAGCCCCACGGCTACTCCGGTATCCCTGAGAAATCCCCAGTAAAATGGCAGGTATGACCTGCGGTTAAAAACAGAAAACTAAGAGAAAATGATGAAATTACCTCGTCTACGTCAGATTTTACTCTCATCTTGCTTGGGGTTGTTACTCCTGGTGAGTGCTTGTGGTGAAGTCCAAGAACCTTCACGGTGGGATGGAGCCCAGCAACAAAGTACAGAAGTCACCAGCGCAGCGGGTCAACCCGTTCCCGGCAGTTCCTTTAACCGCCTATTTCCCTCAGCCAGTGGTGGATACAGTCTCGTTTATACCCAAGAAAAAGCGGGGTTTGCCGAGGCGAAATTGCAACAAGGGAACCAAGATATGGCGATGTTATCCATTTCTGATACCGTCACCAATCCCAGTGCGGTGACGAAATTCCAGCAGAGTAACACGCGAGTGGGTCAATATCCGTCTTCGTCCCTGACGCCGAACGATACAGCGATTTTGGTGGGCGATCGCTTCCAAGTGAAAATCCAATCTCGAAATCCCGCCTTTACCGCCAGCGATCGCGAAACCTGGTTGCAGCGATTCAATCTCAACGGACTCCAGCAACTGAAATAATAGAAATTCCCCATTCAAAGGCTAACGGATACTAAAAAACCGACTCCTACCCGCCTAAAAAATTCCCATTCACCTAATTCCCCTACACTAGGAGACTCCTGTGAGCAAAACAATTTTCCAGTTAGTTGACGAACTTCCCACCAATAACCTCACCGTTCACTCCCTGCGCGCCCTCGATTTTGTCGTTCCGGGTCAGTGGAATAACCTCGTAGGGTTTGAAAACACCATTAAGAGCGTCACTGGGGTAACGGATCAAGCCGTGATCCAACAAATAGGCGATCGCGCCATCCATCTCTACAACGACAAATCCCAAGGCTATCAACGAGCCCTCTGGATCTACCAAACCGTCGATAGTTTTGGGGGAACCCTCGGCGCTGCCGCCCTTGCCAACAAAGTTGGAGAAAAAATCGGCTTACTCGGTTTCCTCAACAAAATTACCCCCCGAGCGGACAAAGCGCAAACCATCGACCTTTCCCTGAAAGTCGTCGCTGAATTAATTGCCTTTTGCCAAATCAACGGCATCCCCGGGGACAGCATCGGAGATTTTGTCAACTCCCTCGGCAACTACAGCGGCGAATCCCTGATGCGGATGGCGGCCCTCGTCTGCTTTGATGGTCTGATTCCCCTAGGTCCCAACTTCGTCATGAAAGCCCAATCCGTGATCAGTGGATTGAACCCCGGCGACTTACAAGAAAATGGAATGTTTAAAAAACTCAGTAGCATGATTCCTGGGGGAAATGCGGCGGGTCAACTGGGCTTTATTGGGGAAAGCTTCGCCTCCACCTCCGGTTGGATGAATAACTTCGTCGCCTCTCGCGGATTAACCCCCCAAAAAGTTGCTAACAGCCTTCAGCAATTTATCGAAGTATCCGATGATAAGTTGGACTATTTAGCGGCATTCTTGGATATGTCCACCAATTACTATGAGCATACAGGGATTCAAACCCTGGCTCATCGGTTGATTGAACGAGCCGTTGCCGAGATTTAACTGAGGATAAACCATGTCACCAGACAAACCTAAGCCAGAGGAAGCATCGAAAAATCCGACGACTCCCCCGCCGAATCCGACTGCGGGAGAATCGGTTACTCCACCTGCCTCTAAACAGCAGGCGCCGAGTATCGACGAACCCCAAGCAACAGATATGCCAACGGCGAACACGCCAGATCCAGCGAGTGCTAACCCGCAAGAGAACCCGAATGCGGCAGCGGAATCCAAAGCTAAAAAACCGGCAGCCAAAGCCGGTGCTGCTAAACCCCCAGGGAAGGCGGCTAAAGCAGGGGATGGCGAACCCGAAGCAGCTGGGGCGAAAAAGGCCAAGGCTCCGGCAGTAGAAGATAAGCCCTTTGCGGAGTTCATCGAACAGGATTATATCCCGGCATTGAAAACAGCCCTCGCCCAAAAGGGGATTGAGGACTTACAAATCGCCTGGGCTAAGCAAAAAGTGACCTTGCCCGGTTTTACCTCGGAGGAAAGCTGGGCGCAGGTTAAGGGGGACTGGTTAGGCGGAGAGCGTCACTTCCGGGTTTATTTCCCCACGGAGGATATCAAAGGACCCAGAGCGTTTTCCTGCTTTGAGCGGGTGAGCCAACCCAGTACCTTAGAGCCATTCTTGATTGACGAACGCAAGATTGACCTGGATGGGTTGGTCTTTTATGTCGTGCAAAGACTGACGGCTCAAAAGTGGGTGACTCGCAATTAGTAAACCTCTTGGGGAACTCCCAAAAATAAAACCTCCAAAAGGTTCGTAGTGACTCCTTCACTCCCGTCATTTTTAAAGAAACCCCGTCAAGGGGTTACTACAAACGTTGGAATGATTTATATTTTGCAATCCCCTTGCAAAATAATGGATGGATCCCCCCAACCCCCCTTTTTAAGGGGGGCTTAAGAGAACTTTGCAAGAAGTCTAGTGATCACAATTCGTTGAATCGATAGATGACGACTCCGGTAACGGGGTCGTTTTCTACGCTGACATAACCGGCAGAAACCATCTGGGTGAGGGCTTGTTCGACTTCGGTAAAGCCCCGGTTGGTGTCCATGACAGCTTGGGTGACGGAAAGGTAACCCCCCCGGGCTTGAGCGGCTCTCACCAGGGCGATCATCAGTTGATCTTGGGTTTGGAGGCTGACGGTTTGGGTAATCGAATTTTGGGGAGCTAATGGGACTCCAGTTTCGGATATACCTAGTTTTTTTCTCATTTTGTCTTGGTATTTATCCACCATCCCCGGCATGATAAACCCATCCACAATTTGACCCATCCAGAATAAGTTCCAGGTACAAAACCACAGGGCCCCGGTGACGTATTTGCCGTTATAAAACCGATGCAGGCCCCCCACTCCAAAAAAGCCTGCCATCCATAACAGGTAACTGACCCCGAGTCTGACGGATTTTTCTTTCTGTAAGCGGGACATTTGCTCGCCTAACTCCTCCACCGATGACAAGGCGTTCTTCGGGGGGGTGAGGGCGGGTTTCGGGGCCGATTCGGTGCGGTTTAAATCGGCGAGGACCTGGGTTACGGAACTATAGCGCCGAGATAGGGGCTGTTGCAGCATTTTGTCGAGGACCCGCCGCAAGGAATCGCTGACGGGATTATCGACGAGGTAATCGGGCCAGACCCAGGCCCCTTCTCGGGGGTCGAAGAGTTCAAAGGGCTCGATTTGGGTCATCAAATGAATGCAGGTGATTCCCAGACTGTAGAGATCACTGGCAAAGGTGGGTTTGCCGATCGCCTGTTCTGGGGCCGCATAACCGGCGCTGCCGATGACAGTACCGCTTCGGCCTAAACTGGTGCCGGTGACGGCTTTGGCGGAACCAAAGTCTACTAAGACAAGCTGTCCGTCACTGCGGCGACGAATGATGTTTTCAGGTTTGATATCCCGGTGGATGACCTGGCGATCGTGGACATATTGCAGGACGGGGAGTAAGTTATTTAGCAGTTGGCGAATCTGGGAATCGGTGAACGGACCCGATAGGGCCAGTTCGTCGGCTAGATGTTGTCCATCGATGAATTCTTGGACTAAGTATTGCCGTCCCTCTTGTTCAAAGGTTGCCAGTAAGTCGGGAATTTGGGGATGTTGTCCGAGTTGTTCGAGTTGGATGGCTTCCTGGCGGAAGAGTTGGGAGGCTTTAGGGGAATTGTTGTTGATTTGGGCGTCGGGATGGAATTGTTTGATGACGCAGCGAGGTTTGGAGGGTTTGTATTCGTCGATCGCCAGAAAGGTTCTGCCAAAACCACCCGCCGCGATCGGTTGGATGGCACGGTAGCGATCGCCCAACCTTAACCTCGCGCCACAATTGGCACAATATTGCGCCCCATCCTGGTTCTGGGGCTTCTGACACTGAGGATTTAGGCAGAAACTCATAAACAATAAGCGATAGTGATGCCTGTGCTTTCATGTTGGCACAACTCCACCTCAAGATGCTTGTCTGAATGGGAAATCCTACCCCACACCGGATGCCCTCCTAAACCCGGTTCTCATCGGTGGAGGTCCTCCCCTCACCCCCTTTGTCCTCCACTCCCTCCTGTTCCCTGGAAAATTGTTACCGCCAACTTTACAAAAATTGACGTGGTTTTGTGAATTTTAACCCTTTGGACTGTTCCCAAAGTCTCATACCCTGGTAGACTGGAGTTCGTAACCAGGCATCATTCATAAAAATGCCGAGCGATCCGCATTAAAGAAGTCGCGCCAATGGCGCAGCTTCTGAGTCGGTCTCCACCTCGCCTGTGGCAAATCAGCTATAACACCACCCTCACCTACACCTATGGTAGATTCCCTAAAGAAACCTGCGTTTGAAGAAATCCGCCCGGGGGTTAAAGCTCCCGCCAAGGACACCATCCTCACGCCGCGCTTCTACACCACGGACTTTGATGAGATGGCGCGGATGGACATCTCCCCCAACGAAGACGAACTCCAAGCCATTCTCGAAGAGTTCCGCGCCGACTACAACCGGCACCACTTCGTTCGGGATGAAGAGTTCAACCAATCTTGGGATGGAATTGATGGGGAAACTCGTCAACTGTTCATCGAATTTCTCGAACGCTCTTGCACCGCCGAGTTTTCTGGGTTTCTTCTTTACAAGGAACTAGCACGCAAGCTCAAAGACAAAAATCCAGTTTTAGCTGAGTGCTTTTTGCTGATGTCTCGGGATGAGGCGCGTCACGCCGGATTCCTGAACAAAGCGATGAGTGACTTCAAGCTCTCCCTGGATTTGGGATTTTTGACCAAAAGTAAGAAATACACCTTTTTTAAGCCGAAATTCATCTTCTACGCGACCTACTTATCGGAAAAAATTGGGTATTGGCGCTATATCACGATTTATCGGCATTTGGAAGCGCATCCTGAACATCGGATTTATCCGATTTTCCGGTTCTTTGAAAACTGGTGTCAGGATGAAAACCGCCACGGCGATTTCTTTGATGCCTTGATGAAGGCCCAGCCTGATATCTTAAACGATTGGAAAGCCAAACTGTGGAGCCGTTTCTTTTTGCTCTCGGTTTTTGCTACCATGTTTTTGAATGATATTCAGCGTTCCGGATTCTACGCGGTGCTCGGTCTCGATGCGCGTGAGTATGATATTCACGTCATCCGCAAGACAAATGAAAATGCGGGACGGGTTTTCCCGGTAATTTTGGATGTGGATCATCCAGAGTTCTTTGCCCGATTGGATACTTGCACGCAAAATAATGCTAAAATAGCAGAAATCGCAGGTTCTAACCAGCCTAAGATCGTGCAGTTTTTCCAGAAGCTACCCCTTTACATCTCAACTGTCTGGCAAATCGTACGGCTTTATTTGTTGAAGCCTATTGATAAAACCGCAGAACAAGGGGTCGCTCACTAGATAGTTTTCCGGTTTCGCTCCTCTGTTGTTTCGTCTTTCGGCTCTGCTGACCGCAGAGCCGTTTTTATTGGTTATAGGAGGGGTGGCGGTGGGGGTCTCTACTCCATCCTACATTCCTCCGGTAACAGAGGGGCAATCACGGATTGAGGTCTAATGAGTCCCGATTGAAGGCCCTCATTAGACCTCTGGCAAAAAAAAAGAATGGATCCCCCTTTCCCCCCCCTTAAAAACGCCAATCGGCTTTTTAGAATTGGGTCAAGAAGTCTCATGAACGGTCATTTTGCGATCGCACAGCAAGGGGTCATAAAGTGGCGTTTTTTCTCCACTTCATCCAACCACTGCTGACTCCACACCTCAATCCCCTTCTCTACATAAATCCCCACATAAAAATTGATCACCGCCCGCCCATCCCGTACCCTCTGAACCCAATAGGGTCACCACCATTGCGACTGAAATTCCCCAACTTTTAGGCAGCGCGTCAGTTAGGAAGAATACTGATTCCAGTCTACCAATAGATCAGAGTAGACATGGAGAATCGGGTCATTATCGGGTCCTTATATAGACAAAGTTCAACAGTGAGACTGCCCTTATGGATTAGGGATCACCTGATTATTGCAGTAGTCTTCCGTATTTTTGACTAAAGAAACTTTGACTTCTACAGGCTGCTCTTTGCTGGCTTCTATCACAAATTCGCTCGGTCCCACCGGAGAAGGTTTCCCCCAGTCATAGGCATAACCTAACCCCGTAAAAGGATATTCAGTTTGAGAAATTCTCAAGTCCTGCATGACTTCTTGGATTTTTGAGGGTTCCAGTTGACAATTATTGCTGTCAATACTTCCATCGCTACAGGGTCTCTTGATATGTTCAGCTTTTACCCAAATTTCTACAAAAGCATCTTTGCTTTTATCCGAGGAAGTTGGCTCCGGCTTCAAGCCTAAATACTGCGTTAATCTCAAGTCTAGCATCATCTTCCGATTCAGGTTAAGATGATTTCCAATCCCAGCGGTAACATTGCAAAAATTGTAAACTTCCGGTTTTGCCGTTACCCAAACGGTTCGCTCTAATTGTACAGGAGTTTCTCCTCCTCTCCAACTCTCATAAAATCTCTGATTGGTCCAGGTCACCATCAAAATTTCGGTCTGATTATCCTCAGTCTTTCTATAGATAACCCCCTGGGCATTATTTTCTTTTAAGGACAACAGTTGGGGGGAAGTGTTATTGTCCTCTAAAGTTTGCACATCATCAACAGCCCGCTGGAAATTTTTTACTAACTGATTATAGCTAACCGATTTCTGAGACTGGAGATGATGCCAGACATTGAACTGGGAATCACCTGTGGAGTTCGATTGACTTAATAAATGCTCTCCCTCAGCTTGGCTAATCCCCCCGGGATTCTCCTCCGTCAATAATCGGGAAGAACCCCCCGCTAAAAAGGAAAGCGTAAAAATCAGAACTAAGGACAGTTTTTTGTGATGTTTCATAATACCCAGAGCCTCCTGATTATTGCCCTATCTCAACAGTTGCGACTCAGGGAGGGGCAAGCTTGAACCCCCCAGAGAGTTCAGAGGGCTTGCCACTCCGTCATCATTCCCTAATCCTTGAGGAAACTGATATAGTCGTTCAGAGTGTCAATGTTCTGATTATATGCCGACTGATCACCCAAGGAAAGAGTTTTATTCTGCACGTAAAACTGGAACGGTAGATGCCGTTCACCAAAAAATCGCACAAATTGGTCGGGTTGAATGGTTTCTCCATCGAAACCAATGGCCCAATTCAGTTCTTGATATTCCTTCAGTTCAGCGATTTTATATTCGCTTTCCTCAATTTCTTTATTGCGGACATCTTTGATGTATCGAGTCAGAGTTCGGATGTTGCGATCGTAAGCATCACTGTCACCGAGCTGAACTTGATTGAGCAAATAAAACTCAAACTCCAAATGTCGCTGATTGAAGAAGTTCAGGAAATCATCCGGTTCCAGAGTATCTCCATGGAGACCAATGGCCCAGTTCCTGGCCTGGTAATCCCGAAGTTCATTAATCTTATCCTTCGCCGCTTGAATCTCTTGTTTAGGCTCGCCGCGAAATACGATATCGCGGCGGGGTTCAGGCAAGAAAGATTTGAGGAAACTCATGCTTGGAGCAAAG
This sequence comes from Laspinema palackyanum D2a, assembly GCA_025370845.1. Taxonomy (GTDB): domain Bacteria; phylum Cyanobacteriota; class Cyanobacteriia; order Cyanobacteriales; family Laspinemataceae; genus Laspinema. The sequence goes on along the minus strand of JAMXFF010000029.1, from coordinate 70,998 downwards.
AAATATTCCCCCCCTTTCATCGTAACCCAATGACTGAAATCTGCTTGCGTCTGTCCGGCTTCACCCCACTTGGTAGGCCATTTGTAAGACTCGGTAACAGCAACTAAATTACCGTTAGCATCAACTTCCTTCTTTTCAACTCCAATCACCGCATCAGTTCCCATATCTGGGCGTAAAAAGTTGCGTTGGTTACACCAGTGCTGCTGCATTAAATTGAACTGAGTTTCTAAATTGGCTTGGAAGCACAAAAATAGCAGTCCAGCATCAGTTTCCGGTTCTTCACTGGGTAGCGGTCCATAGTTGATACCCCGACGGACAATCCGATTCATTTTTTCCTCGTCCAAATTTTTGCTTTCCCCACGGGGATTCACCTTCCGGCTGTGGGATTGGAACGGGCATTTTTGACCTTGCGGGTCCTGTGCATAATTAAAGTTATTCTCGTGGGATATTTGAGAGTTAGGCTTATCTTCCAGAACAACGGGGGTTCCATCCTGAAAGCGTCCCATCCTGTAAGCTCCTGCTAAAGCGGGTTCAGCTTTTTCAGAACCCTTGAGTTTTTCCGCGAGAGCTTCAACATCTTTTTTCCAGCCTTTAACGTTTTGCTCTAGTTTGCGATAGACCAAGAAACTGCCGTAACTTTCCTCTTTTTCACCCAAGGGGTCTTTGGACAACACCAAGCTGAGAGGTGCGCGAGGATCCCATTGAGAAAAGTCACTTTCTTCTCGTTCACGGTCAATATCTCGCTTGAGAAATAGGGGTTGACTCACGCCATCTCGGAATCCGAAGTGTTCGATTTCTTCTCCAGTTTCGGAACTTCTGAGCACATAACCAATGTCTTCATGGACAACTTTGGCAATGATTTGTAGCTCTTCTTTAATCGTCTCAATTTGCTGTGCCAAAAGGAACGGCTGCTTACGGAGTTTCTTCGGGTCCTTCCGTTCTAACTGCTTTGCCTCTTCCGTTCGCGGACCGACTCGTTTATCCCCAGCCAGCAAAACCAGCGCATGAATTTCCTGTTGAAATCCCGCTTCCCATTGTTGGACATCATCCCCCAGTTGACTGTTAACATCGGGATGTTTCATGCCTTTTAGAAATGAAGGGTCATTCGATATCTGTGTTGGGTCATAGCCCAAATACTGATATCCAGCCGCTGTAAAAAATAAGTTGCCAAATATTTTACTGGGCACAGTTTGATTCTGTCGATATCGCTTGCCATCCTCCGCTTGAGCTAGGGCTGAAGTGATATACTTGTGCGTAAATTGGCTAATCCCCTGCTTCACCAGATCTGGGTCGCCGGTAAATTGTAAAAACAAATGAACAGAATGATTGCGTCCGTGGGCTTTGATGATGTTGCCTTGGATCTCATCTAACAGGGCTTCATCTTCAAAATCATCAAACGGGGTTACTATTTCGTGAAGTTGGTTAATTTTTTCGTCAATGTTAGACATGAATAACTCCTTTGGAGCGTTGAGGTGAAATGGGTTGGACTGAAAGGTGAATGGGTCGGCAAATGCTATATCATCTCAACCCTGTTAGGACTTACACCAGCAAATCGGCTGCCTAGGGGATGGGTAAAGTAGAGAAAGATGACAAGAAACCGGGTTTTTGGTATAGAATTTGTTCCCAAGCCGGGACATTTTTCTCAAGAAACCCGGTGTATAACCGCTCCTGCATGAATTTCCTCTAAAAAAATTCCGAATTGGGGAGCTACATTTCGGCTGGGATAATTTGTTCGGACATGGAGTTTCCCAGTGGGTGATTGGCTCGATCGCCAATTTGACATTCCTATCTTCTGCATAGTTTCCTAACTCTTGTAGAGTCGGTTGTGCATTAGCATAGCGCCGAGCTAACTCACCTTGTAGTTGATCGCTCCAAATCGGGGTATTCCCATCCTTGAGAAATGCACCGTAAGGCACGATGATCGGTCCCATCATCACTTCCCCCCGGAGTGCGGCAGTGATGTCAACCCGCGCCTTGAGATACTCTAACGCTTGTTCCCGTTGTCCTGGGTCAAATGAACTGGGATCGCAGCTTGGAGTGGCACCGACATTGGTCGTAATTGATACATCCCTGAAACCTTCGTCATCTAGGAAGCGTCGCAGGTTGGCGTAGTCCTGAATTTCTTGTGAGTAATCGGTGTTGTCCGAGGGTGCGATCGGAAACTCAAAGCCGGTATAACCCATCTGGGTCAGTTCTTTTATATGTTTAAGCACCCGTTTCCGATACTCATGATCATGAGGTTTCAGATTGGTGGTGAACATAAAAAAACTCAGATAGACATCCTGCGGAATCAGTCCATTGTTACTCATCTTAAAACTCCTTTACTGATAATTTTCCGAGGAAAAGACAGAGTGAAACCTAGGTTAAAAAAGCCTGGTTGTATGGTAAATATCTGCATCTATCTCTATAGCAGTCCTAAATCAGTTGTGTCATGGATCCGGACCCAAAAGGCTGGGAGTGCGGTAAGCGGAGCTATGCCGCAGGCTTTGCATCTTGCTCGCTAGATCTGTTTCAAATCATTTAGGATTGCTATAGATGGACTTAGGAACTTTTAACTCAACAAAATTAAGTCATTAGTATTCCGTTGTCTTAGACCTATTTATTCCAAATTTGCCGACTGATTTTCCAAGAGTTTTCATCTTTTTTCATCAACCAGAGCGCTCGGTATTTAACAACATGAGCAGGACTGCCATCTTTGGGATGAATCGTGGCTTCCGATGTCCCGATGACGTAACTAAAATCCCCCATGACTTCGATTTCTTCAGCAATGAAAGTGGGATCAGTCGATTGATGAGCACATTGTTCAGCAAACCCTTCTATAATGTCATGAATTCCGCGACGCTCTGGGGCATCCGGTGGCATCCACTGGGCATCTTCTGTGTACATTTCGGCATAAGACATCAAGTCTGTTGCCCTGACATTACTTGGATAAATCTCTTCAAATACCCGTCGAATTTCTTCTCTATCTCTCAAGCTCATAGCCGTATAATCTCCAAATTTTTAGGTAGAGTTGGGAGAAGACATGATTAAGTTAAAAGAGTTTTTTAGCCTTAAATCTTATCCCCTCCCGGGTCAAAATACAGGATTCAACTCAGCGCTTAGGGATTAAAATCCAATTTGGTCGCGGAGGTAGGTCCGAGCCATCAGGGCATATTGTAACGGTTCGGCATTCTTCGGGTCTTGTTCCGCTTCTACCATCAGCCATCCTTCATAATTCGCTTTGGCAAGCTCTTGTAAAATCGGCTGAAAATTGATGGCTCCTGCGGAATCTCCGGGGACTGTAAAGATTCCGGCGCGAATTGAATCTAAAAATCCGCGTCCGGTTTTTTTGGATTCGTTTAAAATCGGCTGACGAATGTTTTTCAAATGAACGTGCTTGATCCGGTTGACATATTTTTGGGTAACGGCAAGGGGGTCAACGCCTGCGTAGTACAAATGACCTGTATCCAGAAGCAGTTTAACGGAGTTAGAGTCGGTGTTGTTCATGAGGTGATCGATATCCTCGAAGTTTTCAACGCCGGTGTCAATATGAGGGTGATAGACCAATTGCATCCCATTTTCTTGGGCGATCGCTAACCTAGGTCACTACTTCGATGCTTTTTGGCGGTCTCTCTATGGTGGTTCAGAGAATTACTTTTTTTTCCTCTATCTAAAGATAGATTTATTCTACCGCTTTCTGGAGATGGACGTCAAGAGCAAAGGGGGAACAGTTATGTAAAGAAACATAACGTTCACAGTGGGGAGAAAATGTAGCAGGTTACACATTTTGAGTTGACCTCTTGTCTATAAATTCTGGGTCTGCCAACCCTCCCAGGGGAGCCGGAAGCAGAAAGAACTGTTCTAATTATCAAAACCTTACTCCGGTTTTTTTGGTGTTTGGGTAACGTATAACTTAATCAACAAACATAGGAGTATTTTTTGGAACATTTAAGGAATTGATATCAGGGGGATTTTGTCAATCCCTGTAATTACTGATTTAGCGGAGAAAAATACCCTTGAGTAGTCCGTGAAAATATTGATGGTTGTGAGACAGCGATCGCACAGGGAGAGAAAGCCCTCAGCCTCGGTCAGGCGATCGCTCTGGCCCCACAGCACTCCACCCCAGAGGGCGATCAGTTTTAACTTATCACTTTTTAGCTATTGTTAATTTGTTATATAAAAAATGTTGAAGCAGTGTGGCGCTCAATAGAATCCAGTCGAAAGGCGATCGGTCCCAGGTTCAAACCGGGGGTAAAGGTTTTGCCGTTGCAATCCCTGAAAGGGATTTAGGGCCATTGAGACCCAATACCCCAGGGCAAATCCAGAGGAGAAGCCGGTTTCAATCCCTGAAAGGGATTTAGGGCCATTGAGACGAAGACCTTGTGTCTCGTGAGATTCTTCTTCCTGTTTCAATCCCTGAAAGGGATTTAGGGCCATTGAGACCCCGCTTCTGAACGGGAACAGAATTTAATTTCTAAGTTTCAATCCCTGAAAGGGATTTAGGGCCATTGAGACATTTGCGGCTAAACTTGAAGCCGCCAAAGCCAACCCGTTTCAATCCCTGAAAGGGATTTAGGGCCATTGAGACTCTTTGCTCGTCAATCTGCATTTTTATGGCTCCGGGTTTCAATCCCTGAAAGGGATTTAGGGCCATTGAGACCCTACCAGGGATTGAAACTCCTGATCGAGTCTGAGGTTTCAATCCCTGAAAGGGATTTAGGGCCATTGAGACTATAACTGCCGACATACCTTTATCACTGCCTGTATTCGCCGTTTCAATCCCTGAAAGGGATTTAGGGCCATTGAGACAGAACAACACGCTCCAACTTTCATGGAGGAACTTGGAGTTTCAATCCCTGAAAGGGATTTAGGGCCATTGAGACGGATGCAGCGTTGTGCCGGAAGTGTATTTGCCAGGTTCCGTGTTTCAATCCCTGAAAGGGATTTAGGGCCATTGAGACATCCAATATGCCTTTTGACTACAAGCCCCTGGAAATGGAGTTTCAATCCCTGAAAGGGATTTAGGGCCATTGAGACATTATAAATCCATTGGCATTCGGATAGAGGGTACTCCTGGTTTCAATCCCTGAAAGGGATTTAGGGCCATTGAGACCATTGCATTTAAACTCTCATCCCAAATAATAACGGGTTTCAATCCCTGAAAGGGATTTAGGGCCATTGAGACAATGCTGATCTACTCACTACACAATCATGAGCTTGTTTCAATCCCTGAAAGGGATTTAGGGCCATTGAGACGAATAATCGCCTACTCAAAAGGCCCCTACTTGGTTTCAATCCCTGAAAGGGATTTAGGGCCATTGAGACGTGTTAGAGCAATGCCGATTGCAAAGCAAATAGTTTCAATCCCTGAAAGGGATTTAGGGCCATTGAGACGAAGGACTTGCTATTTCTGGCCTTGCGGTTGCTTTGTTTCAATCCCTGAAAGGGATTTAGGGCCATTGAGACAGAATTTGGGGGATACATAGTAGGGGCAGTAGGGTTTCAATCCCTGAAAGGGATTTAGGGCCATTGAGACTCGGGAATATCCAGGCAAAAGTCTTCTCTGTCAGTTTCAATCCCTGAAAGGGATTTAGGGCCATTGAGACTCCTCCCAAATTTCGGGAAGGATTGGCGCTGTGCAGTTTCAATCCCTGAAAGGGATTTAGGGCCATTGAGACAGTTGATAACCCTTGGGTTCACGTTTATTTATTGTTTCAATCCCTGAAAGGGATTTAGGGCCATTGAGACCATAGCCCGTCAGAAAGCTTCATTGCAAAATTAGGTTTCAATCCCTGAAAGGGATTTAGGGCCATTGAGACATTGCTTCAAGAGGGCTTAATCGATGGCTAGCTGTCGGGTTTCAATCCCTGAAAGGGATTTAGGGCCATTGAGACCGCCGGTGGTTGAAACCTTTGGTATATGAAGTTTTCAAGGTGCATTTTCGCGAACCTAGATTAAAAATACCATTACAGAGGCCAACTTGTAAATAGGTCCGCTTCATTTTACTCTTAAATAATCTCCCCATATAGGTTTCAGCATTTGCGCGAACCGAAAGACCGGGTGAATAGCGCTCAAAGCCTGAGCTGTCAAGGATTTCAGGCTCTATTTTGGAACCCTTGATTTCTACCGCTTAGGGTTCGCGCTAAAAAGAGGCTTGAATCTGTCGGTTTGACTCTGGTGGTGGGTTTTAGTTTTATTTTATACCCTTGGCTCAGGTTTTGAATCGTTTAATTTGGGGAGACCTGGGAACTAAGTGAGAAGTTGCTTGGTCTGTCGCCATACAAAAACGAGCGATGATCGCCGCCAAATCAACTCATTTCCTGATATCCAGTCCGGTTAATCTGACCTAAACCCGTATGATTGCAGGGTGAACTCACGCGGGCAAGGCAAGAAGTCGGGAATAGGCTGTGGAATAATCAGGAAAAATAAATGCAATGTGAGAATTTTGAAGATCGGATTACAGGCTAATTGTATAGCCCTTGTGGTTATCGCCAGAGATGGGAGGCCGATCGCCCTTCATCCCCCTGGGTAACTCAACGGGCGATCGGCCTTGATGACAAGTTATAATCGCGATCCGATGCCGAGACCGAGTTTAAACCCGGTTTGGCCCATTCTGCTAATAACGCCACCCGTTTACAGACTCAACCCTCCCAGGTGGCGTATTTGTTCATGTCATACTAACCATGCCGTTGCTCATTCATCCGAGTTCAAGACTATGCCTAATCCAACCCATCGGGACTCCCTGCCGATGCCAGATCCGGTTTCCTCTCCCTGTACAGTCAAGGGAAAGCACAGAACCCAGGAAAGCAGTAGAATTTCTGAGTCTGTGCCATTGTTTCAATCCCTAAGTTCCCTTGTCCCCAGAAGACTAAAGGGTTATCCCCTCAAATGTAGTGTCGGTATGGTTTATCTGGCCCTGCATCTCGCCGGGAATTGGGGCGGGACTCCTGTGGCATCGGCGAGGCCCCTGTTAGCCCAGGTTGATAACTCCCCCCTGGATTCAGAACCCTTGAACTCCGAGACCCTGGACTTGACTCCGGAAATCATCGAAGGCAGTCCGGTCCTCCAACGGTGGTTACAAGAAGTGCCAAATGTCTTAGAAGAGATTCACAATGACCCCAGTTTTCGGACCCGAGTACGGGTGGGATATGCCCAAGTCACCTCCTCCGATGACGGCAGTGGCGTAAATATCGGGGTAGAAGATCTATGGATCGGGGACACCGGATTAACCGTCAGTGGAGATTATTTTGCCGGAAGTGGGGGATTTTCCGGTGGCGGTGCTCAGTTGCGTTATTATGTGCTGCCCTTGGGAGGGTATTTCAATCTAGCACCCGTGGTGGGATATCGTCACATTGAGGGAAAATCTTACTCCACCAGTGGGGTGGAATTGGGGGGACGCGCTATGTTGGTGCTCTCGCGCACTGGTGGGGCAGATTTGTCTTTAGGATATAGCGTGGTGGGAATAGGTGGTGATCAGACTGTCGGGGTGGGGACTTTGGCCGTCGGTTATGCCATCACGCCTCAATTTCGCCTCTCCACGGATATCCGGCGTCACGATGCAGATGGGGATAACGATACTCGCTTTGGGATTGGGCTGGAATGGATGCCCGAATTTTAACCTCGCAATGGCCCTGTAGGGGGAGCGATTTGACCTCAAAGCCAAAAATCGCCCGGGAAGGCGACTGCGAAATGCTTTGATTTTACAAAGGCGGCACCCGGATTCGAACCGGGGGTAAAGGTTTTGCAGACCTCTGCCTTACCACTTGGCGATGCCGCCGCTTTTGTGTCATGAATTTCTATTATAGCAGAGTTTGGCGAGGACGCAAGAGCCGTGGGCAAAAATCTTAGTTCAGGCGATCGCCCCTGATGGTTGAGCCATTCTGTTCATCAGGATTGACTCCGTACCTGTATGATTAATGGAGTTGCCCGTTTGTTTGCCTAGCAATGATCCCAGCCTCTCCTTTGCGATTAGCTCAAATCACGGATCTTCATTTATTTGCCCGCCCCGATCGCAAATTGCTTGGAGTCCCCACCCTTTCATCCTTTGAAGCGGTTTTAAGGGGATTACTCTCCCTGAATTATGCCCGAGATCTTCTACTACTCACCGGAGACCTCTCTCAAGATGAAACCCCGGAATCTTATCAAGTTCTCCGGGATTTAATCCGTCCATTGCAAGTTCCCACCTACTGGGTTCCGGGCAATCATGACAATCTCTGCGTGATGGAGTCGGTTTTAACCGAGTCTCCCTTTTGTGCGGACAAATCCTTTGAAATGGGCAATTGGCGCTTTATCTTGCTCAACTCTCAGATACCCGGGGCAGATGGGGGCCGACTCTCAAGGACGAGTTTGGAGTGGTTGGACTGGGAATTATATAAAGCCGGAAAACAGCCCACCTTTGTTGCCCTGCATCATCCCCCGTTTCCCGTGAACTCGGAATGGTTGGACCAAATTAATCTGGAAAATGCTGAGGCATTTTTTGCAATTTTAGACCGTTATCGGAATGTGAAATTGGTGGCTTGCGGTCATGCTCACCAAAATTTACTGTTTTATCGGGAAAATGTCGCTTATTTTGCGACGCCTTCGACTTGTGTCCAGTTTCAGCCGAAAAGTATTGAATTTGCCCTGGATGATGCGTCCCCAGGGTTTCGCTTGTTTAATCTCTATCCCAATGGCACTTGGGAAACGAAGGTGGAACGAGTGCCGATCGCCGCGCAACCGGATTTAACCGCCCTGGAATATTAATATCCCGCCTGGATTAGGTGCGATCGCAGCCGAGGACTTAACCCTTGATAATATTGCGGATAAACTGGCGATCGCTCCACTAATTCCCACCCTGCTGGTTCTAAAATGCGTTTCAGTCTATCAACCTGGAGATGAGGATAGTCCGGATTGACTTCATCCGTCGGTCCGATTCCGCCTAAATCTCGGCATCCCGCCTCTAAGCAAGCTAATAAAATCTCTGGTTCCTCAATTAAATTGGGCGGGACTTGTAGGGCGACTGCCTCGGGTAAAATCTCCCTTGCCATTGCTACGACTACGGGTAATTCTCTCAAGTCAAACCCCGGTGCCTCGCCGCTTTGGTGGGTTCCGGGACGATAGGGTTGGATAATCACTTCCTGAATATGGCCCCAGCGCTCGTGAATTTGCGCGATCGCCTCTAAAGTTGCGTGGCGATCGCCTGGGGTTTCGCCAATTCCCAGCAGTAATCCCGTGGTAAAAGGAATCTTCAGTTCTCCCGCCCATGCTAATTGTTGCAGTCGCACTGCTGGCACCTTGCTGGGGGCATGACGATGTACGGTTTCCCCTAAACTCGGGGTCACCTGTTCCACCATTAATCCCATTGAAACATTAACGGTTTTCAGTCTTGCCATTTCCTGAAAACTGAGAGGACCGGCATTGGTATGGGGCAGAAATCCCAGTCCCAGGGCCAATTCGCATAACTCATAAAGGCGATCGCACCAGTCTGTGCGCTTCTCAGAATTCGGATGCACTTCGCCACTCAAGATTAAAATTTCCTTAATCCCAGTCCCCATCAGAGATTTCAGGATTCGTTCCGCCTCGGGCAATTCCAACCAGGGGCTTTTTCCGGGGTCTTGGCGGAAGTTGCAGTAGCTACATCGGTTAAAACATTCGTAGGTTGGAACCAAGGTGTAGGCGGGACTGTAGGTGATTTGGCGGGAGGGAGAAGTGGTCAGCATGGCAATTGATAAGAAAATCTAATAGCAATAATCAGGAAAAATTTTTATGAAAACCCTTTACAAAGCTTAACAAGTTGTGTAAGGTAGTAAGCAAGGTAGAGAAACCTCTACCGACTACCTCGAAAACCTCATAGCAATCATAAGAAATATGACGACAACCTTACAGCAGCGCGAGAGCGCCAATCTGTGGGACCGCTTTTGCGAGTGGGTCGCCTCTACCGAAAACCGCCTTTATATCGGCTGGTTCGGTGTGTTGATGATCCCCACCCTCTTAAGCGCCACTGTCTGCTACATCATCGCCTTCATCGCCGCTCCCCCCGTTGACATCGACGGAATCCGGGAACCCGTTGCTGGTTCTTTGCTGTACGGAAACAACATCATCTCTGGTGCAGTTGTTCCTTCTTCTAACGCAATTGGTCTGCACTTCTACCCAATTTGGGAAGCAGCCAGCTTGGATGAGTGGCTCTACAATGGTGGCCCTTACCAGCTCGTGATTTTCCACTTCCTCATCGGCATCTTCTGCTACATGGGTCGTGAGTGGGAACTCTCCTACCGCTTAGGTATGCGTCCTTGGATCTGCGTTGCTTACTCTGCACCTGTTGCAGCCGCTTCTGCAGTGTTCTTGATCTACCCGATCGGACAAGGTTCTTTCTCTGACGGTATGCCCTTGGGTATCTCTGGAACCTTCAACTTCATGTTGGTGTTCCAAGCTGAGCACAACATCCTGATGCACCCCTTCCATATGTTGGGTGTTGCCGGTGTGTTCGGTGGTTCCTTGTTCAGTGCCATGCACGGAAGTTTGGTGACCTCCAGCTTAGTTCGTGAGACCTCTGAAACCGAATCTCAAAACTACGGTTACAAATTCGGTCAAGAAGAAGAAACCTACAACATCGTGGCAGCTCACGGCTACTTCGGTCGTCTGATCTTCCAATATGCTTCTTTTAACAACAGCCGTTCCTTGCACTTCTTCTTAGCTGCTTGGCCGGTTGTGGGTATCTGGTTCACCGCTTTAGGTGTGTCCACGATGGCCTTCAACTTGAACGGATTCAACTTCAACCAGTCGATCATTGACTCCACTGGTCGTGTGGTCAACACCTGGGCCGACGTGATCAACCGCGCTAACCTGGGTATGGAAGTTATGCACGAGCGTAATGCTCACAACTTCCCCCTCGACTTGGCTGCTGGCGAAGCAACTCCCGTTGCTTTGACTGCTCCTTCGATCAACGGTTAAGTTTTAACTGAAGATTCAGACGGACTCTATACGCGACATATAGTCAGTCTGTAAGATAAAAAGCGTCCCTATACAGGGGCGCTTTTTTATTGGCTAAAAATAATGAGGGGGGTTTATATTGAGGGAAGGACAGGGGGTGTTCATAAGATTAAGGGTTAGAGACAGGTCAAAGCATGGTGAGGGAGCGTGTTGCATGAGTCGGATTTTTGATGAAGTTCAAGAAGGAATTTTATTTATTAATGTTCGGGGCGATCGCCTGGATTATTTGAACCGGGCGGCAGCGCAACTGTTTGGGGGAACTGTGGCGGGGTTTGAGAATCAGGCGGAGTTGTGGACTGAGGGAATTGAACCGCAATGGCGATCGCAGGTGATCCAAGCTTTAGCGCAGGTTTGGGAAACCGAAACAGTGGAGGTGAATTACTCCATTGTGGGGATTGACGGGCAACTCCGGGACCTGCACAGTAAATTTTGGGCGATCGCCGATGACGAGGGGACGCCGGTTCGCATCGAAGGAACCCTCAATGAACGTCGCCAACCCGAGAAACTGGAAACAGCGATCGCACAATGGTTCAATTTATCCCTGGATTTACTCTGTATTGCCGGGACGGACGGTTATTTTAAGCAATTAAATCCGATGTGGGAAACCACATTAGGATATACTACGGAGGAATTGCTCTCTATCTCCTTTTTAGAGTTAGTACATCCCGATGATGTCGCCTCAACCCTAGCAGAAGTCGAGAAACTCTCAAAAAGCAAAAACAGCATTTATTTTGAAAATCGCTATCGTTGCCGAGATGGTTCCTATAAATGGATGGGTTGGACTTCCTCTACGGTGCAAGGGGATGTGATTTATGCAGTCGCCCGGGACATCAGCGCTCACAAACAGATGGAAGCGGAACGAGAGCGTTTACTCGCCTCGGTACAAGAAAGCGAAACCCGATATCGCTCAGTTTTAAGTGCGATGAGCGAAGGGGTTGTCATGCAAGATGCCAATGGCATTATTTATACTTATAATCAAAGTGCCAGCCGAATTCTCGGCTTGAGCCTGGAACAGATGATGGGATGGATCGCCATCGATCCGCGCTGGCAGGCAGTTAAAGAAGATGGTTCGCCATTTCCAGCGGAAGAATATCCCCTTGCGGTTACTCTTCGGACTGGGGAATCTTTTCGCGATCGCATCATGGGAATTCACAAACCCGATGGGAGTTTAACCTGGATTTTGGTCAATTCCCAAGCCTTGTTTCGCCCCAATGAAACCGAACTTTATGCCGCAGTCTCTACCTTTACGGATATCAGCGATCGCATCTCTGCCGAAGCCTTAGTGCGAGAAAGTGAGGCAAAATTCCGGGCGGCGTTTGAGCAGGCTGCGGTTGGCATTGCTCATCTGGGACTTGGGGGGAACTGGATTGAGGTCAATCAAAAATTATGCGACAGTCTTGGATATACTCGCCAAGAATTGCTCACTCTCACCTATCAAGACATAACCCATCCTGAGGATGCGGAGTTTGATGGGAATGCCGAGCGTCAGTTGTATGACGGAACCCTCAATAGCATTATCTTTGAAAAGCGATATCGGCACAAAAACGGTTCGACAGTGTGGGTGAATGTGACTGCTTCAATGATTCGTAATGATGCCGGAGAACCTCAATATTTTTTGGCAGTCATCGAGGATATTAGCGATCGCAAGCAAGTCGAAATCACTTTGCAACAAAGCCAACGAATCCTAGAAGAAGCCCAACAAATCGCTCATCTGGGCAACTGGGAGTTTGACGTAGTAACGGGAAAAATAACTTGGTCCAAAGAACTGTTTCGGATTTACGATTTTGATATGGAACAGGAAGCGCCTTCCTTTCCCCAGCTTTTGCAAAAGCTTCATCCGCAAGATGCCGAAGCCTTGACAAACCGGGTAGAAAAAGCAGTCACCTTGGCGATTCCCTATGAATTAGAGCATCGCCTTATTCACGGGAATGGTTCCATCCGGTACGTCCATGCCAAAGCAAAAGTTGATCAGAACTCTCAAGGGGAAGTCGTGCGACTATTTGGGACGGTTTTGGACATTACGACCCGCAAAAAAATCGAACAGGAGTTACAAGAACGAGAGCAGTTTTTGCGGGCGATTTGGGAAGGAGTGGATTACAGTATTTTTGTTTTGGAAGTTTTAGAGTGCGGTGAATTTCGCTTTGCCGGGATGAACCCGAAAATGGTCCAAACGGCCCAACTTCCGGTAGAAAAAATGCTGGGAAAAACCTTGGCTGAAGCCTTGCCCCCGGAGATGGCTGCCCTGTGGCGTCCTCGTTATCTGCAATGCGTCGAGTTGAGGAAAACCCTCTCCTTTGAGGAGAGTTTTGTGGCGGAAGGAATCGAGAGGTGGTGGCTGATGACCTTGAGTCCCTTGCAGGATAGTCACGATCGCATTGATCGGATTATTGCCACCACCATCGATATCAGCGATCGCAAACAAGCCGAACTCGCATTGCAACACAGTGAAGCTCAATATCGAGAATTAGCGCAACGGGAAGCCTTGCTAAATCGGATTGCGACGCAAATTAGAAATTCATTAGACTTAGATACCATTCTCGATAGTGTAGTCCAGGAAATCCAACAGGTGATGGAGATTGACCGATGTCACTTTCTCTGGTATCGAGACAATGAGACCGAACCTTTTTGGGAAGTGGTTGCCGAATCGAGAAATCCTGGATTAATTAACCTGATTGGCTGTTATAGTATTGAACAAGCGGGGCCAATGGTAAATGGACTCTTAAAGGGAGAAATGCTAAAATTTGATGATATTAACGAGGTGAATGATTCTACCCTTCATGAGTTTTTGAGAAACTTGCAATATGGGGCAATATTGGCGATGCCCATCCAAACGGAAACAGGGAGAATTGGAGTTATTTCCTGTAGTTGTCACCACCGGACTAAAGCTTGGAAGTCGGAGGATTTGGAACTGTTATCAGCGGTCTGCGACCAACTGGCGATCGCCATCAATCAAGCCGAACTTTATACTCAAGCTCGGCGATCGGCCCAAATTGCCGAAGGGAAAAGCCAGGAGTTGCAACAAACCTTACAGGAACTCCAACGCACCCAAAGCCAGTTAATTCAGACCGAAAAAATGTCATCCTTGGGCCAATTGGTGGCGGGGGTTGCCCATGAAATTAATAACCCGGTGAATTTTATTTATGGGAATCTCACTCATGCCGATGATTATATGCAAGATTTGTTAAACCTGGTGGGGCTTTATCGGACCCATTATCCTGAGTCCACTCTGGAGATTGAGGAAGAAATCGACAGAATTGATTTGGATTATTTAGTCGAAGATTTTCCGCAAATCCTCGCCTCTATGAAATTAGGCGCGAATCGCATTCGCGATATTGTCAAATCCCTGCGGACGTTTTCGCGGTTAGATGAATCCGACATGAAATCAGTGGATTTGCATGAAAATATTGATAGCACCTTGATGATTTTACAAAATCGGATCAAAGGTAAGAGCGATCGCCCCTCGATTCAAGTGATTAAGGAATATGGGCAGATTCCGGAGATTACTTGTTATGTGGGGCAGATTAATCAGGTATTTATGAATATTTTGGGGAATGCGATCGATGCCTTGGAAATGAAGGAAGAAGATGGGGTCAAGAATGGGACAAATGATGTTCTTCTTCAACCGACGGTGCAGTTGCCGGAACCGTTCATTCGGATCACCACCACCCTGAGTGAGGGCAATCGAGTTAAAATTGCGATCGCCGATAATGGGATTGGCATGAAACCCGAGGTGATCAGCAAAATTTTTGACCCCTTTTATACCACAAAACCCATTGGCAAAGGCACCGGATTAGGGTTAGCCATTAGCTATGAAATTATCGTCGAAAAGCATGGGGGGACCATGCAATGCCTTTCTGAAATCGGCAAAGGAACAGAGTTTATTATTCAAATTCCCCTGGAACAAACCCTCAATCTGGGAAACCCATCTGGAGAATGAAACCGGCTGTTTGAGTTCGCAACGGTGGGAACTCATTGCCCCGATTGCTTTAGTCAGACCCCATCCGGTACTCGTAGGACTGAAAAACCGTGGATTGGCGGGAATTCACCTCAACTCAAGCCAATTTCCCGTCCCTAATTCACAGAAGCGGGAGACTAACGCTGACGAAACGGTGCAGTTTCGGATAAAATACAAGTTCTAACGCTGTTTGAGCATCAATCATGGGAAACACTTTCGGGCATCTGTTTCGAGTCACCACCTTTGGAGAATCCCACGGTGGGGGTGTAGGGGTCGTTATTGATGGATGCCCACCCCAACTCGATATTAGCGAAGCAGAAATTCAAGTTGAACTAGACCGGCGCAGACCGGGACAGAGTAAAATTACCACACCGCGCAAAGAATTAGACACCTGCGAAATCGTCTCTGGGGTGTTTGAGGGGAAAACCCTAGGCACACCGATTAGTATCTTGGTGCGAAACAAGGATGTCCGGTCCCAGGATTATAACGAAATGACGGATACCTACCGTCCCTCTCATGCTGATGCCACCTATGATGCCAAATATGGGATCCGCAACTGGCAAGGGGGAGGGCGATCGTCAGCGCGGGAAACCATTGGTAGAGTCGCGGCAGGTGCGATCGCCAAGAAAATCCTCCACCAAGTCGCCGGAGTCGAAATCATCGGCTATGTCAAGCGCATCAAAGACTTAGAAGGCGTCATCGACCCCACCCAAGTCACCCTAGACCAAGTGGAGAGCAACATCGTCCGCTGTCCTGATTCCGAATGTGCTGATCGCATGATTGAGCTGATTGAGCGCATTGGCAGGGAAGGAGATTCTACCGGCGGCGTCGTCGAATGCGTAGCGCGTCACGTTCCCAAAGGGTTGGGAATGCCCGTATTTGACAAACTCGAAGCCGATCTCGCCAAAGGGGTGATGTCTCTGCCTGCGAGTAAAGGATTTGAAATCGGGTCCGGATTTGCAGGGACCCTGATGACAGGTAGTGAACATAATGACGAATTTTATACCGATGAGCAGGGCGAGATTCGCACCCGCACCAATCGTTCTGGCGGAATTCAAGGGGGAATTTCCAACGGAGAAAATATTATTATTCGAGTTGCCTTTAAACCAACTGCTACAATTCGCAAAGAACAGCGCACCGTAAACAGCTTAGGCGAAGAAACCATCTTAGCAGCTAAAGGACGGCATGACCCCTGTGTGCTACCCAGAGCCGTGCCAATGGTAGAAGCAATGATGGCTTTAGTGCTTTGCGATCATCTTTTACGCCATCAGGGTCAAACCGGCACATTCAGACCAAAACCGGGTCAAGCAGGGTAATATTTACCCTCTTTAACGGGTTAGATTGAGACATCGAGGCATCGGGCGATCGTCATCCCTTTCCCCGGTCCCATCGTTGACACAGTTAAGCTAGTTCCACTTGTTCAAATACACAACCGTAAGAGCCTGTATGGAAACGAACCCTTCCTCTGAGTTTGTTGTCCAATTCTGGGGCGTTCGAGGCAGTATTCCGACCCCCGGAAAGGACACTGTTCGCTATGGCGGTAATACCTCCTGTGTGGAAATGCGAATTGGTGGCAAACGCCTGATTTTTGATGCGGGTACAGGATTGCAGGTTTTAGGACAAACCTTGCAAAAAGAAATGCCTATAGAAGCCTATATGTTTTTCACCCACTACCACTGGGATCACATCCAGGGCTTTCCCTTTTTTACCCCCGCCTTTATTCGCGGCAATAGTCTACATATTCATGGCTCAGTTCCCCTAGATGCCGTATCTATGGAACAGCATTTTGTCGAAAGAATTCTCCACCCCAATTCCCCCGTTCCCCTAGAAGGAATGCAGGCGAATTTGAAATTTTCACAAATGGTCTGTGGTGAACCGTTTCATGTGGATGATATCTACTTTGAAACCGGACCCTTAAATCATCCCAATAGTGCAATGGGTTATCGCGTCACCTATAAAGGTCATACCGTCTTTTACTGTACCGATACCGAACATTTTCCCGATCGCATGGATGAAACCGTTCTGCACATGGCACGCAATGCGGACTTGTTGATTTACGATGCCATGTACAGTGATGATGAATATAATAACCCCAAATCCCCCAAACATGGCTGGGGACATTCCACCTGGCAGGAAGCCGTCAAAGTGGCTAAAGCCGCTGGGGTGAAAAAACTGGTCATTTTCCACCATGACCCCAGTCACAATGATGCATTTCTCGATAAATTGGATGGGGAAGTTAAAGAAGCATTTCCTAACTCAGTTCTCGCTCGCGAAGGATTAGTTTTAGATGTCTGTGAATCCGTTCTAGCTGCGGTGTAAAACCCCGGTTTACTTAGATAGAAGGCGCACCCATTGGCTGTGCTTCTCTAGTCTCCCTGAACTACTTCACAACAAATATTCGGCATTTTGACAACAATTCCCTCTCTATTTTAGGCGAGGGAATTTTATTAAACAAAGGCCCAAACCATATCTAATCCGGGTGCAACTACAAGAATTAAACGATAGCGGAGGGAAATAAAAGGTTTTAAATAGACTTTTAACACCTGTTTTTGTATCAACTAATACCCTCTAATTTCACTCAATCCTGAGCAGTTAATCCGCTTTTTCCCCCCAGGGATATCCCCCTGCAATTAAGGCAACTTAAAATAAAATTATCACCCTTTTTGCCGTTCCCGAAATTTCTCTCTACAATAGGGAGCAGTATCGCACCGAAACTCGTCCCCTCCTCCAACAGTCTTGCCTCAAAATTCACCCTAGGTTGCTAAGATGAAACTCCTCTGGAATTCCTGGCTCGTTACCCTTAGCTTGGTACTCCCCATTGCAACACCTGCACTTGCGGAATTACCCCTTCCATCCCCTTCCCGATTAGCGCAAGCGAACACCGAAACCCGATCCACCTTACCCACCAGCGAACCGACCCCCGAAACCCCATCGGAGGAGTTGCCACAGGAGGAAGAGGACCCGGAATCTCCCAATGCCGAAACTTCAGACGAGGCAGAGGAGTTGCCACAGGAGGAAGAGGACCCGGAATCTCCCAATACCGAAACTTCAGACGAGGTAGAGGAGACATCGGAAGGAGAATACACGCTAGATCCAGAAGAAGCGGCAAAACAAGCGGAAAGACGCCGCCATTTGGAACGATTGGCAGAAGCCGATCGCCTGTTTGTCGCCGGAGACATTGCGGCAGCAGAGGCGATTTATCAGGAGGTGAAACCGCCATTTTCCAGCAATCGGCAGCAAGCGGCAATTTCTACCCTCCCCGAACCCCTGACGGATCCTGAACAACTCTCCCCCGCCTCGCGGGTGTACTGGCGCGAAGCACAAGCGGGATGGGAAAGTCAACTAGAATCTCGCATCTTTGTTCCCCTAGAATTCCTCGTAGAAGCTTCACCGGAATTTCTACCGGGACATTTATTACTCGCCGAAGCTTACACGACTTACGCAGAACCGCAAAAATCTGTCGAAGTCTTAGAAAGAGCCACTACTTTTTATCCCAATAGTCCGGAATTGTTGCGGGTAAAAATTGAAGCCCTTGCTGCAACAGAACAATGGCTAGAAGCCTCGATCGCCGCCCGTCAATTTGCTCTACTCAACCCCGATCATCCTGATGCTGAAGAATTTGCCACTTTAGCCGAAGATAACTTCGGTAAATTTCGCGGATACATTCGGAAAGTGATTGCGGGAAATGCGATCGGGAATGTTGTAACCGGGGCGATCGGTGTTGCCTTAACGGGAAATCCCCTCGGTGCATTGTCTGCGGTGGAAACCTTAGTTATGTTAGCCCGAGGAGAATCGGCGATCGGCAGAAGTATCGCCAATCAAGCCATTGAACAGTTAGAAATGGTTGAAGATGAACAAATTGTCACCTACGTTCAAGAACTCGGAGAAAGACTCTCTAAACTCTCGGGACGGGATGATTTTGAGTATGAATTTTATGTCATTAAAGATAAAAATCTCAACGCCTTTGCACTTCCCGGGGGTAAAATCTTCGTCAATGCCGGGGCCATTCTCCACAGTGACACCGAAGCCGAATTAGCCGGATTAATCACCCACGAACTCGCTCATGCAGTCCTCTCTCACGGCTTTCAAATGGTCACTCATGGTAATTTAATCAGCAACATGGCAAGGTATGTCCCCTTCGGAGGCACATTAGCCAACCTCCTAGTGCTCGATTACAGCCGGGATATGGAACAACAAGCGGATGTACTCGGAACAAGATTACTCACCTCTGCCGGTTATTCTGCCGATGGATTGCGAAATCTCATGGTGAAACTGAAAGAACAATATGGGGAAGGCAGTTCCTTTTGGAAATTCATGTCTTCTCACCCCCCCACAAAAGAACGAATTAGTGATCTCGAAACCCTAATTGAGCGGGGAGGTTATAATCGCTTCGCCTATGAAGGGGTAGAAAAACATCAAGAAATACGTCAGCGTGTGGCAGAATTGCTCAGAGAAGAACTCTCGGAGGAAGATTTAGTCAAGCTAGATATAGAATTGGAGGAGGTTGAAATTGAAGAAGCTGAAGAGGAAGAGTTAGAGTCGGATGAGGAGGAAGTGAACCCGGAAGGGGAAGAGTCAGACTCTGATGAAGAGGAAGCAAACCTGGAAGAAGAAGAATTAGACTCTGATGCGGAAGAGGAACCAGAGGAGGAATAAGGATAAATTTTGGAGGGATTTAGAATTTTATTCACCGTTAGGTCTTCAGTTGTTTATTTAATGGAGATAGGACCTATCAATTGTTTTTCTCTTGGTTAAAAGTCTTTCCCATTACTCAGTTATATTGGGGATTAGAGCGAATAACTTTTTTTATAAATTGTGTTTGTTTAGCTCTTTTCCCTATCTTTACTGAGGTGTATTTCTTATTTTCTTTTGCCTACAGTGACAGATCTTCGCTCTCTAGGAGGCAGAACTTATCAAGCTTTAGGCCAAGCTATTGCACAAGCATTTAGTAAAGTCTCTGTCTAAAATCTCAACCATTGGTTTACTCCTTGCGGTGACTGTACATCATTTAATTGAGAAAATCTGTAGACTAAAACAACAACTTTGGTACTGGATCATCATTGATGGCAAGTATTCCAGGATACATCTCTTTTAAGTACAAGTGCTGTGGTGACAAGGTTTCCAATTGTGTATCGGTAAGACACAGGATTTCTACACCACTGACACTACGGAATTGTGACCCACACTCTAATGGAAATAACTTCCAACCGATTTCCAAGCTACGAGCTAACTCCAGTCTTTGTGTAAAAGACATTGCCTTTACGTCCTGCCGCATGGCATCGTATTCAAGGCTAGGGATTGAAGTCAATCCAGCAAAGCGTTTCTCTCTCATGACTTCATACATCGTAGTGTGATGCATGATACGTTCTCCAAGCCACGGGATGAGCCGAATTTCAACACCGTTACACCTTGCGCGCCAATGGGCACAATCTTTACGTCGAATCACCTCCGTCCATCTAAATAAACTGTTTGGGTTTTTATTAAGTGCTTGCAAACTCTTGCGAAGATTCGTTGTTGCACGCAGTGTCTCTCCGTAATTAGCCAAATAACCCAAAATTACTGTTTTTAGCCGTTGGTTGTCGGCTGGACATACCCCCAGCCCAAGCACCCCTTGATTGAGCTTTTTCAACAACTGCGTTAGCATCTGAAAGCTGGGTACGATTTGCTGCTTTGGTACTGTTGTTTGGTTTAAGGTTGGACAGTAATACTCGATATACTGACGTTCTAGCTCCTTAAGCTGACTTTGAGCGCAATTCAGCCAAAAAAGTTTGACTTCGCACCGTCTATTAACTGCTTCAAGTTGCGGAAAACGGTGATGATTCTGCCAACGATTTCTGAGATTGGTTGCCAAACCAACATAGAGAATTTGCTCACCAGCACTCGCAAAGTAAATAGCAGAACACTCCGGCAACTTTTGTCTATCTGCCAGTTTTAAGTAGGGTAACGTAATGAATTCTTGTAACATTGTTTTAAGTGGCTCATTTACTAAAACGACTTCAGTCCTTACTTAAAACTAATTCTAGGTAAATGGGTTCATTTATTCTGCCTTGATTAGAATCCGATTGCCTAAAATTTGATAACACTCAGTCACCGGCAGTCGCTGTTCCATTGCGGTGACTAAGGCTTGATAGGCATCTAAATTGGATTCTATCAGGGTTTTGGCTTGCAAAATGGCCCATCGTTCCTTGAGTTGAGCATCGGTGGGAGATTTGCGGTTTTGGGCCAAAATTGCTTTTAATTTGGTTCTGTCTTCTGCACCGCCTTCGGCGCGATTGTATGCTAAGGTTTCAGCAGCAATACCCGCCATCCAGACGATGCAGTATCGGTCAAATAATTGGGCAGAGAGGCTGCCTTGTTGGAGTTCGGTGAGGAGTTCTTGATCGTCAAATTGCACGCCACCGCCAGCGGATTGGCCTTGTTTGAAGGCTTCCCAGGCATTTAAGGCATAGCCGGTGATGGGAATTTCTAATAAGTAGGCGACTAAAAAATGTCCGGCTTCATGACGCACAACCCGTCCGCGATGATCTTCGGACATTCCGGCAAAAACATCAACGATTAGGTTGGCACCTTTGCCTTGCCAACCGAGGGTATCTAGGGTGAAAAATCCTAAGAGACTGGCGGTGGCGATCGCACCAATCAGAGGAGATAGTTCTAGGATAGGTCCGAGCAATACGGAAAGGGTCATCAAAAAAACCGAAATTGCCACCAGATTAAGCGCGGTTTGACTCATGATTTAGGGGTCAAGATGGGGAGGAGCAACAGTTGAAAAGCATGAAGACATCAGACAATTCAGTTAGGGTTGAGTCTGTTGGACTTCCTGGGTTCGGGCTTTATAAAAGGTTTCCAGACTGTGGCGATCGCCAACAAATCTCCAATGCCAGGGTTCATAACTCACCCCTTGGGAATTTCCTTGGGGAAAGGATATCTCAAAACTATAATAGGCCGCATTCTCTTTCATCCATTGGAAGGCGGGGGTATTTTCAAAGCTCGGACTCAAATCCGTCGCCGGAACATTGGCATCGCCAATATCAACCGCATAGCCGGTATGATGTTCGCTGTACCCTGGAGGTGCGCTGACTTCGGCTCGTTCCATTGCTACCTGTCCCCGT
Source organism: Laspinema palackyanum D2a (assembly GCA_025370845.1). Lineage (GTDB taxonomy): Bacteria > Cyanobacteriota > Cyanobacteriia > Cyanobacteriales > Laspinemataceae > Laspinema. The sequence goes on along the minus strand of JAMXFF010000029.1, from coordinate 48,987 downwards.
TGCGCTTTCACCTCAAAAAACAGATATTTCTGGTCTTCCTCGCTGCGAAATCCGGAAATCGGTACCAGAGAGACCCCTTGCGATCGCGCCGCCTCTTTCATGTCCAAAAACGCTCTAGCTGCTGCTTGACGCATCAGGATTCTGCCATCACTAGAAATGGGTTGAAGGTCTTCGGGAGGGGCTTCTTGATAGGGGAGGTGACCCAGTAACGTCTCTGTTTTCGTGGGGTTTGGGTCCGCAGGTGCATTAGGGTCCGGGGCTTCAGTTTGCTCAGTTTGAGCCACCTCCGAGTTATTCAGGAGTCCAAGCATTCCCCCCTGCCATGCCACCAGGACCCCTGCAACTAGGGCAACTGTCCCAGCAATCACGGCAATTACAATCCATTTGACCGATTTGGACCCCTGAACCGGAGAGACTTTCTCGGAGGTATCTCTAACCGCTTGAGGAATGTCCTCCCCCATAAATGTCGAGGTTTTCGACGCTTGTCCCGACACAGTTGCCTTATTCAATGACTCGACTCCTAACAGATTGACTCGGATTCCCTAAACTATGATACTCAAGGGCTGCGGAAGCGGTGATGGATCGGTGGACGGAGGGATCCGTCATGGTTTGAGCTTCCCTTTCCCCTACAGGGTTAAAAAAGCATTCTACCGAATCCTTGTAGATCGGGACCAACAAAGGGTCATTTGTCATTTGTTGTTTGTCATTTGTCATTTGTCAGGGGACCAGTGACCAAGGACCAGTGACCCATGACAAAAATCCCCCGTTTAGCGTCAAGTGCTACGGACGCCCCCTTTGGTTCTATGGCAAGATGAATTCTAAATGGCTGCATGATTGGCTCTTGGTTTCACCGTTGAGAGTCCGTCGGTCCGGCGTTTGAATTGGAACGTGCTACGGCACCGTTATCCTACCTATTGAGACGCAGTTAAAAAACTCGTTTGAATCTCGGGATAACCCCCCAACTCAATGAAAACTAATCCTCCCTTAAATTATTATGCTCGTTCTGGGAAGTCAACTCCTAAAACTGTACCTCCAACTTGGGGGATTAGCGTTATTGGGATTTATTCTCGGTCGGCTGTTGCCTCCGAAAATCCCGCTCTATATCGGCAAATTTCTGTTTTGGATTGGTGTTCCGATCGGGGTGATTGCCTTCGTGCGCCGTTCGGATTTGTCGGGTTCAATCTGGTTAGCGCCAGCGATCGCCTGGGTGGCAATTCTCCTGGGAGTGGGACTAAGCTGGCTCTGGATCCGGAGTAAAACCAACTCCGGTTCTGCTTCTTTAGAGCAGGTACAATCATCCCTATGGTCCCATCAACCCACCCAAGGCAGTTTTGTCCTGTCAACGATGGTCGGTAATACAGGCTTTATTGGCTATCCCGTCGCCTTGGCATTAGTGGGAGAACAATATTTTGCCTGGGCGCTATTTTACGATTTGCTGGGGACCGTAATCGGAGCTTATGGCTTGGGTGCCATATTAGCCGCTCGATTTGGAGAGGGGTCGAAAAGTTACAAACAGTTTATTCATGCGATCGTCTACAATCCCACCCTGTGGAGTTTAGGGTTTGGGTTATTGGTGCGAGATATTCCCCTACCCTCCCTATTGGAAAACGGTTTACAGCGGTTTGCTTGGAGTGCGATCGCCTTGTCCCTGATTCTCTGTGGCATGAGACTGAGCCAATTACACTCTTGGAGTAGTCTCAAACCCGCCTCGGTCAGTCTTGTCATTAAAATGCTAATTGTGCCCTTGTTCCTCGGCATCATCCTCTCTTTCTGGGGACTCGATCGCCCTGCCTTGCTGATTCTAGTCTTACAAACGGCCATGCCTCCAGCCTTTGCCACCCTAGTCCTAGCAGAAACCTACAATCTCGATCGCGATTTAGCCGTAACTGCCCTAGGACTCGGTTCCGTTGGCTTATTAGTCACCCTACCGATTTGGGTCTTAATGTTTGGCATTCCCACGGTTTAAGCGCTCTCTAAACCTCCCTCAATTCAAGGACAATTCGCAATAACAGACCTGTTGCATAAATCTCTTAAGCCCCCGGGAAATAAACATTTATTCCTCTGGCATCCCCCTTCTTAAGGGGGACGGGAGGGGGATCTTAAGGGGGGTTGGGGGGATCAATCCGTTATTTTGCAAGACGTCTAATGTACAGTCGATTCTCGAATCGACCCTACATTTAAGTAATTCCTAAGCCCTAGCCCAGCCCCAGTTCATAGAAAATTTTCGCCCTAAATTCGTTATTCTGGATTAACTTGCGATAGTTTGATAGCTCTGAGCCAGTTGCTCTGGGGTGATTTGTTCATACCCTTCAAACGGTTGATGAATCCAGGGATTATCCGTGAGGTAATCCACATAATAATCCGGTTGAATATCGGAACAAGCTTTATACCAGAGGACTGCGGTGCGAATCTCCTGGATTTGATTTTCATAATGGCAATTCAGCCAATGTTGGGTTTCCTTGAGAGAAATTCCTGTATCTACCAGGTCATCGACCAATAAGATATGAGGGCCAAGGGTATCGCCGATCGCCGTTAAGTGGCGCGCAATCTTCAAGGCCCCTCGGTGTTGGCCGTCAGCACCCCCATAGGAGGCGGTCGATAAAATCCCTAACGGGCGATCGTAAATCCGGGCAAGGATATCCCCCACCCGCAGTCCGCCTTTGGCAATGCAAACGATCTGGTCAAAATGCCAATTGGACTGATAAATTTGGACCGCAAGCTGCTCTATTTTTTGGTGGTACTCGGCCCAACCGATATAAAGGTCACGCATGGGGGCAATTTTTCCAACAGTAGCAACAGGAAGCAGGAACAAAGGTAATAGACAAAGATAGCATAGAATTTACAGGCTGTATCGTATGCCACAATACAGAAAAGCCCCGCTGAAATTTGGATCGTCACGGGCGCTTGTTGTCCTCCTCCAGCAATGGCGGTCATCTCGCCATACTCTTTCCCCGGAAAAAACAAAGTCCATGAATCACTCGTCCCCTTCTGCTCCAGCGAACGACAGATCCCAGCCCGAAAAACTCAGGCTCTCCACGAAACTAGCTTATGGTGCTGGAGATATGGGGGCTGGGATCACCACAATTTTAATCTCGTTTACCCTGCTAATCTTTTTAACTGAGGTGGCAGGTTTAGACCCCGGATTAGCAGGAACGGTCCTGATGATTGGTAAGGTGTGGGATGCCATCAATGACCCGGTGATTGGGATGTTGAGCGATCGCACCCGGTCTCGCTGGGGACGCAGGCGATCGTGGATGCTCTTTGGCTCCCTGCCTTTTGGGCTGTCTTTTTTCCTCTATTGGTTGGTCCCTCACTTCAGTGCCGACCCCGACCTGAATAAGTGGATACTGTTCGGCTATTACGTTCTGGTGAGTATCTTTTTTCACGCCGCTTACACCGCAGTCAATCTACCTTATACAGCCCTCACCCCCGAACTCACTCAGGACTACAACGAGCGCACCAGTCTCAATAGCTTTCGGTTTGCCTTCTCCATTGGTGGGAGTATCTTAGCTCTCATTTTGGGTGTGGTCTTGAGTCAGCTCATTCCTGACCCCAAACAGATGTATGTCACCCTAGGCGGCATTTGTGCGATTTTTTCCATGTTTCCCCTCTACTGGTGTGTCTTCGGAACCAGAGAAAGGTATCAAACCCCCTCAGACCCGAGCAATTTATCCTTAGTTTCTCAGTTCAAAATTGCCCTGAGCAATCGTCCATTTCAGTTTGTGATTGGGATTTATCTGTTTTCTTGGTTAGCTCTGCAATTAACTACGGCAGTTATTCCCTATTTTGTCGTCAGTTGGATGGGGCGAGATTCATTTTTTGAAGTGGCTTTAATTGTGCAAATGGTGGCGATTATCATGCTATTTGTCTGGAGCGCGATTAGCCGCTCAGTGGGGAGAAAAGCCGTTTATTTTATGGGCATGGGGTTTTGGATTATTGCTCAAGCTGGCCTCTTCTTTTTACCTCGCGATCGCACGGATGTGATGTTCTTTCTGGCGGTTCTAGCGGGTGTAGGCGTGGCAACGGCTTATCTGATTCCTTGGTCCATGCTCACCGATGTGATTGATTTAGACGAATTAAATACTGGGCAACGTCGGGAAGGAATCTTCTACTCCTGTATGGTCTTTTTACAAAAGCTCGGCTTAGGTTTGGGAATTTTCTTCGTAGGACAAACTCTCAAATGGTCGGGTTTTATCGCATCCGCTGGAAGTACCACGATTCCCGAACAACCGGACTCCGCTTTGTTTGCCATTCGCATGGTGATCGGGCCTCTACCGACCCTGTTTTTAATCGGGGGTTTAATTTTGGTCTATTTTTACCCCCTCTCTCGGGAAGTTCATGCGGCGATTTTGTTGCAGCTTTATGAACGGAAGCACAAGGCTGCTGTCAAGGATGCCGAATAAACCGTTTCCAGCCCTGAGCTGACGATCGCCGGTTCGGAAATCCCTCCCTGGAGAGGGCCGTTTTTCTCCCGATCCTTCGGTCGTCGCTCTATAATAAAAAAGTGAATGTAAAGTTATGTAAATTTCCTGAATCTATGTCGCTCTTAAGTTTAGAAGAAATAGCCGTCAAGCTGGACAGTGAGAATTCCGGCGATCGCATGGTGGGATTGGCTTCCTTGCGGAACGTCCCCGCTGCGGATGCCTTCCCCTTTATCGAAAAACTCCTCAACGATGAGAACCTCCAAGTGCGATCGATGGCCGTCTTTGCCCTAGGCATTAAAGCCACCGCCCAATCCTTTCCCATTCTGGTCAAAATCCTCGAAGGCGAACCGGATTACAGCATTCGTGCCGGTGCAGCCGGGGCCCTGGGATATCTCGAAGACGAAAGAGCCTTGGAACCCCTAGTCCGCGCATTTTATGAAGATACCGATTGGCTGGTGCGCTTTAGTGCAGCAGTCTCCCTGGGAAATCTCAAGGACCTGCGGGCTCAGGATGTATTACTCAGTGCCTTAGATAGCGATGAAATCGTTTTGCAACAAGCGGCGATCGCCGCTCTTGGGGAAATTAAATGTATTGAAGCCGTCGATCGCCTCTTGGTTTTCGTCCAATCCAAAGATTGGCTCGTGCGTCAGCGCCTCGCCGAAGCCTTGGGACATCTTCCCAGTGAAAAAAGCCTATCCGCCCTCAAATACCTGGCAAAAGATAGTCATTTCCAAGTTTCTGAAGCAGCAACCTTCTCTCTGAAACGATTAGCTGATGCAACCACCCTTTAATGAGGGCGATCGCCAAATTAACCGCTCCCTAGAGCACCTCTTCCAGCAGTCGGACCCTAGAATTGAGGAGTGGGAGTATCTTGCTCCCTACTCCTCAAGTAGAGAAAGATGCTCCCACCCAAAACTCACCCCTTAAAAATGGCGAGAATTAGAGGAAGAATCCCCTTGAAAATCCTGAATAAAATGAGAAATCGCCGAGACTAAATTGGTGTACAGCATTCCATCGGAAGCCCGGTAACCGCGTCCACTCCATCCGGGCAAATCCAGGGTCTCCGCCAACTGTCCAAAGTCTGAGGCGATCGCCCAGGTTTCCTGTGCCTCGGACGGTTCCTCTGCGGGCACTTCCCCTTCCCCTTGACGATAGCGCTGGAGTTCTTCCTCTTGCTGGGCCACCTTTTGAGTCATCCGGTCCAACTTTTCCACCAAAGGCTGATAGGCTTTTTCTAAGTCCGCATTCACCACCTTGGCAGCTTCCTCATTAAAGGTGTTTTCCCAGCTTTCTTGTTTAGACTGTTCCAAAGCTGCCTCTAAATCCGCAATCCGTTCATCCTTGAGTTGATTCTCCCGATGCAACTGAGCAATCCCTTCTAGTTCTGCTTGTTTTTGTTGCAATTCGGCGGCCAGTTCGGCATTTTTAGCCCGGAGTTCTTCCCGCAGTTCCTGTGCTGCGGTAACTTCCGTTTTCGCCTCCAGCAATCCCGCATCTCGCGCCTTGCGAAATTCTGCCTGTACTCGGTCTTGGAGTTCTTTTTCTAGCTGAATTCGTAAGGTTGCCAGTTCTTCGTCCTTTTTGGCGATCGCCTCGGCGATTTTCTGGTCTACCTCTTCTTGGCTAAACTTTCGAGGGGCCGGTTTGCGGGCGATCGCCGGTTTGCCTGTGCGTTCCGTGCGGACCCGTTGTCTAATCATCGTGGCACTGGGGCGATCGCCGGAGGTTAAGATTTTTTCCGCGAGGCGATCGGACCCGCCACTGAGGGCCGCTAATGCAGAAATACTCCATCCCGCCATCTGGTCAATGCGGTGGGGAATCCGCTGCACCAGTTCCGCCGCCTTGATTAAATTTCCGGCGAGATATTCTGATCCGTCAAAATAGCGATCGACCCAGACTTTAAATAAGACTTTTCCCAACCGTTGCTTCGTTTCCAGCAAATCGCACCCGTTCTCAATCTGCTGAATGGTCCCGGTTTTGATGCGATCGCGGATCCGGGACACCACCGCCTCCGCCTCTTCTACTACATTGGCGGGTAAATTTCCATAATCTAGGGGAGATGGGTTGATACCTTCCGTCGTCTGTGCCATAATTGTCCTTAATAGTTTAAGTTTAATAGTCCTTAACGGTTCTGGATTGTCCTTAGATTGTCCTTAACGGTTCTGGATTGTCCTTAACTGTCCTTAACTGTTCTTGTGAAATACGAGAATGGTCCTTGTGCGTTAAGAACCTCAGTGTGGTTAGACCTGAGAGTTTCAAATGATTTTGATCCCCTATCCGTGGCTTGAATAAGCGGTTAGGCTTAACATTTCCCCGCGTTCTGTCTTGCCGGACAGGGCGCGGTTTTTCCTTAATGGCTAGTTTATCACAATAGGGTACCTCACCGAAGCAGATTGGTTCCCTATTTGTCAAGTTAACGTCCATTGTAGCTCCCACGATGTATCATGAAACTGTTGACATCGAGACAAAACCGTGAGTAAACGAGTCCATGTAACCCTTCCCGATGCCGTCTATGATGCCCTCGAACGTTGGGCTGACAGTCAAGGACGGCCTGTGGCTAACTTGGCCGCATTTATTATCGAGAAAGCTGTAGAAGGAGCCAATAACGATGGGAAAATTCCGCCTCCACCCTCATCCCCGGCGAAAATTTAGCGGCAATTCAGAATTCAGAATAAGGATTGGATTGCTTTGATCCCATCCGGAGCGTTGGCGGTTAATTATCAAGTCGCGCTCGGTTTTAGGGTTAGGGCGAGCGACTGGGGACGTTCCCTCAAATCATCTGTGGGTCGGCATTGGTTTATCCGTTGACGTTCCTTGATTGGGTTTTTAATGGGTTGATTAAATATTAAATAGGTTGAATTTTCCGGTAAGATTAACCGTTTAAGTGGTAGGGCGAATCTATCTATTCTCAATGAATTAAACTATTCCTCCCACTCCTTTGAAAAAAAATCTGTATTTAGAATTTAAAGTGGCTATAGAAGAGAAGAAAATATAGCAAGTCCTTAGTACAAACCCAGAGGATATGAAATAACTGCTCTTGATTTTGTTCAGGGCTTGATTTACATTTTGGGGTTAAATTTGGGGTAAATGAAAGGAAAGAGATGAGAATTTATACCTAATTTTGGGAAAGAAATTCTTAATTTTCAATCAACAATCTGAAATACGGCGTTTTTTTGGGCAATCTCGCAGCAGTGTGGCGGTAGTCGGCGCATGGTGCGATAACGTTGTTATAGGGAAAATATTACAGTTTCGGCAATACCGGGACCGCCTGAACATTGCCGTGCAGATTACAAATCGTTGTTGCCTACACTGGAAATAAAGACAAGATAAATGAGCATTCCTACTTCGGTGCTGGAAGAGTTGCTGCACGCCTTGCCCCTGCTGAGAACTCAAATTTATTTCAAGTCTTCTTTAACCGCACTATCCCATGCGATGGAAGATCAAGTCCTAGCGGGGGTGGAGCCAGCGTTGGTGATTGCCTGCTTCCAACGGGAGCGATTTTATCGTCAGGAAGCACACCGATATCGACGGATCAGCAACAAGACGGATCAAGTGTATGTCCTGGCGGCACCGGAAACGGAATTTCAAAATAGTTCACAGATCCAGGAGGCGATCGCCTTTGAACCGGATGATGGGTTAGCGAAAGAGTGGCACTTGGTGGTGCTTGCGCCGAACTATTCCACTTGTTTGGTTTGTCGTGAAAAAGAGGTAGTTCCGGTGAAGGCATCGGATCTGCCATCGATGGATCAATCCAGAAGGTTTGAGGGAATTTGGACCTTTGACCGCCAGGTTTCGAGTATCGTGGCGCGGTTATTGTTAGAGCGAGTGCGGGTGTATCGGCCAGAGTTGGAGGAGAAGATCGAACAGGCGATCGCCACCTATCGATTGAGGGAAACCGACAAGGCCCTGGAAGCAGCAGCCAGATTCCAGGATGTAGACCCCGGTCCCTTTGTGCAACGGTTGGTCACTTACCTACAGGCGGGCCAACATAAATTAGTCAAAACCTATCGCTCAATGGCCGCGCAGGAGCGTCGGGAAAGGTTAGTGAACTCCATTACCACCGCCATTCGCCAATCCCTGAATCCGGCGGATATTTTCCAAGTGGCCGTGCGAGAACTAGGTGGCGCGCTGGACGTTTGTCGGTGTTTAATTTATCGCTGCAAAGCCACGGATCAAGAAGCGGCGATCGCCTATGAATTTTTAGGGCGCTCGGTCAAGTCCCTCACCGGAGAAGTTTGGCCCTTGCAGGAGAATCCCCTGTTTCAGGAAGTCGTCGCCTCTGGGGAACGAGTCGCCGTGGAAAACATTAGGACCGATACCCGGATTACCGGATCTAAGCGCTTGATGACCTTAGTCCAGGAGTGGGAGATTGAATCCTGGTTAATGGTGCCCGTGCTGTATCAGAATCAACTGGTGGGAATGGTCGAATTGCACCACTGTGGCTGTGAGTGCAGAGAGTGGGATGCAGAGGAACTGGCAATGGTCGAGGCGATCGCCACCCAAGTTGGAGTCGCCACCCTGCAAGCGGAAGCTTACGCCAACTTAGAAGACTTGAACGAACAACTCGCCGCCCTCGATCGCACCCGCAGCAACCTAATTGCCATTACCGGACATGAACTCCGCACCCCCCTCTCCACCATTCAAGTCTGCCTAGAAAGTCTCGCCTCCGACCCCGATATGCCCCCAGAACTGCGGCAAGTCATGCTCAGTACCGCCCTAGACGATGCCGAAAGAATGCGGACCCTGGTGCAAGATTTTCTGACCCTATCGCGCCTAGAAAGCGGACGAGTGGAATGGAATACAGAAGTCCTACCCTTGCACGAATGCCTGTCCTTAGCCATCAGTAGCGTTCGCACCCGAGCCAACAGTGAAGCGGGAGCCTTACCCACCTTGACCCTAGAAGTTCCCGAGGATTTGCCCTTGGTGCGTGCCGATGGGGAGTGGTTGGTGGAGGTGCTTTCCAAACTGATTGATAATGCTTGTAAATTTACGCCTTCCGGGGGAAAAGTGACCATTTTGGCCCAACCCCGAGGCGATCGGGAACTGGAGGTCAAAGTGGCGGATACGGGACGAGGGATTAGCAGCGATCGGCTAGAAACCGTCTTCGATCGCTTTTACCAAGAAGAAGGTGCATTGCGTCGTTCCACCGGCGGCACGGGCCTAGGATTAGCCATCTGTCGGCAAATCGTCACCGGCTGGGGAGGGCAAATTTGGGCTAAATCTGGGGGGAAAGATTGCGGCAGTCAGTTTCATTTCACCATCCCGATCGCCACAGACAGCACCTCCGAAGTCACCCCCAATCCCCGCAGTAAAAGCAAATCTTCAAAAGGCGATCGGTCCTCCGGCAGTTCCCGCAATCGCCGGACACCGATTCGCTAGTAAGGGAGAATGCTTTTCCTGTTCGTAGTAACGACTTCAGTCGTTACCGCGTGTCATGGCATCCGCCATGACACGCACCCTTGTGGGCTTAAGCGGTAGCCCTGTCAAGGTGTATTGATTTGTTGGAGTAAATGCTTGCGCCCCAGGGGCGCAAGCATTTACTCCAACAGGAAATAACGATTTTTCATCATCAAGTTTACCTCTTGGACAGGCGCTTCTCGAAGCGCCCCTACAGGAAATAACGATTTTTCGTCATTAAATTTATCACCTTGACAGGGCTAGGGCTTAAGCGGCTGTTTGGGGACTGGATACTTTACCTGCAATAGGGCGTGACTTGGCAAGAGCCAAGTCACGCGGTAACGACTGAAGTCGTTACTACGAACATTGGACCCCGGACAAATTCTGTATGATTAGGGTCAGGTGGGTTCACAAAGACTCGCAAAGGGGAGATGGGTCCATGTTTGTAGTAACGACTTCAGTCGTTACCGCCTGTCATGGCGATCGCCATGACACGCACCCTTGTGGGCTTAATCGGCTGTTTGGGGACTGGATGGTTTGCCTACAAAGGGGCGTGACTTGGCGAGAGCCAAGTCACGCGGTAACGACTGAAGTCGTTACTACGAACATAGAGCCCATCGGCCCCAAACCTGCTCTACAGATCACCAATAACCAACACCAAACGACCCAAATCTAAAGAACTGTTACAGATCCTTACGAAATCTGTAGGAGCAGGCAATGTCAGTGGTACGATGCCCTAAAAATTGTTTCAAAATATCCGGAGTAAGATATGGCAGAAACCTTGAAAGGACAAGCCCCAAAATTTGGGGGCAGCACTGGCGGTTTGCTCAGCAAAGCGCTTGTGGAAGAAAAATACGCAATCACCTGGACCTCTTCCAAAGAGCAAGTGTTTGAAATGCCTAGCGGTGGCGCTGCTGTGATGAACGCAGGGGAAAACCTCCTCTACCTGCCTCGCAAAGAGCACTGCCTCGCATTGGGAACCCAGTTCCGGACCAAGTTCAAGCCCAAAATCGAAGACTATAAGATTTACCGGGTTTATGCCAGTGGTGAAACCGAGTATCTCCATCCCAAAGATGGTGTCTTCCCTGAAAAAGTGAACGAAGGTCGTGCCTACTACGGCAAGAACGATCGCAAGATTGGCGATAACCCCCAACCTGCAAAAATCAAGTTCAGCGGTAAGAAGCCTTACGATCCGTAAATCCCAAGCATTTCTAGGCGATCGCACAGGAAGAACCAGCCTTGTGCCGTGAGTTCCGAGTCAGGGTCCCCTAACATTTGAGGAAACCCGACTTGCGATCGCCTGCAATGTTTGTGTAACGTTTTTTAATCTGACATCTAATGGCTAATTGCTAATTGCTCAAAGTTTTTTGGCAATGAGCAGTTAGCCATTGTTTTGGGAACATAAAAAAGAGCAGATGGGGAGTTCATGTTTGTAGTAACGACTTCAGTCGTTACCGCGTGACTTGGCTTATGCCAAGTCACGCCCCTTTGTCGGCAAAGCATCCAGTCCCCAAACAGGTGCTTAAGCCCAAAAGAGTGCCTGTCATGGCGTCCGCCAGGACAGGCGGTAACGACTGAAGTCGTTACTACGAACATGAACCCCATCTCCCCTATCCTCCCCCATCCTCCGGCAACATCAAGACTTTATGATTTTTCCAGATTTTTCTCAATTTACTGAACTCGCCAAACAAGGTAATTTTGTCCCCGTCTACCAAGAATGGGTGGCCGATCTGGATACCCCTGTCTCAGCGTGGTACAAAGTCTGTGCAGGACAACCGTATAGCTTTTTGTTGGAATCGGTTGAAGGGGGCGAAAACTTGGCCCGGTATAGTTTTCTCGGCTGTGACCCTCTGTGGATTTTGGAAGCCAAAGATAACCAAACCATTCAAAAACATCGAACAGGACAGGTGGATCTGTTTGAGGGGGATCCGTTTGAGGCATTGGAAAACTGTCTGAAGTTGATTCAACCTGTGAAATTACCCGAATTGCCACCGGGAGTGGGGGGTTTATTTGGGTTTTGGGGATATGAATTGATTCGGTGGATGGAACCCCGGGTGCCAGTCTATCCGCCAGCAGAAACCGATGTGCCCGATGGATTGTGGATGCAGGCGGATAGTTTGCTGGTGTTTGACCAAGTGAAGCGGAAGATTTGGGCGATCGCCTACGCAGATTTGCGAACGTTGGATCCGAAATCAGCATACAACCAAGCCTGCGATCGCGTGCGGGGTTTAGTCCAGCAACTCCAGGAACCCCTGTTAAAAAAAGACACCCTGTTGGAATGGACCCCACCCTCCAGACCCTCAGATTCCACCCCACGGAAAGAGTTGCACTATACGAGCAATACTTCCCCGGAAACATACTGCAAAAACGTTTTAAAGGCAAAAGACTACATCAAAGCGGGGGATATCTTTCAAGTCGTCATTTCTCAGCGCCTCTCAGCGGAATATGAGGGCGATCCATTTTCCCTCTATCGGTCCCTGCGGTTAATCAATCCCTCGCCTTATATGGCTTATTTTAATTTCGATGACTGGCAAATTATCGGGTCCAGTCCCGAAGTGATGGTCAAGGCGGAACTGACTCCAGAAGGGTCCAGGTTAGCCACGGTGCGCCCGATCGCCGGAACCCGACTGCGCGGACAAACCCCCCAAGAAGATGCCGCCTTAGCCGAAGATTTACTCAACGACCCGAAGGAAGTCGCTGAGCACGTCATGTTAGTGGATTTGGGTCGCAATGACCTGGGACGAGTTTGTGTTAAGGGAAGCGTCCGGGTGGATGAATTAATGGTGATTGAGCGCTATTCCCATGTGATGCATATTGTCAGTAATGTCCGGGGGGAATTGGACCCGGAAAAAACGGCATGGGATTTATTAAAAGCCTGTTTCCCGGCTGGAACTGTCAGTGGTGCACCGAAGATTCGGGCGATGCAGATTGTTCATGAGTTGGAAGGCTGTCGCCGGGGTCCTTATTCTGGGGTGTATGGGTATTACGATTTTGAGGGACAGTTGAATAGTGCGATCGCCATCCGAACAATGGTGGTCCGCAGCAATGGCAATGGCAAACATACGGTTTCTGTCCAAGCCGGTGCGGGTCTGGTGGCGGATTCGGTCCCTGAAAGTGAATATCAAGAGACTCTGAATAAAGCGCGAGGGTTACTAGAGGCGATCGGCTGTTTGGGAGGGTCTTCGGAAGGGTAAAACTTGAGGGGAGATTGGGAAGATGGGGAGGATAGGGAAGATGGGGAAGGCTGTTCGTAGTAACGACTTCAGTCGTTTCTTCCCTGTTCGTAGTAACGACTTCAGTCGTACTCCCCTGTTCGTAGTAACGACTTCAGTCGTTTCTTCCCTGTTTGTAGTAACGACTTCAGTCGTACTCCCCTGTTCGTAGTAACGACTTCAGTCGTTTCTTCCCTAAAGCCGTGACCCCCCGATAAAGGGCTTAAGCGCCCGTTTCGGAACTGGAGGATCCTCAGATGGGTGCGTTACTTGGCGATCGCCAAGTAACGCGGTAACGACTGAAGTCGTTACTACAAACTAAGATAACGACTGAAGTCGTTACTACGAACATCTCCCCTATCTCCCCTAACAACTCACTTTGCCTTCGAGGGGGTGGGTTTCATAAATGTGGCTTCATAGGAGATGACGCCGGTTTCTTCGCTGCCTAGAACCCTGGCGGCACCGAGGGAGAGGTCTAAATTACGGGGGGGAATATAGGGTCCGCGATCGTTAATCCGAACGATGATCATGTTGCCATTTTGAATATTTTTGACTTTGAGATAGGTATCGAAGGGTAACGAGGGATGCGCTGCTGTCATGTCCTCTTGGTTGTATGTTTCGCCGTTGGCGGTGAGACGACCGTGAAAATAAGGGCCGTACCACGAGGCGGTTCCCTGCAGTTTTCGTGGGGTCTCGACTAACCCGTACATCTGCGCTTGTGCTTCGGCGATGGGTAAGGGTTCAGCGCCTAACGCTTTGCGGAGATTATTGGTCCATTCCACGGTGAGCAGGTCCTGGTTACGGGGGATAGACTCGACGACATCCTCGGACATCAGGAGTAAGGTACGATCGCCCCCTTGGATGGCTCTAATGCCGTTGACTGTGGTGGGGGTCAGTTGTGCCGGATCGCGATCGCCCTCCTGTAGCCATTCTTGGATCCGGTGAGCGAACAAGTCCGCTTGGATGCGATCGGGTAATTGAGCAACCTCGTATCCCTGAACCAAAACTTGAAATTCTGAGGGGTTTGTGAAGACAATCGGTTTCGGGGTTTTCTCCGCAAACCAGGAAACCGTTTGTCCCAATCCAAAGAGATGGCGAGACTGCCACCAGTTGACTCGGGTCATGGGGCGAGAGGGACCAGGGGCAACGGAGACCGCTTTCACCTGAACGGATGAGTCCAGACTGGGTTTTGTTTCTACATCTAAAGAGTTTTCAGGGAAGAAATTAGACAAAAGTTGTCCCATTCCCGGGGTGGATTTTTTCGACTTCTGGGAAGGGCCACTGCTAATCAGAGTAGCTTTCTCCGGCAAGTCCGGTGGGGTTGAGAGAAAATTTTGTTGCCCCAAAGCTTTAGTGGGACTAGAATTCATTACAGGTGGATTAACAACGCATTGTCCCTTTTGAAGGCGATTGTCCCAGTTGAGCGCTTTTGTGAAGATTTGCCTGTTTCTGGAGTCACCTGGGCTGTGTTTTCCCGGGCGATCGCTGATTTGAGCCAAGTGAGCAAACAGCCGACGCTCACCGGAAGCCCCCTTTAATTTCAACCGAGGGCGGTGCTTTTTCCCCGAGGCATTACCGCCTCGGACAAGCCGGTGAGGAAGGTCCCACCGATGACTCAAACCGGATAAAACTTCGAGTGACAGCGGATTTCTCAGGGCAATGGAGGCATTCCCTAATCCTGGGCTGTATGCAAGCAACCCGCTCAAACAGCAGGTCATCCAGACCAGTCCCATCAATGGCATAAGCGTTTTTATTAAGGGGTCAACAAATTTATCATCTGAGCGAATTCCTAACACCATATCTCGAACTCCCTCAGAGATCAAGTGGGTCTGGGGATCGATTCGGTACTCAGATAGAGACCGCAATGGACTACGATCCCCGGTGAGAGCTAACTGTAACGAAATCTGCAACTAAGGCAAAAATGGACAAGCTTAATTTTTACATTGTTGATGTTTTCGCAGAAGAAAAATACCAGGGCAATCAGTTGGCTGTATTTACTGGAACCCAGGGCCTGACTGGGGAGCAGATGCAACAAATTGCTAAGGAAATGAATTATTCAGAGACGACTTTTGTGCTGTCCTCGGACCAACGAGCGGGGGGATATGATGTTCGGATTTTTACCCCGGCCCAAGAAGTACCTTTTGCCGGTCATCCGACTTTAGGTACTGCTTTTATTATTCAGCGAGAGATAATTCAACAGCCGGTAGAACGGATTAATTTGAATCTGGCGATCGGGCAAATTCCGGTGACCTTGCACTATCAACAAGAGACTCTGGATATTTTGTGGATGCAGCAAAAACCGCCGACGTTTCATCAGACGATTGAAGGGGAACGGGTGGCAGAGGTTTTAAATTTAGAAGTTGGGGATCTGGATTTGCGGTTTCCCATTCGAGAGGTTTCGACGGGGATTCCTTTTCTGATTGTGCCGTTGAAAACTCATGCAGCACTAAAAAAGGCCAAAGTCAATCGAGATAAGTATTTTAAATTAATTGAGCGAACTGAGGCTAAATGTATTTTTATGTTTTGTCCCGAGACGAACAAACCGGAAAATGATCTCAGTGCCCGAATGTTTGGTGATTATTTAGGGGTACCCGAGGACCCGGCAACTGGGAGTGCTAATGGTTGCTTGGCGGGATATCTGGTGGAGTATGGATATTTTGGGGAGGGGGAGATTGATTTGCGAGTGGAACAGGGATATGAAATGGGGAGACCGTCGCTGTTATTATTGAAGGCGCATAAAGAGAACGGAGAGATTTCTGTATCCGTTGGCGGTAAGGCGATCGCTATTGCCAAGGGGGAATTTGTATAAAACTAGGGGTTGCATGGGTGATTCCAATCTCAGTAAGCTTTAAAACAGTCCCGTTGTCGTGCTAAGAATAGAAAGATTGGTATTCTAAATTAAGGGTAGGATACCCGTACCACAAGAGAATCGGAGAAGGAAAATGGCAAGGCCGACCAAAGCACAAATGTCTCAAAGCTGGGATAGTCGAAAACCCCCAGCATTTAAAGACTTGAAAAAACGCCAGATGGAATACTATATGGGTGCGAAGCTGATTGAAGTCGGAGTTAATCCGAAATCGGCGATCTTTCGTTGGTCTTTAGAAACCAGCGGTAACCGGGAAACCTGGACCTATAGCGCTTACTGGGGGGATTCTAAAGAGGAGTTGTTGCAGCAAGAGCGATCGGAATAGATTGGGATGGGGGAGATGGGGAGGATGGGGGAGATGGGGAGGATGGGGAGGATGGGGGAGATCGGGGAGGATGGGGGAGTTGTCAGGTTGTAATCTGTTGGCTGTCTAAAGGAGTGCGTGCATCTTGTTCACTAGAATTATCCAGTTGAAAAGCATCTTTTAGATTAACTCCCTTTCTCCCTTTATTGGGGGTGAATTCTGGAGGATTGGGGGATAGTTTCGATGACTTGGGTTGCGATCCCCGCTAAATTTTCGTCCCGAGTGAGGCCCATGATATAAACATAGAGGGGATGCGTGCCAACTTGATACACTTTGATATTGTCCAAGTAATAAGTGAGGTAATTGTAGAGGGTTCGATATCTGCCGATGAGGGTTTGATCTAAAAGAAAACTAAAACTGCCGATTCCTGAGAGTGCAGGCGCGAAGAATTCATCAATCGTGAGGGTTTGAACCGGGGTGTTGGGCGGGTGATAAGTGAGTTTTAGCAGTTGCTCAATGGTTACCCTATCCGTATCCCAGGTAATAACCTGGAAGGGAAACTCCGACTCACTCAGCCAAAATAATCGATTCGTGAGTTCCGCTAGTTGTTCAGTAAGGGGAGTATTGATAGGGTTCATGTCTCAGGGAGAATAAATAGAGAAAAACGACTTATTATAGTACCAGAACAGTTGAAATTGGGGGGAAAGGAGCTATCCTCGGGAGGAAACCCCCTGGAGCGTCCTGGATTGTCCTGGATTCTGTTAATTTTTCGGCAGAAAACTCCGCCAAAAGTGAGGGATGGGTAACCAATATCATCTCCGGGGTAAAGCGAATTGGGCTAACAACCGATAGAGGCAATGGGTAAATCCTGGGTGAACATCTGGGGATAGTATATAATCAGCTAGGGTTGCTGCTGCCCCGGGGAGTTTTCCGCGCCTTGGAGAGTGGAGCGGTAGTTAGGGAGAGACAAGAAAAGGGATAAATTGCCGTGATGGTGAGGCCCTGGGGTGTTTTCGCCTTGACAATCGTCAAGAATTCTCAACATTTTTCAACTAGATCTTCAATTATAGCATAAAATTCCTCTGGCGTAAATTTATAAAAAAAATCTGTATTTAAGCGGGTATCGGAGAAACTGTTATAGAATTTACAAGAGAGCGAAAAAATTACATAAAAGATGGGAATATTGGGGGAAAGCAGCCTGGACTAGATGGTTCAAGGAATCAACCTCAATGGCGCACTCATCAAAATAAGTGGTGAAAGATTGTGCAGTGCAAGCGTCTTCCCCATGATCCAACTTTTTTCGCTCAAGAGAGATCCTTGCTTTACTCAAAGCCCGCACGCTAGGTTCTGCCTCAAATCCCCGTAATAGCTCACTCAAGAAACGAGGGCAATTTGCTAAAATTGAAGGGCAAACATAAAGTGAAAATAAAAAAGCGATCGCGGTTACTTTTTCAGTGCAGGGAGTTCGGAATAAATTAGGAGAGTGAACAGGTAAACGCACTATGACACACCCAAAAAAAAGAATTGGTATTCTGACCAGTGGCGGAGACTGTCCCGGACTGAACGCTGTAATTAGAGCGGTGGTTAAATGCTCCTCCCGCAAGGGATGGGAAGTCTATGGCATTCCCTACGGCACCGACGGATTCATCGATGTTGCCACCGGAACTCGCCAACCGGAGGACATGAAATTGAATGAGCATGGGTATGATATCCCTGGATTGTTACAGGGTCTTGACGTGCTGCAATTTCTCAGTGGCAGTGTTCTCGGGAGTCTGAGTAAGGGGAATACCGAAAAACCGGAAGTTGCACAACAGATTTTAGAAGGGTATAAACGCTTAGAACTCGATGGCTTGGTGGCGATCGGGGGCGATGGTAGCTTGGACATTATCTATGATTTGGCGGTCAAAGGCAATTGGAATATGATCGGGGTTCCCAAAACTATCGATAACGATGTCCCCTTTACGGAACGTTCAGTCGGATTCCAGACTGCTGTGGATACGGTTACCGAAGCGCTGTACAACCTCACCTTTACTGCGGCGAGTCATGAACGAGTGATGGTAGCGGAAGTGATGGGACGGGATGCGGGACATTTGGCACTCCACGCGGGAATTGCCGGGGGTGCGGATGTGATTTTAATTCCGGAACTGACTCCGGTGCTGGATGAAAAGGCGATCGCCCAAATCTGCGATAAAATTGCCTCCCTGCGTCAGGATAAGCGCAAATTTGCCCTAGTCGTTGTTGCTGAAGGAGTCAAACATGAAGATCGCCGACAGCATCGCAATATTGGCGACTATCTGGCACAACAAATTAAACTCTACAGCCAGAAACTTTGTTCCCTCGATCGCCCGGAATTTTGCGGGTTAGACGAAATCGACACCCGCGTAACGGTTCTGGGTCACTTACAGCGCAGCGGTACCCCATCCTCCTTCGATCGCATCTTAGCCACCGCCTTTGGTATCAAAGCTGTTGAGTTAATCGAACATGGACATTATAACCGCTTAGTGGTCTGGGAAGGCGGGAAAGTCGAAAGCAAACCCTTAGACTTAGTGATTCAACTCGTCCGACAGTGCCACCAAGAAAAACGCTGTGCCTCCCCGGTTGATCCCAATGGATTCATGGTACAAACCGCCCGCGCACTCGGGATTTATGTGGGAGATGCCTCACATTCCGTAGAGTACAACGGTAGCAACGTTCCTGCGACTCCGACTGCTGTAAGTTAGACAGTAGGGAAGGGGGGAAGATAGAGAGGATGGGGGAGATTAGAGTGGTCCTGGTGACTCCTGCGTAAGCTCTCTTCCCTGTTCGTAGTAACGACTTCAGTCGTTGCGCTCGTGTTATGGCGAATGCCATAACACGAGCAATCGGAGGGTCTACAGCCTGTATGCTTGGGGCCTGGAGTGATCGCCTGACATGGGCGTTACTTGGCATCCGCCAAGTAACGCGGTAACGACTGAAGTCGTTACTACGAACAGGGGAAGATCACGACTTCAGTTGGGTGGTTCTGGTGACTCCTGCGTAAGCTGTCGTTCTTGTTTGTAGTAACGACTTCAGTCGTTGCTCTCGTGTTATGGAATTGGCCATAACACGAGCAATCGGAGGGTCTACAGCCTGTCTGCTTGGGGCCTGGAGCGATCGCCTGACATGGGCGTTACTTGGCATCCGCCAAGTAACGCGGTAACGACTGAAGTCGTTACTACGAACAGGGAAAGATCACGACTTCAGTCGGGTGGTTGAACATCTCCCCAATCTCCCCAATCAACCAAGGACAAAGGATAAATGACAAATGACAAACAACACATGACAAATTATGAAATTTGTAGATGAATATCGCGATGCTACCACGGCTCAAGATTGTGCCAAGGCGATCGCTAGTATTACGACTCGTCCCTGGACGATTATGGAAATTTGTGGGGGTCAAACCCATGCGATCGTCAAATTTGGCATTGATGAACTGTTACCCGACAACATTACTTTAATTCACGGTCCCGGTTGTCCCGTCTGTGTTACTCCCATTGCTCTAATTGATCAGGCGATCGTCATTGCCTCCCATCCCGAGGTCATTTTCTGTTCCTTTGGGGATATGTTGCGCGTTCCTGGCACCGCTCAAGACTTGCTAAGTATTAAAGCAACCGGCGGCGATATTCGCATCGTTTATTCTCCGGTAGATTGCCTAAAAATTGCCCAAGACAATCCTAACAAACAAGTTGTATTTTTCGGCGTAGGATTTGAAACCACTGCACCGGCAACTGCGATGGCTGTTTATCAGGCAGCACAACAAAACATCTCGAACTTTTCCATGTTAGTCTCCCATGTTTTAGTGCCTCCAGCAATGGAAGCGATTTTATCAGCACCCCACCGTAAAGTGCAAGGATTTTTAGCAGCAGGTCATGTTTGCACCATTATGGGATACACCGAATACGAGGCGATCGCCCCCAAATATCAAGTCCCCATCATCGTCACCGGATTTGAACCCGTTGATATTTTACAAGGGATTTATCTATGCATCAAACAACTCGAATCCGGACAAGCACAAGTCGAAAACCAATACAGTCGTTCCGTTAGAAAAAATGGCAACCAACCCGCTCAAAACATCCTCAAAGAAGTCTTTGAAATCGTCCCGAGACAATGGCGAGGCATTGGAGAAATTGCCCAAAGCGGATTAAATTTAAAACAAAAATATGCTCAATTTAATGCAGAAAACCGCTTTGATTTAACCGGAATTCAGAGCGAAGAATCCCCCGACTGTATGAGTGGATTAATCCTGCAAGGGGTTAAAAAACCCCATGACTGTGAAGCCTTTGGCAAACGCTGCACCCCAGAACATCCCCTCGGAGCACCAATGGTTTCATCAGAAGGAGCTTGTGCCGCTTATTATCGATATCGACAACAAAATGCCGTTGTAGCGAGGGTTTAGGAGGGAGATTTGGGAGAGACAATTCTGAAAATATCGGTTCCCGCACTTTTAAAGAAAGGACCTCATAAATGTGGGAACCGCTATAGCAGATTTTAGTTAATTTTACCAGCAGTAAGAGCAATTTTATTAAAATCGCTCTTTTTTCCCAATCCTTCCCCCACCCTGTCTCCAGCAGAAACTCACCTAGAAGATTAAGATTTTTATCGAAGTTGACCCCCGGGCCACTGTATTCGCGTATAATCAGAAAACCCCCTGCGATTCGTCCCCACAACCACTCCTTCTCCCCCAAAGCGCGAGTATGCACTGCTGCCTAAATCCCAGTTGCCCGAATCCCCATAACCATGACGGCATCAAATTCTGCCAAAGTTGTGGCAATCCTTTGGTGGTGTTGCGAAGTCATTACTACCCCCGCCAACTCCTCTCTAATGAAGGCGGATTCGGGAGAACTTATCTCGCCGAAGATATTGACAAATTGCATGAAAAATGCGTCATTAAACAACTCGCCCCCCAAGTCCAAGGAACCAGCGCACTCCAGAAGGCAAAAGAATTATTTGAACAAGAAGCAAGGCAATTGCAAGAACTGGGAGAACATCCACAAATTCCCACCCTTTATGCCTATTTTGAGCAAGATGGATATTTGTATTTAGTCCAGCAATATATCGAAGGGCAACCCTTGCATAAATGCCAGCCGGGAACCTGGAAAGAAACTCAGGTCAAAGAATTATTAGAGCAATTATTGCCGATTCTGGAATTCATCCACCAACGGGGTGTAATTCATCGGGATATCAAACCTCCGAATATCATGCGGCGCAAATCTGATGGCAAATATGTGTTAATTGATTTTGGGGCTTCTAAACAATTAAAATCCACGGTGGTGGCAGGGCAAGGAACGCAAATTGGTACGAATGGGTACTCACCCTTTGAGCAAATGAAACGGGGAGAAGCGTATCCGGCCAGTGATTTATATAGTTTGGGGGTGACTTGTTTTTATTTACTAACGGGCCAAGACCCTTTTGCTTTATTTTTGGATGAGGGGTATGGTTGGGTTGATTCTTGGCGAAAACATTTACTTGAACCGCTGAGTGAACAATTGCAGCAGGTGTTTGACAATTTACTGCAAAAAGAAAGTCAGAACCGCTATCAGAATGCCGGAAATTTATTGAAAGATTTAGTGGCACAACTGAACCTGCCACATTCCCTGCAAATTAGGCCACAATCAAAATCACCAATTAATCCAAAATCTCAATTAATTGCTGGTTTTCTATTGCTTTTGGGCATGGTCGGATACGGGATAATGCACTTTCGGCCTCAACCCAATTATCAGAGGGTTGATGAGAACTTAGAGCAAGTCTCTACCTCTGATACCCTGTCATCGGGTGAATCAACTCTTGCTCTAGTCCCCTCAGAAAGCGATATCGAATCGGTTCCTGATTTAGTCAATGATTCCGATGAAAAATTTAGTCTTGCTACTACCTTGACTGGGCATAGCTGGTGGGTTCGTTCTGTTGCGATTAGTTCTGATGGGGAAACTCTGGTTAGTGGCAGTAGGGATAAGACCATTAAGATTTGGAATTTGAAGACAGAAAAACTCCTCAATACCCTGACTGGGCATGACCTTTGGGTTCGTTCTGTTGCTATCAGTCTGGACGGGCAAACTCTGGTGAGTGGGAGTTATGACAATACGATTAAAATTTGGAATCTGAACTCGGGAAAACTATTAAATAGTCTGACGGGACATAGAGATGCAATTTGGTCTATTGCTATCAGTCCGGATGGGCAGACTCTTGTGAGTGGGAGTCAGGATGATACGATTAAAGTTTGGAATTTGAAGACGGGGGAACTACTCAATAGCTTATTGGCGAATAGTAATGGGGTTGCTGCAATTGGTATCAGTCCGGATGGAAATACACTGGTTAGTGGAGGGTTGGATAATAGCATCAAGATTTTGGATTTGGAAACGGGACAACTCCTCAACATTCTAAATGGACATGGGAATGAAGTTGCTGCGATCGCCATTAGTCCAGATGGACAAACACTGGTCAGTGGTAGCAATGACAAGACGATTAAAATTTGGAGTCTCAAGACGGGGAAAATTCTCCACACCCTCACTGGACATCTTAACCCAGTTTGGTCGGTTGCTCTAACTCCTGATGGGGAAAGAATTGCCAGTGGCAGTGTCGATAAAACTATCAAAATTTGGAATCTGACAACTGGGGAACTGCTTGATACACTCACTGGGCATACTGACTCTGTGGAATCTCTTGCCTTTACTCCCGATGGGCGAACTCTGGTCAGTGGCAGTGGAGGGGTTTGGACTGCGAATGGTGACAACAGCATCAAGATTTGGCGGTTACAATAACCGTAAGGCTCTATTTTTTTAGAGTCTATATGAATTTACTCAGGAAAGTGATTAATCATGTTCACTGAAACAGATAAAAAATATTATACTCCCGAAGAATACCGGGCATTGGAAGAACAGGCCGATTATAAAAGCGAGTACCGAGATGGAGAAATCGTACCGATGACCGGGGGAACTACTAATCATAATGAATTGGCGTTAACTTTAGCTGCTTTACTCAAACTGAAACTCCGAAAACAAAACTATCGGGTTTATATGGGTGACGTTCGGTTATGGATTCCTCGGTATCGCCAATACACTTATCCCGATGTTATGGTGATTGGCGGCGAACCGATTTATACGGATATGGGAACGACTACGGTCACGAATCCCTTGCTGATTGCGGAGGTTTTATCGAAGTCTACGCAAAATTACGACCAAGGTGATAAATTTATGTATTATCGCTCGATACCGGAAATGCGGGAATATCTTTTAATTGACCCAACTCGGTGTTATGTGATGCAATATTATAAAATTGAGGAGCATCATTGGATGTTAACGGAATGGGAAGGGGAGGCAGCGGGTTTACGGTTGCAGTCTGTTGATTTTGAGCTATCTTTGGGTGAGCTTTATGAAGGGGTTGAGTTTAAGGGATGATTAACAATCCGATGAATTTAACTTAATCTTTAATACCGACTCTAAAAAGTTTGGCAGAATATCGAATTACCCTTTATCCTAGGACAGGTGAATGTAAGTTTAGGGAATCGTTCGATGTTTGAACAGTTATTTACGGAATTTTCCGATCGCGATCGCACCGTCCAAAGCAATCGTCGTCCCCTTAAAGGCGTGATTATTGGTGCAGGTCAGGTGGGGATGGCTTGTGCTTATTCCATGTTAATCCAAAATACCCTGGATGAGATGCTCTTGGTAGATGTCAACCAAGAAAAACTCCAGGGGGAAGTTATGGATTTACTCCACGGTGTACCCTTCATCGACCCCACGGTAATCAGGTCCGGGACTTTAGCGGACAGTGATGACCCGGATATTGTGATTATTACCGCTGGGGCAAAACAACAACCCGGGGAAACTCGCTTAGATTTGCTCAATCGCAATGTGCATATTTTTAAACAATTGATTCCGCAAATTGTCCAATATTGTCCTAATGCGATTCTGCTGTTGGTGACCAATCCGGTGGATATTATGACTTATGTCACCCTGAAGTTATCCGGTTTTCCCTGTAACCGAGTCCTGGGTTCGGGGACGGTTTTGGATACGGCCCGGTTTCGGTATTTGTTGGCAAATCAATTAAAGATTGATCCGCGCAGTTTTCATGCTTATATTATTGGGGAACATGGGGATAGTGAGGTTCCGGTTTGGAGTAAGGTCAATATTGCTGGGATGAATCTGTGCAGTGGCGGAATTGAGGACTGTTCCGAAGCGGATGCAGAACGATTGCAAGGAATTTTTGACCAGGTAAAAAATGCAGCTTATGAGGTGATTAAGCGCAAAGGGGCGACTTCTTATGCGATTGGGTTGGGGGTGACTGATATTGTTAAAGCGGTGTTGAGAAATCAAAACCGGGTGTTAACGGTGAGTAGTTTTATTCATGGGGTTAATGGCATCAATGATGTCTGTCTGAGTTTGCCTGCGGTGGTGAATCGTGAAGGGGTAACTCGGGTGTTGGATTTGTCTTTGACGCCCAATGAGCAAAATCTGCTGCAACATTCGGCTACGGTGTTGAAAGAGGCGATCGGCAAGTTGGAATTATAAGTGAGCTAGAGATATTCTGGCTCGTTCAAACAGTCAAGGATAGCCGGTTTCGTATATAGCGCTTTCCACACTTGTGAGGTATATTTTAGGAGTGCGAGCAAGATGCTCGCTTGAATAATCTTGAATAATCTTGAATAATAGCGAGCAAGATGCTCGCACTCCTAAAGAGAACGACTGAAGTCGTTACTACGAACATGAACTCCATGAGTTAGAAACCGGGTTTCTGGCCCCAAGAAAGCTGTGAATTGCTAGAAATTTTGACAAGAAACCCGGTTTCTGGTCCCTAAAATGGAAGCGGGGACCGGCGTCTTGGTGAGGATAGCCGATCGCCCTCAAGATGGGCAACGGCTGGGCAAATTCGTTAAATTAAGACCAATCAACCCAAATATTTCTCAGCCTGAACCCACCCTAACTCCTTGGAGACTTAACCTCATGACTGCTACTTCTTCCCAGGCGAATCCATTTCCCTTTGATTTTGCGCCGCATCCCACTGGTGATGCCGAACTCCTGCAACAACTCGCCTTTATCCCCGGATTGAAAGAAACTCTCGCCGTCCGTCAGGTTCATGCGTTGGAACACGCCACTGTCTGGGTATTAAGCGAAACCTCCGGTGAGAGGCCCCCCGAAAACAGCCAACCGGGCCGATCGCTGGATAACGATGGATTGGGGGGAATGTCCACCGATCGCGGATTTTATCTCTATGGCCAGGTTAACCCCCTTGACCTGCGTCGTGCCGTTCATGTCGCCCACGATCGCCTGACCCGGGGAGAATGGGACCTTGCCCTGCATCCTCGTTGTGGCACCAATCTGTCCGTGGGAATGCTAATCACCGCCGGGTTGGCTTTTGGCATCACGATGGTCCTTCCCCGAGACCCCATCTCCCAACTTTTGGGTTTAGGAGTCGCGGCAACTGCTGCCTCTCAGGTGACCCCAGACCTTGGCATCCTGGCTCAACGCTACCTCACCACGGCCATTCCCTATAATCTGGCGATCGAAGAAATCACCCCCACCCAAGATATGTGGGGACGTTCCGCCCATTTTGTCGGGGTCCGTTGGATCGAGTAGTTAATAAAACTTAAAGATTGGAACATTCCAGAGTATCCCGTTAGAGTAGTACGCTGAGAAGCAATTCCACTTAAACTTTTCGTTCAATTCATCAGAAGGAAAAAAAAACACATGGTTCAACGTGGTTCTCAAGTTCGCATTCTGCGTAAAGAGTCGTACTGGTTTCAAGAAGTTGGCACCGTTGCCACTGTAGACCAAAGCGGGATCACCTATCCCGTGATTGTTCGCTTTGACAAAGTGAACTACGCTGGGGTCAACACCAACAACTTCGCGATGAACGAAGTCCAAGAAGTCGCCGGGCCCAAAGCTGGAAAATCCGCTGCAGGCAAAGGTGGCACCACAACCAAGGCTGCTGCTCGCACAACCGGGACCGACGCCCGTCCCAAAGACGGCAAAAAGACTGCCAAACCCGAATCCGGTAGTAGCGGGACCGTAGAAGGCGATCCCAACCAAGGAACTGAAGCACGCTAACTGGTGCCGGAACTCCCTGAAGTTGAAACAGTGTGTCGAGGGTTAAATCAATTAACCCTCGGTACGAGTATTCTGGGTGGCGATGTTTTGCTGACGCGAACCATCGGCCACCCAGTTTCGCCTAGAGATTTTTTAGAGGGAGTCCAGGGATGCGCGATCGCCTCCTGGCAGCGCAGAGGCAAATATCTCCTGGCGCAACTCTCCCAATCACCGGATTCCGATGCAGTTCACCGGGGCAGTTTAGGAGTCCATCTGCGGATGACCGGACAACTGTTATGGGTCCAGCGAGCGGAACCCCTACAGAAACATACCCGAGTGCGCCTATTCTTCGAGGGCGACTGGGAATTGCGATTTGTGGATCAACGCACCTTTGGTCAAATGTGGTGGGTCCCCCCAAATATCCCCACCCCCTCGATCATCACCGGATTAGCCAAATTAGGACCAGAACCCTTTTCCCCTGAATTTTCGGTCGAATACCTGACGCGCAAACTCCACAAGCGTCAAAAAGCGATTAAAACGGCCCTCTTGGACCAAACTATTGTCGCTGGGGTGGGGAATATTTATGCCGATGAAAGTCTTTTCCTAAGTGGGATTGTGCCCACCAAGCTCTGTGCTGAGTTGACTAGGGCAGAAATTGAGCGATTGCACAGCCAGATTATTCAAGTTTTGCAGACTGCGATCGGTGCCGGGGGAACCACCTTCAGCAATTTTCTCAATGTCAGCGGTGTTAATGGGAACTATGCGGGAGTCGCTTGGGTTTACAATCGCGCGGGGCAACCTTGCCGCGTTTGTGGGACTCCTCTCCATCGTCTGAAGTTGACGGGACGTTCTAGCCATTTCTGCCCCAATTGTCAGAGTTAGGGATTGGGGAGATTGTGTTCCTGTTCGTAGTAACGACTTCAGTCGTTCTCTTCATGTTCGTAGTTTCATGTTCGTAGTAACGACTTCAGTCGTTACCGCGTGACTTGGCGGATGCCAAGTCACGCACCCCTGTCCGGATCTTCCAGTTCCTTACTACAAACGAAGAGAACGACTGAAGTCGTTACTACGAACGAAGAGAACGACTGAAGTCGTTACTACGAACGGGGAAGAACGACTGAAGTCGTTACTACGAACGGGGAAGAACGACTGAAGTCGTTACTACGAACCGGGAAGAACGACTGAAGTCGTTACTACGAACGGGGAAGAACGACTGAAGTCGTTACTACGAACCGGGAAGAACGACTGAAGTCGTTACTACGAACGGGGAAGACCGACTGAAGTCGTTACTACGAACGGGGAAGAACGACTGAAGTCGGGACGTTGAACAGCCTCCCCATCCTCCCCATCCCACCTTGCGATTACATCTTGTCCGGATTAATGCCAATCCGATATCGTCCTGTTGTGATTGAATTAGAAGTCCACCAACAACTCAGAGCATTCCTGCGATCGCAGGGTGAACCCTATTGGCCGCATCATTTGTCGATGGCGCGGTTGGTGGCCCGTGCCTTTCGGGTGGGTCGTAGTGCCCTAATTCAAACCGGCATTCCATCCGTGGGTGCTCATGGCGGACATCGCCTCAGTTACTTAACCCCGGTACTGATTTGGCCCGGACCCGCTATTTTAGTCGCCCCAGAAGCGATTCAACAGCGGTTACTGTTGGTGGAAATCCCCCAGATGCAGCAGTGGATCGAGAGGAATAAAACCATTCGCACCGTCACCGATGGGGCTTCCGGTGGCTGGCGGTGGCCCGGTGCGGATTTTCAAGGATTGCTGATAATTTCCCCGAGATTGTGGTTGGAAGATGTTCTGGGCGATCGCAGCAAAATTCCCCCAGGAATTCCCACCATTATTGATGGGGCCGATGACCTAGAATCCTGGGCCAGTGAGCAACTCAGCATTACCCTACAATCCTGGGACTGGAATCAACTCATGGTCTCCCGTCCCGATTGTGCTCCCATCATTCGCGATGCCAGGGTGCAACTGACTCGCGCCTTGTTCCAACATCCAGCCAACCCCTACGGCTGTTCAATGCTGGAGTCGGAGGAAGAAAAAATCTTACAGGGTCTCTATCACACTCTGCAACAGCGCAACGGGACTACCACCGTCTCCAGTCATTCCCCATCCTCAGAATTACCGGATGCCTGGATTCACTTTTGGCAGCAGTTTCACAGCAACAATCGACTCCTTTGGGCCGCCATTGACCGAAAGTTAGGCCAATTTACCCTATCTGCAACCCCGGTGGAAGTGGCCTCTACCCTAGCACCGATATGGGACCAGCAGCCGGTCGTATTGATTGGGGGGGCATTAGATTTAGAAACCTCAGCACCTATTTATCGCCAACAACTGGGATTAGGAGATGTCACCACCCTCAAATTCTCTCCCGATCGCCAAAATGAGATGATTCAACTCTATTTACCCGAGGGGATTCCCATGCCGAATACCCCTCAGTTTGAACCCGCATTATTAGAACAACTTAGAACCCTACTTTGTATCGCCGCCACCACTCCCGGACCGATTGTCATCCTAGTAGGAGATATGCCACTCAAACCCCGTTTAGGGACAATTCTGGCGGCAGAGTTTGGATCTCGGGTGCAGGTGGAAAAGACTCAAATAGATGAACAGAGTATTTTAATTACGGGTTGGGAATTTTGGCGAGAACATCAAGGTGCATTACCTCCACCCAAGTTGCTGGCGATCGCCACTTTACCCATTCCTTCCCTAGAAAATCCCTTAGTTGCGGGTCGCGTTGCTCACTTTAAACGCGAACGGCAAGACTGGTTTAGACTGTATCTGTTACCGACAGCCCTGCGAGAACTCCAACGGGCGACTGCACCCGTTCGTCAACGGCAAGGCGTCGTCGCCCTCCTGGATAGTCGCGTCCTCTATCGCAGCTATGGCACCCAAGTCCTATCCGCCCTCAGTCCCCTCGCCCGAATTGACTATTTAGATGCTACTTCCTTTGTGAATTAGGGTCCTTGATAATTTACAAGTAATAATTTACAATTATCAATTATTATAAAAATGTGCCAATGAATGCTCATAAAGTCACGATTACATTCAGTGAAGATGGTAAATGGGAATTAACAGATTTGCCTTTTCGTGCGGGAGATACGGTAGAAATTATTTTTTTAAAACAGCCGAAACAACAGCAATACTCCCCAACTTCTTCTCCTGAATATCCCCTTCAGGGAAAACAACTTTACCGCTATGATGAGCCATTTGAACCGGCTGTAGTCGCTGAAGATTGGGAGGTTTTGAAGTGAATGTTCTGGATACTCACATCTATATATAGCTTTATCCCTAACCCAGGACCAGAAACCAGGTTTCTGCGACAATTGTGGGTTGAACACCTAAATTTAGGAAAGAAACCCGGTTTCTCAACCCCTAACCCAGGACCCTAAACCAGGTTTCTGCATGATTAAGCAAAAACAGAAGGGTTGCATCTGTACCCCCTATTCATTTCGTTCAGTCTTTACTAAACAGTCAAAACTTTGCTACAATTGTGAATAAAGCAATTCATCTGGGGCAGATATGTCCAGAGTCGATAAAGAGGCGCAACAGTTTGAACTGAGGCGCTTTGTGGAAGAAGTGGGGCTGTTGTTTGAACTGAGTGGGATGCCGAGGATGGCGGGGCGAATTCTCGGGTGGTTGTTGATTGCAGACCCCCCGCATCAGTCCCTGAGTCAACTGGCGGAAGCGTTACAGGCTTCTAAAGGGTCCATTAGCACCATGTCTCGGTTGTTGATTCAAGCGGGGATTGTCGATCGCATCAGTTTACCGGGCGATCGCCGAGATTATTTTTGTATCAAATTGGGTGCTTGGACCGAATTAATTCAACAAAAAACCGCCCAAATTAAAGCGGTGCGGGAAATAGCTGAACGGGGACTGGGGTTACTGGAAGGAGAACCGGACCAACGTCGGCAACGACTGGAGGAAA
Organism: Laspinema palackyanum D2a; assembly: GCA_025370845.1. Classification (GTDB taxonomy): domain Bacteria; phylum Cyanobacteriota; class Cyanobacteriia; order Cyanobacteriales; family Laspinemataceae; genus Laspinema. Next base: position 18,807 of record JAMXFF010000029.1, on the reverse strand, counting down.
TGCGAAATTTTCACGCTTTTTTTGAAGGGGAACTGCCTCGGTTAGTCCAACGCTGGGAAAGGGAACGAGAGGGGAAGCACCCTTAACCGTGCGATCGCCCCCTCAATCCTCCGTCAATCTGTAAGCCTAAATTTTTTAAAACCATCATTAATTCCGGCACCTCTCCATCGGAAAACAGGAGTACGCCAATGCAACAGCCATCGAGTTTAGAGCAAGTTACCGACTCTCAAAATAACCATAAAAAACCGCCCCTACCTCCTCCCAAACCGGACTTTAAACCCGAGGGGAAACGGCGGTACAAACGGGTGATTATTGCGCTGATCGCCGCTGGATTATTAGGAGTCGGCACTTTCGCCTATAAAACCTACCAAAATGCCCAACCGCGCACCGATGCGATCGCCGAAATTACTGTCCCTGTAGATACCCAAACCCTCACCGTCCGGATCCAAGCCAGTGGCACAGTCCGACCCATTCAGAGCGTCAACCTCTCCCCCAAAACCACAGGGAGGATTGCTGAATTATACGTTGAACAAGGGGACCAAGTAGAAGCCGGTGCCATCATCGCCCGCATGGAAAGTCAGGACGTAGAAGCCCAACGACTCCAAGCTACAGCGCGATTAGAACAAGCCCAAGCGCGACTCGCTCAACTGCGCGCCGGAAATCGGCCCCAGGAGATAGCTCAAGCGCGGGCGAGACTGGCGCAAGCCGAAGCCCGACTCGACCAACTGCGCGCCGGAAATCGGCCCCAAGAGATACTCCAAGCACGGGCGAGATTGGCGCAAGCTCAAGCGCGACTCGACCAACTGCGCGCCGGAAATCGCTCCCAGGAAGTGGCTCAAGCCCGCGCTAGACTGGCTCAAGCGGAAGCCCAACTCGCTCAACTGCGCGCCGGAAATCGCTCCCAGGAGGTGGCTCAAGCCCGCGCTAGACTCACCCAAGCGCAAGCGCGGTTAGATGCACTGCGTTCCGGGAGTCGGCAAGATGAGATTGCTCAAGCTGAAACCCAAATTGAAGAAGCTGAGGCTACTTTGTCCCTGACGGCAGAACGAGTGCGCCGGAATCAGGAATTGGTGAATGAAGGGGCAATTTCTCGCGATCGCTTTGATGAAGTCGTCACGGAAAATCGTCGGGCGCAAACCAGTTTAGAGCGATCGCAGCAACGGTTAGAACAACTGATTCGCGCTCGCCAAGAAGCAATTATCGAAGCCGAGGCTCAAGTCACCGAAGCGCGTCAAGCCTTAGAACTGCAAGCCAGTGGGGCCCGACCCGAAGAAATTACCCGCGCCGAAGCCGAAGTCGCCGAAGCGCGTCAAGGATTGGAAATCCAAGAAATTGGGGCCCGACCCGAAGAAATCCTCCGCGCTGAAGCCGAAGTTGCCGAAGCGCGACAAGGGGTCGATATCCAAGAAAGTGGTGCTAGACCCGAAGAAATCACCCGCGCCGAAGCGGAAGTGATGGAAGCTAGACAAGCCTTATCGGTGCAAGAAAGCGGTGCTAGACCCGAAGAACTCCTGCGAGTAGAGGCGGAAGTGCGGGAAGCACAAGCGCAACTCAAAGCCGTAGAAGTGCAGGTAGAAGATACCATCATTCGCGCCCCCTTCGCCGGTCAGATTACCCAGCGATATGCTACGGAAGGCTCATTTGTTGCCCCCACCACAGCGGCATCGAGTGCGGGAAGTGCGACATCCACCTCGATTGTGGCCCTGGCGCGAGGGTTAGAAATTTTAGCCCAAGTCCCGGAAGCGGATATCAGTCGGATTCGTTCGGGTCAACAGGTGGAGATTCGGGCGGATGCCTATCCCGATGAACAATTCCTTGGAAAGGTGAATTTAATTGCCCCGGAAGCGATTAAGCAACAGGATGTGACGTTGTTTGAGGTGCGGGTGGATTTGGAATCCGGGATGGAGACGTTGCAATCGGGGATGAATGTGGATGTGACGTTTTTAGGGGAGCAATTGGATAATGCCTTGGTGGTTCCAACGGTGGCGATCGTCACCAACCGAGGGGAGACGGGGGTTTTGATTCCCGATGCGGAAGGTAAGGCGGAATTTCGCTCAGTGACGATTGGACCGACTTTGGGGAATCAAATTCAAATTTTGGATGGGTTGAATCCAGGCGATCGCGTGTTTATCGGTCTTCCGGAAGGGCAAAAGTTGGAGGATATTTTAAAGTAATGGGTTTTGTATGATGGTAGAGCAGTGCTCTGGACGTTGGGCGGCTTAAGCGCTGGGTCCCGGACTGGAGGCAGAGCCTCCAACAGACCATTACACGGCAGAGCCATGTAACGAGGTATATTGTCACCCATCCTCCCCATCCTCCCCAACTCCCCCATCCTCCCCCATCCTCCCCAACTCCCCCATCTTCCCCATCTTCCCTATCTTCATATTTCTAAAACCATGAACTTCTTAGAAAGCGTAAAAATGGCATCCAAAACCTTGGTTGCCAATAAAATGCGAAGCAGTCTAACTATGCTAGGGATTATTATTGGCAATGCGTCGGTGATTGCGACGATTGGCATGGGTGAGGGGGCTCAGAATTTTGTGGGTCAGCAGGTGGAATCGTTGGGCACGAATTTGTTATTTATTGTGCCGGGAAGTCCGAAGGCTCAAACTCGTCCGGTGAGTCCTCCTCAGACATTGGTATTGGCGGATGCGGAGGCGATCGCCTCTCAAGTTCCTTCAGTAAAGGAGGTTGCTCCCCAGATAACAGGGATGCAGCGCATTACCTACGGCAATGCCAATCAATCCACAACTGTTGTGGGCGTGACGCCGGAGTTTTTGACGGTTCGCAGTTTTGATGTAGCTCAGGGTCGGTTTATTACTAACTTGGATTTGAGGCGCAATGAACAGGTGGTGGCATTGGGTGCGGATGTGGCGGAAACTTTATTTGGAAATACGGACCCGATCGGGAAACAAATCCGGATTAGAAATGTATCGTTTTCTGTGATTGGGGTGATGCAACCGAAGGGTTCCACGTTTGGACAGAATCAGGATGATGTGGTGTTGGTCCCGTTGACGACGATGGCAAATCGAATTACGGGGAATAGTTCACCTTATGGGACGAGAATTAATTTTATTTCGGTGTCGGTGGAGAATGAGGAAAGTATGAGGGCGGCACAGTTCCAAATTGAGAATTTGCTGCGCCTGCGACATCAGATTATTGATGAAGATGATTTTACGGTTCGCAATCAGAAGGATTTACAGGCAACGATGGGGGCGATTACGGGGGCGTTAACGTTGTTGTTGGCGGCGGTTGCCAGTATTTCCCTGTTTGTGGGGGGAATTGGGATTATGAATATTATGTTGGTCTCGGTGACGGAACGGACGAAGGAAATTGGGTTAAGAAAGGCGATCGGGGCGTCTCAGCAGGATATTTTAATGCAGTTTGTGATTGAGGCGGTTATTTTATCGGTTGCTGGGGGTTTAGTGGGAGTATTTGTAGGAGTCAGTGGGATTTTACTGATTGGGACTTTGACGCCGTTTGATGCGGGGGTTTCTACAATGGCGATCGCCTTAGCAACCGGAGTATCTGGTGCAACGGGGTTATTCTTTGGAGTAATTCCGGCTAAAAAAGCGGCCCAACTTGATCCGATTGTCGCCTTGCGCGGTACCTAGGGCGTCAGGACAGTAAAGGGAAGACAACCCGGTTTCTTGTCCGAGCTTATCTAATACTGTACTGAAGTCCTAGACTCTGCCAACACCGATGGGCGATCGGCACATAAAAGAGGAAAGAAACGACTGAAGTCGTTACTACGAACAATTAAGAACGACTAAAGTCGTTACTACGAACAATTAAGAACGACTGAAGTCGTTACTACAAACTACGGATAAATTTCTTCGCTCGTAGTAACGACTTCAGTCGTTTCCGGGCATTAACCTCCTGGGGTAATCCTAGGAAATTGTTAACTCCTATACTGCAAAAGATTTGACAGTTTCGAGGTCAATTTAGGCTTTGATTATAATAAATTTTGCTGTTTAATTTGAACAGCTAATTCATGAATCATTGAAATACAAACTGAATTTCCAATCTGTTTATAGCATTCTCCACTACTAGGATGTCTTTTGAACTTATCGGGAAACCCCATAATTCTATAACATTCATTCAGAGTTAATTTCCGCACAGTATTTTCTTCAGGGATATAGATAAAAAAGCGGCCTGACGTTTCCTGAGAGGGTAAAGTCGGATGAACCCCTTTCACCGAATAAATCCGATTCGGTTGTCTATGCACTCTCGACAGATGTTCGGTATTCGGTCTAATCCCGGTTTTCCAAATATTTTTATTACGATAGCCGACAAAAATTAAGCCTGAAGTTTGGGGTTTAGGATTGTCGATTAGCGTGTATTCTTCAGGCTTTAAATATTCAAACGGTCCTTCCTTATCTAAGAATTCTTCAAGACTAGGAGTAGGAAGTTGTGGTTTAATTAAATCAAAATTAAATTTTTGATTTAAAGTCCCAATAATAATCACCCGCTCTCGATTTTGGGGCAATCGGAAATCTTTAGAATTCAATAAATTATAAGTGACACCATATCCTAAGTCTTCTAAGGAATAAAGAATCGTCTCTAAAACTTTGCCTTGGTCAAGATGCAGGAGATGCTTAACATTTTCCAAGACAATCACTTGAGGTTTTTTTATTTCAATAATTTTGCATAAATGAAAGAACAGGGTTCCTCGCGTGTCCTTAAAGCCATTGCGTTTTCCGGATATACTAAAAGGCTGACAAGGAAAACCCGCTGTTAGGACATCATGATTGGGAATATTTTGAATAGCTAAAGTAGTAATGTCTTTTTCGGGTACATCCCCAAAGTTTTGATAATAAACTTTTTGGCAAGCTTCATTAATTTCACAGGAGTAAACACAATGATAGCCTGCTTTTTCAAAGGCAAGACGGAATCCTCCAATTCCAGCAAATAAGTCAATAAATTTAATTGAATCAGTCACTAATCTTTAAATTGAATGGAATTGAGTTTTAACCATTATAGAATATAACTTATAGAAATCGCAGCAGCGTGGGAGTTTGATGTCGTTTGATACTGGAAAAAAAGTGGGTCAACTTGATCCGATTGTCGCCTGGTGGGGTGTCGAGGGTGTTTATCTTTTTCAGAGGGTCTCTACAAACTAAAAGCGATCGCCCTTTGTTGTTGGCAGCGATCGCTTGTTTATTTTTATAATCACAGGATTTTAAGAACTTTTGCTAACTAATCTGAAGCGTCCCCAAAAATCTACATAGTGCACATTCGAGTTCGCAGATACCCGTACTGAACCCATTGTCAATGCGGTTTGCTTTACAATTCTTAACTCTTCAGGATATCTCGGCTGGGGGTCGTTTTCTAACCAAATCGGGGGGACCATCATGGGGTCGTAGGCGGCAATGGTATCAACAACTCCAGGCCGGTCCTTGAACTGTACCTGCTGTCCCGGGTGAAAAACCACCGCTTCTTCTTGTTCTAAGTCCTTGTCAAATCCAATTGTGACAGCAACCATAAAATTCTCCTTATATGCTTGTATTTTTATTTAGACTAACCTTTTTTGGTCAAGGTTTGGTAAAAAAGACAAAATTTGTTACAAAATTGACAGAAAAATAAAAATTCTTCAAAACCCGCTTTTTGAATCTATCTTTGGGTAGGTGTCAAGGGGGAATTTACAGCCTCGAAACCCCCGAATAGCAGGGGTTTTAGCCGGTGAGTCACCCAATCTGTTCTAATTTTCATGAGAAGTGAGGCAGCCACTTTATCCCGAGAAGCATTGCCCCAGTGTTGTTCTAGGGATTTTAGCAAGACTCAGTTGACAATAATCTGGAAAAATTCTTAAGTTTAGGAGGGGGTGGGTACAGGAACACAACAATTATTGTCAATTAATAAGTGTTTGTGCTTAAGGATAAATTCTGGTGCCATTCAAAATGTCTGGGTGAACAAGCCATTGTCTGTCTAAAATTTCAGGAAATAAGTAAATAGACTTACTTCAAATAAAAAAAAGAGAGGGACACCGATTAAGCGGGCGTCCCTCCCATTCCAATTTTTAATTAAACTGAGTTACTGTGCCCGCCAGTTTTGGATGATGTCCAGCAAGCTGGAACCCCCAAACCAAAGAGCCATCAAAATAGAAGCCGAGAGAATAAATCCCATCACACAAACCACTAACCCAGCCAGGGTAATGGCTCCATCGTCATCAAGTAAGCCAAAGCCGGTCACGAAAATGCCCATCGCTGGTAAGGTATTGGTCCCGGGGATGGGAATCATCATCGAAATTGCCATCAGGGCGATCGCACTGCCAATGACCACCCGACCCGGTAAACTTTTGCAGATATAGGTCAACCGGGGACGAGAGAGCAACTCAATTTTTTCCAACCAGGGAATCCCGGCTTTTAAAATGCCTTGGACCTTTGACAAGGCGATCGGATGATTCATCACCCGCTTCGGCATCCAAGGACGTTGAGCGCCAGCAATTAGCTGAACCGCCAGGATACAAATAACAATTCCAAATGGAGTCGAGTATCCTGGCGCAGGTACGGGTAAGGCTGAAGGTAACGCCAAGAATACAAACAAAAATCCAAAAATGCGTTCTCCAGCCAGCAGGATAATATCTGCTAAAACTACGCCTTCAGAACGTTCTTCTTCAAAAAAATAGCGATGCAATTCAACAGAAAGTCGAGCCACAGGGTTTAGGTGAACGGCGAGAGGAGGGAGGCGGGGGAGAGGGGGGAGATAGGGAGGATGGGGGAGATAGGGGAACTCAGGAAAAAGGATTAAATTTTTCCGATCTTTCCAGTCCCCCCCCTTAGCAAGGGGGGGTTAGGGGGGGTCTCTTCAGAATCTTGGCAGAAATCTATATCTTGCCCTTCCCCAAAGAAGACCACCGGATAATTTTAAGTTCCAGAAGTCCAGGAATTCATGTACTCTACTTGCTCTGAAGTCAAAGTATCCACATTAATTGCCATTGCTGCCAGCTTCAGACGAGCAATTTCCTGGTCTACTTCCGTCGGAATGGAGTGTAAACCGGGTTGCAACTTGCCTTTATTCTTGACTAAATATTCGCAAGCCATCGCTTGGTTGGCAAAGCTCATATCCATCACCGCGCTGGGGTGTCCTTCCGCTGCGGCGAGGTTAATCAACCGTCCTTCTCCCAAGACGATCACAGATTTGCCAGACTTGAGGTGATATTGTTGGGTAAACGGACGCACGGTGCGAACTTCAGAGGCTTCTGCTCCCAGGGCCTTGAGGTCGATTTCGATGTCGAAGTGACCGGAGTTACAGACGATCGCCCCATCTTTCATCTGAGCGAAATGCTCACCGCGAATGACGTGCTTGTTGCCAGTTACCGTAATAAACAAATCGCCTTCCGCAGCAGCTTGTTCCATTGGCATGACGCGGAATCCGTCCATCGTGGCTTCTAGGGCACGCACGGCGTTGATTTCCGTCACGATGACGTTAGCACCCATTCCCCGGGCGCGTAAAGCGGTTCCTTTGCCACACCAGCCATATCCAGCAACGACGATGGTTTTACCCGCCAGTAAGAGATTGGTGGCGCGGATGATGCCATCGAGGGTGGATTGACCCGTTCCATAGCGGTTGTCAAAGAAATGCTTGGTTTCGGCGTCGTTGACGTTCATCGCCGGGAAGGACAGTGCGCCATCTTTGAACATGGCGGCGAGGCGCACGATGCCGGTGGTGGTTTCTTCGGTAGTTCCGATAATATCCGCGAGTTGATTTTGGCGATGTTGGACGAGGTGTACGGTGACATCGCTGCCGTCATCGATGATGATGTTGGGTTTATGATCCAGGGCAATTTCAACGTGACGGTTGTAGGTGGCGCTGTCTTCTCCCTTGATCGCGAACACGGGAATGCCATAATCCACTACGAGACTCGCGGCGACGTCATCTTGAGTGCTCAGGGGGTTGCTGGCAATCAGGACTGCATCTGCACCACCGGCTTTTAAGGCAATGGCGAGATGGGCGGTTTCGGTGGTGACGTGGCAGCAGGCAGATAAGCGGATGCCAGCGAAGGGCTTTTCTTTGGCAAAGCGATCGCGGATTAGTCCCAAAACGGGCATTTCCCGTCCCGCCCATTCAATTCTCTGTTTGCCTAATGGCGCTAGAGACAGGTCTTTGACTTCGTGTTTGATCTGAGTGGTGGTTGCTGTCATCGAACGGTTTCCTAAAAATAACAAATTGCCATGACTTATCTACCTTACTGATCCATTTACGCCACATTTGTCCGGCTATTGCTTGACAATGCAGCGATGGCACTATCACCCTTGAAGGTGACTATGGCGGTATCCCGCAAAGCTTTTAGAAAGATTCCAAAAGCGCTTGATGGTTTAAGGTCGATGAGGATGATTAGACTCGTACCCTCTTAGACTCAAGAATCCACACCCACCTCGGCAACCAAGCAAGGAAGTCTCAAAGGTAGGGCGGAAAAATCATGATGAGGGCGCAAGTGGTTGCTCCATTTTTAACTCTTGCTCGGATATTATACCCGATTATCCCAAGATGCCCAGCAACTCTCGAATTAAATCCTTACTCTATCGTTCCCTAGGCTGGGGAGGGCGATCGCCAGATTTGTTCTAGGAATCTTCCAATTGCGGTTCCTCTGGCGTTTCTATCTCATCCCGTGAGAAGTCTTTTGGAGTGGACCCTTGTAGTTTTTCCACGAGGGATGCCAGAATCTCAAGGGGCCCATCGGAGTTGGGATTCACCGGATCCAGGACAGGGTGAACTTCCCATAGCTTCCCCCATTGCCTACAAAAAAACAGGTTCTAAAACCCACAATCAGGGTTGAGGGAGAGTCGCCAAGTCCGGTTAAAACCCGAACCAAAGGTTTCATAACTGTAGCCGATGCGATAGGGAAAATGTCCCAAAGGAATCGTGAGAGGGTCTACCCCATTGTAGTCATTCTCCCGATAAGGGAGAGAAGACCAACCCACTTTTTTTTCAAACTGTGCATAATTCTCCCCGTTTAATTCTTCTGGATTATTGCCCGAGGCTTTTAATAGGGGTGTCTGAATACTGAAACCAAAGCGGTTATTAGAATATTTTCGCCATAGGCGATCAATTTCGTGGAGTTCAAAACAGGGAATTTCTGAGATTAATAAAGAAGCTGTAGCACTTCTGGTATCTTCTCGATAAGGTTCTAGGACCTCTAAGGTTTTCCAGTCCGCTTCAACCCATTGTTTCTGTCGCAAGGCATCAATCATTGGGCAGTATTTCAAGCGATGGGTAATCGATGCGACACCGTTCCAAACCCCACCACTTACACCATTCCCGGTTGTAGCGGGTAAGTGGCCCTCGGGGGCAGATTTAGAGAAGTTAAGTTTCTCGTAGGTCCGCCACTGACCCTGCCTCCGCCAACCGACGCGATCGCCAAATTTCTCGGCAATTTCTGGGGTATAATTCCCAACAACGCCACCGACTGATTCCCAAATCTGCTGTTGCCGGATGAAGCCAAACCGATGATCGCTGTAGTAATTCCATAGCTTTGCTAAACTGTGCAAATCCTCACAATCCAGTTGTTCTACATCGGCTTGACTTAACCACCCTTCCTGTTCTCGTTTGCTAATTTTTAATAAAATCTGAAACGTTTCGCGATCGGCAGATTTCCACTCCTGATTCCTCAGCAAGGCTTGCAAAGGTTTATAGTTAATATTTGCAGTGGAGGTGAGCTGAAATACCGGATCGGGTTTAGAACTGGGTTCCCACCCACAGGATTGCAAGCTCAAACCCAGAATCAGGGTGACTGCCCTGATTGTTTTTCCAGAACAAGGGGGAATTCCCATGTGAGTTAATCGACCGATTTTAAAAGCATCAATCAAAAATTGTTTCAACCCCATCCTCCTCAAAGTAAATCCTAAATTAAGTCAAATTCAGGGAGGTTAAATTTACCCTCTTCTTCTTAACTCTAGCTTGGAACTTCTCAATTGAAACTCGTTGTTGAGAATTTCAAGACCTCCCAGTCTGAAACCTGGGGGCTTCTCACTTTGAGGGCGCTAATCTTGATGTTTATTTTCCTGCTGACCCTGGGAATGCTGATTGATAGAGGAGGGTCCGCAGACCAGCGGACTTAAAAACAGGGGTTTACAAGACCGATTTTGTATAACCTTGTGTCTCATCAGACTTGTTGCACCCCTCTCGCCCTTGCTTCCGTCTGGGCCATTAACTGCTACGGTGAGTCATGGCTATTGTCCCCTCGCCCTCAGCTAAAATTGCTCCGACTTGGGCGAGAAGCGTTACCTTTAAACTCGGCTATTATAAGAGGGAGTCTTCCCGCCAGGGGTAGCCTCCAGAAACCTAAATAACATCCAAGCAGGTAGCCAGTGATGCTCAATCCACAATTGATATCCACGGTAATCAACATTCTGCGGCCCCATTTGCCAAACTTAATTGCAGCGATGGGCACAGTGGGAAATGGAACCCTAACCGCAGTAGGTGAAGCAGTGCCAAAGACAGTACAGCAACTCTGGGGCAAGATGAGTGGTGCAATTGCTCGTAAGCCAGCGGCTCAGGAAGCGGCGGCAGACTTGGCAACTGCCCCTGATGATCCCGATCTGCAAGCTGCCTTTCGGGTACAGTTGAAGAAGGTATTAGAAGCTGATCCAGGCTTGGCAAAAGAGATCGCCTCCTGGCTGGCTGAACAACCTGAAGAAATAGCTCAGACTTCGATTCAGCAAACGACCATTGGAAATCAGAACCAGACGATTGGACAGGTTTCTGGAAGCGGGAATAAAGTGGTTGGCACTGAATCTGGAGCGTCATCCTAGGGAGGGTGGGATTGGGGATTCGGCTATGGTTTAAGCAACTGTTCCGGCGGCAGCATCAGGATGTTGCGGCATCCTCGGCAGCGCCTGATTCGCCAAAAACAGACATTCGTCAGAACACCCAGGGCGATCGCAACCAGGTTACTGGGGAAGTGAGTGGCAATCATAACACGCTGATCAATGCCGAGAAGGTGGAGGTGCAGTGGGGGGATCGGGGGCGCTATGATGAGTCGAGAGTGCCATTCTTGGCCGACCCTTTGCCGAATTATTTTTTGGATCGCCCCGATATTTTAAATTGCCTGAAGAGTAAGCTGCTGTCAGAGGAGCTTGCCAATAGCGGGGCGCGGATTAGGCTATTTGGCTTACCGGGTACTGGTAAATCGGTATTAGCGGCGGCCCTGGCCCGATCGCCCGAGGTACAGGCGAGGTTTCCTGATGGGGTGTTGTGGGTGACCCTGGGGCAAGAACCGAACCTGCTGAGTAGTTTAAGTGGTTGGATAAAGGCTCTCGGAGATCACGACTACAACGGGACAACGGTGGACGCGGCTTCTAGGGACTTGCGAAACCTGCTTTCTGACAAAACCGCACTGCTGGTGGTGGATGATGCCTGGGATGCGGCCCATGTAAGTCCGTTTGAACAAGCTGCGGGCGATCGCTGCCGGGTTTTAATGACGACCCGGGAGGTGTTATGGCCCGGGGAGGAAAAAATCGAGGTGGGTTCCCTCGATCCAGAGCAAAGTTTGGAATTGTTGGAACGGTTACAGGGACAGGGGAAATCCCTCTCACCGAAGGATCGGCAAATCGCGGTGGAGGTAGCGGATGCGGTAGGCGGGTTGCCCCTAGCCTTGGTGTTGGTAGGGGCATTGGTGGCGGAAGGGCTGAGCTGGCAGGAGTTGCGGGCGGATCTGAATTGCGAGATTAAGCACTTGGAAGCCTTGGACTTGGACGGAGAATGCAGCCAGACGCCACTTGAGCGCTCCAATGAAAAAATCCGGAAAGAGCGCAGTTTGTTGGCTTCCTTTAACCTCAGCTTGCGACGGTTGGGATGCGATCTCCTCGCCCGGTTTGCCTGGTTGGGGCTGTTACCGGAAGATCGACAAATTTCGGCACGTGCAGCGGCAGTATTGTGGGATGTGGAGCCGTCGGTGGCCGGTCGGGAGTTGTTCCAGTTGCGGAAACGGGCCTTGTTGTTGGAAGGGCAAGAGATGCTTCTAGAGGGGGAATCGGAACCCTGTCGCACTTACAAACTTCATGATTTGATACACCACACGGCCCGCAATCTGGTGGTGGCGAGTCCAGGGGCGGATGTACCCGGCTTGGGATTGGAGTGGGGGGCGGCGCACCGGGCCTTTTTGGGGCGCTATCGCGATCGCTTGACAGGGGGTTGGTCGTCCCTGGGTGATGATGGTTACATCCACCAGCATCTGACCTGGCATTTCCTAAAAGCGGGCTGGGATGAAGAATTGCACGAGCTATTGGCACAGGAAACCCCTACGGGGAGAAATGCCTGGTATGAAGCGGTTGATCGCTTGGGATTGGTGGGTAGTTTTGTCGAAGATGTGGCCCGAGCCTGGGAACGGGCGGAGGCGTTGTTTGCTACTGAGCCTGGGCGATCGGTGGGCCTGCAATGTCGCTATGCCCTGATATTGGCAACCTTGAACAGTTTATTGAGCAATCTACCCCCGGAGTTATTAGTAGCGGCTATTCAACATCGGTTTTGGACTCCAGCGAAGGTGCTTGGCTATATCCAGCAATTGCCCGATGAGCAGCAACAATGTGAAGCTTTAGAAGCAGTTATCCTAGTGTTGCCAGAGAGCCTTTTGCCAATGGTGTTGGAGATAGGCCGAGCAATCACAAATGACTCTTACCGTGCCTCTGTCTTATGCCAGCTAACCCAACGAGACACTAACCTGTTCCCCGAAGCCCTAAAAACCGCCCTTCTCATTACGAATGAATTCTCCCTCGCCACTGTCTTGTGCCAGCTAAGCCAACGCTTGCCCGGAAGCCTTTTCCCTGAAGCCCTAGAAACTGCCTGCGCCATCCGGAATGAAATTGCCCGCGCCTCTGTCTTGTCCGCTCTGAGCCAACGAGACACAGACCTGTTCCTCGAAGCCCTAGAAACTGCCTGCGCCATTACGGATGAATACCAAGGAGACATAGACCCGTTCCTCGAAGCCCTAAAAACTGCCTGCGCCATTACGGATGAATACCACCGCGCCTCGCTCTTGTGCCAGCTGAGTCAACAAGACACAAAACTGTTGCCTGAAGCCCTAAAAACGGCCCTTGCCATCACGAATGAATCTTACCGCGCCAGAGTCTTGTGCCAGCTGAGCCAACACTTGCCCGAAAGCCTGTTGCCAAAAGTATTAAAAGCAGCCCGTGCCATCACGAATAAATACCACTGCGCCTCGCTCTTGTGCGAGCTGAGTCAACGAGACACAAACCTGTTGCCTGAAGCCTTAGAAACTGCCCTGGACATCACGAATGAATCTTACCGCGCCAGAGTCTTGTGCCAGCTGAGCCAACACTTGCCTGAAAGCCTGTTGCCCGAAGCCCTAAAAGCGGCCCTTGCCATCACGGATGAATATGAACGCGCCAGAGTCTTGTACCAGCTAAGCCACCGAGACCCAGACCTGTTGCCCGAGGCCCTAAAAGCGGCCCTTGCCATCACGAATAAATACTACCGCGCTATAGTCTTGTGCCAATTGAGCCACCGAGACCCAAGCCTGTTGCCCGAAGCCCTAAAAGCGGCCCGCGCCATCACGGATGAATACTACCACGCTATAGTCTTGTGCCAGCTGAGCCACCGAGACCCAGACCTGTTGCCCGAAGCCCTAAAAGCGGCCCTTGCCATCACGAATGAATACTCCCGCGCTATAGTCTTGTGCCAGCTGAGCCACCGAGACCCACGTCTGTTTCCCCAAGCCCTAGAAACTGCCCTTGCCATCACGGATAGATACGACCGTGCTATAGTCTTGTGCCTGATGAGCCAACGAAACCCAAACCTGTTCCCCAAAACCTTAGAAACTGCCCTTGCCATCACGAATGAAACCGCGCGCGCCCGAGTCTTATGCGAGCTGAGCCAATACTTGCCCGAAAGCCTGTTGCCAGAAGTCTTAAAAACCGCCCTTGCCATCAAGGATGAATACGACCGCGCCTCGCTCTTGTGCCAGCTGAGCCAACGAAACCCAAACCTCTTCCCCAAAGCCCTCGAAATTGCCCGCGCCATCCGGGATGAATACAACCGCGCCTCGCTCTTGTGCCAGCTGAGCCAACAAGACCCACGCCTGTTTCCCAACGCCCTAGAAACTGCCCTTGCCATCACGAGTGAACCCGGGCGCGCCTCGCTCTTGTGCGAGCTGAGCCAACACTTGCCCGAAAGCCTGTTGCCAGAAGTCTTAAAAACTGCCCTTGCCATCACGGATGAATACTCCCGCGCCAGAGTCTTGTCCCAGCTGAGCCAACGAGACCCACGTCTGTTTCCCCAAGCCCTAGAAACTGCCCGCGCCAACCGGTATGAATCCTATCGCGCTGCTGTCTTGTTCTCCCTTGCCACCAGTTGCCCTGAAGATTACTGGCCTGCCTTGCGATTAGAGATAGACTGGATTAAAAACAAGGGGGAACGTGCAAAAGTCTGGTTTGCCTATGCCCAACGCCGTCAACCCGAAACCTGGGATGTCGCCTTCTGGCAAGACACTCTTTGTCTCCTGGCCCACCAAAAACGCAGTGAGCTAATGACCAAACTTGGGGAGCTTGCCCCGGTTCTGCTCCACCTTGGCGGTGAGTCTGCTCTAAACTGTATGCTTGAGTCCCTGCGCGCCGTCTGCCGCCAGTGGCCCTAACTTGGCCGACAGATCATAGGGAATCAGTCTTCAGGGGGCAGGTTTAGGACTTTTGATCCTAGAAAAATTCTGAAACACTTTAATAACGGTTTCAACATTTAGAAATATTCACCTGAATAACTATCATGGAAAATTTAGCTTATTTACAGGCGGTTTTGGCCCTGGAATCTGTAGAGGCGATTCGCGAATCGCCCCTACATTTCGGGTTAAATGTTAAAGATTGCGTAAGTTTTGACCGTTACAGGTTAACGATCGCCCTGAGTCTGTCTCTATTCAGTCTGATGCAAGAGGCAGTCGCCTCCCATGTGATTCCCTCAAACGGACTGGGACGCGGAGATAGTGGACCCCTCGTCACTTGTGTTCAGCAGATGTTGAAGGCAACGGGTTATTTTCACGGACCTGTTTCTGGTTTCTATGGACCCATGACGGAACAAGCGGTCTTAAAATGGGAACTGGAAAGTGCTGGGGTGGGCGATGGTGCAATTAATGCCTTAACCATTGCTCAAATCGGTTGTTATCAAGGGCAAAAACCTTTGACTCCTCGTCCCGCTTCGCCGAATACTAATATGACTCCGGGGACAGGCGATCGCCCCATCTATAATCACGGCAGTGGGGCGCTGCGACGGGGCGATCGCGGGGAACAGGTGGTGCAATTACAGCAGGAATTAATCGCTGCGGGTTATTTTAAAGGTCCCGTTACCGGGTACTATGGCACATTGACGGAAGATGCGGTGATGCATTTACAACAGGATTACCATATCCCCATCGATGGCGTTGCCAGTCCCCAAACCCGGTTAAAACTTGCAAAAACACCGGATCCGGTGACTCTTGCCGGAGAGACGCTGCGTCCGGGGTCTCAGGGTTCTGCGGTGGTTGCTCTCCAGGAAAATTTACGGAACTTAGGATACTATGTAGGACCGATTACCGGCTATTATGGACAACTCACGGAGGCAGCGGTGATGGAGTTGCAACGCGATCGCGGTATCCATGCCGATGGAATTGCCGGTTCTCAAACCCAAAGTATCTTGGTTGCTTTGTATTAAAACCTTATCCCTGTTAAGGTCTTTGTATTAAGATAACCCCTTCAGGGGTGGCCTCTTGAGGATTTATAAGGCTAGTATTAAAACCAAAAAGCGATCGCCTCCAACCCTGGGAAACTGCGATCGCTTTTCACTCTCAATCCAATTCACGAAACCAGTGCCTTTCCTGGATAGATGTCCCGCTTGCGAGTTTTCTTATCCAAGTAAATCCACTCTAAATCTTGGAGGCGATTCACCAAATTAGAGATACTCACCCCCAATTCTTCTCGCATTTCATATAAGTGAGACCAATAGGTTAAATCCCGTCCTTGGCGTTTCTCTTCTAAAATCCGCCTCGGCATCAGCAGGCAACCGGCAAAATACTGTGCCTGCCACTCCATAGACTCTAAGACTGAGGCATGATTCAGGGGACTGTTCACTTCCCGACTCCCCCGGCAGACAAAGGGTTCATCGGTTGCTGGGGTGAGGTCTGTGATCAGGCGATCGCCCGTTTCCGTTGCTGCCGCATGATTAATATGCAGCACCCAATGGCCGATTTCATGCGCCAGGGTGGATTCCTGGAAACCCTGGGGTTTATCGAGAATCTCTTCATTAATCTCGATACAGCGTTGCAGGGGGAGAATCCTCGCCGCGATCGCCCCTTGTTCATCCGGTGGAATCCGTTCCCAAATTACGCCGAGGTCAAAAAAATCCGCAACCAAAGTCACGTCAAACGGCCAGCAAGGAGCAAATTGGTCCCCTCGCTGTGCCATTCGCCTGAGTACATTATTTGCCCGATACTCAATCGCTTCTTTGCGATAATAGCGATACGGCTTAAAAATACTCAAGATTATTCCCCCTCGCTTGCCACCTGTTGAAACACCTTCTCTGCAAAATCAGGATTTTCTCGCATCCGCCGCAGCAATGCAGGCATCGCTTTATAATTTTGCTTGAGAAAATCCTCGTACCGTTGCGGAAGACGACCGGCGAGGACGATAGACTCCTCCTCATCCAAATCCAGATTCCGCGCCAAGGACCGAATTACTTCCTCCTTGGGTGCATAGTCTGCGCGATCGTTTTCTAGCTTGGACAAGTAGGTGAAATCGACATCGAGAAGCTTGGCAAGCTCCCTCTGACTATATCCCTTGTCCTTGCGTGCTTGACGAATTAGTTTACCAAAACTCTGTTCCACGTCTTTAAATTCCCACTACATCTGCATTGTAGGCGACTTTGAAAAAAAAATCAACTTTTGGATTGACGAAAAAATCAAGCCGCGCTAAACTAGGGTTAGTTGAACAAAACATCAACAAAACAGGCGCTAGGGGCACTGTAGCAGTCCCACCTTTTTCCGGCTGAGACGCTAGACCTAGTAAAAGCTCGGGTCGGGTACCAGACGGGTTTGGGCCCATCCACAGCGCCATAAGGGAGGGTGCCACACCAACAAGACAGGAGAGGAACGATGCTCAAAACCTGGACTGATACTCACTATAAGCTCGAAGACGGGGACTGGCTCTATATTGCCAAACATGACGACCAAGGTGCCGCCTCCCTCATTTGTCCGGGTTATGCCCGAGATGGTTCGGGGTTCACGATCCATTTTACCCCAGCCCACATCGAACTGTTACAAAATCTGCTGGCGGTTTTGCAAAGTACCCAAGGCGTCTCCTCCTCGGAGTCGGTTCGAGGGACCAATGGCAACCCCTGGGTGGAACGATATCCCAACCCGGAGGCGGCTAAAACTGAGTCCCGTCCCGGAGAAGAAGCGGGTTACAAATATCCAAATTCCGCCCCAGTTACCCCTCGTCCAGTGATTCGTTAATCCCGTGCAATTCATGGGGGATAGGTTACTCAAAATGGCTAAAGATAAAACAGAGAATTCAGCAGATTTACACAACCCTACAGGAGTAGAAACCATGTCTAAGAAAGCGACAATTTCCGTATTTGGAACCAAGCCCGAAAATGCCATTGTTGTTCCCGAGTTGCCCATTTCTGCTAAAAACAATTGTCAGGCGGGGAAGTGGACGATTGGAGATGAGGAATATGGGTCCAAGTTAGCGATGACTATCCTCAAGTTTAGCAAATTCTTCGGCAGTTTGGGACAAACTAAAAATACCTTATGGGGACAAATTTGGTTTGTGGCTGAAGGGGGAGAACTGCCCCATGATGTGGTGATGGTTACCTACGTTAAGGGTCGCAGTCTCAGTGATTTTAATCGGTTAGTTGCCTCGGTTCAGGCGCGAGGAGTTGAACCCGCAGAAGGGGTATTTGTTCCCGATTTTATCAAGCATTCTGGACAAAAGCCTGATGAAAATGGGGTGATTAAACCGATTAATTATTATAGCCTGAAATGGGACTGGATTGAACGGTCCGATTGGGAGATGGTGGAACAAGCGGCGATCGTCTTGTCTGACCCCCAAAATCTGAGTCGGATGATTGACTTGGAAGGAACCCGAGAAATGATTTGTTTGGATAATTTGCCTCCGGCTGAAATTGCTTGTTTGATGGCGGCACATTTGGATGGTCCAACTTCGGGAGATATGGCGTTGCCTGCGGCAGTTTCTCATGAAGTAATGCGGGAACCTGCACTTGCTAATGGTTAATTAGACTGTTGCAAAATATCGGATAAATCCCCCCAAACCCCCCTTCTTAAGGGGGGCTTAAGATAGTTTTGAAAACGTCTATGGAGTCCGATAAAACAATGGAGAGATGCTTCACGCATCTCTCCTTTCACCGGGTTTTAGATAAATTCATGAAAAAAATTGCCAACCTCACCCGCCAGTCAGTCTGGGAAAATCAGTTGAAAGGAAATTTGAACACGATTGAGGAGATTCGTACCGATACGTTAAATGATTTACAACTCCTCAGTGAGGATTTTCAACATTTGCATCTAGTGGTTACTTCGGTTCAACAGAATTATGCTGCATTATTAAAGCAAAATCGCCAAATGAGAGCGATGCTTTTACAGGTTGTGGATGAGTGTTTTTGCTGGCAAGGCAATCGCTGCGATCGCTGTAACGCCATTCTCCAGCTTCTCGCAAACCGTCAGCTAGAGTAAAGGGTAATAACCGCAACACCCGACGGGGGTTAAAACCCTAAGAGCAACAACCGACGGGGGTTTAAACCCCCGTCTAACAGCTCAAGTCGGTTGAAACCGACTGAAAATCTTATAGTATAGAGTGATGTTTTTAGTCGGTT
>JAMXFF010000028.1 GCA_025370845.1 Laspinema palackyanum D2a | reverse complement strand
GTCCAGAGACCGCCGAGTTGGCACCACCGAGTGAAGTCCCCTTGGGCTTCAGGACCCCAGAGGAACAGCAGGGAATGGCCCAGACTGTTCGGGGGAGTTGAAACAGCCACGGTGAGGAAGTTGCACCCTTCTAAATAAGAGGAAGCTAATCCGTGGGTGTACCAAGAGGTGACGAAGGTGGTGCCGGTCAGCCAGCCGCCCACTGCGAGATAGGCGCAGGGGAAGAGTAATAGGCCAGACCAACCGATAAATACGAAGCGATCGCGCTTGAGCCAGTCGTCGAGGACGTCAAACCATCCCCGCTCTGTCTGGGCGCGTCCGACTGCAATCGTCATAACGCAAAATCTCCAAATTAATATGGCTACGGTTAACTCTTTCTGAGCGTTTTCGACCCGGGTTTCTGCCAGCCATAGCAGAAAATGGGCGATTGCGCTTCAAGAGTTTACGTTTCTTTACTATGTTTCTCATTATAGGGGGAAACCTGAAAATTTTTAAACCCCCTCATCTAAAAATTTTCTGAAGAGTAGCTCAAAGGAGTGGCGTTAGGGGTGGGACTCATGGAACGGATTTCTCTACAGCGCCGGTGATGCCAGCAGCAAACTTGAGTCATGGGGAGGGGCAGGGAAGAGGGCCACCAGGAGCAGAAAACGGGGATAGATAGGAGGGCGATCGCCGGTTAATTGGGTCGTTCATTTCCAGACATCCCCGGAATGCTGAGATTTTGGGATACTAGAAAGGTGCGGTCCAATGAACTTTGCCACAAATCATGTTTACGATTGACTTAACCTTAAAACACACGCCTTTACCTCTATCGGTGCAACGCAAGAGCCTAGAAGATGCCCAGGCCCTCTACCAGGAGGTGGTCGGAGCGATGCGCTCAGGGAGTTCTGAGATTTTGGAACTCACCTGCGAGAAGATGCCGGAGAAAAAAATCGCCGTCTTTATTAATCAGATCTCAGCGGCGCAAATCTCTGAAAAATCTGGTGCTGCGGCAGCAGGCAAAGCCCCTGGATTTGCAGCGTTGGTGGAATCCCTGAGTCAATGAACCCGACGCCTTCCGGTGACGATCGCCCCAAGGCGATCGTGGTCCAGGACCTCTGCTTTAACTGGCCCTCGGGAGCAGCGGTGTTAAAGTCCTGCTCCTTGGAAGTTCCCCAGGGCGAATTTTGGATGCTCTTGGGGACCAATGGCAGTGGAAAATCCACGTTACTCCGGTTACTGGCGGGTTTGCTCACCCCACGGGACGGTCAAATTTCCATTTCTCGTCCCGTGGGTTTTGTGTTCCAAAACCCCGATCATCAGTTAGTGATGCCCACCGTTGGTGCCGATGTCGCTTTTGGGTTGGTGGAGGAAAATCTCACCCTCGCTCAAACTCGGCATCGGGTGGAAGAAGCCCTCACAGCGGTCAACTTACTCGCCCTGCAACGACGTCCGATCTATGCCCTGAGTGGAGGTCAAAAGCAGCGGGTTGCCATTGCGGGGGCGATCGCCCGCCATTGCGAGGTTCTGTTATTAGATGAACCAACCGCTTTACTGGACCCAGATAGTCAATTAGACCTCGTGGCTCAAGTCCAGCGGTTGGTGAAAAGCCGAGGGTTAACGGCACTCTGGGTCACCCATCGGTTTGAGGAATTAGCCTATTGCGATGGGGCTTTCCTCCTGGAGCGGGGGCGGATGGTCGATTCGGGAAATCCCCAGCCCCTGATCCAACGGTTGATGGAATCTGAGGATTTAGAGTGATCCCCAGGGCCGCGACTGCTATTTTCCGTAGTCGCGGCCCTTTCACCTTGATCAGCTTTATAAAGATATCGTTATGTTCGGCAGGAGTTTAGTTTTAAATTTTTAAACTAAACTTAAGTTTTTATTATGATAAAAAATGATACAATGCAAAGCGCCCGGTCTGATTCTGAGTAAATTGTAAACAAATGTAAATAAAAGCCATGCCACGCTCCTCAGCGCGACCTTTATTGCTCGTGGATGGATACAACATCATAGGACTCTGGTCGAAGCTCAAAACCAAGCGAGACTTTGACGGGTTAGAAGCCTCCCGCCGAGAACTAATCGAGTCGCTGATCAACTACAGCGCCTTTGAAGGATTAGACACGCTGGTGGTTTTTGATGCTCACTCTCGCCATGAGCCCTGCTTCACCGAAGTCATCTCGAAAAGTTTATCCGTCTGCTACACCGAATTTGGGCAAACCGCAGACACCTATATTGAAAAGACCTGTGCCACTTTTCGGCGAAACTTGGGAAATCTCCATCGCCGGTTAATTGTGGCGACCTCAGACCGTGCTCAACAGCAAACGGTTTTAGGATATGGGGCGGAATGGATGTCCGCGCTTCAGTTCGCCCAGGCGATCGAAGCGACGGAACGCCGTTGCCGGAGTAAACAGAAAACCCGCAACAAGCCTTCTAGCCGGTTTCTGGTCTCGGGACTGGATGCGGAAGCCCAACAGCGACTCGCTCAGTTGCGACGGGGTTTGTAGGGCAGTTACAACCCTTGATTTTTCTGACTTGAGAGGCGATCGCCACCCATGCCGAATCCGAACCCATCCCAGCCTTCAAAAAAAAATTAAAAAATTTTTGAAAAGGGGGTTGCCAAAACTAGAAAGGTATGTGTATTATTAATAACGGTGAGCCAAGCAAACCGAAACGTTCCTCGGTAGCTCAGTGGTAGAGCGGTCGGCTGTTAACCGATTGGTCGTAGGTTCGAATCCTACCCGGGGAGTTGATTAATTTTAGACTTTGGATGGAAGAGATTAGATTGAATTTCAATCTAATCTCTTCCTATTCATGGTTTAAAAATAGACAAGATTATGTTGAAAAACACCGATTTAGAAGGGCAGAGACCGACGGAATTTTCGGCTTATTGGTCCCTCGACCCGCAGATCATTTTTTTGAATCATGGTTCTTTTGGGGCCTGTCCCTTCCCGGTGTTAAAAGCCCAGGAACAGGCGAGGCAGCAGCTAGAACAGGAACCTGTGAGGTTTTTCGTGCGCGAATTTGAGCCGCTTTTGGATCAAGCGCGGGAACAGTTAGCCCAATTCGTCGGGGTGGATGGGCGGGACTTGGTTTTTGTGCCCAATGCCACTACCGGGGTGAATTCTGTGCTGCGATCGCTGCGGTTTAACCCCGGAGACGAGTTACTCACCACGGACCACGAGTACAACGCCAGTCGCAACGCCTTAGAATTTGTCGCCGATCGCGCCGATGCCCGAATTGTTGTGGCCCCAGTTCCCTTCCCGATCGCCTCCAAGCAGGAGATTGTCGATGCAGTAATGGGACGAGTCACCGAAAAAACTAAACTCGTTCTCTTAGACCATATTAGTAGCCAAACCGGATTAATTTTTCCCATTGAGGAAATTATTCAGCAGCTTTCCCAATATGGGATTGAGACTCTGATTGATGGGGCGCACGCACCGGGGATGCTACCCCTAAACTTATCAGAAATTGGGGCGACCTACTATACCGGCAACTGTCATAAATGGTTGTCTGCACCCAAAGGGGCGGCGTTTTTGTATGTTAGAGGCAGCCGTCAGCAGCAAATTCGACCCCTGACCATCAGTCATGGGGCCAACTCCTCCCGGACTGATAAATCTCGCTTCCAACTGGAATTTGATTGGACTGGAACTGGGGACCCCTCGGCTTATTTATCCGTCCCTGCGGCCATTCAGTTTATGGGGTCCCTCCTGCCTGGGGGGTGGTCCGAATTAATTTCCAGAAACCATAAGCTTGTTTTGTCCGCAAGGCAGATGCTTTGCGACACCCTGGGAGTCGAAATTCCGGCCCCCTCAGACATGATTGGATCAATGGCTTGTATTCCAATTCCTGATGGATCCGCAGATGAATTACATGATGAATTGTTCGATCGCCATCAGATTGAATTACAGGTGATGCCTTGGCCGAAATCCCCTCAACGGGTCATCCGAATTTCGGCTCAGATTTACAATAATTTCGAGCAGTATCAACAGTTGGCGGGAGTGTTGAAGCAGGTACTCAAGTGATTCAACCTAAACCTTCTATAAGGTTGATTGGATTGCTTCGGCAAACTGTTTAAATTGGTCTTGGCGCCATTTGACATCAAGATTGCGATCGCTTTTTACCTCTAGGACTCGAATACCCGAACTCGGTAAAGGATTCAACAGGGATTGTAATTGCTGCCAAGACTCAATCATTTGATATTCGATATCATAGGCCGCACATAACCGGGCAAAATTGATGTTTTGGGGCGTAGCAAAAAACTCGGTGAACGGCGG
Organism: Laspinema palackyanum D2a; assembly: GCA_025370845.1. Lineage (GTDB taxonomy): Bacteria > Cyanobacteriota > Cyanobacteriia > Cyanobacteriales > Laspinemataceae > Laspinema. The sequence continues at coordinate 94,797 of JAMXFF010000028.1, read as the reverse complement.
GTCAAATTTGGCAATGGGTAACATTCCAAAAATTCCCCCGCCGTTATTGTTAATTAAAATAACGGTTAAATGACCTTGAAAATATTGACGGATTAACCAGCCATTCGTGTCATGTAAGAGGGCTAAATCTCCCGTTAACATGACGCTACTTTGATGGCGATGGGCGATGCCTAATGCGGTGGATAATGTTCCGTCAATACCATTTGCGCCTCGGTTTACGAAGGGTTGGATATGGCGATTCCCAGGTTTCCAGAAATATTCCATATCTCGGACGGGCATACTATTGGCAATAAATAGGGGAGTTTCTGGGGGTAACTGTTGGGAAATCAGCCATGCTACTTTGGGTTCCATTAGGTCGGGAATGGATGAGAGGGTGGTATCGATTTTCTCTCGGGTTTGGCGTTCAGCGTCACACCATTGTTGTAGATAGGCGGTGGGGGAAGGATGTGCCGGGATAGGATTTAAGCTGGCGGCAAGGGAGTCGATCGCCATTCGGATAGGAATGGTTCGGCCATGTAGGGGGTCGAGGTTGCGATCGCTCTCGGTGACTAAAAAGGTTAAAGGTTGAGTCCTTTCTAACCAACTGCGAAGGGTTTTGCTGGTGGGTAATTCACCGATTTGAATTGCCATTTCTGGGGTGAATTTCTCAGAAATTAGAGGATTTCTGAGGATGAAATCATAAGTTGAAATTAAATAGGGATTGAGGTCGGCATAATTGCGGAGGGGGGATAATCCTTCGGCAAGAACCGGCCAATTTAAGGTTTTAGAAAGATGGGCGATCGCCTGACAATAGTCTCTAGGATTTTGGGGTTGGGCGATGCCAGCAATGATGATTCCCCGGGGGCAGTTTTGCCATTGTTGGAGAGGGGATGGGGGGGATGGGGGACATAGGGGAGATAGGGGGGATGGGTGAAGATGGGTAAAGAAATTTTCCAGTTGGAAGGTTGCTGCTAAATCGGCTGCTTTAGGTTCCGGTAAAGGGGCTAATGGATCGCGAAAAGGGAGATTCAAATGGACGGGACCGGGGACGGGAAATAGGGTTTTTTCCCAAGTGTGAATCAGGGTTTGGCGGAGATAGCTTAGTTGTTTTAGTTCTAAAGATGGAGTGGCTAATTCCGTTTGCCAGTTGGGATAATGTCCATAAAGTTTAATTTGGTCAATGGTTTGACCGGAATGGCAATCCCGCAGTTCTGGGGGTCGATCTGCGGTTAAAATTAATAAGGGAACGCGGCTTTCTTTTGCTTCAATAATCGCGGGATAAAAATTGGCACCAGCGGTTCCGGAGGTACAAACTAAGACGACGGGTTTGCCGGTTTGTTTGGCTTGTCCTAATGCAAAAAAACTGGCCGATCGCTCATCTAAAATGGGGATAGCTTCAATCTGAGGATGGCTGGCAAAGGCAATGGTTAAAGGGGTGGACCGGGAACCGGGACAGACGATAGCGGTAGTTAATCCGACGCGTTGAAATGTCTCGACTAAAATAGAAGCCCAAACGGTGTTAGTATTGCGGAAATCTATTGGCATTCTTAAGGGAAAAAGGAATCCTAATGGTCCCGTTAATTGAGGTTAAACTAAGGCTTTTAACAGGGTTTTAAGTTTGAGTTGCACTTCGGCTAATTCTTTGTCTGGGTCAGACCCTGCAACTATTCCCGCCCCGGCATATAATCGGGCGCGATCGCCTTCAATTAAAGCCGACCGAATCCCCACAATAAATTCACAGTTTCCATAGCCATCAATCCAGCCTAATGGGGCAGCATATAAGCCGCGATCGAAGGCTTCATAACGGCGAATTTCTTGACAAGCCGTATCCCGGGGAACCCCTGCCACTGCGGGAGTGGGATGGAGATCGGCTAAAATGTCTAAGGGATGAATTCCTGGGGGTAAGGTGGATTGGATAGGGGTCCAGAGATGTTGAATATTGGACAATTGTAATAACAACAATTGTGGGGGGACCTTGGGAGTTAGCCCTAACCGAGTCAGGCGATCGCAGATAAAATCAATCACCACTCGATGTTCATGAATTTCTTTATCACTAGATAACAGCAGTTTGGCTAATTCTGCATCTTCTCCTGATGTTTTACCTCTTGGGGCAGAACCGGCTAAAGCATCAGTTGTTAATTGATGATTATAAATCGCCAGCAAGCGTTCCGGACTGGCCCCGATAAAATTAGTCCCGCCGCCGTTTCCCGTGGCAAAGGTGTAGCAATCGGGGTAAAGTCTGCGTAAATTATTGAGGGATTTGACGAGATTGATAGGACGGGGAAAGTTTAAATCAATGGCATCGGCTAAAACGATTTTATTTAAAGTTTTGTTGTTAATCCGGTTTAGGGCGGAATAAACAGATTTTCTAAAATTGGCCGTGGGTTTAAAATCGTGATTTTGAAAAGATTGATTGGGGAAATTTACTGGATCTAGCCATCGGGAATTGGCCCAACGAATTTGGGTGAGTTTATTACATAAATCTTGATGTAAGGCTTTAATATTATCCCGGGGGGATAAGGAAAAGTTGGCGACGAACACCGAACGGTTGCGACATCGGGCGACTTGCCACCGGGGTAATAACACCGTGGCGCAAGGAAAGGCCGATTCTGGGGGGCGTAGGTCGTCAAAAAAGGTAAAGTTACAAAAAAAGTGGGGTCCGGCAAACGGCAGGTCCGTGGCCCCTGTGGTAATGGTATTCGCCAGACAGGATTGAATAAAGGTTTGCGCTTTGACAAATCTGGCGGAACCCGAGGGGACATGAAAGGTGATTGCCGCCCCGATCGCCGCGATCGCTTCCCCTTTATTGCCATTTTCAAAGTAAAAATGTGGGTCCTCGGGTTGGGCGATCGCCTGCAACACCGCTAAAGGGTCCAGGGGAGGGAGTTCCAAGGAGAGGGTGGCAATCTGGGGGCATTCTTTCTCAACGGATACCTGCTGACAAGCGACAAGGAACTGATAAAGATCCTTGCGGTCTGGCTTCATATTGGTATCAGACGGTACAACTAGCATGGAGGAAAGGATGGCTTTTTGGGCTGGTTGGGGGAAATAGTCCCCGGTTTACAGAGGGTACCCTCAAAAGTACCTCCTATCTATCTAACCATCGCACGGTTCCCACGGACACGCGCACTGGATGGGGACATCTACCCGGTAAAATAGATCCCGCATTCTCAGCATTGTATGTCACTGAGGGATTCACAGGGGGTTCAATGAAGTTGCCAGCAGGCCCTAGGGTACCGTTTTTTCTGCAATCGCTACAAATGATTGCCAATCCAGTCGCCTATCTGGACCGGAATGCCAGTCGCTATGGTGACCCTTTCACCCTGCATTTATTGGGGGGAAACTCTCCTCCGGTGGTGTTTTTAAGTCATCCAGAAGGGATTCAACAGATTTTTACCTCGGCTGCAGGGGCGTTTGAGTTAGGGAAAATTACGGACCCTTTTCGCCCCCTCACTGGGTCCCAGTCCCTGATTATGCAGGATGGGGCCAAGCATCAAGGGACGCGCCAACTTTTGATGCCGCCTTTACATGGGGAACGGTTGCAAGGGTATGGCAATCAGATTTGTGATATTACTGCAGAGGCGATCGCCCATTGGCAACCCGGTTCTAATCTGAATCTGCGTCAGGCCCTGTCTGCTATTTCTTTAAAAACAATTTTGCGGGTGGTGTTTGGCATGAACCCCGGGGAACGTGCCCACCAACTCGAACTCCTGATTGAACCGTTTTTAGAGTCGGTGAACTCTACCCTCAACTCGGTGCAATTTTTTTGGAATCCGTTACAGCAAGATTTGGGTCCCTGGAGTCCTTGGGGGAAATTTCTGCGGCAACAGCAGCAAATTGATGAGTTAATTTATGCCGAAATTCGCGATCGCCGGGGTCAAACCGATGGCAATGATGTCCTTTCCATGATGATGTCGGCGCAAGATCAGGCGGGAGAGGCAATGGGGGAGGCGGAATTACGGGATCAGTTGATTACTCTGCTGTTGTTGGGTCATGATACGACCGCATCGGCCCTGAGTTGGGCGTTTTATTGGATTCATCAGGACCCCCAGGTGCGATCACAGTTGGTAACGGAATTGGATAGTCTCGGGAGTCACCCCAACCCAATGGCAGTGGCGCAATTGCCCTTTCTGCAAGCGGTTTGTCAAGAGGCGTTACGTCTGTATCCGATCGCCTTGATTTCTCAACCTCGGGTGGTGAAGGAAGCGGTGGAAATCCAGGGGTATAAATTTGCACCAGGGACCGTGTTGGTTCCTTGCATTTATTTAGCCCATCGCCGTCCGGAGGTGTATCCAGAACCGTTGGAATTTAGGCCGCAGCGGTTTTGCGATCGCAAGTTTTCACCCTATGAATATTTTCCCTTTGGCGGGGGGAGTCGCAGTTGTATTGGCATGGCCCTGGCGATGTATGAGATGAAGTTGGTCCTGGCAACGGTCCTCTCTCGCTATGAATTGGCCCTCTGCGATAAAGGTCCGATTCGCCCTCACCGCAGGGGAATTACCTTTGTCCCTTCGGCTAATTTTCAACTGATGGTGACACAGAGGCGATCGGCTGTTTTATCCGCAGCGATGGGATAGGACCCCACCTTGGTGAGTAGGGTGGGCACTGCCCACCGAAGAGGAGGTGGGCAGTGCCCACCCTACAATTGCTACTCTGGCAAAAATCTGAATTGATCCCCCCAACCCCCCTTAATAAGGGGGGCCTAAGAGAATACCACGATATTTTTAATTCTTAATTTTTATTTCATCCTCTGAGACTTTTCTATCCGCCATCGTAAAATGATGGGGCTGGTTGGAAGAATAATAGGAATAATCAATGACAACTCAGACCATTCAGCCCTCGAATTACAAGTTATGGTTAGCTGCTATTAAACCTCCCATGTATAGTGTGGCCATCATGCCAATTTGGGTGGGAACTGCGGTGGCTTTGTACGAGCATCATTCCCTGAACTGGTCGATATTTTCTACGTTTATCAGTTCGGCCATTTTAATTTTGGCTTGGGAAAATTTGAGCAATGATGTGTTTGATTCAGATACGGGTATTGACAAAAAAAAGCATCATTCTTTAGTCAATTTAACCGGAAATAAATCTTTGGTTTTTTGGGCTGGCAATTTGTGTTTAGCCCTCGGTATTTTAGGAATTGGCGCGATTTGTTGGTGGCAACGAGATTTAACAGTCCTGGGATTAATTCTGCTTTGTTGTTTCTTGGGCTATATGTATCAGGGTCCTCCCTTTCGATTGGGTTATCAAGGATTGGGGGAATTTCTCTGTTTTTTTGCCTTTGGTCCTTTGGGGGTTTCGGCAGCTTATTATAGTCAAACTCAGAGTTGGTCAAATCTGAGTTTGCTAGCTTCGGTTTTAGTGGGAATTTCTACAACGTTGGTGTTATTCTGTTCCCATTTTCACCAAGTTGAGGATGATTTAGCTGCCGGGAAGCGATCGCCTTTAGTTCGCATGGGGACTCACCGAGGGGCTCAACTCTTACCCTGGTTTTGTGGGAGTATTTTCGCAATTACCGGGCTGTTGGTGGCCCTGGGTAGCTTCCCGGTTTGGACGTTACTCAGTTTTGCGGGTTTGCCTGCGACTCTGAAACTCTGCCGTCATGTTGCCACTTATCATGACAGTCCTGAAGAAGTGAGTAACTGTAAATTTATTGCCATTGCGGTTCATTTCTGGAGTGGGTTATTGTTAGGGATGGGATTTATTTTGTAAGGAGATTTCTCGGTTATCAATTTTTTAAATAGGGGTGGGGGACGGTTTTGCCGTTCCCTTTATGACGGATAAAAATGCCCAGTTTGTATGAGTTTAATTATCAAGTTGTCGGCAATCCCCCAAATCCTTGTATTCTATTTTTACATGGTTTTATGGGGCGGAGTGATAACTTTTTGGAAGTGATTCAGTCTCTCTCCGATAAATTTTACTGTGTGACGGTGGATTTACCAGGGCATGGGAAAACTCAGATTTGTGGGGGAGATGACTGTTATCAAATGCCTCAGACTGCCCAAGGCTTAATTGAGTTATTAGATGCGTTAGGAATTTTCCGGTGTTATTTACTGGGATATTCGATGGGAGGGCGATTGGCATTGTATTTAACCCTGCATTTCCCGGAACGTTTTGAAAAAGTGATTTTAGAATCCGCTTCCCCGGGGTTGTCTTCTGCGGAGGGGCGATCGCAACGTCGTCATCGGGATGAAATTCTCGCCCAACAACTGGAAACAGAGGATTTTTACTCATTTTTAAGCCAGTGGTATCAGCAACCCTTATTTGATTCCCTTCGCCATCATCCTTCCTTCGATCGCCTCTTCCAGAATCGCTTGCAAAATCAGCCCAAAACTTTAGCAACTTCCCTGCGGCAGATGGGAAGCGGCAGTCAACCCTCCCTCTGGGAACTGCTGCCGTCTCATTCTGTTCCCCTGCTGTTACTGGTGGGAGAATGGGATCGTAAATTTCAAGAAATTAATCACCAAATTACCCAAGTCTGTCCCGTTGCCCAAATGGAAATTATCGCCGATAGCGGACATACGATCCATTGGGAAAATCCTTCTGCCTATCTCAAATCAGTGATAAACTTCTTTTCAGGTTAGGGTGATCACCCCTTCATGAGGAGGGGTTCGATGAAACGGATGGGATGGCTGTCCCCCACTGGCTGATAATTTCCTCCCTCTTTCATGGCAACCGCATCATATTATGAATTATAAATTCGAGTTTCGTCCCTATCAACGTAAGTTTAAACGCCCTCTGCAAACCAGTCACGGGACTTGGGAAATTCGGGAGGGAATTATTCTGCGCCTAACTGCTGATAACGGAAAGATCGGGTTGGGTGAAATTGCACCCATCGGCTGGTTTGGTTCGGAAACGTTCTTAGAAGCTTTAGACTATTGTCGTAACCTGCCCGATGTAATTAGCGATCGCACGATTTTTTCGATTCCCCCGAACCTACCCGCTTGTCAATTTGGCTTAGAATCAGCCTGGGAATCGGCTACGTTAAAAACTCAGTTCAAATCCGCTTTTTCTGAAGACAAAACTCCCGCCTCCAAATCAAACTATAGTGGCTTATTACCCGGGGGAGAAGGGGCTTTACTCGGGCGTCAAATCCTCTGGATGCAAGGATATCGGACGTTTAAATGGAAAATAGGTGTCTTGCCATTCCAGCGAGAAGTCCGGATTTTGCAGGAACTGGTTCTCGCCTTGCAGGAAGCGACTGGTGATCAATCTGTTTTCCTTCGCCTGGATGCCAATGGGGGACTCAGTTTGACTGAGGCTGAAGAATGGCTGCAAATCTGTGATCAACTCGGGGGAATCATTGAATATCTGGAACAACCTTTGTCGGTGACGGAATTGGAGGCGATGATGGAGTTGGGAACTCGCTTTTCCACGGCGATCGCTTTAGATGAGTCCGTCGCCACTTTGCCACAAATGCAATCTGTCTATCGCCAAGGGTGGCGGGGAATTTATGTGATTAAACCCTGTATTGCTGGTTCTCCTTCGGAATTACGACAATTTTGCAATTTAAACAAAATTGATGCGGTTTTTTCCTCGGTATTTGAGACGGAAATTGGCAGGAAATCGGTTTTAAAATTGGCGGCGACTATTCAAAATTACTGCCCTCGCGCCATTGGGTTTGGCGTGGATCATTTACTGGAAGCAGAGAAGGATTTAGAACTCTTATGGTAGAGGTTTTTTCGGAAACATTCCCCAAAATGAACTGGGCAGCTATCCCAAACCAGCCCCCCTCCCCGGGTTGGCAAAAATCGGATTTGATAGCCTGGATGGAGGCAAAAACGGGACCTTTAGGGACGACTGCGTTGCAATTATTTCCCCAATTAACTCAGCAAAAAATTCCTCAAACTCTGTTACTGGCAGAACGCGATCCAGTCAGATTTTTAGCCGTTTTTATTGCAGCGGTTGCCGCAGATTGTCCCCTGTTTTTAGGCAATCCCAATTGGGTGGATAGGGAATGGCGATCGGCCCTTGAACTGATTCAACCAGACCGAATATGGCATCAGGGACAGGACTTTCCCGGAAAGGCTTGTCAAACTCCACGGGATACTATTCCCTCGGGAATTATGATTCCCACAGGGGGTTCCTCGGGTCAACTGCGCTTTGCCATTCATACTTGGGAAACTTTAATGGCATCGGTGGCTGGATTTACAGATTATTTCCAACTCTGTGCGGTTAACTCCTGCTGTGTGTTACCCCTATTTCATGTCAGCGGTTTGATGCAATTTCTCCGGTCTTTCACCACTGGAGGAACGTTCATAAATGTTTCCTCTTATAAAGAAATTATAGAGCAAACGGCTTTCAAAATCAACCCGGAAGAGTTTTTTATTTCCCTAGTTCCGACTCAATTAAATCGACTCCTTGAAACTCCGGAATCCGCCCATTATTTAGCCCGGTTTCAGACCGTTTTATTAGGCGGTGCACCGGCATGGCCGGAATTATTGGAACGGGCGAAACAGTACCATATTCCCCTCTCTCCCACCTATGGCATGACGGAAACGGCTTCTCAAATTGTTACCCTAAAACCGGCAGATTTTCTAGCAGGAAATAAGAGTTGTGGGCGGCTGTTGCCTCATGCCAAAATTACGATTACGAATCCTGAAGGGGAAGCGTTAGAAGTAGGGAAAACGGGGATGATTACCATCGAAGCTGATTCTCTGGCAAAGGGGTATTATCCTGGGGAAAATTTAGCCTCATTTTCCTCTGATTTAAACAGGTTTCAATCTGATGATTTGGGGTTTATCGATGAAGGGGGGTATTTAACTGTGGTGGGACGCCACAGCGATAAAATTATTAGTGGGGGTGAAAATATTTATCCGGCAGAAGTGGAGTCGGCGATTTTGGGGACGGGTTTGGTTGAAGATGTCTGTGCGATCGCCGTACCCGATCGCGATTGGGGTCAAGTAGTGACAGCGGTTTATGTTCCCAAGGGCCTAGTCGAGTCAGAGGCGATCGCCTCGTTACTCACCGATACCTTATCACCCTTTAAGCGTCCGAAATATTGGGTACAAATAGACAGTTTGCCTCGGAACAATCGGGGAAAAATCTCCCGCATTATGGTTCAAGAAATGGTTTTAATTCAACTCAAACCTCATGTGACACCGTAAAAGAAAACTCATTTTAAAGTTAATATTCGGGTTGCCAAGGGAGATTGAATTCTCACGGGAATTAATAAAATTGTCTTAACCTTCCCGCATCACATGGGGAAATTCCATGTGATAGACCTGTTCCCAAAGGTATTTTACATAAGACTGATTAGACGGCACAATTCGCCGATCGTAGGCCAAATCCGCCGCCGCCCGATCTAAAATTCGGACATCAATCGGGTTGAGTCGTTGCCGTCTTTTACTCGAACTGAGTAACCAGACAATTTGAAACATCGTTTCTGGGGCAGCGGTGGTATTTGGATTTGACCAGGCCCTTGCTAAGGGCTGACTCTCGTTGCTTTCATTAATGCGATCGGTCCGGTCCCAATAGCCTAATTGTCGAATCTGTTCGTAAAGTTCCTGTTCTAGTTTCATTATTGATTGCTAAGTGTTCTACAAGGAAAGTCAGGAAAGTATCGTGGGCGCTCCGTCGAGTCCACGGTGTTCTTATTGAGATATAGTTATAATATTAAACTTCGGTTAAAACAGTATTAAGATTTACAAATTTTTGTAAATTTAAAAAAATTTTACCGTCAGTCGGACCAACTCTCGATCCAGTGAATCATTTCTGGAGGCAGGGGTTGGCGGGTTCGGCGTTGGGGATCAATGGAAACGTGCTCAGTTCGCGCTTTGGCAAGGGGCCTTTCTGTAGGCATTGAGGCAGCCTGGATTAAGTAGGTAATTTCAAAGCGATCGCCAGTTAGGGCATGAGGAGTTAAGGCGATCGCCACTTCGTCCCCACAAAACAGGGGCTGAAAAAAGTCAATATCGGCATGAACAATCGGAATAGCAGCCCTGGGGTTATTAAAAAAAGTTCGCAACTCTATTCCCGTCGCTGCTAGGGATGCCTCATACGCTTCATGGCAGATGGAGAGAAGATTGGCAAAATAGACGACCCCAGCAGCATCAGTATCTGTAAAGCGAATTGTGCGAGTGTAAGAAAAGGACATGAATGGTATTACCTCCAGGTTTGGCATCCAGAATAGCCGATCGCCGTCCCCGTTTTCCCAGATCCCGAATCGGTTCTAATCTTTAAGGCGATCGCCAAAATATTCCGCATATAACCGACATCGGGGAGTGCAATCATTGCCGGTCATTTTGACTAATCCCATACTCTGTAATTTAAACCCCTGTTCAGCAGGCAACCGGACCGGATCCACTTGGGAAACCACCGCTTTCATAGCTTGGGTGAGGGGCGGATATTTTTCTAAATTCCACAAATGCCGACGCAAGTGATCGCCATATAATCCCGTTTCCGTCGGTGATTCTTGCACCAATTGAGTCAGGGTGACATCTTCCCGGGCAATATGATAAAGACCTAATCGCACTAAATAGGGATGTCCTCCGACTAATTCCATTAATTTCTCCCCCTGATTGCTATGCCAATTGAGATGATGTCGTTGGGCTAATTCCGTGACTTGGGCAGGAGTAAATTCGGGTAATTCAATGGGCAATCCGACATTAAAAGGAGATTTGTTCACATCTAAGGGAATGTAAACTTCGCTGGAATATACGACAATCAAGCGGAACTGTTTCCAAATATCCCGTCGTTTGGCTTCTTCATGTAGCGATCGCAATAAGCCAAAAAAATCATCGGCAATCTCGGGAAATTCAAAGAGGCGATCGACTTCATCTAATCCCAGGGTCAAAGGACCGTTGAGTTCCGGGAGTAAATATTGCTCAAAATAGGCTTTGCAACTTTGGTTACTGCCGATCGCCTCCGCTAACTGAGAATACTTTACCAATCGGTCTAAATCTAATCGGTCCAACTCCAAGCTAACGCTGGCATAAAACCACTGTAAGAAGGTATTTAAACTGCTAAATACCCGGCGATCGGCCAGTTGCAAACTCACCGCCACAGTTTGCGAACCCTCTTGTTCTGCATGATGGAGAATTCGCGCCATTAATGACGTTTTGCCCATTTGTCGCGGGGCTTTAATGCGGATTAATGCCCCCGGTTGGGTGATAGTTTCATAACAGCGGGATTCCATCGGAGGACGTTCAATATAAAACTGAGACGCAATTTCTACCTGTCCTTCGGGCAATTCCGGAGGGGCAATCGGAAGCGGAATCTCCGGAGTTGCCTCCGATGACCGATTCTGAGTGAAAGGTAACCCTTGAACCGCCCAAGGATAGCCCGAACCCAAAGCAATGCGCCCTTCGGCTAATAATTCAATTAAGTCAGAAACCATCGCGTTTGTATCTCCGTCATGCCGCCACTGCCAGGGCTGAATTCCCTCTAATAAATGCTGCAATTCAAAGGGAATCGCTGGGGTAGATTTTAGGTTAATATAAATCGGTAATATCGCCAGTTTTGGCGGCGTCATCCTCTGCAACTCCCTCCCTTGTCGGACTTGTTCCCAGACTAATTCGCTTTCTAATCTGTTAGGAGATAAGAGTAAAAGTAAATAATCAAAAGAGTCAAGGCGGAGTGTATAGTCTTGCAGGGAAGAGGTTGTATTCAGGGTCGCTTGGGGTAGAATCACCTCATGACCTGCCGTACTCAAAGCCTGGTAAAATTGGAGAGAGAGGGAGGAAGAAGGGGTGCGATCGCTGATTAAAATTTTCCAAGACTGGGGGGATTGGGTCGAGGGTAAAGGGTTATCCTCAAAATCGGCAATATCCCGCCATTCTCGCGCCAAAACCCGACAGATTTCGATAAAATTTGCAAAATCTACAGGTTTACCATTCAGGAAATTACTCACCGTAGATTGGGCAAAACCCAACTCTTCCGCGAGGATTTTTTGACTGGGAAACCCATGACGTAATAACGAGGATTTGAGGGTAGAAATACAAGAAGGACGGACTTTAAGCGATCGGGGCATAATGGCGACAACCGGAAGACACCATCCTGATTTTAAACGGCAGCGTTCCCAAAGTCGATGAGAACTCGATGAAGTTTCAAATAACTCAGTGGGGTACTCGCATCGAGAATCCCTAGAATGGAAGAATGTAAACCCCGGGAGGATATTGCCCTCTGGGAGATGAAAGAACAGGTTAATCCGATGATTGTTGTTGAAAAAACCCCCACACAACTCAAACTCCGACATCGCCCTTATTTCGTCTGGCTGATTGCCAGTAGTTTGATCCTCGGACTGCCGTTTCTGTTGTTGGCAGTCGGTTCTTTATTAACCTGGATTTTTCATCTGTGGTGGATACCGTTATTGTTATTGTTGGCGATCGGGATTGGAAATTTTGCGCTAGTTTGCTGGGGACCTGTGGTCACTTGTACCTTGGATAAACAGTGCGATCGCCTGATTCTCAAGTATCATCGGGCGATTACCTCTCAACGGGTCGAATATTCCCTCGCAGAAATCCGGGATGTTTTAATCGAATCTCGCAGTTGGGACGGAGATATTCCCCTAGACTTTCAGATTGTTTTATTTTTGAAAAATGGTAGATTTCTCGCTTTAGATGGGGTGAGTTCCAGTTGGCAATCTCATCAAGAAACCGCCAATTTAATTCGAGCTTTTCTAGGCTTACCGCAGCAGAATGTATTCAACAGATAATAAAGTCAGTGGTGATCCAGTGTTCAAGGTGACAACTGAAATCATTTCTGGCTATATGCTAGACAGCGATTCCGACCTCCTGGGATAGAATCTTAACGAAATTTAAACATCCCGGGATAATTGACCCCGGGATTTTCTGATATAATAAACCCAAAAAAATGGTTAGATTAGAAATCGATGTCTGCAAAAAAAGAAACAACCACACTAATTATAGCCCTAGTAATTGCCCTAGGTTTGATGGGTGCCTCTGTCTGGTGGCTGAGGGAAGAGTTAGACGGGGCCCGAAGATTATTGACGGACTCAGAAAATCCCCCCCCGTCCGAGGGAATCGTTAATCCTGGGGGGGACTCTAACCCCGAAACTTTAGCAGAAGTTCAGAATGTTCCGAGGGGATTATTTAGTCACGGGGGGAGTAGCACTTGGGTGTCAATTCGAGTCGCCGTAGACCCTGCAATTCAAACCGTTTGGCCGCAGTTTCAACTCCGCTATACTGATCCCGTTAGAGGTGCACCGAGTTCGGGAACTGGGATTGAAATGTTATTAGATAATCAACTCACCTTTGCGATGTCCGCTAGACCGATTTCCGATGCGGAATATCAAAAAGCGAGGGATAGAGGGTTTACGCTGAAAGAAATTCCCGTTGCCATTGATGGGATTGCGATCGTTGTCCATCCCTCTTTAGATATTCCCGGAATCACGATGGATCAATTTGATGCGATTTATGCGGGAAAAATTACTAATTGGAATCAAGTGGGCGGACCGGATTTGAGAATTCAACCCTACGGCAAAATCGACCGAGATTCTCACCCGAGTGTCATTTTAACTTCCACAACCACTGAAGCATTAAGGGGAGTTGGCTCAAATCCTGGCGGAATTTATTGGGCTTCTGCACCCTTACTGGTGTCTCAGTGTATGGTGAAACCCTTAGCCGTGGGACGGACTTCTAATAATTTTGTTGCGCCTTATAAATTGCCCTTTGTTCCCCTGTCGGAATGTCCTCAAAGACGCAATGAAGTGAATTTAGATGTGTTTAGAAGTGGGGAATATCCCTGGAGTCGCCGATTGGTGGTGGTGGTTAAAGAAAATGGCCAAATTGACCAACAAGCGGGGGAGACTTATGCCAAATTTTTGTTAACCGAACAGGGTCAAGACTTAATTCGGAAAGCGGGATTTGTGAGTTTACGCTAAAACCCAAGTCGATAGAAAATCGAAGGGAACTCAAACAACTCAGTGTGGATCTCAGTCCGTCCCAGGATGTAATGAGAAAGACAGCGAATCGAGTTAGGAGAAAGTTCCAATGGTAACCGATTTTTCTGTAGTCGCATTACTAACCATGCCGATACAGACTGCAATGACTAGCGTCTATTCCTTGTTGCCGATGCCTGTAAGTCCGCCCACCTGGTGGATGCCCCTATTTTGGGGGGTAACGGGAGTGAGTTTTTGTGCGATCGAGTTGTTCGTGCGAAAATATTTCGGTCATAAATATAAGGCGATCGCCTTATTCATGGGAATTACAGCCCTGATGATGGGGGCGATCGTATGGCAATCGATGATGGTGCCGGAGTTGGATTGGCAAATTGCCTATTGGGTGGGACTGTCCCTGGTTTCGGTGCTCTGGTTGCGTCCCATCTTCGTGAAAAGTAGAGGCGCGATCGCCGTCCCGGATGCCACCGAAGCCAAAACCTTATCCGCTATCTTACCCGGGGAAGTCGGGCGAGTCCTCTATGAAGGCAGTTCCTGGCAAGCACAATGTGATATTCGCGACTTGGCGATCGCTGCCAACCAAACAGTTTACGTCTTACGCTGCGAAGGTAACACCCTCATCGTCGTTCCCCAACAGCTTTTTCACGCTTAGGCCCTATACATTCCATTGATCCGTTCAGTTCACCCACCCCATCCGGAGTTTTATCATGTACGAATCCTTATTTTTAATCTTTCTCGCCGTAACTGGAACCTCCCTAGCCGGTAGCGTCAAAATCATCAAACAAGGGGATGAAGCTTTAGTGGAAACCCTCGGCAAATATGACGGCAAGAAACTCCAACCCGGACTCAATTTTATGATTCCCTTCCTGGAACAAGTCGCCTATCAAGAAACCAATCGCGAACAATTTCTCGATATTCCTCCTCAAACTTGCATGACCCGAGATAACGTTTCGATTAGCGTAGATGCAGTCGTCTATTGGCGGATTTTAAACATTGAAAAAGCCTATTATAAGGTCAAAAATCTCCAGTCTGCAATGGTAACCTTGGTCACTACCCTAATTCGCTCAGAAATCAGCAAATTAAAACTAGAACAGACCTTTATGGCCCGGAGTGAGGTGAATGAATTACTATTACAGCAACTCGATATCGCTACCGAACCTTGGGGAATCAAAGTAACCCGAGTCGAACTGCGGGATATCATTCCTTCCCTATCCGTGCGAGAAGCGATGGAATTGCAGATGTCATCGCAACGGAAAAAACAAGCAGAAATTCTCATTTCTGAGGGACAACGAGAAGCAGCGATTAATAATGCTAAAGCGGAAGCAGAAGCCCGGATTTTACAAGCGAAAGCAAAGCAGCAAGCGGCAGTTTTGGAAGCAGAAGCGCAACAACAGCAACAAGTGCTGAATGCCAAAGGCACTGCCGAGGCAGTCTCCACCCTCGCCAAAACCTTAGAAACCGACCCCTACGCCACCGAAGCGATGCAATTTTTACTGACTCAAACCTATCGGGATACGTCCGGAAAAATCGGTGGAGATGGAAAGGGAATCAGCCGCGATCCGCGTCATATCTCAACTACTTTAGACGACGTGCGATCGCTCCTATCCCAGCAGAATAACGGCAAAGTCAAGTAATTGTCTTGACCTGTTCAAACCCTGGGTTAGAATCAGTGGCAATACCCGGCGGGGGTTAAAACGATTGGCGGCCTAACAGCTAAAGTCGGTTGAAACCGACTGAAAGTCTTATCCAGTGGTGTTTTTAGTCGGTTTTTAACCGACTTTAGCTATGAGGCCGCCAATCGTTTTAACCCCCGCCGGTTGTTGCAACTGGTGCAATATCTCAGGTCTATCTAAATTGAAATGTTTTATTTGTAATTTAGACCCGCCATGAAACAAGCAACTTATGGTTATCAAGTGGGAGGAAGTTTGCCGGAAACTTCTCCAACTTATGTGGTGCGAAAAGCTGATTGTAATTTCTATGAAAAGCTAAAATTAGGCGAATTTTGTTACATTCTTAATTCTCGCCAGATGGGAAAATCTAGCTTGCTGGTGCGAACGGTGCAGCGATTAACTGCCGACGGAGTTGCCTGTGCCACGATTGATATTTCTGATATTGGCAGCAAACAGATTTCTCTCGAACAATGGTATGGAGGAGTTGCCTATAAACTCACCAGCAATTTTAATTTATTAGATGCTTTGGAATTTATGAACTGGTGGCAGGACCGAGAGTCAATTTCTCCCGTTCAGCGTTTGGGGGAACTGATTGAAACGGTGTTATTGCAACAGGTTTCTCAACGGATTGTGATTTTTATTGATGAAATTGATAGCGTGTTGAGCGTTAATGAATCTTTGGAAGACTTTTTTGCCTTGATTCGGTCTTGTTATAACAAGCGATCGCAGAATCCCAATTACGATCGCCTGACTTTTGCCCTCTTGGGAGTTGCCACCCCCTCGGATTTAATTAGCGATCGCACTCGTACCCCGTTTAATATCGGCCATGCGATTGATTTATCTGGCTTTCAACTCGATGAAGTCCAGCCGCTAGTCGCTGGTTTAACTGATACCGTGACTCATCCTCAACAGGTCCTCCAACAGATTTTCAATTGGACCGGAGGACAACCCTTTTTAACTCAAAAATTATGTCAATTAGTCCTTGAAACCGGAAAAATTAGCCCAGAATTTTTGCCCCAGTTAGGGAATGAAACAGAATGGGTCGAACGGTTAATTAAAACTGAAATCATTCACAATTGGGAATCTCGGGACGAACCGGCACATCTGCGAACCGTTCGCGATCGCCTCCTGAGAAACCCCCAACGGGCCAGCCGTTTACTGGGATGCTATCAACAACTCTTACAATTAGAAGCAATTCCCGCCGATGATAGTCCCGAACAAACCGAATTGCGCCTCTCTGGTTTAGTGCGAATTCGAGACGGACAATTAACCGTTAGCAATCCCATTTATGCCGCCATTTTTAACCCCAATTGGGTGGAAAAATCCCTATTTGATTTGCGTCCTTATGCTGAAGCCTTAGAAGCCTGGTTAGGGTCGGACTGCCAGGATACTTCCCGCTTACTCCGAGGAAAAGCCCTACAAGATGCCCGCGACTGGGCCAAAGGGAAAAATTTGAGCGATCGCGATTATCAATTCTTAGCCGCCAGTCAAGAATCTGAATTAACCGAATTTCGCAAAGATGCCGAACAAACTCAAGCCCAAATTCAGCAACTTTATCGAGAAAAAGAGTTATTAGAAGAACTCACCCAAGAACAAAATCGCCGCAAAATCAGCGAAGCAAAACTCCGACAATATCAGGAAAATCTAGCCCGACGTATGACAGGGATGGGCGGCGCATTTATTGCAATTTTTGCCTTTCTCATTGGGGTATTTTGGGTCAACAAATCTATTGATGAAACCCATACTCAACTCAACGGCATGGCCTTACTCTCTCAAGCCCTGATTGCGGAAAATCAACCGGAATTGGCCCTGATAGAAAGCCTGGAAGCCGCCCAACAACTCAAGGCATTCATTGGGGTCAACTCCGCAACTCAGTTCCGAGTGGCCCTAGGACTGCATCAGGCTATCTATCGTTTAATCGAACCCGATCGCCTCCTCCATTCTCACCCCGCAGTCGCCTTGGAATTTACCCCAAACGGTCAGGGTTTTGTCACGGCTACCCATAATACCGTTACCCTCTGGAATGGCGATCGCCAAGTCGCCCTAAATTTACCGGATATTCCCGGTCCAGTTCACCGCATTGCTATCAGTCCCGACGGCAAAATCATCGCAGTGGCAACAACGAATCATCCTTTACAATTCTGGACAACAACCGGGGAAAAATTACCCCTGACCATCCCTCATTCCAGTCCCATCAACGATGTGAGTTTTAGTCCCAAAGCAGAGGCGATCGCCACCGCAGAAGAAAACACCGTGAAAATTTGGCGGGTCAAAGATGGAAAATTGCTGCAAACTTGGACAGGACATCAGAATCAAGTCTTATCCGTGAGGTTTTCACCCAACGGCAAAACCCTCGCCTCTGCCAGTAGCGATCGCCGAATCTTCCTCCGCAGAACTAGCGATGGGAAATTGATTCATATCTTAGAAGGACATGGCGATCGCATTGTTGCCATTCGCTTCAGTCCCGATGGTCAATTATTAGCCTCCGCCAGTGATGATGGCACCGTCAGACTCTGGCGAGAAAGCGATGGTAAATTATTAAGTATTCTCGACCATTCCAGTCCCGTCACCAGCCTCAATTTCCACCCCGATTCTCAAACCCTTGCCACGGGAACTGCTGAGGGTACTCTTAACCTCTGGAATCGAGATGGCAGCTTCCTCACGCCCTTACGCGGACATCAACAAGCCATCACTCATGTATCCTGGTCTCCAGAAGGGGGAGAATTAGCCTCCACCAGTGACGATGGAACGGCGATGATTTGGAACTTGGAACTGGATGATTTAGTGCGTCAGGGTTGCGAATTATTGGGCGATCGGTCAATCCCCCCATTCCCTCCCCCCACCCTCCTCAAACGCTGTTTTTAAGGGCAAACCCAACCCTTAGCCCATTTGATGCTAAAATTTGCGATGACCTGCACTCTTAGGAGTCCCAGGCCAATCCCGTTTAACCCCTAACCCCTGACAGCGACCTCCAATGCCCTGGTTTGTCAAAATAGAAGAAGGAACCGTCGATAAACCTACCTTCGATCGCTACGTTCCCGCCCATAAAGCCTACGTTGAAGATTTAATTGCCAAAGGACATCAAGCCAAAACCGGCTACTGGCAACGACGCGGAGGCGGAATGCTGCTGTTTGAGGCCGAGTCAATGGAGGAAGCCCAGCAGATCGTCGCTTCTGACCCTCTTGTAAAACATGGCTGCGTCAAGTACGACCTCTATGAGTGGTGTATCGTCGTGGAATAACGGGCCCAAACCACAAGTTTTAAAAATATTCGGTTACCCCCTAGACAAGAGTCGGACAACAATGATATAGTTATAAATGACCTGGACCCATGCGGTCATAACGCCCAAATCTTGTCAGGACCGGAAGGTAGCAGCAATACGGGATGCTTGTGACAGGCGTGGTATCCGGGTCACTTTTTTTTAGTCCCGCTTTTTGGTGGTCACTCCGCCTCTATTAGCCTTATCCTAGAAGCAGTAACCTCAGCGACGAAGGAGCAATACTGCCTATGCCTGGTTTCGGTGATATAGTACAAAAGGCATTTTATCTGGGAGTGGGAATCGCATCTTATGCAGGCGAACAAGCCACCGGAAGACTAGCCGAAGTGCGCGAAAAAGCCCAAAAACTGGCCGATGAAATGGTCGCGCGGGGCGAAATGAGCACCGAAGAAGCGCGTCGCTTCGTCGAAGACATGATGAAACAGGGCCAGCAGCAAATCAAGCAGCCCCAATCTGAACAGACAACGCCACGAGAACCCCGTCGCATTGAAATCCTAGAAGACGATGAAGAAGAACCCGCCCCGGAGAAACCTCCAGAGGTGAATAACCTGCGCGATCAGGTACAATCGTTACAGGATGAACTACGGCGACTCCAGAACGAATAGAGATTGCTTCCGGAAATCATTAGGCAAAGGGTTATGGAAGATTGGCCGAAAGAATTTTTCAAAATGTTAGAGACAGCGGGACAAGAAGTGGATCGCTTTGTTCAAGAAGTGACGGAAGAGGTCGAGGAATTCGTCGATATTTTGGGAAGAGTTTCTTCAGATATTATGGAACTGTCTGAAGAATTCGCCGAAGAATTACAAACGACGATTTTCACCGAATTTGACCAATATTTTGAAGAGTTAGTTGATCCATTTTTTGACCTGTATTTAGGACTAGATGAATTTCCAACGGACATGGATGGGTTTGTGTCATCCGTGGAACCCACAGCGGAAAAATATTCAGCCTGTATCGGCTGTAAAAACTATCATGGACAGGTTTACGGGGGCAATTTACTGGTTTGTGGAATGCATCCCTATGGCTGGGAAGCCGATGGCGACTGTCCCGACTGGGAATCGTAATTAGGAGAAGTAACAGGAGGCGCGGCGATCGCGCCTTTTGTGTTTTTTTGGGGGGCGATCGCCTGATTCGTTGTCCCTACTATTTTCTTGAGGTAAGCCCCTATTACACTCCAGTACCTTGCTTGTAAAACTGGGGACTAAATTCTTTAGCCTATTTTCCCAACTCATTATACCAATTGGTTAAAATGGATGACCGAATATGTTTACCCCTCTCTTGAATTAACAACTCGGCCATCCTCTTGACTTCAATCTTACTTTTATGTCCCGTCTGGACCATCTCTGTCAGGAGACGCAGAGTTCTGATGTAAGCGATTCCATATTCTTGGCATATTTTTACCACTAAATTATCATCACTGGCACATAATAATAATTGATGACGGGCCAGAACCAGAGTTGAGCGATCGGCTTCACTCAGCAGGGGCGCTTTGTTGCCAAACTCCAGAAAACTAGCAAACATTTCTTCAGTCTCTAACGGAAGCGGGATTAAGTATTTTTTCGCCGTCTCTCGCGTACTCTGTTCGAGATGATCTGAGTCTAAAACTTCTTGGGCAATATATAAAGGCTGATACTGTTGTTGCAGCCACTCCCACTCATCAAGATAGCGAAAGTCAATCAAAGCAGTAGCGTCAAGAATTGTGCCGTTAGGGGATAGCATAGACCTCCGCCTCTCGACGACGAACTCCCAGTTCTTCCAGGGTGATATTCAGCAGTTCGGCGGCTTTGAGTTCGGAGATATTTCCCCGATTTAAGGCTTGCCAGATGAGTTGTTGATACCGTTCATTTTCTGGAAACTCTTCGGGCTTTAAGGTTGGAGATAACTCGATGCAGTTGCTCAAAGGTAAGCCATTTCGCTGTTTATAAATTTTGCGAATCTTGGCGATTTCTCGGCCATAGTCGATGCGTCCCATATCCGCTAACCGCTTTAAAATCACTTGATAGCTGACTCTAAAATGCTGTTTGAGTTGAATCAAGTTGGGGCTAATTTGATAAAGTCGCTCAAATTCGGTTTGGGGAACCAGTAAATGTCCGGCAAAATAATCAGCCACGGCTTCCCGGGCTTCTTCTTCCTCTTTATTCCCCGGTTTTATGAGGTTGTCTTGATAGTCGTCTCGATGGAAAATTAAATGACCAATTTCCTGGGATAGAGTAAAGAGTTGCTGTTCAATGGAAATATTATGGGTATTGATTAAAACAAAAGCACCTTGAGCAAAGCTACAGGCACTTAACCCAAAAAAGCCTTTAATTGCAATGGGTTGACGGAGGACTTTTAACCCCAATTCCTCTACGGCTGCAAATAAATTGAGAATGGGTGTTTCCCCCAATCCCAAGGTCCGGCGAAACCGGGCTGCTGTTGCCTGAATGACTGCTTCATTGCCGGGTAATTGATGACAGGAATGGGTTTCTGGGGCATAGGCGGGGATGCCTGTTGCGGCTTCTAAGGCTTGATAGGTCTCCAGCATCCGTCGCACTTGGGTGGCAAGTTGCGGTTGTTTGTCAAAGCCAGTATGGGCGCGAAATCGAAAGGGGGTGACTGGGCTAGATTCGGGGCGCAGCAAGTCATCCAGGGTGACGCCCAAGGTGCGGGCAAGGGCTGAGAGGGTTTTGCTATCGGGTAAAGTCTTGGCGTTTTCGTAGTTATTGATGCTTTGGCGGGTGATGCTGACAAGGTTGGCGAGTTGTTCTTGTGATAAGTTTACCGCTTTGCGGTAGCGGGTGAGGTTGCCTGCGATCGCCTCTTTCATGGTTTGAGTCTCCAGGTTTGGGGGGCGGCGTTTGTAAAAGTTGATTTTTTAGTCTATCCCTATTATAGGGAAAACCTGTCAAAGGATTTTGACAAAAACTGAGTTTTCTGAAAATAAAGAGCAAACCCAGCCAATCATGGGTTTGCCCTTCTTCTGCCGCTACTGTACTATTCCTGAGTTACCGGAGTATTCATCTGTACCCCTTCCCCGCTAACTCGGATGGGGGGACGTAAGGCTAAATAAAATGCGGGTCCTAATAAGGGAATTAAGGCGACGATCCAAAATATCACGGGACTGTTTAAACCCCGTCGCGCCATGTCATCTCTGAGGATGGTGGGAAAGAGGAGGCACAGCAGGCAAAAGTCTAAGGTCATGACGTGAATAAATCGGCTGGTTTGCCATTGGTAGAGGTAATCGGTCCAATTTCCTTGGGTGATGCCATAGCCGAGTAAGATGAGGGCGGATAAGGCGGCGATCGCCCCGAAAATTCGCGAGTCTACTGCTTTTAAAAACCAATTTTTCTCCCCGGAAAAGCTGGGGTTAGGCTGTCGCAAGGCCAGATAGGGTAACAAGGCAAATGCACCAACGCCAAAGGATAGGGTGACAAATGGCCATGCGGGAATCTTTTGTCCTTTTCCATCTAAAAATAGCACGGCGCTATAGATGAACGGCCATACTCCCATGATATTAAACAAGGCAATAATTAGAGGGTTGATTCCCTCCCATTCTCCGGTTACTAGGTTTTTAATTAAATTAAAGGTGGCGGTAGGGTTGTCCGGGGGTGCAAATCCAAAGGCATAAATAAGGAGTCCAATCCATATCAATCCAAAGCCAAGTTTTCTCATGGGAGTTTTTTAATTTTGCTATGTTTCTAATCTATGATATCAAATGTCAATCAGGCTGTGTTGGATGCAGCACAATTTTTAGCCGTTGCGAAAATCGATGAAAGTCTGATAATAGGCATCGGGCATTCCGGTATCGAAACATCGTCCTTTGATTTGATAGCCATACATTCCTTCCGCTTGCCGCACTTGTTCTAAGCAGGTGGTGAGCTGAAATTCTCCTTTCTCTCGGAGATTATTGCGGATATTGGTTTCGAGAAAGTCAAAGATTGTGGGAGTTAGGGCATAAATTCCGAAGACGGTTAAGAAGCGATCGCCTGTTAATCCTGCTACCTTTAAGTATTTCCTGGCATAGTCTAAATCCGGCTTTTCGCAGACTTGGGTGAGGGACAAAATTTTATCGTTATCTTGCCAATTGCCCGTGACACAACCACAGTGATAAATTTCTTCACCAGGGGTTACAGTGAGGGCAACGGTACTTTTTCCCACCCGGTTATAAACCTCCATTAGTTGGCTGGCACAAGAGAGTTCGGTATCGGATAAATAAACATGATCCCCTAAAAACAGCAGGAATGGTTCATGATTTACCCAGTCTTTGGCGCAAAATACCGCATGACCATACCCCTCCTGAACTTCCTGAATCAATAGGGTAATTTTTTCGCCTAAGTCTTGTAAATACTGACTATAAGCTTGATTTTCTGGGGAAAGTTTGTTATAATGAATCGCGTTTAAAGGAGTTTTGAAGAAACTCTCAAAAATTGGAGCATCCCCGGTTTGTACGATAATCGCCACCTCTTCGATTCCGGCACTGATGGCTTCTTCTACAATGGCTAAAATCGTGGGTTTAACTCGACCTTTGCTGTCGATAATCGGCAACAATTCTTTTTTGATAGCTTTCGTGGCTGGAAACAGGCGCGTGCCAAATCCTGCGGCTGGAATAATTGCTTTGCGAATCGGATGATTTGAATTGGTCATATTAAAACGGTTTAGAGAAGGCCATCATGTCTCACGGTTAAGACTGAACTAGACAGGTTGCGGGAATGTCCCCCTATTTTATTCTATGACTTCAGGGGAAGAAGATGAAATCACCAGTTTCAAACATTGCATTTGCGGAAAATCTCGTTTAATCAGTTCAATCAATCGCTGTTGATTTTGTTGATTCTTGACGATAAATTGTGCGGTCCCATCTCCTTGAGAACCGACGCCTTTTCCGCCCAAAATTAAGCTTTGCAGCGGAGGATGTTTGAGCAGCGAATGCAGTACGGGGGCAGTTAATTGGGAGGGACAGGCCCGAATTAAATAGCGGTCAAATTCTGTTTGGGCTTGCTTCATTAAGGCTCCGAGGGATTCGGCATCACCCTGTTCTAGGGCTGTGGCGGCTTCCTGGGTAATTCGGGCGCTAATCTCTCCTAAATATTTATGAACGCTTTGCTTAATTTCATTGGTGGCAAAGGGATAGCATTGATTGAGAATACTGAGAATTTCATGGGTATTTTTGGAGGCGGCTAAATCCACGACTACAAAAAATAAATTTTTGGAAATTTTGAGTTCTATAATATTAATATGTGGTCCATCAAACATCATCATCACAGGCCGGTTCCCGTAGGCACAACTTTGGTCGAGGCGACCACAGCGAGATGGGGTGGTAATTTCACCGTGATAGGCTAACTCCATTTCACCGCGAAGGGTTAATTTTAATTGGTATAACTGATTGAAACAACGGGCGACGAGGACGGAGATAGCTGCACTTGAGGCTAATCCTTTTTGAATGGGTAAATCGGTTTGATAGTTATCAATTTCTATGCCTTGGACCTGATACAAGGTCAAGGCTTGATAGGCGACTCCTGCGGCGTAACTAAAAAACCCACCCTTTTTGGCTTCGGCCAGCAATTGTTCTCGTTCCATCGGAATTTGTAACAATTCTTTACGAGTGCCATCGGTGAGACAGGAGTGAAGAATCAGATGGGTGGGATGGGGTTTGACTTGGGCATAAATACCTTGATTGGTGCCGACGCTGAGGGTGTATCCTTTGTGGAGAGCAGGATTGATACTTCGGTATCCCCCGGCCCAATCACTGTGTTCTCCAAATAAACAAAGACGACCTGGAACAAACATTTTCATCGATTTTTTGGATGGGATGCAAAACCCGAGTTATAAAAATCACTGGCAATGGGATAATTGTAGGATGTTTGGATGGGGTTTGGCAAAATTGATGAGTTTTGATGGAATGAACCGGATTAAAGTCAGGTTCGGTATATGATTTCTAATGGGTCAGTCTAAGCATACCTTCAACGCCTATTGATTGGGTGATTGCAATCCAATAAAATTACACCGATCGCCCAGATGGACTCATAAATTGAGAGCGGTTATATTCGGAAATTCAAGGGGTCAGAATTTAAAAGAGCAGGCGATCGCTTCAACAGTTACTCGATGTTTCTGGGTGGGGTGTTCCTGTCAAGGGATCAGGGAAATAAGCTGAAGTCGCGATCGCCTTTCTTGAGTTTTACCCTTCTCCAGAACAGCGATCGCCAGGGGTACCGCCTCTTACCAGGGACTGCCAATTAAAGTAAACCCGGCCCAAAAGTAAGGGTGAGCTAAATTTTCCCCCGTCAATTCCCCTAATTCTCCGGGGAGAGGAAGTACCCCGCGATCGCTGACGAGGTTGCCGTCTTCTAGGCGCACTTCTCCTCGCAGCATCGCCAGTTGAGCCTCACGCAGCGCTTCTGCCTTGAGGAGCGATCGCGAGTTGGGGTCGTCGGTTTTGAACGTATTGTAAAACTCGGACATCAGTGCTAGAGTCCCGAGGTCACTCACATACCATAAACTCGCTAAGGCAGAAGGGACACCGCTTTGAATCGCTAATCCGGCAAATCCCTTTTCGGCATCTTGGCTGCCGACAGCCGTCTTACAAGCACTCAACACCAATAATCCGATCGCAGCGTCATCGAGTTCCAACTGTTGCATATCATCCAAAGTGAGTTGACTATCCCACAATTGAATATAAGATTGAGCCGGTTTTCCCTCCTGAAAATCAGCGTGAGTGGCGAGGTGAACGATTCCATAGCGGGATTCTTGCAATTGCAACTGCAAGTTTTCCAGGGTAAAATCTTGATTGAGAAACACCTCTCCCGGCCACAGATAACGGGCAATTTGAGAGAGTTCCACCGGGACCGCAGGTAGAGGAGAGAGGTTCTCAAATTGGGACGCCCCCATTGCCAAAACTTCTGTATTCGCCAGTTCACTGGGATTCAAGTCAATCATATTAAAGGCGGGAATTAGGGAGAGACTGTATTGTTCCACCAAAAATTTTTCCCCATCATGTAAGGCAGCAAAGGGGACCGATCGCAACCCTGGACCGACACATAACAACAGATTTTCGATTCCCAGCGACTGCAATTCCTCACGCAAGGGTGCGATCGTCCAAGTATAAAGTTGTTGCGCTTGAGGCAGATAGGACCGGGTACTTCTTCGGCTGGGGCTAGTCATGCGCTGTCGTAATTGTTGTGCTGTTTCTATCAGCATCTCTTGATTGGTTTCGGCGATCGTCCGACCCGTCACTCCTCCATCCGCAGTGACTAACAACAGTTCAAGTTTATCCTCACGGGGAATCATGTAAATTACCGCCGACTTTTGACCCGTTTTTTGTTCGACGCCAGCCAACGCTTCGCCAATTTCTGCCCCACTCAGGGTAACTTCCGATAAATTTCTGCCAAAATAATCTTCAAATACTGTTTCCCATTGTTGCTCAATTGCTGTGACAGCCTGGGCAAAATCACTCGGGGAACTTCCTGGGCTGATGGCAGGTTTTTGGTCCTGTAATTGAGTGACCTGATGGGATAAGGATATCCCGGAGGGAACGGCAGAAAACTGAGCATCCCTAGCGGCAGTCAGTGAGGGGAATAAGGCGATTCCCAAAGAACATAAAAAAGGCACAATATACCAAAAGCGTTTCCTGGAAATGAAAGAATTGAATGGTGAGCTTAAATTGAAAAATGTTAGTTTCATGGAAAAGTTACTATTCGCTAAATTCGCCTTTTTTTTGAGAGGGTGATCCGATTGAATGTCACCCAAGTAAAAGCGCGATCGCGCTTGCGTAGATTTCCCCTAAAGGCTCGCATTTATTGTAACGAAAAAACTTCGGAATTGTCCGAGGTCTGAAAAGCTTGAGGGCCAAGAGTTTAATATTGAAGTGGATCGGGGTATCGCGTTTAACCTACGTCCAAAGCACTTGTGAAAAGCCTAGCCGAGGGTGCAAACCCCCGCCTAAGTATTAACTCACTTCTAGGTCACTCACCTGACCCTGGACTAATAAGAGTGCCGCAGCCTCACCGTTAACGGGTTCGGAAAAAAAGTAGCCCTGACCGTATTTACAGCGGAGGATTTGGAGTTCGTGCATGGAATCTAGGGTTTCAATGCCTTCTGCAATCACATCCAGTCCTAGGGTATGCGCCAGGGTGACAATGGTTCTGACAATTTCTGAATCGTCATTGAGGTGGGACATTTGACGAACAAAAGAGCGGTCTATTTTTAAAACATCCACGGGGAAGCGATGGAGATAACTCAAAGAGGAGTAACCTGTGCCAAAATCATCAATGCATAACTGAATATCGAGGGCTTTGAGGCGATCAAGGATGGCGATCGCCCCTTCAGGGTCTTCCACGAGGGCCGTTTCGGTAATTTCTAATTTCAAATCCCAGCCATCAACCCCGGTTTCCTGGAGAATTTCCTCAACGCGATCGCTCAATTTCTGAGTCAGTTGCTTCCCGGAAAGATTCACACTCATTTTCAGGGAAGGATAGGTGGGAAATTGCTTTTTCCAGCTTTTTAACTGGTTACAGGATTGAATCAGCGCCCATTCACCGATGCGTTCGATCGCGCCGGTTTCCTCGGCCACGGGGATAAATACATTGGGAGAAATCCACCCTTTGCGGGGATGATGCCATCGAATCAAGGCTTCAAATCCACTAATTTCTCCCGTAGTGAGCCTCACAATGGGCTGATAAAACATCTGAAACTCGCCGCGTTCGATCGCCCAGCGCAGATCGGTTTCCAACTCCAATCGTAAGATAGCTTCCTCACGCATGGTAGCATCAAATACCACATATCCGCCTTTTTCCCGGCCTTTGGCGCGATACATAGCAATATCCGCATCCCGCAAAAAATCAGGCTGACGCCGATCGCCGGCTGTACTATGAACAATGCCAATACTGATTGAGGAAAACACCTCGTAACTTCCCGCATTAAACGGCTGACGCAAGGTTTCGTGGACTTGGTGCGCCACGGCGATCGCATCTTCAACCCGAGGAATATCTTCCAACAACAAAGTAAATTCATCCCCGCCAAACCGGGCGAGGGTATCGTTAGGACCTAAACATTGTTCTAGTCGTCCGGCGATCGCCATCAACAAGCGATCGCCCACGGAATGACCTAAACTATCATTCACCAATTTGAAGTCATCCAAATCCATGAACAAGACCGCAAACTCATACTCCGGTTCACTCTGGGCCCGGGAGACGGCTTTGACCAACCGATCCATAAAAAAGCCTCGATTCCACAACCCGGTGAGTGCATCGTGAGAAGCATTGTATCGCAGTTGCGCTTCTGTCCATTTGCGATCGGTTATATTCACCACGGACCCTTCATAATACATCAATTGATCACGAGCATCGCGCACCGCACGAGCATTTTGAGAAATCCAAATCATACTACCATCCGCGCGATA
Organism: Laspinema palackyanum D2a; assembly: GCA_025370845.1. Classification (GTDB taxonomy): domain Bacteria; phylum Cyanobacteriota; class Cyanobacteriia; order Cyanobacteriales; family Laspinemataceae; genus Laspinema. The sequence continues at coordinate 66,643 of JAMXFF010000028.1, read as the reverse complement.
AACCTGCGCTTCAAATCCGGTAACCACATCTTGTTGCTGTAACAGGCGAATAAACTCCTCTGGACATCGGGGATCAACGTAGATTTGATGGGAGCGATCGCACAGCGCCGCCATCAATTCCGGGAGGGAAGCATACCCATAGATCGCCGCCAAAGCTGGATTCGCACTCATATACCGTCCATCGGGGGTGGTCTGAAAAATTCCTTCTACGGCATTTTCTACAATACTGCGATAGTTCGCTTCCGCTTGCTGGAGTGCCTTTAAGGTCTGTAACCGATGTAAGACAGACCCTACTTGGAGCGCCATTGAGGAGATGCGCGGCAGCAGTCGCGAGTCGAGTTTCCCCGGGGTTGACTGAAAAAACACCAACACCGCCAGGACCAGGCGATCGGCCAAAATTGGAATTCCCAAGGCACTGGTGAATCCACAGGCGATCGCCCGGTGAGAGAGAGGAAACCCTTTCTCGGCTTCAGCGGCGAGATCGGCAATCCATTCCGGTTCTCCCGATGCCATGACTCGTCCAGCTAACCCCTGATTGAGTTCTAAGCGCAAGCAACTACCAGGAGCGGAGTAAGAGCTTCCCGGTGCAGCATAGTACAGACCAGAACAGTCTAAAGCGGTTCCCTCGGGGTTGAGAACCCAGGCTTCCCCGGCAGAGTATCCTAGGGTTTCTCCCATGCTACAAAGTGCGACTTTTAAGGCGGATTCAAAATCTGGCGCTGCACTCACCGCCTGAGTCATGTTCTCCCATAGACGAGTGTGGGCTTCGACGCGACTCGGGTCTTCAATCTCGATTCCGGTGGCGATCCAATAGTCTAACCTCGGGCGATCGCCTGTGTACACGGACCGAACACACCACTCCACCCAGATTTCTTCTCCCTGCTTTGTGAGAATGCGGGTTTGGATTCGTTGAGGTTGGGTTTCCTGGGTGAGTTGCTCTAAGGTTTGCGAGACCAAGGGCCGGTCCGGTTGGGGAATAAATGTATTAATATAATCCAGCCCTAATGCTTCCGCCCGAATATAACCGACTCGCGTTAACATGGCTTGATTCATAAAGAAAACTGTGCCATTGGGTTTGATGGCACAGTTAAAGGCAGGGTTGGTATCGAGGAGACTCAACCATCCGTCTGGGGCGACTGGCAATGCTTCCTTTTCGGTGATATGGGCTTTGAACTGGGTTTGCATTCTCAGACTCACATAGTGCAGCATCAGGACAGTTCCGGTGGTATTTAGGAAGAGCACCAGGGCAATTTGATAGGGGTTGTGGGCCGTCCCCCAGGGGTTAATTGCCACTAGAAAGGAGGATTCAGAAGCCTCTTGAGAACGGGGAGAGTGGGAATGGGCAGGATTCGTTGCAGCGGTCTCTATTAATTCCTCGGAAATTGAGGCATACTCTGGCTGGAAAAAGTAAGTTAACATCTGAATGAATTCCCTCAATTTTAGAGGGGTTATGTCAAGAAATGCGGGCTTTTTTATTAATGTAAATTCCCCTAGGTCGTCATCCTCTGGAGTGATAGACCCGCCTGTGTTTAAGCGCTGTCCAGTCCCGTCCCTATTCTGACTCCAGGGAGAATCTGGACGACTCGGAACCCAGGAGAAGCCAAGGGGAGTGGCTGCGATCGCCGCCACCGAGACGGACCCCAACCCTAGGTGTGGTTGCCATTCCCCCGGCCATCCGCCGCCCGGTTGGTCCAGTCCCAGCACAGCCCCGGCGATCGCCAACCCTCCCAGGGCCAATCCGGCCCTGCTCATTTTCTGCCCCCTCTGAGTCTTCATGTTTACCCCATTCCCCACCCGTCACGTTTCTAGTTTAGGACTTGTTTCCGATTAACCGTTGTTTGCTCCGACACAAAAGTTCCCGAAAAAGGGTCTAACTTTTGTTTGAGGTAGTTCTGAGTTATTGTGAATATTTGTAACTCCTTCACTCCTCCCTGTGGCCAGGGTTTTAATAAAAGATATCAGAATAAGGGTGCAGTCTAATTTTTTTTATAAAAACTTAAAAAAAATTAAAACCCCTCAATCTGGATGGGACAACGAAAGTCATTTTGTTGACCTGTCTGAACCCTTTGATTCAAACCTTCACCCAGGGATTAACTCAACTCAGAACATCTTGTCAACCGTAGGTACACGGAAACAGACTGTTCCTGGCTGATTGAAAATGCAGCCTGCTTCCCTCCTCAAACCCAAGTTAGGGAATCGGTAAGGTAATCATAAATTCCGTTCCCAATCCCGGACCCGACTTACAGTCAATTTTGCCTCCATGTTTTTCCACGACAATTTGATAGCTAATCGATAAACCTAACCCCGTGCCTTTACCCGGGTTTTTGGTGGTAAAAAACGGCTCAAAAATATGTTGCTTGGTCTCGGCATTCATTCCTCGCCCATTATCGGAAATACGGATCAACGCGCAGTCCCCTACCCGTTCGGTGTGAATGCAAATTCTGGGGTTAAAGGTTCCGGGAGCATCCCCGGTCAGGTTCGGAACTCTTGCGCGCATTTTGAGCTGTTTGTGTCCCTCTTCCTCTAAAACATCGATCGCATTCCCCAGTAAATTCATAAACACCTGATTCAGTTGTCCGGCATAGCATTCGATGGCAGGAAGTTCCCCATATTCTTTAATCACCTCAATGCTGGGCATTCCGGCTTTTGCCTTGAGACGATTTTGTAAAATCAGTAAGGTACTATCAATCCCTTCATGAATATTCACTGATTTTTTCTGAGCTTGATCCAGACGGGAAAAGTTTCGCAAAGACAGCACCACTTCCCGGATGCGATCGGCTCCTACCTGCATGGAAGACATCAGTTTAGGAAAATCTTCCATTAAAAAATTGAGGCCAATTCCTTCGATATGCTCTTGAATTTTCGGGGTGGGTTTTTGATATTCTTTTCCATACAGTTCCACTAGGTCTAAAAGGTCCCGGACATATTGGCGAGCATGAGCGATGTTGCCATAAATAAAGCTTACGGGATTGTTAATTTCGTGAGCGACCCCCGCCACCAATTGGCCGAGACTCGACATTTTTTCCGTTTGAATCAGTTGAGTTTGAGTTTGTCTTAATTCCTGTAAGGTATGTTTGAGTTCTTCAGCTTTTTGTCGGAAGCGTTCTTCGGAACGGCGCAAGGCATCTTCTGCTTGTTTGCGTTCGGTAATATTTTGGGTCATAATCATTCCCGCAATGGCTTCTCCCTGTTCGTTTTTCAAGGGTAAGGTATGGGCGAGATAAAGACGACTTCCAAAGGGAACTTCAGTCACGCTTTCCTTGCCCGCTAGAGCATCGCGATAGAGGGGTTCGTAGCGGGTCGCAATGTCTGAGGGGAAAGCTTCTGCTAAAGTTTTGCCTTCGATTAATTCTTTAGATAAGCCAACTTTGGGGAGTTCGGTTCCTTCGGCTAGGGTGTGATGCAGGTCTTTATCAAAGAGGCAAACGGTCCCATTGGGAAAGTTTTTTGCCAGGGTGCGATAGAGGGTTTCACTCCGGCGTAAAGCGACTTCCATTTGTTTGCGATCGCTGATATCAATGCCGATAAAAACGGCTTTGGTTCCTTTTTGATATTTCTGAGAAACCACTAAATAGCTGCGGGGTTCACCCTTGGACTCTAAGGTGATTTCCGTGGATTGGGTGGGTTCAGGACTGGCAAAAAATTCCTGCACCATTTCGGAGAATTTGGGACTGGTTTGTAAGAATCCCACGGGGCGATCGGCAAAGCTATCCGCAGGCATTTGGAAGGCTGCGGCTAAATGGCGATTCACCCCCAAATAGCGTAAATCCGAACTCACCCAAGAGACTAAACCGGGAACGGCATCCAAGACGGCTTGGAGTTGCTCATTGGCATTCTGTAGGTCGGATTCGGCTTGTTTGCGTTCACTAATATCTCGGACGAAGGCACAGTGATATTCTTGACCATTAAAGGTTAAATAATTGACCCGAATTTCCACGGGAATCGACTGATTTTGTTTAGTGAAGTAATTAGATTCAAAGGTAAAGGTTTGAAACTGTTTAATCGCTCGCCAATGTTCGGCCCAAATCGGGGGAGAAAAGGCGGGGTCAATTTGAGAAACGGTGAGGGCGCGTAATTCTTCTGGAGTATAGCCGAGTAACTGACAGGCGGCTTCATTAACATAGCTCAAGTGAGCATCCGGGGTCATCCAGAGGACGGCATCTGCCGCTTTATCCATTGCAAATTGAGTGAGTTGTAAGGCGTCGGCGAGTTGTTTGCGCTCGGTGAGGAGTTCGGCAGACAACATCAACCCGCCAATTTCGCCATCACTAGCGATCCAGGGTTGAATCTCCCATTTCACCCATTCGAGTTGGCCATTGGGTTTAAGGAGACAATCCTCATGGCACAAGGGTTCTCCGGTTTCTATACAATGTTGATAGCGCTGTTGCCAGGATTCGCATAGATGAGGGAAGAGTTCATAATGCGATCGCCCAATGGCACAGGTGCGATCGCTGGAACTATATTCACTCTCCCACCGTCGCGACCAGGCCAAATAGCGCATTTGGCGATCGACCATTGCCACCGCTGCCGGAACATATTCCACAAATTGGGATAAGATGCCTTCGCTTTGGGGGAGAGTCGGTGAGTGCTTCGAGGATGGCGATCGGCTGGTTTTGGGATTGCCATTCAGGGTGGGGTTGGGTTGCACCTTGAGGGAGTGATGAACTGAAATCTGTTGCATGGTGGGAATCCTCCTGGTAGGGAATGCAGATAGGGTTTCCGGAGTTGTGGCGTGGAGTCCCCTCATGCGATCGCCGAGGTCCGGTTTTTGCCTGGTCTTTTTCCAGTTTCAAAAGTTCCGCACTGCGATCGCACCGAACACCGAGTTGGACTAGGGTCCTCGGATCCCACGCATCCGAATGAGAGTGCCGCCTGGAAAGAGTGATGCAAACCCCGACCATTCGCCGAACCCATTCCAAATTGAGAGATAGATGCAAGTCGAAAGCATGGCCCTCGAATGTCCAGATCGAGTCCCTCCCTTCTAACCTTCCTGATGAGTCGTTAGTCTATTTTGGTTCAGCGGTAGTTTCTGGCGACGTGATTTTTTTGGCATTTTAGCCAAAATCCTTAACAATTTGTAGCATATTTTCACCTAAATTTTAACTTTTGTAAAACCTTGACAATTGAGACAACCTATGTTCTTATCAGGAATGGTTCAGAATCGCTCCAGTCTATCTGCGATCGCCGCTGTGGTAATGTAGGCAAAATCCCCGGAAAGGGTCTCCATCAATCCTCCCCGCTGTTGCTTAAAATTGAGCCATTTCCTCACCCAAACTGGGCAACCTATCCACCCACTGCCTTATTTTTCCGCATCTGGCGATCGTGCCGGATTCAAGGGGGACGACTTTAACGAAGTGCCACAAACCTTGCAAAACAGAGCATCGCGATCGTGACGAGACAACCCACATCCTCCACAAGGGGTTTCCACCCGGTTAGCATTTCTCACTAATTCTTTAATTAACGCCCCCAATTGTCCCGGAATCAGCGCAATTCCCGAAATAATCATCAAAATTGTCAGCAATCGCCCCCCTTGAGATAAGGGCGTCACATCCCCAAATCCCACAGTTGTCATCGTCACCACACAAAAATAGACCGCATCGATAAAGGTACGAAATGCCTGGGGATTGGTGGGATGTTCGACTTGATAAATTAACCCCGAGTAAACAAAAACAATGGTAAATAAAGTAAAGATAATCCGGCGAATAATTAATTGGTCTTCACCCTCGGTACTGTCAAAAAAAACTTGACTTTCCACAAATCGCAGTAACCGCAAAATCCTAAACCATCGCAATAGCCGCAAATAGCTAATTCCGAAATTTCCGATAAATAAGGGTAGAATTACGATTAAATCGATAAGAGAATAAAGGCTAAAAAAGTAAGTTATTTTATGAGGTGCAGCCCAGAATCGTAAAACATATTCGATGAAAAATACCAGTAAAATACAAGTATTTAGATTATCTAAAATTAAGGTAATTTGAATTGGGATTGGATAAGTTTCAATAACAAATATTGCCGAAGATAATAAAACTAGGCTGGTCAAAATGAGGTTAATCCATTTTCCAGCCCGGGTTTGGGTATCGTCTAAATAAAAAGCGAGTTTTTCGGCCAAGTCTTTAGGGATGAAGTAGTAAAAGCAACAACCGACGGGGGTTCAAACGATGGGCGGCCTAACAGAATCAAGTCGGTTAAAACTGAGAGCTTGCACCTGTTGCAACAACCGGCCGCCCATCGTTTAAACGATGGGCGGCCTAACAGCGTGTATTCGTCTAAAGACGACTGAAAACACCAAGGGATATAGACTTGCAGTCGGTTTTTAACCGACTTTAGCTATTAGGCGGGGGATTTATCCCCCGCCGGATGTCTTAACGAGAGCGTTTCTCCTTTTCCTGACGGCGGCGATCGCGCCATTCTGCTGCGGTGAGATAGATAATTCCTCCCGTTACCAGGACCATCAACCCGAGGGTTCCCGTTGCTAGAACAGTATAGATTGTCGTGTCCACAAGTCCTCCCCAATCAAAAATCAGTGTTAACAAAGTCCGAGTTTAAGGGACGGCAGTCATCTCGTGGGAAGTCACCTGAACAGAGGGCCGCTGAGGGGGCTATTTTAGTTAGGTGGTGGCAGTTCACCTAAAATCGTGAATCGGACGTGATTGATTGCCAAATCCCCCAGACGGATCTCGCTTTTATGTAAGGGTACTCCCTTGAGTTTGAGACTTTCAAACCGGATCCCTTTGCCCAATTCCACATGATACCAAGCTAATCCCATAAAAAACCGCATGGGGTTAGGGCCGCTATCTTGATTATCGTCGGGATTGGATTCCATTGGGATCCAACCTAATCGGGGAATGTAGAACTCCAACCAGACATGATTGTAGTCCGGTTGCATGGGAACTCCTTGGCGATCGGGGTGGGGGGGGCATTTGTAACGTCCCACGGTGCGACAGGCAATCCCATTTAAGCGCAACAGGGCCAACATTAATCCCACATATTCGCCACAGGAACCGATGCCGCGTTCGAGGACGATATCGGGGGTATCAATGTGGGGTTTAATGCCGTAGTCGAGTTTTTCATAGACATAATCGCGAATACTCAGGACTTTTCGCAGGAGATTGGTTTCGGTCCCGATCGCCTCGACTGCTGCCTTGCGAACAATTTCCGTCTCCATTGCCAGATTGTCATTATCGACTAAATAGCGATCGGCAAATTCTGGCGGCAGTTCGGGCAGATTTTCCACATCCCGAGGGGAAAGACGATATTTAATACTGCGAACCTCTAACAGCGCTTTCCAACCAAAAACCCGCGCTTCGTGGGGTTTGAGACTGTCAAACTTAAAGACAGCAATTCGTTGTCCGTCGAGAATTTCTTCCTGAAAAGGCAGTCCGATCGCCTCAATTTTCTTCAATTTTTGCCGGGGAGTTTCTGCCGGAAAGGCAATCCGCCATTCCAAATCAGCCAAGTCCAACTCATCGAGGGGAGAGAGTTCCTCAACGTAGGAAATTTCCATGAGATAGCCGTTGGATAAGGCAAAATACTCATCTTCATGGTAATGAAAATGCAACGGATGAATAAAGGTGCGATCGCGAAAGGCCAATTGGTGCGGATCGGCGGAATTCGGGTCATCCCGAATATAAATTTCTTCCGAAGCATAAGCTACATAGAGAATTTCTTCCCCGGTGTCTGGATGGCGATGAAAGGCCAAACCGGAGGGATGTTCAAAGGGAGTCAGGAGGCTAAAAAGGACGGTACCCGTAGCGCGATCGAGACAGTAAACCGTTTGTTCCTCAGAATCGGAAACCCAGAGGTATTCTGCCTGGACCGTCAAACTTTCCACCCCAATTCCTGGGGCATAAAACCGGGTAATTTCCTCCCCAGTTTTGCGATTTAAAATCAAAATGGAGCCCGTTTTTTGACAACTGACATAAACCGTAGAACCCCAAACGGCCACTCCATTGGCCGGATAGGGCAAGGTCACGAAATGTTGAGGATTGAGTTCTTGAGTTCCCAAACCGGACCGAGCATTTTCACAAAAATAAACGCTGTTTTCCCGGGTTAGCCAGAGAGTATCTTCCCAGAAGCAAAGGCCCGTGGTATCGACAAATTCCGAAGCATGATAGGGATTGAGAATTTTGGTGTTGTCGTTCGTACAGTCAATTTCCAAGAGATAGCCCCGGGCGGAATCAATGGCAATCAGTGCATCACCGACAAACGCCATAGAGTGCAGCTCATAGACGCCATAAGGTCTAATCGTGCGTAACCAGGGGTCGATTTGATGGGAGAGAACAGGTGAATCAAAGCTCATAGAAAACTAATCTAAGGGTGCTAAAAGGGATAGGAGATCAACGGATAACTACAGGTAGAGTGATGGCAATAGCTTTCTCAAGTCTTCGTTAACTTGTCTCCCGGAAGAGACGGAAAGTTTGCCCTTGGGCTCAGAGCGGTTATGATGGATTTAAACACTTATCGAAAGGTTTAAACCGGCGATCGGTATGAATCCGCGATCGCCACCCCATCTAAGAGCAGGGTGATGTCTCTTGAAGGGTGCAGATCCTTGGGAAACCGCACGAGTGGGGGTTAAAGAACCCCGCGAGCGCTACGGTTTGGGGTGCACGGTTGCTAATTTAGCAATTTTAGTGGGATTCAATGTGTTCAGAGAGAGCGGTTCCCTCTCGGCAGGACTGGTCCATCTCGTTATGCTGCCTGCTTTTACCGTCTAAATTCACCACAAGGCCCCTCTTATGATGATGTTAAGCAAGTCTTCTTTCGCCTTAATTTCCCTCTCGATGGCATTCTCTGTGGCATTCGGTGGGAGTGCCGGTTTGACTAACCCCGCGAACCCTGGTGCTGCTGAGAGGGCGATCGCCCAAAATGAGTTACCCACGGATTGGAACGTATTTGAAACCCCCGAAGGCGCACCGGGACGACGAATTGGTGGCGGAACTCGGGGGAACTGTCCGAAGAGTGCATCCGGCATGATTGCTCTAGTTCCAGAGAATAACCTAGGACTGACCCTCTCGAATACCCCCACCTTCTTGTTTTACGTCCCTAAAATTGATGAAGCGAGTTCCGGGCCCATTGAGATGGAATTTCTCCTAGTTGATGAATCGGACCCCGAAAACGTCCAAGAAATTTATCAGCAGAGAGTTCCTTTACCCACGGGTGGGGGAACCATCGCCCTGACCCTACCCGATGACGAGAATCTCCCCCCCTTGCAAGTCAATCAACTTTATAGTTGGTACTTCTCACTGATTTGCAATCCGAAAGCATTAGACCCCTCGATTTTATCCTTGGGAGGTTGGATAGAACGGGTCGAACCCTCACCGACATTGACCCAGGAACTGGAACCCCTAACATCCCGCGATCGCATTGCCGTCTACGAGCGGGAACTCCTGTGGTTTGATGCGATCGGCACCCTCGCCCAACTCCTCCAGGACAACCCCAACGACCCCTTCTTACGGCCTAAATGGAATGCGCTCCTAGAATCCATCAATCTCTCAGAAGTGGCTCAGGCCCCTTTTCTCAATTGGGAGCAGGAGCAAACCTCCAACCGCGATCGACCGTCATTACAAAAACCCTAAGATGTAAAAAGTCCAATTTTGTCCCGGTAAAATGCCCCCCTTTCCCAGGGATGCGTTACTCGCATATTTCTTAACATCATCATAGGTCAGAGGGGGGTGAAAAACCCGAGTGCCGGAGGGTGAGGCGCGAGGGGACTGACGGCTATTAGGTAATCAATCGGTCATCCTCGGCATGGGTTGCCATCCAAAACCAAGAAATGCCGTTTTCTCCTTCAACACCCAAAGCCGGATAATTTAACCCGACGCTAACAGACTAATACTTTTGGCCCAGTTTTTTGAAAGGGAGGGACGGATGAGACGGATCAGCCTGGAGCAAGTTGTAGCATTCATCCGCCCTTTTTTGTACAGTTTCAAATCAAGGGTTGTCTTGTCGCATTGCCCAAATCCGCGAGTGGTCTAGGAAAGCCAAGTTATCGGCAATGTCCAGATTCAAACCAATCGGGTCTACTTGAAGCAGTCCAAGCCGATGAAAGAAGCGATTCACACTCTTGAATCGAACAATATTGGTCATGTCGAGGGGAAAAACCCAGGGTCAGTATTAGTAATTAGCTAGATAAAATTCCTGAGTTTCGACCTGCTATAATACAGCCCCGAGTATCGGTATAATGGGTCAATTGATTTTTACCTAACTCCTTAGCCTGGGGCGATCGCTTAAACTTGTGTCAGTCAATCAGTCTACACCCACACCCCCTGAATGGTTACAGCAACGGCGATCGTGCTACTGTAGAACTGATTCCCCTAACCGTATTTCCAACTATAGATCAGCAGCGATGAAACTTTATTATTGTAAGTACCCAGAGGGACGACAAAATTTTGGAGATGCCTTAAACGTCTGGCTCTGGGAGCAGTTGCTTGATGGGATCTTAGATGACGATCCCAGTTCAGTCTTTGTCGGAATTGGCACGTTACTCAATAATGCCCTCGCATCAAGAACCTCAAAGGCAAAGCAAAGAATTATTTTTAGCAGTGGGGCCGGCTATGAGAAGCAAGCCTTAAGTTTAGATGAATCCTATCACATCTACTGTTTACGAGGACCGATCTCTGCCCAACTTTTAGGGGTTGACCCCGGCCTGGCGATCACCGATGGTGCCCTTTTACTGCGTAAGCTGATTGATCTCAATCCCCTGCCTAAGAAATATAAATTTTCCTATATGCCTCATTATGATTTTGCTGGCGATGGCTGGCAAAATGCCTGCGAGCAACAGGGTTTCGGCTATATTAGTCCGGCCTGGGATCGGGCCAAGGTAATCACCAGCATTCGCGAAACCGAGGTTCTCATCTCCGAAGCCATGCACGGGGCAATTGTCGCCGATGCGTTACGAGTTCCTTGGATTGCCGCCAAAACTCACCCAGCTATTTTGGAGCTAAAGTGGCAAGATTGGTGTGCTTCGGTGGGATTAGAATATCGTCCTCAGACGCTGGGGTATCTTTATCACCCCCGCTCATCCCAGGGAGGCTGGGCGACAGGATACGCTTCCGCCTCGGTCGTCGATTGGGTAGTATCTCCGGCAAAACAGGTGCGCGATTGGTGGCGACAACGGAAAGCCGCTGAGGAACTCTCGGAGTTGGCTAAGACAGCAACTCCTTGTCTGAGTAGTGATCTCTGTCTACAGAGACTAACAACGCGCTTAGAGGAAGCCTTGGAGCGGTTTAAACAGGATTATCGTCAAGGAAAGTTTCAGGGTTAAAGGCTCAGTCTTAAATGGGTTGCCCACTGCGCCAACGTCTTAAGAGAACTGGCAGTCGAGTGGTAAAGAGTTGGAGACAAGATACCCAACTTGACCAACCCGGATAGTGTTGCAATAAGTAAAGTACGGCTGAGGGACTGAGCCATAATCCTTTCTGTCTGCCCAGGCGTTGGATGAGTTGGGAGCCAGTTAAGGGAGCCTGGAGGCAATCTAACAGTTCGAGACTGGGCGGTAATGTATTGGGGCAAGCCTCGGGATCATAGCCAGCATTAACCCAGGCTTCTTCTTTGCCACGATAGGTTTTAGACTCGGGGTGGCCAAAGCCGATATTATACACAAAAGACACTTTCGGGATGATATGTATTCTATTTTGATGGAGTGCCTCCAGAGTCATGGTGATCACCCAGTCGGTTGTGTGTTGTTTTTCCAGCCAAAATTGATTGATGATTGTCGCCTGAGTTTCTATTGTCGGGGGGATTTTATAAAATGCTCCAAAGGGATTAGAGTATAGTTTATCGGTGTTCATAGCAATGTCATGCCAACGATCTGCCCAAGTGGCATAGCCCCAAGAAAAGACGCGATGGGAGGTGAAAAAATCGGCTTTAATTTGGTCTTTGGCGTTGCCTGCAATTGAGGAATAAGCACTAATAGAGAAGACCTGTTTTTGGTTTTTATAGGCCGCTAATAGGCGACACATTCGGTCATAAAAACAAGGATTTGGAACAATATCATCCTCTAGGTAAACGAGGGAGTCATGGGTTTGGAATGTCTCGTTGAAGGCAGTAACAATGTTTTTATCACAGCCTAAATTCTGCGATCGCCGCACTAGCTCAACGGGAATAATAGCTGAGAAGTCCTTAAGAAGTTGCACAGTTTCCTCAACTAAAGCCTGTTCTCGCTCATTTCTCGGCCCATCGACAACCGCAATAATCATCGGGGGACGCAGAGATTGTTGGGCGAGGCCGTCGAGGACTTGCTTGAGTAAATCGGCGCGGGTGAAGGCGGGAAGCAGAATAGGTGGTAGGACTTGAGGCAGTGAGACTTCATCCAAGGTTGCTGGCAAGTGTTCCCCGTTAGCCATGATGTCACCTTCAATCAGGTTTGAACTGTAGGTTAGTTTAACACATGGACAGATCTGTAGGAATTGATAGGGTTCCAAAATGCAGTAACCCATAACCATGCGAGCGATCGCATGGGATACCCCATAGCCGCACCCGGGGAAGATTTGCTATAAACATGGGTATAATCCGAGCTGTATATACGGAGCTACATAAGGAAACGGCAAAGCTGTTTATGAGTGGCAAGAGTCAGGCGGTACACTTGCCCCAGAGTTATCGCTTTTCTGGGGATGAAGTTGTGATTAAACGATTGGGCAATGCAGTGGTCTTGCTGCCCAAGGAAGACCCCTGGCAGGTGATGTTTGATGGGATTCAGGAATTCCCGGAGTCGCTGCAAATCGAGCGGGATCAATCCCGAACAATGGAACGAGATCCAATGGCATGAAAATTTTGCTGGATACCGATATCTGTATCTATGGGATTAACCGCAGAAACCCCAAACCCCGGGAACGGTTCTGCTCATAGGCGATCGGTGAAGTAGGCATATCAGCTACAAGTTGCCGAATTAAGCTTTGGGGTTGAAAATAGTTCGCGCCCCACAGAAAATACTGACCGATTGGAACCTTTTCTCCTGCCTTTGGAAATTATGCCATTTGATGCGGCACCCCGGCTTTGTTACGGACGAATCCGAACGGAACTCAAACGAGTTGGCTTGCTCATTGGTAATCTCGTCAGTGAGGAAGGCTACGGCTATTACCCCGGTCAGTTTTTGAGAAAAGGCGATGAGTTCTGGAGTGAGTTTTGTAGGGGTGGAAAATCTTTCTCAGCCGAAGAGGAAGGCGATTCTCCTCTTCAGTTAATTGTGGATACTGAGGTTCACAAAATGGGACTACTCAAATTTTGGTAGATTGCCCCCAGAGGAAATTTGCTTCAGAATCTCTTGCTCTTCCTGTTCGGTATGATATAAATCCCAACGCACTTGAAGATTCAGCCAAAAATCGGGTGATATATCAAAGAATTTAGCCAACCGCAAAGCGGTACTGGGGGTAATTCCTCGCCGCCCATTGATAATCTCATTGACTCGTTGATAGGGGACATGAATCGCATCAGCCAAGTCTCGTTGGGTCAGTTCCATCGGATTCAGAAACTCTTCTAAAAGCATCTCCCCCGGATGAGTGGGGGGGCGATGAGTGGGAATACGAACCATTATGAATTACTCCGTGAGTGATATTAGTGATAATGGACGATTTCAACCTCTTCAGGACCCTGTTCACTCCAGACAAAGCAAATGCGATATTGCTCGTTAATCCGGATGCTGTATTGACCATTACGGCTACCCACTAGAGCTTCCAAGCGATTACCGGGGGGTACTCTTAGCTCATCAAGGCTGATGACTGAATCAAGTTGATCCAGTTTGCGCTGGGCGACTTTCCACAGGGTTTCTGGACAAGTCTTGCGAGCTGCTTTGGTGTTTTCACCGTTAAAGATATCTTGGGTGGCTGTGTCTTTGAACGAGACAATTATAATAACACGATAGCACGGTTGTCATGCTATTAGCATAGATAGGACAAATTTCAGGGGGATAGTTAAGGTAAAATCGACCCTCCCGCTATCGCAACAAATGAGGTTGATTGGGGGGAAACCTTATTAAGGGCGGGTCTATCTAGGGGGTCTTCGGTGAGAAAGGCGATTTTCCTAGGGAGACGCTTCGCGAAGATGATGGTTCGGTGAGGGAAAAGGTTACAATGTTTTAGGTAGCTTTGGTGGAGGCGCAGTTGGGCAGGAGTTGTGGGTGGATCTCTGTTTTCCGCGATCGCACTGGTGTCGTCCGTCCATCCTTGTCAGCCAGAAATTGTAGTAAAATGAAAAAATGATTTCCTGGTTGTTTTATGTCAAATTCTGAATTATTGGCGCAACTGCAACAGTTATCTCGTGCTGAGAAGTTCCAAATTATCCAATTTTTAACGGCTGATTTGGCCAAAGAAGAAGAAATTAGTGTCGTTAATAAAGTCGCAGAAATTATGGGTGCATTGCATACATCTAATGGTGCAGCAGAACAACTCATGCAGTTCATAGAAACGGAACAAAAACGCACGCAAAAGGTTTAATTAAAATCGATATCTTTTTTTAACCAAACGGGATGGATGGATATCAGATTTTAGCTAATGTCTCCTGTCTCCCTTTAACCCTAGTTTATCAAAATCGTTCTCTTAGGGTCAATGGTTTGACTTATAATAGGGGGTGGAAATTAAAGGTAATTTGGGAAGAATAACCATTTTTAATATAGGTCAAACACCGCCATGAATACTACAGACAATTTCCCCATGCCAGAGCAATCATCAGCAGGAGCGATATCTGTCGCAGAATTGGAATCCCAGCTAAATGAGACACTCAAGCAACTATCACCCCAGAAATTACAGGTAGTGGCTGATTTTGCGGCTTATTTAGTTCAGGTTGAAAGTGAAGCCGCAACCCAGGAACTTTTGGCAATTCCTGGGCTGTTAAAACGAATTCAGCAAAATCAAGCTACTCCTAAAACCGATTACACCAACTGGAGAAACATTCGATCTGATGTATGAAGTTTTGCTCCATCCCGATGCTCAAAACCTTTATGCTAACGCCGATCAAGCCCTAGCTAAAAAAATTGCTCGATGTTTGCAGCAGCTAGAGCAGAATCCTCGCTCTCATCCTAATATTAAACCGCTCAAGGGAGATTTGGCAGGATTCTATCGGTATAGAATTGGAGATTACAGGGTAATTTATTCAATAGAAGATGAAGTAGTTCGGGTGTTTGTTGTGGCGATCGCTCATCGGAGTCAGGCCTATAACCCATGATGCCGCTAATATAATCAAGAAAAAAGATACATCCTCCTGGGGTTTATTTCCTCTTTCAATTCCTCAAACCGCCCTAGATAAATGCGTTCTCTTTCTTCTAGCAGCCTAATCCCTGCCACAATCACATCTTCAGGAGAAGGATACTTCCCGCTTTCTACCTGACTTTCAATAAATTTCTCAGGCTGGCGGCAGTTGAAAGTAAGTCAGTTCCAGGGGAATTTCGACGATTTCAGGCATAACCCAGTTAGCCTCAGTTTGTGCTTACGGTGATTCTATTCTAATTGCCAGGACAGGAGCAAGCAACAACCGGCAGGGATTTGAAGGTCCCTCTGGCAGTGTCGGTTCTGGATTGATAAGTTAGGCTGATATTGTTGCCTTCAAACTATACAAAGATTCAACCCTTGCCTAGTTTTTTCCCTAAATTCACTAACCGCATCCCCAACGAATTGGCAAGGGTTTCGGGCAGTTTTTGACAATCTGCCAAATTATGGTAAGGTGTATTCTCAGTAGAGCAGTTTGCCTTGTTGTTAAAATTGCTGGATTTTGCCAAAACTTTTCGCCGCCAACCCTGATGATACCGTTGTCGGTGGGGCCAAGGTTGGGGTCCGATCGCCTCCCACTTATCCTCCCCCGTAACTAATTTTTTTTCGCCACCCAACACCGGCTATTGACCAATCAGCCAACCTGTGTATTTACTCCCTCCGGTAAGTTAGGAGTGCCTACAATCCTAGAGACAGGGGGAATCCGCGATCGCGCTTAGGGATCTGATAAGATTGGAAAGGCAATCCATCTCTATATAATGATGTGACTGCCGGTTGCTACTCTTGCCAGCGGATTGACCGACTTGAACTCACCCAGCTATGCCCATTACCCCTCAACAATTACTAGAGCGAAAACAACAAGGAATTGCGATCGTGGCGCTGACGGCTTATGATTATGTCTCGGCGAAATTGCTCGATCGCGCTGGGGTGGATTTGCTGTTAGTTGGCGATTCATTAGGGATGGTGGTGTTGGGGTATGAAACTACTCTGCCGTTAACCCTAGAGGAGATGATTCATCATGCGAAAGCTGTGCGACGGGGTATCGAAAAAGCTCTGATGGTGGTGGATTTACCGTTTTTAACTTATCAAGAAAGTCCCCAACAGGCGATGCATTCGGCGGGAAGAATTCTCAAGGAAACTGGTGCTCAAGCGGTGAAATTGGAGGGGGGATATCCGGAAATTGCTGAAACAGTGCGGCGATTGGGGTTGGCAGGAATTCCGGTGTTAGGTCATGTAGGATTAACGCCGCAGTCGGTGCATCAATTAGGGTATCGGAAACAGGGGAAAACTCCGGAAACGAGCGATCGCATTTTTAAGGAGGCAGTCGCTTTGCAGGAAGCGGGTGCTTTTGCGGTGGTTTTGGAGCATATTCCCAGTAAATTAGCCGCAGAAATTTCTAAAACTTTGGTGATTCCTACCATTGGCATTGGTGCCGGGTTGCACTGTGATGGACAGGTGTTGGTGACGCATGATTTATTGGGAATGACTGACCGGGTGCCGCCTTTTGTAAAACGCTACGCTAATTTGCAGGAGACGATTACTCAGGCGGTACAGGCTTATGGGGAAGAGGTTCGCGATCGCCGTTTTCCCCCGGACTAAAATTTGAGTAGGACAAGAAACCGGGTTTCTGCTCCAAAGTTGTTGAAACTTGGCAGAAATTCGGACAAGAAACCCGGTTTCTAACCCTTGTTTTACCCACGCTTTTATAGTATTGCAGGTTAACAACCGAGGATTGCCTGGAAGGGTTGGGATTTAGCACCATTCTCAACACCGGCGGGGGTTAAAACCCCCGCCTCAGAGCTTCGAGTCGGTTAAAAACCGACTGCAAGCCTTATCCCGTGGTGTTTTCAGTCGGTTTCAACCGACTTGAGCTGTTAGGCGGGGGTTTTAACCCCCGCCGGTTGTTGCTGGAAGGGTTGAAATTTAGCTGCCGCCACTGCCGAGGACGAACAGACTAAAGAGTGTGCCGCTGTTCCAGAGACTGTGGAGGAGGATGGAGGAGAGGAGATTGCGCGATCGCGTATAGACGAATCCCAAGACCATTCCCAAGGTTGCTAATGGCAGGACTTCGGAGAGGTTGAGATGTGCCAATGCAAACAATAAACTGCTGGCAACAATGGCACCGGAGACGGGGATATAGCGAGTTAAAGAGGGTAAGAGAAATCCCCGAAACATGATTTCTTCAAAAATAGGTGCTGCCACAGATGCGGTGATGAAAAAGATAGTCAGCGCTACGGTATCTCGGTTTTCTAAGGCGATGGATAAAATGGGGTTGCTGCCACCGCGTCCCTGCCAGAATTGTTGGTTAATGATGGATACCAAAATGACTAAAGGTAAGGCAGCAAAATAACCGCCGAATCCCCAGGAAATCCAGATTGCCTGTAGAACATTAAAGCGAAACCAGTCTTTGGCGAGGGGAAAGAAGGAACGGATGGAAAAGAAGAGAACTAATAATCCGCCAATGGCGATCGCAATATAAGTTGCCAAGATATAGAAGGCACGACTGCGAACATCTAACATGGCAGATTGGACGCCTAAAAGTTGAACACCGATGGGGACTAAAACTTGTCCGAGGAAGAAGAATCCGACAATAAACACTTGCCATATAGTTTCCCAATCCCAAGGAGTTTCCCAGTTGCGATCGCCATTTTGAACCAGTAGGGAATCTTTCCGTTTGAGGAACCATTGAATCCCGAGAAAGATGAGTAAACCGACTCCGACAACAAACCCGAATGCGGGAATGCCGGTAACCGTTGCTAATTTCCCTAACGATTCCGCTGCCATCTCTTGTTCTTGGAGATTGAGGCGAGTTAAGGCTTCATCTTGTCCCTGGATTTGATACAGTTGTCGGAAGGCTTGATAACGAAACCATCCGTCTAAGTTTTGGGTGAGAAGTTCTGCAGAATTAGCGGGGAGGGTGGGGGAATCTTGCCAAATGGTTAATAATAAATCTGCTGTAGTAGCGGTAGGTTGCAGATGGGGACTAGAACGTTCAGTTAAGGGAGTCCAAGTCTCGATCGCTTCCTCTAAATTACCTTGATTTGCTTTTAAAATCCCCAATCTTAACAGGAGTTCATCCCTTAGAGTCTCTTGATTGGCGATTTGCTCTTGAATTTTTAGTTCGGCAAGTTCAGGAGGATTGATGCCTTCAATTAGAGGCGGATCCGAAGATTCATCCGGTGGGAGGATGACAGTGGAGGAGAGACGACTGCGTTGGGTGGCGATCGCCTCTTCTGTGGAGGTGACTGCTTCTTGATACTGTTTCAGCGCTGCCTCTAAAGGTTCTTCCCCGCCCAAAGCCTGCACAATTTGCACTGCCGGATCATTGTCAGACTCGCCTTGGTACTCTGCCACATGAAGCAGCAGATTGGTTTGATAGAGTTCCAGACGGCTTTGAACCTGGGGTTGATTGAAACTTTGCACCAAAGAGGTTCCCACCAGGAAAACTGCCAGCAGGGTTAGTGCTGTTAAAATCACACGCTTGATTAGCTTGATTGCATCCATTGTCTGTTTCTTCTTCCTCTGGATCCGGTAGATGATATTATAATTCGACAGTCACTCTGTTGTCAGTTTACCTTGGATTGGAGTCTAACGGTCTGGATATCTGGAAAATTGATAGGAATTGAAGCAATTATGAGATAAATTGAAATTAATTTGATTTAAGACTAGGCGCTTTTATTTTACGATTTCATTCTGCACATTATCGAGGTTTTGAGATATTAAAGGATGTAAGTGTAAAAAATTGTAGAGATTCCCACAGTGCTGATTTACATTTTGGGAGTGCGAGCATCTTGCTCGCTTTCCACAATAGCGAGCAAGATGCTCGCACTCCTTCGCACTGTTCTAAATATCTATACCTCATAAGTCCACCGAAGCGCTATAAGACTCAGTTAGAAAATAAATTTCTGGCCTAATTCCGAAAGAAATGCCGCCCATAGCCCTGAATCAGGGGTCTGGTTGAGAGGGAGGGAATGGCGTCAAGGGGGGAATAAAAATGCAGTCGCCTAGTTTAACTGGAGACCAAGAAGGGGTAAAATGCGATCGATTCTGCCCCTGCGCTTCACTCGCCTTGGGACTCTGCACCATTTCTGTTGGAGGATAGAACCCTGACTACTCGCGTAATTATTGTCCGTCATGGTCAAAGCACGTTTAACAAAGAACGGCGCATCCAAGGTCGCCTCGATAAATCCGTCCTCACCGAACAGGGTCGCGAGACGGCGAGTCAAGTTGCGGCAGCCCTCAGTGGCATTTCCTTTGATGCCGTTTACTGTAGTCCCCTGAAACGGGCGAAAGAAACCGCCGAAGCGATCGTTGCTGATTTTGCCGGAGACTCCAAACCTCCCGCACCCCAACCCAACGATAAACTCATGGAAGTGGACTTGCGGTTGTGGGAAGGAATGCTCAGGGAAGAAGTCCAGGAGAAGTTTGCCGAAGATTACCGCTGTTGGCAAGAAAGACCCCATGAATTTTGTATGAATGTTCCCACAGAAACCGGGACTTTGGAACATTTTCCCGTTTTAGCACTGCATGAACAAGCGAAACAATTCTGGGATGAAGTCTTATCTCGCCATCCCGATCAAACGATTTTAGTCGTGGGTCATAATGGAATTAATCGCTGTTTGTTGAGTACCGCCTTGGGAATTTCTCCGGCACGATATCATTCGATTCAACAGTCCAATTGTGGGATTAGTATCCTGAATTTTGGCACACCGAGACCCCCATTAAAAGGGAAACTCCCCGTCCAACTGGAATCGATGAATTTAACCAGTCATGTCGGGGAAAAAATGCCCAAACCCAGACCCGGACATATTGGACCCCGACTGTTATTAGTCCGGCATGGGGAAACGGAATGGAACCGGCAACAGCGTTTCCAGGGACAAATTGATGTTCCCTTGAATGATAATGGCCGATCGCAGTCTAAATGTGCTGCTGACTACTTGCAAGATGTGCAAATTGATTTTGCCATCAGTAGTTCCATGTTGCGTCCCAAAGAAACTGCTGAAATCATCTTGCAACATCATCCTGACGTTGAATTAAAAGTGGATGATTTGTTGCGAGAAATCAGTCATGGACTCTGGGAAGGAAAGTTTGAATCCGAAATCGAAACCGACTTTCCCGGAATGTTAGACCAATGGAAAGATACCCCCGAATCGGTGCAAATGCCAGAAGGGGAAAATTTGGAACAGGTGTGGGAACGGAGTATTCAGGCATGGGAGGCGATCGTCAAAGCTGCTAAACCCGGGACAACGGGATTAGTGGTGGCGCATGATGCGATTAATAAAGCCTTGTTATGTCATTTCTTTGGTCTGGGTCCTGAGCATTTTTGGAACTTCAAACAAGGGAATGGCGCAATTACAGTGATTGACTACACCCTAGGACCGGATCATCCCCCAGTGTTAGAAGCCGTTAACATTACAACCCATTTTGGAGGGATTTTGGACAAGACTGCGGCAGGTGCATTGTAATTTTAGAACTGGGTTTTAAAAGCCCTCCCCTTGGCAAGGGGAGGGTTGGGTGGGGTTCCCCCGAGGGATGATGAGAAACCCGGAATTTCAATCTGTTAAAAGCCCTCCCCTTGGCAAGGGGAGGGTTGGGTGGGGTTCCCCGAGGGATGATGAGAAACCCGACAATTTTAAGGGTTAAATCCATTGTGGGGTCAGAGATTAAGTTTTTTCTGGCTTGCACCAGGAGGACCCCACCCTAACCCTCCCCTTGCCAAGGGGAGGGGACCGGAATTAAGAAATTTCTAGGGTTGAATCCAGAAACCGGGGAGGACCCCACCCTAACCCTCCCCTTGCCAAGGGGAGGGGACCGGAAAGGAAAAGATTGATAGTGTTTGCTGTTGAGTGTTGACTGTGAATGAACTGCTGCAACAAGTTCGGATAATTGACCCGGTTTCGGGAGAGGATACGATCGCCGATGTTTGGATTGCTAATGGTGCGATCGCGCAAATAGCGCCAGAAATTGCTGACTGGGGAAGTGATACTCAAGTACGGAATTGCCAGGGATTAATCTTAGGTCCTGGTTTAGTTGATTTGTACAGTCACAGTGGCGATCCTGGATTTGAGGAACGAGAAACCTTAACTTCATTGATGCAATCGGCAAGAAGTGGAGGGTTTACTCAAGTGGCGATTTTGCCGGATACTTCTCCACCTGTGGATAATCCTGGGGGATTAGCATTTTTGCAACAAAAAGTCCAAGGGATTAGAACCCTGAATGAGTTGTTGCCTCTCCCCACTCCTTCCCTGCCGAAACTGCATTTTTGGGGTGCATTAACCCTGGGAATTAAGGGAGAACAAATGACAGAATTAGCCGAATTAGAGGCATCCGGCATTGTTGGTTTTGCTGATGGTCAACCCATTGCCGATTTAGCACTGCTGAGGCGGATTTTGGAATATTTGCAACCGTGGGGTAAACCTGTGGCACTGTGGGCTTGTAGTCGTAAGTTAGCAGGAGATGGTGTCGTTCGGGAAGGGACTGCCTCGATTCGGTTGGGATTGCCAGGAAATCCGGCGATCGCAGAAACCTCGGCATTGGCAGCATTGCTGGAAATTGTTGCAGCAACGGGAACGCCGGTTCATATCATGCGGGTATCTACCCAACGCGGAGTGCAATTGATTGAATCTGCCAAGGCGCAAGGATTACCCATCACTGCCAGTACCTCTTGGATGCACTTGTTGGTGAATGCGGCAGAAATTAACAATCCAGGGTTGTTTACTCCCTACTGTCCCAGTCTGCACCTAGAACCGCCGGTGGGGAATCCCCAGGATCAACAGGCATTGATTGCGGGAGTGAAATCCGGGGTCATCGATGCGATCGCCATTGATCATACCCCTTACACCTACGAAGAGAAAACCGTCGCCTTTGCTGAATCCCCACCGGGTGCGATCGGACTCGAATTGGCATTACCCTTATTGTGGGAACATCTGGTGACAACTGAGAAGTTATCGCCGGTGGAATTATGGCGGGGGTTGAGTAGCAATCCTGCCAAATGCCTGCAACAAACCCCAGTGGCGATCGCACCCGGTACAGTGGCAGATTTTACCTTGTTTGACCCTCAACAGTCTTGGCGGGTGACGGGAGAGAGTCTGAAATCCCTTTCGAGTAACACTCCTTGGTTGGAACGAGAAATTACAGGACGGGTGGTGGAGGTTTGGTGTTAGTCATTGGTCATTTGTCATTTGTCATTTGTCATTGGGGGAGATGGGGAGGATTCGGGAGATGGGGAGGGAACGACTGAAGTTGCAACAAACGGCGGGGGATCAATCCCCCGCCTCATAGCTAAAGTCGGATAAAGACGACTGCAAGTCTGATACGGTGGGGTTTTCAGTCGGTTTTAACCAACTGTAGTGGCGCTTCGCGAAGCGCCACTACGGCGGGGGTTTTAATCCTGCAAGTCTGATACAGTGGGGTTTTCAGTCGGTTTTAACCGACTTAAGCTGTTAGGCGGGGGTTTTAACCCCCGCCGGGTGTTGCCATCGCTGCAAGATCTCAGTTACTACGAACTTTCCCATCTCCCCAAAATCTTGCCTCATATCCCTCCAGCATTTAACAATGGGAATAATTAACAACGCGCATCAGGAGAAATTACGGTGAGTCAAGGATTTGATTACGATTTAGTGATTATTGGCGCAGGAGTGGGGGGACATGGTGCCGCCTTACACGCGGTGAAATGTGGCCTAAAGACGGCGATCGTCGAAGCTGGGGTTATGGGAGGCACTTGTGTCAATCGTGGCTGTATTCCCTCAAAAGCCCTGCTTGCAGCCTCTGGACGAGTGCGAGAGTTGCGGGATTCTCATCATTTGAAAACCCTCGGCATTCAACTCGGTGGCATCTCGTTCGATCGCGAAACCATTGCCAATCATGCTGACAATACCGTGTCTAAATTGCGCGGTGAATTGGTCAATAGTCTCAAACGCCTGAATGTTGATGTGATTCAAGGTTGGGGAAAACTGGCAGGAAGTCAAAAAGTTGTCGTAGAAACCGCTAACGGTGAAAAGACGATTACTGCTAAGGATATCATGTTAGCACCGGGTTCTGTGCCTTGGGTTCCTCCTGGGATTGAAGTTGATGGCAAAACGGTTTTTACCAGTGATCATGCGATTAAATTAGACTGGTTACCTCAATGGATTGCCATTATTGGCAGTGGTTATATCGGGTTAGAATTTGCTGATATTTACACCGCTTTGGGTTCGGAAGTGACTATGATTGAAGCGTTGGATAGACTCATGCCAACCTTTGATCCAGATATTGCCAAACAAGCGCAACGGGTATTAATTGCACCTCGGGACATTGAAACTCGGGTGGGAGTTTTAGCGGCAAAAGTCACTCCCGGTGCTCCGGTGGTGATTGAATTAATGGACCCCAAAACTAAGGAAGTGGTTGAAGTCTTAGAAGTGGATGCCTGTTTAGTGGCAACGGGACGAATTCCTGCGACTAAAAACTTAGGATTGGAATCTGTGGGTGCAGAAACCGATCGCCGAGGGTTCCTGCCGGTGAATGATGCCATGCAATTGTTAGCGGGTGGTGAACCTGTTCCTCATGTATGGGCGATCGGTGATGCAATGGGTAAAATGATGTTGGCACACGCCGCCTCGGCACAAGGGGTCGCCGTGATTGAAAACATTTGTGGACGTCCTCGCACTATTGATTATCGGAGTATTCCTGCTGCTGCCTTTACCCATCCCGAAATGAGTTTTGTGGGATTAACCGAACCTGCGGCGCAAGAATTAGGGAAAGAAGAGGGATTTGAAGTTGCGGCAGTGCGAACCTATTTCAAGGGAAATTCCAAGGCGATCGCCGAGGGAGAAACCGATGGAATTGCTAAAGTTATCTACCGCAAAGATACCGGAGAAATTCTCGGCGTCCATATTTTTGGCTATCATGCCGCTGATTTAATTCAAGAAGCTGCCAATGCGATCGCCAATCGTGAATCCGTCAATGAATTAGCCTTTAGCGTTCATACCCACCCCACCCTTTCTGAAGTCCTGGATGAAGCTTATAAACGCGCTGCCACCGTGTAACCCTTCACCCTAGCAGGGAAAACCACTTAGGAAAAAGCCCGCACAAGTGCGGGCTTTGTGTTATTTTAGAAATGAATAAAAATGAACAGTTCATCGTCGAAATAAACTGTCACCATGTATGATAACATCTGTAAGTTCTTAGCAGAACATTTTAGCCTAGATTTTGCCCGGTGGTTCGTGGGACAGGCCGTTGAATTAACTGAACTCAGTCCCAAGGAACTCTCCCTAGAACCGATTCGCGCCGATTCCCTGATTTTGCTGCAAGCGGAAAACTTTATTCTCCACCTTGAATTCCAAATAAACCCGGACCCCAAGATTCCCTTTCGGATGTTGGACTATCGAGTTAGAGTTTACCGACGCTTTCCAGACAAAGAAATGAGACAGGTGGTCATTTATCTCCGACCCACCGAGTCTCCCTTAGTTTATCAAAATCAGTTTAACTTGGATAAACTCCACCACGAGTTTGAGGTGGTTCGGTTATGGGAACAACCGACGGAACTCTTCTTAAACTCGCCGGGTTTACTCCCCTTTGCCGCCTTAAGTCGTACCGATAACCCCGTTGCGGTGTTGACACAAGTGGCGCAGGCGGTGGAACAAATCGAGGATCCAGAAGAACAGGCTAATATTGCTGCTGCTTCCTCGATTCTAGCTGGGTTAATATTGAATCAAGAGTCAATTCAACGGATTTTAAGGAGGGACCTCATGCGCGAGTCGTCCATGTATCAATCCATTTTAGATGAAGGGCTAGAAAAGGGTATCGAACAGGGTATCCAACAAGGTATCCAACAAGGTCTTCAACTAGGTTTTGAAGAAGTTGCCATGAATCTGTTCCGTAGTGGAATGCCAGTGGAACAAATTATCAATGTCACGGGGTTAACTCGGGAACGACTTGAGGAACTGACCCGGGAGACTTAAAATAAAGGCGGGGAGTGAAATCCCCGCTTTTTTTGCTTATTGAAACCTCAATAAATTGACAAAATTTTGTCACCTATTCTATAGGGAAACCATTAGGAATTTGACGATTTGGAGAGAAAACCGACGGTTTACAACGGAATGGGGGATTAGCAGGTGTCTTGAATCCAAGAGGAGAGAGGGGCATAGGGGCCAAACCTTCTCAGGGGAACAGATTCATAAACGGTGGTCCCCCAGTGTCCGGGTCATGATGTAGATGAAAGAGACAACAGCCTACCGCAGAGGAAACTCAGCCGCTAGGGAATCAGCAAATCGTAGCGATCGCCCCATTGCTCCTAAATCTAGCCATAACCCGTATGTTTGCTCAAAAAGAAGTCAGGGGAGGAGTCATCAACCCAGTTCTGGGAGTGGGATGAGAAGATAAGCTTGGCGAGTAGAAATAAAAGATTTTATATAGCGTCCGTTTTCCGGTAGAGTGATTTACACTCTTTCAGCAAATCCACCCATGCTCAATCTAATGAAATGGTTGCGAAAGCCGATTAATTTGGTATTAATCGGGGTCGCAACTGCTCTATTTGTCATCTCTCAAATGACCGTTTCCCAAGCTTTCACCCCCAATGAAAACCATTATGAAATCTGGGGGTCCGATCAGTCCAACTCAGTCTCGGGGGTGGAAGGTTTCGGCGTGAAAGGGGGATTGATTTGGATTTGGGATAGTGACGACCTAGAACAACAAATTGAATCAGGCGTTGCTGCTCAACCTTTAAGCTGTGATGGCCAAAATCGCCCCGGAGATGGCCCTTGTGATCTGAATGTCGTTTTTCCGCGCAACTTGGCTGAATACGACCAAAACCGCCCCACCGGGAAAACCCTAGGGGACTTACCGGGCTTTGGTCGTTTACATGGGATGTTAACTGACCCTCAAAATAAATATCTCAATGTGAACTTATTCGCCCCAGGGGGCGGTTATGTCGGCATTATCGATGGCGAAACCAAAGAGGCGATCGCCCTCTTCCGTGCCACTGCTACTAACGGCAGTGGTCCAGAACGTTCGGTGCATATGTCCTTTTGGAACTCCGACGGCAGCGCCCTATTACTAGCCAACTTAAACGGTAAATTATTAGAACGCATTGATATCGTCCGCAACGGCGAAGGCAAAATTATTGATGCGATTTACGACAAAACCGCCTCGTTGGGTGTGGGGAAAGGAATGGAAGTCCTCGACTCCGCTAAGGTATATCTGGGCAAAAACGCCCACAATCATGATTTAGTGGGCAAAGTTGTGGGCAACTATAACCCCACAGCCTTAGCTGATTTGACCCCCAGTGGTCAATGCAAAGAAAATGGCTGCACTGCCGAAACCAACGCCAGCCAAGGGGGACGACCCAATAACCTCATTATTTGTCCCATTATCTCTCGCTTAGATCATGCCTACATTACCGTCGCCGCAGGGGGTCTGTTAGTGGCTAATACCAAAACCACTCCCATGAGTATTATCGGGGAATATAGCTCGGAACTCATTAACGGTGCGGGTTGTGGAGGGGTCGAAGTAGATGGTAAAATCTGGTTAAATGCCGGGGTATCTGCGTCTGATGCGGGCGCGACCCAATCCACCTTTAGTTTATACACTATCGATGATCGAGCATTTAGTAATCGTCCCAATCCTCCCAACAGTCCTGCCCCCGTTGTGGTGTATAAAGACTCCAGCAACACGGCTACGAATGGTAACACAAGTGGAGAGGCGACGAATACCACAGGGCAGTTCCCGGGTATGACGACTCGCCATGACAGTCATGGCATGGCTGCTACGGTTTCGGGGACTTATATCCACACCACGGACCGGATTCAGAACCAGATTCAGGTGTTTAACAGCCAAACCTTAGAACAGACTGAATACGACCTCACTTCAGCCGATGGGAAAGGGAATGGTGTAGGTGCTTGTGCGACTGCTTCTATTCCTGATGATTCTGACTTACCCACTAATGATCCGGCGCCTGACTTAATGGAAGCGAGTCCTGATGGCAAGTATCTGTTTGTCGCTTTCCGGGGACCGCTTCCCGTTTCTGTGGGTCACTCTTCCCAAGGGAGTTGTCCCGGGGTAGGTGTGATTGAACTCACGGAAAATGGAGCATCGGGTCGCTTGGTCTCGGTCCTGCGGAGTTCTAATGTAATCGATAGTGCGATCGCCCCCATTGCCGGATCTCATGAATATCAAGGCAGCGAACATAGTGATATGCATGGTGTGACCATTCGTCGCAAATAAGAGCAAATTTGGGTAAACCAGCCGAGACGGGTGGAGAACATCCCAATTGGCACGGTCGGCCCTCATCCCCTTAAAATGTGGGATGAGGGCAACCCCAGAGGAAACTCAGCCGCTAGGGAGTCCAGAAATCGTAGCGATCGCCCGCGAGGATATCCCCTGACTCAAAAGTGAGAAAATTTTTCATTCTCGTGTTTTGACGGAGGGTTTCCCTTGGAAGCGCCCAAAACAACATAATGTGAGAAGTCTGGCAACATCACCCCCGGATTGCCTTTGATTTCCCCAGGTTGAAATCGGCGGCGATTTTACGGGCGATCGCCCTCACCGGGTAAACCGATTGATAGCATAAGCAATAAGACTATCTTGTAGGGAGGGATAAACATGAACCCAGACCATAACCGACCCGATCGCGACAACGTAAACCAACCCCCATCCTGGAATTCGGAGGAGGAATATCCCAACCGCATCCCAGAACAACCGTTAACACCCCCAAATCCGGCCATTCCCCGAGGCGATCGCGCCTATAGTCCCTCTGAACAATCGCGGAACCCTGTTGATGAACTGCGACGGGAACAGGAACGTCACCTTCAGAACCTCGGGGAACTGCGACAAGAGGAGGCGCGATTAAGCCGACAGATTCAGGAATTACGACAACAAGAAGACTATATCAACCGACGAATTGAAGGCATCCAATTAGAAGAAGAGGAACGGAGGGTTGCTGAAGTTAGGCGAAGACTGGCTTTAAGCAAGACCAATCAAGTGATTTACTATCTGATGGGCGCATTGGGCGTTTTATTAGTTTTGAGAGTCGTGTTGCGACTATTAGGCGCAAACCCAGCCAACCAGTTTGCTGGATTTATTTATGCCTTATCCTCTCCCTTTGTCACGCCGTTTGAAACCCTGTTTACGACCCCAACCTTTGGAAATTCTGCGTTTGAACTCAACGCTTTGATTGCGATCGCTATCTATGGATTACTGACTTGGCTTGTCATTCGGTTATTGCAATTAATTTGGACTTAACCAAAATTGCTTCCTAATTGGGTTTGAGCAGACCCCATAAAATAGGAGAGAGGCAACCCCACGGGGATTGCCTCTACAAAATATTACCGTTGATGATTGAACCGGCTTTTATTAAGGGGTTTTGGAAGCGTCTAAGTCTGCCGGACTGGTTAAAGTCGCAACAGGGACAGTTTTCCCCATCGAAGCTTGCAACATAGAGGTCCGAGAAACGGAATTATTCGCTAAGGTAAACAGGGGATTAGACAGAATCCCAGCGAGGGAAGTGGCAATCACCGTCAGGATTAAACCCACTTGGAGCGATCGCATTCCGCGCAAATTCCAGCGAATTTCTGGATAATTTCTGACTGCCTCGGACATTTCTTGCGGTTCCTTGACCACCATCATCTTAACGACGCGGATGTAGTAGTAAATCGAAACCACACTGGTTAATAAACCCAGCAAGACTAAGCCATAAAGACCCGCTTGCCAACCCGCCCAGAACAGATAAATCTTTCCAAAAAATCCAGCCAGGGGCGGAATACCACCGAGAGAAAGCAAACAAATACTTAACCCCAAGGTTAACAACGGGTCTTTTTGATACAGTCCCGCATATTCGCTAATTTGATCCGTTCCCGTCCGCAGGGTGAAGAGAATCAAACAGGTGAATGCACCCAAGTTCATGAACAGATAAACCAGCAGGTAAAAAATCATGCTCGCATATCCGGCATCGGTATTGGCAATTAAACCAATCATCACAAAACCCGCTTGTCCGATGGAGGAATAGGCAAGCATCCGTTTGAGACTGGTTTGAGCTAGGGCCACCACATTACCCAGGACCATACTGAGGATGGCGAGGGCGGTAAACACAAAATGCCACTCTTCTTGGACGATGGGGAATGCCGTCGTCAGCAGACGGATTGCTAGGGCAAACCCTGCTGCTTTAGAACCCACGGAGAGGAACGCCACAACCGGGGTGGGAGAACCTTCGTAAACGTCGGGGGTCCATTGGTGGAAGGGAACCGCCGAGATTTTGAACGAAATACCGGCAATCACAAACACCAGGGAAATCACCACTCCGATTGAGGGGCCTGTGCCAGAAGCGGCCATGCCGGAGGCGATCGCACTTAAGCGAGTTTCTCCGCCCGAAAGTCCATACAACAAAGACATTCCATAGAGAAACACGGCAGAAGAGGCAGCGCCAATCAGCAGATATTTTAAAGCTGCCTCATTGGAACGAGGATCCAGTTTCATGTAACCCGTGAGCAGATACGATGAAATACTCAGAGTTTCCAAGGAGACAAAAATCATCACCAACTCATCTGCGCCCGAGAGGAACATTCCCCCCAGGGTTGCGGTGAGCAAAATCATCAGAAACTCGCCCATTGCGGTGCCCGAGTTTTCCACATAGCGGATCGACATCAAAACAGTCACCACCGCAGACAGGGCGATAATGCCGCGAAAGATCACACTCATGGAGTCCCCATTGAACCCACCGAGGAACGAAATCGGGTCACTGGCATCCCATTGATAAACCAGGGCCACCAGGGCCGCTAGTAGACCGGCGATCGCCATGTAGGGGGTCACTTTCAGCGACTCCCGTCCCACGATCAGGTCATAAACCAGGACCACCAGCAGGGTAATGATGACAATTCCCTCTGGCAAAATTATTCCAGCATTTAACTGGGCGGCAAGATTAGCAAAGTTCATAGGAAGTTATGGGCAGATACAATACAATCACCAGCATCAAGTTGGTGCAGGGTGTGCATTAGCAATTCTTTACATCTTGCATCTTACCTTGATATCCGCCCGAACCCCTCGAATCGCCTCGACTCCTCTAAGGGAAACTCGGTGATCCCCCACCCGATTGATTGATCTCAACCCACGGGTTTCCGTTCAGAGGAACGCCTAAAACCTATTGTCAACGGGGAAAAACTGGAAGTCCAATCCGAGACTTGCTCACCCCCTTCCCCATTTTTGCCTCCGGTTTCCTCTGCTTGTGTTAGGGTCAATTTAAGGAGCTTCTCCCGAACCATCTGGACCTCAGAGGGAAAAAACTCTGATCCGAGTGGGATGTTAAGTCGCCCTTGATTACCCCTATATAGATATAAAGGAGATCGGGAACCCTGGCGATCCAGAACCGAGGCGATCGCCGCTTTTTCCTGTCCTCTGGGTAGAAGTCAGTCTCAACCTTCAGCCTCAAGCCCCCAACACCGAACCGCCCATCCCCTGATCCCGCCACCCAATCGGGTTAGCGAAATCAGATATAACTAGAGATTGGCACGGATCGACCCGCAGCGCTCAACTGCAAAAACGGGGCCGTTAGACTTCAGTTAGACTGATGCCCCCTTTCCCGATCGCCCTTGACATCTCCCTCAAAAAGCTCTAAAGCTGACGTTCTACAAAGCTGCTATCCCCAAAAGGTGCCATGTCAACCCTCGTCATCGTCGAATCTCCAACCAAAGCCCGCACGATTCGGAACTTCCTGCCGAACGATTATCGCGTAGAGGCATCGATGGGTCACGTGCGCGATCTGCCCTCCTCTGCCGATGAAATTCCCGAACAAGTCAAAGGGGAAAAGTGGGCGCAGCTTGGGGTCAATGTAGAAGCCGATTTTGAGCCCCTCTACGTCATCCCCAAAACCAAGCAAAAAGTCGTCAAAACCCTCAGAGATGCCCTCAAAGAGGCCGATGAGCTGATTCTGGCAACGGACGAAGACCGGGAAGGAGAAAGTATTAGTTGGCATCTGCAAGAAGTGCTCAAGCCCAAGGTGCCCATTAAGCGCATGGTGTTTCACGAAATCACCCGGGAGGCGATCCGTGATGCCCTCAACAATTGCCGCACGATTGATTACCAACTGGTCCATGCCCAAGAAACCAGGCGGATTTTAGACCGCTTGGTGGGTTATACCCTCTCGCCTCTGTTGTGGAAAAAAATCGCCTCGGGACTCTCTGCCGGTCGGGTGCAGTCTGTGGCGGTGCGCCTGTTGGTGCAACGAGAACGGCAGCGTCGCGCCTTCCGTCAAGGGTCCTATTGGGATTTAAAAGCCCGCTTAGTCCAGGTCAAAACCCCGTTTGAGACTAAACTGGTTACCTTGGGCGATCGCAAAGTTGCTACCGGCAGCGACTTTGATGAATCCACCGGCCAAATTATCGCCGGTCGCAACGTCGTCCTCCTCAACGAAGAACAAGCCCGGGCCTTGGTTACCCAACTCACGGGCAAACCTTGGCAAGTCGCCAAAGTTGAGGAACGTCCCACCACCCGGAAACCCTCCCCACCCTTTACCACCTCCACCCTCCAACAGGAGGCCAACCGCAAACTGCGGTTATCGGCCAGGGATACGATGAAAATTGCCCAAAGTCTCTACGAAAATGGGTACATCACCTACATGAGAACCGACTCGGTGCATCTGTCAGAACAGGCCCTCACCGCAGCGCGGACCTGTGTTGCAGAAATGTACGGGAAAGAGTATCTCAGCCCCAAACCCCGGCAATATGCCACCAAGAGCAAAGGGGCGCAGGAAGCCCACGAAGCGATTCGTCCGGCTGGAAGTAGCTTCCGCACTCCCCAACAAACCCCCCTCTCGGGACGGGAATTACAACTCTATGATTTGATTTGGAAACGCACCGTCGCCAGCCAAATGGCCGATGCCCGTCAAACCATCGTTGCGGTGGATTTGCAGGTGGAGAATGCCGGATTTCGGTCCAGTGGTAAGCGCATCGATTTCCCGGGCTTTTTGCGCGCTTATGTGGAAGGGTCGGACGATCCCGATGCGGCGTTAGAGGACCAAGAGGTGATTTTACCGGCCTTAAAAGTCGGCGATCGCCCAGAGTGCAAAAATATCGAAGCAGTCGGCCATGAAACCCAACCCCCCGCCCGCTATACGGAAGCTTCTCTGGTCAAAACCCTAGAAAGTGAAGGCATCGGACGTCCGAGTACCTACGCCAGCATCATCAGTACCATCATCGATCGCGGCTATTCCATCCTCAAAGGCAATGCCTTGGTCCCCACCTTTACCGCCTTTGCCGTCACCGATTTGTTGGAAAAATACTTCCCCGAATTGGTAGACCCCGGCTTTACTGCGAAAATGGAACGGACCCTGGATGATATTTCCACCGGAGAAGCCGCCTGGTTGCCCTATCTCCAGAAATTTTATCTCGGGGAAACGGGACTGGAAACCCAAGTCAAACAACAGGAAAGTGCGATCGACCCCAACGAAGCCCGTAGCGTCGAATTGGAGAACCTCGATGCCAAAGTTCGCATCGGGCGCTATGGACCCTATATCGAAGCCGACAATGGTAGTGGGGTCGTCACCGCCTCCATTCCCAAGGACCTCACCCCCTCGGACCTGGACCCGGAACAAGTCCAACTGATTCTCAAGCAAAAAACCGAAGGACCGGACCAACTCGGTACTGACCCCAACACCGGCCTGCCAATTTATATCATGATTGGCAAATATGGACCTTATGTCCAACTGGGAGAAACCACGGAAGAGAATAAAAAACCCAAACGGGCTTCTTTTCCGAAAGGGGTAACAGCGGAAAACTTGACCGTAGAACAAGCGGTGGGACTGTTAGCCTTACCGCGAACCTTGGGAGTTCATCCCGAAAATGGCGGTAAAATCCAAGCCAGTTTAGGACGGTTTGGACCTTATGTGGTCTGCGATCGCGGGAAAGAAGAGGGCAAAGAATATCGGTCCTTGAAAGCCGGAGATGATGTCCTGAGCATCACCCTCCCTCGCGCTTTAGAGTTACTCGCCGAACCGAAAAAGGGACGCAGTAGCAAAACCAGCAAAGCCAAAGAACCCCTGCGCGAACTCGGCAAACATCCGGCAGATGACGAACCCGTGAACGTTTACGACGGACCCTACGGACCCTACGTCAAACATGGCAAAACCAATGCCTCGGTACCCGAAGGCACCACTGTAGAAGATGTCACCTTGGCACAAGCGGTTGAACTGCTGGCGGCTAAAGCATCTACCTCTAAGAGTAAGAGTAAGAGTAGTAGCAGCAAATCCAAAACCAGTAGTACCAAGTCCAAAACGGCAACAACTAAGAAAAAGTCCACAACTTCTACAGCGAAGAAAAAGAGTTAAACCGTGAATTAAGGGTGCGTTGCCGATGAGATAACGCGCCCTTTTGTTTAATTCGGGTTAATTACCCCCCTATAAAATCCAAAAATCCATCTGACGCTTAATTAAAATGATTGCCACAGCACCTCAAAACTATAGTAATCTGCTCGGGGAAAAGCGCGTCTCCCTGCGCGGCTTAACCTGGCAAGCGTATCAGCAGATTCTTCATGCGTTACCCCAAAGTCGTTCCGCCCGTCTGACTTATGATTGCGGTATTTTAGAAATTACGATGCCTTTAGAAAGTCACGAATTTTGCCTAAGACTGATTGAACGCTTTATCCTTATTCTCGTGTTTGAGATAGGGATGAAGATTAAAACAATGGGGTCTACCACGATGGATCGAGAAGAGTTAGATCGCGGTGCAGAACCCGATTGCGCCTATTATATTCAAAATCAATCCCGAGTTGCAGGGCGGACCGTAGATTTTACCATCGATCCCCCCCCAGATTTGGTGGTAGAAGTGGATATAACCCACACAGATATTGATAAAAATCGTCTCTATGCGGCGATGGGAGTGCCGGAATTTTGGCGCTACAATGGCCGGGAATGGCTGATTTATCAATTGACTGAAGGCATTTATCAGGAATGCGATCGCTCTCCTACCTTTCCCTGGGTTAAAAAAGAGTATTTATATGAGTTTTTAGAACAAGCCCAGCAGGATGAAATCGAGGCAGAACGAGCATTTAGAGCACGAGTTCGAGCGAATCTCGCCTCTTTGAGGAAGACCGAAGGATGATCCACCGAGCAGGGATGAGTAAAACACCCCACCTAGTACCTCCAACTCTCAATCCCTCCCCAACTCTGACTTTGAATCATTTGGGTTAGAATAAAACCAAACCTCACCTGCGAGTTGCTATGACTTCTACCCTCAGCCAACGCACCTATACGGTTGATGAATATTTAGCCCAAGAAATTGCCTCTCAGGATCGTCATGAATATCGCCAAGGAGAAATTGTTCTGATGGCCGGTGGTACCCCCAATCATAATCAAATTACATTAAATTTGGCTGGGTCCTTAAATTTTGGGTTGCGACGCCAACCCTATCGGGTCTTTATCGCCGATCAACGGCTATGGATTTCGGACCGGCGAATTTATACTTATCCTGATGTCATGGTTGTCGGTCAACCGATAGAATTGCAGGAAGGACGCAAAGATACGGTTACCAATCCGATTGTCATTGCGGAAGTGTTATCCCAATCTACTCGCAGTTACGATAAAGATGAAAAATTTGCAGCCTATCGGAGTATTCCCAATTTTCGGGAATATTTATTGATTGACCAATACAATGCTCATATTGAACATTACACCAAAACTGAAGGTCAGGCTTGGTTGTTTCGTGAGTATGATGGGTTAGAAGCAACGGTCTCGTTTCAATCCTTTGAATTCTCTTTGTCTTTGGCGGATTTGTATGATAAAGTCGATTTTGCCCAGGCAGAAGTGCAGGTTGAGTCGGATTTAGAACCGAGTTAATTTCAGGTTTGATTGGGAATAGGATCGGTTTTTTTAAGGCGTTAGACCCTGGGAGTGTTTGGATTCAGTTGGGTTCTGATTTAGATTTTGGACAGTAGGGAAGGGAAATGGTAAATTCTGTGCCTTGGCCTAAGGTGGAATGGACGGCTAAGGTTCCTGAGTGTTTTTCCACGATAATCTGACGGGCGATCGCCAATCCGAGTCCGGTCCCTTTCCCCACTTCTTTGGTGGTAAATAAATGGTCAAAAATTTTGGCTTGCAACGTTTCACTCATCCCCACGCCATTGTCTTGAATCCGAATAATCACCTGTTGTTGGTCAGGGGAGAGTTCGGTTTTGACAATAATTTGATTATTAATTTCCCCATACTCAAATCCTTGATTGGATTCTTCCAAGGCATCGATCGCATTACTCAAGAGATTCATGAAAACTTGATTTAATTGCCCCGCATAGCATTCGAGTAGAGGCAAATCACTATAATTTTTAATCACTTTAATTTCCGGGCGATTTTCATTGGATTTAAGGCGGTGTTTGAGCAGCATAATGGTACTATCGATTCCGTGGTGAATGTTACAGGCGACGGGGCGATCGGTATCAGCACGAGAGAAAGTTCTCAGGCTATTACTAATGTCGTTAATCCGCTTGACGCCTTCCTGCATAGAATCGATTAATTTTGGTAAGTCTTCTTGAATATAATCTAGCTCAATTTCTTCTATTTTATTTTGAACTTCTGGGTCTAAATTGGGATATTTTTCTTGAAATAAGGCGAGCAAATCGAATAAATCCGTAATGTAATCTAAGGCTGGATTAATATTTCCGCTTAAGAAGTTAACAGGATTATTGATTTCGTGGGCGATGCCGGAAACCAGGTTTCCTAGGGCTGACATTTTTTCGCTTTGGACAATTTGGAGTTGTGCTTCTTTCAGTTCAGTTAAGGCTTGTTGGGCGGTTTGATAGAGACGGGCATTTTCTAAAGAAATAGCAGCTTGAGCGCAAATTAAACTGAGGACTTCGACGCGATCGCTCGTAAATGCACCCACCGTCAGATGATTTTCCAGATATAAAACTCCAAACAACTGTCCTTGATTAATCAACGGACTACAAAGTACACTTTTCGGCTGGTATTTTTGAATATAACTATCCGCCATAAACCGAGGATTAATTCGGGCATCGGCCAGGACCAAAGGTTTTAAAGTCCGCTTGACCCTATTCACTAAAGTAATCGGAACATCTAAACTGCATTCCAGAGGAATTGAAGAGAGAATCTCCGGAGATTTTCCAAATTCTATTAAAGCTCTTACCTGTAAATCTAGGTCTTGTTTAAGAAGCAGAACCCCCTTATTTGCCCCCGCATTGGCAATGATAATGTCTAAGATAACGGTTAAAAGTTTATCCAGTTGCATTTCACTAGAAATGGCTTGAGAGGCTTTGACTAAGGTTGCCAAATCTAGGGCCTCCGATATCCGGCTAGAGGTACGTTGAGATAGAATAATTTCTGCCGTAGTGGGTTCTGGCACAAAGCCAGTCTGGTGCGGTTGTTCTAAGAGAGGCGAGAGGAGTTCAGGATAACGTTGTGCTAAATCAGCCACCTTGGCGGTAGCTCTCCATTGAGCATAACAATAGTAAGCGTCTTGGATATAACCTGCGGCGACTTTTTCTTTACCCCACTCTAGGTAAAATTCAGCAGCCAGTTCATTGGCTAAGGCTTCTTCTTGGAGATATTCATGTTGTTTAGCCCCAGCAATTGCCTGATCATACAGGTCGATCGCTTCGGACTTTTTCCCTAATACTCGACATTTTTCTGCCTCGACTAAACTAAGCTTATGGCGGTAATTCATCGGGGCATAATGTGCCCATTGCTCAAGAATGGTTTGATGATTGGTTAAGAGTTTGAGCGTATTAGCTTGCTCCGTTCCTGACTGAGTATTGCTGAGTGCTAAATAGGTGAGCACCGCATAAAAATGGAAAATAGGGGTGTGAATTGACCCAAAAACCGCTTGCAAAGCTTGGTTAGCTTCGGCCATGTAGGTGAGGGCATTTTGGGGCTGATGAAATAGATAGTCCAGAATAAGCTTGTAGGTATAGAGATAAGCCAGTCCTGATATTTCGTTATCTTTTTGATACTGGCCAATCATCACGCTCTCATCATAAGAGCTTCCAATCAATAGTTTTTTTTGCGGAGCGATTCCCATCAAATTATGAAGCATCTGTTGGGTCATCTTGAGGTAAAGCACGGGAGAATTCTGCTTGGCTTTAGTTAAAACCCCACAGTAATTCTCTATTTCTGCCTCCAAATTTTCCAGTCCGACCCCGGCGAAGAAATTATTATAAAAATAAACCGCAATATTATAACCCCCCGTCAAAAAATCGCCGATTTCCATTCCCGCCAAATAACCTTCTTTCACCTTGGGGAAAGTGGCTCTTAAATTTTCATAACGATGTTGGATAAAAAATCCAAACCACAGTAAAGTCATCGGCTTGAATTCCCGCACATTTAACCGCTCCAGTAAACTTAGTGCTAGACACCCAAATCGATAGCCTGTTTCTACCTCGTCCAAAAAAGCACAGAGCACCATGCCATAACTGGCATAGCCAATGGTTGATGCCGGTGCATTTCCAAATTTTAGGGATAGACTCACAATGGTGGAACATAACAGCGGTTGTAACCCGGGACTGGCTTGATAAACCGGCGGAAATAATAAGGCTAACAGTTCCATTGCGGCGATCGTCTGAGGATCCTTCATCACCGGCAGATTCACCAACTCGTCAATCTGGGTATCCTGAAGTTGAACCGCTAAGGTTTTGAGCGCTTCGTCCGTCAAGGCTTGATCCGGTTCAGAGGAGAACTCCACCCCCAATTGTTTGAGGGCCTTTTGACCGATCGCGATCGCCTCTAACATCCGATTCTGGGTAGTCCTAGCGCTGATTTGAATTTGATAAATCTTCACCTGATCGAGTAAAGTTCTCGCGCATTTTAAAACCTGTTCTCCAAAACAATCCAGCTCATCAAAATCCGCATTTAGATAAGCGATTTCTGCCGCATTTACATAACAGATTAGAGTTAATTCATACTGACTTTGCCAACAGTCATCATCCAGCAAGTCTAATCCAATTTGCACAAAAGTTTTGGCGGCGGAATAGGCTGTGGAATTTCTGGCTTTTTGGGCAGCGCCCAAGTTAAGGCGGACTAACGCTTCCCGTTCCTGGGGTAAAGTGATTAACTCTTGGCCTAAATTAAAATGCCCCACAATATCAAACAGGTTCTCCTCTTTTTCTACCTCCGAAAAGTTTTGTTGCAGGAGTTTACCAATCTGATAATGGATCTGCTTTTTTTTCGGTTCAGGAATCAGGGAATAGCTGGCTTGTTGAACCCGATCATGTAAAAATCGATAAGTGGGATTGGCTGAAGCCTGGACCACTTCCTCCGTCTCAGATTCAGTAAAGAACTTATAAATTTTTGTAGTGGGAATCACCAACCCTTTCTGCAAGGCTGGCCATAAAGCCGTTGCCGTCATTCCCTGGGAGTTTTCACTGACAATGGCTAAGGTATTCAAATCAAACTCTGCTCCAATACAAGCCGCTAGTTTGAGAATATCCTGGGTTTCTCTCGGCAACTTTTGTAATTGCAATGCCATAAACTCTACCACGTCATCCGTAATAGCTAAGGCTTTGACTTGGGCCATATCGCACTGCCACCCCCCTTGAATTTTTCCTGAATTCAGGGGAGAGTGATGGCGCTTCAAGGTAATCAGATTATCTTCATACAAAGCATTGAGGAACCGCGTGGCAAAGAAAGGATTACCTTGAGTTTTTTGATAAATTAATTCGGTTAAAGATTCTGTTAGAGATACCGGGGAATTTAAGGTTTCTGATACCAACTGATTCAGGTGATGTTGGCTTAATGCGGACAAGGTAATTGTATTGACCTGGCCTCCATTTCTCACCATTTCATCCACCGCTAAGATAAAAGGATGGATGGGAGAGACTTCATTATCCCGGTAAGCTCCCAAGACTAATAAATATCCCCCCTCTTGCATCAAGATTTTTAGCAAATTAATCGAGGCAGAATCCGCCCATTGCAAGTCATCTAAAAATATCACGAGCGGATGGTCTTCATGGGTGAAGACTTGCACAAATTTTTGAAAAAGCAGATTAAAACGATTTTGGGCGGCAGTTCCTGATAATTCGGGGGCCGATCGCTGTTTGCCGATGATGTTTTCTAACTCCGGAATCACCTCAATTAAAACTTGGCCATTTTCCCCCACGGCTTCCAGCAGCTTTGTTTTCCAGGTTTGCAGTTGAGTATCGGATTCCGATAGCAACTGCTCAATTAAGTCTTGAAAGGCTTGCACAAAAGCCCCAAACGGAATGTTGCGGTTAAATTGGTCATATTTTCCCTGGATAAAATAACCCCGTTTCCGAACAATGGGTTTATGAACTTCATGAATGACGGCGGTTTTGCCTATCCCCGAAAATCCAGCGACGAGCATCATTTCGCTGGCCCCCTGGCTGGCTCTCTCAAAGGCATTTAAAAGTTCAGTGACTTCGGCTTCTCTGCCGTAGAGTTTTTCCGGAATCATGAAGCGATCGCTGATGTCTTGCTCGCCTATTTCAAAATCCTGAATCTGACCCGTTTGTTCTAATTGCGCCAAACAAATCTCTAAATCATGCTTAATTCCTAATGCACTCTGATATCGGTCTTCTGCATTTTTCTCCATCATTTTCATGACAATTTTAGATAAAGGTAGAGGAATGCTTGGATTAATTTTATGGATGGGAATTGGGGGTTTCGCGAGATGACAATGGACCAACTCGATCGCATCTTCTGAAATAAAGGGTAATTGCCCGGTGAAGAGTTCATAACAAGTCACTCCCCAGGAATAAAAGTCACTGCGATAGTCTATCCCTCGATTCATTCTGCCCGTTTGTTCCGGCGATAGATAGGCGAGAGTTCCTTCTAACTCATTGCTGTTTTCGATTTGCTGGATTTCTCTAGGCAACAGCGAAGAAATGCTAAAATCAATCAATTTAACTTCTTGGGTTTTTCGATTAATTAAAATATTAGCGGGTTTAATGTCTTTATGAATAACTTGGTTTTGATGTAAATTATGAATCACTTCTGTGACTTTAAGAGCAATCTTGAGAATTTCTAATAAAGTTAAAGGTTGAGATAAGGGATTTTTATCCTTGGCTCTGTGGAAATAATGAGCTAAAGACACCCCCCCAAAGTCTTCCATCACTAAAGCATAGCTATTTCGATAGACTTCTAGGGAAAGAGGTTTAATAATCCCAGGATAGTTAAGGTTTTTGGCAATAATATATTGATTCCGAAACTGAACCACTTCATAGAAATTGGGGTGTTCATTTCGTAAAAATTTGATGACAACGGGTTGTTGATCACTAAGCCTGATTCCCCGATACACTAGGGTTTTTGTACCTTTATATAAAGTTTCACAAATTTGATAACCGGGTAAAATGTCGAGTATCTTCATAATTTTAATGGGTCTTTAGTTATGAGTTTTTATAGGTATAAATTACAATCTAAAATATGAATGAGAATCGGGAGAAAAATAGCAAAAAATCTATTATATCCGACAGGGATTTCGCGATCAAAGTATCCTAAATGATTGCTAACAGAGCCAGGGAGCAAGGTGCAAAACCTGCGGCATGGCTAACGATCGCCGGCACTACAAAAACTTAACAATGGATCCCTACCCGAACTGATTTAGGACTCCGATAGCGTCGAACCGGGAGCCTCGCAACGCTTGGTTGACCTTCTTGGAAAGACTGTTTCCCAAGGGAAAACTCTTTAATTTTTAGGGTTTCAAGATGTTTTTTATCCATCATTTGCAAGTTCTTGGTTTAACGTCTAAGCCTGGTAAACCTCATTTTATTTTACTTAACCTTTATGCGGTTAAGGGACAAAGCCAAATTGAACTGGCCTATCTCTAATCATACAATCCAGTTCAGGCTAATTCACCGAGCTGGGCCTAAAATTACCAAAACTTAACATTTTCAGAGTCAGGAAATTTAGGCGATCGCACCAAATGGGTTAGCTGAGAATTTTCCCGAGGAAACTGTTTCTCGATTTGACTTGAATTCCGGAGGCAGTTTTCAGGGAGTTTTAATCGAGGATAACAGAAAACTCAGGGCTCAGAACAAGTCCCTCAATCCCGTCCGTTATCAAACTCTAGGGTTTCACCACCAGCCCAGGATCACTCCTGAATGTCTGGGGATAATTGCAGCAATAGAACAAAACCGGGGATTTACCATAACTTATTCCCTCAGAAACAGGACGGATCAGTTTGATGAATCCCCGGTTTGATTCCCGCCGCTCCCCTGTTATGATCCAAATAGCCAGTTAGTGGCGGATTGGACTATTGCCAGTTTTAGCGTGACTCGTTCCGAATCCGCTTCGACAATAACGTGATTTTGAGGAACCCTAAACATGATAGCTCTTTCTGAATCTGCTGATTTTATCAGCCCACAACAATACCTAGAATGCGAAGTTAAAAGCCCCATAAAACATGAATATATCGATGGGGAAGTTCGGGCAATGGCAGGGACAACAGACACCCATAATACGATCGCGGGAAATTTGTTTGCGCTCATCCGTAGCCACCTCCGAGGGACAGACTGCCGTTTGTATTTTGCTGATGTTAAAGCTTACGTCGAACAACGTAACTGCTTCTATTATCCAGATTTAATGGTCACTTGTGACCCCAAGGACCGAGAAAATACCACCTTTAAACGCTTTCCTAAATTGATTATTGAAGTGCTGTCTCCCAGTACCGAAGCTTTTGACCGAGGGGACAAATTCAACGATTATCAGACTTTTAACAGCCTGGAAGAGTATGTTTTGGTCAATACCAAACATCAACGAGTGGAAGTTTTCCGGAAGACTGAGGGAGGGGGATGGCTTTTTAAAAGTTATACTCCCACAGAAGAAATATTTACGCTGCACAGTTTAAATTTAACGGTGTCTCTGGATGAAGTTTATGAAAATGTCATTCTTGAACTAGAGTCAAAAACTAGGCCAGAAAACTAGGGGTAATTCAGGCTAATTCAGAATTGGCGATTTCAGAAATGGGGGATAAGATAGGCGTTAAGTAATCAGTCTTTGATGATGAGAGTTCCCCGACGGAGTGTCAAATGAAGAGAAGACTAGGCGAGGTTCAGTTCCGGCAAAACGTCCTATTAATCGGTGCGATCGCCTTTGTTTACTGTGTTTTAGGCATCCTTGGACTCAAATTAGCCGTTCTTCCCGGGGGGGTCACAGCGGTGTGGATTCCCGCAGGAGTTGGTTTGGGGGCAGTTCTGATCTGGGGAAACCGGATTTGGCCCGGGATTACTTTGGGTTCCTTTGGCATTTCAGTGGTGGTGGATCCCACTCCGGTTAGTCTGGCGATCGCGGCAGTCACTGCCGTCGGAAATACCCTGACTCCTCTATGGGGGGCGGGTTTAATTCGCCGATTAACTCACACCCGCTATCCGTTTCATCGCGTCAATGAAGTGTTTATTTTGGTCGGTTGTGGGGCGATCGCTGCTCAAACCATCAGTGCCACCCTGGGCATTTTGGCCCTTTGTGTGGCGCAATGGGTAGATTGGTCGAATTTTGCACAGTCTTGGGTGACTTGGTGGGTGTCTAATGTGGCCGGTGTGCTGATTTTTACCCCGGTTTTGTTGACTTGGCATCACTTTTTAAGCCAAAGTTGGCAACAGAGAAAGGAGACTCGAATTTTCTCTCACTTGAGAAAAATTGGGGGTCAAGAATTGCGGTCCCTACGTCTGGAAAGTTTGAGCTGGTTTTTCCTCTTTGATGGGGTGGTTAGTTTAGCCTTTTGGTACGGATATCCCGTGGAATATTTAATGATTCCCTTGTTGGGTTGGGCGGCATTTCGCTTTTCGGAACGCTGGACCACGTTAGCGATCGCCTTGACGGGATTAATGGCGATCGCCGGAACCATTCTCAATCGCAGTTCCTTTGTCCGTGACAATCTCAACGCCTCTCTCCTCTTCTTAGAATCCTTTATTGGCGTCATCTCAGTCACGACCCTGGTTCTGATTGCCGTCCTCCAAGAACGTCGCCACGCTTTAGAAGGCTTAAAACAAGCCAAAGCCGAACTAGAATATAGGGTCATCGAACGCACCCAGCAACTCTCCCAAGCGAACGAACAACTCATGCGCCAAGAGATTCATTTAACAGAAAAAGCCGAGTCTCTCGCCAATGCCTTACGTCAAGTCAAGCAAACCCAAGGTCAATTAATTCACAATGAAAAAATGATTAGTTTGGGACAGTTAGTCGCGGGGATTGCCCATGAAATCAATAATCCGGTCAGTTTTATTTATAGCAATCTCTCTCCCGCTACAGACTACTTTCAAGATATCTTAGACTTATTATCCCTGTATCAGGAAAAATATCAAGAACCCGACCCAGAAATTGTAGAACTGGAAACTCAGATTGATTTACCCTTTGTTAAAAAAGATTTATTTAAACTCTTGAATTCTATGAAATCCGGGGCCGATCGCATCCAGCGGATTGTCTTGAGTCTCCGGAACTTTTCCCGCTTAGATGAAGCTCAGTTGAAAGCGGTGGATATTCACGAAGGATTGGAAAGTACCCTGCTGATTCTCCAACATCGCATCCAGGGTTCTGAATCTTCACCACCCCGGATTGAAGTCATTAAAGACTATAGTCAACTCCCTCCAGTAGAATGTTTGGCGGGGGAACTCAATCAAGTGTTTATGAATCTCCTCACCAATGCAATTGATGCGATCGAAGCCCATGCACCGGCTGATTCTGGAAGGCTTCACATCCA
This sequence comes from Laspinema palackyanum D2a, assembly GCA_025370845.1. Classification (GTDB taxonomy): domain Bacteria; phylum Cyanobacteriota; class Cyanobacteriia; order Cyanobacteriales; family Laspinemataceae; genus Laspinema. The sequence goes on along the minus strand of JAMXFF010000028.1, from coordinate 22,836 downwards.
AACAAGTGAAGTCGAAGACCAGAAAATTCGGATTGCCATTACCGATAATGGCGGGGGTATTCCTCCGGAAGTTCAAACTAAAATTTTTGACCCATTTTTTACTACAAAACCTGTAGGTCAAGGGACCGGATTAGGGCTATATATTAGTTATGAAATGATTGTCCAAAAGCATCACGGCACTCTAATTTGTCATTCAGAACCGGGAGTTAGCACGACCTTTGAAATTACCCTTCCCCTGCGCCATACTGCCTTGAGTATAATGCCTTAAATTTAGCTAGATTTGGGTTATTTTCTCCGGAAACCTTGAAGGTTATCACACCCATACTTGAGAATGAGCCGTTCCTCGGGTTGTTTTAAGGCGGGTAATTGCTCAGGCTTCAAATGATAATCACATTCAAATTGTAACCCAATTTTTTCCATGACTCGAATCGAGGCTTGATTGGCTTGTAATGCCCAAGCAATGATTCTGGTTACCCCCCACTCATTAAACCCTTTATCTCGAAGCGATCGCCCCCCTTCGGTACCATATCCTTTCCCCCAACTTGACTGCCGCAAGCGATATCCCAGGGTAATCTCCCCCTCTCGAACGAGATTCGCAGCTACCCCAAAGGAACTGGTGATGGCAGGGTAAAAGTGAAACCAGCCAATAAATTCGCCGGTAGCTTTCTCATGAGTCGCCCAAAACCCAAAGTTTTCATAATTTTTATAATAGTCTAAAATTTGGCCTAACCAGGCTTCAATGTCCGCTAAATTACTGGTTATTCCGCCATTAATGTAGCGCATCACCTCCGGGTCACTGTCTAATTCTAAAAGGTAATGAACATCAGTCTCATTAAAATACCGCAGGATTAAACGGTCAGTTTCGAGAAAAATTTTCATTCTTTTTCCCCTTTTCTATCTTAGTTCTCCAAACCTTGGCTAGAGGACTCGCTCAAAATCCTCTAGCTTTTCATGATTTTTAAGGGACTAAATCTGGAAAGTCCCGCTGAACATCAGGATGCAACAGTTGATAGTTTTTCACATTCAGACCTTTAGATAAAGCTGCATCAAATGCTAAGGCTTTTACACCATTATTGGCTAATTTAACCACATAAGGTAAGGTACTATTATTAAGGGCTTGCGTTGCAGTCCAAGGGACGGCCCCGGGCATATTGGGTACGCCATAATGCACTACTCCGGCTTCAATATAAGTAGGATTTGTATGAGAAGTGGGACGCATGGTTTCCACACAACCGCCTTGATCCACTGCCACATCAATAATCACTGACCCGGGACGCATGGTTTCCACCAAATGACGCGGGACTAAAATCGGAGCACGACGTCCGGGAACGAGGACGGCACCGATCAGTAAGTCGGCATCGGGAATGGCTGCTTCGATTTGTAAGGACTCACTATACAGCAGTTCGACCCGGGACCCAAACAAGGTTTCCAGATAAGCGAGGCGATCGACGTTGATATCCAAAATTTGGACTCGCGCCCCCATGCCGACTGCCATCCGGGCCGCTTCTGTGCCGACGATACCTCCGCCTAAGATGACCACATGGCCCGGTTTGACCCCAGGAACACCTCCCAACAGGACTCCCCGTCCCCCTTGTTGCCGTTCCAGGTATCGCGCGCCAAACTGCACGGAGAGACGACCGGCGATAATGCTCATGGGGGTGAGTAGGGGGAGTCGTCTATCGGGGAGTTCGACGGTTTCATAGGCGATCGCACAGACCCCCGATTCCATCAGAGTCTCGGTTAATTGGCGATCGGCGGCTAAATGGAGATAGGTAAACAGCAGTTGCTCTTTCTGCAAATACCCATATTCCCCCGGCAAGGGTTCTTTCACCTTCACCACCAATTCCCGACTCCATGCCTCTTTCGCCGTGGGGACAATTTTTCCCCCGCTATGCAGATACTCTTGATCGCTGAATCCCGAACCGACCCCGGCGTGGGTTTCGATAAACACGGAATGTCCCTGTTCCGTAAGGACTCTGACGCTACTCGGACTCAACCCCACCCGATATTCCCGATCTTTTGTTTCTTTTGGGACGCCGATTTCCATGAATAACCTCTTGTGGTTCTGTTGTGATACCTTAATTTAGGAAATTTTAGAAGGATTGTTGTTGACGAATGAGTCCGCGTCCCTACAATAGAAGATGATAAATCGTTAAGAATTGTAAATTAACCGACTCACCATGACAGAACCCCAACCTATTGGACCTACCGTTACCCCGAAGCTGGAAGAACCAAAATTTGGCTTCAATAAGTATGCTGAACGCTTGAATGGTCGGGCGGCGATGATTGGTTTTGCCCTGACTCTGCTGATCGAATACCTCACGGGACAAGGTCTGCTGTCCTGGTTGGGCCTCAATTAGGTCATCTCCTGAAAGCAGGCGGGTGGGCAATTCTCACCCGTCCCGGGACTGGCAAGTGGGGAATCAACAGGGGTTTAACACCTCCCAGGGGAATTGAAAGAACTCCGGAATTGGCTCGCAAGGGGCAGAAACCATTTGTATGTTGACTCCATTGGACTCGGTGTTCCACCCAGAGATTGCTTTTAGCGGCGATCGCCTTTTTGAGCCAAACCCTCCAAACGGTACAGTACAATCGAGGCTAGAAACGTTACAATGAAAAGAGGAAGGGGTATTGCCGTCACCCTAAACTTGGGGGTCAACTTTAAATCTTAACCATAAAGAAAAATTACCCGCGCAGAAAAAACAGTAACTATGATGAATCCTGGATTGATTAGATTTCTAAAGTCGGCCTACCGTCAAGAACCTATTACTAGCTTTATCGTGATTGTCGGTGCTGTCGATGCAGCCCTCGGAGGAATTGACCAAAGCGTTTCTCTGTTTAGTTTTGGCATCGTCCTGGTAACGGTGGCTTTGGCTTTACGATGGTGGCAACTCCAACGCAGTCAGCCTTTAGATCTCGAACGAGTGCCGGAACATTATCTCCCCCCGGCTTCTTCTCGTCAACCCCTCCCCTTATTGATGACTTCTAAAAAATATCCCCCGCAATAACCCTTCGGGGGTCGTGATGCTGTTCCCCTCAACCGCAAGATGATGGAAACTTTGGTGGGTGAAAAATCCCTAAAAATTGGTGAAGTGTCTGCAACTTCGGGATTGCCAGTGAAGACGATTCGCTACTATGAAGAAATTGGTCTGTTGGAACCCACCGTAGAACGGGCAGATTCGGGTTATCGAATCTTTGATTCTACGGTTCTCAATCGGCTGGCCTTTATTAAGCGATCGCAATCTTTGGGATTAAGTCTGACGGAAATCAAAGAGATTTTGCAGGTTCACGATCGCGGTGAGTTGCCTTGTGGAGAAGTTCGACAGCATTTAGAAGCCAAAGTGGCGGCTATTGATGAACAAATTCGGTCTTTAGAAACTCTGCGTTCCGAGTTGAAAGGCATCCTTAAGGGATGGCAAGAACACCCTGCCGAGGACCAAATTGCTCATACGATTTGCCCTAATCTTCAGCCAGACTGTCATCATCATCCGGACTGATTTCTAGTCTAAATCTGGGATCCGATGACCGGGGTGGAGTTTTAATTAATACAGTTAAGTTATAAGTTCTGAATCGATTAGTGGTGAACTGAATGGAGAGATTCAGATTAAAAAACCCGGTCCTAACCCGGGGTTTAATTGCGGGGTTACTTGCCTATCTTCCTACCCTCCCCTTGCTGCTGGGAACTGCCCTGTTTTCCCTGGGGGAAGTCACTCTGGCGACGCCTCAACCCCGGATACCTGACCTGGGTGTAGAATCCCCATTATCCCGGGGTACAGGGTCTAATTCAGGGTTTCAAGGACAAAGCGATCGCCCCATCCCCCTCAGTTGGGACAATCCAGAATTATTGCTGGCGATCGAAGGAGAATCCGCCACGATTCAATCCCTGGCGTTTAGTCCCGATGGCCGCTTTATTGCCCTAGGCGGAGGCAGAAATGATCCGAGAATTGAAATCTGGGATTTACAACAAGAAAAACGGATTCGTCACTGGAGAACCTATCAAAATAGAGTCCTCGCCCTGACTTTTTCTCCTGATGGAAATACCCTCGTGAGTTCCGCAGATGGCGGGGCGATCGAAGTCTGGGATGTCCAAAAAGGTGAATTATTACATCAATTTTTAGAACATAGAAGTAATGTACTCTCCTTGGCCATTTCCCCCGATGGCCGAAATTTAGTCAGTGGGGGTTTAGATGGAATTCGGTTCTGGGATTTGGAAAATCGCCAACTGATCCAAGTCTTATTAAATTTACAACCCATTTATTCCGTAGCTTTTCGCGGAGATGGACAATTAATTGCCGCAGGAACTCATCAGGGTAATATTATTTTATGGCCGGTAATTCCCGGTGAAGGAACCGCCATTGTCGGCAATCCCCTCCCGACTTCATTTCAACACGATCGCGGAATTACCACCTTAGATTTTACCCCCGATGGCGATCGGTTAATTTCCGGTAGTTTTGATGCCACGATTAAATGTTGGGATTTAGCTAACCGAGAACTGCTTTACACCCTGGTGGATCATCCCAGTTGGATTAAGTCGCTGAAAATTAACCCGAATGGTCAACTGTTTGCCAGTGCATCTCGGGATGGAATTCGCTTCTGGAATCTGCAAACAGGAGAGGCGATGGGGTTTATTTCCTCCGAGTCAGATTGGGCCCAGGCGATCGCCTGGTATCCTGATGGACTGACCCTCGCGACGGGCGGATTAGACCGGATGGTCAACTTGTGGCGAGGTGGCATGGGATTGAATGAAGATGCGATCGCCTCCGACAATCCCTGACTCAATCCAGGGGACAAGAAACCGGGTTTCTGACCCAAATTGGTGATAATTGGCAAAAATTGGGATAAGAAACCCGGTTTCTAACCCATGAAGTCCCTCCATCCTAGACAGCAGAGAACAGATCGGTTTCAATAGAGAAACATAGCGAAAATAAACCGATACTGCTTCAACTGGGGGAAATATGTCAAGTAACGACCACAAGTACCGATTAGTAACCCGTAGTGATTTTGATGGGTTGGTCTGTGCTGTTCTGCTAAAGGAACTCAATCTCATCGATGAGATTAAATTCGTCCATCCGAAAGATATGCAGGATGGCAAAATTGAAATCAGCGATCGCGATATTACCACCAATTTACCCTACGTCAAAACCGCGCATTTAGTCTTCGATCACCACGAAAGCGAAACCATCCGCAATCAAGACGCTCACGATAACTATATTATCGATCCAAAGGCTCCCTCTGCGGCCCGGGTAGTCTACAACTACTTTGGCGGACCGGACAAATTTCCCACCATCTCCACGGAAATGATGGAAGCGGTGGATAAGTCAGACTCGGCTCAATTTGAGCGTTCTGAAATTTTAGACCCCCAAGGATGGGTGCTCTTGAGCTTTCTGATGGATGCTCGCACCGGCTTAGGAAGATTTAAAGAGTTCCGCATTTCTAACTATCAATTAATGATGGAATTAATTGATTACTGTAGAAATCATAGCATTGAAGAAATTTTGCAGCTTCCTGATGTCAAAGAACGGTCTGAATTGTACTTTGAGCACCAAGATAAATTTAATCAGCAACTTCAAGACTGTGCCAAGGTTTATAGCAATCTAGTGGTCCTGGATTTGCGGGATGAAGAAACCATTTATGCGGGGAATCGGTTTACCATCTATGCGCTTTATCCCGACTGCAATATCTCCATGCACGTTCTCTGGGGACTCAAACAACAAAATACGGTGTTTGCCGTGGGTAAGTCGATTTTAAATCGGAGTTCCAATTTGAATATTGGTGCATTGATGTTGGAATATGGCGGTGGGGGTCATGCCAATGCAGGCACTTGTCAAGTTGAGAATGAAAATGCGGAACAGGTGAAACAAGCCTTAATCGATCGCATTACGGCCCAGGGTTAAAATCGGGGATAAAATGAGAAGGAGCGATCGCTTTTAAAGCGATCGCTCCTTCTAGGGGAAGATTCTGAAGTCATGAATTTGGGTTAAGCCAGTACCATTGGAGTTGTTAGAAAGCGATCGCTCTGTTGCTTCACTTTGCCAATTTGAGTTGAGGAACTCTCCGGCGCAGGAACTAACATGAAATCCGTGGAACGGACCACTAAATCCCCTTCATCCAGAGACTGGCGCAACTGCCGTCCCATTTTCCACGCCCGATATTTAATCACATTCCACCGGGGGTTTGCCGGATATCCAGCAAATCCTGATCGGAGTGCGGGGAGGTTATCTTTAGGCATGAGAGAACCGACTAAAACGCCCTCAGCCAAATCAACCACCATGAAGTTTCCCTTGGAATTGTGTTGTGCATTTAACATGGGATCAACCTCCTCGCCGCTAGACGAATAATGTTTATTGGGTTTGTATTGTACAGATGATGAGTGGTCATTACAATCATTCCAAAAAAATTAAATTCTTCTGGAATGAAGATATTGGAAATTGGAAACGTAAAAAAATAATTGCCCCAGCGTAGAGCATTTGGATCCCGGGTCAGCCGAAACAGTTGGCTGATGCTTTTGACTCGGTTACCCGTGGAATTTATTCTCCAATTGGTATGAGTCTAGCATGAGTCGTCGGATTATTGTATCAATGAATTCATTTTTTATAAATTTACGGACATAAAATGCTGGGATCTCCCGGGTCAGCAAGCCACGGAATCAAGACCTGGAGCAATTTGGGGGCGCATAGGGTGCAACGGATCGGGAAAATTCTCTCTCTTATGCCTTTGGCAAGATGCGTCGGATTCAAAAGGTTATGGTAAAATCAATCAGCCCCTGTTTACTGAACAGGACTTAAGCCTTTTGAAAATTCACGCCAAATGGAGGGGCGATTCGCTTTCTCGCCCCTCCTCAATAGTGCCAACCTAGTTTTTTAGGAACCCCCTAACGGGATGCGGCAGCAGCCTCCGCGAGTAGGCGATCGCTGGCTTGATTCCGGCGATAATTGCGCTTTTCCAGACTCCCAGATAAAGGGGAAGCCATCAACAGCATTTTATCCAATAGCCAGGGTGCAATCCGTTGGCACAAAACCGCTAAATGACTTTGCCATCCCACTAAGATCTCCGAGGAGTCTTTGTTGAGTCCCGATACCAGTGCCTTTGCCACCTGTTGCGGTGTCATCGGGACAACCCAGCGAAACAATTCTAAGTTTTTCGCCATGTCGGTATCGGTCAAGGTGGGCAGAAGTGCGACCACTTTGATATTATGTTCCGCGAGTTCCCCGCGCAAGGCTTGGGTGAAGCCGAGGATGGCGAACTTGGTTGCTGAATAGGTGGACATGGTGGGTGCAGCCACTTTGCCCATTAAGCTGGAAACGTTGACGATTGTGCCTTCCTGCCTTGCTGCCATCCGTTTGGCAACCATGCGCGTGATCTCGTACATTCCCATAATATTCAGGGAAAGTTCTTCCTGAATTTTCGGGAATTTCGATTGCAAGAAGGGGGTCTGATGTGCGACCCCGGCACAATTGACCAAGAGGTGAATTGGACCATGATGCTTCCACGCTTTGGCGATCGCAATGTCCACTTCCACAGGTCGAGTGAGATCTAAAGGGAGACTCACGACCTCTACTCCAATCGCAGCAATCTCAGCCTCCACTTCGGCTAATTTGTCGCGATCGCGGGCCACGATTATGATTCGTTTCATGCCTTGATGTGCCAACTCCAAGGCGATCGCCCGCCCAATTCCACGGGACGCGCCAGTAATGAGTGCCGTCTTGTCTTGAATGTTCATAAATGAAGCCTCCATAGTTGAGGTCTTATCCCTCTACCCATTCCATGCCAAGTCTGTTGATATTTTTCGGCACTTCACAGAGTCACCCGTTTGGGCGATCAGAAGGATAAGTTAAATGCAGTCAGTAGCAGCAGCGATTTTGATGAAGGGGTTCAGAATGGGTAGGTTATACAATTACTGACCCCTTCCACAAAATGCCGGGTGAAAATACTTCAAAGCCTAATCAGGGTAGTGGATTCAACGCCTCAGATGCCAATTCTACTCGGGAAACCCAATCCACAAGTATGATTGAAATTGACAATCCGCCTTCGCGCCGTTTGATGTTGAATGATACGCGGTAGCAAGGTTCCATTTCCCCCTCGGTCCTATTCTTAGTCGCGAACTGTATCCGTTGGGTTGTTGTACATGGTGGGCTGGCCTCCTAGATACGAGTATGGACTTAAGTCGCCCTTGAGCATACTTTAACAGTTAAATCAAGCAACTGCAACATTTCTTCATAAATGTTTGGACGCCTTCCGTAATAAATTTTTAAATGACTGTCCTCTAAGGGTTATAGCGTTTGAGTTCTGACCATAGGTGTGATACGAATCACAAGCGGACAATCTCCCCTGATAGGAATAGCCGCTTAACCAACCACTCTTCCCACTCTACCTCACGGGGCACAGATGCAGGGGACACACCCACAAAAAGCCGAAAAAATTTCTCTCCTGGGGGGAATTTCACCGGACGAGAACAGGACAGGAAAAGTTGCCAAACCACGCCCTAATGTAGAACTCTAAAAAAGAACTTGCCATCGTCATTTAAACATGGGGATCAAGAATCGGCCCTTGTAGCGCCCCAGCCGGAAATGATTCAGAGGAAGGCGATCGCCGGGATTTACCCTCACTTGGGATCAGCGATCCCCATAAAAAATTTGTATCGGTATCTGTAGCAATAATATCTCACACTTCTACTCAAGAGGCGATCGCTAAACCTCCGCTATTTTTCCCCCAGGGAAAAATATCTTTCCCTCTAGCGTAGCCAAAGCATCCCACTGTATGCTGATTAAACTTCTTTCACAAAACTCCCCTTGATAAAAAATCATGAACAACGAAGATCGTCACGCTTATTGGCGGGCCAACAAAGCCTTAATTCGCAACCTGCTGATCGTCTGGGGAATCGTCTCCATTGGGTGCAGCATTTTATTCGTGCAACCCCTCAACCTGATTCGGATTGGAAGTCTACCCTTCGGCTTTTGGATGGCCCAGCAAGGATCCATTTATATCTTCGTGGTCCTGATTTTCATATATGCCATTCAAATGGATAAACTCGATCGCAAATACAACGACAGCAATCGGAGAGACTAACTGATGTCAGTAGAAGCATGGACAACGATCCTGGTCATTCTCTCCTTTATTCTGTACACCTATATCGGCTGGCGATCGCGGGTGAGAGATAGTAAAGGATTCTTCGTTGCCGGACAGGGGATTCCCGCAGTCGCCAATGGGGCCGCCACCGCTGCCGACTGGATGTCTGCCGCCTCCTTTATCTCAATGGCGGGACTGATCTCCGTCCTCGGGTATGACGGATCCATTTATCTGATGGGATGGACCGGAGGGTATGTTCTCCTCGCCCTGCTTTTAGCCCCCTATCTGCGGAAATTCGGAAAATACACCGTCCCGGATTTTGTCGGCGATCGCTACTACTCCACCACCGCCCGCTTAGTCGCCGTCGTCGCCGCCATCTTCATTTCCCTCACCTATGTCGCCGGACAGATGCGCGGCGTCGGCATCGTCTTCAGCCGATTCCTGCAAGTCGATATCAACCAAGGCGTTGTCATCGGCATGATTATTGTCGGCTTTTTTGCCGTTTTGGGGGGCATGAAAGGAATTACCTGGACCCAAGTCGCCCAATACAGCGTATTAATTGTCGCCTACTTGATCCCAGCAATCGCCCTGTCCTTTCAACTCACCGGCAACCCCTTCCCCCAACTCGCCTTTACCTTCAGCGACATTGTTCCCCAACTCAACCAAATTCAGCTAGACCTCGGATTTGCGGAATATACCCAACCCTTTACCGAAAAGTCCATGCTGGATGTCCTGTTCATCACCATCGCCCTGATGGTGGGAACTGCCGGGTTGCCTCATGTCATCGTCAGATTTTATACCGTCACCGATATTCGCGCCGCCCGTTACTCAGCAGGGTGGGCGCTCCTATTTATCGCCATTCTCTATACCACCGCCCCTGCCTTGTCCACCTTTGCCCGCTATAACCTCATTAACAACTTAAACGGGCAAACCCTCGAACAAGTCAGCCAACTCGATTGGGCGACCAAATGGGAACAAACCGGACTCTTAACCTTTGAAGACAAAAACGCCGATGGAGTCTTGGAACTGACACCGGACCCAGATACCAATGAAATTAACATTGACCGGGATATCATCGTCTTATCCACTCCAGAAGTGGCGAATCTGGCCCCTTGGGTCGTGGGCTTGGTTGCTGCTGGCGGATTAGCCGCTGCCTTGTCTACCGCATCGGGTTTATTGTTGGTGATTTCTAGTTCCGTTGCCCATGATATTTATTACCGACTAATCAATCCCCGCGCCTCGGAAACTAAGCGGGTGATGGTGGGACGGATTATGGTGGGATTTGCCATTGCCATTGCCGGATACTTTGGGATCAACCCGCCCGGATTTGTCGCCCAGGTGGTGGCGTTTGCCTTTGGGTTAGCTGCAGCGAGCTTTTTCCCCGTGATTATTTTAGGCATCTTTGATGGGCGAACCAATCGAGAAGGAGCCATTGCTGGGATGGTTGCGGGGTTGGCGTTCACGGCCTACTATATTATCGCGGTGAATTTCTACGGGATGGAACCCTGGTTATTTGGCATTTCCGCTGAAGGTATCGGGACCATTGGCATGATCATTAATTTTGCGGTGACTTTGATTGTCTCTCGCCTGACGCCGCCCCCGCCCCTAGAAATCCAAACAATGTTGGAGAATCTTCGCTCTCCAGGGAATGAACCCCTCGCCCTAGAGGAGATGGATGAGGAACATTTAGATTAGGGACTCCCCAGAAAATTGGCGGTGTTTGATTCTAGGAAACACCGTTTCTCGAAATCGGGTTTCTTGACACTCATCTCCGTTAAGATCCAAGATTGAAGTCAGAAACCCGGTTTTTTGGTACAGATTTTATAGTTTAGATTGGATGTAAGCGAGGAAGTTATCCGTTACCGATCTACTGTGGGTGATTGTGGGTTCATATTTCTAGGGTGCTTTGTTTCCGAGGCGATCGCCGATTAGGCCGTCGCCACAGGTCCACTCAGACAATCCATGTACAATCTTGGGAAGAACGATAACAGCAACCAATGGACTGGACAACCCCCCTAAAATTTCAACAGGCGGATTTTATTAAACGGCTCAATCACCCGAGTGCCGAACTGCTGCATTGCCAGTCTCCGGGTTTGCATGGCGAACAGGTGACGATCGCAGGTGAACGCTTCAGGGCCATTCACTCAGCCTGTGAACAGAGACTGTCTTGGACTCAATCCCCGGCCCCCATCTCGGAACTATTTCGCGATCGCCTGTGCCATCAGCTAGGGGTCGAAGCCGTCGCCACCTATTTAGATCACCGGGTGACTCGAATTGACCCCGCTCATTCGCCACAATCCCCAAACCCTGGCGATTTTACCCTCCAAGCCAATCCCGCGATCGCCCTTTGCGTTCAGGCCATTTGGGGTTCCACTTCCCCCTTAGTCTGGGATCTGGAACTCTCCCAAATTAAGCACCAATCGGCCATCATTTTTGTCCTGATTCCCGAACCGATTCCCCCGTCCCCATCCGAATATCACCCGATTTTAGCGGGATTTTTACCCACCCATTTAATCGCCATGAGCGAGGGTCGCGCCCGCCTCTGCCTCGATGACCTCTTTTATATGGGTGGACTGAATCTCTATCTGGAATCCCTGAGCTCTATCCCGGTTTCTACGGAATGGTTACGCATCCTCACGGGATCCTCCAACTATGTCTATCCTGTTGCCATCAGTGCCGATGGGGGTCTAGTTGCCAGCAGCAGCTACGATGGCACCATTAAACTCTGGAAACTGCGCGATCGCGAAATTACTCAAGCCCTCTGTGGACATTCCTGGTCCTTTTATCCCATCGCTGGGGGTCAAGCGGGACAATCTCTCGCCAGTGGCAGTACAGAAAAAAAATTAAATATTTGGCAACGGGGTCGCGGGGATTTTATTCGCACCCTAGCTGGACATACCAGCGGAGTCAGTGCCATTGCCATTAGTGAAGATAGCAAAATTTTGGTCAGTGGCGGCTACGATGGCACCATCGATATTTGGGATCTCGTCCAAGGGCAACGCTTGCGGACCCTCAGTGGGCATTCTGGAACCGTTCGCCCAATTTCCCTGAGTCCTGATGGGACTATCCTCGCCACCGGAGGCATTGATAAAAAGCTTAATCTCTGGAATCTCCAAACTGGGGCCTTAATTCGCTCATTTAATATTGATACCGATGTGGCAATTTCTCTGGCGATTAGTCCCAACGGTCAATTGTTAATCAGTGGTTCTCAGGATGGGACGATTAAAATTTGGAATTTAGAATCCGGCGGTTTGATTCGGGCGATCGCCGCTCATTCGGGGATCGTTCGCGGCGTCACCCTCAGTCACGATGGCAAAACCCTCGCCAGTGGCAGCCTGGAAAAGACCATTAAACTCTGGAATGTGGACACCGGCGACTTGTTGCGAACCCTGACGGGTCATCCAGACCCCACCATTACCTTCGCGATCGACTCCGAGGGACCCAACCTGGATACCAGCTTATTGCGTCACTACCAACCCGGTTGGGAAGAACCCAGACAATGGCAATAAATCACCCGACAAATCAACCGAATCCTTACTGCTTCTGGGTTCTGGCGCTACGGTAGTGAGCAGAAACCGGGTGTTTTGACAACCTCTGTGCTGAACACCCACAAAGCCAGGGGGATGAAACCCGGTTTCTTCTGCTGCGGATCTAAAACTCTACTCACTTCCTAAGTTTCAGAAGTGGAGGACCCATTGATAATCGGCGTTAAATAAGCAACCAGTGCACCGAGTAAAAACCCGAGGATATTCCGCAGTAAGGGTAAAAAATCACTGGTCCGCGAAATCACGGGTCCCAGACCAAAGGCAATAAATAAAATTCCCCATAGGGGTGAAAACATTAAAGCCCATTGCCAGGAAAACGCTTGGCGATCTTTCCTCGGATGTGCGGCAAATCCAAAGATGACGCCCCCCAAAGTTGAGGTAATCAGGGTCAGGATCCATTGCTCCCTCGGCAACCCAGGGACCACCAGGCATCCCCCTTGGCGCAGACAATTTTCCACGCTATTTAATGCGCTCAGAATTGCTTGGTCCTCTCCATTCTCCCGCACGAAAAATTGATTGCCGTATCGGGTTTGTAATTCGATCCAGAAGGTTCTCGGCAGTAAGGGGTAGAGCTCATCCCCCACATTGAATCCCAAGAGGTTGCCCCCCCGAGGGTCCGCAATCAGCAGGACGCTCTTATCGTTGAGGTCCCAATAATCCTTGACTGCACGGCCCGGAGTGCGATCGTATTGGGTCAGGACCCTCAGTTTCCAGCCGGTTTCCGCTTCAAAATTCTCTAACTCTTCGATTAAGTTATCTTCCTGGACGCTCGTCAGGGAGTTAGCCAGGTCAATAATGGGGGTTTGGATCTCCGGCAGTAACTCGGGATTGTCATAAGCTTGAGCAGAAATAGGGGCGATCGCCCAAACTGATACAGCGACGAAAAAGGCAGCGACAGATATTAGAAGTCTTTTCGGAAATGTTGATTGCATTGCAGTCTCTATAGGAGTTTTCATTCTTTCATCCAACCAGGGTGCCATCACAGCAGGCTCCACCCCCGAGCCATTCATAAACTTAATATTTGTTTACAGTTTTTACCTTCCCTTAATATTAAGCATCTCGACCCAATGCCGTCAATCAGAATTCCGGCAGATTTACCTCCGGTTTAATTTTCTGGTTTAACAGATTGACAACTTGCAATTTTTAGGGTAAAATTAATAGAACCTCAATCCGGTTGGGTTGAGGTAGGAATTGCCCCTTACTAATCATCAATCCTAAATCAACGGGTTAACCAAAATAGCCAGCGAAAGACTTTACGCCCCCAATCAGGGCTGAGATTCTAAATAACTTAATAACCAATTTGCCATCGTAGCGCGACGGGTTAAGCGAGGAACCAACTCACCCACCTTGTAACCCGAAAACCCCAACTTTTCCTTCAGTAGTTGCTTGTTTTCTTTAGGAATAGAACGAGTCAGTTTAACAGTTGCCGGTCGGCTGGCGATAAAATCGGGAGGTTCAGGATACTCGTCCCGCCACAGCGGCTCAACCACATCCGTATTCCAAACTTGACTCATTTCCTCATAGCGATACCCTAAACCATGCCAAACCAAGCGATTAACCGTCAAATCATCAATCTTGTCATTAAGAATATCCCAAATTGTATCAAAATTGAGGGGAGGTAATTCAGACATAAACCTTGAAAGACCAAAAATAAATAACCAGATTAATTCAAAAAATCATATCATAATCCTCCCCAATCTGTGAACATCAGTGTAATCCGGGGTTCACCCCTCCCTCATCATCGAGACCGGCTCAATCGTTGTAAAGAGGGAACGCTAGATTTAGGAAAGCGTTGTTCCTTAATTGCTTCCTCGCAAAGCGCCCGATCGCCCTCACTGATATTTTTAGAATACTTAAAATAATCATGGAGCCAAGTACAAGCGCGGCGAGTCAAATCATCCAAATCCAGATTCCACAAAATCACCGTATTATCATCGCCAGCGGAGGCAATAATTTCACCATCGGGACTAAACTCCACATCTAAAACCCCCGAAGTATGACCTTGGAGGGTTTTTAATAAGGTGCCATCTTTGAGACTCCAAAGCTTAACAGTGCCATCCCAACTGGCGGAAACCAATAGGCGACCATCGGGGGAAAAGCGCACACTTTCCACACTATCGCTATACCCTTGCAGCAGGGTTTTTTCCAGGGTTCCATCCAGATTCCAAATTTTCACGGTATTATCCCAACTCGCCGAAGCAACCCGTTGACCATCGGGAGAGAAGGTGACGCTGGTGACATAAGACTGATGAGGATAGCGACCGGCGAGGGTTTGGAGGAGTTCACCGTCCTTGGTCCAGAGTTTGACCATTTTATCATCGGAGCCCGAGGCAATCAGACGACCATCGGGGGAAAAAGCCACACTATTCACCCGTTCCGAATGACCTTCCAAAACCTTCAATAACGTGCCATCAATCCGCCAAATTTTGACGGTTTTATCCCGAGAACCGGAGGCAATTAATTGACCATCGGGAGAGAAACTGACCGCATAAGCGCGATCGCTGTGACTACGAGCCACGGGACAATCGGAATGTTTGTCCGGGTCTGAGGTCAAATTCGGGTCCACTAAAGTTTTGAGCAGGGTGCCCTTGGCAGCATTCCAAATTTTGACCGTACAATCTTGAGAGACGGAGGCGATCGCCCGACCATCGGGAGAAAAACTCACCCCAAACACGCGATCGCCATGTCCATCGGGAGCCTGTAACGTGGTCACCGCTTCAGTCGTCCGACCCGGTTCCAGACTCCAAATTTTCACGGTATTATCCCAACTCGCCGATGCCAACTGTTTTCCCGTCGGAGACAAGCTGATACTCGACACCCTCCCCTTGTGTCCCACCTCCCCAGCTAACACTTTCAAAAACGTATCTTTCAGGGTCCACAGGCGAATGGTTTTATCCCAACTGGCGGATGCTAAGGTCATGCCATCGGGACTAAAATTCACACTGGTGACTCGGCCACTATGACCTTTGAGGGTTTTAATCGGCGTCCCATCTAATTTCCAAATTTTAATGGCATTATCATCCCCGGCGGATGCAAACCACCGACCATCGGGACTAAAACTCAAGCTAAACACAATATCATCATGGGCTTTCCAGGTTTGGGTGGAGTCTTCAGTCAGGTTGGTGACGGAAATGGTATGGTCCACCCCAGCGGAAACCAGATGACGACCATCGGGACTAAACGCTAAGGCGGTTACCCAATCGGTATGAACTCTGTATGTCTTTTCCAAGGTGCCATCCAGACTCCAGAGTTTAACGGTTTTGTCATCGGAAGCGGAGGCGAGGGTTTGACCATCGGGACTGAAGGTGACCCAATTCACGGAATCGGTATGACCTGTCAAGGTTCTGACTAAGCTGCCATCGGAGACTCGCCATAATTTGAGAGTTTGATCATGACTTGCGGTGGCGACAAATTGACTATCTGGGGAAAAACTAGCACTATAAATGCTCAGGGTATGGCCGGTGAGTGTTTTATGGAGACTGCCATCGCGCTTCCAGAGTTTAACGGTCTTGTCTTTGGAGGCGGAGGCAATTAAGTTACCATCGGGAGAAAAGGCGACGCTGGTGACGGCATCGGCATGACTGACCCCGGTCACATCTAGGCTATAGTCCACCAATTTTTTATGGAGACTGCCGTTGCGATTCCAGAGCAATACTTGAGTGTCATTGCTTCCGGAGGCTAACAGTTGACCATCGGGAGAGAAGGCGACACTCCAGACTTCGGCGCCATGTTCTTCTAAGCGGTTGCGTTCTCGCACTCCATAGACGGCTTGTTGCAAGGCGGTTGCCACCCGCAGTTTGGTTTCGGAGTCGGGGTTTTGGGCGATGGAGAGTTTGCGCCAAGCTCTTAAACTTTCGACCAAGGCATCAAATTCGCGATCGGCGACATAGAGGGCTTCGCTGGAGGCACTAATGGCGGTAATTTGAGCATTTTCCACGCCGATGGAGGCTTGTTCTTTTTGGGCGAGGGCGAATACACTGGCAAAAGCCAATAAACCGGCTAAGAAGCCTAGAAAACCCCGTTGACGTTTGAGGGTTTTATTGCTTTTTTCCAGTTGCGCTTGGGTCATTTTTTTGGCTTCTTCAGCCTGGACTAACTGCGCCTCGGGACCAAAAGCGCTTTCGTATTTTTGGCGGACGGGGTGAACGAGATAGTCATGGACGAGTTGATAGCGATCGCCGGATTCTTCTCGGTGAATAAAGACTAATCCGGCGCCTTCGAGAATTTTTAAGATTAGGTCCAGTTGTGCCGGGGTGATTTCGGCGTCGGCTTTTAATTCGTCTTGGGTACGCAGGGGTCGGGTATTGTTTTGATTGGTGAGACGGTACAGGACGGACCAAGCCGGTTTTTCATTATCCGGTCCACAGTCGCGAATGACTTGGACGAGTGATCGGGCAATCAGGATTTCTTTGGGGCGATCGCCTAGCTTTTGATACTGTTCTAGGGTGGTGATTTTTTCTTCATCATCTTGCAGTTGAGCGCCGACGAGTTGCAATTCGATGGGGCGCACCTGACCGGTTTCATTAGCCAAATCCCGAACTAATGCCTCAATCAGTTCCGCTTCCAAGTAAAATTGGGAGCGGGCGGTTAAGCGCTGAATTACCTCTACGGCCTGGGCTGCGGAAAAATCACTGAGTTGATAGCGGATTTCTTTACTGAGAATATCGTTATTAATGGCATCGAGATAGCATAATCGTTCGCAGTCTAATAAATAATGTAAGAAATCGGTTCTCAGGGAGAGGATGATTTTAACAAAGGGGATATCTAGGCAGATTTGTAAAAAGCGATAGAATTCTTGTCGGCTTTCCTGGGTTTTATGAACAAAGAAAAATTCTTCAAATTGGTCAAAAACAATCACGGTTAACAGATTGCGATTGACATTGGACCGCAGCATGGATAAGGCGGCTTCTGGGGGGGTTGAGTCCGCCGACTTTTGTGCGCTCGGGCTGTTATCGGGCGGTTGGTCTCCATTGAGTTCGGCCCACTCCATAGCGGGTTCTGGGGGGATTCCCAGGGTTTGGCTGATGGTTTCATGGAGGCGTTTGGAGAGGGTGGCCATCCAATCGGTATAGGACCGCAGCACGACGGGCAATGCAAGGCGATCGCCGATGGCCCGTCCGGCTAAGGCGGGAACGAATCCGGCATTGACTAAGGAGGATTTGCCCACCCCGGATTCTCCATAGAGAATGGTGAGTTTTTTATCGGCGCGAGTCATGCGTTCGAGCAAGCATTCTATATGGCTTTGGCGACCGGCGGCGGCGATTTCTTGGGGAAGACCTAAAAAGTCGGAATGCTTGGGATCTAAGGGGCGATCGCCAGTTGGGTTGAGGAGGGGTGTAGGATTTTTGGTGTGCGGTTGCAGCAATCCGGCGCCGACAAAAGCCCGGAATCCATAGAGGGTTTCAATGGAGCGTTGTTCTTGTTTGAGGCGAAAGGCTTCGACATATTCTCGATGCTCAAAATAGAGCGATCGCAACAGTTTTAAGATGGAAATATAAAGTTGGGGGTCTCGTTCCGGTTTGGTGACTTGTTGGGCAAAATTGAGAATTTCGATTGCGGATTGGGACTGTTGATACCAGGAAGGGGCGCCATCATTTAAGGTGTTCGGGGCAACGGTGGCGTCCTGAAGGCTCAATTCAGGAACTGTGGCCCGGGCGAGTAAGTACAAATATAATCCCTGTTCTTGGCGATCGGTAACGGGATTCAAGGCGATCGCGGCGATCGCTTTTTGAGCATATTCTTTCGACTGTTCCCACTGGAAGCGCGCCAGGGCGACTTCTGCCATAAATCCATAATCCCGAGCCAATTGCACCGGGTGGTTTTGATGGAGATCTAGGGTTTTTTCCACTTGTTCGAGCAAGCGGTCCCAGCGCTGTAACTTGGCTAGGACTTGGGATAACAGGGGGCTAAGTTGGGCGACAACATCTAAGCGGGAACTGGACTCAAACAGGGTCAAGGCGCGATCGAGATAGGATTCGGCTTCTATGAGATATTGCTGACTTTGAGCCTGGTAGAGTTCGGCTTTGCGGCAATATAGCAATCCTAAATGGAACCACAACAGACCGAGGCGTTCGAGATCCTCGGAGGAAAGGGCCTCCGTGAGGGGGGAACCGGGCCCGAGATGCTGCCATAAGGTCAAAGATTCGTGATAATGGACGATCGCGGTGTCGAGGCGATCGTGGCAAAACTCATCGCGACCGAGGACAAACTGGACGCTGGCACAGAGGTCCAGATCCAAGGTGACGCCGCGATTGAAGCAATCTTTCATTGCGGATTCTAGTTCTTTGCGGCGGTTCGACTCCAGGGGACGGGGGATAAACCCTTCATATCCGCCTTCATTCCTTCCGCGAGCGAGGAGCTGGGGAACCAGACTCCCGGCCTCTTGGTGCAGCAAGTCCAGGAGGCGATCGGTTTCCATTTCAAATTTAATGGAGGTGGCGGCCCAACTTTTCAAATCCGGTGCAAACCGAATTAAAGAAGCGAGCACTTCTTCGGTTACCCACCAAATCAGGGGAAAGGGAAAACTGTTGCGAAATTCATCCCGCACTTGATTGGCGGACACGAGCAACTGTTCCAACCCATTGGTGCAATCCAACCCAAAAATCATCACCGCTAGGGGTTGCTGCTGATTCAGGGCATCCACTAAGGTGCTGTACAGGGTGCTGACGGTTTTGGGGAGAACCAGAGACTCTACAGAATGTCCTTCCTCGAATAGGTTTTCACAGAGAGATTCGAGACGTTGGACCATCGTCTGCTGCAATGTTCCATAGTTGCACCGGACTAAAATTAAGGAAAAATTTCCTTGAGAGAGGGCGATCGCGCGGGCCAACGTCTGTAAGGAGCGATCGTTATAGAGAGAACATTCAATGGGTGGATCGAGATCAGTCATAACTTTTGTCGTTGTGCGCTATTCAAAAGCCAAATCAATACCATAGTGACCACCCCAAACTATCTTATGCCTATTTTCCTATTCCCTGATTCATCGGTTTGGGTTGGACTCCTCATCTCCTTGTTACCTACTTTTTGTCCTGACGCAGTAACGCTCTATCCCTGATCCCCCAATTTGAGCCGGGGCAACTTCGCTTCACCGATTCGGTTCTTATTGTACCGATAAAAAGCCCTCTCTTTTTAGGAATTTAGGAGGGTTCGAGATCACCTACTCACCTGGATTTCACCACAGGCGATCGGGGATGAACAGACCGGGAATTTTCTCGGGTTGGATAATAATCTCTCCATTTGGGCCAGGAGGAATGCCAAGGCGAGATAACTTAATCCTAATTTTGGTTTTTAAGGATCATTCCGTTCCGATTGGTCTGCTCTTTCTATGATATAGTCCCTCTAAATCCTTTAGATCAAGAGGGGAGGGAGTAACCCCTTGGGGGGATAGACCCTACAGCAATGAGCGAACAGGGGTAGATTCGCTCTATCAGTTTTTTTCCGGATAAAAATCACTAACGATTCTCTCATCGGAACTACCCTTTCGCTGCGTTTCCCTCCTAGGAAGGGTTCCTGGAGTTAGCGCTTTGCGGGGAATAAGTCACTCTTTTAACAGGACTCGGGTCTTAATCATAAACGTTTCTTGGCTTCTGTCAAATTCAAAAACTCGACTAAAACCCTGAGCGGAAAAAATACCAGAAAAATATCAGAAATCGATTCCCTCTAGGTGGGATACCAGTCAAGGCGATAAAATAGAGCGCTAAACAAATGGGAATAAAATTGGCTGGTGTTCATCCAGCTTTTTAGATTCAGTCTCCAGATGAGAGAGAGAGTGAAAGATTCACTCCTCTCTTGACAAATCTCATTCCATCTGTATTGAACGATAAAGAGCGTTGTGTTGCTACAATATTGACCTAAAACTTGGGTAAAATTCGCCCCATTTCATCGAACTCAACCCATCGGCCAACTTGGGGTGGGATAGTACGGTTGCCTTGCCTGCATCGGCCAGAAAAATTTTTCAATCGCCTGGTGAGACTTCCACTTAAGCCATCACACTGTTCAGGGAAAGATAAAAAAGATCGGGATAAAGGGAGAGAACCCGGATTTAGGCGGGATATTCTGACATCCATTCCTTAAATTTAGGGGCTTCGGCCAAAGCGGGATTAATCCAATACCACCGTCCATCGCGATCGCGATACTCAAACAGAAACATACTTCTCAACAACAGTTGATAATCCTCATCCCCTTGGACGTGCTTCTGTTCCAACGCTTGAAATAACAACTCCCACTCCTCATCGGTAATCGCCGCAATTAAATCATCCCGATATTCTTTAATCACATTTTCCAGACAGTCGCGGGAAAACGGTGGGTCTTGTAACTGTAGACAGCTATAAAGCAGCCCCAGTAAATTCCGTACATGACCCCCACTCACGCTGCACAAGCGATTTAAGGTTTCCGAACAGTCAAACACCATTGCCATCATTTCTTCTCGTTCCGATGCCGGAATGTGGGGAAATGCCCGGGCGAGGACCATATTTCTGAGTAACTTCATCCCCTCAGCATAGACACTCCCATCCCGTTCCCGTATCGGAACCATCGGTAAAACCTTCGGTTTAACCCCAAATCGAGAACTCAAGCGGCCCAAGTCATTGGAAAAAATTAAAGACAAGGGAATGGTATAAACCACATGACAATTCAGCTTCCGCAATTGCTCACCGCGATCGACAAAGAGATATTCCGGTTGCGTCCGTCCCGAAGGCTTTCTGACGCTATCCACCCGGTCTAAATTATCCACGATCGCCACCAATCCTTTTTTCCCCCGCTGATTGAGAATCTCCGTCGCAGGATGAAGCAATTCACTATTAATCGCTTCCAAAATATTATTAGTGCGTGGCTCTAAATATTGGCGCAACTGTTGCCGCAATCGAGGGCTATGTCGAGCTTTGGCCGTAATTGAACCAATCCCTCCAGGCAAGGAAAAGCCCAGTTCTCCCTCACTGCTGGCACTAAACGTTCCAATCCCGGGAAGCGAGGCTTCACCGCTCAGTTCTATGGGAGTTTGTAACAGATCCGCCGCGCCCTTGAGTAAATCCCGGAACCCCCGTTTAGGTTCAACGCAGAGGTTAATCTTCTCTAAACTTTCTGACACTTGACGAGCAATACTCAAGAGAATTTCAGTGATATCTACGTCAGCCATATCCAAATCATGAGAAGACTCGAAATAGACAACGTGGTATCCTTCCGCTTCTAAGTCTTTTTTCAGTCGGAATAATTCCGTGGATTTTCCACAGCCAATATGTCCAGTAAATAGCTGGCAGGTCGGTTCATTTCCCGAGAGTAAACTAATCGTTCTACCCAGTTCTCGGATAATATTTCCGCCTCGAACTGAAGAAAAATCAATATAGTATTCTCGGTCCTCCTCATTCGCCATATCCAAGACTTTACTGGGATTACAAGCTTTATAAAATCTCGGCAAATCTAGTTTCATGTTAATTAACTCTCCCCAACGGCTGATCCCTTCTCCAGATATTTCTCGGGTATAGGTTGTCGTTCCGTAACAATTTTCATGACTTAACCTTACTGATGATGATTAACCTAGGATTGCCCAAGTGATTTTTACTTACCATCCACCGACTCAGGAGTGAAAGGATGGGGAAAAGGGGATTAATAATGGAGTGATCCATACCCCTTTGTTTAGGAATCGCCTTAGATAACAGGGCGATCGCCTGCAAAGGTGGAGAAGTTAGGAGTCTATCACACCGCCACAAGGGTTCCAACTGGAGGACCGCCAGTGGGATTCCACAGAAGCGCTCCTATCACAAAGGATTTACGCGGTTGAGCCGATATAACCCGATCGCTGGGGGCAGTCTATGAATTGTCCCTACTCTGTAATAGAAGTGATGGATCACTCCAGCAACTCCTAACTCCGTCGGAAGAAGCGGGGGCCTGAAGTTTGCGGATTAGATTCCAAATTGAATCCCAGCCCAGGAGGTGAGTGGGGGATGGTACAAATCTGACCTGGCATAGCCTCCATTAAAAGTCGGAATCTGGAGGTTAAAATAAGTGAACAAAAACAGGATGGAGCAGCCCTCTCCATAGGAAAACCTGCTAATGGTAGATTTTTAGGGATTTCCATAAAAAAAGTTCTGCATTACAAGTTTTGCAGAATTGGAAAAGCCCCCCGTGGAACTAAACATTTATTCCGGGGGCCTCCCCCCTTAAGAAGGTAGGGCTGTTTCATTCTAACAAAACATAGAGGGAGTAACGACCGTAAAATCAATAGCTAGAG
>JAMXFF010000001.1:276161-364837 GCA_025370845.1 Laspinema palackyanum D2a | reverse complement strand
ACTTCCGAGTTTAGGATCAGTATTTCCCCCTTGAGGTTTAGGGGCCAAATCACCCGTTTCTTTATATTGCTTGAGTAGTTTTTGCACAAAACTTTTAGCAACCCCAAATCGGGCAGCTATTTTTCGCATTGATAATTTTTCTTCCTCATAGATTTGTACGATTTTTTGCCGAAAGTCTAGAGAGTAGGGTTTCATGATAGATTCGGATGGTTAAGATGAGTCAGTTCTCCTATGTATTGTACCTCATGAGTCCGGGAACCGCTATATCTCGGACGACACAGAGGACGGAGTTCAATGAAATGGGGGAAAGACTTGCGGATACCTCTATTTTAGTTGCGCCGAGGGGGAAACTATATTCGACTTCCCGGGTCTCTTTGCGATCTAAAGCTTCTCTAATTTCTACTAATAATAACTGAGCCGTTTTTTCGGGAAATACATCATAGATTGTTTGACCCAGGATATCTTCCGCAGGTTGCGAAAGGAGCTTAGTATTGGTGTTGGCAATTTTTAGATACCGTCCCTGAGCATCTAAGACATAAATTAATTCATTCATGCTTTTAATGAGGGCCAGTAGTTCGCTTTGGGATGCTTCCAAATCCGCTTGAGCTTTTTTGAGTCCAGTTATCGTTCCCTGCAATTCTTCATTTTTAAGCTTTAATTGCTGTTGGAGCGTTTTTAAATTCAGTTGGGTTTGAACTCGGGCTAATACTTCTTCCAGTTGAAAAGGTTTGGTGATGTAATCCACACCTCCGGCTTGAAAGGCTTTGATTTTATCCTCCACTTCATTTCCCGCACTTAAGAAAATTACGGGAACATCACGGGTTCGGGGGTCACTTTTTAACTCCTCACAAACTTCATAACCTCCCATTTCTGGCATATTAATATCCAGAAGAATTAGGTCGGGAGTAAGCATTTTTGAGGCGCTTAAGGCATATTTACCATTCGTTGCTTTACGAATTGAATACCCTTTAATCGATAAAAAATTAGCTAAAAATTTAATATTTTCTAGCTTGTCGTCTACAATTAAAATATTGCCTAGATCTGGATTGGTTTGAGATTTGGTCATGAGTTTACCTAACAACAAGTTACCAGTCATTTTGAATTAAACTTTTTGGTTATAAGTATTAATTAAATCATTTTGAAACTCCCTCCTGCTTAAAGAGAGTGGAGGAAAAATTCGGGTAATTTTGGAATGATTTTAATGCTTTTATTTTATAAGTTTCATTGCGCTCATTTTAGTGACAATCAAGGAAAATCCTGTTAATTTCCCATTTTTTATCAATGTAAAACCCAGAGAATTACTCCGTTTGCACAAGAGAATCCTCAGCGGACTCATTAGATAACTACAGTAGGTGATTTAAAATTACTAAAACCTATTGTATGTTTGGATGCACTGTATCAATTTGGAAGGTCAATTTTAAATTATAAAAATGACCCCTATCAATTTAAAAAATGGAAGCCAATTCTATATGTTTCCTGATTGAACCCACGAGATTTTCTATGTTAAAAGGCTTGGTTAGATAGTCGGACCCTCCTAGGCGAATAGCTTTTTTCCTTTCTGAACTATCATCATTAGCGCTCAAAAATATGATAGGAATATGAAGGGTATTGGGGTCAGATTTAATAAGATGGCAGAGTTCATAGCCACTCATGTCTGGCATTTGAACATCTAACAGAATTAGATGGGGTTTAGAGGCTTGAATTGCTGTGAGTGCCATACTCCCATTGAGGGCTTTTCGGGTCTGATATCCCCGTTTTACTAAAATTCTGGAGAGTAGGCGGATGTTGTCTGCAACATCATCTACAATTAAAATATCGATGGGATTTTTTGAATGGGGTTGGGGGATTTCGGATTGATGAAGCATGAGATTTAAGTGGATAGAGTTGGGGAGGGAGGTTGAGCCAATTCCATCAGGCGATCGAATTGGTAGTTTTCTAAAAGGTGAGTTAATGTCTCGATTAGATCCAAGTGTTCCGATGGTATGAAACTCAAGAGTTCTAAAGCTAGGGTATCGCTGCCTTGGGCAACGGCATTGTAAAATTCATTCACCCAATCGGCTGGCATAAAATGGAGGGCATTAGCCTCAAGTTCGCAATCGGGTTGTTTATCCTGTAAACTGGGACGATGGGTGGTATTTTTATTCTCTTGGTAAGAGTATTTTGCCCCAAGATATTGGGAGAGCGTCTCTAGGATTTCTTCTCGACGGAAGGGTTTGCTAACGAAATTATCGCAGCCAACTTGTAAACACTCTGCTCGATTTTCTGAAAAGGCACTGGCAGTAATGGCGATAATCGGAGGAACGGGGGGTAACTCACTGGATGGGTTTGGGCGAGTTTTCCATTGTTTAATCTGTTGGGTTGCCTCATATCCATCCATTTGGGGCATATGCATATCCATAAAAATCAGGTGAGGATGCCACTGTTGCCAAGCGGCGATCGCCACTTCACCATTTTCCGCTTCCTGAACTTCTACGCCGAGATCCTTCAACAAGGTGACTAATAATAGTCGGTTAATTGGGTTATCTTCCACTACCAAAATGCGATAGATCGGTTGTCCCGGTGCTAACCGAATAGCACCGTTAAGGTTACAAGTATTTTCTATTGTGGCTCCCTGAACCAAACCCACAGGAATCTCGAATTTAAAGCGACTCCCTTCTCCTACGGTACTCGTAACCGTAATGACTCCTCCCATTAATTGCACAAATTTCTGAGAAATTCGCAGTCCTAACCCTGTTCCTTCTTGAGATTGCCGCCCCACCCGAGTTTGCTGAAAGGCCTGAAATAGGTCTTTAATCTCTTCAAAACTGAGTCCGGGACCCGTATCTTCAACTTCAAATTGCACGATCGCTTGGTGCGGGGTCTCGATGTCTGGATTCAATTCCAGAGTAGATATCCGCAGGGTGACTAGCCCGGTATTGGTAAATTTGATGGCATTTCCCAACAGATTAATCAGCACCTGGCGCAACTTATTTTCATCGGCGCGAATAAATTGTGATAGGTTGGGTTGCAGTTCAAATTTCAGGCTCAAACCCTTAGATTTGGCTTTGAGTTGCAGCATGGATTCCAAACTGTACACCAGTTTGGGTAGGTCGAATTCAACCTCATTCAGGGTGACTCGCCCTGCCTCAATTTTCGACATTTCTAAGACATCGTTAATCAGGGCAAGTAAATGGGAGCCACTTTTGTTGATAATGTCAATATATCCTTGATGGAGAGACGCTAGAGAACTATCTCGTTGCATCAGTTGAGTAAACCCTAGAATTGCATTCAACGGCGTTCTCAGTTCATGGCTCATATTCGCTAAAAATTCGCTTTTAGCTCGGTTAGCTGCCTTGGCGGCTTCAGCGGTACGATGCAATTCTTCGGCTTGTTTTTGGGTTTGGGAAAATAGTTCCGCTTGTTGGACGGCAACCCCCAGTTGATTGCCTATTTGGGTAACAATTTTGACTTCGGCTTCTTTCCAATCTCGGGGACCGCTATTTTGATAAACCCCCAGCAAGCCCCAGAGTGTATTGCCACAAAAAATGGGAGCAATGACATAAGCCCGCGCGTTTAGTTGCGCTAGAAACTCCAGATAGCAGGAGCTAAAACCGGCTTTATAAATATCAGAAACTGAACAAAATGTCTGCTTTTGCCGATAAATTCCCCCTTGCTGTTCTTGCAGGTAAGTGTCTTTAATCAATAAATCCGCTGAATTCATTTGAGTGAGGACACAACCGGGTGCATCGCTGGTGATTTGAGTCAGAATCGGATCGTTGGCTTGGTCCGGCAATAACACATTCCAATCGGAGTTAACGGACTCGGAGACTAATACGCCACTCCAATCGGGATTAAAACGATAAATCACGACCCGATCGCAGTCAACGGCTTGCCGCAGTTCGTTAGTGGTAGCATGAAAAATGGTCTCTAAATTCAAACTTTCACGCATCCGTTGGATGATGATGGAAATCGTTTTTTCCCGTTCCGCCATCACACGCAGTTCCGCTTCTATATCAATCCGTTCTTGAATTTCGCTTTCTAAAGCGGAGTTCACGGCGACCAATTCAGCAGTGCGCTTCTCAACCCGAAATTCTAACTCTTCATAAGCAAGACGTTTCTCTTCTTCAGCCCATTTTCGTTGCAGTTCTGTTGCGGCTCTGGCAGCAAAAACACTCATAATCGCTCGGGCTTGATCCTGCTCCTCTAAGGGCTTGACATCCAGGATGCACAGGTTTCCGATCGCCTGTTGATTCCCATCTAATAACGAAACGCCCAGATAGCTTTCGGCTCCGATTTCTTCCAGCAAGGGATCATTCGGAAAATGTTCTCGCAATTTCTCCGGGTAGCAGGCATAATCATGATTATAATTAATAAAATCGCAAGGTCTTCCCGTAAATTCATAATTAAAATTATTGCCCAAATTATCCCCGGCCCAGAAGCCCAGACTCTCCAAAGTTGGCTCTTGATTGGTACTTTTTTCAGAAACAATCACATACTTGACGTTTAAAGCTTTGGCTAAGTTTTTAACCAGGGCCGGAAAAAAATCTTGTCCGGTTACTGAGGCAGTTCCAGCTACGAGGGCTTGCAGAATTTCTTCCGTTCGTTGCCGTTGCAGCACTTCTTTCTGCAATTCCTGATTGACTGCTTCAAGCTGTTCTGGAGTTCGCAGAGAAAGAAATTGGGGCAGCAGTTCCACCAGTTGCAATGCCGTATAACAAGACACGATCGCTGTGAGTGCGCGCTCGATTCCCGAAAGCCAATAATCGGGATGCCACAAGGTCCAAATATCTAATAAATGACCCAATCCGCAGAGAACAATAAAAGCTCCAAACATCGCAAATATCCTGGAAAATGCAATGTCTCTGCGTTTGTAGATGAAGTAAATCAGCATCGTGGGAATTGAAAAGTAGGCGATCGCAATCAGCGCATCGCTAACCAGATGCAGTGCAACGAGGGGAGTTTGCCAAAGGTAACAATGGCCGTGTGGAATATAGGAACGTGGGGTGAGAATATTGTTCAAGAATTCCAGCACTGTTCTCTTCTCCTAGCAACTCTTCTTTCATCAATCATTAAGTCAATATTTATAAACACAGGCATTGGAATCTAGGTTGAGAGGGCTTCACTCTGATTTGAATCTCCTCTCATTCAATTTCCAGAGACTTTTTAACCCGGTTCAGACTCTCTCTCTAAGATGGAGCGGTCCGTTGGAACCTCTCCCTTCAATGTTGGGGTTGCCCACAGATCCAGAACCTCGGCACTCTGATGGCTTTCGGGACTCAGATCTATCTCCTGACTCAATCCTGCCATCGGACAAGGGCGATCGCCACCCCCGATGGAACGTTAAGGCAGTAACTTAGGCATTTAAGCAGGAATCTTAATGGGAAAGGGTTGATAACCCCTGTAAAATGGTTAACTAATCCATTTGATTTAGATCAACCACTTTGGATTGGGTTCAAAAGTATTAAGTGTGGTTTCTCCTGACAGCCCATTGGAACAAACAACAGGTCAAAAACGTAGAAGAGGGGTTATTCTCAGCTCTCAGGGTGCTCAACGCTTACAAGCGGCAGAGCATTTGTCAGCCGCACGGGATCATGGTGGACACCCCTACACCTTGGAAGAGTTAAGCGATCTCACGGGACTGAGTACCAAAACTCTGACAAAAGTCAGGCATCGCCAAAAGCCGGTGGATTCTGTCACTTTAGCCGACTACTTCACCGCATTTGGCCTTTTACTCCACAAAGAGGACTATATTAGCCAGGAGCCAGACCCCGAGGCATCAATGGCCGCTTTAACGGGTTTACTCAGGACCCCCCTCAAGGGGCAGTTAGCGGTAGATTCCCCATTCTACATCTATCGATCCCCGGCGGAACAGCTTCTCAAGGCAGAGAGTTTGCAACCAGGGGCCTTAATTCGGATTCGAGCGCCTCGACAATTTGGCAAAACCTCTTTAGTGGTGCGGGGATTCACTCCAGCAGAAGAAAGTGGGTTTCGCATGGCGATCGTCAGTTTGCAACTGGCCGATAGTGGTGTTTTTGAAAGTTTAACAGTTTTCTTGCAATGGTTGTGTGTGATGGTCAGCCGCAGTTTGGGGTTAGCGAACCGCTTGGAAGAGTTTTGGAATCCCATGTTTGGCAGCAGCTATAGTTGCAATGATTATTTTGAAAGCTATTTGCTGCCTGCTGCTGAAAGTCCGCTGTTGCTCGTCTTGGATGAAGTGAATTTAGTATTTAGCTATCCCAAGATTGCCACGGATTTTTTTGGACTGCTGCGCGCTTGGTATGAGCGATCGCGTCATAGTACCGAGGGGAGTGAACTCTGGCAAAAACTCCGGTTGGTCATCATCTATTCCACCGATGTTTTTTTGCCTTTAACTGTGCATCAATCGCCCTTTAATGTTGGGTTGTTAATTAGTTTATCCGCCTTTACTTTAGAACAGGTTACGGAGTTAGCGGTGCGTTATGGATTAACCCCCCCGGAACGCTATGCCGAACGCGCGATCGCCCTTCTCGGAGGCCATCCCTACTTAACCCAATTAGCCTTTTTTCACTTAAGCCAGGAAACCGTCACCTTAGAAGGATTGAGCGAAACTATCACGACTCCCGACAGTATCTTTGAGAGTCATTTACGACAACAATTGGCCTATTTAGAGCAGCATCCCGACCTCAAGGATGCCTGGAAATCGGTGATTCTGACCCAAACTGGCGTAGAATTGCACCCGACCCCAGCTTTTAAATTGCAGGGATTGGGATTAATTAAATTTGAAAATCAATTATCCATCCCCAGTTGCCTGCTTTATCAGACTTATTTTTCCAGATTTTTGAATGACTAATTTCGAGAGAGAAAAGAAAGCTTTAAGCTTTTTCTTTTCTCTCTACTTAATTTAAATTTCTACCTTAATCCCATAAAAATTCAAGCTATTTTTTTAGTTAATACGCCCATGCCAGTTGTCCAAAATTCTGATTTTGCTTATCAAGTTGGGGGGAGTTTGCCCTTTAATGCTCCCACTTATGTGCGCCGAAAAGCGGATGAAACATTATTTCAGGAATTGGTAAAAGGGGAATTTTGCTATGTGTTTAATGCGCGACAAATGGGTAAATCGAGTTTGCGGGTGCAAACCACCCATCGCTTACAATCGATTGGGATTCGTTGTGGGGTAATTGATGTAACCGCCATTGGTACCCAAGAGGTCACCCCAGAACAGTGGTATGGGTCGATGGTGGGGTTGTTGACTAAGGCGTTTCGACTAGAGGTCAATCTGTTGAGTTGGTGGCGCGATCGCGCTCATTGTTCTTATGTCAATCGCTTAAGCGATTTTTTAGAGACGATTCTGCTGGCGCAAGTTCATGAACCCATTGTGATTTTTATTGATGAAATTGATAGTATTCTCAGTTTAAATTTTTCTACGGATGATTTTTTTGCCCTAATTCGAGCCTGTTATAACCGACGCGCCGATAATAAAGATTATAGCCGGTTGGCCTTCGCTTTATTTGGCGTAGCCACCCCGGCTGATTTGATTTCCGATGGGAGTCGAACTCCTTTTAATATTGGGAAAGGCATTGAATTAGAGGGATTTGTATTTCAAAAAAATTCACCGTTATTAGCAGGTTTATCGGAGCAGTTTGCCGATCCCCAATTAGCTTTAAAGCGAATTCTGTATTGGAGTGGGGGTCAACCTTTTTTGACTCAAAAGCTCTGTCAAATGATTTCCAGACACTCCGGGGAAAATTACCCTCAATTAACTCCGGATTTTATTAATAGTTTAGTGGAGAGAAATTTAATTGAAAACTGGAAAGGGAATGATGAGCCAGAACATTTTAAAACCATTTGCGATCGCCTACTTTATAGTGGACAGCGAGTCGGACGGTTGCTGGGACTCTACCAAAAAATTCTCCTGCACTCGGAAGAGAGTGAGACATCCTCGGGATTTGAACTAATTGCTGCTGATGACAGTCCTGAACAAACTGAACTGATTTTAACCGGGTTAATCGAAAAACGAGAGGATATTCTCAAGATTAAAAATCCGATTTATCAGAAAATTTTTAGTTTTGAGTGGGTTGCCAACCAACTGGCAAATCTTCGCCCCTATTCCCAGGCGATCGATGCTTGGATTGTCTCAGGATATCAGGATAAATCCTGGCTATTGCGGGGAAAAGCCTTACGGGATATTCTCGATTGGTCCCAGGGGAAAAGTCTGAGTAATTTGGATTATCAATTTCTAGCCGCTTCTCAAGAATTAGACCGGGAGGAAACTCACAGAACTTTAGAAGCGGAACGACTCAAAGAAGTAGAAGCGCGACTCCAATTAGAACAGCGCCACTTAAAGCGACAAAATCTCCTTTTAGGAGTTGTCAGCATTGCCATGATAGTTGCCAGCAGTTTGGGCGTTTTGGCTTATCACCAATATCAACAAACCGCTCTAAGCGAACTTCAAGCAATTACTTTATCATCAGAAGCGTTGTTTGCCTCTAACAAAAGTTTCAACGCTTTGCTCCAAGCTATCAAAGGAAAAGAGCGCTCAGAACAGTTTAAAAATCTTGCTCCAGAACTGGCAAATAGCATGAATGCGGCGCTTTGGCAAGTTATTTTAAGCATTCAGGAATCTAATCGGCTCAATGGTCATACAGCAGCCGTTTTAGCCGTGGATTATAGTCCCGATGGTCAGGAAATTGTGACTGCCGGGGTTGATGGAACTCTCAAAATCTGGCAACGAGATGGCAAACTTCTTCACACCTTAACGGGACATCAAGCGGTGGTTAGAACAGTTAAATTTAGTCCCAATGGAGAATTTATAGCCTCATCTGGAGATGATAAAAGGGTTAAATTTTGGAAGCGAGATGGGACATTATTAAGTTCAGTTCAGGCGAATACTTCAGGGATTTGGAGTCTTGACTTTAGTCCTGATGGTGAGCAGGTGATTTCTGGGGGGTCTGATAGTATCGTAGAAGCCTGGAATTCTCAAGGTGAATTAGTCACTCGATTTCAAGGCGAAACCACCGGAATTCGGGCAGTTGCATTTAGTCCTGATGGACAAACTGTGGCAGCGGGAAAAATTGATAATGCCATCCAATTGTGGAATGCAGATGGGAGTAGACTCCGGGAGTTAATTGGACATCCAGCTCCGATTTATGCGATCGCCTTTAGTCCGGATAATACCCTCTTGGCATCGGCTACCGTGGATGGCATGATTAATATTTGGACCCGAGAAGGAACCCTCCTCCATACAGTAAAAGGCCATGATGCCACGGTTAAAGAACTAAGATTTAGCCCAGACAGCAGCATTTTAGCCTCGGTAAGCTGGGATAAAACTCTGAAACTTTGGAAACGGGATGGCACGTTAATTTCCACCCTGCAAGGTCATGATGCAGCAATTTGGGGGATGGCATTTAGTCCCGATGGCGAGGAAATTGCCTCAGCCGGTGCAGATAATGTGGCAATTCTTTGGAAAACTCGCAGCATTTTTCAACAACAGTTATATGCCTTAAATGGGTTAGTGCGGGGATTATCATTAAGTGCCGATGGCAAGGTAATTGGTACATCGGGTAGTGATAAAACCTTCCATCTTTGGCAACTCGATGGGACAAAGTTAAGAACAGTAGAAGGTCACACCGCTGCTGTTGTCAACATTGATTTTCATCCAACCCAGGAAATAATCGCATCAGTTAGCGAAGATAAAACCCTCAAAATCTGGAAACTGGATGGAACACTTTTACAGAGTTTTGATGATGCAAATGCTGCCTTATTATCCGTTGATTGGGACTTTAACGGTGAAAGACTTGCTGCGGGAGATGCCAATGGAGTCATTTGGTTGTGGAGTCGCAAACAGGGTTTTATAAAACCGTTAACGGGACATACCGCCCCCACTTGGAGCGTTGAATTTAGTCCCGATGGTCAACTTTTGGCATCAGGGAGTAACGATTCCACCATTCGACTCTGGAACCCATCCGGTCAACTTTTAAAAACTCTGAACGGTCATGATGCGGCGGTTTGGAAAGTGACCTTTAGTCCCGATGGGGAAATGATTGCTTCGGGGAGTGGCGATATGACCGCTAAACTCTGGCGGAAAGATGGAACATTAATCAAAACTTTGACCGGACATACCGCAGCAGTGTGGGGTATTGATTTTAGTCCAGATGGGTCTTTAATTGCTACCAGTAGTATTGATGAAACGATTAAAATTTGGAGCCGAGAGGGGGTTTTACTCAGGACTTTGACAGGTCATCAGGCGGGAGTTCGGGCGGTGGCTTTTCATCCGACACTGCCTATTTTAGCCTCGGTCGCGGATGAACAAGTGATGACCTTTTGGCATCTCGATCGCCTCCTCAATCTTGACCCTCTGACTTATGCTTGTAATTGGGTCCGAAATTATTTAAAGACTAATCCATCGGTTCCCGCAGATGAGGCGAAACTCTGTACTCGCCAATTCAGCCCAAATCGGTGAAAATAGGTGAGTTTTTCCCCAGCAAAAAATCTCACCTATTGGATAACAGTCTAATCAATCCCGTCCGGGACCGGAGTCGGATTGGGAGCATTTTCAGCAATAGTTGTTTGCTGGTGCTGTTCGTAAAGTTCTAATAGTTCGGGTAAGGTGACAAATTTATATCCCCGTTCTTTGAGTTTAGTAATAATAATGGGTAAAGCTTGCACCGTGGCGGTGCGATCGCCACCGCCATCATGTAACAGGACAATTCCCCCAGGTTTAGCACTATTGAGAACGTTGTTCACTAATGCTCCGGAACTCGAAAAGAAAGACTCCCGGGCATCGGAAGACCACATGGCAACGGCATAATTTTGACTATGGGCGTAGTCATTCAATCCGTTGGTGAGTACCCCTCCGGGAGGCCGAAACCAATGGGTTTTAAATCCGGTTGTTTCATAGATTAGCGCATTTGTATCTTCGATTTCTTGGGCGGCTATTTCTCGCGGGACATTATGATAGTGATGACTCCAAGTGTGGTTACCCAAGGCATGACCGGCTTCGACTACTTTTTGGGCAATTGCTGGATGGTGTTTTAAGTGTTGGCCAATTAAAAAGAAGGTAGCTTTAATGTCCTGTTCTTTGAGAATATCGAGGACTTGTTCGGTATAAATCGGCCAAGGACCATCATCAAAAGTTAGGGCGATCGCCTTTTCACTCTCATCTAAGGCTACCTCATACAATGTTTTCCCTTGAAACTCAGGGGTAACGGCAAAGGTAAAGCGTTTTTCCTTGTCAGTTTGCTTTTGGGCGATCGCTTTGGTAAACCCCTCCAGTCGAACTGTCATCGCTTCTTGGACCCCGAGAGATGCTAATACGATCTCTGGGGAATTGCTGTTGGCTTCGACGATTCCTCCAGATAATATCAGGGTCGGCAGAAATGTGCCGATAATAATCGTACTAATCGCAGTGATTGCTGCCAGTAACACCATCGATTTTGAAAAAAAGGGATTCAGTTCGTCCACGCTTATTTCTCCCGCCGTATTTGGCGAATTATATCGTGATGCTTTAGTAGATTTACCGTCAAAATTTTAACGTTTTCCTTCACCCTGATTGAGAAAGAAACTCAGCTAAAAAATTTTGCTTCCCTAATAACTTGCGGATAATATGCCCGGTCGTTCACTCCTGACTTTATTAGAGTGCTATACCACCTCGGGCAGCCGTCTGACAATAGGATTAATGGTCCCGTCACAATTATTTAGACCGGGCTAAATCAACAAAACCGATTTAATTCGTTGTCTGGGATTGACCTAGCCCAAAACATTAATTCAGGGTCACTCAGCAGTCGGTGGGTTGAGCCAGGAAAATACTTCCTACTCAACCCTTTTCTCCAAAAAATCAGGGTTCTTCACCCACCCCAAACCTAGAAAAATGCTCAGGAGTGAGCTTCTCCAATTTCTTAGACGTTATTCCATTATTCTGCCAATTCCTTCTGCTGATTCTTCAAATTTAGTGCTGACGATTCTTGCATAATGTTTGACGATTTGACCGATAACTTCATCGATAGTCCGATGGTCTGTATCAATTTCAATCGCATTCGCTGCTTTTGTCAAGGGGGAAATTTTGCGTGTGCTATCTAGGCGATCGCGCAGGGCAATTTGGTCGGCAAGCTGTTCTAGGGTAATCCCTTCTTCCCCTACATTTGTCAGGTCTTGTTGACGTCGCCGCGCCCGTTCCCCCACCGAAGCGGTTAAAAAGATTTTTAACTCCGCATCCGGGAAAACATGAGTGCCAATATCTCGCCCTTCTGCCACGATTCCACCCCGTTCTCCAAACTGCTGCTGCTGCTTGACTAAATGAAGTCGCACGCTTTTCAAGCTAGAAACTTGGGAAACATTAGCTGTAACCGCTTGAGTTCTAATTGCCTCCGTTACGTTAGATCCATCTACCCAAACTTGGGTCGGAATTGCCGGGTCTTCACTGGTTTGAATAAACTCAATTTTGGCCCGACTAACCACTTCTGCGATCGCCGGTTCATCGTCAAAAGCAATCCCTTTTTCCTGAACCAACCAAGTAATCGCCCGATACATCGCCCCTGTATCTAAATACATCAATCCCAGTTGTTTCGCCACGCGACGGGCGACAGTCGATTTCCCGGCACCGGCAGGACCGTCTATGGCTACAATTGGTTTCCGGTCTTTCAGGATAATATTATCAATTAAGCGGGTGTTGCCAATCTTCGCGGCGATCGCCACTAATCCCGCAGTTTCTATCTGTTCAATCGGTTCAAGACTTGTCGGTTCTACCAATTCACAATACTCTAGGTTAACGTCCGGTTCTAGGCCCAATTCGGCTTGAACCGCAGCAATTATACCCTGACGAGTTACCTCACCCCGGAGAAAAACTTTTTGAGCATTTTGTAAACTACGATACAGCACTGCTGCACAAGCTTTTTCTTCCTCGCTGAGATACTGATTTCGCGAACTCATGGCCAATCCCGAAGGTTCTCGAACAATCTCACAGGGGACAATTTCCACCGGCAGGTTCAAATCCCGAACCATCCGCTGTAAAATCGCCAGTTGCTGGGCATCCTTTCGCCCAAAATAAGCCCGGTCCGGTTGTACTACATTGAAGAGTTTGGTCACAATAGTCGCGACCCCCTGAAAGTGACCAGGACGCGATCGGCCACATAACCCGGACATCATCGACTCCGGAGGGACCACCTGAGTTACAGAATGCTCTGTCCCTTCCCCAATTCCCATTTCCTCCGGAGTTGGCGCAAAGATGACATCCACACCCGCTTGTTCACACAGGAGGCGATCGCGCTCTAACCTCCGAGGATATCGCTGCAAATCCTCATTCGGACCAAATTGCAGCGGATTGACAAAAATACTAACGACAACAATATCATTGGTCGCCCTAGCCCGTTGAATTAAACTCAAATGCCCCGCGTGTAAGGCTCCCATCGTCGGAACCAAACCCACAGTCTGACCCTGAGACTGTAGTTCTAAGTAACAGCGCAACGCAACAACCGTTGTAAACAGGCGCACCACAACCCCCAAATCCTGACCAAATATACTCTTTGCAGAGTAGTTTATCCCAGGAAAGGATACAGGCGGAAGTCAGGAGGGATGAATTTTTCACAAAAAAACTCCGGTCCCCTCCCCTTAGCAAGGGGAGGGTTAGGGTGGGGTTCTTCTTGGGCGATTCCCTACGGGATAGCTCCGCTTACCGCCACGTCACCCATTCTTAACCGTTTAAGCGCCTGTATAGAGTCTGGTCCAACCTTTTTCTTCGTGAGGTGGCAAAGCCATATCACTGCCAACACCCTCCATCCAATTCCTCTTGACGTGCTTAAGCGCGTCAAGAGGACCCCACCCTAACCCTCCCCTTGCCAAGGGGAGGGGACCGGAAGTATTTTTAAATGTGAGGCAAATCCCCTTGAGCGTAAAAACCTTACTGTTGTAAGGGGTACCAACTCCCGATTACTCGGCAGATGAGGTGGCGGAGGACCCTAAAATCTCCAGACGCACCTGTGCAACGCCACTATTGATCATGCCCAGATTCCGGGCGGCTGCGGCTGAAACGTCGATAATGCGTCCTCCGGTATAAGGCCCGCGATCGTTAATTCTAACCACCACAGAGTTCCCATTATCCAGATTAGTGACCCGGACTTGGGTCCCAAAGGGCAAATACAGATGGGCCGCAGTCAAAGCATTTTCGTCAAAGATTTCCCCACTGGCACTCGTTCGACCATGAAATCCTGGGCCATACCAAGAAGCCATCCCGTTGATTTGGTATTGAAGATATTCCGGGGTGACAGCTTGTAGCGTTGGCGGTTCCGGTTCGGGTCTGGGTTGGGGGCGATTGACAATTTCGGCGATCGCAGGTGCGCTGGCAATCAGGCGTCGGAGTCGGTTGGTGGCCTGAATCGCATCTTGTGCTAGGTCGTTGGTGGTGTCTGGTAGGCGCGTTTGCTCGTCGATCGCCACGAGATCCATGCCATTAACTTTAATCAGATATTCGTCTCGGATGGGGTATCCTTCCTCGTCCAATTCCCCATTCCATTCGAGGGTAATTTCCGGTGTAGCGGGACTGTTTCTCAGTTGATTCAGGCTGACGGCGATCGCCTCTGCTCTTGATACGGGATCCCTGGGATTCTGGGCCTGAATCGGACTCTGGGCGATCGCTTTGGAACCCAAACGGCTTAACCCCTTCAATCCCTTTCCCTTCACTCCCGTTCCTGCGGACCCCATCTCAGTCTCCGCATTGGAATCCCCACTCATGTCCCCAGACTCGATAAAGGTCAAGACGGGAATATTGCGGACATAGAGGGTAGCTGCGGATTTCCCCGTGATTTCATGGGGTTGAATCTTGGTGATGACTTCGGACCAAGGACTGACCTGAATTTGGTCTGGATCCGAGTTCAAATTGACGGGTCTATTCGGTTCAGCATGACTGGTTGAGGTTGTCCCGCAGGCGGTCGTAAGCAGCACAACCGTTGTCCACCAAAATCTTTGCTTCATATATTTTGCTGTGAGGAACTGATAAAGAACAATCATGAGTGGGGTTAGGCCCTGGGATAGACCCAATGCAGCCCCTTCCTTGGGGCTTGAGCAACCCTATCTCATAGTCGATACGTTTTCGGTTTGGTGTGTTGAACTGCAACAGAGTATCACGAAGGTTTGGGCTTCGGGATCGGTATGGGCGATTAAAACAGTGTAACCTTATTAAAACTTTACAATTGCCAAACTGGGGCTATTTTACTTAAACCTAGATAGAATCAGGGTTGCGGATTTATCTGCGGGAAAGAATACTTTATCAAAACTTTACATTCACGGGGCAAAATTTGCGCTTTGCTCAATCGCCACGCAAAAACCCACAGGCTGAAGCCTGGGGCTATACGGACGAAGCCTGCCTCCGCAGGCTGAAGAGTAATAGCAAATCCGGTTGTTCAAAGTAGGTTGTCGCTTTTAGCCCGCGCAGGCGGGCTTTGTCCGTATAGCCCCAGGCTTCAGCCTGTGGGTTTTGATAGACTTTGACAACGGGATTGGGTAAAAACATCCTGCCTCCCGCGATCCATTGGTCCTACCTCCCCTGTAAAATAGCCAAGGTGGAAATAGCCGTTCAGATGGGTTGATACATGGATTATCGAGAAGCAGGCGTGGATGTTGAGGCGGGTCGAGCCTTTGTCCAGAAAATTCGGAATATGGTTACAGGGACCCATCGACCGGAAGTCCTCGGTGGGATTGGTGGATTTAGCGGTTATTTCGAGTTACCCACCGGATATCGGCAACCCATCCTCGTCTCCGGGACCGATGGGGTGGGAACGAAACTCAAACTCGCCATGTTGCTCGATCGCCACGATACCGTTGGGATTGACTTAGTAGCAATGTGTGTGAATGATGTTCTAACATCCGGTGCCGAACCTTTGTTCTTTTTAGATTATTTAGCCACGGGAAAACTGAATCAAGAACAACTGGCGAATGTAGTCCAGGGAATTACCGACGGATGTAAACAATCCGGTTGTGCCCTGTTAGGGGGAGAAACCGCAGAAATGCCCGGATTTTATCAACCGGGGGAATATGATTTAGCGGGGTTTTGTGTGGGAGTCGTGGAAAAAAGCGAACTACTCACGGGTCAGCAAATCCAAGTGGGAGATGTGGCGATCGGGCTGGCCAGTTCCGGAGTGCATAGTAATGGATTTAGCCTAGTTAGAAAGATTGTGAGCGACTGCAACATCGATTGGCAGGACAAACCGGAAACCCTCCCCGCATCCGTTGGCGAAGTCTTGCTCACCCCCACCCAACTCTACGTTAAACCCGTCTTAGAAGCCCGAAAAGCCGGAATAGAAATTCACGGCATGGCGCATATTACCGGAGGTGGATTACCAGAAAATCTCCCCCGTTGTTTACCGGAAGGATTATCCATCCAAATTGACCCCAACAGTTGGCCGATTCTGCCCATTTTCAACTGGTTAGCTGAAGTCGGGAATGTCACCTTGCCCGAAATGTTTAATACCTTTAACATGGGCATCGGTTATGTAGTGGTTATCCCAGCCAATCAAGCCGAAAAAACCATTCAATGGTTTGAATCTCAGGCAATTTCAGCCTATAAAATCGGTGAAGTCATTGAAGGAAATGGCGAATTGATAGGAATTCCAGAGGCAGAGGCTTAAAGGCTAGATAAAACCCGCGCATTTGAGTTCATCGAAATCTCAACGCGGGTTTTATCTATGGAGTAGCCAATTTTACTCCTCCCATTCTCCAGGTTCCGACTTGT
This sequence comes from Laspinema palackyanum D2a, assembly GCA_025370845.1. GTDB lineage: Bacteria > Cyanobacteriota > Cyanobacteriia > Cyanobacteriales > Laspinemataceae > Laspinema. The sequence goes on along the minus strand of JAMXFF010000001.1, from coordinate 348,162 downwards.
GCAGGAGCCAGTCGAGATAAAGCACCAGAATCTTGAGTTTGATAGCAGTAGACAGCCGCTTTAGATTCTCATCTCTAAGCACCCACTGCCAAAGTTTCTTAAGCAGTAATTCCAAGACTATCTCGCCCGACTTCTGGACAACGAGAGACAGCGCCAAGTTAATTAAGTTGATGTGCGTGGTGACTTCCTGATTGATTGGACATCTCCTCTGTCGCAACTCAACTTGAGAGTTATCTTTCAAACTTAGGCGGACATACCCTGACATTAAGGTAGACTTTCGCCAAAAGTCTTTGCTAGACTAGCTTTAAAGTAATTGAGAAATTTGTAAATGCAACCTCTACCTCGTGACTTTCTGACTCAACTGGCACAGAATTATAACTTGACTGAGGAACAGCAAGAGGCGTTTGTAGAACGCTTTAGTAGCAATAAGAACTTATTGGAAATTGCAGAGACTCTCAATATCACTCCTAATGCTTTTCAAACTCGAATGACAGGAGTCTATAGCAAGTTCAGCATCAGCGGTAAGGGGCCAGGGAAAGTCCGACAATTACACGATTTTTTGATTAAAAAGCATCAAAAATCTCATGCTTCTACAATTACCGAGCCTTCTCACCCTGCGATCAATACCGTAAAAGAGGCAACCTTAGAGGCATATCGTAATTTTGCTCCCCTAGCCGGTGACCCCGAAATCATCAACTTAATCACCCAAGGAGAAGGTCATCATTTAGAGTTTAAATCCACCGCCCGTTGGAATTTACGGGAGAATAAAAAAGACAAAGCAATGGAACATGAAATCGTTAAAACCGTTGCGGGTTTTCTGAATGCCAATGGAGGGATTTTATTAATTGGTGTCAATGATGAGGGCGTACTCCTCGGGTTAAACTCTGACTATAAAACCTTGACAAAAAACAGCGCTGATAAATTTAAACTTTTTTTAAATAACGATTTACTCCTGCAAGAAATTGGCAAAGAGTGCGGCACATTGTGGCAAATTACCGTGCATCAAGTCTCGGGATTTGAACTCTGTAGCGTGGTGGTTAAACCTTCCCCTAAACCCATCTATGTCAAAGTTAAAGACAAAGGGGGGAAAGAGGAAGATTGTTTCTACATTCGCAGCAATAATTCCACGGTAAAACTCAACCTAAAACAAGCGGTTGAATATGCTAAGGCGCGCTGGAAGTAAAGGAAATTTTTTTTTATGCAACTCCTTAACTACTCTCCACTGCCTCGGCAATATTTTCCAATCTATTCTCCTCTAATTTCTGCACCAATCCTTCTAAAATACACCGGACAATCCAGGGGCCTTCGTAAATAAAACCCGTGTAAATCTCTAAGAAACAATCCCCTGCCGTTATCTTTTCCCAAGCGTCTTCATCGGTGATGTATAAGAATATATCAATTCCCGTGAAGACGGGGAATTTATGGAGCAGTATTACCATGCTAATGAGTTTATTTTAGACTGCCTCAACAGTGATTGCTATGTTTCCAGGGAGGTGCGGGAGGAGATTGAGGAGACTTTGCTGTTACCGATCGCAGAAATAGAAAAACGCAAAATAGAAAAACGCCAATCCCCATAAAACCGAACCCTTCAAATTCCCCCTATCCGACAAGGCGCAAACGATCGCCTATGTTGCCGCGATACCCCATACTGTTGCAATGCCTGAGTATGTTTCGCCGTACCATATCCTTTATTACTGGTCAAATCATACTCCGGATATTTCTTCGCCAAGCGCACAATTAAATCATCGCGCCAGACTTTTGCCAGAATACTGGCAGCGGCAATCACTAACGAATTGCTATCTCCTTTAATCATCGTTTCTTGGGGAATTCCTAAATTAGGAATGCGCTGATTGCCGTCAATTAAACAAAACTCCGGTTTAACTTGCAGTTTATTAACGGACCGTTTCATCGCTAATAAAGAGGCTTGTAAAATATTCAGGCGATCGATTTCTTGGACTGATGCCATGCCAATTGCACAGGCGATCGCCTCCTCCCGAATCAGTTTTGCTAACCGACAGCGTTGGTTATGGGATAGCTTCTTACTATCCGTTACCCCGGCTGCCTTCAACAGTATAGCCGCCTCATCGGACAAAATAACCGCCCCTGCAACCACCGGACCAAACAAACAACCCCTTCCCACTTCATCTACTCCGGCAATTCTATCATTTGGGGGCGTTTTCTTGGGATTGTTACTGTTATCTGAAACATCCCAGAGACTAAGTTGTTGCGGCACATTTAACGGCACGATTTTGTTGGGGGTAAACAATTATTCTGGTTCAAACAAAATTGAAACAAGGGAAAACTCCAAAAAATAAAAACCCCCAAATGTTTGTAGTGACTCCTTCAGGAGTCATCTTAAATTAAAGAAACCCCTGAAGGGGTTACTACGAACGTTTGGATGATTTATATTTTGCAATCGCCCAAAAAGATTGTCCTTGGAGAATTGGAAAGACTCCCCAAGGACAATATTAAATCAAACCGAACTAACTGTCAGAGGCAGAAGAACGACGACGGCGACGACGAATGGCGACTCCAGCCGAATTATCCTCATTATCTTCCTCGTATGATGCGGAGATGTCCTCATCATCATCATCAGACTCTGGTTCAGCTTCTGCTTGATGAACTGGAGCAAAATTCTCCTCGGGAGAGTCCTCCTGCTCGGGAGACTCCTCCTCTACATCCGCCTCTGCGATCGGTTCTTCATCGTCAAAACTCGGTTCCGAGAAAGAAGAAACCGACTCACCCGGTTCCGTCACCGAGATCACGGCTGATTTGGGAGGTTTCACCTCGTCTTCCCGGAGGATCAAGGGAGAAATCCCCATCAGCGCATAGACATCTTGCTCTTCCGGCGTCATTTCAACGTGAATCACCTCTGCCGGTTCGTTCACCTTGTCATAATCGCGGATCCGGCGACCCCGATCCGCGCGATCGGGACGCTCCTCCTTCGTCGATCGCATATCTCGCTCATTCGTCAGCGCATACGCAGGAGCCGCCACATAAGGTTCTGGTTCCGTCCATTCCGGTTTCGGTTCCCGACTCCCCGGTAGGATCGGCGAGATACTGCGAACCGCAGCAGGAGTTTTTACCGCTGTTTCCTCGGTTGCTTCCCCTTCACCCCCATCTAAGCGACGACGACGACGGCGGCGAGGGCCTCCTGGACCCAATTCTTGATAGCTGGGATGATTGAGCAGATCCAACTCCGAGACTTCCGTGGTTGGCTCATAATCGGGGATATCGCGGACTGTGGGTTCTGGGACGCGAGTTTCCTTATCCTTAACTGGGGAGGGGACTACTAGGCGATCGCTCACATCGGGGAGAATCGGCTGACTCGGTTCAATCGGACCTTCCCCTTCTCCGGGCAGATGCACAAGATGTCCTGCCCCTCCACAAGTCGGACAAGAGCGACTAAACAATTCATACACATTCTGACCTTGGCGCTTGCGGGTCAGTTCAACCAACCCCAACTCCGAGAGTTGAGCAATTTGCGGTCGATTTTTATCCGCTTTCAGGGCCTTATTGAAATGCTCCAGAACCTGCAATTGGTCGCGACGGGAGTCCATATCAATAAAATCGACAATAATCACCCCAGCGATATTCCGTAACCGCAATTGACGGGCGATTTCCGTTGCCGCTTCACAGTTGGTCCATAACACCGTTTCCCGGGAAGTCGCCGATCGCGTAAATGAACCCGAGTTAACATCAATCACCGTCAACGCTTCCGTTGGCTCGATAATAATGTAACCCCCGGACGGTAAATCCACCCTCGGTTTCAGCGCTTCGCGAATCGCCGCATTTACCCGGAAATATTCCAAAATCGGAGTGCGCTCGCGGTGTTCATCAATCAACACCCCTGGCGGCGTTTTCCCCTCATTCCAACTCATCAACTGTTGCTTGACGCGCTTCACCCCAGTGCTGGCATCAACCACAATCCGGTTCACATCAGCGCTGTACATATCACGAAGTACGCGCTGAATAAAATCATCATCTCGATTCAACAGTGCCGGAGGACGGATCGTCGCCGCTTCTCGTTGCACATCCTCCCACTGTTTTTGGAGAAACTCTAAATCTTCTAAAATCGCCTCTTCGCCGACCCCTTCAGCTTCCGTGCGGACTAACAGTCCCATCCCAGCAGGCTTAATTAAAATAGCTAAGGCGCGGAGTCGATTCCGTTCCGCTTCCGTGCGGATGCGGCGAGAGAGATTCACCCCACGACCGAACGGCATCAGGACCAGATAGCGACCGGGAAGAGTAATATTCCCAGTCAGGCGGGGTCCCTTATTTCCCGTCGGTTCCTTCATCACCTGGACCAGAACTTTTTGTTGGGGTGACAACAGTTCCGTGATGGCTCCCGAGGAGCGTTTTAAGCGTAACGGTCCCAGGTCGGTAACGTGAATAAATCCATTGCGGTCCGGATCGCCGATGTTCACAAAGGCTGCATCTATCCCCGGTAGGACGTTTTCCACTACTCCAAGATAGATATCACTGACTTGATGCGTTCCGGTGGCGACGACGAGTTCCTGAATTTGATCTTCAGAAAAAACAGCAGCAATTCTATACTGCTCTGCGATAATAATTTGCTTCGGCATTCAATTTCCTCAAAACTTGGCTATCAGCTATCACCAACAGAGACCTTTCAGGTCGAGTCTCTACGTTTTTTTTCTTTCGATCGTGGCCTCAAGAGCCTCGGTACGATCGATGACCCCAAACGATGTAGCTATAGAAAAAACGAAACTTGATGTTCTAGGGTGTCGGGACAGTAGAGGGAAGACAACTTAGGTTCTTGACAAAATTTATGCTGGCGAAAGCAAATTGCTTGATTGCCGAAAACCCTGTTCCTTGTCCTGTTTCTCTAATACTGAACCGACCCGCAAGGCGCGAAAAATTAATCTTTGATATCCCCCGTTGGGTTCAAGCTAGAGCTATTGCCGAAAAGCCCGCGACCTTCGCGATCCAATCAATAGCTAACATGAAAAGGGTATCCCGACTACGTTCGTAGAATACTTTGGATTCCCTCTCGTGAAAGAGCGGGTATCCAATCCCTCTTATCGAACTGGCAAAGAATACATCTAAATTCTGAAAGTTTTGGCGGCAGGGAATGATTGCCAGCATCTCGTGCTTGGCATCTATTTCGTGCGGCTACGGTCGTAGAACTGCTAAATTTTGCCTCTCTACGGTTTGTCCAGCCACAACTACCGAGGTGATGATTGCCCCTTTGACACTGTAGTGACTGTATAGAGAACAGAAAGTTGGAAATTAATCTTGACAAATTCACCCTGAACGGCTTCGCACTTAGCCAGAAAGGGGTATCACAACATAAGGGTCCGACAGGAGAACAGCGACCGGCTCTGTCTCTGTTGCTTTCTCAAAACTTGACCCGTTTTAAAGGTCCCTTGGCTGTTTGTCTTGATCGAATGCTCTCTATGACGATGGCTTTTTCAAAAGGCCCCTCGACTTTCTACCCTCTGCTGACTCAATTGGGACGAGTTTAAGGCAGGAAACCCTAAACGGGCTCAAAGACTGAGTTGATGGAGCTTCAGGTAGGGATGGGTTGGGCCATCGGGTTATATTTTAGCAGAATCTCGCATAGCGGTAAATAAATTTCAGATTTCAGCCAAAATCAACTGTTTTCGGTGAGCGTGCAACAACTCAAACTCCCGTTTTGCCATCTTTTCAAACATATAGAGGATATGGGTGGGACGTAATAGGGTCCCGTCGTGACGGCAACTGCCGAGAACGCGGAGGGTACAAGTCAAGGCATCGGTGGACACTTCAACTGCTTCCAATTCAAACAGGCGATCGCGCAGATTTACCCATTTGACTTTCCCTTTTTTGGTCGTATGTTCCCATTCAATTTCCTCAGCGGCCAGGATTTGGGCGATCCACTGCTGCCAGTCTGACCCTTCCAAAGCTACCTCCGGATCTGACGATGGGGTTAACCCCAATCGCAGGATATACTCCGCTTGGTCCAGGAGTTGACTTGCCGAAGGCGCTTTCACTGCCACGGACTCAACTCGATAAATCGGCAGGTCTGCCGGAAGTTGAGCACTCAACCTTTCCCGGAATTCCTCGGGATCCATGAGTTCAGTCAATTCAAAATCTACGATTTCGCTTTCCGAGGTGTAACCCAGGGTCAAAGCATTTGCGGGTGCAATTCGAGGTCCGGGATGATATCCCCCCGTGAAGGAAATCGGTAAATTCGCTCGGCGCACAGCGCGATCAAATACTCGGAGCAAATCCAGATGGCTGACTAATGCCATGTCACCCATTTTACCCATCCACAGACGCAATCGTTGGACGCGATCGATGTTAGGCGAAAAGTGACCGGCAAATGCAGGAATCGGCAGGGGTGCAACTACGATATTGTGACCAAAGTCAACACCACAGACCCCACAATGGGAGCAACCCTCAAAAGAACAGTCGGGAACCGTTGCTGCTGCCAGTGCCAGATTGAGATCTTCTTTCAACCAGTTTTTATCAATTCCGGTATCTAGGAAATCCCAGGGCAGAGGCGCATCGAGACGAGCATCTAAGTCGGTGCCAGTGCCGTCCATGACGTTCCATTCGCCACTTTCAACTTGCCGGTATTTCCAGCTTAAATCGGATTCGGCGATCGCCTGGGTCCAGGCTCCAAAAGCCCGGTCCAAACTCTCCCACCAAGAATCCATCCCAGCACCCAGTTCCCAAGCCCGACGCACCACCGGAGCTAAACGGCGATCGCCACGGCCCACAAAATCTTCCATCGCCGAGATCCGCACATCCGTAAAATTGGCTTTCACCCCTCGCATTCGGCGAAATTCCTGGCGCAGCAAGTCTTGCTTCCGCAAAAATTCAGCCGTAGAGACAGAATGCCATTGGAACGGAGTATGGGGTTTCGGCGTAAAGTTAGAAATGGTCAACGTGACCTCTAACCGCTTCCCTCCTAGGGTACGACACTCCTGCTGGAGCCAATGGACGGTTTCGGCAATTCCGATCACATCCGCGTCGGTTTCTCCAGGTAAGCCGATCATAAAATAAAGTTTGACTTTATTCCAGCCCTGCTCGTAAGCAGTTTTAATGCCCCGCCACAATTCTTCGTTGGTGAGTCCTTTATTAATGATATCCCGCATCCGCTGCGTTCCCGCTTCTGGGGCAAAAGTCAGTCCACTGGTGCGGGTGCCCCCGAGGATATTGGCAATATTTTCATCAAAGCGATCGACCCGTTGCGACGGCAGGGAGAGGGAAATATTTTGGTCCTTGAGTCGGTTTTTAATTTCCATTCCCACCGCAGGCAAAGCGAGATAGTCAGAACAACTCAGGGACAAGAGGGAAAATTCGTTATAGCCGGTGGCCCGCATTCCGGCTTCGATCGCCTCGATTACTTGGTCGGGATCCACATCTCGGGCGGGACGGGTCAGCATTCCCGGTTGACAGAAGCGACAACCGCGAGTGCATCCTCGGCGAATTTCCATCGTCAGGCGATCGTGCACCGTTTCCACATAAGGCACTAATCCAATGGAATAAGCGGGAATCGGGGTGGCAACTCGCCGCAAGACCCGTTTCGGCACTCCGGGACGGTTGGGATGCACGGATCCATCCTCCGCCATATCGTAGAACTGGGGAACGTACACCCCCGGAACTTGCGCTAAATCAAACAGCAATTCTTCCCGAGTCAATCCCGCAGCTTTGCCTTCTTCCAGCACTAACCCAATTTCCGGCAGGAGTTCTTCCCCGTCACCGAGGGCTATAAAGTCAAAGAACTCCGCGTAGGGTTCCGGATTAGAGGTGGCAGTTTGGCCCCCAGCGAATATGAGGGGCCAGCTTCCAGTTTCCACGTTCCAGGGACCTGGACTAGAACGATCTTGGGCGGTTAGGGGAATGCCCCCTAGGTCCAACATTTCTAAGATATTGGTGGCCCCAAGTTCATAACTGAGGCTGAATCCGAGGATGTCAAATTCCGGCAGCGATCGCTTCGACTCCACGGAAAATAACAGAGTCTGAGTATTTCGCAGCTTCAAAACCAGGTCCGCACCCGGTAAATAGGAGCGATCGCAAAGCTGTCGCGGTTGGGCATTCAAAATGTTGTATAGAATTAGATGCCCTAAATTGGAGGCTCCTACCTCATAAACTTCTGGATAGGTGAGCACCCAACGCACAGCGGCACTTTCCCAAGGTTTATGCACCGCCCCCAACTCATTACCCAGATAACGAGCGGGTTGTAATATGTCTGGGGTGAGGAGTTTCTCTACTGCAACTGACACGGCAACTCTCTACTTTCTAAGGGTTCTCGATGCCCTTCATCAGGGCCCAGTCACATCCAGTCCATACGGATGCGCCATTCGAGCCTCTTTATTTTATACGGTTGTCGGGAAGGATGAAGGGGGTCCTTGGTTATTGGTCCTTGGTCCTTGGTTATTGGTCCTTGGTAAGTATTCAACAATCCAAACGACAAACGACAAATAAATCTTACCTCCCCATGCAAAAGGGGCAAACCCCCAGGTTCTCATACCTTCCGGGAATTTGCCCCTATTGAAATAGCCCTTTTAGACATCCTTTAGTTAATCGAATCAAAGCTAAATATACGTTTAACAGTTCAGAAATGGTTCTAATTCAGAACGGCTTCAAATTCCGCCCGAGTTTCAAATAGCTCAAATACCCGATCAAGTTGAGTAATTTCAAAAATAATCCGAATCGAGGGAGAGACACCACATAAACTAAAGCGGCGGTTGAGCCGGTGAGCCAGACTCATCGCTGAAACTAACGCCATCAGACCCGCACTATCCAGAAAATTCACATTTTCCATATCAACCAGAACCGTAGAAGGGATCGAGGATTGGACGACGCTGGTCAGTTGAGTTTGAAGTGCAGCCGCATTAGAGGCATTGAATTCACCCTGTAACCGAACCAAGCTAATTTCGGGACTGGCAACATTAGTAAGCATTTGTTTAACCTCGACTTAAGCCTATTTTTTAGTAAATTTAACATCTTGTTTTTATACTGTAGTCTAGGTTCTGGAAAATCTCCTATAGAAGGGGAGTGGTTTCGTTGAATCTTTTTATTTAATCCAGGTTTTATAAAGTTTTCATTAAGAATCTCTAAAATGTATTAAATTATACTCAATTGCCTCAGTAATTTCCACGAGTCCCGGAAAATTGGATGCTGGATATGGATATCATAGACTGTCCACTTTTAATGCGATCGAAATCACTAACAAAGGCCGCATCTTATCACTCGATCCGGTCAAGATTAAGCGGACAATGACAGATGTATCGAGTTCTCCCGATCGACCCCATGCGAGGTACCGCAGTGATTCGTCAACTGGTAGAGAAAGCGCTCTATATCAAGCAGTTAACTCCAGATATCGAAAATGGTATCAACTCTGAGTTAAGCCGCCTTGGTTATATTGATGATGTAGATTATGAAGCCCTGGAATTATTAATGGCGGAAATGGATGCAGGTCGGATTCAATTAGTGGCAAGTCGCTAAAACATCCAACGCGATCGCCGCCAAACTCCAACCCCTAACTCAAAAACAGCCATCAATCGGTTGCAACCCCTGAATCAGGGTGCATTGGACCCGCCAACCGACTGCTCAGGTCCCAGTCTGACGGGACTGGTTTCCCCCGGTGAAAAAGAAACTTGAGGGAATCAAAAAGTGCGGTAAACTGTCTTCAGGTTGTTTTATGCTGACCTGGATCGGGTTGTCACGTCGTCATGCAGTTTGCCAAACGTTTAGAGAAAATTCCTCCCTATCTATTTGCGGAGATTGACCGCAAGCGCAACGAACTCATCGCCAAAGGGATTGACATCATTAATATGGGAGTCGGCGATCCGGACAAACCGACTCCTGCACATATTCTTCAGGCTATGCATGAGGCGATCGAGGATCCAGAAACCCATAACTATCCCCCCTATCAGGGAACCCAGGAGTTCCGGGAAGCAGCGGTACAGTGGATGGAGAAACGGTTTGGGGTGAAAGGATTAGACCCAGACCTAGAAATTGTCTCTTCAATTGGCTCAAAAGAAGCGATTCATAATACCTTTTTAGCCTTTGTCGAACCGGGAGACTATACCTTAATTCCAGATCCCGGTTATCCGGTTTATCGTTCCTCAACTCTGTTTGCCGGTGGCGAACCCTATCCCATGCCGCTAACACCAGAACGAGAATTTTTACCGGATTTAGAGGCAATTCCCGAAGCGGTGGCGCGGCAGACCAAATTGTTGTGGATTAATTATCCCAGCAATCCCACGGGTGCGATCGCCTCGTTAGAATTTTTTGAAAAATTAGTCGCATTTTGTCGCAAACATGACATCTTGTTATGTCACGATCATGCTTATGCAGAAATGGCCTACGACGGCTATAAACCCCCCAGCGTCTTAGAAGTCCCCGGTGCCAAAGATGTCACCTTAGAATTTCACAGTTTATCGAAAGCCTATAACATGACCGGATGGCGCATCGGCTTTGCTGTGGGGAATGCCAAAGGAATTCAAGGATTACGGCAGGTGAAATCTAATGTAGATTCGGGAGTGTTCAAGGCGATTCAACGAGCAGCAATTGCCGGATTTTCCACCACAGAAGAAGAACTACAATCGGTGATTTCTGTATATCAAAATCGCCGAGATATCTTAATCCAAGGGTTACAATCTCTGGGCTGGCCGATTTCACCCCCGAAAGCCACTTTATATGTCTGGACTCCGGTTCCCCCGGGCTATTCTTCGGCAGAGTTTGTCACCTTGCTATTAGAAAAGTGTGGAATTATTGTCCCACCCGGGAACGGATATGGCGCGGCAGGGGAAGGGTTTTTTAGAATAGCTTTAACTCTAACGGAAGAGAGAATAATAGAGGGAATTCACCGCATGAAAGATGCGGGAATTCGGTATCAATAAGCAAGGGTTTGAGGAGTGGGAGGCGACTGCTAACACCCCTCAAATGCTTCAGGGTGAGCTTGCCAAACTTGTTGAACAAATGCTCGGAGGCGATCGTGGGCGATCGGCGAAAACCCGGGTTCTGGAGGAGGAAAACTGTGGAGTTCCATCAATAAGGGAATCACTTCCGTATCTAAAGCCAAGCGGAATAAACTTTGAGGCCAAACCAAATCCGCTCCTTGGCGTAGATCATACAGTTCCCGGCATTCATCCGGAAAGGGTGGACGGGTCAGGACGGGACCCACGGCCAACATCAGGGGTCGCAACCATAACATCGAACGAGTTGCCAAAATTTGAATCACTTCTGCATAGAGGCACGTTTGGTGATGTTCAAGACAGACAATCTGGCAAGGTTGAAAAGAGCAAGAGAAATGCATGAATTAGTTTTACAGCACCCTAAAAACGGCACAGACAAACGGGGTTTGGCTGAAGTTGAGATCCCCGAGCGGATCGAGACCCAAAACATTGCTTTTATGGGTATAGACCTCTTGCATCATTCGCAAACGTTCCCCTTTGTGAACCTAATCGAGGGTTAGGGCATCTAAAAGATGGAACAGGGGAAATTAAAACCTGAGATCTTATTTTGAACCGCTAAACTTCTCAACTATTCGTTTAGCTAAAGCCACAGCATTCCCACACTTGAAAAAAATAGAATGAATTCATCAAAGAACTGCTATCACTATTTTAAGCAAAAGTGGCGAGTTTTCGGGATATCTTCGCTCTGGGTCCCTATCGGAGTAGCTCCGAGGGAGGAACGCAATTTGCACTCAGGCAATGGTGCATCCGGAGAAGTAGGTTAGTTCCCTGAAAAATGTTGGAAACCTGGGAAGGGCGCGATCGCGAATGGGTGTTCAATTCCCAGTAGGACATCCCCCCTCAAAAAGTGGGCTATTTCTGAGGGGTTCCAAAACGGGTCAGGGTGCAAAGCGTGACCGACTAAAAGTCCTTGACCCTTGAACTTTTTGGTGGAGGCGTTCCAAAAGTGCCATGAGTTAACCCCTTCAATCAATCCAGACCTACTTCGCAGGAGGAATTCTTAAAACCCATGAGAATGGTTTGCATCTCCCGCTCAGCTAGATATAATAACTGACTCAGGAGATGTAGTTGAGATTCTAGCCCTGTCCCACTCGGGTTGACTCAGGAAGAAAAATATGGGGGTGTAGCCTCCCTCAACAATTGCCCCGGTTGAGCCTGCACGGGTCCTTCAGCGAGTCTTTTAAAAAAATCAGAGAAAAGGGTAGGTTACGCTTGATGGGGACAAAACTTCAACCTTGGACAATGAGAACATGATATGGTTCAAGCCAGTCTTAAGATTATGTTAATAAACTAAGGCTTATAACCCTTGGGAGGGTGCCGATGGCGACTGGGCCATCCAAGCCCCTGTGAACCGCTATGGCTGTACTATCTGCAACACAACATTATGAGAAATTGGGTGAAACCGCAAATATTTTCTTGGCTACTCCCAACGGCAACTGCCGTGTTACTATTATCCGCTCCCGCGCAAGCGGCTAGACTGGAATATTGGCGTTTTGATACAGCTCAAAACCGACTGCATTTTACCACTGCCGGGGGGGTTCAACCCACAGCGCAATTAATCGCCAATCCCACACGCTTGGTGATTGATTTGCCCGGGACTACCCTCGATCGCTCCACGGTCACTCAGCCCCTTGGCAGTCCAGGATTTCAGTCCATTCGGGTGGGACAATTTGAGGCAAACATCACCCGATTAGTCATTGAATTAAGCCCGGGTTATACCCTAGATCCGCAACAGGTGCAATTCCGGGGAATCACTCCCACGGAATGGACCGTGGACTTACCCACACCTCAACGGGTTGGGGCGGCATCGACTGCACCGGCGGCGGCGGCACCACCGGCTCAATCGGGTAGCGGAGTTCAAATCGAAAATGTTCAGGTGACGCCGGATGGATTTTTTATCCGGACCCGAGGGGGACAGCCGCAAGTCAAAATGGAGCGGAATAGCGATCGCTCCTTATATGTAGATATCCCCGGGGCCACCATCTCCCCCAACATGGGGTCCCGAGACCAAATGCTTGATCGCCACGGGGTTGCTCGCATGAGTGTCCGACCCCTGGACGGGTCAACTCCCGGAGTGCGCGTCACCTTCGTCTTATCGGATACTAACTCCAATTGGCAGGTCACTCCGAGCAGCTTGGGTGGGGTGGTGGTTCTGCCCGGTCCTCAAGGTTCCCGGGTCGGGTCTGGGTCTGTGGCAATGGCCCAGACTCCCAGTAGCGATCGCCAAGTCACCATTGAAGGCATCGAACTACAACAAGATGGGTCCCAAATTTTAATCAAATCCAATCAACCGTTCACCTACACCAGCGAATGGGACCGGGCTTCAGGGGCCTATCGCATCGTCATTCCCTCAGCCCAGTTAGGCAATGGGGTCCAAGCTCCTCAGTCTACGAATCGCGGTGCTTTTTTATGGGTGAAGTTGCAGCAAGAAGACCCCCAAACCGTGGCAATTCTGGTCCAACCCGCAGCCGGGGTAAGGATTGGACCCCTGACCCAACCCAGTCCACAATTGCTCTCGCTTACCCTACAACGCTCGGGTAACCTGGCAGCGGGCCCGAACTCCAGCACCTCGATTCCCACCGCCCCAGCACCGATGAGTTATCCCGCCCCCTCGCCAATGCGATCGCGAGATGGCAGACGAGTTGTCGTCATCGATGCAGGACATGGCGGCGGGGACCCCGGTGCTGTTGGCATTGGGGGAATCCAAGAAAAGGAAATCGTCATGGACATTTCCAACCAGGTGGCAAGACTTTTAGAACAAAATGGCGTCCAAGTTGTGATGACTCGTCAGGATGACCGGGAAATTGATTTAGCGCCTCGGGTTCAACTGGCCAACCGGGTCAATGCAGATATTTTTGTTAGCATTCACGCCAATGCGATTGATATGAGTCGCCCGGATGTGAATGGCATCGAGACTTATTATTATTCCAGTGGTCAGCGTCTAGCTCAAACGATTCATAATAGCCTGTTGCAAGGGACTGGCGCGCGCGATCGCCGGGTGCGGCAATCGCGATTCTATGTCTTGCGCCATACCTCCATGCCTGCGGTTTTACTGGAAGTCGGGTTTGTCACCGGTGCAGAAGATGCCCCTCGGCTGGCCAATGCCGCTTACCGGACTCAATTAGCTCAGGCGATCGTCCAGGGTATTCTACAATACCTGCAAAATCCCTAGTCCGCCTCAAAATGGGAAATCTTTCTGAAAGATTCCCGAATTTTGGCTCCTGACTGCTGATTTCTAACCCATACACTTGAAGCAAATCAACCACCCGTGTCTAACTTTTTTGAGTCTGACCTGCGTCCCTTGCATGACGATTGTCCAGGACAAAGCGATGGGTTTGTCCGCAATACTGGCTCTGACTATCTATCCAGTTCCATTGCGGGTTCCCCACCCTATACCCCTGGATCTGATGGCAACAGCCAACGACCGAGAATAGGGGTTTTTGACAGTGGTCTGGGGGGCCTGACTGTCTTGCGAGAACTCTACCGCCAACTTCCCCAGGAATCCATTCTTTATTTTGGGGATACCGCTCGTCTTCCTTATGGCACTCGCTCTCAAGCCGAAATTGTCCAATTTGTGCGCGAGATCCTCCACTGGATGATGACGGAAAATGTCAAAATGGTCATTATGGCCTGCAATACCAGTTCCGCTCTCGCTCTGGAAATGGTGCAAGCGGAGTTTCCAGTGCCGATGTTGGGCGTCATTTTACCGGGGGCTCGGGCAGCGGTTAGTCAAGGTCGCCGCATTGGGGTGATTGCGACCCCGGCAACGGCGGCCAGTAATGCCTATCGCCGTGCGATTCAAGAAATGAATCCAGAGTCGCGGGTTTGGCAAGTGGGTTGTCCAGAGTTCGTCCCTTTAATTGAAGGCAACTTGATTAATGACCCTTACACGATGGAGGTGGCCCGGGAATATTTGGCCCCTCTACAAGAGCAGCAAATCGATACGTTGGTTTATGGCTGTACTCACTATCCTCTTTTAGCTCCTGTTTTCAAGAGTATTTTGCCGAGTTCGGTCCAGTTGGTGGATCCGGCTGTTCATGTGGTGGCAGCGGCGGCCCGGGAGTTGGAGATGTTAGGGTTGCGAGAGACTCGTCCGGCACTCCCGACTCGATTTACGGTGAGTGGTTGTGCTCAAGAGTTTGCTCAACGGGCGGTGCACTTACTCGGATGTACTCCTGTGGTGTCCAAGGTGTGTTTACCTGTTTTAGAAGGTCAGCCTTTGCCGGTCGAACCTTGAGCAATAGGCTGTTGCAAATTGCGCTGAGCATCAAGGCGACCTGTTGCCCGATGGAGATTGGGTTGGGGTCGCCTTGGTTGATAAATTTTGGTGTTCTGGCTTCTAGGTTCTGGTGTGTAACGACCTCTCGGTGAGGCGATCGCCCGAGGTCCGGTTATTTTAACGGGGGCGAGGGAATTTGTGGCGAATCACTGGAGTCAAAAGCGATCGCCCTCAAACGAAGGGGCGATCGCTCTGCTACCGAAATAGTTCTCCTGCATCTGAATCCCGCAGGAACACTGCTTCAGGGTCTTGAACTTGACCCTTTCGCGTGTCGCCCTGCCAAACTCAAGAGCAAATAAATGGTTAACAAATAACCTGTTGCCAGAACCGGAATAATCAAAGGCATATCAGTGTAAGTCATAGTACGGCCAGAAATGAAAGCGTGGGAGTCGTCAACGAAAATAGTTATATGAATTCTGTCAGCACTTTCAAGCAGAATTGGCTTCAAAATACTGGCACGGGCCTGGTCAGACCCATATAGTCGCTCGGCGAAAACCCTTTTCTAATCTTGAGGACTTATAGAGCATTTCCCGCACTCCTCCAGTTACTGCTGTAACCTTCAAAGCTGGAAATACATCCCTTCCAAAAGATCTCTATCGTTCTGGGTTTTCTAAGGATTCCTGGAATCCCGAGCCAACGAAACAGTGTGAATGGGAGTGGTGAATGCCAAACCCCATCCCATCAGTCTTGTGGTGACCGAGAAAAACCCACTCTAGGTTTTTCGGGGTTCTGGCTACTCCTTGCTTTCCCAAAGCAACAATCTGCTCGGGAGTGAACGAAACACAAGAAGCGAGCATCAAAGAAAATCCAGACTGAAAGCCACCCGCCTGGGGTTTACTGAACGTAACCCACTCTGGGTTTTTTTCTCATCCATTTACCCAATCCATATCCCAAGCCCCAAGTCACCTAGGAGAAGTTCTGATTCTTAAAATCAGTCACCTAGCTAACAATCTATGACTTGACGGTTCCAAGGAGGCAAACCAAACTGGGTAGCGTCGCTACGCCTACGGAGTGAATCTTTAAATTCTTACTTTCTACCCTAACACAAGCGGGTCAAGTTTTCCAGGGTTTCCTGAACTTTATTTAACAATTCTTTAAAAAGAAGCCAAGATCTCGGTCCGATGAGCTTTTCAGGATATTTTTACAAGAAAAGTGTCGGATCGGGAGAGGCTTCGCTTAGAATATATGTAAAATTTCGTAACTTTACGTCTGAGTCGGCCTATCCATGACCTCAACCACCTCCCTATTTTCCCCGGTTGAAGCAGACCTGCGGTTGTTAACCGAGAACCTGAAACAGCTAGTTGGTGCCCGTCACCCCATTTTGTTCGCTGCGGCGGAGTACCTTTTTGGGGCCAAGGGAAAACGGATGAGGCCAGCAATCGTGCTGTTGCTCTCGCGGGCCTTGTCACCCGATGGAGAGATCACCCCTCGTCATCGACGATTAGCTGAAATCACGGAAATGATCCACACTGCCAGCTTAGTCCACGATGATGTCGTGGACGAATCGGAACTCCGCCGAGGAGTGCCGACGGTTCATAGTCGATTTGGCAATCGTGTTGCGGTGTTAGCTGGGGATTTCCTGTTTGCTCAATCGAGCTGGTATTTAGCCAATTTAGATAACTTAGAAGTGGTCAAATTGCTCTCGGAAGTGATTATGAATCTAGCCGAGGGAGAGATTCAGCAAGGGCTGAATCGATTTGACAGCAGTTTAGGAATTGAAGCTTACCTAGAAAAAAGCTACTATAAAACCGCCTCCTTAATTGCCAACAGTTCTAAAGCGGCGGGTATATTAAGTGAGGTAGATGCCGAATTGGCCGAAAACTTCTATCAATATGGACGCCAGATTGGTCTAGCGTTTCAAATTGTGGATGATATCTTAGACTTCACGGGTTCAACAGATGTTTTAGGAAAAAATGCGGGTTCGGACCTCAGCAGCGGCAATCTGACGGCACCGACATTATATGCGTTGGAAGAGAAACCCTATTTAGAGGTTTTAATAGAGCGGGAGTTTGCCGAAGAGGAGGATTTAGCCGAAGCGATCGCCTTGATTAAAGACTCCAATGGCATCCCGCGCGCCAGGGAATTGGCCGCTTTTCATGCTCAGGATGCGGTCAAGCACTTAGAGGGGCTGCCCCCGGGCGAATGTCATCAAGCCTTGGTAAATTTGGCGGATTATGTCCTGAGTCGCTTGTATTAGCAATGAGCGTTTAGCGGGTCGGCTGGATCCTTATGTAGCGAAATCGCACCGAAGATGAACCCTAAACGGTTCGTTAAGGGTTTTGAGGGTTCCGAGGCGATCGCCGTCGATGGCTCTAGTCTTCTGCGAATGCGATCGCGCTTAACCCTTGTTCTGGAAATTGCGATCGCCATTCAAGTTGCTCATCAAGTTCCTAAATTTCCCTCCGCCATTTCGGGACCTCTGCTACGGCAGTGGCACCGAAACCCATGACCAATCAAGGAGGGAGTTTGCCAGTAAGGGTCAAGGGCCTAAGCACTTGACCGCCAAAAGGGCTAACCTGACCAAAGCGGGACTCCCCCCCCGGATCGGACTTAGGCAATATCCGGGGGGACCGGGCGAGATTTCAGCGGGTGGGGCTTTTGTTGCAAATGTTGTTGTAACTGGGCTTGAATCAGGGTTTGAAGGTCCTGACGACGGACCTCCGTCCCGGCGGAAACATCTCCTGATTTTTCAAAAAAAACCACACTATCGAGGGTATCAATTGCCACCATTTGAAATAAAATATGAATGACCGGGACCGGCACAGCGACTGCTTGTGAATCTTTGGGAGCATAAGCACCATTGCTGGCGTCTTTAACTGAAGGAAAAGCATAAATTACCTGTTTCTCAAGATCCGGTTGAGCGCGATTGCGTAACGCCGTCACCATCCACCGTTGGTTGAGAGTTTGCAGGATATAATACTGGGAATGGCGCAATTGCAAAGCCAGTTGCTTCAACGCTGGCGCGATCGCAGCCACGATACCAGGAGTTTGACCATCTTGGGGTGCATTGTCAATCAGAAGCTGAACTTGTCGATCTAAATTCATTGTTAAATAGGTCGAGCTTTCTATCATCCATTTAAGTTTAGCTGTAGTCATCCCTAGCTGGACTAGGGGGTTGATACTTACCAAAACCACCATGATGGGAAAAATCGAGGGGAGCGTGGAAGAAGATATTTTTCAACTTCTATTTACAGAACTCCAGCAAAATACCCGTTCTTCTGACCAAAAATGCCGGGAAGTCGCCGATCGCATTGCGGCAGAAGTTAACCGGATTTGCCAAGAAAGTCAAAGAATTAAAGCATCAGGAGAAGAAGAAAAATGGAGAGTTACTTTATCTCGACATCGCTTACAGCAATGTCTCTTTTATTATAATTTTGGGGCGCGTGGGGGGAGAGTGGAACTACACAGTACCCTCAGTGCGATGGTTTATCGCTACATCACGCCGCCTCAAATCCAGTCAAGTTATCAAGCTCGGTTGAACTTGATTGAAGATTTTCTGCAAGGATTTTATGTGGAATCCTTAAATGCGTTTCGACGAGAAGCGCAACTGGAGGGGACCTTTTCCCCCACCACCTTGTTAGAACTGTCGGAATATATGGCATTCACCGAACGGTATGCGAAACGGCGGATTCCGCTTTCGGGGGGGCGATCGCAACAACTGCTGATTTTGCGAGCACAAACCTTTTCCCAACAGCAACCGCCAGAAACAACCGTGGATATGGAACAGGCTGCCGAAGGGTCCTCCCTAGACTCAGACCAAACCTGGAATGACTCCTCGGTGCAGCAAGTGCGGAATGCGATGGTCGATCGGGACCTAGAACCGGGTGATGATTCCTTACGCGAAACGGTCATCAAAGAAGTGCTGGCGTACCTGCAAGAGAGAGGACAAAACGACTGTGCAGACTATTTTATTTTGCGATTGCAAGATTTGCCCACCAATGAAATCGAAGAAATTTTAGGCGTAACTCCCAGGCAGCGGGATTACTTACAGCAGCGCTTTAAATATCATTTGATCCGATTTGCCCTCTCTCACCGCTGGGAACTGGTCCATGAATGGTTAGAAGCCGATTTAGAGCGAAACTTAGGGTTAACCCCGGAACGCTGGCAACAATTTCAAGACAGCCTAGAAGATCCCCAACGGAAATTACTCCGATTAAAGCAACAAGGCGCGAAGGATTCAGACATTGCCAAACTCTTAGAATGTACGGTTAACCAAGTGCAGAAACGGTGGTTTAGACTATTAGAAGCCGCATGGCATCTTCGCAACGAGCGCGATTCCGGAAATAATGCATCTACAGATGAATAGGGGGGTAAGACATGGATAGGGACGAGCAAGTTTTTAACAACCTTGCCAACTCAGAGGCTATTCAAGAGCGAATTCTCGGGTGGCTGTTCCAACTCTCTCAGCCAGACTCGATGCCGCAAATGGAAAAGCTAACCAGTCCGGAAACACCTCCGGAAGCAGACTTAGACAACCCTTTAGCTCAGAATAACTTAGACCCCCTCGATTCTGAATCATTTGAATCAATCGAGCGATCGCCCTCAATCGAGGGTGAATCGGAAGCAGGGTTTACCGAACTGGACGAGGGAGTGAGTCTCAACGGAGAGCGACCACTTAAACCAGGAGAGATACCTGCCGTGCAAGACCGTTTTTACACACTTGTGAAACGCCGACTGGAAACTGAAATTCAACATCATCCCCCCCTCTTTCCCTGGGAAAATGAGCTGTTGGATTATGAACCTGACTATTTAGATTTTCCGGAAGAGAAAAAAGTTCCTGCTTTCGATTGGTTGACCCAGTTGCCCTTGTTGAGTTTGCCCGTTACTCTCCCGGCGACTGTACTCACCCAACTTGTAGAAGAATGCCGGGTTTTGATCCAATCTTCTTTGCAAGATGGCGCTAAATTAGTCCGTGCTGTAGAAGGATTATTTCCCGATCGCCGTCCTCAACTCCACCAGTTAGCCGGATGGGCCCTGGCGATGTCTCCCACCCGGGGGTCGAGTGCAGAGGCGATTAATCCCCTGGCAAGTGGAACCATTGATTTTCCCCGCACCTACGAAGGGGCCAGTGCGGATCAGCAAATGGTGCTTTGCTTACTGGCGGCCCGAGAAATTATGGGGACCCTGACCTTAAGTGTCAGTGCCTCGGGAGGGCCAGTGGAACGGCAATGGCTCACCAGTGCCGGAATGTTGAGCATTCGGGTGGAATCGGTCGGGAAACCGAATCACGACCCCTCTAAACCAACTCAATCTCTAGGCTGTCTGCGAGTCCGAGGTGAACTCCCCTCTGGTGGGACCTTGCAACTGCGCGGCGGTGAGGCTCAGTCTACCACCTCTCGTCCCAATGCCGGATGTTTGCACGTTGAACTGTTTGAGCCACAACCAGACTGCTCCTATGTATTAGAAGTCCGCTTCCATAACGAATACCATAACGCCCTGACCTTTGTTGTCCGTCTCTCCTAGTAGAACCGGCAACGTCCGCATTCATTCGCTCTATAGAGTAAATTAGGAAGGAAGAAAGACACTCTTTTGTTCTTTTACCCTTCATCACTATGTTTAACTCGTCAGGGATCCGGCATCTGTCCCTTATTCCCATCTGGCGGAGGATCCGACAGCAAATCGAGGCGAGCAAACCTCCGACTCCGGAGGACTCGGCGATACTGCGGGTGCTGGTGCAGGCCCTTGTCATCGTCGGGATTATCGCAACGGATGTGGCGGCAGGGACGACGATGAGCCTTTGGGCAGTCCCCTTGAGCATTCTGGGAGCCACATGGAGTTGGTATCGCCGCCGCGATCGCAATATTGCCGTTAAATTTTTGCTGGCGATTGGGATGCTCGTCGCCCTCGGTGCGTTTTTTGGGCGCTTAATTGAGGCGCTCAATGATACCCGAGTGGTTCTGGCTGAACTGCTGATTCAAGTTCAGGTTCTCCATAGTTTTGACCTCCCCCGGCGCTCAGATTTGGGCTATTCGATGGTAATCGGATTGATCCTGTTGGGGGTAGCGGGAACCGTCAGCCAAACCTTAGCTTTTGCCCCGTTATTATTAATCTTTTTGGCGATCGCCTTGCCGACGTTGGTCTTCGACTATCGATCGCGCTTGGGACTGAAACCGGAGAAACGTCCCACCGGACACCGGAAAAAAAAGAAAATCAACTATTCTCAACTAGGTTTTTACAGTTTCCTGTTTAGTCTGGTTCTGGCGATCGGACTGGTGATTTTTGCAGTCATGCCGCGCTTTCCTGGCTATCAATTACAGACCTTTCCCGTGAGTTCTCCCATTGAAATTCCCGGAGATTTAGATGGCCGTCAAATTGTCAATCCGGGCTATGACAACGGCGAAGGAGATGGCACCGGGGGGGATGGCAGTGAGGGACCCGGAGAGATTGACGATACCTTTTATTATGGGTTCAATAACCGGATGAACCAAAATCTCCGGGGCGAAATGACACCCAAAGTCGTGATGCGGGTGCGATCGCAAGCTGAAGGATTTTGGCGCGTCCTGGCGTTTGACCGCTATACCGGCCAAGGTTGGGAAATCGGTCGCAATGAAGAGGCGACCACTCTGCGCCGTCCCACTTGGTCTTATCAATTTAATGTTCCCATCGACCGGACCCGACTGGGGAGAACTCAGGAAATCGTTCAAAGCTATACGGCAGTTTCAGATTTACCGAATATTATTCCGGCCTTGTATGAGCCGGAATCTCTTTATTTTCCCACTGAACAGGTGACCTTTGATACCGAAGGCAGTCTGCGATCGCCCTTGGGTTTGGTGGAAGGACTAACTTACACGGTGGTTTCAGAAGTCCCCTATCGCGATCGCGCCGCCCTTTCTCAAGCCCCCACAACCTATTCTAAGGCGATTCGCAATTATTACCTGCAAGTCCCTCCCGAAATCAGCGATCGCGTGCGCCAACAGACGGAAGATATTTTAGCAGGCGCACCCAATCCCTTAACCTCCCCTTATGAACAAGCCCTCTACCTGGCTCAATATCTCAAACAAAACTACAGCATTCCCAACGACCCCTTTGGTCTGCCTTTTTTAGGACCCGAGGATGATTTAGTTGAGACCTTTCTGTTCCAGCAAAAGGGGGGCTATCCGGACCACTTCTCCACCGTCTATACCGTGATGTTGCGTTCTATTGGGATTCCTTCCCGGTTAGTTGTGGGGTTTGCACCGGGGGAGTTTAATCCCTTTACGGGACTTTATGTGGTTCGTAATACCGACGCCTATGCCATGACCGAGGTGTATTTTCCCGAATATGGTTGGTTTGCCTTTGACCCGATTCCCGGTCATGAAATCATTCCCCCATCCATTCAAGAATATCAGCCCTTTAGCGTGTTGCGGATGTTGTGGCGATGGGTTGCAGGGTGGCTGCCTTCTCCGGTGACGGGATTTCTGCAAGCGGTATTTTCTATCCTCGGCGGTTGGCTGGTGGGGAGTATTGTCTGGCTATTGCGGCTATTTAGCCGAGGCTGGGTGGGACTCTTGGCCGGTTCCATCTTACTGACGGGTTTGGCATTTCTAGTGTGGTTAGCTTGGGACGGTTTCCGACAGTGGCGCTATCGTCGGTTCTTGGCAAAAATGCCCCCAGTGGAACGACTGTATCAGCAAATGCTGGATACGTTAGGACGCCAAGGATATCGCAAACATCCGGCACAAACCCCGTTCGAGTATGCGCGAGCGTTGCACCAACATCAACCCGAGACTGACTCATCCGCAGTCGAGGAGATTTCTCACGCTTATGTGAGTTGGCGGTATGGGGGCAGTGAACCGAATCTTGCTGTTTTGCAGGAACGGTTAAAAGGATTGAAAAAGCGATCGCAACTCCGCCGAAAGTAGGTCGGGTTGGGTCGATAAGAGTGAGGGCGAAAAACCGGGTTTTGTTTAACAGTAAACGGTGACGTCCTCACCACATTCATCGGCTAAATAACATAATGCGCGGAAGCGTAGCCCTACAAACTGCTCATAAAATGGGTTGAGTTTACATAAGGGCGGAATGTGAAATAAGACGCGACCACAGATTTTGATATCCCGTTCAAAGGGACATTGAGAGGGAATGAGTTTACACAAGTTATGTGCCATTTTGCGATCGCGAATTTCTAGGCGATCGAGCCACTGCTTGAGTGGACCTAATGGCTGGAAAAATTGCCGGTGTGAACGATTTTGAACCTTAGAGCGATCGCTTTGTGGGGTCGCTTTTTCAGAAAGCTCTATCCAAGTCATGCGAATTAGATGCTGTATGGTATAATCTAATACATTCATCTGGTTTCCTCTGTTGTTACGAGCGGGTGCTAAGTCAGCACTTGCATGGACATTACAGCCTCTTATCGGGCCAACCCGGATGGCTCTCAATCTATTGACTGCTCCGCAAGGGGTTTAGGTTTCCCAAGGGGTCGGTCGGATTCGGACTTGAGGTTCTACTCTTTAGATCTTCTTCAGTTTTTTTGAAAATGGAACGGACTCCTATCACCGGAATGAATAATCCCTATCACGGGTGAGTAGCGATCACGATCGCTTTGATGTCGGCTTTTTTGCCCTAGACTAACTCCCGGAGTTCGTCTAAATCGAAAAAACCCGCTAAAAACCGAATCTCTATACCCAAAAAAAAACTATTTTTAGGATAAAATTTTAGGTTAATTTAACCTGAATTTAATCTCAATCAATGGCGTTTAGCTTAGGGTATTTATGAAAAAATATTGTTGCTAATTTTAAAAGCCAAACATTTATAACCACTAGACCTCTTACAAAGTAAGATTTGCTCCCCCTAACCCCCCTTCAGAAGAGGGGGTTAAAAGATTTATTCCAGAGGTCTCTTTAAGTTGCGAAGGATTTAGAGCCGCTAGACTCTCAAGAAATGGCCGCTTTTTTTTATAAAATCCCCCCTGAGAAAGATGAAAAAAATACGGCAATCCCGGAAGATGAAAAATAGAGGGCTGAGTGAATTGATGACCAAGCCCACAGCTCTGTAATGCCTTCAGAGGCTGGAGTAGATTTAGGAAAAAATTCCCCAAAAAGGGATCGGTTTATTAACACCAAAACAAAAAGCTATCAACGCCAACTTTATGAAAACGGTTAACTTGTCTATTTTACGAACGGTGGGAGTTTTTGCGGTAGGGGGACTTTTAGTTGGGTTCATACCTCTTTCTACACCGGGTCCCAAAAATGTGATGAACCCAGGAGACTCAATCCAGTCCCAACCTGGGAAATTAACGGGTTATGTAGAAATACTGTTTACGGAACCTGGAAACCCTTGTATTCAGAGTCAAGAAAGATATCTCCATCCTGGGACGGAAGTTCTGCTTCAAAATAGCGATCGCCAGCCGATCGCCACGGGGACTTTAGGGGAGGGAACGCCGCAACCTTTACAAGCTGGGTTTTCTAAAATGACCTGTAAATTTCCCCTGGTTGTAGAAAATATCCCCGAACTTCATGACTATATTATTAAGCTAGAAGGTGGGGAAGAATTTTCCTATTCTCACAAGCAGTTTGAGCAGAAAAACTGGCAGGTGGAATTAACTCTGTTTAGATAAGGGTGGGTAATATTTCCGCTAAATTTGCCCGAGTCTTGTCTATCCCCGGGAGATGGCGATCGCGATCGCCATCTCCCGGGGATAATTTTCATATCGGACTCAGAAGACAGGTCTATATTACACTGCTGGCAAAATTCTAAAAAGCCCCCCAGGAATTCAACATTTATTCCTCTGGTTTCCCCCTTTTAAGGGCTTACAAGAGTAGTTTTTTTTACGTTCAGGGAAGATTTGCCTTCCTATTTAACGGCACCTGATGGTCCCCTCCCCTTGGCAAGGGGAGGGTTAGGGTGGGGTCCTCTTGAGGGGCGATGCGATCGCTCCCCAAGAGGAATGAGTGGGTGGAGAGTCCTCTTGACGAGCGATCGCCACCTCACGAAGAAAGAGGTTGGACCCGCTTCCATACAGGCGCTTAAGCTGGAAAGAGTGACGCGCATTGCGCGTGGACCCCACCCTAACCCTCCCCAAGAATCAGGGGAGGGGACCGGAGGGAGGTGCCGTTAAATGTGAGGCAAATCACCACGAATATCAAAAACCTATTCTGGTCAGCCATCAGCTATGGTATAATTGAGTGAGGTTAAGTGGGTCAAATCCATGCTCACAGCTACGCCATGCTTGATCGGCCCTGGGGGATGCAACCGATCGCCCAATATGTCCAGCCCAAGACTTAGGGAAATAGAGTAATGCAACCCCAACAGCTTAAGCCTAATGCAATTGTCACAGGTTCTCTGTTTCCTGAACCCGTGCAGGTGATTGTCACCGTCCCCTTGGGAAATTCCCTTAAACTCATCGGGAAAGGGCTCCAGACTCATCAAGTTTATGAACCGATCCTCACCCTGGAACAATTAGCTGAACTCAATGTGAGTCTGGATCAGGAACCTTTTGATGGGGACCCGCTGAAATTTCGCCTCGGGGTGGAAGCATTGCGCTGGGGATTGGCCCATATGTCGGCGGAATCCGAGACATCAGAAATTATCCGTCGCCGCTTATTTGAATGGACGACCAACGCTGTCACCCCTGACGGTAAAATCATGTTACCCAAAGATGCCGATACAACCTGCAATCATTACGCCGATTGGGTGGCAGAATACCGCCAGCAGTTACCCAGTTGGTTTCCCATTGATAGTGCTCGGGAAGCCTTTAAAGCCACTTATCCCTTCCATCCCGCCCTCCTCTCGGTATTCGAGCGCAAATGGCAGGCTTTACCGCGATTTCAGCGCACCCGGGGCGTATTACGCCTATTAGCCTTGTGGGTATCGATCGCCTATCAGGAAGGGTATCAAGGCAACCATCGGGACGCCCTGATTGGCTTGGGAACTGCACCCCTGGACAATCCCTTATTTCGCCCAGCGGTATTTGAGCAACTGGGGGAAAATCGCCTAGAAGGGGCGGTGACAACGGATATTTGCGGCAAAAAAGACGCCCATGCTATGCGTCTGGATGCAGAAGCCAGTGAAGAGATTAAAAAATATCGGCTGCATCGCAAGGTCACCACGGCGATTTTTTTCGAGTCCAATGGCGGCTGTACTCGCACCGAGGCAACCGTTCCAGAAATTCGACTGGCTGTGGGAGAACCCAATGTGGATATCGGTAATATAGAAACGGTTTTGGAATCGTTAAGCAGCGAGTGCTATTACCTGACCGTTGCCCAAACGAAATATCGGTTCACGTTGTATCCTAACCTCAACAAAATTTTAGCAGACCGTCGGGCGAATGTCCAGGGCAGCCGCATTGATGAGCGAGTGCACCAGGAAATTCAGACCGTGTTTACCCCCAGCCAAGGGATTCAGGTGATTCATTTTCCCGAACAACCGAACCATATCCCCAACCAAGCGGTGCTAACTTTAGCGGTGATGGCACCGGGACACCCGTATTCTGAGGAAAATACCCTCACGTTAATCGAGGGGATGATTCGAGAATCCGGCGCTTCATCGAGGACCTTCAAGAGTGCGTTACTATTTGCGATCGCCGACTCGGAGGTCCAGTTGAGAGAGGAAGCCCGCAAGGTGTTAGCTTGGGAAGATATCCGGGATCAGGAACAGGAGTTAGACGACGCGCAGAAAAAGCACCTCTCGGAAAACCTCAAAAAAGCCCAGCGCGATTTGGGGGAATCCGTATGGCGCGCGTATAAATATCTGGCCCTGTTGGGTAAAGATAATAGGGTGCGGGTGGTGAATTTGGGCTTGGTGACTTCGAGTGCCGCCCAATCTCCGGTGGAGTTGATTCTCAACCGTTTGCGCCTGGATGGGGAGGTTTCAGAGACGGTGAGTTCGCGATTCCTGGTGCGTAATTGGTCCGGTGCCTTCTTGGAGTGGAGTACCCAATCGGTTCGAGATGCGTTTTTTGCTTCTCCCCTCTTCCCCCGATTGCTGAAGGCAGATGCGGTTAAGGAGGCGATCGCCCGGGGGGTAAAAGACGGTAATCTGGCTTATCTGGGCAAAACTTCGGGGGATCATTATCAACCGTTTGAGTTCAAAACGGATTTAGCTGCCAGTCAAGTTGAGATTTCTGAAGATATGTTTATCCTGAAAGCAGAAGAGGCGGAAGCCTACCTGCAACGGATTACAGACCCCCCGAAATTGAACACATTGGTCATTTCACCTCCCCGAGTGCAACTGGAAGCGGGTAAGAAGCAAACGTTTACAGTCCGGGGACGGGATCAGTATAACCAAGACATTGCGATCGATGACATCCAGTGGACGGCGACAGGGGGGGCGATCGCACCGGATGGGGTTCTCACCGCAGGGGGAGATGAGGGGAACTTCACGGTGACGGCAACCGTAGGAACAATCCAGGCGATCGGGGAATTTTCGGTCAAAGTGTCTCCGACGGTGAGTGCGAAAGAGAAGGTGATGTCCTATCAAGTCGCTGATGAAATAGAAATCCCCCCTCAACCCCAAGGGTTGAAGTGGACGGGTGAAATTGCTCCTCAAAAATGGATGAATTTCTATACCCGAGTTCTGAGTAAATTTGCCAGTGACAAAGCGGTTAAACTTACGGTAAAAATAGAAGTGGCGATCGAGGGGGAAGTTTCTGAGCAAAAGCAGGATGAGACAAAAGTAGCCCTCCAAGAACTTGGACTGAATGACCAACTTGAACAAAGTGAACAAAATGAGTGACGCCTAAGCCGCTCTCAAACAGGGAAGGAGGCGAACATCAAGGACCCGCTGACCTCTGTTCTGTGAATTTAGACCCAATTAACGATTTAGCGTCGTTTTCGGCCAGGAGAGAGCCGATTTTCCCGGGAGTTGACAGAAGATAAACAAATGGATTTATAGTAAGAATAGATATCCCACTTGTTCCTCTCAGGTAAAGGCAGCATGAACCCAGAAGATTTACCCAAAGTTGACAACCCCAACGATGAATCCTCCTCCCCCAGGGATCCAGAATCAAACTTAGATCGAGATGAGTCCGAATCAGGGGAAGAATTGAATGCCATTGCTAAAGCGCTGATGGTCAATCTGCTGTGGTCTCAGGTAGGGCTACTGGATGAGAAAAATCCGTAATTTTTTATTTACTCCAGAAAAATTCAGGGTGTCGATGCTGGAGTATTTAAGAGACCTCGGAATTCCAGTTTGGTATTATTAAAAGACTTAATTCATCCAGAAATTAAATTGGGTAAAGACGCGATTAACGCAATAGGTTAATCGCGTTTTTTTTGGTTAAAACCCGCACCCTAAAGGGTGGGGCTATATGGACGTAGCCCGAGAAGCGCGGGCTACTCTATAATACGGAATCCGGTAGTTATAGATCTGTTAAAAGGAGCGCCACGGAGGGGACCCCACCCTAACCCTCCCCTTCCAAAGGGGAGGGGACCGCCCAGGAACTTAACACGACTTTTGATAACCGGATTTCGTATAAAAATGACTTTTCATACCCGGATTTAGTATTATTCCTGTGATTTCCCTCCATCAAAAGGACCGATCACGGTGGGTTGAGGTCGAGTAACCTGGACCTGCCATAATGCTTTAATGACGGCTATAAATTCCCGGAAGGTATAGTAAGTCATGGAATCGTTGCGGAAAATTCCCCAATCAGGGGTTCCCAAACCGACGGCCTGAATTCCCATTTTGCGACCCGTGTAAACGGCGCGAGGGAGATGATAACGTTGGGTAATTAAAACAGCCTGGTGAATGCCAAAGAGGGATTGAGCCCGGTAACAACTATCATAGGTGCTCAATCCGGCGCGATCGAGGAGAATATCGCTGAGGGGAACTCCCTGTTGTTCTGCATAAGATGACATCGCTTGAACTTCATTATAATCAGGACGGAAGTTGTCTCCCGTCATCAAAATTTTGTGAACGCGACCCAGTTTATACAAGTCGATCGCCGCTTGAACGCGATCGGCTAACATCGGGGTGGGACTCCCATCATCCCAAACTCCCGCCCCAAAAACAATGGCGATCGGTTGCGGAGGAACTTGTTCTATTTCTCGATAGCGATCGGCATAAGTCACGGCATAAACGTAGACATTCAATCCCAAGGGAATGACGATGGTCGTCATTCCCAAAACTAACAGGAAAACAGGCCAGTTCATAAAATCCATAATCACCTTTACAGATTCCATTTTACTTGTTAAAACAGAGACACCGTTACCGATTCATGAATTACATAACTTTTAAGAGTAACCGTTTTAAAACCGAGAGGCAATTCGCGAATCGCCTCTACATTTTAGAAGAAAATTTCCCCCAATGCGTAAGTTTTAATTCAAAAATATTTTAATAATTGGGAGAAAGCTAAAAAATTATATTGATTAGTTTCCATTGTTTTATTAGAATAATTATTAATTTATAATTTTTTATCAGAATCAACAATTCATAGTAGCTGATTAAAGTGGGTTAAAGATTACGAAATACAGAGAATTTCGGAACCTTTAACCTAGACAAATATTAAGCAATTTCATCGGGATTGATGCCCAGTTCTTGCAGCTTTTGGCGCAAGAGAGCGCTACGCTGACGTTCCGCATCAACTTGGGCGATCGCCTCCTGAGCACGAGCCCGTTCGGTATCCGCTTCTTCCTCTGGCGTCAGAACCAGTTCCCCTTCCGAGGTAAAAAACCGCAGTTTCTCCTCTACAATACCTAAATAAAGCTGCAATTGCTCGCTCCAAAGCCATCCTTGGTCATTGGGTTGAATAGCTTGATATTCCCCATTCATCAGGTGAAATCCCTGGAACTCTAAACTATAGGGGTCAAACCAAAAATAATCGGGAGTGCGCCAAACATCTTGGTAAAGCTGTTTTTTTAAGCCCCGATCCGTGTTGGCTGTGCTATCAGAGAGGACCTCGATAATAAAGTTCGGATATTTTCCTTCTTCTTCCCAAATCACCCAACTTTTTCGCTCTCGGCGTTCCGTATTCAAAACCACGAAAAAATCCGGTCCGCGCATCTCTTCCGATTTGCGCTGGCGGGTACTGTAATAGACGCTCATGTTTGCCGCTACAAAAAAATCCTGACGATTTTTCCAAAACCGCTCTAAACAAGCCAGCAGCAGCAGCAATTGTTTCAGGTGTCGATAACTTTCCACTGGCGGCTCCTCACTCCATAAATCGCCTGGGGGAAAGATAGGAATCTCCGAGATTTGACTCTGTACCATATTGGTCTCCCCGTTCATGGTTGTTTAGGTCTAGTTTAGCAGATTTTTGGATAAACTGAAAGGATGATAAAAAGAACGCGATCGCCTCAAAATTCTCTGGCTCAAATCCCGGTGGAATCGGCCTTTTATTGGGTTTAGAGTCAATCAAATTAAGGGATTATTTCTAGCAGATAGTTCAGTCAAACCTTTTTAAAAAGAGTAAGTAACTTACCTGGCATAGGGGGGAATAACTCATCTACGGGTGAACCAGAAAATTTACTAAAATCTGACGGTTTGCTCAAGTCCATCCCCCTCAAACTCCGGTGAATGGTGGGGTAAGAGGGAGGGGTTTATTCCTTCAAAATGCAACGGGAGCAATTTTGACAAACCCTGGGGTGATGCCTGGTGTCCGGGGAGTGGTTAGGACCCTCAGTAGCGGTTGATGATTCCGGGATATTGATCATGAGGACTTTGAGACTGATTCCTAGACTGCCGATTTTTCAGGGGTGGGGCTTGAGTTGCCGGTTGAGCCACCCTACTAGGGAAGCCGTTTGGCGCGATCGGGCTGAAAACTATGCCATAGTGGTCAATATCCTGTAAAATAATCAGCGATATTCGGTCTATGGCGCTTCAATAACACGCTAAAAAGTACAATGATTATTCCAGCAATCGCCATCCTGGCGATCGCCCCCCCCAACCCCCTTGCTCAACTTTTCTGGCTTACCTCAACTATTCTGACTCCAATCCTCCCGTTTATCATCCCTAAACTGCCCTCTCTATGATGATACCCATTAACTAAGCTTTTATGGAAACGATCAGCCAATCTTTTGCCAGTAAAATAGACGAAATCCTTAAACACTGGAAAATCAAAGTCCGTTTAGATACTAAAATTGAAAATTCCAAAAACTTGTCTGAACCCGCTCTGACCAATTTAATCCCGGAAGTTTTGGAAGCGATGACAACGGCTTTAAATGAATCCGAGGAAGATGATTTTGAAATAGTGGCCCAAGCTAGTTTAGAACATGGAATCAATCGGTTTGAGCATGGCTATGATGCTGCCGAAATTGCGCGGGAATATCGACTTCTGCGCCAGGTAGTTTTTTCTATTTTAAAAGATGACCTGCTGGAATTACCCCAGATTGAGTCTTATCGAGCCTTTCGGATTATCGATGCGGTCATAGACCAAGCCAGTGCTTATTGCTTTCATCAATTTGTAGAAGAGCGGACCCGAAAGCTAGAAAATCTTCAGCAGCAAATTACCAATAATAATGAAGAATTAACCCGGTTGCTGAGTCTGAGCCAAGACAGTTTTTCGCAACTGGCCCATGAACTCAAAACCCCTTTAAATTCAATCATGGCTTATTCCCAAATGATCCTGCGTCAGCAGCAATCGAGAAACGAAGAAGATTCCATCACGATTGAGAGAATTGAGCGAGTCCTGCGCGCTTCGCGACAATTGCTACAACTGGTTAATAATTCCCTAGAAATATCTCAGGTTGATGCGGGAAAGACTCCATTAAAATTGATGAAAATCGACCTCAATTCTGTAATTGCGGCTACCCTAGAAACCATTGAACCCCTGGCTGAAGCTAAAGAATTATCAATTATCATGAGCAACGATCTCGCTCCTGAGCAGGTGATTACCGATCTGTCTCGCTTCCAGCAGATTTTAATCAATCTGCTGAGTAATGCAGTCCGCTACACTGAAACGGGTTCGATTACGATTATCTGTGAAAGCCTTCCTGATGACAAATGGTTGCTGGGTATTAGGGATACTGGAATCGGAATTGCTCCAGAAAATATAGAGCGAATTTTTCAGCCCTTTTCCCGCGTGGCCCACCGGGTTTCTCAACAATCTGAGGGCAGTACCGGCTTAGGATTGACTATTGTCTCCCAGATTGTTGAACTTCTCCAAGGAGAAATTCAAGTTATTTCTCAACTCGGTGAAGGGTCGGAATTTATCATTATTTTCCCCCGGGAAATTAAGTCTGATCAGCCATAAAATAAAGTTAATAATTTATTGTAAATATTCCCTAAGATGAAGGAGGATTTTGGGGGATGAATAGTTTTGCAAAGCCTATAAAATAGGCTAATTTATGGATATAGCAGTCCTAAATCAGTTGTGGAAGACGTCGGCGGCCCCTTTCTCGTTGGCGGCCCAGAACGGGAGAGGGGACATCGGGTGAGGTACAAATCAGTTAGGATTGCTATAGGAAAGAAAAGAAGGAAAATATCTATTCAAAAAAAATAGAGGTTGTCCTTCTTTTCGGCTCTAAATTGCTCCCGGAACCTCTTGAATTTTCCCGGAGTTTACTCAGATTCTGGTTCACCCTGAAAACCCAGGGTCTCCCTTGACCTGTTGTCTACTCAACATCAATTTCGCCGGAGAGTAATTTACTCAAGAGTAACTCCCGAGTTAACTTGAGGTTAGTTGTTTTGGCTTGTAAGGTTTGGATTTGTTCACAGAGGGGGTCCAGGGTTTCGATAAACTGATGGTGGGTAGCGGCGTCGGGAATGGCGATCGGTAATTGTCGAAACCAGCCGAGATTGATTTCGCGGTACATTAATCCTGATGCCAGGTTAAAGATGCGATCGCGGTTTTCCTTAATCCAAAAATATAAATAGTAAGCCGATAACCGCTCATTGGGGATACAAGTAATGAATCCTTGGTTGGTACAAGCCGTGGTGGTATTAATTGCGACAACCCCAATGGTGGCCCGAGATGTCATCATCACCGAATACGGGGGGAATGTGCGGATTTTACTGCCCTGTTGCCCCACCTCGGTAATTTTGTGAGTAGAACCGGAAATAAACATGGTTCCCGCCGTGGTTAAATCCGTGGTTCTGTACCAGACTAATGTTCCATTGGCCCAGTATTCGGGTTTTTTCTTTGCGGGGGTATCGCCGCTAAGGGTTTCGATCGCCTCCCCAATCGGTGCGATCGCCCATCCCACCGGAAACAATTCCTGGCCGGTCACTTGTTGTTCTTCCGGCGTTGCCTCCCGCCATTCTACATGAGGAATTCGCCATTTCGTAAACCACTCCTGATAGATACTTTGCGCCATTTGTTCGAGTATCTTAATCCGCCGTTGGTTGTTAGAAATCAAGTCATCATAATCCTTCAGAATGGCGGCTATTTTTTGTTGTCTACCCAAATCTGGATAGGCGATCGGCATTCTTTTTAGGGTATTTAAACTGATATAACATTGAACAACCCCCGCCTTTCTGGCCTCTAACGCATTTTGAAAAATCGGACCTTTTACCCAGTAATAAAGATAAGGAGGCCAGAGAAGGCTAAGATTCGGTCTTAAAATAGCTAGACTACTAGAAATCCCAAATAAGTCATCGGGTTTAACTAAATAGGGTTCTCCAATGCTCCCAATGATCCCAAATAAGATATCCCCGGCTTCGGGCTTGCGAATGGATTGGGTATTTTTACAAAAATAGCGGTCAAAATCTGTTTCGGATATCCGGTCAACCTTGGAAAGTTTTAACTGGCCCGGTTTAATATTTTTGGCGGTTAAATACAGAATACCCTCATTTTGCCTTTTAATCTTGGCATGGGTGCCATCTCCAATCAGGCAAACTTCCCCAATCTGTTTTTGCGTCCAATTGTTTCCTTGTGTCACGGTTTTAACTGGCCAGTATAGTACCAGACTTTAGAAGTAAGCAGTCCCCCATCCTGGAAAAAGGGGAGGAATGAGGAAGTCCTAAAGTGGTTTAATCCTTCATTCATTTCCCTTCACCTTTAAAAAGCGATCAATCGTTTTAGAAATTCGCCCTTCTAGTTCTCTCGCCTCGACGGTGAGCATCTCGAATTCGTCATGGAGTTCTTGTAATTTCTCCTGAAAATTAACATCCTCTTCAGGTTGGGGGGCGATACCCACATACCGTCCCGGATTCAAGCTATAAGACTGTTCAGCAATTTCTGAAATTAGGGAAATTCGGCATAAACCGGGAACATCACGATAGATATTGTTAGGAAAGGTTTCCTCCCAATTGGGTAAAGTCCCGTAAGCAGGGACCGCAGGATTGTACCGAGTATGTTCCGGTAAAGTTGCCACCGATTCAACCGATTGTCCGCGATACATTCGGACAATATTCCCTAAAAATTGAATTTGTTCGTCGCTAAATTGGCGGTGGGAACGGTAAACGTGTTGATAGAATTGTCGAGCATCGATAAATAGAACTTTATCTTTGCGGGGGTTATTTACTTTGGCGCGATCGAAGAACCAGAGTGTACAGGGTAAGCCGACAGTATAGAAAAAGTGAGAACCCACAGCGACGATCGCCTCTAAAACCCCTTCGTGAATCAGTTTTTTGCGGATTTCCAACTCCAGCCCGCGAGCATCACTGGCGGAATTTGCCATCACAAAACCCGCCCGCCCCTTGGCATTTAAGGCGCTATAAAATAATTGAATCCACAAATAGTTGGCATTATCAACCCGAGGTAATCCCAACGGAAATCGGGGGTCGTTTTTGATTTTTTCTTTGTCTACTTTGTCTACATTAAAGGGGGGATTGGCCATGACAAAATCGAATTTACCCACACAATCATGGATATCTTCATAATAAGTATTGCTTTGGCGAATATCTCCGGTGAGTCCGTGGATGGCCAGATTCATCAAGCAAAGCCGCACATTATCCGCAATTTTCTCTTGTCCATAAATTCCGATGTCCGTGCTAGGATTTTTCTGCCGTTTTTCTACGAAGGAGGCACTTTGAACAAACATTCCCCCACTGCCGCAAGCCGGGTCAAAAATTCGTCCGTGATAGGGTTCGATAATTTCAACAATCAGTTTGACTAAAGAGGTAGGGGTAAAAAATTCACCCCCTTTTTGTCCTTCACTCATGGCAAAATTGCTGAGGAAGTATTCATAAATTCGCCCAAAGGCATCGCCTTCGATATCCAAAGCGATGGTATGAAAGTCTGTCAGCAGTTGCCGGAGGATTTCGTTACTGAGACGGTGGTAAGTTTTGGGGAGGATGTTTTTCAATGCGGGGTTTTCCGCCTCGATCGCCCGCATCGCACTATTGAGTTCTTCCCCGAGGTTGGCTTCTGTCGGTCGATTCAGCAGAGACTCAAACCGTGCCTGGAGGGGAATGGATAACACCCGTTCCCGTTCCCGTTCCGCTACCGGGCGATCGCTTGTGTGATAGCGCTGTAGGGCTTGGGTAAACTTATAGTCAGCATAGCGCAGGAAAATTAATCCCAGTACCGGCAGGGAATATTCCGACGGTTTGAGTTTGGAATTGGCACGCAATTGATCCGCCGCGTCCCATAGGCGTTTTTCAAGTTGATAGTAGTCTGGCATCGGTGAGTTTTCCCCTATCTGTGAACGGTATTTGAGAGTGTAGACCTGGGAGACTTACTTCCCTAGGGTATTGACATAACTTTTATTGTATGGTAACCGTGGCCCCGAGACTAATAATTTTTTCAACAAAGAACCCGGGTCCCCTTGAGAATGGGGCTATCCCCACAAAGCCTCTCCTGGGCGGGTTCATTTCCGGAAAACTAGATTCCGTATAGGATTGGGCTCGACTGTTCATAGAATTAGCGCATTATCAGTCCCTTCTGTGTCTTGATCCTGGATGAGTAAAGTGGGTTACCGGATTTACCGGGGCCAACTCCAGGGGATCCTTCAAATCCCCCCTCTAACCGCTCAAGGGGGTTAGAGCTAGTCGTGGGTATCTGTTGCGACAAATGATACTACTTTGATTTGAGTTTGAATAGTCAGAACCCACGGATGGCGCAGAGATTCATAAATCGCCCCTAGGTACTTAATCCGCACTCCCTCTGGGGAACCCAAATTTAGGCGAGATTTTCTGTCAGACTTTACTCGAAGTGAGAAAAAAATTCAGCTACCGGGAAAACGCTTTGCCGGTGAAGGCTAAGAGTAAACGGGCTTGAGCAACTGGATGGGGTATAACCGGGGCGGATGCAAGACAGGGGTCAAAACATGAGGAAAAAGACCGATCGCCTCGATTAAGTCGGCAAATGGTAGCCATAATTACTCCTAATCCCGGTAACAAGCCGGTAAGGTAGACTTGCTTTTGGCGGCGCAATCTTTGAGGATTTTCTATGTCGCGGCTAGGGGTTAGACTGCCATTGGCCGTTTCCCCTGAAGAAGTTGAGGACTCTGGGCTCCTGGACTCTCGTCCATTGGGTCGGACAATCCTAAATGCTGTTTTGGAAAATTCCAAACGATGCAGACAAACCCGGGCAAACATGGTTTACTAAAGGGGATAGATAGGGTTATGGTGAGAAAGAGGCTTTAGATTCACTTGCTTTTCCAACGGTGGGCATTAACAGTGGCAAATGGCAACCTATCGGGACGGTTACGGCGATCGCTGGTGGTTTATACGGCATTGGGGATGCTCTCCATTGGTGCAATTATTTCTCTCGTCAGTATCGGCTTCCTTTCTCATCATCTCAACCAGGACCGGCACCAACAGGTCCTTTTAGCAGCCCAAACGAAAAGTCAAGCCCTAGAGCAGTATTTTTGGCAGGTGACGGCGATCGCTCAACAGATTTCCCGGGACAACTCCTTTGAAACATCGAATCAATCCCTTGGGGGTGATTTAACCCAGGGGTTGCAGTTGAGTTCCCCCCCGTTGGTGGATGTCCTCCAACAAGCCCCAAAAATAGTGGGGATGACTCGGCGCGATCGCCAGGGTGACGTGATGGTACAGTTAGGGATGGAGATTCCCCGGGCCTTGGAGTCGGAATCGGCGGGGGATACCCCTGAAAAACTCTCCTTCCAGCCGGTGCAAGTCGGCAACTTGTGTTATTTGCTGGTCACTGTAGCCCGAGTTAACCGGCCATCCTCCGAACCTCTGGGGACGGATTTATTCTTATTCACCGTCTCGGAAATCGAAAGCGTTTTACAGGAGTTTGTCCCTAAAGGTCAATCCCTAGAAATTGCCTTAGCACGAATCAATAATGGGCGGAGCGATCGCCTGCTGCCGTTCCTCGCTTATACCGATGAAGCCGGTTTGATGCCCCTGGGACCGAATATGCGGCTTTTGGGATTGCAGAACGAGAAAATGACTCACCAACGGGGTGTGCGATTCCTGAACACCCGTTTTCCCGGTTCCGAAGCGGTGGCAGTTGCTCCGATTCCCAGTAGCAACTGGGTGGTGTTGGTACAACTTTCCTCCACTCATGTAGAGGCAGGTATTCAGCAGATGCAGTGGTTAGTGGCGGTTACGGTGGCCTTATTACTCTTAGGCACGGGAGTAATCGCCCTGTTGTTATACCCCCTCACTCGTCCGATTCTTATTCATGCTGATCAATTAGAGCAGCAACTGCAAGCGAATATGGCATCTTTGGAACGGGAACTGCAAGAACGGAAGCGCACGGAACGACTATTAGCCGCCCATGCTCGGGAAAGTGCGGTGATTGCCGGATTAGGACAGTGGGCGTTGGCGGGGATGGAGGTGATGAGCCTGATTGAAGAAGCAGCGGAAGAAGTTCTGCATACCCTCGATAGCGATTGTTGTTGCTTGTGGGAATTGTTAAGCGATCGCGAGGAATTTGCATTAAAAGCCGGTGGGGGATGTTGTCAAGATGCGATCGGGTCGGTAACCCTAAAGGTCAATACAGAATCCCAAGAGGGTTATACTTTATTGGTGAATCAACCGATTTTATGCCCAAATTTCCAGGAAGAAACCCGTTTCACTCCCTCGCCTTTTTTGTTGGAACGCGGTATTGTGAGTGGGATTACAGTGCTGGTACATGGGCAAACGGGACCTTATGGCGTTTTGGCGGCTTATACTACGGAACGCCATCAGTTTGATTTAGAGGATTTGCATTTTTTGCAGGCGATCGCCAATGTGTTAGCGGCGGCGATCGATCGCCAGAACCGAGAACGGGCTTTGTGTGAGAGTGAAGAACGGTATGCTTTAGCCGTAGCAGGGGCGAATGATGGACTGTGGGATTGGAATTTGATCACCAACCGGGTGTATTTTTCCCCCCGTTGGAAATCTCTGTTGGGGTATCAGATTGCTCAGGGGGAGAAGATTTC
Organism: Laspinema palackyanum D2a; assembly: GCA_025370845.1. Lineage (GTDB taxonomy): Bacteria > Cyanobacteriota > Cyanobacteriia > Cyanobacteriales > Laspinemataceae > Laspinema. Next base: position 309,817 of record JAMXFF010000001.1, on the reverse strand, counting down.
TGAGCATAACTCGGTTTACCATCCAGAAGAGTGGTTGAGCCGAGTTCATCCCGATGATATTGACGCTCTGAAACAGGCGATCGCCGATCATCTGGCTGGAGTTACCCCTCACTTCAAAAGTGAACATCGGATTTTAGATGTTCAGGAACAGTATCGCTGGATGCTGTCTCGGGGTCTCGCAGTGCGCGATCGCGAGGGAAATCCTTATCGCATGGCGGGTTCTCAAACCGACATCAGCGATCGCAAAGCCACAGAAGAAGCCAATATCCGCCTCGCTGCCTTTCCCAAATATAATCCCAATCCCGTCCTCGCCTGCGATTTTCAAGGAGAAATTCTCTACGTCAATCCGGCTACAGAACGAGTATTAGAAGAATTACGCCTGGGACTGGCAACCGGCTTTTTACCCCGGAATCATCGGGAACTGGTCATCACCTCCCTCAAGCAAGGAAAATCCGGTTGGCAGGTGGAACGCTTCGTCCAGGATCGACTATTTTATTGGTTGTATCATCCGATTCCTTCCCTGAATATTGTGCATATTCACGTTATGGACATCACCGATCGCCAGAATGCCCAAGATACCTTACGTCATGAAGCCCTCCATGATAGTCTCACGGGGTTGCCAAACCGGGCTTTTTTCCTAAATCGCCTCACTTCTGCCCTAACTCGGGCAAAAATTCAACCCGATTATCAGTTTGCGGTGATTTTTTTAGATTTAGACCGATTTAAAGTCGTCAATGACAGTTTAGGGCATTTTATTGGGGATTGCCTGCTCGTTGCTTTGGCAAAACGCCTGCAAAAGTGCGTGGGTTCCGGTGACATTCTAGCTCGATTTGGGGGAGATGAATTTACCATTTTAGTCGAACATATCCCCAATATTACAGCGGCAAGCACCTTGGCTGAAAAGATCCAAACTGCACTAATTTCTCCCTTTAATCTGAAGGGTTATGAAGTCTTTACCTCGGCGAGTATGGGCATCGCCCCCAGCAAACCGGGATATGAGCGTCCCGAAGATTTACTCCGGGATGCGGATATTGCGATGTATCGTGCCAAAGCCCGAGGCAAAGCCCGATGTGAAGTCTTTGACAGCACAATGTTAGAAAATGCCGTAGCTCAATTAAACTTAGAAAATGATTTGCGGCGCTCTATTCTCAAAAATTCCGAAGAAAACCTCCCCAGTCAGCCGAACTTAGAAGGGTCAGAATTCCTGCTCCATTATCAACCGATTGTGGCATTAGATACGGGGTTACTCTCAGGATTTGAAGCCTTAGTGCGCTGGCAACATCCGGAACGCGGGTTAGTGTATCCCGGGGAATTTATCTCGGTGGCGGAAGAAACGGGGTTGATTTTACCCTTGGGGGAATGGGTGTTGCGGGAAGCTTGCTTGCAAATGCAACAGTGGCATGAGCAATTTAAGACGCCAGAACGGTTGAGTATTAGTGTTAATTTATCGGGGCAGCAGTTGGGACAACCGGATTTATTAGCGCGCATCGATCGCATTTTAGAAGAAACCCGCCTGGATCCGAGTAGCTTGAAGTTAGAAATTACTGAAAGTGTGTTAATGGAAAATGCGGCCTCAGCAGCGGAGTTACTGGAACAATTGAGAGCGCGGAATATTCATTTGTGCATTGATGATTTTGGAACCGGATATTCTTCCCTGTCTCATCTGGCCCAATTTCCAATTAATACCTTGAAAATTGATAAATCATTTGTGATGGGAATGGAGGGGGACAATGAAAGTTCGGAAATTGTCCGGGCGATCGCCACCCTCGCCCATAATCTCGGGATGTACGTCACCGCCGAAGGGGTGGAAAAAGAGCAACATTTAGTGCAACTTTGGTCCTTGCACTGCGATTATGGACAGGGGTATTTTTTCTCCCGAGGGTTGGACTCGGTGGCGGCCCAAAAATTGCTAGAAAAATCCCCTCGGTGGTAAATCGCTGCCCCATTTTTCCCTATTTTTCCTATCACGAAATATGACATTTGTCAATGGCTAAAATAAATCATCCAGAGACGAGGGGAAATCATCTCGGGGCGGGACCTGGCGATCGGCAAACTCCGAAGGGGGGCGATCGCTACTCCAGGCCCACCAAACACAACCACAGTTACCACACTCATAAAACTCCTGCCACTTGCGACGGTGGTTTTCCGTATAAACCGGCGATCGCCGATTAATCCAAACCCGCTGCGCCTGCATAGAGGTAGCATGGCAGGAAGGGCAGTCGAACTCGTGAGCGTGAACTGCCTTCGTTGTCCATTCCGGTGGAATTGGCTCAAAAGCTTCCATGTCTTCAACTTCACTCATTAAAATGGCCGATAGCTGCCCTAATATTCCCTCGAAGGGCTGGTTTTGTCCCCACCCACTCCCAAGGAGAACCGAATCGCACTATCGTATTCTATTGTAGGACGCTCTGGGCGTTTCTTTGCGAGTTCCCCCAAACTCTAACTATCCCTACTCTCAACCCGAATCTGCCTATCATGGATCCATCACCCGAAATTTTCCGCTTATTGGACTTGATGCCTGCATCGGGTCGGATGCTGTGCAAAATTGTCAATAAACCCCAACAATCCACGGCGATCGAGAGTTCCTTTCCCCTGCCTTGGGCGAGGGAACGACCTATTTATATTAACTTTGACCTCTGGCGTAAATTATCCAGACCCCAAAGAGACTTGTTACTCCTGAGAACCGTGAGTTGGTTATTAGGGGTGAAATGGTTTAAACCGGACTTATATCAAGGGGTGGTGATTGCTGGATTGTTAGGGACTCTGGTCGAACTCGTGGAAGGAGATGCGGTGGGAGTTGTCACCGCTGGGGGGTTAACAGCCCTAGCAGGGGTGCAAATTTGGCGAAGCACCCACCGCAGCGATCGCGAAATAGAGGCGGATCAATCGGCGATTCAAATTGCCCTGAGAAGAGGCTATAACGAACCGGACGCCGCCAGACATTTGTTGAGTGCGATCGAAACCGTCGCCACCCTAGAAGGCAGACCCGGGTTAGATTTTATGGAACTGATTCGCATCCAAAACTTACGGGCGATCGCCGGACTTTCCGCCGTCGGCATTCCTGAAGATGGGATTCGAGAATAGGGGAAAGAACGAAGGATAAACCATCAAGGTAGCGGGACCGAAACCCGGTTTCTTGTCCCGGCCAAATGTAGAAACCGGGTCTCTTCACCACCTCTCTAGCAATGGGCCACAAAATGAGGCCAGAAACCCGGTTTTTTTGTCCCTGTAAGCGTTTACTTTGGTGGTCAATCTGTTTATCTTGGCGCGGGTTCGATAACTTCACGAATTCGATAAATCGGGCGTTGCTGAGATTCATGATAGGTTCGCATCAATAACTCAGCCAAGAGGCCAAAACTAAACAATTGTACCCCCGCCAGAAGCAGGACCACGGCCAAAATCAGTAAGGGGCGATCGCCAATACTTGCCCCAAATCCGAGTTTGAGAATTGTTAAATACAATCCCAATCCAAAACCCAAGACCATAGACATAATCCCAAACCCACCAAAAACGTGCATAGGACGGGTGAGAAATTTTTTCATAAAGAAAACGGTCAACAAATCCATCAAGACCCGAATCGTTCGGCCTAATCCGTACTTGCTTTTACCATAGCGCCGCGCATGGTGACGGACTGGAATTTCGATAATTCTCGCCCCTTCAATAAATGCCAAGGCGGGTAAAAACCGATGCAATTCACCGTACAGATTCATATCCGCCACAATTTCCGTGCGGTATGCTTTTAAAGAACAGCCATAATCGTGCAATTTGACCCCGGTTACCTTGCCAATCATGGCATTGGCAATTTTAGAAGGAAGCAAGCGAGTGAGGGCCGCATCTTGACGATTTTTACGCCAACCACTGACGAGATCATATCCCTCATTTAACTTCATCAGCAGTTCAGGAATATCGGCGGGGTCATTTTGCAAATCCCCATCCAAGGTGACGATAATCGGCGATCGCGCCGACTTAAATCCCGCCGCCATTGCCGCCGATTGCCCATAATTGCGGCGCAAAATCACTGCTACGAGGTCATTTCGCTTTTGCGCTTCTTGTTTGAGCACTTCGGTGGAGCCATCGGTGGAGCCATCATCCACGCAGATCAGTTCATAATTAAGTTGGGCATCACTCAGGGCCTGGGCGATCGCACTGATCAGGTGCGGCAGACTCTCCACCTCGTTGTGAATCGGGACAACGACGGATACATCTAGGGGGGAAAGCGCCGGTTGGATGCGGGAAGGGTGCAAAGCGGGTGAAATTTCCATTTATCTGTAATAATCAAACTCAATAGTTGGATTTTCCCTTCGGGGTAAAATCGATGAGCAAGTGGAATCAATCTGGATTACAGGAATATCGAACCCCAAGGAGCAAGTATCTATTATGACGCCTTGCTGGGGTTTTTGAAAGGAACGGTAATTTTATTCTCATTTCATCATGTCATGTTTTGGGAACCTCTCCTCCCAGTTTACCCGGATCAAATTTTTACCCTCCACTGGAGTCTGGCTACTCTTCCCGAGGACGACCCTTCAGTAAAGGTTAAAAACTATTTTTTCACAACCCACTGCCCTAAAAGCAGTCAATCTAGGCAAACCCTCAATGTTTTGTCCTGGGAATAGAGACAGTCTAAATTAATTTGACTTAGAGAAAGCCAGCTTTCTGGCTCCCACTACCCGATTATCAGTCTGGGATCCATTGCCTGAAGGATTAAGGTTCGCTCTATGATAAAACTGGCTCGATACTTTAGGAAATCTTGGGTAAAATTTTGACAGGGCAATTCTACTTAGAACGCAAATTAATTCCCCACCTAGTGACGGGTATTGCACCGTATTAATTTAATTGGACAACTCCTCCTTTTGGGGACTATGTTTTAAGTAATTAGGCAATATTTTTGCAGTCTGAAATTCTAACATTCATGTTTGTTAATCCACCTTAATTCCATGACTTTAAAAACTGTTGATGCTATTCTATCCCGGGCTTTATCGGGAACCGATATTTCTCCAGAAGAAGGGGAATTTTTACTCCAAGAAACTGACCCGGAACAGGTGACGACTATTGCCCAGGTTGCGGATGAACTCCGGCAAAAACAATCGGGTAATTCGGTTACTTATGTGATTAACCGAAATATTAACTTTACCAACATTTGCGAGCAACATTGTAGTTTCTGTGCCTTTCGCAGGGATGCGGATGAAGAGGGAGCCTTTTGGCTAGATTGGGGAAAAATCCTGGAAAAAACAACCGATGCAGTACAACGGGGAGCAACGGAAATTTGTATGCAGGGCGGTTTGCATTTGGAGGCTAAAATTGATGGAAAATCCTTACCCTATTATCTGAAGTTAGTGAGGACAATTAAAGATGAATTTCCGGATTTGCACTTGCACGCTTTTTCTCCCCAAGAAGTCCAGTTTATTGCCCGGGAAGACCAGATAACCTATGAGGAGACGATCGCCACGTTGCAGGAGGCGGGAGTGGGTTCTATGCCAGGAACTGCTGCGGAAGTCTTGGACGATCGCATCCGAAATATTATTTGCCCGGAAAAAATTAATACTGAAACTTGGCTAGAAATTGTCAGTACAGCCCATCGTTTGGGATTACCTACAACGAGCACGATGTTGTGCGGACATATTGAAACGCCACAGCAACAAATCGACCATTTAGAAAAATTGCGATCGCTGCAACAAACTGCCTGCGATCGCCACTATCCCGCCCAAATTACCGAATTTATTTTACTCCCCTTTGTAGGAGAACAAGCCCCCGCCCCCTTGCGCCGTCGCGTCGGTCGAGATCAACCCATTCTGTCCAATACCTTGCTCCTAACTGCGGTTTCCCGAATCTTCCTCGGTAACTGGATTTCCAATCATCAACCCAGTTGGGTCAAACTGGGATTAGAGGGAGCAACCAAAGCCCTCAACTGGGGATGTAACGATATTGGCGGCACTCTAATGGAAGAACATATTACAACAATGGCCGGGGCGAAAGGGGGAAGCTGTATGGAACCGGAAACCCTGCGATCGGCGATTACCGCAATTAACCGCCCGTACCAACAAAGAAATACCCTTTATCACCCTATAACTGCCCCCATTTGCCCTTAAAAAAAATGGGACTGCCCGAATCAACAGAAAAGCACCCCATTTAGGCTAAATCCGATGAAACCAAGCGGAACTGATTTTCACTCTAATTCCGTCTACTGGGTCAGTACAGCATTGGGAAAAATCCCAAGTTTTTTGATAAAATCCGTAGCAATTTGCCGCTTTCTGTGGGCGGTGAAACCGAGTTTTTTGTCCCTTTTATCGAATACCGTACCCCTGTCCTATGGATTCACCCCAGGGATGTAAAATAGTCCCTGAAATTGCTACTCAAAAAACCCGGGTATTCCCTCCCTTTGATTCTTCCTACAGTTGGTTCCGGTACTCCCCACCAACGGGGGTATGCCTGTGGGCGGATCCCTGATTGTTGAGAATTGGGGGAGGATACCCGAAAGAAAGTAACAGTTTACGTTAAATTGTCAATTGCACTCCTGACGCTCGGTAACATCATGTCTGAGACTAACTCTGAGACCCAAGACACCAAAGAGACCCCCAAATTCAAACTGGAGAAACAAAAAGTTTCCATTGGGATCGCCGCTGTTGCTGCGGTCCTGTTACTCGGTGGAGCAATTACGGCATTCTGGGCGATCGCCCAAAAACGGCCTTTACCTGAGATTCCAGTGGGTGCCGAACTGATCCCTGAAGATGCGTTGATGACCCTTTCCCTCACCACCGATGCGGGACAGTGGCAAAGAATGCGCGAATTTGGCACCCCGGAAAGCCAACAGTTGCTGAATAACTACCTGGTGCAGTTGCGCGATCGCTACCTCACCGCCAATGGATTCCAGTATGAACAAGACATTCAACCTTGGGTAGGGTCCGAAGTTACCCTGGGGTTCTTACCCCCCTTCCCGGTGAATGCCTCTGGGGAAGATAACGAAATAGTGCCATCACCCGCAGCATTTTCGGGTCGCCAGTCTCTGCTGATGGTGTTACCGATCGCCAACCCCAATCGCGCCAAGCAAATACTAGAATCCGCCCAACCTCCACAAGGCGGCAGATGGGTCCCTCGGACTTACAAAAATATAGAAATTAAAGAAACCCAAGGGGTGTCCGATGAGAATCGCTTTTCAGTCACCGTTATCGATGGGCGCTATTTAGCGATCGCCAAGGATAGCGAAACCATCAACCGCGCGATCGACACCTTCCTTGGCGAACCCTCCATCGTTGATGCACCCGGTGCGATCGCTGCATGGCAAAAAATTGAAACCTCCCGACCCTTTGGCCGTTTTTATGTGAACGTCCCCGTCGCTGCTGCCGTTGCCTCCCTCAACTCCGATCGCGCTGTGCCTGAAGAAATTGCCCAGCAGCAACAAAACCAAGGATTCGCCACCAGTATCACCCTCCAACCCGAAGGGATTTCCTTCGATACCGTAGCATGGCTCAAACCGGATAGCGAAAGGAAATATGCCGTCGAAAATAATGGCAAAACCATGACAACGCGCCTCCCTGCGGACACCTTAATGATGATGTCGGGAGGCAATTTACAGCGCGTCTGGCAAGATTATAGCCAAGGAGTGGCAACCAATCCCCTCGCACCGATTAATCCTGACTGGTTAAAAACCGCGATCCAAAATACCACCACCCTAGATTTAGAAAAAGACTTACTCCCCTGGATGCAGGGGGAATTTTCCCTGGCGATGATGCCACCGCCAGAAAACAATCCCTCGTTTTTTCCCGTCGGGGTGGTATTAATGGTCCAAGCCAGCGATCGCCGTGCGGGGGAAGCGACTCTCGCTAAGCTGGATCAGGTGATGAGTGAACAATATAACTTTAAAGTTGAACCTGTCCAGATTGGCGAACAGCCTGTAGTGAAATGGACGGCACAAAATGGTTCCGTAAGCGTGAACCACGGTTGGTTAGATGGGAATGTAGCCTTTATCAGTGTTTTGGCCCCAGTTGCTGAGAGGATTATCCCCAAACCGCAAACTCCCCTCGCCATGAGTCAGCAATTCCAAAGCGTGGTCCCGTTAGAACTTACTCCTAACAACGGCCATTTTTTCATGGATATGGAACGCACACTCAATACCAATACTCCGGCATGGTTGCAACTGCCTCCCCAACAACAAATTGCCATTAATGCCATGCGGGCGATCGGAGTCACTGCGGCGATCGAAAACCAACGCACCAGTCGTTATCAAGTCTTTGTGGCGATGAAAAAAGCCGGTAGCCCCCAACCTCTCCCCGGTGCCACCCTTCCCAGTGCACAACCGACGACCCCCTCTCCCGCGCCTGTAGCACCAGCCACTCCAGAGGTGGAGACCCCTAGTAACCCCGAGTAATACCAAATCCGGTTGGTAAAAGTCGGTTTTCGCTTTTTTAGCCCGCGCAGGCGGGCTTCGTCCGTATAGCCCCACCCTTCAGGGTCTTACAACAGTAGGTGTTTTACGCTAAACTGCACCTCCGGTCCCCTCCCCTTGGCAAGGGGAGGGTTAGGGTGGGGTCCCCGTGAAGTGGCGATTCCCTACGGGATAGCTCCGCTTACCGCCACTTCACGCACTATGAGCAGCGATTGCGCCTGTATGGAGGCTGGTCCAACTACGCGCAAGCGCGATCGCGCTTGCGCGTGAAATCTCCACCCACTCATTCCTCTTGACGCGCTTAAGCGCGTCAAGAGGACCCCACCCTAACCCTCCCCTTGCCAAGGGGAGGGGACCGGAGGTGCAGTTAAATTTGAGACAAATCCCCCTGAACGTAAAAAAACTACTCTTGTAAGCCCTTCAGGGTGCGGGCTTCTCTTGAGCCCGCGCAGGCGGGCTTCGTCCGTATAGCCCCACCCTTCAGGGTGTGGGTTTTTTCCAGCCCAAAAATCCCCCAATGCGATCGCCCCTGAAAACTCCGGTGCCAAATTCACAGGTTTGAGCCGCCACAAGAATGGTTAGGATGGAAATAACTAGAATGTCTCAATCTAAACCGATGGGAGAATGCTTGTGGACCTCAGTAGCCTTCAGAATTGGCTAGACAATACTTCCTTCTGCGTCCTATTCATCACCATGTTGTTGTATTGGATAGGTGCAGCATTTCCGGGAATTCCCGCTTTGTGGCCCTTGGGGACCAGTGGCATGGCGATCGCCAATCTCTGCATCGCCACCCTTCTTGGTGCCAGATGGATCGAAGCGGGATATTTTCCCTTAAGTAACCTCTATGAATCCCTATTTTTCCTCGTCTGGGGAATTACCACGATTCATCTCATTGCGGAAAATATGAGCCGCAGTCGGTTAGTTGGAGTTGCCACTGCCCCAGTGGCAATGGCAATTACCGCCTTTGCCGCCCTCACGTTACCCGGGGAAATGCAGCAATCCGCACCCCTCGTCCCGGCGTTGAAGTCTAACTGGTTAATGATGCACGTCAGCGTCATGATGCTCAGTTATGCCACCCTGATGGTGGGTTCTCTGCTGGCGATCGCCTTCTTAGTCGTGACTCGCGGTCAAAATATTGAACTGCGCGGGAGTTCCATTGGGAATGGGTCCTATCGCAGCGATCGCTACCGCCTCCAACGTGCAGGAACCCCAGTTCCCGCAGTCGAAGGACCAACCCCCACCCCGGAATTTGCCACCGAATTCTCCGGCAACAACAACGGCAAGGGTCTCGCTGGCAACGTTGCGGTTCTTGATGTCGTCCAAGTTGACACCTCAGCACAACCGGCTACCGCAACCCTCCAGCCCTCCCTCTCTCCCCAACGCCTCAGCCTCGCCGACACCCTGGATAACATCAGTTACCGGATTATCGGATTAGGATTTCCCCTCCTCACCATCGGCATTATTGCCGGTGGAGTTTGGGCAAATGAAGCCTGGGGTTCCTACTGGAGTTGGGACCCGAAAGAAACCTGGGCTTTAATTACCTGGTTAGTCTTTGCTGCCTATCTTCATGCGCGCATTACCCGAGGTTGGCAAGGACGAAAACCAGCAATTTTGGCAGCCGCTGGGTTTGTCGTAGTCTGGATCTGTTATCTTGGGGTCAATCTTTTGGGTAAAGGGCTGCATTCCTACGGTTGGTTTTTCTAAACCGTCAGCACAAAGCGGTTATGGGGTCCCATCAGGAGTCGCTCTCAGAGGGCGATCGCCCTTTACGCGAAAACTGAATATCCACCCCATAACCGCAGCCGGGAAACTGTCAAATTAATAGAACGCGGAGATAGAAATGGATCAGCAATTTGAGGCGCTCGGAAATGAAGATGTCCTGTCTACCAGTGGCAGCAATCTAATGTTTCAATGCACATTCAAAGTCAGTGAACTCATGGACTTGCTGCAAACGAAATTAGAAGAAGAAAGTTTATTCACCGAGGGCTTAGAATGTGAAGTCTTAAGTCCGGGCAAATACTGGCGACGGGGGAAAGTTCAACTGCGTCTTGAATTTTGTCCCGAAGATACGGAAAGTTCTCCAACTCCCATGAATCAAATTGCTGAGGCTTTTCCCGTTAAGCGTGAATAGCTGTTAGGCAAATACAGAGGGTGCGTTAGCCGAACCTAACGCACCCTCTGTATTTGTCCTGTTGTTACCCTCCCTGTGTCCACAAGTGATCGCCATCAGCATTCCTGGCTTTTCTAAGTTGAAAAATTAACCTATTATTTTATCCTAATAAGTTCCCGGTTCACGAAAATTTAAGGATTTGTTAATTTCTACAGACTTTACATAAATTTACACTCTAAACATTGACACCGATAGAATACACATGGTATTAAACATTGTATATCTCAGATTCCGCCGATCTATTTCTATTTTCAATATATTTTGGGGCATTTAAAGTCTGAAGTATTGACTCCCTAAGCGTTATGACCTTAAAAGCCTCAGAAAAAACTGGGGGCTTTATAGAGCCTAAGTGTTAGTAAAGGTTAGAGTATGGCCTTCTCCAGAGGTTCAAACGGCCTAAATTCTTTAGGAACCTATCTAACCTGCGGAATGTAAAATATATCCCAGTCAGGATGGTATTTACAGGAACGGAACATGAAAAAAACCAAGATGTTTAGCTAATTGCCCCGGGGCAAGATAGCCGAGCATGGCATTCGCAACACAACAGGGTGAGAAGCACTGGCTCGATCCCCTCGGGCAAAATAAATTGTTCCAATTTAATGAGATCCTGTGAGTCATAGTTTTAGAGAGTTTTAGGGAAAGCGATCGCAGTAGTGCGCTACATTCCCCGAATCTCTTCTTAATCGATGCTCCTAATTTTTTCGGAAAAATGTTGAGATCATCTCATCATCCACCGGGATGATGAGAGAATGTGAGTTTTCTCCTGCCATCGAAACTTGCGATTCATAACCCGAGTGGGATTAAGGACAGCCCCACGCGGTTTCAGAGCCGATTGTCTTGATTTCTTCTCTTCTGTCTTCTAGAGCCAAGGAAGATAGGGAGAACAGCTAATGTATCTATGGCTCAATAATCCTTATCACTGATTAGGTGGGTAGAAAATATGTCCTCAGATTTTGATTTGTCTCCATCCAACAATTCCGGATTTATCTTCAATCCTAATGGTTACTTAAGCGAACCTTCCGAGGCACCACCACTGGATATTAGCCTCAACTATATCCGGCAAAACTATGAGATATTAGGGCTAAGTGCAGCAGATGTAGAAAACGTTACGGTCACCGCTCAACATGAGACAGACGGGACAACTTATCTATATTTGCAACAGCAAATCAACGGACTGGCGGTTGAAAATAGTACGCTCAATATTGCCATTACAGAAAACGGTCAAATTCTCAGCATCGGCAACCGATTTGGGCGGGGTGTAGAGAGTCTCAACAACGCCACTCCTACCGTTAATGCCCAACAAGCCGTTCAAACCGCTGCATCGCAGTGGGGCTTAGTCTTAGAAGGGGAACTGGCGATCGCCGAAAATAGCGATAGCGACAGCACCCCCAACGAAATCATCTTTGCCGGGGGAAATATCTCCAAAAGCAACATCCCCGCCAAACTGGTGTACGACATCCAGGACAATGGAGAAATTCGCCTCGTCTGGAATGTCACCCTGGATAGCACCCAATCCAGCAGCGATTGGGGAGAAATCAACATCGACGCCCAAACCGGGGAAGTGCTGCGAGAGCATCGCTACGCTGCCCATGCCAACGCCCCCGATGCCAATTACAACGTCGTTCGCTTACCCGATCTCGGTCCAATCGAGTCTCCACCCGCGCTCATTAGCAATCCCCATCGGGCGAATCCAGCCGCCTCCCCTTATGGTTGGCACGATACCGATGAACAACCGGGTGCCGAGTACACCATCACCCGAGGCAACAACGTTTATGCCTATGAAGACAAAGATGGAGACGATCGCCCCGGCTACAGTCCCAATGGAGGGCCAACTCTCAACTTTAATTTTCCCTTTAATCCCAGTTTAGGAGCGGATTCAGCCGATAACCTGAATGCCGTCATTACGAACACCTTCTACTGGACAAATATTGCCCACGATATCTTTTATCGCTATGGCTTTACCGAAGCTGCCGGGAACTTCCAGTTCAACAACTATGGCAAAGGTGGGGAAGGGGGCGATGGAGTCGTCGCCGAAGTATTAGATGCCTTTGACAAAGGCACTCGTAACAATGCCAACTTTGCCACTCCAACGGATGGAACCGCCCCTCGGATGCAGATGTATGCTTCCGATCCTCCGTCCGGGGGTCAGTTGCGCTCCACTGATCTGGACAGCGAGATTCTTTTACATGAGTACGCTCACGGCGTCACGAATCGACTCACCGGAGGTCCAAATAATGACATCGCCCTCGAACATCTACAATCTGCGGGCATGGGAGAAGGGTGGGGTGACTTCTTTGCCTTTGCATTAACCCGCAAACCTACCAATAACCGTAACATCCCCTATACGCTCGGATCCTATGCTTTCTCTCCTAACGGCGTTCGCAGTCGCCCCTACAACTTCTCCCTAACTGTCCAGGGTTTTAATGTTCAGCCCGAGACTCACAGTTATGGGGATATTAACAACTACCTCACGACAGATCCAGAAAAGCAAAATCCGCACCGGATCGGGGAAGTTTGGGCCGCCACCCTCATCGATTTGTATTGGAACTTCGTTGACCCTAACCAAGATGGCGTAAACGACAGCTTCGGCGACATCTATACCGGGAATGAAGGCAATAACAAAGCCATTCAGTTGGTGATGGATGGACTTAAACTCCAACCTGCCAATCCGACCTTCCTCCAAGCCCGCGATGCCATTCTGCTTGCCGATCGCAACCGCTACGGCGGTGCAAACCAAAAACTGATTTGGGAAACCTTTGCCCGACGCGGCATGGGATCTAGCGCCCAAGATGGCGGTAACGCCAACAGTCTCCAAGTGACCGAAGCCGTTGATTTGCCCGCCAACTTAACCCCCCCCAGTTCAACAGGTACCCTGGTTTTCACCAAAGACAGCTACACGGTTGTGGAAGGGAGCGAAGGGGTGAACAATGCCACTGTGATTAAGGTGGCACGCATTGGCGGTACTAGCGGTGTGGCCAGTGTGAACGTGGGGGTTGTAGAAGGAGGCACGGCAACCGGGGGAAGCAGCAGTCCGGCAGATTACAACAACACTCAATTCCCCATTAAGATTGAATTCGCTGATGGCGAAGGGGGAGAGAAAGAAGTCTCCATTCCTATCTTGGGCGATACCACCTTTGAGCCCAACGAAACTATCAATCTGCAATTAGGTCGAGCGATCGGCGCAAACCTCGGCAGTCGCTTGAGCACCACGTTGTTCCTAGAAAATGATGATTCTCCAGCAGCAGGAACCCTGGAATTTGCTGCCGCGAACTCTAGCGGTGCAGAAGGAAGCAGCGGTAGTGCCGTCGATACCGTAGTTGCCACCATCAAGCGAACCAATGGCACTGAGGGACAGGTGAGTGTCAAAGTGCAACTCCAAACCTATAGTGGTTCTGACGCTCAAGAAGCCACTGCCGGCAGTGACTACACTAACAATTTACCGATTACCGTTACCTTTGCTTCAGGGGAAACGGAAAAAGAGGTTAAAATTCCCATTGTCGGAGACATTATCCCCGAAAGTAATGAGTTCATCTCTCTAAAACTGGTGGAACCGACGGGGGGCGCAACTCTCGGCAATCTTTCCTCTACCGCTTACACCATTACCAATGACGATAACCCTCCTGCACCCGGCACCTTTGAATTTGCCTCTGTGGTCAACAGCGGTGTAGAAGGCAACAGCGGCAATCCCCAGGATACGGTTGTGGCTAAAGTCCAGCGTACCGGGGGCAGCGATGGCACGGCTACGGTGGATGTGGTACTTGACACCAACTTCACTGATGCCACTGAGGGTGAAGACTTCACCAATCCCCTGCCGATTACCCTCACCTTTAATCCGGGCGAAACCCAAAAAGATGTGGTGATTCCGATTGTCGCAGATACGGATTTTGAGCCGGATGACTTTGTGTCCCTGGTATTGAAAAATCCCACTGGGGGAGCCATTATCTCCGAGGAAAAATTCTACACCGATTACACCATTGAAAATGACGATGCAGATCCCACTGCCAATACAGGTGTTATAGAATTTACGGAGATTTTTTCTGAAGGGGAAGAAGGTGATGGCGGCTCTACTGACACTGTTGTTGCTAAACTCAAGCGCACGGGAGCCAGTGAAGGCGTCGTTACAGTTGATGTCTTATTCGACAGCGACTTTAGTGACGTGACTCCGAATGAAGACTTCATCAATAATTTGCCGATTACCATTACCTTTGAAGATGGAGATACCGCAGAAAAAGAGGTAGTAATTCCCATTGTGGGTGATACGGTTTCGGAAGAGGATGAATTTCTCGGTCTGTTGCTGGACAATCCCACAGGTGGGGCAACCATCGGAGAAAATTTCTATGCGGATTACGGAATTATCAACGATGATGGCTCACCGGGCATTCTGGAATTTACCTCTACGGTGTTTAGCGATCCTGAAGGCAATAGCAACACCACGAGTCGCGTCGTAGCGGAAGTCCAGCGCACGGGAGGCACGGCTGGGGAAGTCTCGGTGCAGGTTCTGTACGATGATTTCTTGGCAGGGGAAAGCGATACCGCAGTTCCCGGTAATGATTTTACAAACAATCTCCCGATTACCATTACCTTTGCTGATGGGGATACAGCGATCAAAAAGGTTGAGATTCCCATTGCCGGAGACACTCTGTTTGAAGAAGATGAATTTTTGGACTTGCAGTTGGCGAGCCCAACCGGCGGGGCAGAACTTGGCGAAGAACTCTTTACGTCCTATGCGATCGAGAATGACGATCGAGAGTTTGTACCACCGCCGATCAATGCGCCTCTCAATCCCTTGACGCCACCCACTCTGCCTGACTCTCCTTCAGAAAATAACAACTCTGGCACAGATAGCCCTGGTAGCGGGAGTTCCGGCAGCGAGAGTCCCAATACCGTTGTTCCTGGTATTGTCTTTCCTACCCCCACTCCCAATTCTGGAACGGTTCCGATCGCGGGGACCAATGAGGATGATGTGATCTTCGGTACAGACGCTGCTGAGGCGATCGCCGGTTTGGGAGGCAATGATTTTCTCTACGGCAGAGAGAGCAACGACAACCTCTCTGGTGATGAAGGCAATGATCTCCTTCATGGCAACCAAGGCAATGACTTCCTCAATGGCGGTTCCAGTGATGATTGGATCCACGCAGGCCAAGGGAACGATGCCATTTTAGGCGATCAAGGCAATGATGTCTTATTTGGCGACTTAGGAAATGACTTGATTTTCGGTGGCAATGACAATGATTTCCTCAATGGCAACCAGGGGGATGACTCCCTCGATGGTGGCGCGGGTATGGATACCCTGCATGGCGGTCAAGGGAATGATATCCTGATTGGCAGCAGTGGCAACGATTTCCTCTATGGAGATAAGGGAGATGATACCGTCGTTGGGGTAGATACTCGCAGCGCTACTCCCGGACAAGGGGAAATTGATTTCCTCACCGGAGGAGAAGGGTCTGATTTGTTTGTCCTCGGAGATAGTACCCGGGTTTACTATGATGGGGATAGCAATGGGGGTTATGCCATTCTCACAGATTTTAATGCCGCCCAGGACCGAATCCAGCTCAAAGGTTCGGCAGCGAATTATCTACTCTTCTCGTATGTTGATGAAGGGTCAAATCTGCCTCGGACGGATATTTATCTGGATAAACCCGGAACTGAAACCGATGAACTGATTGGGGTAGTCCAGGGCGTCTCGGATCTGAGCTTGCAGGGGAATTATTTCAATTTCGTCTAAGCGCTCAGGATTTGTGTTCATCGGGGATTTTAGATTTTAAAGTGGATGGATAGGCCAAAACTCTAATCTCTAAATTCCCTGATGACTCAATGGACTCCTCTTCATGTCAAACTCCATCAAACTTTGCGACAGCGCGGGTTATTGTCACCGGCCGATCGCATCTTAATCGCGGTTTCCGGTGGACAAGATTCCCTTTGTTTAGCCCAATTGCTGTTAGATTTACAACCTAAATGGAATTGGCATCTGGCGATCGCCCATTGTGATCATCAGTGGCGTAGTGATTCCACTCCCAATGCCAAATATGTGGAAACTCTCACAAAACAGTGGCAGTTACCCTTTTTCCTCCAAACTGCTGGCACCGAAGTCCCTCACACGGAAGCCGGTGCGCGAGAATGGCGCTATCATGCCTTAAGCGCGATCGCCGAATCCGAAGGTTATCCCACCCTCGTCACGGGTCACACTCAGAGCGATCGGGCGGAAACTCTCCTGTTTAACTTAATGCGGGGCACCGGTGCCGATGGATTACAAGCCCTTTCCTGGGACCGGCATCTCACTCCCACCCTCCGCCTGGTGCGTCCCCTCCTAGAAGTTAGCCGCCAAGAAACCGGCACTTTTTGTCACCAGCGTGAGATTACCATTTGGGAAGACGTTACCAACCTCGATATCACCTATTCTCGCAACCGCATCCGCCAAGAGTTGCTCCCTTACCTCACTCAACAGTTTAACCCGGGTGTAGAGCAACATCTCGCACAAACTGCCGAACTCTTACGCGCTGAGGTGGAGTATTTAGAAACCCAAGCTAGGGAATTGTTAGAGCAATCTTTATCACAAAGTGAGCCGGTTGTCAAGGGTGAATTGGCCGGAATTACCCAGAAAATCAATCGGCGCATTTTGGGGACTGCACCCCTCGCCCTCCAGCGCCGTGCCCTGCGGCAACTGTTGCAGCAACAGTTACCGAAAGCGCCGAATTATGAGCAAGTGGAGAAAATGACCGCCTTAATTCAGGCCCCGAACACAACTCAAACCGATCCCTTTCCCGGAGGGGCGATCGCCCGGGTAGAGGGAGATTGGATCATCCTGACAACCCAGGGGAGGTGAAGGGACTGCTGAGCGTACCCCCTCCCTTGCGGATACTAGGATGCTGCCAACTCAGGCGACTGGGAAGTAATTAACCCCGTGAGGAGGTCCCGCAACTGGGTGACTGCCTGCTGTTGATGACCCTCCGTCTCCTGGACCTGAGTCAACAAGTTCCTGACTTCTTCCAGCTTAGACTTGAGTTCATTCACCTTATCTTGCAGTGGCTGCAACATTTCCTCATAGTTGGTGACTCGACCCCGCAATTGCGCCGCGCTACCACGCAGTTGAGCCAACTGTGCCTCCAATTGCTCGATCGCCTGCCGTTTCCCATCCATTTGATTGGCGCGATCGCTCACCTGACCCTGAACCGCATCCAGAGACTGTCCACTTTGCTCAATCTCCTGTTTAATCTGAGCCAGTTGCTGCTCCAAAGTTTGTTTCTGTTGGTCAATTTGTGCCAACACCGGATCCAGCGGTTGACCCGGTTTAATCGGTGTCCCATCCCCATGACCTTGACGACGGGCCAAAACTGCTTGATGGTGAGTCAAGGTTTCTTGACGTTCCCGGAGGTTTCGGCGCTGACCCACCAAGGTTTGGTCTAACATTTGATACGCTTCCTGCTCATCGGTTAGATTGCGCTGAATATTCCAGCGATCGGAGTCATTGGCATTCGCCAACTGTCGCTCTAGGTCTTGAATCGTCTCTCGCTGTGACTTCAACTCATCTTCTTGACTATTCACAAATTGAAAGATTTTATCCAAATCGTGCTGGAGATTTTGTGCCAACCCTTGCAGTTCTTCAAGGGGCATCCGTTCCAGGGCTTCTATATCCACCTTGGGAACAACAGCCACCTGCTCAAACATCTCCGAAAGTTGAACCAATTGTTCCCTTAAAACCACTTGGTTTTGCACCTGAGCATCCAGAGTATTCGCCTGGTTTTGCTGAATCGAAAGCGTCTTTTCCAGGAGTTTCAACTGAGAGTGAGCCTCCGCTAAATCGAGCTGATTTTGTTCCCACTCGTGACGCAAACGCCCTAATTCTTGTTGTTTAGCCTCCGCTTCTTGTTCTTCTACCTGCGCTTGGGAACGATGTTGTTCCAGACGTTGCCAATGTTCATCCAGAACCGCCTGCTGTGAGGAAATCTGTTCTAGGACAACGGCAATCTGTTCCCCCAGGGAGGCCGTCGGCGGGGTCGTTTGGGTCAAATAATCGAGCAATTCCTGAATGTGAGTGGCGAGTCCCTCGTCCAACTGAACAGACTGTTGGGATTGAGCCCGTTGCGCCTCCATACTCTGTTTTTCAGACTGGAGTTTTTCCAGGGCCGCATCGAGTTCCTGCTGCTTGGCTTGAAGTTCATTGCGAATGCGTTGTGCTTCTTCCGAGGAGCCTTGAATTTCTTCGCGTTGGGACTCCAGTTGAGCGATTTCTTCTTCTCGAACTTGAAGTTCCATTTCCCGGCGTTGGAGTTCCTGACTTTGGTAAGTCAGCGACTGCATCCACTGCTCAATTTCTTCTTCCTTGGTTTTAATTTTTTCTTGGCCTCGGGAGAATCCCTGCAAAATACTGACGAGACGATTCGCTGCCTCTTCAATATTGCCTTTAATTTGTTTATTAGGACTCAGATCGACGAGTACCAGAGTCCCCGCATTCAAATTATTGGCATCGTCCGCTGGGATCGTCTCCGATCCGGGTACTGCTGCCCAACTTTGTTCACCTCGCTGACAGGCGAGTAGTTTGAGTTCCGCTTTACCGCTACCCAGGCCAAAGCCACTTTTCTGTTTTTGTACTTCTGCTAGATAAAGCACGCCGATCTTCCTCTTCCGTTTCTATGCCGAATTCTGATCTAAACCAATACTTTGATACGTTTTTGGTAACCTGAGTTAACCGATTAATCAGTTGAAGGCTGGCCTCAACCCACCGTATCAATTCCAGAAACAATCGGGTCTTTCTTGCAAAAAAGCAAGAATTAACCGTTAGGAAACTACTTTTAGACTACCTGTTGTTTAGGGTAAATAGTCCTAAACAATCAGGATACATTTTGGGGGGTTAAGAGCCAACTTCCGAACCAATCCGGTTGGAACTTTATCCATTCAACGGCTCTATTCATTTTGATAAATCTGTGCCTCCTTTTTGACCCTATTTGGCTCGACTTTAGTGCTATATCAGCAGTCGTTTTAACTGTAAATTTTTTAATGTGAGGGGGGAATGATTTAACCCTTTGTAACAGGGCATTTAAAATAATTGGGTTTAGGGCTATATCCGCCGATATCTGGACTAATAATAATTGAACTAATGTCAGATTAGGGATATCGGTTGGGCCTAAATTCCCGGGGTCTGACCCACTTATTTTTTGGGGGTAGAAAACACAATCAAAGTTAGCAGACAATGACCGGCTTAATTGAATCTTGGGAAAAGGATTCAAGGGAATAAGTTCTGGGCTTTTGGGCATTTTGGGTGCGGTTGATGTGGCCTTCATCGGTTCAAAACCTGTCTGAAACCCCGGGGGTTATGGTGAGAAGGGGATGGATTTTTTCGGGGATGTAATTCCGTTGGAACTCTCCGAAACCTGGATATGCTCCTTCAAACCGGGTTACCTAGATGTCTGATTTAGAGACGAGTCTGGCAACTGCTGAACAAGGCGATTATCTGAACTAGGGGGTATTCATTTAGTGTTTACCCGGTAACAGGATGATTGACTTTTTTCAGCATTGTAGCCGGTAGGGGTATCACCCGTTCCTTCCCATTGGGAGGGTTGCTGACATTTGAGCAGCCTATTGGGGGAGATTCCCCAATCTTTAACTGCGTTTAGTGCAGTCGTATTATGGCCTACTTAAATGGTAGCGTATCTTAGCATTTGTTAGCATAAGCTCACCTGTTGATCAACCCCAACGATGAGTGGAGTTTGACGGACAGCTCAGTTTTTTGACCTCCGGTGAATGGTTAGAATGATCTGGGTGGGTTAGGATGACTCGAACCCAGGCGATCCCCGAGGGGTGATCGGTGCGCCGATCCCTAACAGTAAACCAGACTGGGGAGAACTTAGGTCAGCGATCGCCTCAATCAAACTCGGCGATCGCCCCAAACAAGTGGGGAGAGGTTGACCTATAATCAGAACGAACACTGTAGATCGCTCCGGTGGAGATCCCCAACGAGGTCAGTAGCCGATCTATCTGCGGTTGTCTGCGCTTTTAGGGTTCAAACAGCGCCTGGGAGAGTGGTGGTCCCAGAAGCCCGACTGGACCTTCTGGCTTACCCTTCACCCACCCCGGGCAACAGAAAAAGTCTAAAAACTTGGAACACACAGATGGCAACGACGAGTCAGAACCTATAAAGGCGTATCATACCCTATCAGGGAAGCGATCGCATAAGGTCAAACTCGGTTGAGTGGTAGACCCCGGAATCTCCCAGCAGCCCAAGTACCGGGAGAGAAAGAAAATTTGGTTCTATTGTATCAGGCCCAGGACCGTTTCAAGCCAGTGGTTGCACAACCCCCAACCCCGGGAGTGGTCACAACCCACGAGTTCTGGGGTGGGAATAGGCCCGGGGGGGAGATCATCCCGCTTATTCGCGCATCATAACAATCGGTGTTCACCGTTCCAATACCGGGGAATAAGACGGTAAAGTAAAAGGATAGCTGTGGCAATTCTAATCGGGCTGCTCTTACCCTGCACCTCAAATAGAGGCTGATCTTCTTTGAAGATCCCAGGTCAAGGCATTGTCAAGGTGTCACAACCGGAGCAAAACAACTACCTGGATTAGATATCTTGCAATTGGGCTTACCTTATGATAGGGAAATCTGCTTGTCATTATCTGTCACTGATGCTGTGTTAAGTGCGCTCAACCCTTCTAAACAGTGTGGGTTCAACCGGGCTACAGCAATATAGCCTTCTGGGTTAACGCAGGAGTCTCACCTGATTTCAGGGGTTCCCCAAGCAGACCCTTATTGTGGCGGCTCTGGCGATGGTAGCGGCCTGCTTAACTCAGAATCAATGAAATAGCGCAGCCCAAGTTCCAGGCTTTCAGTCAACAGGGATTCCAGGCATCCCATACTTTCAGGTGAACAGGAGTGTATTCCCTACCCCTGCGGGCCTTACAGCACGGTCGGGTTCAAACGGTTTTAAGGAGAAAATTTTAGTGGCATGCAGGGAAATTTGAATGAAATCGATATTCGGAGCATTCTACAACTCATTGAACTGGGACAGCGAACCGGAGAACTATTTGTAGAAGCTTATGGGATTAACTCCGGCAATACCTGTGGCGGACGCGATAACGTGCGTGACTCCTTGGTATATCGCTATCCTTACCGAGATAAGCGATCGCGCTCCTGTGACCAATCCTGGTTTGTGTTCTTCTCCAATGGACAAATCATTTATGCCGCCAATACGGATAGCAGCTTATCCCGATTGCGGGACTTCCTGCGGCGCTATAACGCAGAATCCGCCTTAGATAGCATCACCAACCTCTCCATTTCTGCAACCAATGCCCTAGAATATGGCTATTTATGGGCCTTACTCGAAAACCACATCCTCACCCCAGCGCAAGGACGTAGCATCATTCAGGGCATGGTTCGCGAAACCCTCTTCGATCTACTTAGCCTTCACCAAGGCTCCTTTATTTTTGAAATGGGTCCCGCACTCGCGCCGCAACTGACCACCCTGGAGATTGCGCCCCTCGTGACCAAAATTATCAAGCAGGTTCA
The DNA here is from genome assembly GCA_025370845.1 of Laspinema palackyanum D2a. Classification (GTDB taxonomy): domain Bacteria; phylum Cyanobacteriota; class Cyanobacteriia; order Cyanobacteriales; family Laspinemataceae; genus Laspinema. The sequence goes on along the minus strand of JAMXFF010000001.1, from coordinate 287,766 downwards.
GGAGTGGAAACAGTTTCATCCCCATATCCAATCCCCCAATCAATGCCCGGTGATCTCCGATGCCGCCCAGATGCGCGAAGCCCTGCCGGAAAATACCTTTAATAACCTCAATCGCTGGGCAGATGGGACCACCAACCTCCGCCAAATGTCTCGGTATCTGAATCGCGATATCTTAACCGTCGCCCGTGCCATCTATCCCTTCGTTCAGTTGGGATTGGTCCAACTCTTTTATCCCACCTCATCCTTGAATGGCAGCGGATTGGAAGAATGCGATGTCGATCAGGGATTTAAAATTCCCCGGGTGGTTTGTATCGAAGATGACATCACCGTGGGTAAAACCGTGGAAGCAATCCTTGCCCAATATGGGTATGAAGTAACCGCCTTGATGAATCCCCTCAAAGCCCTGAGTTTAGTCTTCCACCTCAAACCTGACTTAATCCTGTGCGATATTACCATGCCCGAACTGGATGGGTATGAAATCTGTGCGATGCTTCGTCATAGCAGCGCCTTTCGCCAGACCCCCATTGTGATGCTCACGGGCAAAGATGGCTTTATCGATCGCGTCAAAGCTAGGATGGTCGGAGCCACAGACTATCTCACCAAACCCTTCGGTTCAAGTGAACTCTTAACCATTGTGGAAAAATATATTGGCCCTGGTGACCCTGATATTCCGGAACCGGACCGGGTATTAGCTGAGGTGATTGAAGCCGAACTCTAGTCTCAACGAGGGATGAGCATCGTCAAGGGCCCGTCACACCCAGGGCGATCGCGCCTCAAAGCAGGATCAACTTGAGTCCGGGGGGACCGCCTAGATTCGCAACCCGGTGTTTTGACAAAATCTGGGGCATAGAGCACTCAACGTGGGCCAAAAACCTGGGGTATTGTCCCAGGAATCTAACCCTCTTGTACCCCAGGACTAGAAAATCAGAAACTTTTGGAAACCAGAATCCCAGTCAGTTTAGATCCGGGAGCGTGAAGAGGTAAACTATCATTATCACCAAACCAGGCCAACGAACGCTCTTTTCAAAGAAAGGGTCCCGAACCGGAGGCGGCTCGTTTGTCCCCCTGGGTTAGTTGGACCAGAACCCCTGCCCGATGGGCGAACGAGGGATCATCGCACCGTTAGCGCCTCGGCTCTTTGAATCCCCCCAACAGTGGGTTACCCAAATTGACCGCACCAGAGGGTGGGGGGTGAAAGCCTTAATTTTCCTGAGTGCTTTGGGGCCAATATAATAGGATTTATTTCTAAATTTTCAAAGGAAAACTACCTGTCACCCACTGTGTTGAAGACGCTTGCACTGTTAAACCCATCCCTCAAATGTCTCCGGTTGCATAAGCTGGAGGCAGTGGGGCTAAGACAAGCACGCCGCCATAGGGGCGGTCCGGTTAATCTATTTAGAGAGCTTTTCACCGAAGGGAAGTTATGAGTACAGTTCTGGTCGTAGAAGATAGCGTCACGCAACGGGAGATGATCTCAACCCTACTGAAAGAGAGTGGATTGAATGTTACCGTAGCAAGTGATGGCTTAGAAGCCCTGGAACGCATTCAGGAGACTTGCCCGGATCTCGTGGTACTCGATATTGTGATGCCTCGGATGAATGGCTACGAAGTTTGTCGTCGTCTCAAGGCTGATCCTAAAACCCAAAACGTTCCAGTGGTCATGTGTTCGTCAAAAGGTGAAGAATTTGATCGGTATTGGGGCATGAAGCAAGGCGCGGATGCTTACATTGCCAAACCGTTCCAACCCACTGAACTGGTTGGAACGGTCAAACAGCTACTCAGAAGATAGGGGACTGGCAATCATGGTGGGTAATCCTGACTTTTTAACGGGGATTGGCTTAGAACAAGCACCGGAATTTCAAGAATTAGAAAGCCCGGAAGGGGAGTTACATCTCCGTTTTTTCGTGCCTTCGGGCAATGAATTTGCCTTAAGTGCAACGGGGATTCGCGAGGTGATTTCCCAATCCCCCGATCGCATTACCCTGATTCCCAACGTCTCATCTTTACTGTTGGGAACCCTCAATATTCGAGGGCGGGTAATTTGGGTCGCGGATCTCGGTCAATTTCTCGGCGAACCTACAACCTTAAATACCGATCGCCCAGAGATTCCCGTGATCGCAGTCGAAGACCAAGACACTATACTAGGGTTAGCGGTTGATCAAATTGTCGGCATGGACTGGCTTGATGTAGAGCAGGTCCGTCTACCTACGAACGTTCCCGACAGTATGGCTCCTTTTTTACGCGGGGAATGGGTTATCCCATCTAAAGAACCCGTCAAAGAGGAAGAGGAGAAAATTTTGCGCCTGCTGGATCAGGTGGCGATCGTGCGATCGGCAAGATGGGCAGCATAAATAATAGCGCCGACCCCCGGTATCGCACCGGACCAACCGCCCAGGCGAGTTAAACTCAGCTCAAGCTCATTACAACTTAACCCGAGTCGGTCAACTCCACCAACAGTTAAGCCCCTTTGCACCGTGAACCCCGCGTGATTCCCAGCATCACGGCTGAGTTTTCCGGTTTGGGTGACTCCGCTAACCTTGAGGGATTTCACCGTCGGATACAGAGGGTCAATGCCTTCAGAGCGGTCCGCTCCGTTCCAGTAGGCCCCACAGTCCGGACGGTTCCCTTGAGTCTCTTGATAGCTGCATTCCCATCTCTGTCCAGTCCAAAACTACAGAGGAGACATTTATGAGTTCTTGTACTCCGGGAGTCCACCTCCAACCCAAAGCGTTGAATCGTGGGCAGGCCCTGGGTGAGGCAATCGGAGTTGAAACCGGAGTTAAACTGAGGGGTGATCCACGCTCCCTCAAGTGGGGCCACAAAGACCTCCCTCTAGCAATGTTCAAATGAGGTACAGCCCAGGCAACCCGAGCAACGGTTTGAGCAGTTATGGGCGATTGGATCAGACGGGGAAAGGCTATCGTTACGTCCATACACTACACTCAGTTATAGCACACCTATTAAAAGCCGTCTTAATAAGGACGGAGCTTTAAATCCATTTTTTTTGTAATATCAGTCTCCTAGAATCCCATCAAGGCAGTCCAGAAATCCAATGGATCTAACTAGAGTTTTAGTTAACCTTGATAAGATTTCACTAGAAAAATTGTAAGAGCGCACCAGGTAGGCACCGCCAGGAGGGGGCAAATGGTATCAAGTCCGGACTATCAGCAGGAGTACGAACAAGCTTTAACGGCCTATACCGAGAAAAATTATGAAGAAGCAGCGGGAATCGTCAATCAATTAGTGGCGAACTTTCCCGAGGATCCCAGTGCTCGACTCTTAGCTGGTCACATCTATTGTTATGGCTTGCAAATGTATGATGTGGCACTCGGTCAGTATGAAGGGGTGCTGAATCTGACGGATGACCCGGCTTTCATTGAGGGAGCGTCCCAGGGCATGGAATACGCCAATCAGTACGCTACAGAAGGGATGCAGCCTTCGGATTATGGGTATGATGCGGATAACGAATTTGAATCCGCAACGGAGGATTTCGAGCCGGATTTTGATCAGATTCAATCAGAACAAGAGACCGCCTTGTTTGAGGTCGAAGCCCCAGTCCAGAGTGATGAAGAAGAATTCTGGGAAGAAGAAGACTCAGCCCTGGGTTTGCATGACCGGGCTTACAATGAAGCCTTAGCCATCAACCAGATTGGGTCAGATTCATCGGACTTGAGTATGGAACTGGATCCGGTGTACCCCAATCTTGAACTCGAATCAATGGAATTTGAGGAGTTTGAGTCCGGAGATTTAGGCGCGAATTCGGCCAGGGAAGAGGACGGACTGCTTAATCCCTTTACCAGCGAAGAGGAGTATGAGGGGATAGAGGATGAAGACCCCTTTGCCATTGATGACGAAGAAATGCTCTCCGAGGTTCAAAACAACCAATGGAGAGATCCCCTGGCATCGGAGTTACCCGACTTTTTGCCGAGAGAGGATGAAATGCCCGATTTAGTCGGGGAGGAGACGGCGATCGGGGTCTCTAATCACTCCCCCTTTGATCGGGGCCATGACGATTTGGACCTGATGGATTTGGCAACGCCGTTTCAGGAGTTTGAAGATGCGTTTGCTTCGGGAGATGAGATGGACTTCGAGTCCAATTCAGACCCCCTAGAAGAGGATGAAGCAACCAGTTATTACAACAACAATGGTTCGGCGATCGATCCAGATTTTGACCTATTCGATGCCGCTGATGATTTAGGGAATGATTTCAGCGAGGATGACCCAGACGAATCCCACCATCAGAATGGAAAGGGTGCGGGGGATCCAGGTATTCCCTATGATCTGGACGAAGACTTCGACTTTAACTCCCCTTCTGAGGAGGAGGAAACCCTGTTAATGGGACGCAAACAGCTTGAACAGACTCAAGTGTTGAATTCGATTCCCAAAGCCTCGGGGCCGCCGTTCTCTCAGCCCAAAGGACTGGCGCAACCGGCAATAGAAGACGATGAGGACTACGATAGTAAGACCTTCGTTTCTGAACCCCTGAATGGATTCAACCGGGTGGATAGTTACGATTTAGAGGATTTTGACGACGCCTTTAGTGGGGGAAATTCCTTTGATGGGGAGGACAACGGCGAGGATTTTCAGAACGGGCTTGCCACCTCGTCACCCATCGAAGAAGACGGGGTTGACTTTTTGGGTGAGTTCGATGATTTTGATGATTTCGGCAATATTCCCGATAATATTCCCGATTTCGATCTGTCGGAGGATACGACAGGTTCGAGTACAGGTGGATTCGGAATGGGCAGCATGGGCAGAAAAGCCACCTTCCGAGACATCGACGATAGCTACGATATTGGCGAAGATACGGATGGGTCGATCATTCGGGATGATGAAATTTTTCGGATCGCCGGAAGTGCTGAACAAGTTCCGGTGTTTACTCAACCGGAAAATCCTCCTATAGAAGCGGTTGCCAATACAGAACCGGGGATTTTGAGCTTTTTGGAAAATGCGTCCCTGGTGAAAAAATTCCTGTGGATTGCATTAATTTCTGGAGGGGTCTCAGCGATCGCCGCAGCTTCGGTTTCTTTTACGTTTTCCACTCAACGCAATTGGCCCCAACAACTGAAGGACCCGATGATGGCCTTAGCGGCTGGAGGGGCCAGCATTCTCACTTGTTTTGGGGTGGGCAGTGCCAGCGCCAAGTTGATTCGCCGTTCTCTGGACGATTTACAAGCGCAATTCGATACGATGTCTCAGGGCAATCTGTCCGCCCGAGCGACGGTTTATACCGAAGACGAATTTGGCCAGATTGCGGCTAAATTCAACCAAATGGGGCGAATCATCTACACCACCACCTCGGAAGCCCAGCGCAAAGCCGAAGAACAGGAACAGTCCAAGGAAGACTTACAACGACAAGTGATTCGCCTGCTGGATGATGTGGAAGGGGCGGCTAGAGGGGACCTGACGGTTCAGGCTGAAGTGACCGCTGATGTCCTCGGGGCCGTTGCTGACTCCTTTAATCTGACAATTCAAAACCTGCGGGAAATCGTTCTGCAAGTGAAACTGGCGGCGCGACAAGTGACCAAAGGAGCAACGGATAGCGAATCGTTTGCCCGTAGTTTATCGACTGATGCTCTGCGACAAGCGGAAGAACTGGCGGCTACCCTCAATTCGGTCCAGGTGATGACGGATTTGATTCAACGGGTGGCTGATAACGCTCGGGAGGCCGAAGAAGTGGCAAAATCTGCCTCGGCAACGGCTAAAAAAGGTGGAGAGGCGGTGGAACAGACCGTGGCCGGGATTCTGGAGGTGCGGGAAACGGTAGCAGAAACGACGCGGAAAGTCAAGCGACTAGCGGAATCGACTCAAGAAATTTCCAAAATTGTGGCCTTGATTGCGACGATCGCCGGACGGACCAACCTCTTGGCGCTCAACGCTAGTATTGAGGCGGCTCGTGCCGGGGAAGCGGGTCGAGGGTTTGCGATTGTTGCGGATGAAGTGCGTCAGCTGGCCGATCGCTCGGCTAAAGCGCTCAAAGAAATCGAGCAAATCGTGATGCAAATTCAGAGCGAGACCGGCGGGGTCATGGTGGCAATGGAGGAAGGCACCCAGCAGGTGATTGAGGGGACGAAGCGCGCCGAACAAGCCAAGCGGGCCCTGGAAAATATCATTCAGGTGACCAATCGCATCGATGTGTTGGTGCGATCGATTACCGCAGATACTGTGGAACAATCCCAAACCTCGCGATCGGTCGCCCAGGTGATGCAAGCGGTGGAACTCACCGCCCAGGAAACCTCCCAAGAAGCCCAGCGGGTCTCCGGTTCTCTGCAAAACCTCGTGGGGGTGGCGCGAGACTTGTTGACCTCGGTGGAACGGTTCCGAGTGGAAACCGGAGAGCGTCGCTAGGGTCTACAATCTGCCTGTAAGCACCAGCGAGGGGTTAAATCTCTACCCTGGTGTGGGGCTGAGTTGTTCATTGTAGAGATGCTTTAGAGCGTCTCTACAGTTGTTTAAAGACAACGGTCTGAAGGTCTTTCAGGGCGACAGCGATGCCTTTTGATCAGTGAAGCGGTAGGAATGGGTACATTGATCCCAGGTAACAAGCCGTGAAACCCATCAAGGACCGATGCCTTCCCAGGGACTTTCCCAGGGACCTTAACTCCCAGAAGAGAGATGGTCACCGGCGGATGACAACCCCTCCGCCCGGTTGGAAGCTCTTCCAATCAGCAATATCCGGACCCTTCAAAGGGATAAAACTCCGTTAAATAAGCCGATCAGACCCTTGTTTAACAAATAGGAATAGGAATGGGACACCCGCTATGCAGCCGGAACAACGAGAGCGAATAATGGGCTATTTTATTGAGGAGGCCACAGAACACCTCAATACAATAGAACAAGGGTTGCAAAATCTGTCGATCGCGGTACAAGATTCGTCTGTACTCGCTGAACTCTTTCGGGCGGCCCACTCGATTAAAGGGGGGGCAGGAATGCTGGAACTGGGTGCTATTCAACAGATTGCTCACAAACTCGAAGACGAATTTAAAGTGCTTCAGGATGTGCAAGTCGAAGTTGATCCCCAGCTTTCGTCTCTATTTGTGAGAGTGTTTCGGGGACTTCAGGACACCGTGGCCTTAATCCGCGTACCCGGTCCGATTGACGAAGCCAAAGGAGCTGCGATTTGTGCCGAAGTCCAACCGGCGATCGCTCAACTTCACCAGCATTTAGCCCAATTGGTCCAGGCTCAAGAGAGTCCCTCGGCCTTCGTAACCCGCACCCAGAAGAGAATCCAGATGGGGGGCGAACTCACCCGCCTCCAGACTCCGCCGAAGCACCGAGGCGCAGAAGAAGACAGTGCCAAACAACTCATTTTTAAAAGTGACGTGTCTCGGCTGTTGCAAGAAATGGTGCATCTGTTGAAGCAGGGGGAAAATCCCGATCGCCAAGAACGGATGCAACAAATTTGCCGCCAATGGATACGAGCCGGAGAGCAATTCGATTTAAAATTGTGGTGTCATTTAATTGATAAGGCAGCCACGGCGATCGCTAATCCCGAAAATAGCTATCGGGTGATTGCCCCTATTCTCATCAAAGAAATCCAAAAGGCTAGAGAACTGGTTCTCGGTGGCCATGCAGACGCTATTACAGTCAGTCCAGAACTCGAAGGATTGCTACGGCCTCAACCCCCACAACCCAAGACTTCATCACCTAGCAAAATCATACCGCAAACTACTCATACAGACTCAAAATTTAATCCTATGTCTAATAACTTATCCAACTCCGATCACAATCAACGACGGTCCGAAGGGCGCAACTCTACCAGAAACAAAAATCATGATTCAGAAAACAACCCAACCTGGGGTGAAGATAAACGGGCTGCCAAACCCACTTATAATAGTGGCCCGGAAGTAGGAGCAGCCGAACTCAACACCCTAGCCGACTTATTTGAAGGAGAGAGTTCCTATTTTGATGAACACTGGGAAGGAGAAGAAGTTGTAGAAGAAGGGAATACCGGGGAAGGAACCTGGGAAACTCAACCTCCCGACCCGGGAGAACTCCTCTCTGCTACCGATGATTTTGACGATTTATTATTTGAAGATCCGTCGGGCAATCGAACGGAAATGAGTAGTCCGGACAATAATGACGAAGAGGATTTAGGCAATTTGTTCGGACTTGAGGGATTTGTGGAGATGGAGGATAGCAGCATCAGCGAAAATCCCCGGAGTCCCTCCCCAGTAGAACCCATCAAGTCCTCCAATCAAAAACTAGATGACTTGGGAGAGTTGTTTGAGGAAGTCGGCACAGAAGAACTGAAAGAACCCGATGATTGGGAGCAAATGTGGGATGATGAACCCCTAGATGGGGTCAGTGAAATCGCTCCACCGGCAACGGATGCGGAGTTCTCCCTAGAGATAGCTGACGATTCAGAATTTAGGGATTTGCTGGAAATCAATGGATTTGAAAGTGGTACGGAAGCTGGGGGAACCCCGGTGGAACCCGAACTGGCAACTGAAATCCCCATTGATGAGGAAGATTTTGACGACTTGTTTGGAGAGACAACTGAGGAGGAGTATTCCTCCTCAGCGGTTACGGCGTCTGAGGAATCATTGGATTGGTTCGACTCGGACCCCTCAGAAACTGTAGCCACAGAAGACGACTTGACGGATTTATTTGAACTCGACACGGCCCCGGCTCCGTCAATTCAAGCCCCGAAAGCGCCGGTAACGCCAGGAAAACCAGCCCAGACTTCGGGTCAGTCCGACGAGTTTTGGTTGGACTTTGAGGACACCGATTCAGAGCCTCAGTCTGATGTATTAGACGCCTTGGATGGGCTGTTTGATGATGAACCGTCCCCGCAGAGGGCCGCTCTTGACCTCATAGAAGAGTCGTTTTTAGATTCTGAACTGTTTGGGGATGAACTGGCCCAAGGGGATGACAACAACCTCTTCGAGGAGAGTCAGAGCAATCTGGATGGTGAGGATTGGAATTGGGACCTGGATCCGGGGAGTTCGGAAGACAACGAAGACACCAGCGACTTTTATCAAAACTTAGAGTCCCTGTTCGATGAACCGACGGGGCGATCGCCAAATCTCGATGTCAACCAAACCGCCCCGCCCCCCCAAGGGCCCTCTAAGGCCACCCTTCCTGGGTCTGGATTTTCTTCGTCTACAGAGGCGAATTTAGACTTTGACGAGTTGTTTGGTCAGCCTCAGTCCATCTCCTCTCTCTCTGTTGAACCCAAGCCCGTTCGCATCTCTGAACCGATCCGAGAGCGTCTTGATTTGCCTCCGGAACCCCAACTGACCCAGGGGGCAGATATTTTTACCGAATTAGACTACTTGTTAGCAATGGGGCCGCTGAAAGCGAGTTTTGAGGAGTTAGAACTCCTGTTAAACCCGGTGAGTAGCCCCAAGCCTGGAACAACCAGCACTTTCACGGCTCCGGCTGCATTGCCGGGGAATGCAGATTCCGCAAAAGCATCATCAGGGGTCCCCGAACCGGATATAGACGATGACTGGAGCAAGCTCAAGGATCTGATAGAACCTGATACTGGACCCCAAACCGGGGGCCGAATCGCCCCAAGGCGAGGGAGCTTTGAGCAGACGATGCGGGTCCCGGTGCGACAATTAGACAACCTGAGTAATCTGGTGGGGGAACTGGTTGTTAATCGCAATAGCATCGAGCAGAATCAGGAGCGGATGCGGCAGTTTTTGGATAATTTGCTGCATCAGGTTTCTCAACTGACGGATGTCGGGCAGCGGATGCAGGATTTGTACGAGCGATCGCTCCTGGAGATTTCTCTGCTGGCTTCGCGACAAAACTACCACTTTATGGTGGGGAATAGTAATAGTCCTAAGGACCACGGTAATAACGGTTCCGATTGGAGCGCCCTGGAAATGGATCGGTTCACGCCGTTCCATAGTCTGTCCCAGGATATTTTGGAATTGATTGTTCGGGTGCGCGAATCGGCTTCGGATATTGAATTTTTGGTGGATGAAACTGAACAGGTGACCCGGCAACTGCGCCAGGTGACGACTCAGTTACAAGAGGGACTGACGCGATCGCGCATGGTGCCTTTTGCTCAAACTGCCGATCGCCTACCCCGTGGGGTCCGGGATAATGCGATTAAGTTTGGCAAACAGGTCGAGCTTCAGGTTGAGGGTCGCGAAACCCTGATCGATAAGATGATTCTGGAGCAACTCACCGATCCCATGACCCATTTGGTCAACAATGCTCTGGCTCACGGGGTGGAAACTCCCGAGGAGCGCCGGAAAAAGGGTAAACCTCCTGTGGGTCGGATTGTGGTCCGGGCTTTCCACCAAGGGAACCAAACGGTGATTTCGGTCTCTGATGATGGCGCGGGGATTGATTCGGAAAAGGTAAAAGCCAAGGCATTACAACGGGGGCTAATTTCGCCGGAAGTGTCGAATAGCATGACTCGCTTGGATGTCTATGATTTACTGTTTATGCCCGGATTTAGTACCAAGGATCAAGCCGATGATTTGTCCGGTCGCGGGGTCGGGATGGATGTGGTTCGGACCTGCTTGAGCGCCATTCGTGGGGTGGTGACGATTGATTCGACGATGGGTAAGGGGACGACCTTTACGATTCGGTTGCCCCTGACGTTGAGTATTTCTAAGGCCCTGTGCTGTATTAGCGATCGCGCCCGGATTGCGTTCCCGATGGATGGGGTGGAAGATATGATTGATGTCCCCCGCGATCGGATTCAAACCAAGGAAAATGGTCAGACGTTTATTCCCTGGCGGGATACGATGTTGCCGTTCCGTCACCTGCGCGAACTGTTGGTTTACAATCGTCATATCCCACGGGGGGGGACTATCTATGTGGGGAATACGGAAGAGGATATTATTTCGGTGGTGGTCCTGCGTTCCTCGGATAACTTCCTGGCACTTCAGGTGGATCAGGTGTTAGGAGAACAGGAAATCGTGATTAAACAGCTTGAAGGACCTGTTCCGAAGCCTGTGGGCGTTGCTGGGGCAACGGTGATGGGGGATGGCCGCATTGTGGCGATCGCGGATGTTTTAGAATTGCTCGATTTGGCGGCTGGACGTATGCGGCCAGACCGCAACACTGTGTGGGATCCTAAGGACAAAACGATTCAGCCCCCGCTTGAGATCGAGCCACAGGTGATCGACCCGACGGTGCTGATTGTGGATGATTCGATTACGGTGCGTGAACTGTTGTCCATGACCTTTAATAAGGCGGGATACCGGGTGGAACAGGCGCGGGATGGTCAAGAAGCTTGGGAAAAAATGCGATCGGGTCTTCCCTACGATTTGGTCTTCTGCGATATTGAAATGCCCCGGATGGATGGGTTGGAACTGCTCTCGCGAATGCAGAAGGATCCGCAACTCACCACCCTGCCGATCGCCATGCTCACGTCTCGCGGTGCGGACAAACACCGGCAAATGGCGATTCAAATGGGAGCCAGTGGCTATTTCACGAAGCCCTATTTGGAAGAATCGTTACTGGAAGCTGCCGGACGAATGCTTAAAGGTGAAAAGCTGGTCTCGCTGAAAGCGGAGGCGGGGGTTTAGCCTGAGTTTCTAGGGTAATAAAAAGCGCGATCTCTGAGGAGCGATCGCGCTTTTTATTTCGGGGTTGTTCTCTTCTGTTGCTGAGACCGAACAGAAGAGAACGACTG
>JAMXFF010000001.1:231119-276061 GCA_025370845.1 Laspinema palackyanum D2a | reverse complement strand
AAGTCGTTACTACGAACTAAGAAATAGAACGACTGAAGTCGTTACTACGAACTAAGAAATAGAACGACTGAAGTCGTTACTACGAACTAAGAAATAGAACGACTGAAGTCGTCCGGTTGAGCATTAGCAATTTCCCTTTTATTGTTTGTCCTTCCCCTGTTGAAGGATGATTTGGGATGAGGTTGGATGGGAGGTGGTCAGGGTAGGTTTAGGCCACCTCAGAAAGCTGCTGGTCTTCATGTTCTATTTTGAAGACATTGGCATAGAGGTTAGCCACAATTTGTTTACCTTGTTGGGTCAAATTTAGGTAAGCCAGAGCCTGGGTAATAAAGGGAAAAACGCCATGCCAGTAGAATTTGGGATAGTTCCGTCGAAGGTCTCCGGGATGGCGGTAGTTGAGTTTTTTGTTGGCTCCGGTTTCATCAAATTCATAAAATAAGGCCGCAATTTTTTGCAAGTAGCGGGGATCACTTAATTGACCAATCAAATCTGCCGCTCTAACCATTCCAGCATAATTAAAAGTATCTTTATGATCTTCATCTACCGGAACGGGAAAGCGCGTGAGTTCGATATTACGTTTAATGATTTCTGCATCAATGAGGCGGTGGCCTCCGAAACGTTCGGAGATGAAAAGTTTGCCGCGATCGACATGATAGGGGGTTAAACTGGCATCGGTCGAGCCAAAGGGAATGGGTACTTTCAAACCATCTCTGCCGGTGGCATAGAGTCGTTTGCTATCTTCATCTTGGCGACAGACTCCCTTGACATAGCCAATATCATGACACAACAAGGAAATAATGAAATGCAGCCAATCTTCGCAGGATACGCCGCCTTCTCGAATATGTTTACCGCGCAGGATTTCTTGCCCGACTAATGTGACCAAAATGGTATGTTCTACGTTGTGATAGAGGGCATCACTGTTGGCAATATTTTCTAATGCCATACCACCGGCCCAAGCCAGGATTTCTGCGTAATCCGGTTTATATCCTCCGTAGGTCCGATGGTAGCCTTCTTGCAGGCGTTCCACGAAAGCTTCAATGAGTAGTGCTGTTGAATTAAACATCTTCCGTCTTCTCAATCAAACTAAGTCTTAAAGTTGGGGCAGGGCTCTTGACCACTCAGAGGGCTTTTAAGATCGGACCCCCCCAGAATTGGGGGTGTATCGCCTTTCCCTCTGGATTGGGCTTGGAGGTTGGAGCGACATCCCGCCTGGGGAACATCAGGGGTGAAACCCACTCATTGCCAAGGCGGATTTCGAGATTGAAATGGCTGGGTTCCATTCGGTTTAGGAGGACACCCAGTCCACCTATTGTTTTGAGGTTTCCCTAAATGCTTCTATTATGAATTAAACCCGATCCAGATGATGTGATGCGAGTCATTTGACCCCTGTGACAATGGAGTGGTCTCTGGAGGGCCTAAAGGCTAGAATTGGCTGAATTCGAGGGGGATCATGACGGTTAAAACGATTTTTTGACTCAAAAATTAAAAATTCCTGACTTTAAATTGCTCCCCGTCGGATTAGAGATTCTCCTCTAGGGTATCGATGGACCCCCGGGAAGAAGGCCCTAACCCTTAGGGGGATGGAGTATCTGAAAGGGTCTCCGGTAAAAAGTTCCCCTTCAGGGAGTATCCGAATATTGATTCCTGATACCTCCCTGTGCTCTTGGCGTGGGGTCTTCGCAGGGGTTTGGGAAGAGGTCTCTTCGATTCGGCGACGGAGCGAAGGTTGAGTGGGTGAGCGATCGCCGGTTAGGGAACTCCCCCGGGGTCTGTGGTGGATTGCACCAGGGGAAGTTCGATCACGAACTCTGCGCCTTGATCTGGGGTGGAATTGCAGGAGAGTTGTCCTCCATGTTTTTGGACGATGATCTGGTAACTAATCGAGAGTCCCAATCCTCTGCCTTTGCCAACGGGTTTGGTGGTAAAGAAGGGGTCAAATAAGCGCGATCGCCCAGATTCGCTGATTCCGGGACCATTATCTTTAATCCGAATCAACAGGGTTTGGCGATCGGTTAACGCCGTAGAAATCCGAATCGAAGGCACGAAATCAGGGGCGTTGGGATTGGCTTTCTGAGATTTGAGGCGATCGGGTAAAATATCGCTTAAAACATCGATCGCATTATTTAAGAGATTAAAAAACACTTGGTTCAGTTCGCCTGGATAACAGAGAATGGGCGGGATTTCTCCATACTCTTTAATCAATTCAATCTCTTGTTCATCAGCTATTTTAAATCGGTGCTTCAATAAAACCAGAGTCGTTTCTAAATTTTCATGAATATCAACTTTTTTAACTCCGGCTTCATCCATGAGAGAAAACTTCCGCAAGGACAAAACAATTTGATTAATCCGTTCTGCTCCAGCGGCAATTGAAGTCATCATTTTTCTTAAATCGTCCGTTAAAAAATCAAAATCCAACTCTTCCATTACTTTGCACACCTTCTCATTGGGAGGGTGTTCTTGTTGATAAATTTCCAGAAGATTGACTAAATTAGAAATGGCACTCTGAACATGAGAGATATTTCCATAGATAAAATTAACCGGATTATTGATTTCATGGGCAATTCCGGCGACTAATTGACCCAAGCCGACCATTTTTTCATTTTGAACCAATTTGACTTGAGCCTCTTGCAGATCCGTTAAGGCTTGTTGGATTTTTTGCTTTTGATGGCGCATGATGGCTTCTGCCTGGAGTTTGGCGGCATCAGCCTGTTTGCGGGAGGAAATATCCCGGGCGATCGCCAGCACCTCGGATGGGCCACTTTTGACATAGCGAACTTCATAAGACACCCACCGATCTTGATTTTTATCCCGTTGAATATACTCCGCAAGCTGGACTTCTGAAGTCAGGAGGGTTTGCTGGACATAATGCATAATCCAAATAGCTAAATCATCGGATAAAACCTGATTAATATGCTTTCCTACGAAACTCGAATCAGCAGCTAATGATTCGCAAATCGGAAAAACATGGGGCGTCAAATCCTGACTCTTCTGGAGGGAATAATTGGTGGGATTCCCTGAACTCTCTTCGCGATCATCAGGCTCTCTTAAAGAGGGGCTCCGATAATCTAAGAAAAATCCATCCTCGCCAATGCGAAACATCACATCGGGAATCGCATTGACCAATGCCAGATTTTTTGCTTCACTGACCTCCAAAGAGCGTTGAGCCTGTTGGCGCTCAGTAATTTCCTGTTGTAGACAAAGATTTTTTTCTTCAAGATTAATCTGGAGTTGCCGTAACTTTAGATGAGTTTGAACTCGGGATAAAACCTCGGCTTCTTGGAAGGGTTTAGAAATATAATCAACCCCTCCGGCTTCAAAGGCTTTGACTTTATCCTCCACCTCATTCAAGGCACTTAAAAAAATCACGGGAATGTGGCGAGTGCTTTCCTGCTGCTTCAAGCATTTGCAAACTTCATAACCATCCATCCCCGGCATCATCACATCCAGCAGGATTAAATCGGGCAAGGCATTTTTACAGACGGTTAAAGCCATGTCTCCCTTCAAGGCTTTACAAACCCGGTAGCCATTATCAGTCAATACAGAGGACAATAGGCGCACGTTATCTGGAGTATCGTCCACTACCAAAATATTCGGGCGATTGTTTTGGGATTCCCGGGGCTTATTTAATTCGCCTAGAGCGTAATTCATGCCTCCTCCTGTTCAGTTAATTCAATAATCATTTCAAAATCAAAATTTTTGGTTAATTCTCTCAAGGTATGAGCGAGAGAGCTATTTTCTGATGGGATGAATTCCAGTAATTCAAAAATTCCTTCATCGTAACCTTGCGAAGCAAATTGATAAAGATTTGTGACAAATTCCGAGGGCATTTGAGATAAATATTTTTTAATTTCATGTCGATTTAATAGGTTAGATTTAGAGGAAGATTCTTGGGTACAGGGAGGATTTTTTGGTGCATAACGATAGGTAACCCCTAGATGACTGGATATTTTTTCTAGGAGGACTTCTTCTCGAAACGGTTTGTGCAGAAAATCATCACAACCGCAAGCTAAAATCCCTTGCCTTTCTTCTTCAAAAGCGCTGGCAGTCAGCGCGATAATCACGGTTTCCTGCCCTTTCAGACTCGCTTTAATCTGTTGGGTTGCTTGATAACCATCTAGGACGGGCATCCGCATATCCATACAAATCAAATCAGGCTCCCAACTGGACCAGAGGGCGATCGCCTCTTGACCATTTTCGGCTTCGCGGACCTCAAACCCGATCTCGGAAAGCAGGGTCACTAAAAACCGCCGATTATTAACCGCATCATCGACGACTAAAATCCGATAGCGTTCCTGATCACAGTCTAACCCAATCACTTGTCCAGGGGTTTGAACCGAAGGTTCTGGGAGCGCGTTGATTTCCACAATTTGAATCTTAAAGCTAAACACCGTTCCGACTCCCTGGGTGCTGCGGACGTGAATATCTCCTCCCATTAATTGAACAAATTTGCGACTAATCGGCAATCCTAATCCTGTGCCTTGCTGGGATTTGCGGCCCGTTTCGGTTTGGGAAAAGGGTTCAAATAGCTGAATCATTTCTTCCGGCGCAATGCCAGCTCCGGTATCGGCAATTTCAATGCAAAGGTTTGATGGTGTTTCCGAGAAAATCGGGGAATTATTTAGGGAATTATTGTTTAAATATGATTCGTGTTTGGCCCGCAAGGTCACCCCACCCGAGTTCGTGAATTTAATCGCATTCCCTAACATATTAAATAAAACCTGCCGCAACTTGCTCTCATCAGAAATTATTACTGGCGGCAAATTTTTATCCAATTCAAAATTTAGGGTTAAGCCTTTGAGTTGGGCTTGAACCTTCAACATTGCTTCTAGGTTTCGGAGTAAAGAAATTAAATGAAAGGAAGTCGGGTTAAAAATAGTTCTCCCCGCTTCAATTTTTGACATTTCCAGAATATCATTAATTAACGAGAGTAAATGTTCTCCGGCTTGATTGATAATTCTCAAGTGTTCCTGGTGTTGGGGGCGATCGGATGAATGGCGATTCATCAGTTGGGTAAATCCTAGAATCGCATTCAGTGGGGTTCGCAATTCGTGACTCATATTCGCGAGAAATTCACTTTTAGCTTGGTTCGCCGCATCCGCTGCGATCGCCGCTTTTTGGAGGGCTTCTGATTGCTTCTTGGTTTGTTCGAGCAATTCCGCTTGCTGCAAGGCAACCCCCAATTGATTGCCAATTTGGATGACAATCTTGCGATCGCTCGGTTGCCATTGTCTCGGGCGATCGCTTTCGTAAGCGGCTAACAATCCCCACAGTTTTGAGCCGCAAAAAATCGGGACAATCATGTAAGCTCTAACCTGAAATTCTTCTAATCGTCCTAAGTAACAAGGGCTAAAATTGCGTTGATAAATATCTTCCACCACCAAGCAATTCTCGTCTCGCTTAAAATCACCCCCTCCAGTCTGAATCAGATGGGTATCTTGCCACTCTACACAAGAATTAATCAGAACTTGCATCTGGCAAAGTTGCTCGGGATCCGGTTGCGCGGATAGGTACAGGGATTGGTGGTTTCTTTGCAAGACTGAAACTCGTGGTGATGTGACGGCTTCCGAAACAAACTCGCCACTGTAATCCGGATTAAAACGGTAAATCGCCACAATATCACAGGTTAAACATCCTTGCAATTCTTCCGTAGTTGCCGCAAAAATTGTCCCTAAATCTAGGGATTGACGAATCCGCTGGACTGCGGAAGCGACTGCCTTTTCCCGTTCGGCACTTTCCCGCAAGGCGGCTTCACTTTCCCGGAGGTGGGTAATATCCGTTGCTGTGCCTAAAAGTTGCTTGACGATGCCCTCTTCTGTTCTGGAGAAAATCGTTTCCCGAGCTAAAACCGTGCTCCATTCTCCCTGACTATTTCTGATCCGATATTCCAGTTCAAAAATCTCTCCCTCTTGCGCTTGGGAGAGGTTTTGAAAATGTTCGGGAATTTTGTCCAAGTCCTCGGGGTGAATCAGGGATGTTAACAAATTAGGCCCAAATTTGGAAATTTCTTCATCAGAATAGCCCAACATTTTGGCGAGTTCTCGGTTTACATAAATGTTCCTCTGTTCTAAAATATCGTAAATATATAAGAGGTTGGGAGAAGTATCCGCGATATTCTGCACGAAGCGTTGGCTGGCTTGCAAAGCTTCTTCAGCTTTTTGACGCTCAATTAGTTCAGCCTTGGCTTGCTCAAATAAGATGGATTGTTGAACGGCGATCGCCAGTTGTCCGGCAATAGAGCGCAGGGATTCTATCTCCGAGGAATGCCATTCTCGGGGACTGCGGTAATGATGGGCAATCAGTAAACCCCACAAATTTTGCTCTTTTAAAATCGGAATGACCAGTTGAGCCTTAATTTTGAGGGTTTTTATTAATACCGCTAGACAAGGGAAATCTGTGACTAACTCGGTATTTTCAATGGCTACAATTTCCCCCTGAGTGTAACGGTCCAGTTCCTGTGGGCTAAAGCATTCCTGGGGAAAAGTATTCCCGTTAATCTCAGGTGCAAGGGGGTCGGACGAGTGGGTAACCACGATGCCGGTGCCATCGGGATCAACTCGATAAATTAACAGGCGATCGTTCGATAAAAATTGGCGGACTTCGTGGGCAGCGGTTGTTAAAACTTCTTCTAAATTCAAGGAGGAACGAATCCGGTCTTGAATGGCATTGAGTAATTGCTCGCGCTTGAGTTGCTGTTCCAGGGCAATTTCCGCTTGCTTGCGATCGGTGATGTTAAAACTCGTCCCAATCAGCCGGTAAATGCGATCGCTACTGTCAAAAATTGGGCTTAAGTGGGCCAACCACCAACTTTCTTGGCCCTCTAAGGGTAGCTTTTCTTCATAGGTTATCCGTTCTCTAGTTTCGATGCAGTGGCGATACCGCTGCATCACCTCCTCAGCGACGGATGGAGGCAACAACTGTTCGGGAGTGGTCCCGGTCATTTCTTCTGCGGAAATCTGCCAAATCCGTTCATGGGTGGGATTACTATCAAAGTAGCGAAACGTGCCATCTGCCAAGACATCCACAATAAAAATCGCCATTTCTACCCCTTCATAGATGCTGCGTAAAAACTGTTCGCTTTCTTTTAGAGAGGCTTCGGCTTGAATCTGCTCTGTAACATCTTCAAAATACACCAAAATCCCCTCCTGGGCGGGATAAGCATGAATGTTAAACCAGCGATTCATGGGGGGATAAAATTCCAAAAATTCCCGGCTAATGTTTTCCGCAACAACCCGGTGATATTCTTCATAAAATCTCCCTTGCCTCGCTTCGGGAAATTCCACCCAAAGACTTTGACCCAGGAGTTCTTTGAGAGGTTTTTGAAAGAGCAATTCGGCTTGGGGATTAATATAAGTAAATCGCCACTGGAAATCCAGAAAAAAGAAGGCATCCGTAATACTTTCCAGGAGATCCGTCACCCGATTTGTGGCGGCTTCTGCCTCGGCGCGGGCGACTTTCAATTCCCCCTCAAGTCGGGACCGTTCCTGCAATTCCTGTTCTCGCAGGGCAATTTCCTCCAGGAGGCGTTCGTTTAACTGATTTAGCTCAATCCCTCCGCGATTCACTTGCTCTTTTAACACCTCTAGGGTTTTGTACATTTCAATCGGGTCGAGGGCTTCTAACAGGCTGGTTAGAGTGAGTATGCCTGCTAAATTTCCCGATTCATTCACCACCACTAAGCGGCGAATTTCATGTTTTTCCATTAATTGATGAGCATCCCACAAGGAATCCCCGGGTTTAATCGCAAGCAACGGGGTATTCATGACCTCGGAGGCGACAATTTCTGCTAAGTTTAAATTTGAAGCCCAAAATTTAACGATATCCCGTTCGGTAATCATACCAAGCGGTATCGTTCCTGAGTGATGGTTGGGGTCAACAATGACAATACAACTGACCTGCTCTCGGGTCATTTTTTGAGTGATTTCCCTCAGAGAAACGGTCGGGGGTAAGTGAATCACGCGATCGCTCATTACCTGAGCGACTTGGTGGCATTTTAATAAATCTGTGGGTTGAAGGGCTTGGCGGATAGTATTTTGGGTAATCACCCCCAGGATATTTCCGGACTCATCCATAGCCGGTAAGTGGCGAATTTTGTGCTGGCGCAGGGTTGATAATACGGAAAAAATATCTAACTCAGCGGAAACCACGATCCCGACTGGATCACGGGTCATAATTGCTGCAACTTTGACGCTGTTAAGGTCGATCGCCTCGGCGGTCATTCGGACTATATCGCCCTCGGTCAAAATGCCGACTACCTGATGATTCTCCACGACTAATGCACAACTGGAACGCTGTTGATTCATGAGGGCGATCGCCTCACTCGCCCCGGTATCTGGCGCGATCATTAACGAGTTTTTTTCAATAATATGAATCCGGGTTAAATTCATGTTCTATCTATGCTTACTTACTTCAGTTTATACTGTCCTTTCCCTTGGAACTCAACCGGCTTGAATCGGTTGGATTTATTTCCAAGAAACTAACGGTTTTTATTGAGCAACCCTAAATCGGTAAAATTTTAAGATGTTCCCCGGGGATGGGTTGACTATTTTTATCCGGATAGAGCTTAGTTTAATAATATGTAGACCCCAGTGATAGGCTTGAGAGGGAAGTAAAGCCAAGCTAAAAAGTGTTCAATTTATTTTAATTTACTAGATCCTGAAAGGATATTTTACATATCTTTACAATTCTTCAGGGACGGCCCATCGCGAATTAAGGGAGTTAGGGTCCGCAACGGGCACAGGGACGGACTTGGGTTATTTTGATTTGTGTGATTCCCTCTCTTAGCGGGTCTCCATCCCTTCTTCTAACATTCTGTACCGGGGCGACCCTGCCAATTAGAGTAACCCACTCAATCGGCTTGGACCGATTTAAAAGAGTAATTTTACAGGATAAAGCCCCTTTTGACAACCTTTTTTCCCTCATCTTTATCGGCGGAAATTTTGATGGGGGAAGGGCAGAAACTGCCTGGGGTGAATCGGAGGGATTGAGCAACCCGATCGCGATTGGAAAACCTCATCCGATTGATTAACCCGCAGAGGGAAGAAAAGGCCCTAGCTATTGCTCGATCGGCGAAATTCTGGGTAATAAATCCCCCGGAGATTGGCCTAAAAAAGAAAAAATTCCCCGAAAAAACCCACACCCTCAAGGGTGGGGCATTTGCGGAGGAAGCCCGAGAAGCGCGGGCTAAGAGATAAAAACGACTTTTTACCCCCGGATTTGGACCTAATTTTAAAAAAGCTTTGAGAGGGGGGTTGACTAGGAATTGAATGAGGAGGGAGCCAGGGGTCCTGTTGTCCTTCCTCTTGGGGAAATGCACCGCAGCACCTTAGCACGATAGGAGACAAAGGTCATGGCGGCCCCGATGCCTGCTACGCCAGTGAGTAGGGTCAGGGTGGTGGCGACCATGTTTAATAAACACAAGGTTGAGAGGGCCGTTGAGGTGGCGATAGAGGCCCAAGCGGACAGTACATCCAGAGTATAGGTGAGGATGAGCAAGAGGAGGGTAATCACGATCGCACCTAGGGCGCGACGCTGGAGGGTGTGGATTTGTTCGGCGGCCTGGTTTATTGGATTTACTAGGGTTTGCAGGGAATGTAATTCGGCTGGGGTCGCCTTGAGAGTCATAAAGATTATCCTTTGCAGACAAGGAACATTTTGAAAATTGGCGGGAATCTGGTGAACAGGTGATATTTGCTCCGAGAGGGGGAGTTATACAGGGTCATTCCGGGAGGGCGATCGCATCCGGGCATGGGCAGGGGGAGCGATCGCCCGGACTCAGGAAGCGATCGCCGGACTCTGGTCCCGATTAAGGGGTGAGGTCCGGAAGGGTTAAGGCTTGAGGAGAACTCGGCGCATTCAAGTCCCGCAGATATTGTTGTGCCAGGAGATAACCGACTTGATTGTTGTTCTGACGGTAAACCTGGGCCGCTTTTTCTAAGTCCGCGATCGCCACTTGGATTTCCCCTTGATAGGCGCGGGCCTGTCCTCGGATCAGATAGGCATTTCCTAAACCGGGTTCGATATCGATCGCCCGGTTAGCATGGAAAATGGCATTTTGATAATCTCCCACCTCCAGGGCCCCTTCTGCGAGCACTACAAAGTCATAAGAATCGACTTCAATCACGCTCTGGGATTCCCGGACAGAAGGCTCAGATAAATTTTCTGCAAGGGCAGGGGGGGCTATCCCTATTCCTAAACTAATGGCTAAAACAGTGACTATATTATAAATGCCTTTCATGGATATTCTCCTTAATTTTTGTCTCTTCAGTTCGCCGATCGCCGGGCCTAAAACGCTGAAATTTCTCTTCGGCTTTGGACTCTACCTGTGCGATGGCAATGAACACCCTGAAGACCCGCAATTTTAAGTTAAGTCCTAGAAAAAATTGTTAAGAATCTTTAAATAGTGCAGGTCGTTGACCGAGGTAATGGATAGTCCCCTTGATTCAGGGTTCAAGGGCTGTGGCCCGAAACGGGGTTATTTTAATCCTATCTTCTCAGCAATTCGCAATGTTAGTCCGAGGGGACTAAACCCTGTTATTAATTGATGCGATTACTCCTAGCTTCGAGTTACCTTACCTACTATTCTGTCAAACTGACTCAAGTAAATGCTCCCCCGGAGGGCAGAGATTAATGGGAATAGATTTCCCGAGAACCCCTCTATCATTGGGGTTAACAACGGGGGAGAAATTTCCAAGATAAAATGGGTGGGCAGAGGTCTGTAACGATGGTCAAATCCTTACAGGGAGTACATTGAATAAAATATTAATAAATATTAACTAGCCGGACCAATAGTGCTTGCTAATTATTTTTCTGGAACGCTGCTTGCTGAAAAGAATGCTTCCGTAATTTTTTCTGATATACCTGTTCCAAGCGGGCGATCGCCCGGGCGCGATCGCCATTGCCCACATCCTGAAGGGAAGGCCAGACGGGAATCAACTGGATCACCGCATAGGCGAAGGAACCCGCCTCAATATCTTCTAAGACCCCATATTCATCCAACAGGGCGATCGCGGCGCGGTCTTGATTCGTAGGGGAGAAATCAGACGCGCCTATTTTTTTAGCCAGGGGGTCCCAAGTGGTACTCAGAAACTGATACTTGCCTGCGGCATCGGAACAAAGTCGGGACCCGTAGCTAGACCCACATTTGATTTCCCGGGGATGATCCTGAAAACTCGCAAACTTGCTCCCGGTAAACTGCATCCGATAGGCGTTGGGACCGGCAGTGCCTTCCGCCCAGGCGATCGTATCGAGAAAAGCCTGGACCTGAGCTGCCTTGAGGTTTGCCACCCTTTGGCGTCGAATTTGGGGCGCAGGCTGGGGAATTGTGACTTCTTCCGTGGTTTCCGCTTGAGAGTTGAGATGAGCGGGAATCACCAACGCCACCCCCGCCAAACAGACTCCACCCCAGAACGCGGCCTGCTTCTGACGGGTGGCGGGTTTCCGGGACTTTCGCCCAAATCTCTGTCTGAGGGTAGATCCTAAATCAGACAGCATCCCGAGGAGAATCGCTGAACTCGAAGGCGACTGTCCCTTAACCCGGACTTTGGGCCAATGTTGAAGGGGAATATTCACCGGCAACTGCCCCTGACGATACCAATAGGCAAACAGCGACTTGATTACGGACAATCGCGCTTGAGCTTGTTTGGGTGGGATGCGACGGGCGGCGAGGGTTTGAGCAAAGGCCCGGACATCAGCTAAGGTAACCACCGCCAGAGGTTTCCCGACAAACGCTAAAAACTCTTTGACCCATAAGCGGCGATCGCGGCGTTGGTGGGGAGGCTGTTGTTGCAGCCAGAGTTGAATCGCCTCGCGATCGGGGGTGATTTGAGTTTTTAGAGTGTCTTGGTTCATAGCGCACCTGTGTTTCGGTTTTTCGAGGGGGAATGGTCCCGTCGTGTACCCATGTCCAATGAGTGGCAACTCTTGGTCCTAGAAGGGTTTTGGCTTTTTTGCCCCTACAGAAGAGGGGAGATTTAAGCCCTGATGTAGATCAGGAAAGGCGATCGCCACGGCTTGGGTCAGCTTCCTATACATCAGCCTCTCATCTACCTGGAGGCAAAAAAACACTCCCCAGGTAGACCTAAATTAAGGGATGCCTCAAGGCCGGATTAACAATCTCACCCAATTGGGAGATCTCAAACCCTTTGAGTCCAAGCTAGTTTAATTCTATTGCTTTGCAGTTTTAGAAATTATCAATATTTATCAATAAAACTATTGCAAAATAAAAAACGAGAAATGGTATGATGATAGATTGGCTCTTCATACTGTTTTCCCTAATTTAGTCTCGGAATGCGCCGATCCCTAACCCGTAGCAGGGCAGCCATCGGACCCCTCACCCCAGAGATTTCACCTAAAATGAGAAACCGGGTTTCTGCGATGGATTTGTGGCTGATTGCCTGAGATTTTGTAGAAAAACAGGGTTTCTGGTCCTGGGCAGCAGTGGATTCCAGGCAGATTCAGCCTGAAGCACTACCCACGAGGCAAAGACTGAGGGATAATACAAAGCAGGAGTCTGTGCCGTATAAAGGAATTTGATGAGCATCTTTACCCTGCAATCCGTCAAAAAAGATTTTGGCATTAAAGAAATCCTCCGGGATGCCAGCTTTAGCCTCAATCCCACCGATAAAGTTGGCTTGATCGGCACAAATGGATCTGGCAAATCTACCCTATTGAAAATGATTGCCCGCTTAGAACCCGTGGATGGGGGGCAAATCTTAGTCAATTCTGGGGTGAGAATCGTGTATCTCCCGCAGCAACCGGATCTCGATGAAAACCGGACGGTATTAGAACAGGTTTTTGCCGACTGTGGCGATCGCATGAACCTGGTCCGCGAATATGAGGACCTCAGTCACAAAATTGCCCGCCACCCGGAAGATGGACCGTTGATGGCGCGGTTATCGGAAGTCATGCACCAGATGGAAACCAGTGGCGCATGGGAACTGGAAACCCAAGCCAAAATTATCCTCAGTCAGTTAGGAATTGAAGATTTTGACGCTCAAATCGGGACCCTTTCCGGGGGATACCGCAAACGGATCGCCCTGGCTGCCGCTTTACTCAGCGATCCCGATGTGCTGCTGATGGATGAACCGACAAACCATCTGGATGCGATTTCCGTGGAGTGGTTACAGAGTTACTTAAATAGCTTTCGCGGTGCAATTTTGCTGATTACCCACGATCGCTATTTTCTCGATCGCGTCACCAATCGGATTATCGAACTCGATCGCGGTGAACTTTACACTTATGACGGAAATTATTCTTATTATTTAGAAAAAAAAGCCCTCGCCGAAGAAGCGGCAGCCAGTCAGGAACGCAAACATTATGGGCTATTGCGCCGGGAATTAGAATGGCTGAGTCGCGGACCTAAAGCCCGCAGTACCAAGCAAAAAGCGCGGATTGGTCGGGCGATGGACCTCCAGGATAAGGAGTTTAAACAGAGTTTAGGGAAGGTGGAAATTTCTACTGCTAGTCGGCGGATTGGCAAGAAGGCGATCGAGCTAGAAAATGTCAGGAAATCCTATGGCGATCGCACCCTAATCCAAGACTTTTCCTATAAATTTAGTCCTGACGATCGCATCGGGATTATCGGCAAAAATGGCATCGGCAAATCCACCTTATTGGATATCATTACCGGACGTCTTGCCCCCGATTCAGGAACTGTAGAGATTGGCAGTACCATCCATATCGGTTATTTTGACCAACATTGTGATGATTTACTAGACGCGGCGGATCAAAATCAGCGGGCGATCGATTACGTCAAAGAAGAAGCCGAATTAGTCAAAACTGCCGACGGACTGCAAATTACCGCCTCCCAAATGTTAGAACGGTTTCTGTTCCCCCCGAATCAACAATATTTACCCATTCATAAACTTTCCGGGGGAGAAAAACGCCGACTGTTTTTACTGCGCGTCTTGATGAGTGCCCCGAATATTCTCATTTTGGACGAACCCACCAATGACTTAGATGTGCAGACGTTATCGGTTTTAGAAGATTACCTGGAAGACTTTAACGGATGTGCGATCGTTGTTTCCCACGATCGCTATTTTCTCGATCGCACCGTCAATACCATTTTTGCCTTAGAAGAAGGCGGTAACCTCCGGCAGTACCCCGGCAACTATACGGTTTATCTCGACTACCAAAAAGCCGAAGCCGCAGAAGCCTCACGTCTGGCAGCAGCCAGCCAACCCGAGAAAAAACAGGACTCCCAAACCGCCACCGTTGACAAGTCTGAACGGGTCAGTTGGGATAAAAATCGCCAGCGCAAACTGTCCTCTAAGGAGAAGCGAGAGTATCAGCAACTCGAAACCAAAATTGCTGAATTGGAAGCGGAAAAAGCCGCAACGGAAAAAGCACTCTATCGCGCCGAACCTGGGGCTGTCACCGAAGTGCAAAAACTCCATCAAAAGGTTCAAGATTTGGCTCATGAAATCGAAGTTGCCACGGAACGATGGATGGAATTGGCTGAAATAGAAAGTGCCTATTCTAATAATTAAAACAGCCCCTTGTCCAGCAATTTTGAGGAGCAGTGGGGCAATTTTGTCCCCCAGTTATTTACCCTTAACCTGTTGTTTATTCTCTTGAACTTATGACCATGACCTGTCAAGAAATTCTGAAAAACCATCAACCGCTTTGGCAGGAAGCCACGGTGCATCCTTTTTTGGAGGGGTGTAAACAAGGCACTATTACCCCCGAGCAATTTAATACTTGGCTGGTGCAGGATTATCAATTTGTGGTAGAATTTACGCGGATGTTAGCCCGGATTTTATCCGTTGCTCCTCGCCATCATTTTGATGTGCTGTTAGGGGGATTAACTGCCCTAAAAGATGAATTAAATTGGTTTCAAGTCAAAGCCGCCGAACGGAATTTATCCTTGGATGTCGCTAAACAGCGCACTTGTGAAGAATACAGCCAGTTTTTAGAAAATCTGGCCCGGACTCCTTATGCCGTGCAAGCAACGGGATTATGGGCGGTGGAGTTGGCTTATAATCAAGGGTGGCAATTGCCCGGACCCATGCCGGAACCCTATACCGAATTTGCCGATCGCTGGGGAAATCCGGGCTTTACCGATTATGTCAAATTGTTAGAACAACAAGCCGATGAAATGCTCGCTGATGCCTCACCGGAGGTTCAGAAAGACGCGGAACAAACCGTGATTACTGTGGCTCAATTTGAAAAGGCATTTTGGCAAATGGCATTTAATGCCAGCTAAGTCTCGGGGTAGTCAAGCGGGAGTTCATACCCCCTTGACAACCCCAAAAACCCACGGAAATTATAGTCCAGGGTCCATCCCCATCATATAATGATAATTCCCCTCACCCACGGATTTATTCAAGGCATTAATAATTGAGGCTGAATTATCGTAGGGTCCGCTCGTATAGAATGGCTTGCCGTTTTTTCCAAATTCGAGTTTCAGTTCTCCATCCCATTCCCCTAACTGTTCTTTGGCTTGTTCAAAATCATGATGGGGTTTTAAGCCTAATGTTTCCGCATATTCAACCGCACCCCAGACAAGGGCTTGAGCCTGAGATAATGAAATTTTCTCAGAACCCCCGATGAACGAGTCATAATACAAAGAGGCAATTTTTTGATATTCACTGCGATTGTATTTGCGCGGTCCCGAGGCATCTTTGACCCCCAAACACCAATAATCCACGAGGTAAGTACAGACAATAAAGCGGTTAAATGCAGGCGATCGCGTCACCGTTACAATCGCCATACCCGGGTCGTTTGTGGTGTCTAAATCATCCTCAGATTGGGTGGCGATCGCCCCTTTTTCAGGGAACAGTCTGGATAAGCAATTGGCATTGATTAAACACTCGACTACCGGGGGTAATTCTCCGGATTCCTTACGGGCGATCGCCATTTGTTCCGCTTGTTCTTTCAGAAACACGGTAACATCGGAGATTTTCAACCCCATTTTGCGGGCGATTTGCTTCGGCGTCAATTTTTTCTCCCGCAACCTGAGAATTTCTTGAGTTTGTTCGCTATCCATAATTTTCCTCGGATTTTTTCGGTAATGATTAGAGTACAACAATCCCGCACCCATCAACATCATCCTCGGCAAAGATGAACCCCCAAAATTCATCTCCCCCTCTTCCCATCTCCCCCATCTCCCCCATCCTCCCCATCTCCCCCATCCTCCCCATCCTCCCCATCCTCCCCATCCTCCCCAACAACCGACGCTCTAAGGTAATATAGGTCTGTCATGGGCGATCGGTCCACTGAGAACGCCCTTAAATCTGAATCAATTCAAGGAGAAACCTATGCCTCGTGCCATTATGGAAACCGACAAAGGAACGATTCATCTGGATCTGTTCGATAAAGATGCCCCGAATACGGTAGATAATTTTATCAAATTATCTGAAAGTGGGTTTTATGATGGATTAATCTTCCATCGGGTGATTCCCAATTTCATGATCCAAGGGGGATGTCCCAATGGAACAGGAACGGGGGGTCCGGGTTATAAAATCAATTGTGAAATTAACCCCAACAAACATCTAGCGGGTACATTATCAATGGCCCATGCAGGACGCAATACCGGGGGAAGTCAATTCTTTATTTGCCACTCTCCCCAACCCCATTTAGATGGACAACATACGGTTTTTGGTAAAACCGAAGATATGGATGTCGTCAACTCTATTCGGGCTAAAGATAAAATCCTCTCGGTTAAAATCGAGAAAGACTAAGTAAAACCGGTAGGGGGTTTCCAACGGATTTCCCCTGCCAAACCATCTGGCTTTGAAGTTAATACACTTCATATTTGAGTAACGTACAAGGTAAGGAACCATTGTAAACGGGAATGCGTTTTGAGGATTTAAGCCCGATTTTTTTGGTGAGTTCTTTATTGCCCGATAAAATATAAGCGGTCCATCCGGTAAAACGCTGTTTTAAAATATCTCCCATCGATTTATAAAAATCACCCAGTTCGTGAACTTCCCCGAGACGTTCTCCATAAGGAGGATTGCAAATCAAAATCCCAGTTTCCGCAGGGGGTTCGAGGTGATAAAATTCTTGGATGGAAAAGTGAACATGAGCATCTAATCCGCAGTTTTCAGCATTGAGATACGCTTGTTGGATCACAGAGCGATCGCGATCGCTGCCGTAGATGGGGGCCGTTAATTCCTCTTTTTGACCTTCTAGGGCTTCTTGGCGGATTTCTTGCCAAAGTTCTAGGTCAAAATCGCGCCAACTCATAAATCCAAACCGTTCTTTAAACAATCCGGGTGCAATATTTAACGCCTTTAAACCCGCCTCTAAGGGTAAAGTACCGGACCCACATAAGGGGTCTAAAAAGGTCTGTTCTGGGGAATATTCAGCCAGTTCTAAAATAGCCGCAGCTAAGGTTTCTTTGAGGGGTGCAGTTCCCATTGCCGGACGATATCCGCGCCGATGTAAGCTGTTTCCCGAACTATCTAAACTGAGAATAGCGCGATCGCCATGAATATGCAGATTCAGCAACAAATCAGGGTCCTTCGGATCCACCGTAGACCGTTCCCCCGTGCGATCGCGTTGTTGGTCTACGATCGCATTTTTGACCTGTAACGCTGTAAAATGAGTGTGATTCAGTTTCTGATTGCTGCCGGTACAATTTACCGCCAAGGTATTACCAGGATCAAGATACTCCTCCCAATCAATAGACTGGATTTCTCGATACAGCATTTCAGCATTGGGACAGAAAAATTCTCGGATCGGAACGAGAACGCGAAACAGAGTTCTTCCCCACAAATTAACCCGGTAAAGTAAAGCGCGATCGCCAGAAAAATGGACGCCTGTAAAGTCCGGACGAACGTCTTGAGCACCTAACCGTTCTAATTCTTGGGCAGCAATGGGTTCTAAACCCCGAGCAACAGTTGCAAAGTATTCAGTCATCATAAGTAATAGTTTATCAGAAAAGCAAGCACCCGTACAGACCCGTCAGCAAGTCATTTCCACTTCCCAAAAATTCACGAAGATGTAACAGTTAGCGAGGACGGATCCCAACAACCGGGTTAAGATCATGATCCAACTTGTTGTGAACTTGAATCCTCTTCTCGTTGTCGGCTATACAAAGGAAGCCTAACGGTAAATGCCGTCCCGAATCCTACCTCACTTTTGACGGAAATCTCTCCGCCATGTAAGTCGGTACTGCGTTTCACCATTGCCAATCCTAACCCTGTACCGGGGATATTCCCGACATTTCCGCAACGGTGGAAGGTTTGGAAGAGACGGGGGATTTCCTCGGAGGGAATGCCAATTCCTGAGTCTTTAATCATAAAAATCACATCGGTTTCGGTGCAGGTTAATTCAAAATAAACCTCTCCTCCCTCTGGGGAGTATTTAATCGCATTGGAAAGCAAATTATTAAGAATATAGCGTAATAATTTTTCGTCGAAACAAGGCTTTAAGCCTTTATTGCTCAAAAAATCTCGGGAGTAATGTTTAACAAAATTAATGCTGTATTTTTTCGTGGAAGAAAATTTGAATTCTTCTACAATTTCCTCACAAAAAGGAACCAAATCAACGGGGCGGGGATTAAACGGGAGTTGACTCATTTCGGCCCGTCCAATGAACAGGACATCTTCAAGTAATTGGGTCATGTTCACTGTAGCCGATTGAATGCGATGGAGGGCTTGAAACTTTTTATCCAGTTTGTCATGGGGCCATTCCTCTAAATAATATTCGAGTAAATCAGCGGAAGAAAGAATGGTGGTCATGGGGGTGCGGAATTCGTGAGAAACCATTGAAACAAAGCGGGTTCTAAATTCCATGATTTCTCGTTCTTTCGCCAAGGCATGACGGAGTTGTTCTTCAGCGCGTTTGATTTCGGTGATATCTTCAGAAATTCCGGCAATGCGGTAGATCTTTCCTTCTTCGTCACGGATGGGAAAGCCCCGATCGCGAATCCAGCGAAGAGAACCATCAGGTCGAATGATCCGATATTCGCGATCGAGGCGATCTAACGGCATCAATCCGGTCAGGACAGCTTGGCGATCGTCGGGATGAATCACATCTAACCGGGCGGTGGGTTTCTCATACAATTCCTGGCGTTCTAGTCCCCAAATTTCCTCATAAGCGGGGGAAACGTACAGGATTTGGCTATAGTCTGGATCGCTGATCCAAAAGACCTCTTCGATATTTTCGGCTAACTGGCGGAACCGTTCCTCGCTGGCTTGGACCGCTGCTTCGGCTAATTTACGTTCCGTGATATCTCGTCCCACGGCTTGGAACTCACTCAACACCCCTTGGGCGTCAAAAATAGCGCGATCGGTCCACTGTTGCCAGCGCACATCTCCATTGCTCAGGACGAGCCGGCGTTCCCGGGTGACAACCGGCATGGCGACGGGGTTGCGATCCATATCGGGGATCAAAGAGACCACCGATCCATCCATGAGTTCTTTGCGACTCACACCGAAATAGCGACAGTAGGCATCATTGACAAAGGTCAGGGTGCCATCCGGTGCAAACCGACAAATCAGTTCGGTTTGATCTTCAACAATGGCACGATAGCGCGCTTCCGAAGACCGCAGGGCCACTTCCGCCAAGGCCCGCTCTTTATGAAGAGACACGGCGGCGGCAGCAGCTTGGAGGATGGAGACTTCTGACTCGGACCAGACCCGAGGTTCTGTGCAGTTGTCAAAGCGAATAAATCCAAAGAATTCTCCATGCACAATCAGGGGCAAAATCAGCAGGGATTGAATTCCCGATTGTTCTAAAATTTCCCGTTCAGAGTCGGGAAAGTTACTCACAACATCGGCAATGACTTCTCCTCGCGCTAACAGAGATACCCACCGCTCAATCAGCACCGGTGCCTTTAAGGAGAAACATTGCGCCGGTTGGGGAGTGGTGTCGGATCCGGGTTTAATTTTTAACTCTTCACAACTCCATTGGGCCACCAACAGCGGGGAGTGAGCGGTTGGCGAGGAATTCCCCAGAGATACAGATAGGGGCGG
Organism: Laspinema palackyanum D2a; assembly: GCA_025370845.1. Classification (GTDB taxonomy): domain Bacteria; phylum Cyanobacteriota; class Cyanobacteriia; order Cyanobacteriales; family Laspinemataceae; genus Laspinema. Next base: position 256,139 of record JAMXFF010000001.1, on the reverse strand, counting down.
ATTTTGGCAGAGATAGACTCGACTGGCATGAGCCGCTTCTCCCAAGGGTTTAAGAATTTCTGTGTAGGGGTAGCTGAGACTATTATCCGTGGTGGTGTCTCCTTTAAAGGCGAGGAGTCGGCGCTGCACCTCGACTAAGGCTTCTAACTGCTGATTGGCTTGGCTGAGTTCCTGGGTTAAGCCATGCAATCGTAAGGCAGCCCTTATTCGCGCTAAAAATTCTTCGGTTTCGATGGGTTTGGAGAGAAAATCATCGGCTCCGGTGTTGAGTCCCTTGATGCGATCGCCCACTTCTTCTCGCGCAGTGAGCAGGATGAAAAACATCGGCGCAAGTTCAGGGTCAGACTTGATTTTCTGACAGACTTCTAATCCATCCAATCCGGGCATCATCCAATCGCAAACAATCAAGTCAGGTTCCAGTTCTCTAGCCAGACGCAAGCCCTCGGTCCCATCAGAGGCCACGGTGATGCGATGTCCGTCGCTTTCAAGTAAGTCCTGGAGGACGAGCTGCACGGTTACGTCATCATCAACAATTAGGATTTTAGCCATAGTAAAAAATGTAGCACTGTAAAAAAGAAAGGGTCAACTTTACTCGAATACGGGTTTGATTCAAAAAGGCTTTTTTATACTTCCCATTCTTGGCTACCCAATTGCTTTAGCTTGTATTCTAAATAAGTCGCAGGTGAAAGCATTTCCCTCAATCTAATTTATGTAGCCCTCGCCACGGACAATTCCTGGATTTATTGATACAGGCGACCGAGGGGCGATACCCACTTTCTTTAGGATCCCTCCAGACCGGAGTAAACAACAGAGCATTTTTCCCCGATGTCCATTCCGTAGATGCTCTAGGAAAGGTCATCGGTTTCCGAAAACCCTTAACCCTAGCCGCTCTGAATCCGGATCAGTTAGAGCCTCAGAGAGTGGCTACCGCAGCAGGGGGCGTCACCCCGGAGGATTTAGACCCCACCCTACCATTAAGCCGCTTCTACACCAGATGTTTTCCTCTTCTATCTTGTTAGGTTACATGGAGTGGGGAACAGTTCGGTGACGAATAGAACTCAATTGCAATTGCAATTGAATTCTCTCGATTCTGACTCGATAGGGTAGAAAATTTGGATATCATAACCGATCGCCTAGGGTCGAGGAATCCGAGTTACTGCCTCGGACTGAAAAATGGCCGTCTCGGTTGCCATCCCCCGCACCTGTAGCGATTCTGTCCCGATTCCTCCCTCAAGAGGGTTCTTGATTGGGGACGGGGATCCTTGGACCCAATCGGTGCCGATCGCCCGGGGATGGTCCGTAGGTACAAAAGCCGTCACAGTCCCCGGCAATGCTTCAATCCTTTAGGCAAAACGCTACACTAGAATACACTCCTTAATTCCCTAAGTGTATGTCCTATTTCGACGGAACCCTCAGCTATCCCAATACTCATAAAGGCGATATCGTGGATGACTACCACGGTATCCAGATTTCCGATCCCTACCGTTGGTTGGAAGACCCTGACGCTGAGGAAACCAAAGCTTGGGTAGAAGCGCAAAATACGGTCACCTTTGCTTATCTTAACGAAATTCCCCAACGCGATCGCCTCAAACATCGCTTGACGGAACTTTGGGATTATGAAAAATACGGCATCCCCTTTAAAAAAGGCAGTCGGTATTTTTATTTTAAAAACGATGGACTCCAAAACCAAAGCGTTCTCTATGTCCTCAATCACCTTGAGGATCAACCTCGGGTCTTGCTTGACCCCAACAAGCTCTCTGAAGATGGTACCATCGCCCTAGCGGGTATCGCCATTAGTGAAAATGCTCAATTCATGGCTTATGGTCTCTCTTCCTCCGGTTCCGATTGGCAAGAGTGGAAAGTTCGCGACATTGAAACCGGCGAAGATTTATCCGACTATCTCCAATGGATTAAATTTTCTGGCGCTTCTTGGACTCACGACCATCAAGGGTTTTTCTACAGTCGCTATGATGAACCCAACACCAAAGGCCAATATGAAGATGTTAACTATTATCAAAAACTCTTCTACCATCGCCTCGGCACTCCCCAATCCGATGATATTTTAATCTATCATCGTCCGGATCAAAAAGAGTGGGGATTTAGTGGCGGTGTCAGTGAAGATGGCACAGTTCTGATTATCTCCGTCTGGTGCGGTACCGACTCGAAAAACTTGGTCTTTTACAAAGACTTAACTAATCCTGATGCTGAAGTTATCGAATTAATTACCGAATTTGAAGCTCAGTATGGATTTATCGATAAAGAAGGGGATTTGTTTTGGTTTCAAACGGACTTGAATGCACCCCGAGGACGGGTGATTGCTCTGAATATCCGCACCGGCGATCGCAACGAACTGATTCCCGAAGCGCCCGAAACCTTAGAAAGCATCGGCCTTTTAAATAATCAGTTTGTCGCTGATTATCTCAAAGATGCGCGCAGTCAAATTAAGCTATTTAACCTCGATGGTTCCTTCATCCGGGAAGTCGAATTACCGGGAATTGGTTCTGCCGGTGGATTTAACGGCAAACGCCACGACAGCGAAACCTTTTATAGTTTCACCAGCTTTACCACACCTCCCACCATTTATCGTTATGATATGGTGACCGGAACCAGCACCGTTTATCGGAATCCCCAGGTAGACTTCAACCCCGATGACTATACAACGGAGCAAATTTTTTACACCAGTAAAGATGGCACCCAAGTACCGATGTTCATCATCCATAAACAGGGAATCCAACGGGATGGGAATAATCCGACCTATTTGTATGGATATGGCGGATTTAACATTTCCCTCACCCCGAGTTTTTCCGTCTCCCAAGTCGTCTGGATGGAACTAGGCGGCATCATTGCTATTCCGAATCTGCGGGGTGGGGGAGAATACGGAGAAGATTGGCATCAAGGGGGGACGAAGCTAAATAAACAGAATGTGTTTGATGATTTTATTGCTGCTGCTGAGTGGTTAATCGAACAGAACTATACGCGACCCCAAAAACTGGCGATCGCCGGTGGCAGCAATGGCGGATTATTAGTCGGTGCCTGTATGACACAACGTCCGGACCTATTCGCTGCCGCCCTCCCTGCGGTTGGCGTCATGGATATGTTACGCTTCCACAAGTTTACCATCGGTTGGGCCTGGTGTTCCGATTACGGTTCCCCGGATAATCCCGATGAATTTAAAGCCTTGTATGCCTACTCTCCCTTACATAACCTCAAACCCGGTACCGCCTATCCAGCGACGTTAATTACCACAGCGGATCATGACGATCGCGTTGTTCCCGCACATAGTTTCAAGTTCGCCGCTGCCTTACAAGAAGCACATACCTCAACGGCACCAGTCCTGATTCGCATTGAAACCAAAGCGGGACATGGTGCCGGAAAACCCACCGCTAAAATCATCGAGGAAGCCGCCGATAAGTGGGCATTTCTAGTCCGAACCTTAGAGATGGATATCCCAGCTAAGTAGTAACAACTGAAGTCGTTCTCTTCCGTTTGTAGTAGCGACTTCAGTCGTTCTTCTCTTAGTTCGTAGTAACGACTTCAGTCGTTCTCTTCTCCATAAAACCCACTTGCGATCGCCATTAAACCCCACAAATCAGCGATAATTTAAAACCCTGCTGGTTGTTGCTGCATGAGGAAACGACTGAAGTCGTTACTACGAACTAAGAGTACGACTGAAGTCGTTACTACGAACGGGGAAGTACGACTGAAGTCGTTACTACGAACGGGGAAGTACGACTGAAGTCGTTACTACGAACGGGGAAGAACGACTGAAGTCGTTACTACGAACGGGGAAGTACGACTGAAGTCGTTACTACGAACTTGGACGGTTAGAAGTCGTTGTTTAACTGATTGATCGCCCGATTGTAAATGGACCTGGCAAAGTCGGTCCACATTCCTTGTCCCCAGTAGCGGAAACAACTGGTTTGGGTTAGCAAATTGTTCAGTAAGGCTTGACGATAGCGCGGTTGTTGGGTGAGGGTTTCATCTCCCAGTAACGGGTCAATTTTTTCATGAAATAAGGCGCTGAGGGAATTCATCGGTCCGACTACATTCTCATAGCCTTGCACCCAATTGAGGTTATTTGTCCAGGAAGAACCATCTACATGAAATTGATGATCTTCTTGCTGTAACTGTGCGATCGCCTCGGCCATTTTTTCCGGGGTGACATTCTCTGGATCAAGTCGTTGCCAGATTTTATGTTGTTGCACCGCTTGACAAGGGGAATAATCTTCTGGAGAACAGCCTGCGGCTTCAATCAGTTCTAAATATTCAGTCCCATTCAGAGCAACGGTTCCCGATTTACCCCCATTATTTTGGGCGATTTCATAAGTGGTGCGTTTGAATCCATCGGGGAATTCATTCATCATCACTCCCCCATTTTCTCCGTCGCCAATTTGGGTAACAATGGGCGGAACGTTGACGGAACCAATTTGCTGTTTAGACAGGGTTTTGGCTTCATAATAAGGCTGCATTTGAGCCACTAATTTAGTATCAGACCCTTGGGTTTTAATTAAGGCGGTGATACTGGTGGTTTCCCCGTGGGAATTGCGGGCAATGAGGCGGTGAGGAAGATGTTTGTATCCGAGGCTATGACCCTCTAAGGTTTCTACGGAATGTTCCTGAACCATAATCCAGCGATAGCCACTTTCTTTGAGGGCTTTGATAAACTCAAAGAGGGTATCCGGATGGTTCGGCAGGTGCATTTCTGGTGGGGAAAATCCTTTGACTCGGGCGAGGGCTTCCCAGCCAAAAATTGAGGCAAAATAATGTTGCCATGCTTGAATATGTAGTTTGAGATCCGGCAGGGGAGTGGAGGGAACTACGGCATGACTCCACATGGTTCCTAACCATTCGACATGGAGATAATATTGGGGGTCGCAGGTGATGCGTTTGAGACTATCGATGACATCATGGCGTCCCATTTGTCGCAATCCCCACAATAAATTGCCGGAGTAATCTAACATGACTCGGGGATTACAACCGTTGGCAATAAGTTCGGGGATGAATTCACCCATGCGGCTATAACACCAGGAGAAGGGTCCGGCATTGTGATTATCCCCTTCGCCGGTATGTTCAAACATATATTGCAAATGGCCGATATATTCACCATTGGGTCCGGCAGGGATGGTGGGTTGGTGCATATGCAAGGCGATCGCAAATGCAGCACTAATGTCTTCTAATCGGATGTTTGTAATAGGCAAGAATACAGGTTCGTTGCGTTGAACCACGGAACGAACTGCATTTTCCCACCCGCAAATATTGGGTAATCCTTGGGCAAATTCCTCTAATTTTGGAAGATCTGTGAGTGTGGGAGCGATGGAAACCATAATTTTAATTGCTGCTTTGACGTGCTATTTTTAGTTTACCGTTGATTGAGTGTCTTTCAACCGACACTTTTTGAATTCTATCAAAATTATGTTCCCGAGTTTTCTGCCGTCTGATGTTGAGTTTTTGACTGAATCCACTTCGATCGCCCTGGCCCAGAGAATCGAATGTCAGGATGTCCTGACCTCCTTATGCGATCGCCCGATTCCCACGAGTTTCGTTCGCGAAGGTCGGGGGGGACCGCCGATTTTGTTGCTACATGGTTTTGATAGTTCCGTGTTTGAGTTTCGCCGGTTGCTGCCGTTGCTGTCAGCGCATCACGAAACTTGGGCGATGGATTTATTAGGTTTTGGATTTACCCATCGCCTGCCGGAAATTCCCATTACACCCCCGGCGATTAAAACCCATTTATATGAGTTTTGGACCCAGTTAATTCAACAGCCGATGATTTTAGTTGGGGTATCAATGGGGGGTGCAGCGGCGCTGGATTTTACCCTATCTTACCCGAATGCGGTGCAAAAATTGGTGTTAATTGATAGTGCTGGGTTTGCCAAGGGCCCGGCGATGGGGAAAATGATGTTTCCCCCCCTGGGGTATTTGGCGACCCAATTTTTAAGAAATCCGCGAATTCGCCAACAAATCAGTCTAAAAGCGTATTGCGATCGCGCGTTAGCTTCGGCGGATGCCTCCGCTTGTGCGAGTCTCCATTTGCAGATGCCGGGGTGGGATCGGGGCACGATCGCCTTTACCAAAAGCGGGGGTTACAACTTTTTAGCGGATAAAATTGAGCAGATCGAGAAACCGACGCTGATTTTATGGGGAGAAAATGACCAAATTTTGGGAACAGCGGATGCTGACAAGTTCGCCGATGCGATCGCCTCAAGTAAGCTGATCTGGATTCCCAACTGTGGTCACGTTCCCCATTTAGAACAACCCCAGTTGAGTGCGGATCACATTCTGGAATGGTCCAAACTCTGAACTGATCCTCTGCTGTTCCCCAGTTGCCAAAAAAGTTTGGCAACTGAGACTTTTTCGAGACAGAATGTAAAGAGATAGCAAACCCTAAAATTAGGGAATGCAGGCAGTGCTACCCCTGACGTAAAATCTCTTGGTCCTTTGTCCTGAAAGCCAGGGATCAGCAGACTCCCCTGGATCAGGAGTCCAGAAACCCGGATGGTGAAGGGCCAATCCGGTATCCGCCAGGGACCAAAACTCGACCCCCGATATTTTGGGGGTCCTGGGTTGGAGGTCCCGAGGAAAGCAACTGCCCATCGAGATAGGTGTCGTGAAAACATTCAGGGGATTGAGTTCGGGAAGGAAGGAATGCAAAATTTTAGCCAACAGCCGGAGAACCGTTTGACTAATTGGGCCGCCCCCACCCGTCCTCCTTTGGAGGGCCCAGAGAGTGTGCTATCTGAGGATGAAGAACTGCGGCAGGCTTATGAGAGATTAACCTTTCATGTGGAAAACTTTCCCCTAGGGGCGATCGAGTGGGATTGTGTGTTCGGGGTGAAGCGATGGTCTTACCAAGCGGAAAAAATTCTGGGTTGGAAGGCGGCAGAGGTGATGGGTATTCCTCGGCAAAATTGGCCTTGTAACTATCCCGAGGACGAACCCTTAGTTGCCGAAGCTATGGATCGCCTCATTGAAGGAAAAGAATCTCATAATGTTGTTTGCTACCGCAATTATACAAAAGCCGGAAAAGTTATTTGGTGTGAGTGGCATAATTCCGCTTTGTTAGATGAGGCGGGACGTCCGATTTCGATTTTATCTCTCGTACAAGATATAAGTGAGCAAAAACAGGCGGAGCAGGAACGGGATCAATTGATTTCTAACATTGATCGCGAAAATCAAACCCTAGAAGCCTTGGTGCAACAGCGCACGGCGGAATTAGCCCGGACGGTGGAACGGTTGGAAATCGAAATTGCCCGCAGGGAACAACGCGATCGCCAATTTTCAGCGATCGCCGCCAATTTGCCCGGGGTGATGTATCGGGCGATTATTCGCACCGATGGACGAATTACAGTGCCTTTCATCAGCGATGGCATTCAGAAACTCACAGGAATTGACCCAATGGATGCGATGGCGGATTTGTGGGGATTATTTGGCCGGGTCCATCCGGACGATCGCGAGGGGTTTCGTGAGCGGATCACCTCTTTAGGCAAAACGCAAAAACCCCTGGAACATCAGGAATTTCGGATCATTAGTGCCTCGGGAAAACTGAAGTGGGTGCAGGATAATACTCATTATACTTGGATGGAAAATGGGGATGTGATTGCCGATGGGGTGATGTTGAATATCAGCGATCGCAAACAGGCGGAAGTGGCGATGCGGCAACAGGTGGAACGGGAACGGTTGCTCGGGGCGATCGCCCAACGAATTCGCCAATCCTTGGATTTAAACACAATTTTGAGTACCACTGTGGAGGAAGTCCAGCAGGTGCTCGGGTGCGATCGCGTGCTCGTGTATCGGGTTTGGGCGGATGGGACCGGCAGTGCGATCGCCGAAGCAGTCAAACCTGGTTGGTTGAAAGTCTTAAATCGGGTTTTCCCCGAAGAAGTATTTCCCCCAGAAAATTACCAACGGTATATCGAAGGACGAATTTGTGCTTTAGGTGACCGGGATTCCGGACAGACTTTACCCTGTTTGGTGGAGTTTATGAAAACCATTGAAGTCCGAGCCAAACTGGTCGTTCCGATTGTCGAAAAAGACACCCTGTGGGGATTATTAATCGCCCATCAATGTTCGGGACCGAGGCAGTGGCAAACCGGGGAAATTGACCTTTTAGCCTCTTTAGCCACTCAACTGGCGATCGCCATTCAGCAGTCGGAACTCTACGAACGGCTGCAAGTTGAACTGAGCGATCGCAAAACAGCTCAATGCCAAATTAAAGCCTCCCTCGAAGAAAAAGAACTCCTGCTCAAGGAAGTGCATCATCGGGTTAAAAATAACTTACAGGTGATTTCCAGTATCTTCTCCCTGCAAAGTTCTTATATTGAAGAACCGCGAATTTTATCGATTTTACGCGATAGTCAAAACCGGATTGCTTCAATGGCCTTGATTCATGAAAAACTTTACCACTCGGACACCCTCGCCAAAATTGATTTTGATGATTACATTGAAAGTCTGACCAGCAACTTATTCTCTTGCTATAATATTAGCCCCCAAAAAGTTCGCTTAAAATTGCGGATTGAAAATGTTTGTCTCAACTTAGACACCGCAATCCCCTGTGGATTGTTACTGAATGAACTGGTCTCAAACTCCCTCAAACACGCCTTTTCTGAGCAGGACTCAGGAACCATCTTTATTGAATTTACAGAAATAGCTAATCAGCAATTAAATCTGATGGTGCGGGATACGGGTCGAGGCTTACCCGACGGACTAGACTTCAAAAAAACCAATTCTTTAGGACTGCGCTTAGTCCGTGCTTTGACCCGACAATTAAGGGGAACCCTGGATATTAAAAATAGTCACGGAGCTTGCTTTCAAATTACCTTTCCCTCTCCTCAAGGTCTTTAAGGCTGTTCCGAGGACCCGCAAACGGGTTCAAGATCTAACCGCTTTTTGCTTTACCCGAGACGATTTCAGTTTTATAATTGACACAAAACTTGAGAGACAGGAATTCTGTCTCATCATACCGATTAAAGTTGGGGAAAACCTGTCATGTCACCTAAAATTCTGGTTGTAGAAGATGAAGCCATTATTGCCGAAGATATCGCCCTCCGCCTAGAAAAAATGGGATATGAGGTGGTGGATATCGTAGCATCGGGAGAAGAAGCCATCGCTGCTGCTGCGATTCATCAGCCGGATTTGGTGTTGATGGATATCATGCTGCAAGGGATGATGGATGGGATTATGGCAGCGGATCAAATTCGGGAAACCTTAGAAATTCCGGTGGTTTATTTGACCGCTTATGCAGATGAAAATACCTTAAAACGGGCGAAGGTGACTCAGCCTTTGGGCTACATTCTCAAACCTTTTCGGGAAACTGAACTCTGGGTGACCATCGAAATTTCTCTATCCCGACATCAGGCAGAATTGGAGATTAAAAAAGCAGTTTCTACTGCTGAAACGAAGCGTTATAAGGCCGAAGAAGTGAGCCAAATCAAATCTCAGTATTTATCAATGGCGGCCCATGAATTTCGCAATCCCTTGACGGCGATTCAATCCTCAGCGGAATTGATTCAGGAGTATGTGGATAATTGGCCACCGGAAAAAACCCAAAAACATCTTGAACAAATTGTGATGGCAACGGAAAGCCTCAACCAGTTACTGGAAGATATTTTAAAATTTGGCAAGGCGGATTTTCAAAAAATCTGCTTAAACCCTGCCCCTTTAAATGTGGCGTCATTTTGCGAGGGGATTGTGGAAACCTTTCAATTGAGTGCAGGACATGAATATCGCCTAATTTTTACGCAACAAGGAGAAGCCCGGATCGCCTACCTGGACCAAAAATTACTGTGGCATCTGTTCAATAATTTAATTGCGAATGCGATTAAGTATTCTCCCGCAGGAGGGGAAATTTTGATTACCCTATCTTTTCAGCCAGAGGTGGTGGTGTTCCAAATCTGCGATCGCGGAATTGGCATTGACCCCGAAGAAATCAATACCCTGTTTGTGCCATTTTCTCGCGCTTCTAATGTGGGAACAATTCCTGGAACTGGGTTGGGATTGGCGATCGCCAAAAGGTCCGTGGATTTGCATCACGGTCAAATTATCGTGGAAAGCCAACTGGGTCAAGGGACAACGTTTACTGTTACCCTTCCCCTCAACCCAGTCGCGTAACGCTTACCCTTTGACCCGTTCTTGTAGACCCTGTTCTAATCGATCCAATAATGTATCCACATCCGCAGATACGGTTTCAAAACATTGGGGAGGGGGTGGATCGGTGACAAATTCTATCACCTTTAACTGCCCTTGATTAATCCCCACGAGGAGAACCTCCGTCTCAGGATTAAACCCCTCGACAATTCCCACAACTTCTTGTAAAAAACTCCCCACGGTTTCATTGAGTTTAAGGACCGCCTCTTTTGGGCAGTAAACAAAATGCGGTGTGGGTTTCAAGTCGATTCCCATCACACTGCCATTATGTTGATTTTCCAGCCACAGGCCCCAGGAAAGAGCGGCTAATTCCTGTTGGTGAGCTCTGGCAAAATCCGCTAACTCATGCCGCCATCGGTCCTCTTCTTTTTCGGGCTGAAGATTCCCCGGTAAAAAACCAGTCATTTATATTTCTCTTGCGTTCCAATTTGATGGTTAGATTACTTTAAACCCATTTGCACACGCCATAACCCTGCATAAATCCCTCCTCGTTCCAGGAGTTCCTCATGAGTGCCGCGTTCTACTAATTCTCCCCGATCCATGACATAAATGCAATCGGCATTTCGGATGGTGGAGAGACGATGGGCGATCGCAATCGTCGTCCGGTTTTGAGTAATCCGTTCCAAAGAACGTCCGATCGCCGCTTCGGTTTCATTATCCACCGCTGATGTCGCTTCATCTAAAATCAAAATCGGCGGATTTTTCAACAATGCCCGGGCGATCGCCAACCGTTGTCGCTGTCCCCCAGAAAGCTTCTGCCCCCTCTCCCCTACAATGGTGTCATACCCTTGGGGCAGTTCCATAATAAAATCATGGGCTTCTGCTAGTTTTGCCGCCTCAATTGCATCCTCATAGCTGGCATCAAAACTGCCATAAATGATATTTTCAGCAACAGTCCCATGAAATAAAAACACATCCTGACTGACTAATCCGATCGCCCGTCGCAAATCCGGCAACTGAATATCGCGCAATTCTATCCCATCTAAGGTAATACTTCCCGACTGAATTTCATACAGTCGCAGCAACAGCTTCACCACCGTACTTTTTCCCGAACCTGTCGCCCCAACTAAGGCGATGGTTTTTCCGGCAGGAATCTCTAGGGATAACTGATTAATCACCGGATTGCGCTCAAAATAAGCAAAGCTAACATTCCGCCATTGAATTTCACCCCGTACTGTCTGAATCGGTAACGGTTTATTCCCTGGATGGGTGGCGATCGGTGTATCTAATAAATTCATCACGCGGGCGACAGAAGCCGTTGCCCGTTGATACAAATCTAACGTTTGACCCAAGCGCGTTAACGGCCATAATAACCGTTGCGTTAAAAAGATTAAAACGCTGTAAGTCCCTACGGCGAGATTTCCTTCTACCGTAGCTAAACCGCCAAACAACAAGGTAGCGGTAAAAGCTACAAGAATGATGATTCTAATTAAGGGAATAAATGCCGCAGACAGTGCGATGGCTCGTCGATTGCTTTGGCGATAATTTTCACTCAACCGTCCGATGCGTTTGCTTTCATAAACCTCAGCCGTATAGCTTTTTATCGTGGTAATTCCACTTAAATTATTGCTGAGTTGGCTATTGAGCAAACTGACCTGTTCTCGAACTTCGGCATAGCGAGGGGTGAGCAATTTCTGAAAGGCGATCGAACCCCAGATAATAAAGGGCATGGGCAACAGTGCCATCCAGGCTACCGACGGCGCTAACACAAAAAAGACTGTACCAATGATAATCACCGTTGTGATTACCTGGAGAATTTCATTGGCCCCGACATCCAAAAAGCGCTCTAATTGGTTAATATCATCGTTTAAGATAGACATAAACCCGCCGGTAGAACGCTCCTCAAAATAGGCTAAATCGAGGTCTTGTAAGTGGCGATAAACATCCAGGCGTAAATCATGTTGTAAGGTTTGGGCGAGATTGCGCCAGAGGCGATCGTAAGCATACTGAAAGACCGATTCCAACACCCAGACAATAAAGGTAAGCCCGCTGAGAAGCAGCAATTGTCCGAAGACATCGGTCACTCCAAATCGGGCAACGAAAGAGGTTTCTTCATTAACAACCACATCCACTGCCGCCCCAATCAGGGCCGGAGGCGCCAAGTCAAACAGTTTATTGAGAATAGAACAGGCGATCGCCTGCCAGATTTGAACGCGATATTGATGTCCATATTCCAGCAGACGCCCCAAGGGATGCCCTGAATGCTTGCGGCTCATAGTGCGATTGACTGACACGGAATTTATCAGTATAGGGGTGGAAGGTCTCTCTCTATCATACGCCTGATACGGAATCCGGTTTTTATAGACCGATGAAAACCGGATTCCAGATGAGAGGAGGGTTCCCCCCGGTGCGATCGCTAGGCTTACTGAACCTGAGTATCAACCGGCTGGATCCGAATTCCGGGATTAATCGTCGGTTGTTGAACTCCGGGATTAATCGTCGGTTGCCGAACTCCCGGACCAATTTGCTGCTGCTGAACTCCGGGATTAATCGTCGGTTGCTGAACTCCAGGATTAATCGTCGGTTGTGGAACTCCCGGACCAATTTGCTGCTGCTGAACTCCGGGATTAATCGTCGGTTGTGGAACTCCCGGACCAATTTGCTGCTGCTGAACTCCGGGATTGACTTGCTGCTGAACTCCAGGATTGACTTGAAAATCCCCAGGAGTCGTTTGGATGGGAGTTCCGGCGGGAACCTGCTGGATGGGAGTTCCGGCGGGAACCTGCTGGATAGGAGTTCCGGCGGGAACCTGCTGGATGGGAGTTCCGGCGGGAACCTGCTGGATGGGAGTTCCGGCGGGAACCTGCTGGATGGGAGTTCCTGCGGGAACCTGCTGGATGGGAGTTCCTGCGGGAACCTGCTGGATGGGAGTTCCGGCGGGAACTTGCTGGGGAGTGGGAATAGCTTGGGGGGTCCCTGGCACTGTTTGAATCGGGTTAGAATCCGTCCCATTTGTCACCGTTGTGCCATCGGGGAGGGTTTGAATAGTCGTCCCATCGGGGAGGGTTTGAATAGTCGTGCCATCAGGGAGGGTTTGGACCTGACCGGGTGCTACTGCCTCTCCCCCTGGGACATTGACCCCTTGTCCGGGAACTTGGCCGCCCGGTGTAGCTGTTTGCAATGGGGGCTCACAGAGATTGTTGAGATTCCTCGCTTGACCGGAAGAATCAATCATAAAACAGCCTGGATATTCTTGGGCGATCGCTTCCTTGGAAACCGGGAGCATTAAGGCTAAGACTCCAGAGGTCATCAAAGTTAAGGTGACTTTTAAAGGGTTAAACATTTTAAGGGATTCTCCTGAGTGATGAATTTCTAATTGATTGCCTTGATTCATTATTTAATTAGGCAATATATGGACAATATTTTTAACGATGTAAACGCTGAAAAAACAACAAAAATAGCTAAAATTTTCAAGAATTATTTTTATTAATGGAAAGGGGTTTTTAATTTCTTTAAAATAGGGTTTTGGATTTGAATAGCTAAAGCAATGAAAGAATGCTTAGTCTTGACAGAAGCCAAGACTAAGACACGCCGATAGTAGGAGGGTTTATTTAGAAACTGGTAATATTATGCGACAATAAAAGGAAAAACCGGCTCCCTCACTAGAGAGATTTATCCCTCATCCCCCAGACAGAGTGATCCCGAATCCGGCTTTCTGACATCTTGCACCATTCTCAACACCGGGGTGGGTTAAAACGATTGGCGGCCTCATAGCTAAAGTCGTCTAAAGACGACTCTCAACAACCGGCGGGGGTTTAAACCTTTTAGCCTGTAGAGGCGCTTTTATAAGCGCCTCTACGGCGGGGGATTTATCCCCCGCCTAATAGCTAAAGTCGGTTAAAAACCGACTGCAAGTCTGATACACTGGCGACAACCGGCGGGGGTTAAAACGATTGGCCGCCTAACAGCTAAAGTCGGTTAAAAACCGACTGCAAGTCTGATACAGTGGTGTTTTCAGTCGGTTTCAACCGACTTGATTCTGTTAGGCGGGGGTTTTAACCCCCGCCGGTTGTCGCCACTTTAGCTGTTAGGTTTTAACCCCCGCCGGTTGTCGCCACTGCTGCAAGATGTCGGTTTCAACGGACTTTAGCTGTTAGGTTTAAACGATTGGCGGCCGGTTGTCGCTTTGCGAGTCCTGGATTTAGGGCATCAGTACCCAATTAAAGAAGCAGTAACCAAAACCAGGGTTTTGGCCCAAATTGGGTGTTGAGGGGCATAAATTTTGTCAAAAACCCCAGTTTTTCCCCCTTCCTGTACCGATCGCCTAGGCTTTTTTGGGTATTATTTGCCAATTTTCACCGTATTAGCTGCCCGGGTTGCTTTTGCCCTAGCTTCTGCAATGGTTTGACCTTTTGCCAAAGCGACTCCCATGCGGCGGTAGGGACGAGAATCGGGTTTACCAAATAATCTTAAATCAACATCCGGTTCGATGAGGGCATCAGCTACCCCTTGATAAGAAATTGAATCCGAATGCTCTTGGGCTAAAATCACCGCACTCGCAGAAGGACCCAATTGGTCAATTTTGGGAATAGGTAACCCTAAAATAGCTCTGAGATGCAGCTCAAATTCGTTGAGATTTTGGGAAATGAGGGTTACCATGCCGGTATCGTGGGGACGGGGGGAGAGTTCTGAGAAAATCGTCTCATTTTGGGTGATAAAAAACTCGACGCCGAAAATACCGGCACCGCCTAAAGCATCGGTGACTTTTTGCGCGATCGCCTCCGCTTCTTGGATTCGTTCCGGTGAAATATCTGCCGGTTGCCAGGATTCTTGATAGTCGCCGCGTTCCTGACGATGACCGATCGCCGGACAAAACAAGGTGGGACGATCCCACTGGCGGATAGTCAGCAGGGTAATTTCCAGTTCAAACTCAATGAATTCCTCAACAATTAGCTTTTGAGTATCCCCTCGGGAACCTGCGATCGCATAGTTCCAGGATGCTTCTACTTCGCTGCGATCGCGAACGGTAGATTGTCCTTTTCCCGAAGAAGACATCACAGGTTTTACCACATTAGGAAATCCGATTTGTTCCGAAGCGGCGATTAATTCTTCTAAGGTAGTGGCATAAGCATATTTAGCGGTTCTAATGCCTAATTCTCGATGAGCGAGTTCCCGAATGCGATCGCGATTCATCGTGTAGTTGGTTGCCTTCGCCGTGGGAATGACAACAATGCCGCGATCTTTCTCAAATTCGAGTAATTTTTCCGTGCGAATGGCTTCAATTTCTGGTATAATAAAATTGGGCTGATAGTGATTGACGATTCGTTCCAAATCGTCGGGATTCAGCATAGAAATCACTTCAGAATAATCCGCCACTTGCATCGCCGGAGCATTGGCATAGCGATCGACGGCAATGACGGTATTCCCGAGACGTTGAGCGGCGATCGTAAACTCTTTCCCAAGTTCGCCAGACCCGAGCAGCATTAATTTTTGAGGTAAACGCATCGAATTGATTCCCAATTGACTGGACTGCCACCTATTTTAAACCGTTTATTCTCAAATTCAACAGAAGGGAAGCGAGGGTTCCAACCGTTTACTGCTGTTTCATCGCTTTAAAACCATAATGTAGAGGCGATTCGCTTTCTCGCCTCTACATTGAGGGTTTAGGGGGAAAGATTGCGAAAGTCCTGTTTTTTGCCCCTAAACTGCATAACTTTCCCCAATCCGATGCACTTTAATCAAGTTAGTGACGCCGGTAATGGGAAGGGGTAAACCGGCAATAATCACCACGAGGTCTCCTTTTTCGACTAATTTTTGTTCAAGGACTGTTTTTTCTAATAAAACAATCATTTCATCCGTATTAGAAACCTCTTCCAGTTGCAAAGATTGTAAACCCCAATATAGAGCGATGCGCCGTTGAATAAACTCATCGGTTGTCACCGCGATCGCTGGAATAGATTGGCGATATTTCGACAACAACCGAGCCGTGAATCCATGTTCGGTAAAGCAAATTAGCGCCTTGGCATGGAGATTTTCAGCCAGTTGGCAGCCCGCATGAACCACCGAGTTACCAATCGGATATGCCTCAATTCCCGTCACATATTGTCGGGAAGTGGTTAACTGCTCCTCGGCAGTTTCTGCAATCAGCGCCATTGTCCTCACGGATTCAATGGGATAATCTCCCACTGCCGTTTCTCCCGACAGCATCAGAGCATCTGCTCCATCATAAATCGCATTGGCAATATCCGAGACTTCCGCACGAGTCGGGCGCGGATTGTGAATCATGGACTCTAACATTTGAGTGGCGACAATCACAGGTTTTTGATGAGTCCAACAGGCTTGTAAAATCGATTTTTGGAGGGTAGGAACCCGTTCCAAGGGAATTTCTACCCCTAAATCTCCACGAGCTACCATGACAACATCTGCCGTTTCTACAATCTCATCTAAACAATCTAAGGCTTCATGACGCTCAATTTTAGCAATAACATGAGCGTATTTGTCTTTGCGCCTAATTGCCCCTTTTACTTCTTTGATATCCGATGCTTCCCGAACGAAAGAGAGGGCAACATAATCAATGTTTTGCTCCAAACCAAAATTCAAATCTTCAATATCTTTTTGAGTCATTGCTGGAGCAGAAATTGAAGAATGCCTAAGGTTAATTCCTTTGTGGCTTTTGACCGGACCCCCATAAATTACGGTTCCGTAAATTTCTTTTTCATAAATCCGATTAGCTTGGATACAAATCAGACCATCATCAATGAGGATTAAATCTCCTTCTTTAACATCATCGGCTAATCCTTTATAGGTGGAACTAAAGCGTTGAGCATTCCCGAGTACCTCTAGCATCGTAATGATGGTTGGATCCCCAGGATGGAGGACAACCCCAGGTTCCATTTCTCCGACTCGGATTTTCGGACCTTGTAAATCCTGCATAATCGCGATCGGTTTATTTAATTCGGCGGACACTTCGCGAATGGTGCGGATATTTTGTTCGTGAGTGGCATAGTCGCCGTGGGAGAAGTTTAAGCGAGCTACATCCATTCCCGCTAGAACCATTTCTGTGATGGTCTTGCGATCGCAACTAGCAGGACCGAGAGTGCAGATAATCTTCGTTTTACGCATAAAATTAAACCGATTAGAGAGGAATGCACGACATCAGTTAGCAGTTTAACCGAATTTTTATTATAATTCCGGATATTGCTCAGGTATGATCAGGGCAGGTTTTCCTGTTTGGAGTGGAATCAAATCCGGACCCAGGCCATTAATTGAAAATTTTAATCTCAATGGGGAGGGCTAAATGTGACGCAGGATACATCTGCTCCGTTGGCCCAGCCAATCCTGCACCGACTTCCCCAACATTTGGCTTTTTTATCATTAAAAATAAACTTTTATCATGGGGTTTAAAATTATAATAAAAATTTGCATTTTATCTTCTCGTTCGATAGTAAACTGACATTAATCGATTCCATTTCTCTCCCAACCTCCCCATCTCCCCCAACCTCCCCATCCCCCCGAACTCCCCACCTCCCTCTCCGGTTAGAGGCTCCGCGATCGCCTTCGTGGTATCTCTGTTAAATTGGCCGTTCGTATTTCCCAAGGGGTCAAGTCATAGGATATATTTCTAAAATAGCCCAATCCAAACGGTTTTTGTCCAACCCTTAAATCCGGTGGCGATGGGGATGCCGATGTAGTTTCCAGCAGCGATGCTGGCTTAAAATGGCAAATCAACGCCTGCCTTTATCCCACTCCTTGAGCGATGAATATTGCCGAAATTCTACACAAACAAGTTGAAGAAACCCCAGAGACTCCCGCCATCCTGGAGATGCGACGCGGTGCAAGGGGCAGGGTGAGTTTTGCTGAGTTGGAGTTGAGGGCGCGTCGGGGAGTGACCCTGTTGCGACAACAAGGGATGCAGAGGGGAGATACCATCTTGCTCATGCTGCCGCTGTCAACCGATTTTTATGTCGCGTTGATTGCCATTTTTAGACTCGGTGCGATCGCCTTAATCCTCGACCCCGATGCCCCGTCGGATGAACTCGATCGCGCCTGTACCTTGTGCCGTCCCAAAGCCGTCATTACCACCACCAAAAATTTAATTGGGCGGTTTTTCTCCCGGGCTTTTCGCAAAATTTCGCTTAAATTTACCGTCGGATTTTCCCTCCCCACTCTAATTTCTTGGCAAAGAGCACAACCCCTAGAACCAGACCCTAAAATTACCGAAATTGAGCCAGGAACTCCAGCAGTAATCGTCTCGACAGTGGGATTATATGACCAATTAAAATTTATTGAATTGACTCATGATCATTTAATCTTACAGCAAAAATCCCTATCGGAAATTCTCCTCACTCATCCGGGAGAAATAGATATTACCCTCCAACCGCTTCTCGGATTAATTAATATAGGCTTAGGGCTGACTAGCTTATTGCCTCAATTCAAAACAAAACAGCCTTTAATTCATCAAACCAAACCGATTATTGATGCTGTTAATAAATATTATCCCACTCGGATTGCGGCTTCTCCCACCTTAGTTGAGAACCTAATCGAGGCGTTGATTAAAAAAAGAGAATTATTAACTCCTTCGTATAAAATATTTATTTGGGGAACGCCAGTTTTGCCCAGTCTGCTCAATCAAGTGAATCAAATTGCACCCCAAGCAGAAATTATCGCAATTTATGGAGAAACTGCTGCGATCGCCAGCCTCTCTCGCCGAGAAATTGAAGCCAGCGACGTTAGTCAAATGCAGAGGGGAAAAGGCTTACTCGTGGGCAAACCCGCCCCAGATATTCAGTTAAGAATTATCCCCAACCAATGGGGCGCACCCGTCGCCCCCTATCAAAATCAAGCCGAATTTGAAGCCACCTGTCGCCCTCGCGCAGAACCCGGAGAAATTGTCTTGCAAGGCGATCGCTTCATCACCCGAACCTTAAACGAACTCGGGGACGAACCCATGAACTTTCGAGTCGGGGAACAACAATGGCATCGGACTGGAGATGCGGGATATTTAGACTCCCAGGGACGATTGTGGTTACTTGGACCCTGCCAAGATTGCATTCAGGATAAATTCGGCGTGATTTATCCCCTAACTGTAGAATGCGCTGTGGATTACAATCGGGAAGTCCAACGGATCGCGTTTTTTTCCTATCGCTATCAGCGGACTTTAGTGGTAGAAATGGCTGATAAAAGTGGCGATCGCACCTCATCTCAACGCAGTTTATCCTCCGTCCTAGAATCCCTACAATGGGCCAATGTAGAAGCATTGCGCGTCGTTGAAAAAATCCCAATGGATAAACGCTACCCCCGCCGAGTCGATCGCGTGGCATTGGAACGGATACTGGATGAACAGGACTAATTCAGATGGAGAAGTTGGAGAGGATGAAGGAGATAAGAGAGATGGCGCAGATAGGGGAGACTTACAACCGTAGGTTTTTTACGATTAACAAGTATTGAGGGGTAGAGTCAGGGGATGTAGAAGTAAGGGGTCGGGAATCAGAGGAAACAAGCGAATAGGGACCCCTTTAATTCAATTGGCTATAATGGAGTCTATCCACTCAGTATTATACCCGGGGACACTCCCTAAAAAATCTACCGTTGTAAGGAGGGTTAGGGTCGAGTTCCCCCATAAAATTAAACCCAAAAGTCATATCCAATTCCCTCCCCTGTGCCTTGGATCAGGCGCTTTAAAAACTAGAAAAAGGCTTAACCCAATGACGGGCGATCGCCGCATCTAATAGAACCCTTGCCACCGCAAACATTAAAATACTTTCACTCGCCATCACCGCCACCGGCAACAGAGTATTCGGATTACTTAATCCCACCTCAACTTGAGCCAATCCTCGCACTAAACCAAAGGCAAATACCGCCCCAGATTTCAAATGAGGATTCACATCGTCCCGGATAATATAACGATAAGTTACCCCAAACAAAAAACCGGCAACTCCCGCACTTGCGCCACTCAACCACAACCGCTGCCATTCAGGAAAAATCGCCCAACTCTCAACCCCAGAGGATAACATCAACTGATTCCCCAAACTCGTCACTCCCCAGGCGACTGCCACAGACAATCCCCCGATTGCTCCCGCCTTAATCGATTCAATTCGTTCCGTCATCAGTTCCATGTATCCCTCCAGTCAATCCAGCATCACCTGATTCTGATTTTATGAGATTTCTGGCACATTTCAAAACAAATTTTAAACAACAATAGAGCCAATCGAACTAATTTGAAAAATTTATAATTTAATATTTTATGTGATTTTAATATTAAAATGAGGGATAAATTATTACCACTGCAACAACAATTTATCCCTCATTTTTGAAGGTTTCAGGAGAAGTAAGTCATCGGGTTAAAGCCGAACTCACCCTATCCTGATGAATTACAAAACCTTATGAGTGTACTCATGTTGCTTAACATTATCCTCGGTACGGACAATATTATCGGAATTCAGAACCCGCTTGCGCTCCACAGAATAGTTCAATTCACGATAAGTTGACCCGATCGCGATCGCCTCGCAAGCTTCAGGACGATGTTGATAGGTGCGAACCGTCGAAATCGCCCGTTCTACAAAATCATCACAGAATTGAGCATCAGCAGGAAACTCGGGCAATAGTTTCGGCTGTTCACCCTCTAAAACTGTCCCCAGGGTAGTGGCACAAGCCATTTCATACGAGGTAGGAATTCCCTTGAGAATCGCTTCTAAAGCCGCCGAAGGGATTGGTTCTACAATTTTGACCTGATGGACTTCCCCATCTTGCTTCAGAAAACAAGTTGCCAAACCGACGACTAAATAATCTTCGGTTGAGACATCAGGCGCGTTCGAGTAAGGAGTTGCAACGGACATGATTTTTACCAAATTCAAGGACACGCACTATTGGGTTGCATTTTACTGACATCTTGCACCATTCTCAACACCAGCGGGGGATAAATCGATTGGCGGCCTCATAGCTAAAGTCGGTTAAAAACCGACTGCAAGTTTTATCCCCTGGTGTTTTCAGTCGGTTTCAACTGACATCTTGCACCATTCTCAACACCGGCGGGGGTTCAAACCCCCGCCTAATAGCTAAAGTCGTCTAAAGACGACTGCAAGTCTTATCGCGTTGTGTTTTTAGTCCGTTTTAACCGACTGCAAGTTTTATCCCCTGGTGTTTTCAGTCGGTTTCAACCGACTTTAGCTATTAGGCGGGGGTTTGAACCCCCGCCGGGTGTTGCTGTTAGGCGGGGGTTTGAACCCCCCCCCGCCGGGTGAGTTGCTCACAGAACAGGCTCCAACTCCCTCAACCCCTGAACATCGATCGCCGCCAGATGCTCATAAGCCGACTCAATCACCCGTTTGCCCCGTAAAAAGCCCGTACTCGCCCCGGGACAGATATAGTGCAAGCTCTCCGGTGTAAATCGCTCTTGCAGCGCCTTAACGGACTGAATTTGGCGGGTCCAGTGAAAGGTTTTAGAGGTTCTCAAGGGCATCGGTTCTCCCTGAGCATTCGGAAGCAAATGCCGCCCCACGAATAACATCCCACCGTGACCCCCATAATATAAACAGGAGGACCCAGGGGAATGACCGGGGGTCCAAATTCCCTGACAATGGGGACTCAGGGTACAATCTTTCTCAAATGTCTGCACCGTCAATTCCGGCAGTAAATAGGCTTCCCACTCTTGAATCACTACTTGAGCGCCCGTTGCCTTTTGAATTTCCTTGACTTTGGAAATTCCTCCCCGATGGGTCAAAAATAGCCACTGCACGCCCCCTTGCTGAGTCAGGAATTCCTCCGTCGATTCATCCCAGGGGGGACAATCTACCAGGATATTGGCGTTGTTTTCTACAATAAGATAAGCTGTCGCGCCTAGGGTCTCTCGATTGGGAGAAAAGGCAAAAATATTATCAAGGACAGCCCGTGGTTGTTTGGGCATAGCATGATTCTCTGGTTACTGCTTCTAGGTTTTATTACATACATTATCTTGCGGCAGCGTGTGGCACACCTGACGCGCACCCCGCTTTGGGTGTTGTGGTTGGCATTAATGGCCCCCGCATTCCTGTGGATGGTTTGGTTTGTCATTCATGGCGAAGACAGTCCCTTACCCACTGAAGTCGCCCTCGGTTCATTTGTGGTGTCGCCCCTAATCTACTGGATACTCTTTTTCTGGGGTCGCCGGGATATGCCCTCCCCATTAGAACAGGATTCAGGAGTTGATCCCGCCCGGGAATCTGCCGGAATCAAAGCGGTATCTCGTGTACGTCCTCCCGCCAGTGCCCAGGAATTACGCGCCCTGAATGATGGGGAAGAACAGGAACTGCGGGATTGTTTTGATTGGACGGTGTACGCCCTGCATCAGATTGATTATCGTCCGCAAGCGGTAATCTGTCGGGGTCAGTTGCGATCGCCCCCGGAGTCTGCCTATCAAAAAATTCGCGCCAAAATCGAAGACAAATTCGGCGATCGCTTCTTAATTATTTTTCAGGAAGATTTCAAAGGTCAACCCTTTTTTATCCTCGTTCCCAATCCGGAACAAACCGCCTCCACCAATGACTTAAACAAACCCCTAATCGCCCTCTCCCTCGCCGGGATCACCCTCTTTACCACCAGTTGGTTCGGAACTGAACTGGCGGGATTTTCCTTAGAGGAGTTGCAATCCGACCCCAGTTTATTACTTCAGGGATTACCCTATGCCCTCGCCCTGATGCTCATCCTGGGTATCCATGAATCCGGTCACTATCTGAGCGCAGTATTTTATAAAATCAAGACAACTCTGCCTTATTTTATTCCCTTCCCCTTTTTGTTAGGCACTTTCGGGGCGTTCATCCAAATCCAGTCGCCCATGCCGAATCGAAAAGTCTTGTTTGATATCAGTATTGCCGGTCCCCTGGCGGGATTCATCGTCACCCTCCCCCTGTTGTGGTGGGGATTGGTTCATTCCACCGTCGTCCCCATCCCAGAGAACGCCGGAATGTTCCAAATCACCGCCTTAGACCCAAAAAGTTCCCTCATTCTCACCCTGGTGAGTAAACTCGCCCTGGGGTCGCAACTCACCCTCACCAGTGCCCTGAATTTACATCCCGTTGCCGTTGCCGGATACATTGGGTTAATCGCCACCGCCTTAAACCTGATTCCCGTGGGTCAATTGGATGGGGGACATATCATTCATGCCATGTTTGGGCAGGTGCAAGCCGCCCGGATTAGTCAATTCACCCGGTTTGCCTTCCTCGGACTCTCTTGGGTGCAACGGGGATGGATTATTTGGGCCATTCTGTTATTCTTCATGCCAATTGTGGATTCCCCGGCCCTGAATGATGTCAGCGAACTGGATAATCGCCGGGATTTTTTGGGCTTAGTAGCGATCGCCCTGTTTTTGGCGATCGTCTTACCCGCACCCCGACTGATCACCCAGTGGTTAAATATAATTTGAAGGGAATATCAAACTGGAGGATACCCCCGAATCTTAGGCCCTAGGCTCATTTTCCCTTGCTCATGCGAGCGATCGCCCTATTCCCCAATCTCAGGAGTTTTCAGAGTTTTTATGAACGACCAACAACCCGTTACAGTCATTGGTGCCGGACTTGCAGGCACTGAAGCCGCGTGGCAAATCGCCCGGGCTGGGGTCCCCGTCGTCCTCTATGAAATGCGACCCGTGCAAATGACCCCCGCCCATCATACTGGGGAATTTGCTGAACTGGTTTGCAGCAACTCCTTTGGGGCCAAAGCGAGCGATCGGGCAGCCGGATTACTCCATGAAGAACTGCGCCAACTCGGGTCCCTCGTCATCGGCACTGCCGATCGCCATCAAGTCCCAGCCGGTGGAGCCCTCGCCGTCGATCGCGGCGTCTTCAGCCATGAACTCACCGAAACCCTTGCCAATCACCCCTTAATCGACCTCCGGCGCGAAGAAGCCCCCGCAATTCCCCAAGATGGCATCGTCGTCCTCACTACCGGACCCCTCACCACCACCGCCCTCGCCACCGACTTGCAGCGCTTCACCGGCATGGAATACATGAGCTTTTTTGATGCAGCCAGTCCCATCGTTGTCGGTGACTCCATCAATTTGGATATCGCCTTCCGCGCCTCCCGGTATGACAAAGGGGATGCCGACTATATCAATTGTCCCATGAACAAAGAACAATACCTGCATTTTTGGCAGGAATTGTGCAAAGCCGAACAAGCGGAATTAAAAGACTTTGACCGAGAAACCTCGAAATTTTTTGAAGCCTGTTTACCCATTGAAGAAATGGCAAAACGCGGGGAAGATACCATGCGTTATGGTCCCGTTAAACCTGTGGGATTAAGTGACCCGCGCAGCGAAAATCGGCCTTATGCCGTGGTGCAATTGCGCCAAGAAGACAAAGCGGGACAACTTTGGAACATGGTGGGATTCCAAACCAATTTACGATGGGGAGAACAAAAGCGAGTCTTTCAGTTAATTCCCGGATTAGAAAATGCCGAATTTGTCCGCATGGGAGTGATGCATCGCAATACCTTTATTAATTCTCCCCAATTGTTGGACCGAACCTTACAGTTTAAAGGGCGATCGACCCTCCTAGCTGCGGGACAACTCACCGGCACCGAAGGCTATACCGCAGCCACTGCCGGAGGCTGGTTAGCCGGAACCAATGCCGCCCGTCTAGCACAAGGATTAAAACCCGTGTGGATGCCTTATACAACCATGATGGGGGCGTTGTTTTCCTTCATCAGTTCCGCCTCCCCCAAACACTTCCAACCCATGCCCCCCAACTTCGGGATTTTGCCGCCGTTTCCGCAGAAAATCAAGAGCAAACCAGAACGGTATGGTAAATATCGCGATCGGTCCTTGTCTCACCTAGCCAGTTGGCGCACTCGCCTGGATGTGAAAATTCCGGCGCTGACTACATAATCCTTCGTGCTGTCGGGAAAATGTTTGTAGTAACGACTTCAGTCGTTACCGCGTTAGTTGGCGATCGCCAACTAACGCCACCA
>JAMXFF010000001.1:0-231019 GCA_025370845.1 Laspinema palackyanum D2a | reverse complement strand
TCTACGCTGCCACTCCCAATGCCTATCATGGCAGGTGCCATGACAGGCAAGCAACGACTGAAGTCGGGACGTTGAACGGGGAGAACTGTTTGTAGTAACGACTTCAGTCGTTACCGCGTTAGTTGGCGATCGCCAACTAACGCCACCATCTACGCTGCCACTCCCAATGCCTATCATGGCAGGTGCCATGACAGGCAAGCAACGACTGAAGTCGGGACGTTGAACATTTTCCCCCATCCTAAAACGCTACCTCAGCTAACCCCAAATACCTCACCCCTGCCGGAGTTAACTCAAACCGACAGGGGAAAATTTCCAACCCCTTGGCAACTGCTTCCCGTAATAACTTGCCATAGAGCGGATCAGCGGTATCTCCCGGACCAAAAACCTCACAATCTCCCCGACTGATAAAAAATAACGCCACTGCCCTTGCCGCGTGAGTCTCCATCACATCTACTAATTCTAACAAATGCTTGTGCCCTCGGGTAGTGATGGCATCGGGAAATAATGCTTTTTCTCCCTGGGCCCAAGTGACATTTTTTACTTCCAGATATATCGGTGTCGTTCCTTCAGTTCCAGTGAGAAAAAAATCTACCCGACTTTTGCGATCGCGTCCATAAACCACTTCCGGCTTGATCGTCTCATAAGCACCCAATCCTGGAAACAGTCGCGCTGCCAATGCTAATTTAATCACTTGATTGGGTAAACTGGTATTCACTCCCACCCAAGTGGTCGGATTTTCTTCCGCTGCCACTAATTCCAAACTATAGGGTAGCTTCCGCTTAATATTGGTACTTAGGGACACCATGACCCGACTTCCCGGGGCGGATAAGCCCAACATTTTACCCGGATTCGCACAATGGACTGTAATTTCTTCGCCGGTATCTAGTTTGATATCGGCTAGAAAGCGTTTATACCGCTTGAGTAAAGTACCGGGAAATAAAGAGGGATAGTTGTAAACAAACTCGCTCATGGCTGCAATGGGGACTGTGATGTGAACGAACCAGTTTATCAGAAAGCGGGACGAAGACTAATCCGCAAGCTGAGAGTTGAGGGGGACACGAAACTGGGGTGCGATCGCCAATCCCATTTCAGTGAACATCAACGAATCTTGATTTTTAGAACGGTTTTGAGAGAAAAAACCAGCTAAAGTGAACGGAGAGAACAAAATTCCCTCGGGTAAAAAGACCTAGAGTAATCAGGGTTTAGGCCGATCGCCCCGGGGCAAAACTAAGGAGAATAAACGACACAAACATTCCAGGGAAATGATTGAACCGTAAACCAAACAAACCGCTTGCAACCTTCTTGCCAAACCGATGCAGTTAGTAAATAAGATTGGGATTGAGAATCTACGGGGGGACCTATTTGGTGGCATTACCGCCGCGATCGTCGCCCTACCTCTGGCTTTAGCCTTTGGAGTCGCCTCCGGTGCCGGGGCCATTGCTGGACTCTATGGCGCAATTATCCTCGGTTTCTTTGCCGCCCTCTTTGGCGGGACCCCGGCCCAAGTTTCGGGACCCACAGGACCCATGACGGTGATTATCACCACAGTCATTGCCTCCCTGGTGGCACGTAACCCGGATACGGGGTTAGCAATGGCATTTACCGTCGTCATCATCGGGGGACTGTTTCAAATTCTTTTTGGGTTCCTGAAACTAGGACAGTACCTCACCCTAATGTCCTACACGGTCATTTCTGGATTTATGTCCGGGATTGGGGTGATTGTGATTTTGCTACAACTGCCGCCTCTGCTGGGGTATAAAGGCGAGGGTAGTGTGTGGGGAATTCTGCAACAACTGCCCAGTTACCTGATGCAACCGAACTTATATGCTTTAGGGTTAGGACTCCTGACCCTGGCGATCGTCATGTTCGCCCCCCCGCGCCTGAACCGAATTTGTCCGGCCCCCCTGCTGGCATTGGCGATCGCAACCGGGGTTTCGGTACTGTTGATGAGCAATGGGGATGTCCCTCGCATCGGAGTCATTCCCACCGGATTACCCCATCTGCAAATGCCTACCTTTACCGGGAGCGAATTCAAAACGATGATGCGCTACGGGTTAATCCTGGGGATTCTGGGTTCCATTGACTCCCTTCTCACTTCCCTGATCGCAGACAACATTAGCCAAATTCATCACGACTCGGATAAAGAACTGATTGGGCAGGGGATTGGCAACTGCATCTGCGGACTCTTTGGCGGATTGCCGGGGGCCGGGGCCACCATGCGGACGGTGACCAATGTTCAGGCAGGGGGTCGCACGCCGCTTTCGGGGATTATTCATGCCGGAGTGTTGCTGATCATTACCTTGGGGGCGGGTCCCATAACCACGGTGATTCCCCATGCGGTACTCGGGGGACTGCTGTTAAAAGTTGGCATGGATATCATTGATTGGAGCTTTATTCGCCGTGCACCGAGTCTCTCTCCTCGGGCAACAGGGCTGATGACTTTGGTACTCGTTCTCACGGTATTTGTGGATTTAGTCACCGCTGTTGTAGTGGGAGTCTTTATCGCCAATGTGCTGACAATTAAGCGCCTCACCGATGTTCAGAGCGATCGCATGAGGGCAGTCAGTGACCCCTCCTTAGCAATGGGGTTAAGTGAGGAAGAACACGAATTACTGACTCAATGCCAAGGGGATATTTTACTGTTTCAATTAGGGGGAGCCCTGAGTTTCGGTGCGGCAAAAACATTTTCCCGACGGATTAGCATTCTCAAAAATTATCAGGCTTTAGTCTTGGATATGAGCGAAGTTCCAACGATGGGGGTAACCGCAGCTTTAGCCATTGAAACCATGCTGATGGATTCCGAACAATGCGATCGCCAGGTGTTTGTCGTCGTCTCTCCTGGACAACCCCGGCGACGTCTCGGCAAACTCAACCTTGAGCGCTTTTCCTGCATTCACCTCATGGAAAATCGCCGCGATGCCTTACAACGGGCTGCTGATTTAATCTCGAAACGTCCCATCATTTTATAGAATGATGGCTGTAGGGGCAATTCATAAATTGCCCCTAGTTTAAAGTAGGATCTCTCAATAGGTGTACATCCTGGTTCAATTAATACATTTTTAAGTTTCGTAGTCAAAACTGATAGAATTTTGGGTGTCAAAACATGGATAGAGCGTGATTAACTCTTCCGTGATATGACAAGAATAGTTCGGTAAAGGTAGAGTAACTATTTGGTTTTCAACTAAAATCGCCAAAAAGTATTGTAACAAAGAAATACTGCGAGGAAATTTTTTATTCGGTGTACTATTGACCACAGATTTAATATAATCAAGAGATTCTTTAATATTTTCCTCTTTACCAGCGCTTACTAGGATTCTATACAAAATATCACAAAATCTGCTCAAATCTTTGGGTCGAAGTTCTTCAGGAATTTTATTTTTAAATAGACTTTCGGTAAGTTTCGCAATTTGAATCTTTTTCTTGAGTTCAGGATAATCACTTTCTTGGATAACAGCAGAAACTTCTTCAAAAGCCAGAATGAGAGTATCCAACTGTTCAACTGTAGATTTAATTTGGGCCGCTAAACGCTGCTTTTTCCAATCAATTTCAGAACTTTTATAAACTAAATCATGGGTGGAAACGGCCCAAGCGTGTTCAAAAGCACTTTTTATTTGAATTTCAAACCCAATATTAAAAATATTTAATGAATTGTCTAAACTTAGGTCAATGCTTCTTAATTTACCAGAAAGTCTTGTTGAATCAAATATGAATATATCCGGTGCTTTTTTCGCCTGTCCTCTTTTGAGAGTTTTAGTGATATTAAAACTATTTCGGCAAAAATCTATAATTTCTTGTTCTTGGGATAATCGAGGGATAATCACGGTACAAGCAAATAAATCATCAAGGTCTGACCATTTTTTGAATCTCCCCGTTTCAATTTTTTCAGCTAAAGATTCAATGGTTTTAATCCGAGAAGTGAATGCGTATCCTTTCTTATCGCAAAAATTGACCAATGTTGATTTAACTCGCTTTGCTACTTCTTCAACGAAGGGTAGGTATTGTTGATATTGACGGTCTAAAATTGAAGGATACTTCATTAATAACCTTAGAAGTTATGCAACAATTGCAATAGATGACAATATTACGGATTTTAAACTATCGATTCTGGTTCGGGATTTTTCAGTTCCTGAAAGAAGAGAAGTTGTAATTGCATCATAATATGCTTGAGCTTCTTTATCAGTCATTCGAGCCTCATCAGACTCTACCCTCTCTAAAAAACTGGCAATGTTTTTAGGTATTTCTCTATTTATTTCTAGCAATTTTTTTTGATTTAATTCGGCAACCGCAGCAAAAAATGAATAAAAATCAGTTTGGTTTTTTAGGCGAGTTTTGGTTAAATCAATTGACAAATCGACAGATGTTTTAAAAATCTCTTGAATTAAAGTAATCACCTGTTTAAATTCATTTTCTACTTTATCTTTGTTTTCCCAATCTAAATCTCTATCATTAAATGCTGCATCTAATTCATATTGACGATAAGATTTTACTCCCTCTTCTAAAAACAGGAGGAGTCGAGTGACAAATTCCACATCTTTCATTTGTTTTCTTGATTTGGTAGCAATTGAGGGGAAGTTGTTGGGTAAAACGGATAACATCCAGTCTGTCAAATTTTCGACGGTGGTAATAAAGACACCATCGAACCGGGCGTGTCGAAGTTCTTGAGGGGTTAATTTACTGACATTCCGATTGATGCGGTCAAAAATGTCATTAATAATTTTTTCATCGGTAGAAGGAACTGATTCAACGGCAAACTGATAGGCCCAAAAACTTTGCTTTACTTCGGTCTCTAATTCTTTAAAAGATAATCCTCTTAGTCTCGTAATGGTAGCTTGGTCACTGACAGGAAATTTATTTTCGGCAAATTCAAATAAAGTAGATAATCTTTGTTTTCCATCAACTACACTATATTTGGATACTCCATCATCCGTAATCTCTCGATATAAAAAAATGGCAGGAGATGGATACCCATTCAAAACTGTATCAATAAAATCATCTTTGTATTTTTGATTCCAAACACTTCTTCTTTGATACGGTGGATTTAAGTCGAGGAGGTTTCGGGTATAGAGGTCCCAAAACCAAGAAATGGATTGAAAGTTGATGGTTCTACTCATTTTTGTTGATTCGGGGGGTGGAAACTATTGAGATTGGCAAAAAGGCTGAATGATATCCGTTGATGCCCAACGCAAGTGAACACCAACTCAAGCACTCCTAAAACCCTATTCTAACAGATTAGATTCCCCTTGCTTCTTTAATATCCACTCCAACACAATTGGATTAACAACCTCGGGGGCTTCATCTTGAGGACAATGACCCAATCCCGGTAGGGGAATAAATTGGTCTACTGTCGGGATTTTGGCGAATTCTTTTCCCAGGGTGAGGGGTTCCCAGGGGTCTTCGCTGCCCCAGAGGAGGAGGGCGGGACAAGGTAAAATGGGTAGCAAATCTTCCGGTAAGGGGCCTTGGGAATAGCGGGTAAAGGCGACAAAAACATCTACGGCACCGGCATCTCGGGAGGGTCCGAGAATAATCTCCACCAGTTCATCGGTGACGGCATCTGCTCGGCGGTAGGCTTGCAATAAAATGGAGCGGACTGTTTTAGCGGTGGCTAATCGGTTAAAAAAGAATTGGGCAATCCACTTGACAGATAATATCTTTTGTGCAATCGGTGGACCGATGCGTTGATGCCAGGGTTTTAGGGACCGTTTGCGATCGTGTAGCAGGCGCAGGGAACAGTTAATCGCAACAATGCCCTGGGCGAGTTCGGGATGATCTACCGCCGCTTGCATGATGGCAATACAGCCAATGGAATTGCCGACGAAGAAGGCGGGACCGCCGACGATTTCGCGGCAAAAATCGGCGAGTTGTTCTCCCCAGGTTTCAAAGGTATAGGCGATCGCCTCTCCAGGAGTTGGTTTCGCGGAGTAGCCAAACCCAATCAAGTCAATGGCATAGACTCGACAACCCGTGGCTAAATCTGGAATATTTTTGCGCCAGTGACCGCAGGAGGCCCCAAATCCGTGGACGAGTACCACTGCCGGTCCCGCCTCTCCTTGCTGTTGGTAGCATATCGGAAACCCTCGCCAGGTCCAGGTTTGAAAGGGCAAGGCGGCGCTAGGGGAAGAGGGTGAAGGGTGGGAAGGAATCAGAGTCATGACTGCGGGGTAGAGAGGGAATCAGGCCGATCGCCCCTGAATATCAAAAGGTGGGCTTAACATAATGTTACAATTTTTTTCCCGCCCTTGGAAGCCTCAAATTTTGGACTTGGGAATTTACGACAGGCTCTTAAAGTGCATAAACTAGGTGTAGAGCAAGCATGAAATCCCAACTTGTCGGGAAGATGCTACGACCCGATTAAGCGCTCGCTATTGTTGAATTGCTCAGTCCATACCACAGAGAACTCAGTATTTATGGAAATGATAGGGACTGCTATCGGAAGCCATGCCCCGGATTTTGAATTGCCGGGAATAGACGATCGCGTTCATCACTTAGCCCGATATTTGGAAGACTATCGGGGAGTGGGCGTAATTTTTTTATGCAATCACTGTCCTTATGTCCAATCCTATCTCGATCGCCTCAAACAGATCCAGACGGATTTTAACGGCAAGGGCTTTACCCTGATTGGCATTAACTCCAACGATGCCCGTCAATATCCTGAAAATAGCTTTGAACAGATGAAGTCCTTCGCCCAGGAAAAGGACCTAAAATTTCCCTATCTGCGGGATGCCACCCAGGATGTCGCCCATTGCTTTGGGGCCAAAACGACCCCCGAGGTGTTTTTGCTGGATGGAGAGGGGATTTTGCGCTATCGAGGGTCCATTGATGATTGTCCCGATCGCCCGGAAGCGGTAAAGGTTGCCTACTTGAGAGAGGCGATCGCATCCCTGCTATCTGAGGAACCCATCGTCATAGAATCTACCCAAACCATTGGCAGTTCCCTCAAATGGCATCAAAAAGGACCCTAAACCCGGACTGCCTCAAACTTCCGTTCCCGTCCAAGGGCCATAGACCCAAACCGTCAAAATGGACCCCTATCCCAAGCATTTCCGGGAGTCTCCAGACAACCCAGGGATGATTTCTGGTAGAATGCGTCGAAAAATGCCGACATCCTGCTATCTTATGGGTGAGGCAAATACAGTTGGGAAAAGAGTGAGCTGATGGGGAGAGTGTACCAGCGAGTCTTACTAAAGCTGAGTGGCGAAGCATTGATGGGCGAGCTAAATTACGGCATCGACCCCATCGTGGTTGAGCAAATCGCTCAACAGTTGGCAGATCTAATTGCCGATGGCGTAGAAGTGGCAGTTGTTGTCGGTGGCGGTAACATTTTTCGCGGAGTTAAGGGAGCAGCAGCAGGCATGGATCGGGCGACTGCTGACTACATCGGCATGATCGCCACGGTGATGAATGCCATGACTTTGCAGGATTCTCTCGAACGCATGGGCGTCCAGACGCGGGTGCAAACCGCGATCGCCATGCAGGAAGTTGCTGAACCCTATATTCGTCGTCGTGCCATTCGCCACCTAGAAAAAAAACGGGTGGTTATTTTTGGGGCCGGATCGGGAAATCCCTTCTTTACCACGGATACCACCGCCGCCCTAAGAGCAGCAGAAATCAATGCTGAAGTGATCTTTAAGGCGACTAAAGTTGATGGGATTTATGATAGTGACCCCCATCTTAACCCGGATGCGAAACGGTATAATAGCCTGACTTATGGTCATGTTTTAACGCACGATTTACGGGTGATGGATAGTACCGCGATCGCCCTGTGCAAAGACAATAATATCCCGATCATAGTATTTGACCTCTCGGTACCGGGTAACATCCGCCGAGCGGTCTTGGGAGAAAACGTCGGAACGATTGTGGGAGGTTTTTGTGAAGTTAGCTGAAGTAGAAGATCTGATGAAAAAAGCCGTTGAGGCAACTCAACGCTCTTTTAACACCATTCGCACCGGCAGAGCGAATACCTCTTTGCTGGACAAAATCATGGTTGAATATTACGGGTCGCCCACCCCGCTAAAATCGTTAGCGAGCATCAATACCCCCGATGCCAGTACGATTGCGATTCAACCGTTCGATCGCAACAGTTTGGCGATTATCGAAAAAGCGATTTTAACCTCGGATTTGGGCTTAACTCCGAGCAATGATGGGGCAGTCATTCGGTTGAACATTCCCCAGTTAACCAGCGATCGCCGTCAGGAACTGGTGAAAGTTGCCGGAAAATACGCCGAAGAAGGGAAGGTTGCCATTCGCAATGCTCGTCGGGATGGGATTGATTCAGTCCGCAAGCAGGAAAAAAATAGCGACATCTCTCAAGATGAATCGAGAGCTTTGCAAGATGACATTCAAAAAATGACGGATAAATACGTCGCAAAAATCGATGAAGTGCTGGCGGTGAAAGAAAAAGACATCACTACTGTCTAATTTTTTTGACCGTTTTTCCAAACCTAGCGAGTTTGTAATAGACCTCTTGCAAAATTCCGGATTGATCCCCCCAACCCCCCTGATTATCCCCCTCCCATCCCCCTTAGATCCCCCTCCCGTCCCCCTTAAGAAGGGGGAAGCCAGAGGAATAAATGTTTAGTTCCTGGGGGAAGCCAGAGGAATAAATGTTTAATTACTGGGGGGCTTAAGACAATTCTGGAAGAAGTCTAACTCAACTGAAAAACCCAGATAATTCTTCAGGTTATCTGGGTTTTTCTGACATCTATTCGTTACAGTTTGTCAAGGATGCCCGGAGTGTCCTCTGTCTGATGACAGAGGCGCAAGCGCCCAGGGCGTGCCATAAAATCAATTCAATTCAGACGTGAAAATTCAATCATTATGTTCGATTGCATTATTGTAGGAGCGGGTCCCGCTGGCGGAAGTGCCGCCTATCATTTAGCAAAACGAGGCCGATCGGTTTTAGTCCTAGAAAAAGAATCTTTGCCGCGATATAAACCCTGTGGCGGCGGTGTCTCTCCAGCGATCGCCCAATGGTTTGACTTTGATTTTACTCCGGCAATTTCGATGAAGGTCGATCGCCTCCGCTACACTTGGCAGGGAGAAGACCCGGTAGAGGTACAACTCGAAACTCCTGAACCGATGTGGATGGTCCGCCGGGATATCTTTGACCAATTTCTCATCGACCAAGCTAAACAACAAGGGGCTGAAGTTCGAGACAACAGTGCAGTCACTCAAATAGCTTTTAAAGGCGATCGCTGGCAAGTCACCACCGCCACCGAAACCTTAGAAGCCAAATATCTAATCGCCGCCGATGGGGCCAAAGGGCCAATGGCGAAAATGCTGGGCTTTAAAGAGCGCGATCGCCAACCTGCCGCCGCCGTCGAAATTACTTCCCCCAACCCCAATGCACTGATTCAGTTTGATTTTGGCCGCATCAAAAAAGGCTACATCTGGAACTTCCCCAAAGCCGATGGTTACAGCCTCAGCATCGCCAACTTACAAGGGGGCACTAAAGAAAAGCTGGATCAAATCTTAACTGAATATGCCCAAGCTAATGGGTTCCCCCTCTCCACCCAAGTGCATCAAGATTTTCTATGCCTCTGGGAAAAAGAGCAAAAACTCCATACCCAGAATGCCATCCTCGCCGGGGAAGCTGCCTGCGTCGTTGACCCCTTAACCGCAGAGGGAATTCGTCCCTCCATGTTTAGCGGCGTGAAAGCAGCCGAGTCCATTGATGCCGCCCTCGCTGGCACCAGCAACGCCTTAGAAAAATACACTCAGGTGATGAATGAGGAATGGGGAGGGCAAATGGTTTGGGCTTCCCGCGTCTCCGGTTTATTCTACAGAATTCCCAAAATTGCTTATAAAGTGGGGATTAAGCGTCCAAGTGCGACTCAGCGCATGGTAGAGGTATTGTGTGGGGAAACCAGTTATGCCGATATTGCCGACAAGGCGATCGACCGTCTCAAGAAAAACCTGATTCCCGGTTTCGGGGGCTAGTCAGGTTTGGACCCATCCCCTAAAGCTTTGGGACCGGATTAAATCCCAAGGACAAGAAACCGGGTTTCTGGCTGAGATGGGTGACGAATCGGCCAAAATTTTGTCCAGAAACCCGGTTGTCTTCCCCCGACTATACCGAGTCTTGATAGCATCCCGTCCCAATGGCCGAGGGTGCTGCTGTCACCGGATAGAGAAGAGAATTAAGGAGTGGGAGCAAGGTTCAAGGGATTGAGATGAGCGGATATTGAGGAAAACCTGAAGATGTTTAGGCGTAAATAAACTAAAATATAAAAATGACAATTTATTTTTACAAAGTTGACGAACCCTACGGCTGTTTTTCTAATTTTTCCCCCCACGGAATTCGCAGAAAGGGCCTGCATTGGCCGACAGTCGAGCATTATTATCAAGCTCATAAATTTATTGGGGTAGAGGATGAGTCGATCATTACTGAAATCCGGAATGCGCCGACTCCGGATGAGGCGGCCAAATTAGGACGCGATCCGTCTCGTACCATTCGCTCAAACTGGGATTGGGTCAAACTCGGGATTATGCGAGAAGCGGTATTAGCCAAGTTTTTGACCCATTTAGAGATCCAGGCGATTCTTCTAGCAACGGAGGACCTTCTGATTGTTGAGGATTCCCCGACGGATTATTTCTGGGGCTGTGGTGCGGACCGCACGGGTCAAAATCATCTGGGCCAAATGTTGATGAGTGTCCGGGAAGAAATTCGAGGACGCCTTCAGGAGAAAGCGTCCAGTTAAGAGGGCAATTTGGGAACAGTGAGTTGATTCCCTCGGGGTTTTTCAAAGGGGGCGAGGGGAAGCTATACACAACATATAAAAAAGAGCGGGGGAGCGATCGCCCCTAAAAAAAAATCCGGTTTGGGGACAACAGAAATCCACTCTCTACAGATGAATTTTCCCCTTGTTTTCTCCTGTCGGATTCCAGACCGTTGTTAATCTTTTAAATGCCCGTGACCCTTAAAGATACCTGAACATTGGATTTTTGTCAATAGGGGGAACGAGGGAACGGGGTGATAAGTCATTGCAACTCTACAACCCTGGAATATATTAAGATTTTATTGATATGATGTTGACAAAGGCATCAAAATGGTGGTTTTGGCGATCGGACCTGTCACCGGGAGAACAGAAACTAAACCCTCAGTTGTGTGCTAGAAACTCATACAGGGGAGTTTTAGCTGATGTCGCTCCTCATCGATCACTGAGTCAGTCACGACTAGAGCGGTTCAGCTACCTAAAGATGAGACATCAAGCCGGAGTCTCGTTAGAGTGGGGTATTGACCTACTGGCACTCATAAGGCGACGAAATAATTCGAGTGGGTGTAGAGAACCGGAATTTGTGCCGCTCAACCCTGTACTTTTTCGAGAGCCTTAAAATCTAATTTGGTGGGAATACGGAGGGTTTTGGACCTTCCCGAGGTAAAAACATCTGGATTGGAAAAAAGCACATTTTTTATGACACTCAAAAATAATAATACAAATACCGCACAAACCGTCCAACAAAGACTCGATCGCGAAGTGTTGTTGCATCGAATGCTCAACCGGATCCGCCAATCTCTGGATTTAGAGGAAATTCTCACCGCTACGGCTGCTGAAATCAGGACCCTCTTAGGAACCGATCGCGTCATGGTCTATCAATTCAATCCCGATAGTAGCGGGAAAGTGATTGCTGAGTCCATTAATGAAAATCGCCTCCCCTCCCTCAAAGGATTAAATTTTCCCGCCGATGATATTCCCGAACGAGCGCGAGAACGGTTTACCAAAGATCGGGTCTGTTCTATCGTCGATGTTGCCAAGCAGCAAATTGGGGTTAGTTCCAGGGAATATGCCTCGAACGAATCCGGGGAAGTCGGAAACAACATCCGCTATCGCCCTGTAGATGAGTGTCATTTAACCTACCTCCGAGCAATGGGAATCAACTCCTCCGTAGTGGTCCCCATCCTCCATCATCAGGAACTCTGGGGTCTGATTGTCTCCCATCATGTAGAAACACGCCCAATTTCTGAAGATGATTTGCAGTTGGTCCAGTTATTGGCGGATCAGGTGTCGATCGCGATCGCCCAAGCTACCCTCCTCCAAGCCACCCAGCAAAAACAAGCCCGAGAAGCCACGATCAATCAGGTGGCAGCCTTACTCCACGCTCAACCCTCCATCGAGGTCCAGGCGGCACTAGAAGCCACCGTCACCGCCCTCAATGGATGTGGCGGTAGGCTCTACATCGGCGCGAAACACAATGCCATAATGAGTAACCTGGACAACTCGGGGAGTCAACTGTTTACCTCCGGGGAACAACCGCTTCCCGTCAAGTCTGAATTCTCCGATATCTTAGAAGAACATCCCCAGTGGAAAGACTGGCTGGAAACCGCCCATTCTAGCCCGGATTTAGAACCATCTCATGCCAGTGCCGTCTGGGCAATTCCAGATATTTATAAACCCATTCACATTAACTGTTTTACTCCGGATTTCCGCCCCACGCGAATCCGCAGCCTGCTGGTACTGCCCCTGTTTTACCGACAACAAAATCTCGGATATTTAACCATATTTCGCCACGAAATTGAAACCGAAACGTTATGGGCCGGACGCTTTAATAGTAATCTCAAACAATTAATGCCTCGGCAATCCTTCGAGGCATGGCGGGAACGGAAAACGGGACAAGCTCAAGAGTGGCATCCGGAAGAAATTGAAATGGCCCGCTCTCTTGGAAAGCATTTTTCAATGGCGATCGAGCAATATTTACTCTACAAAGAAGTAAATTCCCTCAATGCCAACCTAGAGCAACAGGTCCAAGAACGCACGGAAGAACTCCAACAGTCGTTAAAATTTACTCGCATCCTCAAACAAATCACGGACCAAATCCGCAGCACTTTAGATGTGAGTACCATTCTCCAAACCATCGCCCAGCGGGTGCGAAATTTGCTGAATACCGACCGCGTGGTGATTTATCAGTTTGATGAGACGGGTAACGGAGCGGTGACGGTAGAAGATATCCGGGAAAGTTGGCAATCAGTTCGAGGGGTGTGCTGTCCCGGATGCATTCCCACGGATATTTCCAACTTGTATTTAAAAGGACGGATCCGGGCGATTCATAATGTGGCTACGGCTGAATTAAGTGACTGTCATCGGCAATTCTTAGAAAGCATTCAAGTGAAGGCTAATTTAATCGTGCCGATTTGTATGGGTTCAGATTTGTGGGGATTTTTAATTGCCCATGAGTGCGAACAACCTCGCCTGTGGCAAGAGCAAGAAATTGACCTGTTGCAACAACTGGCCGATCAGGCAGCAATTGCGATCGGCCAAGCGGAACTCTATCAACAAACCCAAGCGGCGGCGGCAAAAGCCCAAGCCCAAGCGGTGGAGTTAGAACAGGCGATCGAAGATTTGCAAAATGCTCAAACCCAACTGATCCAAGGGGAAAAAATGTCCAGCCTGGGACAGCTTGTGGCTGGAATTGCTCACGAAATTAATAATCCGGTTAACTTTATCTATGGCAATCTGAATCATGCGACTCAATATGCCGAAGATTTGTTAGAGTTGCAAAAACTCTACCAATATCATATCCCGGAACCTCCATCAGAAATTCAGGAGTTTATTGAAGAAATAGATTTAGATTTTCTGATTGAAGATTTGCCGAAAATGCTGGCATCCATGAAGGTGGGGGCGGACCGCATCCGGTCGATTGTACTCAGTTTGCGGAATTTCTCCCGGTTGGATCAAACGGATATGAAAGCGGTGGATATTCATGATGGGATTGATAGTACCCTAATGATTTTACACCACCGCTTTAAAGCCAAAGGCGATCGCCCGGGAATTGAAATTGTCAAAGACTATGGCAACCTGCCTCCGGTGGAATGTTTCGCCGGACAGCTTAATCAGGTGTTTATGAATCTCTTGAGTAATGCCATTGATGCTTTAGAGGACTGGGATAAAGAGCGATCGCCTCAAGAACGTCAACAGGACCCTTGTCGAATTACGATTCGCACCACCTTGACGGGGGATAATGAGACCAAAAATGCGGCGATTTGTATTTTTGATAATGGTCCGGGCATTCCCGAACATCTGCGATCGCGCATTTTTGAACCCTTTTTTACCACCAAAGAGATTGGCAAGGGAACAGGAATGGGTCTTTCCATTAGTAAACAAATTGTGGTGGATAAACACGCCGGAACCTTTAAATGTCTCTCCCAACCGGGTCAGGGGACTGAATTTCAGATTGAAATTCCGATTATTCAGTCCATAACCTCTGCGACTCCGGAGGTGGAAAGATCAAACCCCAGCCATCTACCCTCTTCCCGGTAGCTTCCGCAACCCTGGGCAGTTTTTCCTCAGTTTTTTGGAGGGAGGGTCAATTTTAGTTGACCCTTCCCTCTGTGCTTAGGGTTGAAGCTTGATCTCTCATGGCATAGAAAAAATTTATTGGGACAATCAGATGAATTGATAGTCTGATGGAGAACCACTCCCCGTAACGATTAACCCGGAAAAATGGGCTGATCTACACAGACAAAAAAAATTATAACTCTTATAATCAGAAGGAATCAGGGAAGGTCCGGGATATCAATTGACCTCAGAATTAGTTCGCGCATCTACTCAATTCAATCCCTCAAGTCAATCTCTCAAGGAACAGTCAGCAGGGTGGAAGGCAGAATATAGGATGGAGTATTAGGAATGGAAAGTTTACTGAGGGGCACAAAGATAGAAACGGACAACATCTCGAAGCGGGGAGGTTTTTTGATGAAGTCAGAACGCAGAACGGCGATCGCTCAGGGTACAACGGAACCTTACAAAACCTTGTCTCGGGCGATCGCCCGCATTCGAGAATCCCTGGACCTAGAATGCCTCTTTCAAGCCACAGTGACTGATCTGCGGCAGTTATTAGATGTCGATCGCGTTGCCGTATTTCGCCTATGGCCCGAAGATAAGGGCAGTTGGGGACAAATTATTGCCGAAGATGTGCGATCGCCCGTAGAGGCCGCATTGGGGGCAGAATTAGGCGATCGCAGCTTTGCCGACGACTGTAATACCTACTATCAGATAGGGGGTATCCATGTCATCCCGGATATTTCCCAGTCCCCTCTCCCCCCAAGCTATCACGATTTTTTAAGGCGCTTACAGGTTAAATCTCACCTGTGCATCCCCCTCCACCAACAAGATACCCTCTGGGGACTCCTCTGGGTGCAGCAATGTCAGACAGAGTGCCCGTGGGAACCCAGCGAAATCGAGTTTCTTCGCTTGATAGCTTCTCACTTGTGTCTGGCCCTGGAACGCTTGGAAGAACAGGGGAAATTCCAAGCCCAAACCTCACAATTAGGGATGGCAGCCCGACGAGAACGAGCCTTATCGACTACCATCCAAAAAATCCGGCGATCTCTGGATATCCATACCCTCTTCCAAACCACCACCCAAGAAGTCCGGCAACTCTTAGACGCCGATCGCGTCGGGGTTTATCGCTTCAAACCCGATTGGAGTGGCAACTTTGTCGCCGAATCCGTTTCCCCAGGCTGGAATCCCCTGGTGGGAAACTTGCCGGATATCGCAGATACTCACCTCCAGGAAACCCAAGGCGGGCGCTACCGCGAGAATCAAGCCCTCGCCGTTAATGATATCTACAATGTAGGTCATGCTCAGTGTCACATCGAACTCTTAGAAAAGCTCCAAGCTAAAGCCTATATCATTGTTCCCATCCTCGCTGGAGAAACCTTGTGGGGATTGCTGGCAGCCTATCAAAATTCCGGTCCTCGTCATTGGTATGAGTATGAGGTGGATTTAGTCAGTCAAATCGGCGCTCAGTTTGGGGTGGCGGTGCATCAATCTGAACTTTTCGAGCAGTTAAAGCATCAAAAGGAGGAACTATCTCTCACTTTGCAGAACTTGCAACAGGCTCAAAGTCAACTGGTGCAGAGTGAAAAAATGGCGAGTCTCGGCCAGTTGGTGGCAGGAGTGGCCCATGAGATTAATAATCCGGTGAATTTTATCTATGGAAATCTCACTCATATTACGGATTATGCCCGAGATTTACTGGAATTGGTCGAACAGTACCAGGAATACTATCCGAATCCCCATGAGGCGATTCAAGCATTCAGTGAGGAAATTGAATCAGACTTTTTGAAGGAAGATTTGCCTAAAATTTTGTCTTCGATGAAAGTGGGAGTGGAACGGATTCGCGGGATTGTTTTATCTTTGCGAAACTTCTCCCGACTGGATCAAGCGGAGAAAAAGCGGGTGAACCTTCATGAAGGGATTGAGAGTACCTTATTAATTTTGCAGCATCGCCTCAAGTCTAAAGGGGACCGGGGGTCAATTCATTTGATTAAAGAGTATGCTGAGTTGCCGTTGGTGGACTGTTATGCGGCACAAATGAATCAGGTTTTTATGAATATTTTGAGCAACGCGATCGATGCCTTGGAAATGCGCGATCGCGATCGGACTCCGGAACAGATTCGTGCCAATCCCAGTTGGATTAAAATCAGCAGTGAATGGGTGGAGGATGATGCTTCTAGCACCAGTCCAGGCGATCGCTATTCCAACAGTCCGGAAAACCCAGCCTTGACGAAGGGAAGCGGGGTTGTGATTCGGATTTGCGATAACGGTCCCGGAATTCCAGAGGAGGTGCGATCGCGAATTTTCGACCCGTTTTTTACCACCAAACCCATTGGTTCTGGGACAGGTTTGGGCTTATCTATTAGCTATCAAATTCTAGTGGAAAAACATGGGGGTTCTTTGACCTGTATTTCCCAACTCGGACAAGGGACTGAGTTTCGCCTCGAAATCCCGATTCAGCCGATTCAGATGACCTCTCAGGCAGCATAATCCCCCGGGTCAGCCCCAGTCTGCCCTAACAGCCTCGGTTTAGGGCTAAGGGGAACCCCTGCTGCCTCAAGCCAGGGCTTTAGTCTTGACTTTATTTTAGAGACACAAAGCGGGTTTAATGTCAATCGCATCCTCGCGGATTTTTACCGAGCTTGGCAAATTTATCATGAAAATTAATCGGTAACAATTTCTAAATAAAAATACATGATTCTTGATGTTAGAAGTTTTCTGCTCAATTTTCCTGGTTTTTAGTGCGATCGGCAAAATTCATCGTTCCAAATATCCGCTGAGTTGCCTAAAAT
This sequence comes from Laspinema palackyanum D2a, assembly GCA_025370845.1. Taxonomy (GTDB): domain Bacteria; phylum Cyanobacteriota; class Cyanobacteriia; order Cyanobacteriales; family Laspinemataceae; genus Laspinema. The sequence continues at coordinate 213,954 of JAMXFF010000001.1, read as the reverse complement.
TAGAATATAGACCGGCACGGGTGAACAGGGCATCGTCCGTACAGAGGACCGCGACCACCCACCCCCAGACAGGAAGCCGCTTAACGCAACTGACCGGGACAGCAAACCAAAGACCCCATCCCATCACAAGGAGTATTGTCTGATGGTAGTATCTACCAACAAAAAACCGGCTGCTAACTTAGAACCGAATCGTCAGCAAAAGCCGCCCAATAAGCACAATCACTATGATTTTCAGGATTTCTTTTCATTTCACCCGGATAGCGGGATTGTCACCGACTGGAATCAGGGACGAAATACCTTTACCAGCGAAGACTTTATTATTGGCTTAGTCGAAGGGTTAGAAGAAGAAGTCGGCAGTGCCGCCTCGGTGATCATGTACACCATTGGCTGTGAATGGGGGACCAAAGATGCCGAATTTTTCAAAAAATGGTTTGAGAAAGAATATCAACGGGATATCCGCCAAGCGAACCTGATGTTCCTGCTGGAAACCTGGTGGTGGCCCTTTACTGCTCAAGGATGGGGACGCTGGGAAGTCGATCTGAGCGATCGCAAGCATGGATTTATGTTTATTAACCTCTTTGATTCTGCCGTCGCCCGCACCCTCGGCGATGTCGGAAAACCCGTCTGCTACATCTATGCCGGTCTATTTGCTGGATTCTTCACCTGCTTGGTCAACAAACAATTAAGCTGCATTGAACTTCAGTGCTACTCAATGGGTGAAACCTACTGTAAATTTTTACTCGGCAGCCAGGACCGCATCGATGCCGCTGCCTTCTGGCAAAATGAAGGAGCCACTGCGCGGGATATTCAACAACGGTTAGAAGCCGGAGAACGCTTGCGATGAATAACGGCAAATCGTTATTACAATTGTCCGTCCAAGAATTTTTTAGTCAATGTAACTGGCAAGGAGAACCCCTAACCCAAGGTTCTAACGGACAGCCGACAGACCCCGCCTCCCGATGGACCTTGGTCGTCGGGGATTATTTCCGCCTGCTGCCTTGGGAAGGGACTCCAGAAGTCGGTTCCTTTCCCAAACCCTCATCCTCTGCCGGGACCGCCTCCTCATCACAAGAGGAAGTGACCCTGATTGATTTACTCGAAGCCTTTTAGGACTTTCCACCGGGACTGAAGTTGCGACGGTAAACAGCAACTTCAGTCCCGATTCAACAAGCGGCAGATCGTCACCCCAGCGACTGTTTTCCTTGAAATTATCCCATCCTCAACCCTAGGTCAGAAGACAACCATGCACCCCGAGATTGCGCGACTGCTAGACCAAGCTGAACAGCGTTATTTACAAACCAATGAACTCGAACTCTTTCGACGCTATGCGGTCTCCTTAGCTAGACGCATGGAGGCTTATGAAATCCTGCGAGACAAAGAAGAAAAGATTTTTCAACCCGTCGCCGATCGCCTAGTCGCCGCCTTTCCCGATGAACGCCAGGACCTCCTAGAGCGATCGCTCAAACATTGGCTGTTGATTAGTCGCTACTGTGGGACCGCCATGCTCTTAAGTGACCCCGACTTTCTCGCCTTACGCCTGAACGATTGGATGACTGGATTCGTGCAAACTCACCAAACCCAAACCATCGAACGCAAACTGTACGAGTTATTGCTTCAAGGGGTCAAAGCCGAACTCTCCGACAAACACTTTCCCCTAATTCAACCCTTATTTGAGAAAGCCAAAGCTATTCTATTGGAGGAGACTAAATCTCAGTAGCCTACCCTCCAACTCCTCCCAAACATATCCCCAACCGCCCATTCCTAAGCATAACCCTATGATTTCTATTTCCAACCTGCTGAAAGAACAACAACTCCCCGGGAATTATTTTGCTTATGACGTCTATGTGAAAGGCGACTTAGAACTCGGACTCCTGGAAAACCGCCGAGGCGATCGCCTCCTCGCCCTCCCCGAAACCTTAATTTCTGCCATCTATAGCGGCCTCGAACATGAAACCGGATCCGCCGCCCGCCTCGTCCTCTTCAACTGCGGTAAATGGTGGGGCAAAAACTTTTATGTGAGATTTTGTGAAGAAATCTCTGATTACTATGGAAAAACCATCTCCCAAATGGAAATGGTCCAATTTATCCAATGCTTTCAGCAATTTTGGAAAACAATGGGTTGGGGTAGCGTTGAATTAAATCAAGACCATTATCAAGATGGATTCCTAATCATCATCGCCAAAAATTCCCCCTACGCAGACCAAGCCCCCAACTGGAAACGCCCCGTCTGTTTTTTAGAAGCAGGAATCTTAAGTGCCTTTTTCAGTCAATTAACCGGAAGAGACCTCCTCTGCCTCCAAACCACCTGTGAATCATTAGGGTCCGACAGCAACCGCTTCATCCTCGGTTTGAGCGATCGTATCAAACCCGCCGAACCCTGGGTCCTAGAAGGCCAAGACCACGAAACCATCCTAAAAAACCTCTGCAAACCCCCGCAATAACTCCCCCGTTCGTAGTAACGACTTCAGTCGTTATCTTTCTTCGTTCGTAGTAACGACTTCAGTCGTTTCCCCTCCAAGTTCGTAGTAACGACTTCAGTCGTTCTTTTCCCAAGTTCGTAGTAACGACTTCAGTCGTTCTTTTTCCCAGTTCGTAGTAACGACTTCAGTCGTTATCCATCCACCCCTCTGTTCCCATCCCCACCCATGTACGAGTATCAAAAACTCACCCCCACCCAACGAAAACAATTAGTCCAAGAACGGGTTGCAAAAGGATTCCCCCCCCACGCACCCCCTCATCCGATTGACCTCCAAACCTTTTATCTCCTAACCGCCGCCTGCTACCACCATCACCCCTACCTAACCACCCCCTCTCGTCGCCAACAATTACTCGATTTAATCTTCGAGTATTTTATCACCCACGGATTTGAAATTAGAGCTTGGGTGATTCTCCCCAACCACTATCATCTATTAGTCTATGTTCACCAATTTAAGACTCTCGGGCAGTTATTTAAGTCAATTCATGGGATAATATCCAGACAGTGGAACTTAGAAGATAAAGCTACAAACCGCAAAATTTGGTATAAATTTTCGGACCGGGCTATTCGGTGCGATGGGCATTATTATACCACTTTAAATTACATTCATTACAATCCTGTTAAACATGGTTATGTTCGGTCTCCTTATGATTGGACTGAAAGTAGCGTGGGGTGGTATTTAGAGACTTGTGGACGGGAATGGTTGCGGGATTCTTGGGTTAAATATCCTGTTCTTGATTATGGGCGAGGGTGGGATAACGACTGAAGTCGTTACTACGAACTTAAGAGAAGATAACGACTGAAGTCGTTACTACGAACATAAGAGAAGAGAACGACTGAAGTCGTTACTACGAACTTAAGAGAAGAGAACGACTGAAGTCGTTACTACGAACTTAAGAAAGAAACGACTGAAGTCGTGACGTTGAACCGAATTTTATTCTGACTGTAAAAAGATGCCTAATCCGTTGTGGATGCGGGGGATGATGCGGGGGGGATGTTCTAGGAGTTGACCGCCTAGAAAGAGGGTGGTGGAACCGCCTCCGTCTAGGTTGAGGGCGTTGACGGACCCTAATTGTTGCATGATTTGGGCCATTTCGGTGAGGGTGGGTCCGGGTCCGTTGGTGCGGTGGTGGACGATCGCAACTACTAAACGCCCATCCTCGGTTTGACCGATCGCACTTCGCGAGGCTTTTCCTTCAATAAAGTTTTGATTGAATTGTTCCGCCTCCGGATCTAACACAATCCCATTATTGCGGAGTAACACAGGTCCAGCCCCTAATATGTGAGGATAAACCTCAAAATAGGAGGGGACAGTCACCCGATTAATCAGGACTGAGGTGCCGATGGGGAGTCTCGGTAAGGCGGAGGCGAAGGACCGTAAGGTGAGCAAAAAGCCTGTTTCTGGGATGGCAAAGGTGCTTTCTCCGGCTTTTTCCCCTTGCAGGTGTTGGGTGACTTTGCCCCCCTCAACAACGACGATGTTTTCGTTATCAATTAAGGTTGTATAGGTTTCTCCCCAATCTGGGGTATAGCGAGAAATTCCGGCTTTGACAAAGCCACTATTTAAAAATAAAATCGGTAAGGATTCTCCCTGGGCCGTTGTGAGAGTTTCCTCTAAGCTGAGGCGTCCGATAATCGCACTTCCGGAATCATTCCAGGCGATCGCCCCTCGGTTGAGAATCGGACTGGATAACCAGCGTCCATTTTCGCGGATTGCACCCAAGGGGAGTTGATTGTTGCGATTGAAAAATCCGGCGTTAACCGCAGCATTGGCACCGAGGCGATCAGCAATTTGACTGAGGGGTGCTAGTCCAGGTAAACCAGGATTAGCGGTAATCGGTTTGAGCACCGTGTTGGAGGCGTTGCGATGGTTGAGTTCTAACCAGACGACGGGAAAGCGACTGTCGGCGACTTCGATGAGTTGCTGTCGCCACCGGACTCCGGATGCCCAAAGGATGTTACGCTCAGTGACAACATCCGGTTGAATGTCGATGATCAGGCGGTTGGGATTGCGATCGGTCCAGACTCGGGGTCGCCACATCTGGGGAATCTGCAATCGCAAGGTGGTGCGATCGCCGCTTGTATCCATTAATCCCGAGAATCCAGTCTGTCCCAAGGTTAAAGCAATGGTTCTTTCCCCTGCCGAATCTGTCGCTGGGGTGAGATTTTCCTTGGCGACTGCCCTGGCATTGAGGAGTTCGGGCGTGAGGTTAGCATCCAGGGTAATCACAAATTCTTGTAACGGCAAGGCAGGAGGGCGATCGCCTTGCACACCATCGGGATCCGGGTCTTCTTCCTGAGTCCGTTCAATTGGGGTGGAGGAGACAGTAAATAAAGGAGTACCATTAAGGTCTAAAACGATGCGATCGCCCCAGGGTTCTGCTTGTTGTTCAATCCCCGCCACCGTCGCCCCCGATGAGGTCACTTCCAAAATTTGTCCCGACTCTCTCAACTGCCAGCCCATTTCCGCTGCCAGGGGCGTAATATCCAGATATCGTCTGCCTTGACGCCAAATCACCGGGAGATTCAAAGGTTGCGATTCCGGGTCTGAAAACCAACGCACGGGCTGAATTCGGGCATCATCCGTATTTAAAAACTCCACGCCCATCTGCTGCATCAGGTCCGTCTCCGTAAACCCGTAGCGCATTTGGGTGGGATTTCCCTCCGGGGACCAGGCAATCCAATCCAGCGATCGCCTCTGTCCATTCCAACTCAGTTCCGTCCCCTGGCGAAATCCACTGTTGCGATCGCCCTGGGCGACTGGAGAGAACCCTTTCTGTATGTCAGAATCCGTTGACATCACTTCCGGACCAGAGGAAGAAACCACAGGGTTAGCATTCCCAACTGCGGACCCCATCAGAGAAAGGGCCATAGCACAGACAACAGAAACGGCAAACCCCGGAAAATAGGTCCGAGGTTTGCCGGGGATGGAAAATGGGGAATCCGGAGTTTGAATTAGGCGATCGCCTTCTCCGGTGTGGAGGAGTAAAGACAGCAGCATGATTTCAGGGTGTTTGCGAACCACAGTTATCCTCGACAAGTAGATCCATCGGAAAGGAATTGACTCAATCCCAAATTATAGCCCTCTTGTTTCTTAGGGAGAGAGACAGGGATTAGAAACCGGATTTCTTGACAAACAGGTTGCTGAGTTAGGGAATTGCAAAAAAAAATCATCCAAACGTTCGTAGTAACCCCTTCAGGGGTTTTCTTTAAAGATGATTCTCAGAAGGAGTCACTCCGAACGGTTTGGGGGTTTTATTTTTTGGAGTTCCCTTAGAGAATCACCCTGAAACCCGGAACAACCTGATTTATCTATCTTTGCGATCGCACCTGGGGCGCTGCTGCGGCCCCATAGTTCACTCGACAACCGATATTAAACAAACTGGAACCACATTCCAACGGCACTACCTGCCCTTGTAACATGGCGCTACAACTGACATATCCATCATTATTGGTATCCTGAATCATGCATTCAATGGGCGTCGCACTCGCACTAGAGGCCCAGGACCGCATTCCCATCTCTGCTAAGGTATGGTGCCAAAAGAACAGGAATGAGAATAAACCTAGAACCGCAAGTCCGACTGCGGATCCAATCAGCCCAAATTTGAGCCGCCAATCCCCTAACAGTCTTTGAAACACATTGGGTTCAATGGGTTGCACCTCAGTGGGGTTAGTATTATTTTCTATCTGTGGTTCTTGCATAGTTGTTTCCGACAGGTTTTGCTCAATTGTCTCAATTTTATCGTGGGTTCTCAGGAAAAACCCTCCCCCCATCTCGGTGAGTTCTCTAAAAGACGGAAGATAACGACTGAAGTCGTTACTACAAGCGGGAAAGATAACGACTAAAGTCGTTACTACAAACTCAGATAAACCATCTCCCCCAGTTCGTAGTGACGACTTTAGTCGTCATCCCTCCCCCAGTTCGTAGTGACGACTTGAGTCGTCATCCCTCCCCCAGTTCGTAGTGACGAAGAGAACGACTGAAGTCGTTACTACAAACGGGGAAGAGAACGACTGAAGTCGTTACTACAAACTCAGATAAACCCTCTCCCCCAGTTCCTCGTGACCCATGACCAAGGACCAACTCCGTCGTCTCCCCCTTCAACCCAACCACCGAAACGCCCGTCGCAATTCCGCCATACCATTCCTGTCATACCAGCGACCATGAGCTAGAATAATTTTATCCGGTTCCCAAGCCAACATCTGCTTAAACCCCTGACGCGCTAAATCTTTCCGTCCCAAAAATGTCAGTCGCAAGTCAAAGGGTATTTTACCATCCGGGTCAATAATTCCCCCCAACCGGACTAAGAGCTTATACGAATCTGGTACTTTGTGCAGCTCAAAATTCTCAATTAAATCGGTCAAAATCAAAGTGCGACTCTGGCGGTGAAAAAAGACGACTTCATCCATAAAGCGACTCCCCCGAAAAATCACCTGATCCAGGTCATCCTTCCATTCGGGTGGGGCTTCATCGCTCAAATCGGCATCAAATCTCACTTCAATTTGCTGCTGTGCCGCCCGTTCTCTCACCCCGGCGGAAGCCCAGGCTGTGGCTTCTGGATAGAGTTTGGCCCAACTTTCAATGTGAGCATAATGAATTTTATTGGGGGAAATCAGATAACGGACGGGACCGATCGCATCGATTTCAGCTTTCAGACTCTCCGTCATGGCGATCGGGGAATGACACCATAAATCCCCATTCCCCAGACGCACCAGAGTCATCCGCGTGGGGAAGGGAATAGAAGTGCCATACATCGCCATGTTAACAATGGGTCCATCGGCAATCCAGATATTCTCCTCCACAGGTTTCAGAGTGCTGATCGGTTCATATAGGGCCAAATCTGTCTGATTCATCTTCTAAAATAGGCGTCAGTCCTGTGGGTTTGAAAAGTCCCCTTAAAATTAGGCAGTCCAGGCGGGGAGAAACGGGATTTATTGGAGTTGAATCTCTGCACCAATCACCCGCGTGTCATCTAACTGGTTACCAACAACTCTTAAAGTGGGGGCTTTGGCGGTGTTATGAATGTCATAGCGCTGATTGTTTTTGAAGGTATTCTTTCCAGAAACGGTTTCTGTTCCTAAATCTGGCTGGGATTCCCCGATCGCCACTAATCCATCCCGGCTATTGTTGGAAATCGCATTGTCTCGCAAAATCGGACGGGAAGAATGAGAAATGACCAATCCATCAATATTATCACGAATCTGATTATTCACCACCAAGGGTGTAGACTTTCCGCCGATCGCCAAACCAAAGCCCGTATTTTCTATCACATTATCTCGAATTTCTCCCGCTGCTTCATGGGTGAGAGAAATTCCATTCCCACCATTTTCAAAGATGCGGTTATTCTCAATCATCGGCGTTCCAGTTCCGGTGACAAAGATTCCTTCCCGGCCATTTTTTGTCGGGGTACTATTGCGAATTTTGGGATTAGTAGATTCTACCCAAATTCCCGTTCCCGATTGATCCGGATTGGTGACGGTGACGCCAGCGATTTCCGTGCGATCGCCCGGGAGAAGGGTGACTTTTTGTTTCCCCCAGGTGGGACTGAGGTAGTCGCCACCCCCAATAATCACCACCCCTTCCCCCTGCTGTCTTTCGTTGCCTCGCAGGGTCACCCCCGGTTTGATTTTCAAGGGGAAGGTTTCCCCGGTTTCTGCGCTATATTCCCCAGGCGCTAATTGGATTACGGTCCCGGGAGAGGATTGGGTTAAAGCGTAGGCGATCGTGCGAAAGGGTTGGGTTTCTCCCTCTCCTGCGGAAGGGGTATCGGTTCCCTGGGTGGAGTCTACATAAAGAATTTGCTTAAATGCCGGAGTGCGTTTAGGAAGCTGTGGAGATTCTCTCCCAATGGAGGAATTGTCAGTCACGGGTCCTTCGTTGGGGTTGACGATGAAAATACAGCCACCTAGAGAGAATGCGAACAAGGCGAGGGCCACAGGTTTGAGTGGATTCAACATTTTTTTTTACTTTTCCTTAAACGATTAATCAAAGCGTTTGATTTACCCCATAAGCAGGGGTTATAATTCCGACTATTTTAGGGGATGAAAAGTTGCTTTCAGTGGCACTTAAGGGAGGGTTAGCGCGTCTGGAAAATCGCCAGGGCAAGACGACGGACCCGGAGGTGAATCTCTGATGGCACAATCTTAGCATCCAAAAATCGCCTCAGAATTTAGCAGTGATGGCGATCGCCATAGTCTGTGTTGCAAATCACAGAACGTTTCTGACGGCGATCGCATGGATTTAGAGATATAGATCCGGCTCGTTTGTGTCTTCGATCGCAAGTTGAATTAGATCTCGATCGCCCCCCATTCTTTAAAAAAGCTTCATAATAAAAAGAGAGAATGTAAGGAATAAAATGCTATGAATCCCTCTATTAAACTTCTTCCCCATGCAATTTCCGAACTGATGGCCCAGGTGAGCGCCACTCGGAAAATTACCCTAGCCGATCGATATGGATTGATGGCGGCTATTTTAGAAGAATCCCTGGAGGAAGAAGATAGGTTTTCAATTGATAGACTCCTGCGCTCTTTACGGCGAGGGCGACTACAAATTGTTGATGAAATTTCTTCTTTGCTCTGTAGTGGATGAGGGTAGGCGATCGCTATCCAGCATTCTTGTCCTCTCCCCTTGCTTATGCATCTACCCGTTCCAGTTTTAACCTCAAAACCGTAAACCCGACCCTTATCCCACTGCTGGTTCTAATAGTTGGATTATCCCCAGGTTGGCATCAATTTCCACCTCAACTCCCACAGGAACCGTAAACTTATCTTTAATATGACCGATCGCTGACCCATACCAGGCAGGAATTCCCAGGGGGCGAATCCAATCGGATAACACCTGGGGTAAACTCAACGAAGGTTCATCGCCTTCCCCCGCTTCACATCGAGTACATTCGGCAAAAATAAATCCAGAAATTTTATCGAGAATTCCTGCTAATTTTAACTGCGTTAACATTCGGTCAACCCGATAAATATCTTCCCCTATTTCTTCTACAAATAAAATTTTATTCTCCCAATCGGGCAAATAAGCAGACCCGACCATTGCGCTTAAAACCGATAGATTTCCGCCCACTAATTGGCCTCGGGCTTTACCTCCGGTGATAGTTTGGGGGCGAGTCAGGGGAGGATTTTGCATCCGCACAGGTTCGGCATCCAGCAACAGGCGTTTAACGTAATTAACGGAAAATGGATTCCAAGTTGAGGTAGCAACGGGCCCATGAAAGGTAATAATGCCACTGCGGGCATAAATGGCGAGTAATAATGAGGTAATATCGCTATAGCCCATAATAATTTTGGGGTTTGAGCGGATGAGTTCATAGTTTAATAAGGGCAAAATGCGGCTGCATCCCCAACCCCCGCGCATGGTTAAAAGTGCTTGAACCGAGCGATCGGCAAACATGGCATTCACATCCGCAGCGCGATCGGCATCTTGACCCGCGAGATAGCCATATTCATCGAGTAAATGGGTTCCTAACTTGACATTTAAACCCAAAGCGGCTAATTCTTTGCGAGCATAGTCAATATCTTCTTGTTCAATGGGACTAGAAGGGTTAATCAAACCCACTGTATCCCCGACTTTTAGGCGAGGGGGTTTCAGGATAGCGGGAGGGTTAGCCGTAGCAATTGTCGAGGCGGGGATCACAGAGGCGATCGCACTCAGTCCGCAGAGTGTGAGAAAATGACGGCGATTCCAAAACACTTTAAAATCCGCTCAGTTTTATAAAGGGAAAATCGATCCTGTTTATTATAAAGGATTGCGATCGCCTTCAGGGTTCAGGGCCCCTTTAACCCTCGTTCCCCATCGTGATGGGAGGTTTTTTCTTGCCGTGGGACTCACAAAATCCCGATGACAAACGGCCTACTTTACCCCTTGGACCCTTAGCTGATTGGGCCTAAACTCTGGTATTTCAGCACCCTCGGCAGCAGCGACAGGGTTAAAATTGCCCTTTACTCTTGTCAATCATCCAGTTTCCGATTATCCTATTTTAGCCTTTCGCAATTTAAGGTAGAATAACAAGGAGGTCTCTGGGTGAATAAGTCAGTTTTTACGGAAAAATATACGCGGTTTCGGCGACTGCTAATCGAGATTCGGCAATCGAGTAAGTTAACCCAGGTGCAAGTAGCTCAACGATTGCATAAACCCCAGTCTTTCGTCTCGAAGTACGAACGGGGGGAACGCCGTTTAGATGTGGTAGAGTTTCTGGAAGTTGCCAAAGCACTTGAGGTAAATCCTTCAGAGTTGCTGACTCAACTCGATCGCCCAACCGTAGAGCAAGGTTCCACAACCCTCGGTGAATTTTGAAAGCGGCGATCGGGCAGTCACCTGAGCTTAAATGAGTCACTTGTTCACTCTCTAGTCAAGTCTGGAGGGATTTGAACATCAGGAACTTATTAAGTCAAACGATTCGGGAATGAGGCGGGGTGAAGCACAGAGGCAACCCCAATTCCACCGGATTTTATAGAACAGGACTAAAGGGCGATCGCGCTTAACCTCTGCACAATACTCTCTCATTTTGTAAAAGACAGAGGCAGTTTTATGTTAAAACCCATTAAAAAAATGTTGATTCCTTCTGGATTAAAGAAATCTTACATTCTTTTATTTTTAATGTTATTTTTGAGCGTATTTTCTTCTTACTCTTGTATTAATGGCTTGTGGATAGACCGGGAAATCTGCGGGGTATGGCTAGAAGAGCTATCCATAAACTTAATTGCCGAAGTTACCGGAATCTTACTCGTTTTATTTTCCGTTAATAAAACTGTTAGAGAAAGTCGCGAAAAAGAAAAGAATAAATTCAAAGAAATTGCGTTTAGGCAATTAAAGTTTACTTTAAGAAAACAAATTTATTTATTTTTTGAAATCCTCAAGGCTTCAACCCCCCAAAAACCAGACAAAACCTATAGACAATTAGAGGATTTATTTGATGAGACTTATTTTCGGGAAGTTCAGAACTTAGACCTGTTAACAATGGCTCCCGTGTTAACCCCTGCGGGGGAACCGATGGACTGGCTAGATTACCTCGTTTATGAAAGCCTGAATTTACGCAGTGCCTTGGGTCGAGTGGTCGATCGCTATGCTTTTTACTTAGAATCCGAGGTGGTTGATTTAATGGAAGAAATGACCGATGCCAGCTTTATTCGCTTCCTCACCTCCCTCTGGGAAGCAAAACGCTTAAACGGATTAACCTCCAAAGGAGATTTACTGTTTGCCTGTGAGGATATGTTCCGCGAGTATGCCGATTCTTTGGTCAAGTTAGTTAAATTTTACAATGAAAACGTCACTAGCGATCGGCAAATTATGATCGATGAGCAGCAATGGCAGGAATGGTGGAACCATAAAGGTAGACCACAGTTAGGAGATAGTCGTATCAAAATCGAAATTCAGTAAGGGAACTCCAAAAAATAAAATCTTCTAGGAGAGATCCCCCCAACCCCCCTTAAGAAGGGGGGCTTGAATAATTCGGCATTACTTCTAATGCAGAACTTTTTCTATGGAAATCCCTAATTCTATTGCGATCGCCCCTCAAATCCCGCAACTAAAAATCTGGGGAATATAAGTGGTAACCGTGGTCCCGGCAAAATGGGGTGAGGAGGTTGGCTCAATTCCCGTGGAGGAGTGGATCTGAGCAAATGCCGTCAGGGAACAGTCCTCTCGATTTAATCCGGTACTGATGCTCTGAGTTCCAGATGTAGGACCCCAGAGTTTTACATTTGGAACTGATTAGGGCCAGATATCCGAGTTTTGCTCCTAATTAGGGAAGGGTGTCCCGGGGAGTGGGTGGCGATCGCACCGAATGCAGTCAAATTCATCCGCTTGACTCCAGTCCTTGTCTGAGTTAACCGTTAAAATCTGCGGCGAGTTTTTCATCGGGTTAAAATTGATACAACTTCACTTTTTTTCTGCAACTATAAGTAATAGATGTCGTAGCGTTCAGGTTAGTGATATGGCCGGGGTCCTCAAGCTCGATATCCGAGAAAGTAGTGAAGAACTGAAAAGCCTTCTGGCTAAACAAACCACAGTGAGAGGTCGAGAAAGAGTTCAAGCTTTATATTTATTAAAAATCGGCCAAATTAAAACCCTCAAAGAGCTTTCTATATTATTAGGACGAGATACCGCCACGATTTATCGGTGGTTCCAAAAATATAAAAATCAGGGCTTACAAGGAATGTTGTCCATTAAAAAAGGCCAAGGCCGAAAACCGGCCATTCCTCCCAATACAATTGAACGATTAAGACAAAAACTCCAAGGACCTGAACGATTTGATAGTTATGGGGAAGTCAAGCGATGGCTTAAAGAAGAATGTGGGGTAGAAGCTTCCTATAAAGTGGTCCATGAAACGGTCCGTTATAAACTAAAATTTAAACTCAAACCCCAACGCAAAAGACGGGTCAAGGCATCGTCCAATTAAAGCCACTCTTTGACCCAATTTTTATCCCGGTGACTGGCAAAATTAGGGCCGGTTATCCCTTGCCAGTCAGGGGATTGCGCTGCGGTTAAGGTGTTACCCCTCTGAATTCATCCCAGCGATAAATCCTCGTCGGGCGTGCGATCGCATATTATCTTCGCGCAGTTCCATTAAACAAACTAACTCCTCCCCCTTGCCATAGTCTGGATTGCGCTCTAAAAAGTAGCGAACATCGGGTTTATCTTCATATCCCTCTTTAATATCCGCCCAACTTCCTCGCAGATGTCCTCGGGAAACGGGAAACCGAATCAGTCCGGTTTTAGGGTCATAATCGGGACCAAATTTTTCCTCAGCTAAATAGTCCATCAGCCGTTGCATTTCTGGCGGGGTCGGATAGCGATAGGTGGGATAAAATTGATGAGCAAATAGGGGTAAATATCGATAGGTTCGATAGCCTTTAACAATCAGAAACCAAAATAAAGGCTCTGTAGGAGCTTGAGCTTTAATTTGACCGGCTAATCGACACCAAGCTAAAGGGAGTGTTTGTTCTCCCCAATAGTCGCGATGCACGATGGTATCCCCTGAAAAAACCGCTCGTTGGGCTTGGGTTTCAAATTCAAAATCCCAGATAGCCACCGTAGAAAATCCCTGCAACTTTTTGTCGGCATCCCATAAAGCAATTACATAATTTTTATGATTCAAGTCATCATTAAAAATTTCAAAACTGGTGCTTTCATAATAAGTTTCATATAATTCATACATTGTTTTGCGTAGGTTTGCATCAATGTGATATTGAGGGATAATTTCTGCGACTAGCTTGCTCATAAGGGAGTGATTCAATAAAAGAGAGGACAATAAATCGGAAAAATTTGGCAACTGTAGTCCGAAAAATTTAGAGGGACCTTTGATTTGGAACTAGGCTTAATCTCATTCAGAATGCACCCCATCAGTTTATCAAAAACTCTGAGAGCTGCTGGAATAGTGCGGGGTAGCCAGTAAAAACCGGGGTGAGATCGCCCCCTTGCTTCCCATTGCTAGGGGGCCCACTGGAAAGGGATTGCTTAAACCGGACTCCAGAGAGGGGAGTACCCGGGGAAATATTGGGCAAAAGGGTTACTCCCCACGCTCTTATTTAGGGCTACAATTTGAAAGCAGCACTGAGGCCAATAGCTTTTGCCAGAGTAGAGATTCGGAATCCGGACGGGATCTTCAACGCGGGAACCCCCAAAAACTGGAGTTGCTGCGTTTGAAGGGAAGGGAAAAATCGGGCAACCCATACCCTGAGAGAACTTGATAGAATGGTTAAGAACTCCAGATATTGAAAAAGGGTTCAGATTGGAGCAAAACGCGCAAATCAGGGTGAGACTGAAGAAGTTGAAAATTCAGAACTTGAAACGTCAATGAAACGGGTCGCACTACTAATCGGAATGAGTCAACATGAAGCGGGAGAGGACGAAGACCCTGGTCTACCGCCCCTGCCGACAGCGAAACAGGATGTATCCGCGATCGCCCAGGTATTGCAGCATCCCGAACAGGGCGGATTTGCCCCTGCCGATGTCCAACAACTCATCGATCCCGACTTGCAAAGTATCCGGTCCGGCCTTGAGGTCCTGTTGCGCGATCGCCAACCCGATGACTTGGTATTACTGTATTTTTCCGGTCATGCGATCGCTGACTCTACGGGATCGCTGCATTTTGCCACAAAAAACACGACCCTCAAACACCTCACGACTACAGCGATCGCAGCGGACTTCTTGCAGGCCCTCTTGTACACCAGCGTCGCCCAGCAACAAATTATCATCCTAGACTGCTATTTCAGTGGCGGGACTGGCTTGGTCGATGTCAAACAGCAACTGGGCGGCTATGGAAAAGCTATTCTCACCGCCTCCACCACCTTTCAATCCCTAAACCGTTGGGGCGATCGCATTGCTCATCCCAATCCCGCGATCAACTGTCTGGACTATTCCACCAAACAACATCAATTGGGACTCTCCACCTACACCGCCTACTTCATTGAAGGCATCGAAACTGGGGGTGGGGATCTCAATCGCGATGGCAGAATCTCTCTGGACGAATTGCACCACTACGCCAGTCAAAAGGTACAAATCATTGCTCCCGCCTTGCAACCGGCGATCTATGCACTCCCCGAAATCGGTGCCGTTGCCCTAGGTAAAGCCCCCCAAGAGCACCCTCACCTAACCTATCAATTAGCCGTTGAAAATTTTCTCGGACGCAGTGGCGGCACCCTTTCCTTACTCAGCCTCCGCAGTTTAGAAATTCGCCGAGAAAGCCTCGGGATTTCGGCTACGGATGCCTTGATTATTCAAGAAAATGCTCTGAAACCCTATCGACATTACCAAACTAAATTACAACTCTATAAAACCGTCGTTAGATCCGTGATGCAGCTTCAGGAACTCCCCCTGAGTCCTGAAATGGAGCAAGATTTGCAACATTTACGCCGGGATATCCTGGGTCTGGGGGAACTGGATGTCCGGGTCATTGAAGAACCGCTGTATCCCTCGGATCTGGAGAAAAGTTTTCCAACCTTGATGGTCGCCTGGGCGAGTATAACGGTCCTGTTGGTTTTCGGCAGTTATTCTTTATATAAGTACCTGACGGACCCGGCGCCTTCCCCGGCCATCTCAAGCTGGCTGGACGCGATCCCGATCCCCTCCTTTTCCCTGGCAACTCCCGACTCCAGTCCCGAAGCGGAACCGGAACCAGAATCCCAAACTCAACCGGACACTAAACCGCGACGACCTCCGAACAAAAGACTCAGGCCCTTACCACCCCGTCCCCAGGCGGTCCCGTTTCAGGTCCCGACCGAGGACCCCCTGGTACTCACGGGTCATGTCGGCCCGGTTCAGGGATTGGCTGTTGACCCCCAAGGCACTCTGTTGATTAGTGGGAGTTGGGACAATACTCTGAATATCTGGGATTTAAAAACTGGGGAAGTCCGAGAGACTCTCAGATCTGAACCGCCGAGTGTGATTCGAGATGTGGCCCTTGACCCCTATAGCCAACGCTTTGCCAGTGCCAGGGATGACGGAACCATCGAGATTTGGCAACTCGATCGCCAAGGGTCGGATCTGACGGTGGAGTTAGAACAAACCCTTGCCGGTCATTCTGGGCCAGTTTACGCGATCGCCATCAGTCCCGACGGACTCACCCTCGTCAGTGGGTCTGAAGATAATACAATTAAAATTTGGGCCCTAGAAACTGGGGATCTCCTCCATACCCTGACGGATCATCGAGGGCCCGTGCGTGCGATCGCCTTGACTCCCGATGGACAAACCCTAATTAGTGGTGCCGGAGATGCCACGATTAAAATTTGGGACCTGGAAACTGGCGAGTTGCAAAATACCCTCACGGATCATACTCGTTTGGTCCGAGGACTGGCGATCGCCCCCGATGGCAAAACCCTCGCCTCTGCCAGTTGGGACCGCACCCTGAAAATTTGGGATCTCACAACCGGCGAGTTACAAAATACCCTGATGGGTCATACGGATTCAGTCGTTTCGGTTGCCATTAGTCCCGACGGTTCCACCCTCGTCAGTGGCAGCGATGATGACAGGATTAAACTCTGGGATTTGTCCACCGGGGAAGAACTGGCGACCCTCACTAATCACCGCAGTGATGTCTTTTCCCTCGTCTTTAGTCTCGATGGCAAAACCCTTGTTTCTGCTAGTTGGGATCAAACTATCCAAGTCTGGCGATCGCCTTAGTTCAGGATGAAGCAAGCCGGATATCTCCAGAGAAAGGCGAGTCTTTCCTCTACTCGGATGCTCATCCAGTCAAGGGAAGACGAACCCTATTTCTTGTTCTATTTAGGGGACTCGAAAACATCAAATTTTTTCGGAAAGCTTCCCTCAACCTCCCGTCAGATTCCCCTCTCGTCCCCCTTGAAAAGGGAGAAGCCAGAGGAAGAATTGTTTGATTCCCGAGGGGTTTTTGGCCTTCGGAAAACCCTCTAATGGAAATTTTTTTTAGGGACATCTTTGAGTTCAGTACGCCATAGATTAAAATTAATCTAACATCCATCAATCACAACATCAGGAGACCTTGACCTTGGCTACACTTGGGGTTAATATTGATCACATTGCCACGATTCGACAAGCACGGGGGACCGTAGAACCGGATCCCGTGGCCGCAGCGACCTTAGTCGAACTTGCCGGTGCCGATGGGATTACGGTGCATTTGCGTGAAGACCGGAGACATATTCAAGACCGGGACGTGCGTTTGCTGAGGGAAACAGTTCGGACCCATTTAAACTTAGAAATGGCGGCGACGGACGAAATGGTAAAAATTGCTCTGGATATTAAACCCGATTATGTGACTTTGGTTCCAGAACGACGAGAAGAATTGACCACGGAAGGCGGACTGGATGTGGCAGGACAACGCGATCGCATGGAGGGAGTAGTGGATACCTTACAATCCGCTGGAATTCCCGTCAGTTTATTTATTGATGCCGATCGCGCTCAAATTGAAGCTTCAGTTGAAGTCAAAGCGCAATTTATCGAACTGCATACCGGACAATATGCAGAAGCTAAAACCGAAGCCGAACGCGATCGAGAATTAGCTATTTTAGCCGAAGGCTGTAACCAGGCTATCTCTTCTGGGTTGCGCGTCAATGCCGGACATGGACTCACCTATTGGAACGTCTATCCCATCGCCACCCTGTTAGGAATGGAAGAATTAAATATCGGTCATACTATTATCTCTCGCGCTGTTTTAGTCGGACTAGAACGTGCGGTTCGAGAAATGAAACAAGCCATGAAAGGCCAATAAAAAGCCCTCTAAACATACATAATTTTCTGGAGAGGTTTCTTTTTTCGTCTAAATTACGATTAGGTTATGCCCGATTGTGGGGGCTGAAGAAGAGTAAAATTTTTACCGGGGATGTCCCGGTAAATTTGCTCTTAACCAGCACCCAATGAAGGGATTAAAATTGAGGGAATTCTCCCCGGGCCAAAAGAAGGATCCGGATTAATTGGGGCGGGACAATCTAATCTAGCCAAGGGGGGAAAACCCTCAGCGATCGCCAGGGGTACGGATCCGGTGTTCCAGCGAACTCCGGGGATAATTTTGAGAAACTTTGGCAAGAAAATCCTCTAGGTTTAAGGTTCGGGGTTGATTTTTTTCCGCATGAGTTACTTTAATGAGGTACGATACTCGATCGAGACTTGTACAAGCCAACAACCACCATGCAAACTTATCACTACGTTCTGGCTAGCCAAAAATTCTTATTAGAGGAAGAACCGTTTGAAGAGGTACTCAAAGAACGGACGAGACATTACCATGAAACCGAAAAAGAGATGGATTTTTGGCAGGTAAAGCAACCCGCCTTTCTGGAAGCGCCAGAAATGGCCGAAGTGAAAGCCAAATGTCCTCAACCCTCCGTGGCGGTGATTTCGACCAATCCGCAATTTATCACCTGGTTAAAATTGCGTCTGGAATTTGTATTGACCGGCCAATTTCAGGCCCCCTCTGAGAGCATTCCCGATCCATTAGCCTCCCAAGAGAGTTAAGAAATCCGTTAAACTGCCTGATTAATACTTGGAGAGAGACCCGGGATCATAACTATGCGGCTATCCCTACGAACCTGTTTGAAGCGATCGCACTCCTGGCTAAGTCCAGCATTCCTCGCCCTGAGTGGGTTAACCCTGTTCGCCCCTCATGGTCATGCTCAACCGACCTATCCAGCTTGTCAACCCCCCCTCCCAGACGAGTATCTGGTCCTGGTCCCCACGGCAACAGTTGTGGATCAGGAGGAGATTCGGCGATTGCTTCCTGGGGCGATCGAGACCACGGTTTGTAACTATGTGAATGAAACCGTCACCCGTCTAGGTGGGTTTGGAAGGGCGGACCAGGCCCAAGAATGGGCGCAGTATGTGAATACTCAAGTCGGAATTGCCGCTTATGTAGTCCGTCCTGCGGGTGTGGCGGCTACCCCCAGTCCTCTCCCGGTCATCCCCTCGCCAGGGGCCTACAATCCGCAACCTCTAGGAAACGGCTATGCCGTCTTGGTGGATTTTTTTAGTAATCCCCAAGTCGCTGGGGACTTGTGGCAAATCTTGAGAACCGATATCGGATTAGTCTCTTACGGACAACGGCCTTATCTGTTAGCCGAATGGACCAGTCAACAAAACCGGGCCAATGAGATCTTGCGAATCCTGAGCGATCAGGGTTTTTTTGCAACAGTCGTGGATAGCGGTAACGTGATTTTATTAGACAACACCGTTCAGTTGGACTAAGGGGATTGCAAAAAATAAATCATCCAAACGTTTGTAGTAACCCCTTCAGGGGTTTCTTTACTTTAATAAGATGACTCAGTAACGGAGTCACTACGAACATTTTGGCGGTTTTATTTTTTGGAGTTCCCTAATGCAGTCTCCGGTCCCCTC
This sequence comes from Laspinema palackyanum D2a, assembly GCA_025370845.1. Taxonomy (GTDB): domain Bacteria; phylum Cyanobacteriota; class Cyanobacteriia; order Cyanobacteriales; family Laspinemataceae; genus Laspinema. The sequence goes on along the minus strand of JAMXFF010000001.1, from coordinate 194,671 downwards.
TGCCCAGACATGGGGAAGGGACCGGAGGTGGCTCGATCAGTTCGGTTATTCAATAGGTTTGACCTGCAATATAGGCAATACAAACCCCTAAAATCGCCCCGACAATCACCTGAAACGGAGTGTGCCCGAGGAGTTCCTTCAAACGGGCTTCATTCAAATCATGGTCATCGCTAAAAAACTCATCCACAATTTGATTGAGAATTCGCGCTTGCTTGCCAGCCGCTTGTCGAACTCCGGCAGCATCATACATCACGATCACTGCAAAAATTGTAGCCAGAGCAAACTCCGTACTATTCCAGCCTGCGGTTTGGCCGATGCCGGTTGCTAACGCCGTAACCAAAGCTGAATGAGCACTAGGCATTCCGCCGGTTTCGACCAGAACCCGAAAATTAAACTTGCGATTTTTTGCCAGTTCGATCGCTAACTTCGCTGATTGAGCGATCAAACAGGCTAAGGTTGCAACCAGCAGCACGCGGTTGTCGATGATATTGCCGATCTCCTGCATGGTGTTTTGCGCCTTTTAATTACTGCGGTTGGTGATAAAGTCCGCGAGGGAGACGAGGGGGAGAGCTTTATTTCCAAAACTCGCCAATTCTGCCTTAGCCTGCTCAATTAATGATTGAGCCTGCCGAGTCGATTCTTCTAACCCCCAAATACTCGGATAAGTTGCCTTTTGTGCCTGCAAGTCTTTTCCTGCGGTTTTGCCTAACTCTTCCTGAGTCTTGGTGATATCGAGAATATCATCAATGATCTGAAAGGCTAACCCAATATTTTGGGCATAACGGGAGAGTCGTTGTAAATCCTCATCGGAAGCGCCACCTAAAATCGCCCCACAAACCACACAAGCTTCCAGTAAAGCCCCGGTTTTATGGGTGTGGATAAAATGGAGCGTTTCCACGGTGGTATCAGTTTTCCCTTCGCATTGCAAATCTACCACTTGACCCCCAACGACCCCATCGGCCCCAAATGCATGAGCTAATTGGGCGATCGCCTTTAAAACCCGAGGTGCCGGAACATTCTGAGTTTGGGTTGCCACCACTTCAAAGGCATACACCAACAACCCATCCCCAGCCAAAATCGCGATATCTTCTCCGTAAACCTTATGATTCGTCAGTTTGCCCCGACGGTAATCATCATTATCCATTGCCGGAAGGTCATCATGGATTAAGGACATGGTATGCACCATTTCCAAAGCACAAGCGGTTGGCATCGCCATTTCCACCGTACCCCCAACCAGTTCACAACTGGCTAAACACAAAATCGGACGGAGACGCTTGCCACCCGCCAACAGGGAATAGCGCATCGCCTCATAAATTGTTTCCGGGGCCTTGATTGGCAGAGATTGGTCCAGTGCAGCTTCTACCAAAGCCTGCCGTTCCCCTAAATACGTTGATAAATCAAATTCGGATTGTTTCCTCGCGGAATCCGTATCATTGGTTAAAACCATCCCTTCCTTCCTCGTACTTGTCTTATGAGCTGACGATTCCACCGCTGGAGGCGGTTGGCGTTGATGATGATGAGCTTACGCTGCTTTTGGCACCGTTTACAAGTGATCTAGGCAACGATCCCCAACCCTAGCAACCGCGCTAACTTTGGCCGCTTGCTGCTCCTGGAGTCTCAACCTATTGTAAGGGTTTGAGGTATTTTTACCACTGGAATTTTTTGGAAACCCATAACGGGAAAAAGGGAGTTCTAAGGGGCTACTTTTCGCTCCCTAAGAACTCCCCCGCTTAAAACTCCCTGTTTACTCTAATCCTAAGCGCCGGATATAACTTTCCACGGTATTTTGTAACAGCAGAGTCACAGTCATGGGTCCCACTCCCCCGGGAACTGGGGTGATAAATCCGGCAACATCTTTGGCAGAGTCATAGTTGACATCTCCGGTTAGCCTGGATTTTCCCTCATAATCGGTGACTCGGTTGATGCCAACATCGATGACGATCGCCCCGGGTTTGACCATATCAGCGGTAATCAGTTCGGGACGTCCCACAGCCACCACTAGGATATCGGCATTGCGGGTAATCGCGCCTAAATCCGGCGATCGCGAATGCGCCATTGTGACGGTTGCATCCGCTGCCAACAACATTAAGGCGATCGGTTTACCCACCAGAATACTCCGCCCAACAATCGTCGCCTGCTTCCCTCTGGGGTCAATGCCATACTCTCTGAGTAGGGCCATCACCCCGGCAGGAGTGCAACTACATAATCCCGGTTCCCCGCGCATCAACCGCCCCAAATTCACCGGGTGCAATCCATCCACATCCTTATCGGGATGGATGTGATTAATGGCAGCAACGGCATCGAGATGTTTCGGTAACGGCAGTTGCACCAAAATTCCATCAACGCGATCGTCCTCGTTGAGTGCGGCGATCGCCTGCATCAATTCTTCTTGCGTCGTTTCCGTGGGGAAATGCCGTCCGTATGAGGCGATTCCAACCTTCCCACAGGACCGTTCCTTGTTGCGAACATAAGCAGCAGAGGCGGGATTATCCCCCACCATCAAAACCGCCAACCCCGGAGGGCGACTGGCTTTCTCTGCTAACCCTTCCACCTGCGATCGCAGTTGGCCTTGAATCTTTTCAGCGACGGCTTTCCCGTCTATGATAACGGCTGTTTTGGACATGATAGGCTTGGGAGTTGCTGGAACACTCCGGCTACAGCAGTGAATATTGCTTTGTTAATTGTCTCATAATCTGGAGCGGGGAGATCGGGGAGAGACGGGAGATGGGGAGGATGGGGGAGAGACGGGAGATGTTCGTAGTAACAACTTCAGTCGTTCTCCCCTGTTCGTAGTAACGACTTCAGTCGTTCTCTTCGTTCGTAGTAACGACTTCAGTCGTTCTCTTCAGTTCAACGTCACGACTTCAGTCGTTGCTATTTAAGATTTAAAATCACCTCTCGCGCCACCGCTTCCACCACATTAATACTCACCGAATTCCCCAACTGATAATAAGCGCGATCGCCCTTCGGATGCAAAATAAAATCATCGGGGAATCCCTGTAACCTCGCCGCCTCACGGGGAGTAATTCTCCGCACTCGCCCCTGATGATACACCCCCAACCGATTGGCATCACTCGCCACTAATGTCACCGCAATTTTTTCCGGGTCTAAAAACTTATAAACTTCAAAGGAAAAATTCCCCGAAACCGGCTTATATTTCCCCTCCACCCGTTTCAGATAATTCTTCCCCACCAAAGACTCTAAAATCTCCTCCAACTCCGGAGAATCAAAAAACGTAGCAATTTGCTCCTGACTCAGCAACTTCCCATCTTGCTCTTTTCCAAACTGACTATTGCGCCGCTTCAGAATAAACCGATTCATCAACTCAACTTCATCCGCACTACATTCCCCACGCAACCCCAACTCCCAAGAATGAATCGAATTCCCCCCGCGATAGTCAATTAATCGCATCCCATGCAACCGATTCAAATCTCCATCTAATCGCTTCTCCAAAGCCTTAACAAATTCCTGTGAACAATCATAGTTTGCCCGGGGATTATCTTCTAAAATATCTGCCACGGTTACCGATTTCGCCGCCGGATCACCTAAAGAAACTTGTTGGGGATGATACGAATGAGAATCTTTCGGACCCGGGTCAGAAACTAACCGATAGTTAGGAGCAGCATTGAACAATCCCACGAGATAAACCCGCAAACGATTTTGGGGGAGGTCAAAATTAGCACTATTTAGCACAAAAACATCAAAACTATAGCCTCGGGCTTCCAACTCATGTTGAATTATTTTAATGGTATTTCCCCCATCATTGGTTAACAACCCCCGCACATTTTCAAACAAAAAAGCTTGAGGCTGATAGGTATCCATTAACCGAGTAATCTCAAAAAACAGGGTTCCCCTGGTATCCCCAAATCCGGCCTTTTTCCCCGCAGCGGAGAACGACTGACAGGGAAATCCCGCTAATAAAACATCATGAGGCGGCAGCTTTTCCAGAATCCGGATATCACCTTGGGGAGACTCGCCGAAATTTTGCTGATAAACCCAACCGGAATCTGCCTTAATTTCGCAACTCAAAACACAGTGAGTTTTGAGAGAAAGTTTTTCGGCTGCTTTCTCAAAGCCTAATCTCATGCCACCGATACCCGCAAATAAATCCACAAAGCGGATAGTTTTCATCGGGAAATGTTTTTAATTCTCTATCGCTGGATTGGTCATTAGACTTCTTGCAAAATTCTCTTAAGCCCCCCAGGAACTAAATATTTATTCCTCTGGCTTCCCCCTTCTTAAGGGGGACGGGAGGGGGATCCAAGGGGGGTTGGGGGGATCTATCCGGTATTTTGCAAGAGGTGTATTGGTCATTGCTTGTTTGGATTAATGACCCACAACCAATGACCAATGACAGACCCTCTTAATCTACGCCCTCAATCGGCGCAAATCCTTGACGCTGCACGTTTTCACTCACATGACGGGGTTCTAAAAATTGCAGCAGGTAATCCGGTCCTCCTGCTTTAGAACCTACCCCAGACAGCTTAAACCCACCAAAGGGTTGCCGCGCGACGATCGCCCCGGTAATCCCTCGGTTAATATAGAGATTCCCCACTTCAAACTCAGCGTAGGCGCGGTCAATATGAGAAGGGGTCCGGGAATATAACCCGCCAGTTAGGGCAAAATTTGTCCCATTGGCAATCTCTAACGCTTCATCGAAATCTTTAGCCCGAATCACCGATAACACGGGACCAAAAATCTCTTCTTGGGCGATCGCCGCATCGGGTTTCACGTTACTAAAAATCGTGGGTCCAATAAAATAACCCGTCTCAGGAACAGCCATTTCTAGGACTAATTCCGCCTCCGCTTTCCCTTTGGCAACATAGCCTTGAATGCGATCGCGCGCATTGGCATCAATCACGGGTCCAACTTGGGTACTCGGTTGTTCTGCTACCCCCACATTCAGCGATCGCGTGGCTTCCACTAACCGATTCACAAAGGTTTCATACACGGGTTCTAACACAATAACCCGCGAACAAGCCGAACATTTCTGTCCACTATATCCAAACGCCGATTGCACTACCCCCGCCACTGCTGGATCGAGGTCCGCACTTTCATCGACAATCACCGCATTTTTGCCACCCATTTCGGCAATCACCTTTTTCAGGTGTTTTTGTCCCGGTTGCAAAATTGCCGCTTCCGCATAAATTTGACAGCCGACTTCTTGAGAACCCGTAAACACAATGGTATTCACATCGGGATGTTTCACCAAATGAGAACCCACGCTTGAACCTTTACAAGGAACATATTGAAAGACTCCCGATGGGATTCCCGCTTCCACTAAAATTTCTGCAAATTTAGCGGCAATTACCGATGAAACTTCCGCCGGTTTTAACAAGGTGCAATTTCCAGCAACCAGGGAAGCAACTGTCATCCCAACGGGAATGGCAAAGGGGAAATTCCAGGGAGAAATAACAACGGTAATTCCCCGGGGTTGATAATGATAGCGGTTAGTTTCTCCGGCGACATCGTAATTCACGCCGCTATTGAGTCGTTCCATTTCATCGGCATAATAGCGACAAAAATCAATTCCCTCGGAGATTTCTGCATCACATTCCCGTAAAGGTTTGCCAACTTCTAATACCATCCAGGCGGATAATTCATGGCGGCGTTGTTCCATTAATTCTCCGGCTTTGCGAAGCAAGTTCGCCCGATCGCCTGCGGGGGTGGTTCGCCATTGAGTTAAGGCAGATTTGGCAGCAGCGATCGCCTGATCCGCTTGTTCCACAGACATTAATCCAATTGTGCCAATCACTTCCGTAGGATTGGAGGGATTAACGGAGTTTACGGTATTCGTTGCATTAACGCGATCGCCATTAATTAAAGGCAAATAAGTTTTCCCCAATTGTTGGCGAACTGAGGCTAAGGCTGCTGCTGCTTCTTCCCGTTCTTTAATCTTGGCATAATCGCGATCGGGTGCAGCATTGGGTAAGGCTTTGTTGTGAATGGCGATCGCCTCATCCCCATCCGGTTGCGGGGGTCCGATTAAACTTTCAATCGGGCGATCTTCCTGACTTTGCCGCACAAATGAACTATTAGCGGTATTTTCCAACAAGCGGCGAATTAGATACGCCATCCCGGGGAGTAAATCCCCATAAGGACAATAAACGCGCACTCGGTATCCCTGTTGCACCAAGGCTTTGGCGAGTTTATCTCCCATGCCGTAAAGCACCTGCATTTCAAAGCGACGGCGAGGGATATTCAGGGTTTGGGCAATGGCGATCGCATGGGCTTGCGATCGGACATTATGAGACCCAATTGCGGCATACAAATATTCATGATTTTCTAGCAGCAACTCGGTCATCTGTTCAAAATTAACATCGGTTGCTGCTTTGTCGTTATAAACAGGCTGCGGCCAATGTTTTTGAATGGCTTTAATGGTTTCCTGGTCCCAATATGCACCTTTTACCAGACGCACCGTTACTGGATTTTCCCGTTCTTTGGCCCAGTCAATCAATCCTTGCAAATCTTGTTTGCTATCGCGTAAATAGGCTTGTAAGGTGACTCCGATATCCGTGCGACTGCGGAATTCTTCTTCCATCAGCAATCGCTTAAGAATGGACAGGGTGAGGTCTTTATAATGATACTGTTCCATATCAAAATGGACCGCTGCACCGACTGTTTTAGCGTGACGTAAGAGGGTACGAATGCGATCGATAACCCGCGCTTCACTGCCCTCCGCATCAATGGGGTCAAATTGGGAATAAAATGCCGTTAATTTGACAGAAACCTGCACTTGGGGAATAGTTTCCCCATCCGCTTCATCAATTTGAGGAACTTTAGACCATTTTTTCGCTACATCGGTTAGCTGAGTCATCAAATCGAGGTAGCGTTCTAAATAAGATTGCGCTTCAGGTTCGGTAATTACCGCTTCTCCAAGCAAGTCCATTGTAAAGGCCATTTTGTCTTTTCGCAGACGTTCAATGGTTTTGAGGGCTTGCTTAATGTTTTCCCCGGAAATGTATTTTTGCGCCAGGGTTTCTACGGCAGTTGATACGGTTGTAGCTGCAATTTGACCGGGAACTGAGTCCCCTCCGCTAAACCCAATTAGTTTTTTGAGGGCGTCGGGGAGTTCGACTTCTTCCACCGTCAAATATTCTTGTAAGTGACGGGCAATTTCGGGTTTGCTTCGTAAGGCGGGGAGACAGTCAATAAAGCGAAATAGCTGAACCCGTAAACCGGGGTTGCTCATCGCCCAATCGAGTATTTTATCATCCCAGCGCATTTGGTCTTGCAGTTGGGCGAAAAATGAGCGCTTTTCCTGGGTTGCCGCCAGGAGTTGCTTGGCAATTTCTTGAGTTTTGGCTTCGTAGGTTGTGTTTTTGGACGCTTGTACTACCACGGCTGACTTTACCCTTTTTTGAGGCTAGATGATGGGTCAGGTCTCCGACGCGATCGCGCCTTTGACTGCCAAACTCAATATTATAGCTTTTTTTGAAGTTTTCTTAAAGAAAAATTTCAGGGGGAAGATGAAAGTTTCTAGCATTTCTACTCAGGTTACTGAGGAATTTTAGCCCGATTTAATGCAATAAATTCGTGATAATTGTTGGAAAATATCACTGAGGCTTTGCTTCTATAGCTGTAGGGGCAATTCTCGAATCGCCCCTACAGATTTTGGGTGGGTTTGGAAATTTCCTTAAGGGGATTGCAAAATATAAATCATTCAAACGTTCGTAGTAACCCCTTTAGGGGTTTCTTTAAAGATGACTCCTGAAGGAGTCACTACGAACATTTTAAAGTTTTTATTTTTTGGAGTTACCTTAAGTGTTTGTCGGGCGATTCGAGAATCGCCCCTACAGATGTTGGGTGGGGTTGGGAAAAAAACACTTCTATTCGAGAAAGCTAATAATTTTAAATTTCTTGAATTGGAGCGATTTCACAACAATTTATCCCCCATATTCAAACAAAATTTCATTGCGTTTAACGGCATCAACATGACCTTGACTGGAATACCCGTTAAATAGGTTATGGACTGCTGACGGAGGAAGTAGAGTTGTCTGCCAGGTCTGCAAAAATTGGGTTAAGAGTTTATCTTGTTCTTGTCGAAATCCATCTAAATAATTGCCTCGGTTGAGAATGGCAAAACAAATCCACCCTTTATCTTGGGTGGGAAGAATTCCAGCCAGGGCACTGACATCCCATAAAGTGCCAGTTTTTACGACTGCACCCCCTGGAATCTCTCGGTAGTCCATTGTTCCGCCATCCCGACCCGAAACGGGAAAGAGGTCACTTAAGGAGAGGTTTTGGGGTTGTAAAAGTTGTTGAATTGCCATAAACATTCCACAAGCGGCCCGAGGAGAAATTTGGTTTTCTTGTCCTAAACCCGACCCATTAATCAGTTGAATTTCTGATAGGGGAACTCCGGCTGCTTCTGACGAAAGTTTACGAACTTGGTTGACTCCGCCCAAGGCATCGGCTAACATTTGGGCCATGACGTTGTTGCTGTAAATGTTCATTTGTTGCAACAGATCACGCAAGGGCAAGGACCGATGGCGGACTAAGAGGGTTTGGTTGGGAATGGGTTGGGAGGCGATCGCAATTTGTCCGGCGATCGCCACCTGGGGTTTCCGCGTCCCCGGTGCCATTTGCCAATAAGCCTGGGCCGCCTCATCGGTCCACAGACGCTCATCAAGTGCCTCGCGCAACATTTCGGCACTCACCTCGGGATTCTCATAAAAATTCATTGAGAAATTGCCGGTAATAATTAAATTACCCGTTACCTGGCGAATTCCCATTTGATTAAGGGTATTCCCCAGAACGATCGCCTCTTCCCAAATGAAAAAGGGGTCATCTCCTCCCGTCACAATCAAATCCCCTTGCAAGACCCCATCGACAATTTTACCCGTGGTCCCAATCAGGATTTCAAATTGGTGATCGATGTCCCAAGTTAACAAAGCGGCTAAAGAGGTGGCGACTTTCGTAATTGAAGCGGCAGGGAGGGGAACAGTCCCCTGGTGATTCGCTAGGAGTTGATGACTCGATTGTACCCAGACCCCTTGACCTTCAGTCGGAAGGCCCTTGGCGACTAATCCCTGCAAGTATTGCTGCACCTGTTGTTCAGTGGGTGGATCGGCAATCTCAGCTAGAACATAGCCGGGAATTGCGGGTCCGAGGACTAACTCCACGGCATTTTCCCGAGAGAGTTTTAGCCCCGTCATATCTAACCACACCGAGAGCAAACCGGAACTGAGTAAATCCAGCATTACCACAAATTCTTCAAGCGTTCTTTATCCTTTTTACAAGGTTTTGTGCGCGATACCCTAAAAAGACTCCTGGAATCATGGGGGCGATCGCCACTCCATGAACACCCAGATTTCGCTTCTAAACCTGGATTTTCCAAGGCTGCACCCAGTCGCCCCTTCCCCGAAGGAATCCCCTAAAAAAAAATTATCCCCAGAAACGGTTCGGAAGAGTTATGCGATGGTTTAAGGCTTCTGGTAAAATTTGTAAGGTTTCTATGACTTCGATCAATGGGATCTTCACGGGCACGGATCGCTATAGATGCTATGGGCGGGGATAATGCCCCTGCAGCAATCGTTACGGGTGCGCTTCAAGCCGCCTCCGAGTTGGACGTAGATGTTCTTTTGGTCGGCGATCCTCAAAAGATCGACTCCTGCATCAAAGAACATCAAAAAGACGCCAATTTCCCCAATCTGAATCAGGTGGAAATTATTCCGGCTGATGAAGTAGTGGAAATGCACGAGGAGCCTTTAAGCGCTTTAAAACGGAAGCGCAACGCTTCTATTCGAGTGGCTATGGAATTGGTGAAAAAGAACCAAGCTCAGGCCATTGTTTCAGCAGGGCACTCCGGTGCGGCAATGGCAGCGGCCCTATTACATTTGGGGCGGCTGCCCGGAATTGACCGGCCAGCTATTGGTGCCATTTTTCCGACTATTGTTCCCAATAAATCCGTTCTGATTTTGGATGTGGGGGCGAATGTGGACTGTCGTCCCAAGTTCCTAGAACAGTTTGCGGTGATGGGAACGATTTACAGTCAATACGTTTTGGGGGTAGATGAACCCAAGGTGGGGCTGCTCAATATCGGGGAAGAACCCTCGAAGGGCAATGATCAGGCCGTTCGCACCCATCAGATGTTGGTTGACAATCCATTGGTTCCCTTTTTTGGGAATGCGGAGGGTCGCGACATTCTGTCGGGTAACTTTGATGTGATCGTCTGTGATGGCTTTGCGGGCAATGTCGTCTTGAAGTTCGCTGAAGGGCTTGGGGAAATTGTTCTGAATATTCTCAAAGAAGAGTTGACCCAGGGAATCATGGGGAAAATGGGGGTTACCCTGTTAAAACCGAGTCTGAAACGGTTTAAGCAACGGGTGGATCACGTCGAACGCGGAGGCGGCTTATTATTGGGAGTAGCCGGAATTTGCATTATTACTCATGGCAGTTCTCAAGGCCCCACGGTTTATAATGCAATTCGCTTGGCAAAAGATGCGATCGACCACAATGTGCTTGATCGAATGCAATCTCAGTTTGAATTACAAAAGCAACTCACGGCAGTACCCGAACCGACGGCTGAAAGTTAACGGCTAAAAGTTGACGGCACCGATCCGGCTGCGATCGCGCCTTTGGATACTCTAAACAACCGCGTATGACTCAAGAACCGACCGAGGGAGAATCAGTTTGAAAGAAATAGGGGTAGGCATTGCAATTACAGGAAGCGGTTCAGCGACTCCCGCGAACGTCCTAGACAATCAAGCGCTGTGTCAGATGGTGGAGACTTCCGATGAATGGATTGAGTCTCGCACGGGAATTCAGTCCCGACGGCTGGCTTCTGTGACAGAATCCCTCACGGAATTGGCGACTCAGGCGGCATTCAAGGCAGTCGCCATGTCCGGTATCCAGCCCACCGACCTGGATTTGATTGTTCTAGCGACTTCGACGGCAGATGACCTGTTTGGCAGTGCTTCCAAAATTCAGGCCAATCTAGGTGCAACTGGGGCCGTCGCCTTCGACCTCACCGCTGCCTGTTCTGGGTTTCTGTTTGGGTTCGTCACCGCTGCCCAATTTATCCGCACGGGGGTCTACAAAAATGTCCTCGTTATTGGGGCAGATGTGCTCTCGCGCTGGGTGGATTGGGGCGATCGCCGTACCTGTATTCTCTTTGGCGATGGCGCGGGGGCTGTGGTTATGCAAGCCAATACCACTCGCGATCGCCTCCTCGGTTTTGAGTTGTGCAGCGATGGCACCCAAAATGACTGTCTGACTCTGGCTTTCCAACCCCAGGAGAAAGCCCTCACTCCTACCCTGTCAGTCGGCCAAGGCACCTACCAGTTCATCCAAATGAACGGCAAAGAAGTCTACCGCTTCGCCGTTAAACGAGTGCCGGAAGTGATTGAAAAAGCCTTATATCGCGCCGATATCGACGTCGATCGCGTGGACTGGCTGTTGCTCCATCAAGCCAATCAACGCATTCTCGATGCCGTCGCCGTCCGACTCAAGATTCCCACTCATAAAGTCCTGGGCAATCTCGCCAACTATGGCAACACCTCCGCTGCTTCTATCCCGATCGCCTTGGATGAAGCAGTCCGCGAAGGCAAAATTAAACCCGGCGATGTCATTGCCGCTGCCGGTTTTGGTGCGGGACTGACTTGGGGTTCTGCCATTTTTGAATGGGGCTAACCCAGATAGCCTTCTACCCCCCGCATCCAGGGTAGCCTTCCGTTCGCAAAGGCTGGAGGCTCTCCTGGGCAGGGTTAGAGCAGGCTAGGAGCAAACAGACTTTTAAAAACCAAATGGGGGATGAACCTAGTTCTTTACCCTCTCTTTCTTGACCTAATAACCACGACCAATTGACAAATGACGAAAACAGCATGGGTGTTTCCCGGACAAGGTTCCCAAGCCCTAGGCATGGGTGTAGATTTAGCAAACTTACCCATTGCTCAAGAAAAATATGCCGCCGCTGAGACGATTCTCGGCTGGTCCGTTTTGGACATCTGCACCAACGCCGAAGATAAACTCAGCAGCAGTCTCTACACGCAACCGAGTCTCTATGTCGTAGAAAGCATTCTGGTTGATTTAATGCGCGATCGCCATCAAGAACCCGACCTCGTTGCGGGTCATAGTTTAGGCGAATATGTCGCACTCTATGCCGCCGGTGTCTTTGACTTTGAAGCCGGTTTACAACTGGTCAAATATCGCGCAGAAGTAATGAATACCGTCGCCGGGGGTCAAATGACGGCCCTGATTGGCTTCAACCGGGAACAGCTTGATGCTCAAATTAGTGCCACCCCCGATGTCGTCCTCGCCAATGACAACAGCGATGGACAGGTGGTCATTTCTGGAACTCCCGAAGCGGTAGAGTCCGTAATTGCCGCCATCAAAGTTAAACGGGCAGTCAAATTAAATGTCGCCGGGGCCTATCATTCCCCCTTCATGGAACCCGCACAAGCTGAGTTCCAAAAAGCTCTCGATGCCGTTCCCTTTACCGATGCGATCGTTCCGGTTCTGTCCAATACCGACCCCACCCCGGAAACCAAAGCTGAGGCTTTAAAACAGCGTCTCTCCAAGCAGATGACAGGTTCGGTACGCTGGCGGGAAATCATGTTACAACTCCCCCAAGAAGGCATCGAAACCGTGGTCGAAATTGGACCGGGCAAGGTTCTGGCTAATTTAATCAAACGCGCCTGTTCCGATTTAGCGGTTACGAATGTCAGCACAGCGGCTGACTTACCGGCCTAATTTTCTCCAAAACAGATGCCGGAATATTCCGCGTCTGTTTTCCCCTGAATTCTTCATTGTTGATTGCTCATTTCTTGTGGAAAAAACCCGCGAACCTGTTGCCAGTTTAATTCTGTATAACTTGTTGAAGTGGTCTGTGATTAGCCCCATGCTGCATACCTACTTTTGGGGGCGGATTTATGGCGCTCAAAATGTGCCCCTGTCCGGCCCTCTGGTGGTGGTGAGCAATCATGCCAGTGATTACGACCCTCCGATTCTGGCTAGCTGTATGAATCGTCCGGTTGCTTTTATGGCAAAGGAAGAGTTATTCCAGGTTCCGGGTTTAAAACAGGTGATTTCTTTGTATGGGGCCTATCCAGTCCGTCGGGGAGAGAGCGATCGCGCAGCAATGCGATCGGCACTATCTTCCCTAGAAGACGGTTGGGCAACAGGGCTATTCTTAGACGGCACTCGCAGTCCCGATGGACGCATTCACAACCCCAAACTCGGTGCGGCCCTGATTGCAGCTAAGGCTCAAGTACCTATCTTGCCGGTGAGTCTCTGGGGCACTCAGGCGATCGTCAAAAAAGGCAGTCTCGTCCCCAAACCCGTTCCAGTGACCATCCGCATCGGAGAGGTGATCCCGGCCCCATCTTCCACGAAGCGAGAGGTGTTGGAGGCGATTACCCAGCACTGTGTTGAAGTGATTCATGGGTTACATGATTTAGGTCGGTGAGGGGAAGATGGGGAGATGCTTACAACAGTATGTTTTTTAAGTGCAAGGGGATTCTCCTTAGATTAACTCCATCTCCGGTCCCCTCCCCTTGCTAAGGGGAGGGTTAGGGTGGGGTCCTCCTGACGTGGCGCAGGCCACGTCAGGAAGAATTAGTGGGTGAGGTGCTCGTGACGTGGCAAGATCCAAGTCACGAAAAAAGAGGTTGGACCAGCACCCATACAGGCGCTTAATCTTTAAACAGTGCATTATGTAGCGATCGCCCAAAAAGAACCCCACCCTAACCCTCCCCTTGCTAAGGGGAGGGAACCGGAGATGGAGTTAAATGTAAAAAACTTATTCTTGTAAGTCTCCCCCATCTCCCCCATCTCCCCCATCCTCCCCATCCTCCCTAATCCTCCTCCCCGTGGGCTGGGGCAAAACGGGCCCCGGTGTGTCCGGTGGTGAGCCACAAAATGGCTCGGGCCCCATCGCGAATGGCTTTTTCGATGGGCTCGGGCGATCGCCCCGAGGGGACGGGGAGGGGTTTGAAGCTGATCCCCCGACTCCCTAGGACAATCTCCCCAATCACTTGGGCGCGGCGCATATGATCATCGGAGGTAATCAAATACACACTCTCGATCCCCTCGGATTTTAATTGGTCAACGAGGGTCGTAAAATTGGTGACCGTATCCTGGGCTTGATAGTCTAAATGCACTCGTTCTAGGTCAATCCCCGCTTTGGAAAAGACCCATTCGGCATATTCTGGATTGCTGCCTCCAGAGACCCAGACTTGTAAATGGGGATGGTTTCGGGCAAATTCTGCCGCAAATTCTTCTCGCTCTAAAGCCCCCCCCAAGACTAACAGCGCTTGGGGGGTATCAATATAGTTTCTGATTTGTTTGTAGGCGATCGCGCCCATCAGGGACAATCCCAAAAGCAGCCATACCAAAGATCTGCCTGGGGACTGCTTCGTCTTTGCACTCCCGTGAAGTCTTCCTTTCAGACAGATCTTCAACAACATATCTCAAGTTACCAACTATTGATTGAGTAGTCACCGAACGAGCCACCCGAGTTCGTGATCCACGAACCGGGTGCAAGTTTTCGTACTATAGACTAACAGAGAACGGGACTGGCCGGATTTGAACCGGCGACCTAGCGCTTCAGATTTGTGTGAGTTTCTTCACTCTCTGGACTATTCCTTCACCTTAGACTTGAGGTCCGTAGGTGGTGGCCGTTACGTTTGAGGAGGGTTGTACTTTATAGCGTAGACTGTCCGGGACGTAAGGGGTAATGAAAGCGAGAAATCGTTTTCCCTCTTGAGTTCCCATTCTCAATCGATAAGCATCCGCCGTTTTACTCATGCCCCACTTAAATCCCCACATTTCGGAAAAATAATCAATAATGATTTTATTTTCCGATTCGGAGAGGTTAGTGTTTAGATACACTTCTAGGGCATGAATTTTTCCATTCCTTTTTTTAAAGGACTTGGACCCTCGGTCTAAAAACCAAATCGCAATTCCCCCTGGGGTTAAGAGGTTCAGAAACTTAGCCGTGACGGTTTTAATCCCGCCGCAATAGAGTTTCTTCACCAAGACCCGAGTTAAGGGAATTAACTTCGGTTCTAAACAGAGGAGTTGCTCTCCCCGATTGGTGGTTCGAGGTCGGATGCTAACCGGCTGTTGGGTGATTTGTTCGAGAAGTTGTTTTTTAAACAAAACGTAGTTCTCTTGGGTGGCCCGATGGGAAATATAGAAATTGTTTTGATTTCTTTTTCCCTGACCCAATAACATACCCACTAAAACGCCTCGTTGTTCTACTTTGGATGCGACATTGAAGTCCATCTCTAATGGCTCTCTCAAACCAGTCTCTGCACCTTCCTTTGACAGCTAGAATCACAGTGGGACCGGATCAAACGTCAATTCTTTCCGGTGCGGTGCTGTTGTTTAGCCGTTCAAAGGCTTGGCTCAAGATTACCTTATCTGTCCATTGGCTTTGATTGGAAAGCGGACATACAGACTTAGGCTTTCTTGAATTTGACCACATTCACTCCTGGAGTTTCCTCCAAGGTGCCCGATGCTTCAGGAGGCGCTTGCTCTATCCAACTGAGCCACAGCCCCAAGGCTAATTTGATTGTAGCAGAACTGGGGACAACTCGTCTGCTTTTTTACGGGTTTAGGGTGTTCTACTGGGAGGGTGCGATCGCCTATAAACCCTTGAGTTTTGGGTGGATTCTGGAGATGAAACCAGAGGCAGGCGGGGGCGATCGCCTCGTCCCCGTGAGGGTCCTAGACCCCAGCAAATCTCTTTCCCAGGGGGGAAGAAATCTGGGTCTATCGCAGGGTGACAAACCATGAGGTTGCGATCGCCATCACTTCACCCGTTTGGTTTCGTCACCTGAAGAGGGGAAAACGCCTCACTATCCAGGAGAGGAAACATCACAGAAATCAGGAAATGCTCGTCACTGAGAAGCTTTGGGCAAAAGGCGATACTAAATTCACCAAAGAAAAGAAGAGGGAACCTGACTATGATTCGCATCCGGGACATCGTGCAACAAGCATTGGCAATGGGTTATCTGACCGTCGAAGCTGAGGACCAGCTTAGAGATCTGCTCAGCGCCAAGTATGATTTAGAAGACTTAAATGCCTTTATGACCCTACAGCACGCCAGTATGTCCGGGCGGATTAAGCAGCAGTCTAGGCTCCTGCGCTACAAGACGACGGGGGAGGAGAGGATCAACCCGGT
The DNA here is from genome assembly GCA_025370845.1 of Laspinema palackyanum D2a. GTDB lineage: Bacteria > Cyanobacteriota > Cyanobacteriia > Cyanobacteriales > Laspinemataceae > Laspinema. The sequence goes on along the minus strand of JAMXFF010000001.1, from coordinate 178,542 downwards.
ATCTCGTCAGGCGGGATAACCGATGATTCTGTTCCGCCCTATTTTGGGGCGGCTTTGATTTTGGGCCGTAGAAACTTCTCCCCAACATTGCAAGTTAAGGATTAACTATTTGCCAGAAGGGGAGCATCAACGGATTGGTTTAGAGTGAAGGGGCGATCGCCAGCCCTGAAAGTTTAATTAAAATTGGATATGTTATCCTTTTGAGAATTTTTTAAGGAATCGGGGGAGATTCGCTTGATATTGGAGATTGCTCTCAAATTCCGGACCCCAGTGCCATCGGTGGTGCCTTGCGGAAAAAAAATCCAAGAGGGGGTAAAACCCCCAGAGGATTAGACCCATCACCCCCTATAATAACGGGGACAACCAAGGGGGGCTGATTAGTCCTAGCGTGCATCAAACTCAGGAGAACTCACGGCATGGCATACATTATCTCAACCATCAATATGAAGGGGGGCGTCGGAAAAACAACCCTAACCGTTAACCTAGCCGCCTGTTTAGCCAAAGACTATCAAAAACGAGTGTTAGTCGTGGACCTGGATACTCAAATTAGCGCCACCCTCAGTTTAGTTTCTCCTCATGACTTTTCTAAACTGCGGAAAGAAAAACGCACCTTAAAGCATTTAGTCAATGATTTTATTCAACCCATTGAACAAAAATCATTACCCATCCAAGATATTATTAAACCCTATATTGGAACCGTTAAAGGATTAGATTTACTGCCCGGAGATTTAGAAATTTATGATGATTTCATGGTCTCTGAAGTATTGCACAAAAAGGCTTTGCGCCTCGGCAAAGATAACTTTGAAGAAGTCTGGACTAAATTAGAGCAAATTTTAGTCCGGGGAATTTTGGAACCTGTGATGAAAGATTATGATTTCATCATCCTAGACTGTGCCCCCGGTTACAATTTATTGACCCGCAGCGCCTTAGTTGCCAGTGACTATTATCTTCTCCCAGCTAAACCCGAACCGCTATCTCTGATTGGAATTCAGTTATTAGAAAGACGCATTAACCAACTCAGAGAAGTTTATAAAAACGAAAATCCCCTGGACTTAGACATGGTGGGAATTGTGTTTAGTATGTCGGGGAATGTACTCACAGGTAGATACTATCGGCAAGTCATGCGCCGAGTCCATGATGATTTTGGAGAGACCAAAATTTTTAAAACTAGAATTCCAATGGATGTCAATGTCTCTAAAGCGGTGGATAGTTTCCTCCCCGTTTTTCTAACTCATCCCACTTCGATTGGAGCAAAAGCGTTTTCCCAATTAACTGATGAATTTATGCAAAAGCTGCAAATCATCGTCGAAATGAAAGAGCAGAGAAACAAGTTAAACCTGGTTAATTTAGACTAAATTTTTCCTGGCTAAACTCAGGGATTCTATAAAGTTAATCAGAAATTGATAGCCGTTGCAGTGACTTAGGAAACTCCAAAAAATAAAACCGCAAAAATGTTTGTAGTGACTCCTTCACCGAGTCATTTTATTTAAGGAAACCCCTGAAGGAGGGACGTTGAACGTTTGGATGATTTATTTTTTGCAATCCCCTTATGCTGATAAAATAATTTTTTCCCATCTACTCCATCCCAGCAACGGAATTAAACACCATGATTTGGCTAAATTCGGGTTTGAAAACTGCTTTTCTGGCTGGAGTGGCTGTGGTATCTGGGCGCTTGTGCCAGCCTTTTCTCTTGTTTTTTCCCGTGGTGCTGTTTTTGGGAATCGCCTATCCTTACCGCCTGCTGGAATGGATCCGTTGCCGATCGCAGGGTAAACCCATTCCTTGGGTGCAGTTGCGCGGGCACAGTTGGCGGGAAGGCATCAATGGATTAATTGTGTTTTTTGTCTCTCTCTTCGTCGCTCTCCTCCTCTCCATCCTAGTCACCGGAGGAACCCTGGTTTTGGTCTTTTCTATACTAGCGGCGGTTTTGGGGGACTCGTTCACTCCGGAGTTAGCTGGGGTGTTTGGGCGTCATACTGCATATCGTGTGAGTCATAGTCTCTCTTTTGGGATGGCAATGGTCTGGTTTGCGATCGCCACGGGACTGTATCGCTATGAATTTTGGGCGCAGCAACGACGAAAATCACGGCGGACCACTCCTCGTCCCCCATACCGGGTCAAATCCGCCCCAGTGGATCCGGTGGACCTGGACCTGGATCACCTCCGCAGTGATTTAGGGTTGACTCAGATGAAAGCGCGTCAACGGCGTCAATCAAAACCGTAATGTGATTCACTATATATAATAATAAGATTGCAGTCAAGTTATTTTAGGACTCAAAACGGGGAGTAAAAAGTTCTGGATGCAGAAATTATGCTTCTCACCTAATGGTAAGTTTTTGGGGGCTAGAAACCGGGTTTCTGGTGAGCATTTTGGGGGATTTGACAGAATTTTGGGCAGAAACTCGGTTTCTCACTTGGGGGGTAGAAACTGGGGGATAAATCTGGTAAAGTGAATTGACCCTAATACCAGACAACCAGCAGATGAACATTCGGATTGGCAACGGTTATGACATCCACCAACTCGTGAGCGATCGCCCGTTAATTCTCGGGGGCGTCCGGATTCCCCATGAGTTGGGATTATTGGGTCATAGCGATGCGGATGTGCTGACTCATGCGATTATGGATGCTATGCTTGGGGCCTTGAGTTTAGGGGATATTGGACTGTACTTTCCCCCCAGTGACCCCCAATGGGCGGGTGCAGATAGTTTAAAATTATTAGAGCAAGTTCATCACCTGATTCGAGAACGGGGATGGGAAGTGGGGAATATTGATTCCGTTGTCGTTGCCGAACGCCCCAAATTAAAACCCCATATTTGCGCCATGCGCGATCGCCTTGCTCAAGTCTTGAATATCGAAGGCGATCGCATCGGAATTAAGGCCACCACCAACGAAAAACTAGGACCCGTCGGACGAGAAGAAGGCATCGCCGCCTATGCCGTCACCTTATTAGTCACTCAACCCTAAACCAATCGCTACAATAAAACATCAACCCAAATTCCTACAACACCTTGGAGGAGATCCTCTCAATTATGATTAAAAAATATTGGAAACAGGGAGTGGCGATCGCCCTTACCGTTTTAGTCGGGATTTCTTTATCCTCCTGCAATCCAGCCCAATTTAAAACATCCGCCGCCCAAACCCCCTTAGTCTTGAGTATTCTCAGCGACCCCAAAACCTTTAACTATGCCCTGAGTGAAGAATCACCCAATATTTTTGGATATACTTACGAAGGATTAGTCACAGAAAATCCGCTCACTGGAGAAGTCGAACCCGTCCTCGCCGAATCCTGGGAAATTTCCAAAAATGGATTGCAAATTATCTTTACTTTAAAAGAAAATTTGCGATGGTCTGATGGTCAACCTTTAACCGTTGATGATGTTGTTTTTACCTATAACGACATTTACTTTAATGAAAAAATTCCCAGCAGTACCGCTGATGTACTGCGGATTGGCGAAAGTCGCGCCTTTCCCACGGTCCGAAAACTCGACGATCGCCGGGTAGAATTTACCATAGTCGAACCCTTTGCCCCCTTCCTGAGAGCCGCCGGATTAGCCATTCTGCCCGCCCATGCCCTGCGGGAATCCGTGGAAACCTTAGATCGCGAAGGAAATCCCGTCTTTCTCTCCACCTGGGGCATTAATACGCCTCCGGAGGAAATTGTTGTCAATGGTCCTTACAAACTCGCTACTTACCGACCCAGCGAACGAGTTTTCTTTGAAAAAAACCCCTACTACTGGCGCAATCCTCAACCTTATATTGAGCGAATTTCTTGGGAAGTTGTCGAATCTCAAGATACGGGAGTCGTCCAATTTTTATCGGGAATTTTGGACAGTATTTCCGTCAGGCCGGAAGACTTTTCTTTACTGAAAAAGCAAGAGGAACGAAATAACTTTAAAATTTTATATGAATTAGAACCGGCTCCGGGAATTACCTTCATGACCTTTAATTTGAATAAAGGTCGGTTAGAGGATAGCAATCGTCCCGTGGTGGATCCGATTAAGTCGCGCTGGTTTAATTCCTTGAAATTCCGACAGGCGATCGCCTATGCAACGGACCGGGAAACCATGATTGAGAATACCTTCCAAGGTCTGGGCCGCCCCATCAACTCTCATATCTCCGTTCAAAGTCCTTACTATCTCACCCCAGAAGAAGGTTTAAAAGTTTACGACTACAACGCAGAAAAAGCCCGCCAACTGTTACAAGAAGATGGATTTACTTACAACAACCAAGGCCAACTTTTAGATTCCAAAGGGAACCGGGTGCGCTTTACCTTAATTACCAATGCGGGTAATAAAATTCGCGAAGCAATGGGTGCTCAAATCAAGCAAAACTTGAGTCAAATCGGCATCCAAGTCGATTTCCAACCCCTCGCTTGGAATGCGGTGATTACCAAATTATCCGATTCTCTGGATTGGGAAGCCCTAATTATTGGATTTGGAGGCGGAACTGAACCCCATTGGTCCTCTAATTTATGGTTACCGGACGGGCGACTCCATATGTTCAATCAACCTCGCCAAGTCGGACAAACGCCGTTAGTCGGGCGAGAAGTTTCGGATTGGGAACGACGCCTGGGGAATCTTTATATTCAAGCCTCCCAGGAAATTGATGAAGCCAAACGGAAAGAACTTTATGCCGAAACCCAACGAATTACCCAAGAATATTTACCCGTGATTCAGTTAGTCAATCAACTGTCAATGACCGCAGTTCGGAATCGCGTGAAAGGGGTGGAATATTCTAGCTTAGGGGGAGCATTTTGGAATATTTATGAATTGCAGCTGGAGGAATAGTTGTCTGGTAAAATGGCAGTTTTAAGGGCAAAAACCCTCAACTCAATCGCACCGCACGATTAACACCCACCCATGAATCCCGAAACGCTCCAATCCCTATTAGAAGCCGTTGCAGCCGGTAAAATGAGTCCATCCACTGCTGTAGAAGAGTTAAAATATCTCGGATTTGAGCCGGTGGGAGATTTTGCCCGAATCGATCGCCATCGGGCGTTGCGAACCGGCTTTCCAGAAACCATCTGGGGTCCAGGGAAAACGCCGGAACAAATCGCTGATATTATACTTTCTATGCGGGAGCATCATCCGGTGGTGATGGCAACCCGAATTACTCCCGAGGTGTTTGCCGAGATTGAGGACCGGGTACATGGGTTGTATTATTATCCCACCGCTCGGATCTGTTCGACGGCGATCGCCTCCGCAACGGCGAAATATCCGGGCAAAATCGGCATCCTTTGCGCCGGTACAGCGGACCTCCCGGTAGCAGAAGAAGCGGCGATCGTTGCCGAACTTTCGGGGTTTGAAGTCAAACGGTATTGGGATGTCGGCGTTGCTGGAATTCATCGCTTACTCGCCAGTTGGCGGGCGATCGCCGAGGCAGATGTCCTCATCGTCGTCGCAGGGATGGAAGGCGCATTACCCAGCGTCGTCGCCGGTTTAGCCAATGCACCCACCATCGCCGTTCCCACCAGTATCGGCTATGGAGCCAGTTTCAATGGATTAGCGCCCTTGTTAACCATGCTCAATTCTTGTGCCGCCGGTGTCGGAGTCGTCAATATTGATAATGGCTATGGTGCCGCCATTTTAGCCGGACAAATCCTGCGAACCGCACAACGAGTAACGGAAAAAACCGCTCCTTCGGACTAGGGACAAGAAACCGGGTTTTTGCATTAACTTATAGCCTTTCTCTTGGTGGTGAAGTACATTCACGATCCCCCTAAATCCCCCTTTAAAAGGGGGACTTTCCATCTAAAAAAGGGGGACTTTCCATGTCCCCCCCTTCTTAAGGGGGGCTAGGGGGGATCCCATAGCGGTATCTCATAAATGTGAAAATTGCTATAAGGCAACTTAGCAGAAACTTGGAAAAAACCCAGTTTCTAAAACCTTCACCGAGGGACAAAAACCCGATTTTTTTCGTTAACTTAAGGGATTTCCATAGAAAAAGTTCTGCATTAGAAGTTTTGCAGAATTGGAAAAGCCCCCCTTCTTAAGGGGGGTTGGGGGGATCTCTCCTAGAAGATTTTATTTTTTGGAGTTCCCTAATGCAATTTATCCCTGTTTAAAACGTCGGTATTTACTAAAGATTAACAATCTGTTGAGCGAACCATTGAGCCGCTGTGCCATTGGTTTCGTGAGGTAAGCGTTCTAGGGTTTGGGATAATAAGGCGATCGGTAATCCCTCAAGAGCTAAGGAATAGTTCACTTGTTCATACTTGCCATTCTCCTGTAAGCAAAAGGCAATCACCCGCTTTCCTTGAATATCGATCGCCCAATATTCGGGTATTTTTAAAGCAGCATAAAGCTGTTTTTTTTCATCCAGATCCGTTGCCAGCGTAGTATCGGAAACTTCACCGACTAAATCGGGAACCCGCCAGATATCCAAATTAATCCGCCGTCGTTCTCCCGCTTGCCATTGGGGAGACCCGGCCCCAATATAAACCAGGCGATCGGGTGCGGCCCCTTGCTGTTGCGGTTTTTCCAACACACAGCCGCCTAAATCATCCCAAATTTGCCCGCGCTGAGAAAACCAGAGGAAAAATAGCATCGCAAACAGGTTATTGACTCTGGCATGATCAATGCCTTCATTCCCCATATCAATCCACAGATATCCTTGATGATAAAAAGCGCGACCGTCCTCGAAATTTTCAGCGTCACAATAAGCTAAATAGTCCTCCCAAGTGGCCGGTTGCCATTTGGGAAGGTTAGGGTTTAAATGGGATGAATTAAAAGTTGCAGGATTCATGTATATTTGAGGGTGATTCCATACTTTTTCTTAATTGTACTGCCATAAAAATAGCCCGCAAGGGCGGGCGAGGGTTGGGGTTGTGCCACACCAGAACCGGGAGGTTATCTTACGCCCACTGCGTCACGGGCAAGGGGCGTTCCTGTAAAATCTCCTCATACATCAGTTCCAACTGGGAAATATTACGACTGAGGGTATAGCGATCGAGGACGCGCTGACGGGCTTTTCGACCCAAGTGGGTGATGAATTCCGGCTGATCCTTAAATACGGGGAGGAGGGTTTTGAGCTGAGTGGTCACGCCTTGGGCCGACAACACCACCCCAGCCCCCTCAGCAAGCACTTCTCCATCGGCACCCACATCCGTGGCAATACAGGCCAAACCACAAGCCATCGCCTCTAACAGGGACAGGGAAAGACCTTCCACCAAGGAGGGTAAAATAAACACATCCGCCCCGCGCAAAATCTCAATGCGGCGTTGTTCATCCCCCACATATCCCAACCAGATGACATTGTGTTCTGCCCCTGCATAGGCTTGTAACGAGGGAGCCAGGGGACCATCCCCAACGATCGCCAGCTTGCAACTTGGACCCAAGTCAGCTTGCTTCCACGCCTTGAGAAGCGCTTCCACATTTTTTTCCATCGCAATCCGACCCTGGTAGACAAACAGGCGATCGGCGTTCAGTTCATGCTTGAACTGAGAATATCCTGGGGAATACTTCTGGACATCCACCCCATTGGGAATCACCGCCACTTGCCTACTGGGGACCCCGAGTTTACCCAGTAACTCCCGCTGAAGTTGGGAAAAAACGATGGTTTTATCGTAATTCGGCAGAAAGGGCGCGTACAGTTGATAGGTCAGATGTTGCAGATGCTGCCGTCCCGATCGCAACGAGCGTTGGTGAGCAAATGGCGGGTGAAACGTCGCCACCAAAGGCAAATTTAACTCTTCACAAATCTCCGGCAGGACAAAATCCAGGGGGGACAGGGTAAGGGAAGCATGAACCAAATCCGGTCTGAGGTCCCGTAATGCCTGCGTCAACACCTTCCGCGATTTGGGCGTGGGAATGGTGTAAATCGTGGACTTATAAAGACAAGGTAACGAGACTTCACAGGCAGCAACCGGCCAGCCATTCCCGGCTTTGAGGGCCAGTTCCGACTCCAATTGAGGCAGGTTTTCCGCCTCTTCTACCGCTTCTTGTTGAGCGAAATGGAAAAAGCTGACCTGATGTCCTCGATCTAAAAGCGCATTGGTAACTTCACGAGAGTAAGTAACATTGCCACAGAAAGGGGTTTTCTTTCCAAGCCAAGCGATATGCATTTGGGTCTGGGGATTAACGATTAGTGTTAAAGTTAGCAGCTAATGGTGAGAAAGCCGATCGCCCTAGGGGAATGAACCCGAGACTCTCCCTTACCTTTAGTCCATCCCTAACCGCTTTATTCCGGGCGTGGGTTAGAGGGATGGGGTTCTGTTTCGGAAATATACCAGCTTAGGACGCCTCCGGCTATGGCGATCGCCCCCAAACTTAACAGCACCACTGTTAACCCAAACATGGCTTCCGCGACTCCCGCCAGGGCCAGAGGCAGGGTTAGGGCAATATTAATTGCATTATTCTGTAAGCCAAACACCTTACCCCGCATTTCTTCTGGGGTTTCCGCCTGAATCGTGGTTTGCATGGGGACCCCGACGAAGGAGGCAAATATCCCCAATACGGTAATCAACCCTAATGCCGCCCAAAGTTGGGAACCGAAGAGAGACAGACTCCCCAAAGACAGGGCCATGCCAATGGAACCAAACAAACTTAAGCGCCGATGGGAAATATGCTGTCCAAAATGGCCGAGGAGGGCGGCACCGGCCCCCATTCCCGCCCCTGCTGCGGCGAGTAAGAACCCAAACTGGTCCGTGCGAAGGTTGGGAATAACTTCGGCTAGGCGGACTGCTAACACCGCTAGGGCTGCAAAGATGGAAAATAAAATAACAAGCTGAATTAACGCACTCTTGATGCGCTGATGATTGCTCAGATAGTGCCACCCATCGCGGATATCTTCAAAAACATGGGGATATTCGGTATCTGGCGGATTGGGTTTTTCTCCAGTTTTCATCATTAATAACAGTAACCCAGCCATGCAGTAACTGCCCCCCACCACCAGTTCTTTGCCGATGCCGACCCCATCACCGATATGAGCAAAGGTGCGATCGGCGATCGCCAACAGAGGCTCACCTACTGCAAATCCCACGATTACTGAAGCCATCATCGTGGTGGTATAGAGGGAATTCGCAGGAAGCAACAGCCGTCGTTCTAAAATTAGGGGAATGACCGCTTGTTCGGCTGGGGCAAAAAATTGGGTGAGGGTGGAGACAACAAAAGTCACCATCAGCATTAAAGCGAATCCCAAGGGTAACGTTCCCAAATGGAATCCTTCGGATAAAAGCAACAGCAACGGCAGGGATAAAACGAAGATTCCCCGCACTAAATTCGTGGATACTAATATGCCTTTTTTGGACCAGCGATCGGTTAAAGCACCGGCGAGGGAACCTAACAGAACTGCTGGAATCGTAAAGGCCACCATAATCGCGGAAACCCAACCGCTGATGCTTTGGCCCTCGGCTTGAAAGCGGCTGGCAACGAGGCCAATCATCAGGACTAAATAGACTTTATCTGCTAACTGAGAGAAGACCTGACCACTCCACAAAACTAGAAAATTGCGGTTTTTTAAGACCGGCATAAACCCACGTTCTGGTTCTGGCGGTGCGGGGGGTTGAATATTTTCTTCCATTGAGCCAGAACCATTTTGAGACAGAGTAGGTTCAGATTCTGACTGTGGCGATGTTCCAGGGGGACGAGGTTTACCTGGGGAATTAGGCGATCGCCCATTGCTATGACCCGGTGAGCGGTTGTTGCGCTCAATTTCCTCTAGTTTCTCCGCTTGAACCGGACGGCGATATTGGGTTTGATGATGACTTCCTCCTCGTTGGTTTGGATGTTTTTGAGAAGAATTTGAGGGATTCCAGTGGGGAACCTGTGTTTCTAAATTTGAATCAGATAATGGCATTATGGGTAAGGTTAAAATCGGCTATTTTGAATGAGTTTCAGGGACAAATGTTTATGAGTTCAGGGATTAACGGGAAAGTTAAAAACTTGCCCTCGCTGAATGGATATAGGTATCCATTAAAGTAGCAGAGCGAATCGATTGACCGTAATGATACTGGGCATAATGCCGTAACAGATGTTCAATCGAGACCCACACTTGATCAACCGATGGCCGCTCACCCATCATGCCTTGGATCTGTAAATTTAGGTGAGTTTCGTGAGGGAGTTCGGCAGCAGTCAGTTGTTGTAGAATCGCTAACTCAACGGCATTTAATTGGCGATCGACCTTTCGGGGGAGAGTCTGGGTCTGAACCGAGGGAGATGAGCGATTACTGGGGTCTGGTTTAGGTCTAGCACCGGAATTTTTAGGACGATTTTCGCTGCCTAAACTCACGATTCCCCCGGCACTGGTACTAAAGCCAACTCGCCAGTTTAAAGACTGAAAATCTGGAGTCACCGAGCGTTGAGTCAGGCAACAGGCATGAACTTGGGGAGCAATTCCCCCTAAAGCCAGTAAGTGATAAATTCCCTGGGTGAGTAAGGGAAGAACTTGCGTGGTACTGGGCCGATCGCCTACCATGCTCAACCCCTCAATTCGACTCAAATGTTCACTCAGTAAACTAAATAATTCTTCTTGAGGTTGGTCACTGAGGGCTTGGCAGAGTGCTAATTCCGCCAAATATTGTCCAGCAGTCAGTTTGCCCAAATCTTTGCTCAAACCAGGATAGGATTCCAGGGTTTCAGCTTGGTTGATGCGATCGAGCGATCGCCCCTGAGTCAGCACCAACTCATTCACCACAAATAATCCCGCCCGTCCCCCTAACTTAGACTTGGGTTGGCGAACTCCCGGTGCCACTGCCCGAATCAAACCACATTCCCGGGTCAAAATTGTTAGAATCCGGTCGGATTCACCCAGGGGGATGCTTTTGAGATTGATACCTGTGGCTTTGTACGTTCGACTCATGTTGTTTGCTTCTCGTTAGAGGGACCTGAGTTGGGCAGTTGCGATCGGTCATCGGTCCTCGTTTGACTCGGCATCCCCAGGGGAGGATAAACCCAAAAAATGAGGCCCCCAAGAAGTCCCTAAGCGAGTCGCACCGGCAATGATTAAATCAATCGCTTGGTCTACAGTACGGATTCCTCCCGATGCCTTAACTCCCACCTGTCCTCGACCGATTTTCTTGAGCAGTTCCACGTCAGCAACAGTCGCGCCACCGGCAAATCCGGTACAGGTTTTTAAATAAGCAACCCCGGCATCCATGCAAATCTCCGCCGCTACTCGCTTCTCTTCATCACTCAGCAGGTTCGTTTCCAGAATCGCTTTCACGGGTCGATCCGTCTTATCACAAATCGCCGCAATCTCATCATGGACGTCGTTATTTTTCCCCGCTTTAAGCCAGCCAATATTGATCACCACATCCAGTTCCGTGGCTCCATTGTCTACGGCTTCTTGGGCTTCATACAGCTTGGTCGCTGAGGTGCTGCCTCCGGTGGGAAAGCCAATCACAGTGCAAACTTTGGGACTCTTGCCGTGAAGGTAGTTAGTCGCTTGACGAACGTAAGCGGGATACACGCAAACCGAGGCAAATTTGAATCGGTCTGCTTCTTCACACCACTGCTCTACCTGTTTTAGGGTAGCAGTGGGATTGAGTAGGGAATGATCGATAAGCGGAGCAATATCAATATCTCCCTGATTGGCAGCCATTACGGTTTCTCCCTGCTATGTCTGTAACTATTGTAAACTTTTACCCGTAATTTTCATGAAACTTAAACATTCTGAAGCGAGAATCATGATAAATCCGGGTCTCCTCGGGACCGATGGGGGTTAAAACCCCCAGCTAATAGCGTGCATTCGGTTAAAAACGACTAAAAACACCACGGGATAAGACTTTCAGTCGTCTTTAGACGAATACACGCTGTTAGGCCGCCAATCGTTTGAACGATTGGCGGCCGGTTTCTGTCTGTGGGAAATTTGTGGCAAATAGCAAAAAACTCGTGGAGTAGCCCGCCTGCACGGGCTATAGCCCTATCGGGCATGGCTCCTCTCAATCCGTATAGCCCCACCCTAAAGGGTGCGGGTTAAAATTTAACGATTCGTGCGAACATAATTTAAAATGCCCCGGGCGATCGCCTCGGCCATGCGGGTTCGTTGTGCCGCATCGGACAAAATCTGAACATCATCGCGACCCGTCACGAACCCAACTTCCACCAAAACCGCAGGCATACTGGTATGGCGCAACACATAGAACCGCGCCTGTTTGACTCCCCGGTTGGGCATGGAAGAGAAATCCTGGAGCATACTATTTTGAATCGCCTGGGCCAAATTCCGACCACTGGCATAATAATAAGTCTCTAATCCATTGACTTCTGGACGGGCCATACTAATTGCATTGGCATGAATGCTGACAAATAAATTGGCATTCACCCGATTGGCTAACTGGACCCGAGGGGCTAGGTCAATGGTGCGATCGTCCTGCCGCGTCATAATTGCGGTAATTCCCTCTCGTTCCAGAATTTCGGAAACTTGATGGGAGATATCCAGAACTATTTCTTTCTCTTGGATTCCCCCAATGCCGACGGCACCGGGGTCGCTACCCCCATGTCCAGCATCGATAACTACAGCAATTCGTCCGGCAGGGATGGGAGGAATGTCTGACTGTAGCTGATTTTCCGGGGATACGGTAGCGGGAGAGTCGGGATTGCTGATGGGAATCACCTGAGCATTGGGATCCGTGGTGACAATCTCGGTGGTTTCTAACTGGATGGCGAGGCGATCGCCGGATTGTTGCTCAACCCCAGAGACTCGCACACCAGCAGCGGGTTGGACCAAAACCACGACGGTTTCCGGGTCTTCCTGAGTGGGACGGACCCATAACACCGAGGAACCCCGTTCTGGTTGTAAGCGGTTGACATCATTTCCCAGGTGGGAGGAGTATAGGGTCAACCGATAGGCGAGGGTTTTTTGGTCCCATTCGGTGTTGTAGTTCAGGGTGCGATCAGCCTTGACCACGACTTGATTGCCAACCAGTTCGATGCCTTGAATGGTGGCTAATCCTGATGTAGCTTGAGCGGTGACTTGGGGGGGCTTTTCTCCTTCGGGCCAGACGAGGACCTGGCCTTGCTCGCTGACCTGTGCCTGCCAATTTGTATCGGTTTCAGTTAAGGTCAAAATTGCCCGAGTCAAGGGGGGTGCAGTGGATGCTTGCACCAATTGCAGTTGATTGACCCCGAGGCGATCGACATTCCTAACCCGTCGTTCTAGGTCCGGAGAGAGGGTCACCCCCGGGAGGTCTACGTTTACCCAAGTCCCATTACTGCCTTGGTTAAGTTCTACCGTTGGGATAGCACCATTGGTGTGAAAAATAAAGCCTTCATCTTTAATCTCCACCTCTTGTAAAAAGGTGTTTGCTCCGGTTGCAGCTAGGGGGGAGGGAGAATCGGACCGACCACCAGATGAACCCTGGGCGATTTGGGTTCCAGCGGTGTGGGGGTCTGGTATTTGGACGGTCCATTGGTTGGAGGAATTGCCCTTGACTTCGACTTGTTGGGGGTCGAGGGTATAACCTGCGGCCAATTCCACCACAATTCGGCTGGTTTGATTGTTAAATTGTCCCACGCGAATTTCGCGAATCGTTCCCCCTACCGGCTGAGTCACACTCTGACGCCCTAGGGTGGTACCGGGCAGGTCTATCACCAATCGCGTTGGATTTGACAACAGTTGAGCGGTGGGTTGCACCCCGCCTGTGGTTGTAAACGAGAGTTGGTTGCGATCGGACTCAAACCGCCAAGTTTCTAGTTGAGCCGCTTCCACAGGGGGAGCGGCTAACAGAAATGCGCTGATCAGACTCGGGAGTATCCAGTTTTGGAGTTTAGCTTTTCTCAATGGGCTGATTTGACGATAGGGGAAATCGATGGATGGGGTCACTTTCATACTCTGCTTGCCAACTCTACGCATGATTTGAGGCTCCCTCGCTATTCTTGAAAGCATTGCACCCATTAATGTTTCTTGAGCAGGTTTGCTGCGGGGAGCCGACTTTATTTGTCATGACATTTGTCGCTATCTTAACAAAAGTTAAGAATGTCCGAAGTATAGCATAGGCTGTTACAAAAGATGAAAGCCCTGATTTATTTGTTCAGCCCCTGGATTTACCCCTTTTGCAGTTTAACGACCCTCACGAATATACTGTAAGATTCCTTGAGCGATCGCCTCGGCCATGCGTGTTCGCTCTGTTGGATTGGCCAGCATTCGGGCATCATCGCGCCCTGTGACAAAGCCGGTTTCGACTAAAACGGCGGGCATATTGGTATGGCGCAATACATAAAATCGGGCCCGTCGGACGCCGCGATCGCGCATATTACTAAAAGAACGCAACATACTCCGGTGAATGCTCTGAGCTAACCGCTGCCCGCTACTGAAATAATAAGTCTCTAACCCATTCACATCGGGCCGGGACATATTAATTGCATTGGCATGAATGCTGACAAATAAATTAGCATTGACGCGATTTGCCAATTGGGTTCTGGGGGCTAAATCAAGGGTGCGATCGTCTTGCCTTGTCATCACAACGGTTACCCCATTTCGCTCTAAAATTTCCGAGACTTGTCGGGAAATATCTAAGACAACTTCTTTCTCTCGTAACCCGCCAATGCCCACAGCACCGGGGTCTCGGCCTCCATGTCCGGCATCAATCACCACCACCCGGCGGCTGGTTGTTGGCACTCGGGGAGTGGAAGGGGCGGGAGTTGGGGTGGGAGGGGCCGGAGTGGAGGTAGTTGGCGGTGGAACGGCGATCGGCAGACTCCTCTCGCCAACAGCAACAACTGGGGGCGTCTGGACTGGAGCCTCGGGAATGCTCTCGGGTTGCAACCGCACCTGAAGTTGCTTCCCAGTGGGTTGACTGATTTCCCCCACTCGAATTCCGGCGGCGGGTTGCACGAGGACGACGACGGTTTCTGGGTCTTCCTCAATAGTCCGCACCCATAACAGGGAGGATTGGGAAGGGGTTCTCAATTCCCGAGGGGCTTCGGCCAGTTGGGATGAAAATAGGGTGATTTTATAGGCGAGGGTCTCGATATCCCATTCGGTTTTGTATCCCACCGGGCGATCGCTATTCACGACAACCGATGTCCCATCATTTGACAGTTCCACGGACTGAATTGTGGCTAAAGAGGGGAGACTGGAGGAACTGGGGGGGGTTTCTCCTTCGGGCCAAATCACGACCTCCCCAAGGTCGGTAACTTGCGCTTGCCAGTTGCGACGGGTGTCGTTTAAGTTCAGCAAGACTCGGGACAACAGGGGGGAATCGGAGATTTGAATCGCTTCTAAGCGGTTAACACCGAGGCGATCGACGGTCATGATCCGTTCGGTGATTTCGGGGGAGAGTTTGACTTCGGGAAGGTCGAGGGTCACCCAGGTGCGATCGGTACTCCATCTCAGGTCAATTTCCGGGGTGGGTCCCGAAGTTCGCAAAATAAACCCTTCATCTAGGACCTCAATTCCTTGAAGGAGGGTGCTGTTGACGGTAACCGCTGGAGGCGGGGGGACGGGGGTTTGAGTGGGTGAGATGGCGACTTCCCGCTGTGGGGTGGGGAGTTGCACCGTCCACTGACTCGGGGAACTGCCTCTAAATTGAATTTGATCCGGGTTGAGGGTATAGCCTTCGGCGAGTTCTACGACAATTCGACTGGTTTGACGTTCAAACTGCCCAATCCGAATTTCGCGAATGGTTCCCCCGACCCGTTCTCGCACCGTAGTCCGGCCTAATCGGGTCCCGGGTAGGTCGATAATTAATCGGGTAGGATTAGACAGCAGTTGTGCTTTGGGTTGGACGTTTCCGGTAGTTCTAAAGTTGAGTTGGTTGCGATCGCGCTCAAACCGCCAAGAGTCTAACCGCGCAGCGACGGCAGGAGATGCGGCGAAAATCGAGGCGGCGATCGCTAAAACCACTAGCAAAAACCGCAATTTTCCGGTTTTGCTCGGACGGTTTGGACTCGGAATCAAATCTAATTGTTGGGTCACCTTAGTAATCTCTAGCAAACGACTGTACGCAGGTTTCTGATGCCCCCATTCGCCTCCCGGAAAAGAATACATGGGGTAAATTTTGACTCTTTCATCCGGTAGGCAGTTGGTATAGAATGCAGTTGATATCCCCCGGCTTTCCTAGACTGATGCCTTAAAAATGAGGGGAATCATTTTTAGGCTCTTTTAGCTAAAAAAATTGGTTTTGGGGAGAATAAATCAGTCATTCTGTTACAAAAAGTTGAAAAATAAATCCTCTGTACAATCTTTCTGTTTTGCTGATATGGGGGTTAATAAATAAGTTTAAAAACCCGAATAATGGTTCCAATTATTAGCCCAAAACTTTAGGAGAAAACACGGATAATTTAAAATTTACCCAAAATTTTTAAGTGCAAATACAGAGCGCCTTGGGCTAATTGGATCCATAAAATACCGGCAAAACCGAATAGTTTAGGACTGTACGATTGCTGAAAACCCTGATCAGGATTAGAAAATAGATGCGTTTAAAATAGCCCGATCGCTGTTGAAAACCCGGATCACCTGGGTGTTCCATGATACTCAATTAGCTTCCGTGCGATGGTATCTGGCGTTCCCAGGTTAAAAAAATTAAAATCCTACAAGACTCTGGTATAAAATACCGAAAATTCTTCCACAAAAGGACACAATAGAATCATCCCTTTTTTATATTAGGGAAGAATAACCCCTGAAAGTTTACCCGGAGAAAGAATCCATGAATCATCAACCTGTTCAGGTGGCCCTCGCAATCCTGCATCAGGAGGGTCAGTTTCTCTTGCAACTGCGAGACAATATACCTGGCATCGTCTATCCGGGATATTGGGGTTTATTTGGAGGACATCTCGAACCCGGAGAACTCCCTCTGGAAACCTTGCGGCGAGAATTACAGGAAGAAATTACTTATGAAGCCAAACAGGTGTCCGAGTTCGGTTGTTTTGAAACGCCAGAAGTCGTGCGTCATGTCTTTAATGTTCCCTTGACTGTGAATATTGCAGAATTGGTTCTGCATGAAGGATGGGATATGGGATTTTGGACTCCGGAGGATATTCGTCGCGGGAGTCGCTATTCGGAAAAAGCCGGTGAAGTCCGCCCTCTGGGAGAACCTCATCAACAAATCTTTTTAAAGTTTATGGAGGAGGGATTATTGAGGTGATCTCAGGAGTCCGGGTCAGTTAAACTAGATTGACCCTCTTATTATTGATTCCGAGAAACATGAGCGATCGCCCTGTAACCACCGTAGTTCTTGCCATGAGTGCCGATGGCAAAATTTCCGACTCCCTGCGATCGCCCCTCCTCTTCGGTTCCCCCGCCGATAAAAACCATTTAGAACAACAAGTCGCCGCTGCCGATGCCGTAATCACAGGTGCCGGAACCTTCCGCGTCAAAGATACCGCCATGAGAGTGGTGGATCCCAACCGAATTAGTCAGCGCGAACAAGCCGGAAAACCCCCCCAACCCGTGCAAATCGTCGCCTCTGCCACCGGCAACCTCCCGCGCCACATCCCCCTATTTCAACAACCCGTTCCCCGCTGGTTAGTCACCACCCGCGCCGGTGCCGAACTCTGGTACAACGATCCCGGCTTCGATAAAATTCTCATCAGCGAAACCCCCTCCGGTAGCGTAGACTGGCACGATGCCTTCCAGCAAATCGCCAACCTAGGCATCAAAAAATTAGCCATCCTAGGCGGAGGAAACCTAGTCGCCTCCTTACTCGCAGAGGATCTCATCGATGAACTCTGGCTCACCCTCTGTCCCCTCCTCATCGGTGGCACCAACGCCCCCACCCCCGTAGACGGCAGCGGATTTACCACTCAAACCGCACCCCGCCTAGAACTCTTAGAAGTCAAAACCATTGACGCCGAGGTATTCTTACACTACCGCCTCCGCAGACAGTGAAGAACCCACCTCTCCCAGTTCGTAGTAACGCCTTCAGGCGTTATCCAAGTTCGTAGTAACGACTTCAGTCGTTCTCTTAGTTCGTAGTAACGACTTCAGTCGTTATCCAAAAAAACCCGCAGGCTAAAGCCCGGAGGCTATACGGACAAAGCCCGCCTGCGCGGGCTAAAACCGAAAACCGACTTTTTACAACCGGATTTGGTATCAGTCGTTCTCTTAGTTCAACGTCCCGACTTCAGTCGTTATCTTATAGCGTTTCTCATGTCCATAAGGAATACGCCCTCACCCCAAACCCCTCTCCCAGAACGGGAGAGGGGCTTTGAAAAGTACATAATGAATCCACCGAACCGCTATAGTTCAACGTCCCGACTTCAGTCGTTCCCACCCCAAGTCCCTCCCACAGCATCCCAAGAATCGATTACCCTAAGAAAGTGAACGCTCTACCCTCAACGGTTGGTAATGCTGGAACAGCTTAAGCCTCAAGTCTCTGTTGCCTGGATCGACAACATCGCCGAAGTCCCCCAATCCGCGTGGGATGCTCTCGCCGTCCCCCTGGAAACCCCTTTTTTTGAATGGAACTGGTTGCACAACATGGAAGCCTCCGGAAGTGCAACTGCAAAAACGGGATGGTTGCCGAATCATTTAACCCTGTGGCGACAGGGAGAACTGATTGCTGCCGCGCCGATGTATCTGAAAGGACATTCTCGGGGAGAATTTGTCTTTGATCACCAATGGGCGGATTTAGCCTATCGCCTGGGTGTGGAATATTATCCCAAACTGTTGGGGATGAGTCCAGTTACGCCGGTAACGGGATATCGGTTTTTGATTGCACCGGGAGAAGATGAGGAAGAAATTACGGGGATGATGATTCATGCGATCGATGAATTTTGCGATCGCCACAATATTTCCTGCTGTAATTTCCTGTATGTCGATCCAGACTGGCGATCGCGGATGGAACGCTTCGGTTATACGCCGTGGCTCCATCACAGTTATATTTGGCAGAATACAGGATTCAACACCTTTGATGATTACTTAGCCGTCTTCAATGCCAATCAGCGCCGCAATATCAAACGGGAACGCAAAGCGGTGGCTACAGCCGGGATTGAAGTCAAGGCATTACATGGAGATGACATCCCCCATACCTTGTTACTGCGGATGTATCAATTTTATAGCGACCATTGCGATCGCTTTGGCTGGTGGGGGAGTAAATATTTAACCAAACAGTTTTTTGAGGAATTATACCATAATTTTCGCGATCGGGTCCTCTTGATTGCCGCCTATCCCGAAGGCAATGATATACGCCATCCCATCGCCATGTCCTTTTGCCTCACTAAAGGCGAACAACTCTATGGACGATATTGGGGCTGTAATTACGACATCGATTCCCTCCATTTCGAGGCTTGCTATTACAAACCCATCGAATGGGGAATCGAACATGGCATTCAATCCTTCGACCCCGGTGCCGGAGGACAACACAAAAAACGCCGAGGCTTTCCAGCCACTCCCAATCACAGTTTACATCGCTTTTACAATCAACGGTTGGGGCAAATTCTTCGCCCTTATTTGAAGGAAGTAAATCTCATGGAAGCCCAGCAAATTGATGCGATTAATGAGGGGCTACCGTTTAAGGAAACCCTGCCAGAGTTGAAAATGTAAGATTGAGCCGCCCGGTTTAAACCGGGCGCTCTAGGAAAAGTTGTTTTTACTGTTGCTTTAATTTTTGGACCTCCTCAAGGCTCAAGCCAGTGGTTTTAGCGATCGCCTCTTCATCTAATAAGTTCAGCAACCGTTTCGCAATTTCTCGTTTATTGTCATTCACGGCTTTTAAAATCGCGTTTCGCTGGTCATGGATAAACATTTCTCGCTGTTCTAAGTCCTCTAATTCTTCTCGGCTCAGATTCGCTTGACTGGCAATGGCAAAGGCTTGCTCAATTTCTGGGACAGCGCTCATGGTTTCCGGTACGGTTTGTAAAGTCCGAGCACTTTTCATAAAATAGAGCCACTTATCCGTAAGGGTCTCTAACTGTTCCAGTTCTTTCGTGAATTTGGGTAACTCTACAAACACTAATTCTAAATCATAACTCAAATAATCGACCAAATAATCTTTTTCTTTCAAAACAAAGCGGGAAATTACCTGGTCAAATTCTGTAAACATTTGAAAATCGACAATAGTCAAAGCAATCACCGGATTTAATAAGGTGTAATCTTCTCCGGCTTGCAATTGAATGGAATAGGATTTAGCAGCGTTATAGAGGATTCGCTTTTCAAATCCCGCTACATTCAACACTTGCATTTCAACGATCGCGGTTTTGTTGCCGGTGATTTTGGCTTTGATATCTAAGTAAGTTTCTTTGACCCCTCGGATGCGGGGAGCTAAATAAGGGTTGAGGATTTCTAAATCTTCTATGACGGGTTTTCCGTCATAGAGCATAGAATTTAAAAAACTGATTAAGATATCTTTGCTCTGTTCAGAACCAAAGATTTTCTTAAAGGCGATATCGGTCTTTGGATTAATAAATCTCATGGATTTGCCTCCTCAATTATGCTCTGATTTTACCCCATTTTATCGACATGACAGAAAAAGCGTTCTTTCTCCAAATTATACTCAAAAAATCACCAACTGTAGGGGCAAAAAAGCGAACCGCCCCTACAATTGGTTAAAATCAAACTAAAAACATTACCCCATAAGGCTTTCAGTCGGTTTCAACCGACTTAAGCTGTTAGGCGGGGGATTGATCCCCCGCCGGGTGTTGCCACTTACCCCTGACCCCCGACGGATGTTGCCACTTACCCTCGCCGGGTGTTGCCTTACTTCGCCGCCTCTTCCCAACATTCTAAGGTTTGACCAACGGCAATTCGGGGTAAGCGATGTTTGAATCCGCAGAGGATTTCCCAGGAAATGGTTCCTAATTTATCCGCCCAATCATCGGCGGTGATTGCATAGTTGCCATCTTGTCCCAACAAAGTCACGACCTCTCCGAGTTCCAAGTCGGGGATGTTACTCACATCTAACATCATTTGGTCCATTGTAATCGATCCAATTTGTCTCACTTCCTTTCCCCGGATGAGGACTTGCATTTGATTGGAGAGGTTGCGGGGTACGCCGTCAGCATAGCCAATCCCGACTGCGGCGATTTTCATGTCCCGATCAGCGATATAGCGATGGCCGTAACTGACTCCGGTTCCTGCGGCGATCGCCTTAATGTGAGTGACTCGGGCTTTGACTTGGAGTGCCGGTTGTAACTTCAGGCTCGATCGCAAATGGGGGGCAGGATATAATCCATATATCCCTAACCCCACTCGCACCATATCGTAATGCAACTGGCGATCGCTTAAAGTCGCCGCAGAATTGGCAAAGTGCAGGCGCGGTAAAGCAATTCCCGTTTCCTGAACTTGCTGAATCGCCGTCTGGAACCGCTGATGTTGCAGTTGCATCACCGTGGGGTCTTCACTATCCGCTGTGGCTAAATGGGAATAAATGCTAGACAATTCTAAATGAGGCAGGCGATCGACTAATTTCACGAACTCTGCCGCCTCTTGCCACGGTGCGCCCAACCGTGACATCCCAGTATCAATTTTTACATGAACCGGCACGGAATAGGAATGATCACTCAGGGTTTCTGAAAACACGAACGCTTGTTTCGGGGTGCAAAGGGTGGGTTCCAACCGCCAACGCACCATTGCCCGCAATTGGTCCGGGGTGTAGGTTGCCCCTAAAACTTGCACTGGGGCGGTAATTCCCGCTTCCCGGAGTTCGATGCCTTCGGGAATGGTGGCGACTCCCAACCATTTCGCCCCTGCCTGTAATACCGTTTGGGCGACGGTGACGGCCCCATGTCCATAAGCATCAGCTTTAATCACCGCCATCAGGTCGGTTTTTGGGGATAACAGATGCCGGATTTCGCGGACATTCTGGGCGATCGCCCCGATATCCACCTCCACCCAGGCGCGATCGCATCGCATTGATGAAATACTCTGACTTTCCTCCCAACTCAGCATTTCTACGCACTCCTCAAGTCACTCACACCACAATTGAACTATAAATCGAACACTGACTCCGGAGATTTGCCAAAACTTCAACCGAATTTAGATTTGCGATCGAGTATTTAGAATAAAAACAGGGCTAAATATCCATCGGGCAATCTGACATCGGGTGATTTTTGGCAAAATCCGCAGAATGAAAAATTAAGACTAGAAGAACTCCGTTCTGCTTGCTCAATTTTTCCCAGTCCTCAACTGACCACTTCCCAGTCTCAACCCTCAATTCCAGAAGAGAAGGTGTCCAAACCCATGCCTCAACCGCCTAAATCCCTGAAACTCCCCTTCGCATCCTTGGGACTGCGGGGGCAAATCCTGCCCATCGTTGGGGCAACCCTAATCGGTTTATTGGGGGTCATCTATCTCTCTTCCTCTACCCTGTTGCTGGCTGGATTTGCCAAATTTGAGCAGCAGGATACCGTCCGCAATGTCAAACGGGCAGTGGATGTTTTATCCGATGAAATCGACAAATTGAGCTTTACCGCGAACGATTGGGCCGCCTGGGATGACACCTACGCCTTCATTGAAGATGAGAACGCGGACTATATCCAAACTAACCTCAACGATGCCACGATCGCCCGTTTGCGCTTGGATATGATGCTGTACATCCATCGCAGTGGGCGCATTGTCTTTGGGCAAAAATTTAATCCAGAAACCGGAGAACGAGCCCCGGTGGAGGAAAATACCGAGGCGATCGCCTCTTTAAGCCAATACCTGACCCCCAACAGTCTCCTCGTCAATCATCCCGAAACTACCAGTCTGGTTGAAGGCATCCTGCAACTTCCTGAAGGCCCCATGTTGATTGTGTCCCGCCCCATTCTCACCGGAGAAGCGGAAGGACCCATTCGCGGGACCCTGATTATGGGACGCTACCTCAGTGTTGAGGAAATCAAGCGTCTTGGGGAACTCACCCAGTTATCCATCGCAATACAAAACTGGGGTTCTCCCGAACTTCCCCCTGATTTCCAAACCATTCGCCAGAGTATCGTCGAAGACACGGATCGAGAACCGGCATTAGTCCTGGCGGACCAAACTCCGATTTTTGTGGAAGCATGGAATTCCCAAACCATTGATGGTTATACTTTAGTCAAAGATATTTACAACAATCCCGCCTTGTTGGTGCGGGTGGAACTCCCGCGTGAGATTTACCAACAAGGGCAACGAACGGCTAACTTTATCCTGTGGGTGGTACTCGTTGTCGGGGTGGCATTTTTAGTCCTAACTTTGTTGCTGTTGGAGAAAGTTGTGCTATCTCGACTCTCCCAGTTGAGTCAGAATGTGAATCACATTGGCAGCGATCGCAATTCGGCAGTGCGTCTCCCGGTCCAAGGGGTAGATGAACTCTCCCAACTGGCCACCCGCATTAATGAAATGTTAGATGCCTTAGACTATTCTCAGCAAGTGCGCCATGAAAGCGAACAGCGATATCGGGCCGTCATTGAGCAAACTTCAGAAAGTATCTTTTTGATTGAACCGACTACCCAACGGATTATTGAATCTAATACCGCTTTTCAAAAGTTACTGGGTTATAATAGTGAGGATGTTCTCTCCCTGACTTTGGGAGATTTTATTGATCATGAATCCGAGAGTATAGCCTACAACATTGAGCGAACCCTCTCGTTACAATCTTGTCATTTGGGAGAACGGCGTTATCGTCGCAAAGATGGTTCCATCGTTGAGGTAGAAGTCAGCGCCAACAAGATTTATTATGGGAAGCAAACTGCACTTTCTGCCGTGGTTCGCGATATTACGGAACGCAAGCGAGTGGAACGAGAACTCTACCAAGCCAAGGTGACGGCAGAATTGGCAAACCAGTCTAAAAGCCAGTTTCTCGCCAATATGAGCCATGAATTGCGGACTCCTTTAAATGCAATTATTGGTTATAGTGAAATCTTGCAGGAAGAAGGAGAAGACCTAGAATCCGATGAGATCAATGCTGACTTAGCCAAGATTGAATCCGCTGGCAGACACTTGTTAGGACTGATTAACGATATCCTGGACTTGTCTAAAATTGAGGCCGGAAAAATGGAGTTATATTTAGAGCCGTTTCAAGTTCCCCTTACCCTTCAGGAGATTATCTTCACCGTGCAACCCTTGGTGCAGAAAAATGGGAATCAATTACAAGTGGACTGTCAACCTGAGGTTGGGGAAATGTATGCCGATGTGACCAAAATGCGACAAATTTTATTCAATCTGTTAGGGAATGCTTGTAAGTTTACCAATCAGGGGACAATTTTTCTCCGGGTTTTTCAGAAAGCCGGGGAAATGATTGTCTTTGAAGTGAGAGATACGGGGATTGGGATGACCCCCGAACAGATGGATAAGCTATTTCAACCCTTCACCCAGGCGGATACTTCCACTACGCGCAAATATGGGGGGACGGGATTGGGATTGACGATCGCCAAACAATTCTGTCAAATCATGGGGGGTGATATTACGGTTGATAGTGAACTCGGCAAGGGTTCCACTTTCACTATCCAGCTTCCCCTGCGAGTCACTCTCTCGAATTCCGAGTTAGTCCCTGAATCCATTTCAAGCAACCGAGTTTAAGGGAAGGGGAATATAGGTTGCTACAGCCACCTAACCGGACAAATAGAGCGCCAAATCAAGTCTCGCATCGATCGCCCGGTTTTGTTACCCTAAGTTTGTAGGTAAACCTTCGGAGTCAGTGGAATATCTGGGATGGGGACCTGCATCTTGGGATTTGGGTTACGGGTTGGAGGAGAATGGGAACACTACAGAGGTGGCCCTCACTCAAAACTCCCCTACACCATCCTTTGGGAAAGGGTGCGATCGCACCCTTGTTGCTGTTATATCGGGTGCTATCTGGATCCTCCTAAATTGTTCTGAACACAACGGATAAATCGATGCTCAATGGATTCACCTCTATTTTCAATCTACTCAACGCTCGTTTATCGCGTCGCATTGCGTTATGGGTATTTATTAGCATTGTTGTGGTAGAAGCCCTGATTTTACTCCCTTCCGCCTATCGTCGTGAGCGAGAACTGATTCAGCATTTAGAAGATGTTGGCGTTGCCACTATTTCTCCTCTATTGAGGTTATGTGGTTCGCCTATAACTGCACCCAAAATAAAAGAAGTCGCCCAGCATTTAATGCTAGAATCTCGGGTTGCGGGGGGTCAGGTTTATACCCAAGAGGGAGAGGCGATCGGCTACTTTGGCGAACCCCCCGAGTTAAACTTTAATAATGTCATGAGCGCTCCTGCTGTGCGCCTCCGCAGTCGGGATGGCAACCGCTATGAAATGGCCATGTGGACTGAAGCCGATGGCAATCCTTATCTGGTCATCGTTCGCCTTGATTCTTCTCAAATTAAAGAGGAAATTAAAGCCTTTATTGTCCGAATTTTTGGCTTGGTCATTCTGATTTGTATTTTTGTCACCCTCGCAACTTTAGCCGCCCTCGCACCAGCGGTAATTGCGCCTATTTTGAAACTCAGGAAAGCCTTAATTGCCGTAGGAGAATCACCGGGAGCAGTTACCGGAGATTTGGACTGTCTGGCCCTTGCCAAGAATCGTCGAGATGAATTAGGGGATGTGTTGATTGATTTTAACCGAATGAATCACCAAATTAATCGATATTTCCAGGAAATCCAAGACAGTAAAAAAGAACTAGAAAATCTAGTAGCCGAGGTTGAAATTGCCCGAGACCAATCGGAAAAACTCCTGTTGAATATTTTACCCCATACCATTGCTCAACAACTAAAACAGGGGGTTTATCCCATTGCTGAAAGCTTTCCCAATGCTACGGTTTTGTTTGCTGACCTGGTGGGGTTTACTCAGCTTTCCACGGAAGTACCGGCGGTAGAATTGGTGGAGTTACTGAATAAAATATTTTCCATCTTTGACCGACTTGCGGAACGGTATGGGGTGGAAAAAATTAAGACCATTGGGGATGCTTATATGGTGGTGGGAGGACTTCCGCAACCGCATCCCGATTGTGCCAAGGCGATCGCGCAAATGGCCCTAGATATGCAGCGAGAGGTGCGCCAACTTGCCGCAGAAACGGGAATGCCCCTCACCATCCGCATCGGCATCAATAATGGTCCCGTCGTCGCTGGGGTGATTGGCATCAAAAAATTTATTTATGATTTGTGGGGGGATGCGGTCAATACCGCTTCCCGTATGGAATCTCATGGGATTCCCGGACAAATTCAAGTCTCTGAGGTGACCTATTTCCTCCTGCGCGATCGCTTCCAATTCGAGTCTCGCGGCGCGATCCAGGTCAAGGGGAAGGGGATGATGAAAACCTATCTCCTCCTAGGGTTGAATGAGGAATCCCCTAAGCCGCTCAAGGTCACCGCCTCATCCTCCATCGGATCAGCAGACCCCGCCTCGGGTTCTCAAGGCCCTTAATTTTCCAAAAAAACATTGACGAATTTTACACAGTCTGGTCAAGCTGTGCTAACATCTGTAAAAATCTTCTTTTTAATAGAGACGCAATGGGCAAGGTTCTAGTCCTTAACGCCTCCTACGAACCGCTCAACATTACGAGCTGGAGGAGGGCCATCGTGCTATTGCTGAAGGGGAAAGCCGAGCAGGTTGAACACAACGGGAAATTTATCTATTCCGATGTTCCCCTGCCCACGGTGATTCGGCTTCGGCATTATGTCCGCATTCCGTATCATGAAATTCCTTTGACCCGGAGAAACATCCTACACCGTGATGGCCATACTTGTCAATACTGTGGTTATTCCGGGGATGAATTGACTTTAGATCATGTGATTCCGCGATCGCGAGGGGGTCCCGACAGTTGGGAAAATCTCGTCTCCGCCTGCGTCCGCTGCAATGTCAAAAAAGGAAACCGAACTCCGGAGGAAAGTAAAATGCCTTTATCCAGAATACCCCGCCGACCCTACAGCAGCCTTTATTTTGAGGTGAGTAAGCATCTCAAAAGCGGGCTACATCAAGAGTGGCAAAAATATGTAATTGGTGCTTAAAACCCCTTGTAGTTGGTTCAACTATGAGGGGTTTTTGCCAAGAGTTCCTGACCTATGCGATCGCAAGCGGACACTTAAAGCGCTATCGTAGAGTTATTCTATAAACGCAGGCAATAACCTCAAAACGGTTAGTCGTCTGCGATTAGCTGTGAAGTGGATGCACCGACTTGAGGGGAAAATTAGTGGAGGAATTGAACACCGAACTCGCTCAAATAGCCGTTCGGGATGGAGCATTGCCGATTGTTTCTTGCGATAGTAAGCAATGGCTCGATCCGGGAAGCGCAACGAAAGCCGAAGCACTGCGGCAGGTTTTGCAGCAGCATAGCGGCGATCGGCACTTGGTGGTTCTCCAAGACTTCCCGGACCCCGATGCCATGTCTTGTGCTTGGGCTTACAAATTAATTGCCGCCCAGTATGATATTGAATCGGATATTGTCTATGCTGGAGCACTGAGTCACCAGGAAAATATCGCCTTGGTGAAACTCACCGGATTGCCCGTTCAACGCTTGCCTTTAGAAATTGCCAAATCCAAGGATTGGTCTATCTACCAAGGCTGCGTTTTAATTGACAATCAGGGAACAACTTCTCAGCTTTTTTCCCTGTTGAAAACAGCACAGATTCCCTTGATTGTGGCGATCGACCATCATACGATTCAGGATGAATTAAACGCTGAATTTCTGGATATTCGCCCTCATATTCGAGCCACTGCCACCATTTTTACTCAATATTTGATGGCAGAATTGCTCCATTTGGATATCAATGTTAGCGATCATGTCAAATGTGCTACAGCATTAATGCATGGGTTGCGATCGGATACGAACCAACTGCGCCAAGCCCGGGAAGATGATTTTATGGCAGCGGCTTATTTAAGCCGATTTTATGATAGCCAGTTGATTAGTTCAGTCTTGCAAGCCTCTCGGTCTAAACGGGTGATGGATGTCATCGAGCGATCGCTTAAAAATAGAATCGTTCAAAATAATTTCTGCATTGCTGGCGTTGGATACCTGCGTTACGATGACCGAGATGCCATCCCCCAAGCGGCAGATTTTCTCGTCACCGAAGAAAACGTTCATACCGCAGTTGTTTATGGCATCGTTCACGATGAAGATGAAGATATCGAGTTAGTCACAGGGTCTTTAAGAACTACTAAATTGACCTTAGACCCGGATGAATTTATCAAGGAAGCCTTTGGGAAAGATGCTCAAGGGCGCTTCTTTGGCGGAGGGCGATCGCAAGCAGGCGGATTTGAAATTCCGATGGGATTTCTCTCCGGCAGCAACGACAGCAAAGATTTTGCCCGCATGAAATGGGAAGTTTTTGACCTGCAAATCAAACAAAAACTGCTCAAATTAGTCAGTCCCAAAGATGATTTAATTCATAGTACGAATTAAGATTAAGGGTTCGGTAAGCATGAGAAAACCCATCATCGGCATCATGGGTCCCGGTTCTAATGCAACAGAACCCGACCTAGAAAACGCCTATCAACTTGGAAAACTGATCGCTGAACAGGGATGGATTCTATTAACGGGAGGCAGAAAAGCCGGAGTCATGGATGCTGCCAGTCAAGGCGCAAAATCCGCCAACGGATTAACCCTTGGCATCCTCCCCGGAGAAGATAAAACCGGCATATCCGATGCCATTGATATCGCCATCCTCACCGGCATTGGTAGCGCCAGAAATAATATTAATGCCCTCACTAGCGATGTGGTGATTGCCTGCGGAATGGGTAGCGGGACTGCTTCAGAAGTTGCTCTAGCATTGAAGGCGGGTAAACAAGTTATATTATTAAATGATAGCCGAGAGAGTCATCAGTTTTTTAGCAGTTTATCGCCGGATGGGGTGATAATTGTGCAGAGTGCAGAGGAGGCTATATCCCGAGTTAGAGACATTATTATCGCGTCAGGACTGCTAAACTAGAGAAAAAATTTAGCAACTGCCATTACGCACACTGGAGTAATAGAGGGCGATTTAACCGATCGCATCCAAATCAATCCCCAACGCCGCCAGTTGTTCGGGAGAGAGCGATCGCAATTTCTCCTGCAACTCTTGCCGCTTTTGCCGTTCCAATTCCTTTTCTTGTCGTTCTTTCTGCGCTTCTTCCTGACCGATCAGCAACAAATTTCCCTCTAAATCCCACCAGCGCAACCATTTTTGCGCTTGATTTTGATAGCTTCCTTTCCAAACTCCTAACTCCACTTGCATGGGTGGAATCGGATAATGGCCGCGATCGTTTGGTGTCATCTGCTGATAGAATCCATCCACGTGGTGATACAGCTCCAAACTGCTATCTCGGATTGAAAAAATCCCATAATAAGGTGCCCGAATAATCTGCTCGTACACCCAAAATTTACCGGGTTTTGTCACCTCTCCCTCGTCACTCCGATATAAGGGAGTTCTGTCGAGTTCCTCACTGCCATCTCCGGAAGCAAATTCTAACACGATTCTCGGCGCAATATGTTCTCGCCAAATCACATAAGAACGCCGATACTGTCCCTGTAACTTTGGGGGAACATTGCCCACATAAAACCAATCAGGAGCCTCTGCACCCTTTTCTGGGGGTTCGGTTTCGCGCCAATAAATCCCGCAATCTTGACCGATGCAATAATATCCATCGGGATGCAGGCGTTGTAAGGTGGAAGTTAGGGAGTCCGTGAGCAGAATACTTTGGTAATGTTGTTGAAAATTATTGACAAACGTACCATCAGATTCAGGTAATTGGGTGTGGTCTGGGAAAAACAGTGGTAAATCGGCTTCGGTTAATGTTTCAGTCATAATACTTTTTTATAAATTACTGTTTATTTTGATTAAAATTCATACGGATTTACTAACGGGAACATTAGTAAACCATGATGTCACTCCCTTGAAATTCTCGCCATTCTGTATCTTGTTCGTAATGCTCGATCATTGCCTCAGATTGTGCTGCCAAAATACGGCGACGTTCCGCTAAGGGCAATTGCATAAAAGCAAGCTGATCGCTTAAAGAGAGGGGTTTTCCTTCTTCGGTAACGGGATTGGGTAAAATTACAGAATATTCAACCCTTTGAGGATTCGACACTCGCTGGGAAGCATTCAGGATTTTTAGTCTGACCAAATTTCCGTTTTTGTCATAATCGAGAATCCGGTCGGGTTGTTCCCGCTCTCTTTTTTCTACCGGACTTTCTTGAAAATAGATATTCAACACATCTGTTTCGGGATTGTAACTAATTTTCATGGTTCTACCCCTGAAAGTTTGGGTGATATTTTCCTGGGGTTTGGGAACCCGAACTACCGATCGCGATCGCTGTAGATTTAGCCCTCTATTCCCTGCGATCGGCCAATGCTGCCAACGGTTTGGCGTGACTTTCCTCCATTCTATCCCCCAGGGTTGCCAAAAGCGATCGCTCAGAAGGAACGCCTCGGACAAAGTTGCAGTTAGGGCGATCGCCTCTGCAAACCTGCGATCGCCTTTATCCAACTTTTAATTGAGTGCAGCCGAAACTATCTAAGAGTTAGACTGTCCTTGTGCTGCCTGCCGAACGATCTCCACATCCAACCCCAACGCTGCGGCAATTTGTTCCACACTTAACCCGATCGCCAACAACCCCGGTACGGATTCTAGCTTACCCTCCGCTTTCGCTTGTTGATAAAATCTCGTCTGTTTTAAATCCTCTAATCCAAACATCGCTTCTAACTCCTCCCGCGTTAACTCGGTAAACTTGTACAGGATGACGGTTTCTATTAATTCTACAACTTTTAGCTGGAGTGCGGCATCGTCGAGTTCCTGCTTTGCCTGCTGTAGCAGTTGGTTCGTTTGAGCGATCGCCGTCTCTCTATTTCCCACAATCAATTCCACGATTCCCAAACCCAGGGAGGGTTCTGCTGGCATCTCTAATTCATCCAAGTACACAAACTTGACTTGTTTGCTCATCACCAACCCCCGATACTGGTTTGGCACTCCCGGATCTAAATTGCGCGAGGCAAACACCGCCACCGCACACCAATCGTTGTTCGGTTTGTATTGTCCCAGATAAACGAAAATTTCGGTAAAAAACCGCCAATAAAAGTCTGACTTAAACTGAAACTGGACTTCTACAAAGTAGATGAGCAGATCGGTTTCTTTTTCCCTGGGCAAAAATAGGCCGTCAAAGCGGCGAGCGAGTTCTTTGATTTCCCGTGAAGAAAACTGATAAGCGGTTGCCCGTTCGGGAGCCTCACCTATGATTTCAAACAGTAATTGGGGGAAGGTCTGAAAGAGTTTGTAAAATAGGGTATCTGTTCTCATTCTTTTCTCATCGCTTCTTCTATTAATTTATCTCAAAATTTTCCCGAACCAGCCAATAAAGGAAACTCTAAAGACGATCGCCCCTGCAAAACGGCGATCGCCCTAACTGCAACCCATGCCAACTCAACCCAAACATCGGCACAAATTCTGCAATTTGCCCTGTCGTCTTCTGTTGCCAATGGTCACGCGGCATCGGATTTAACCCAGCAAAATATCGCTCCCATCCGCCCAGGAAAGGCTATAAATTAATCAAAAAAAATTGCATGATTAAATCTTACCCTGCTTTTTAAGCTCAGACAAAGCATTTTCAGCCGCTTGTTTTTCAGCCTCTTTCTTGCCGCAAGCTTTGCCTTTTCCATAGGGTTCATCATTGACAGACACTATAGATTGATATTCCGGTGCATGATCGGGACCTCCGATCCGTTTTGTAGTGTATTTGGGCAATATGGAGCCAAAAGTTGTTTGAACATACTCTTGCAGCCTATTTTTGGAATCAATGTTAGAGCGAAGTTCAACGATTGTGGGAGATACCGAATCAAATAACTCCTCGATAATGGGACGAAGTACCTCCATCTTGCGATCGCAGTCTAAATAATAAGCTCCAACCACCGCTTCAAAGGTACTACTCAATAAATTAGGACTCTGATAACCCCCACTCCGAATCATCCCTTGACCCAGACGCATCCGAAAGGTTAACCCCACTTCAGTGGCAAATTTGGCAAGCTGTTTTTCATCAACCAAAGCCGATCGCCGTCGAGTCATTTCATCTTCTGCCATTTCCGGATGCCGACAGTACAGGTATTCGCCACTAATAAAGGTCAGGATAGCATCCCCTAAAAACTCTAGGCGTTCATTATGCAATTCGCCAGAGTTTTCATTAGCATAAGAACGATGAGTCAATGCCTGTAACAAGAGCTTTTCATTCGTGAAGTTCAATAATTTATGGTCCATTGGTCTGAGTCTCCTGGTTATTTTTTAGGGTAAATCATAGCATTTTTAGGGGTTTTATAACAGGACTTAATCTGACTTTGAACACGCAACCTAAATGTAGAGGCGAGTTGCAACTCGCCTCTACATTTAGGGATAATGCATAAGTCCTATAGAAAAGAAAAAGGCGAATTAATGTTCGCCTTTTATAGTTTAATTACATCAATCCTACCCACCTAATTAATTAAAGAAAGTATCTGTTTTGGGTCAAAGCAGGGACTTCCAAATTCTTTCTCAATCCAATCTAAATAGTAGAATTTATCCACTATATTTTTGAGTTCCGGTTTGGTATTTTCATCGGAACGAATTATCAAAATTACTTGGATGTTCCGCTCTTTTAGCTGGAGGACCAAGGGAATAAAATCCTTGTCTCCTGAAACCAAAAAGACTGTAGATATTTCGGGGTTATGGCGAACATCTTGGAGGCAGTCCTCAATCAATTTTTTGTCGGCATTATTTTTCTTGCCTTTGCCAGCAGGAGCATTAGGACAGTTAAAGCCTAAATTGTAGAAAATATTTTCTATTTTAGGAGATTCGCGCCGCCAATGTGCGCAGACATTTTTCAAGGTAATTCGCCCAAATTTCTGAGCGAAACAGTATAGAGATAGAACTTGAGATAGAACTTGCTCTAGGGAAGGGTGGACATTCTGTAAGTCCCAATAGATAGCGACTTGATTCGGCATCTTGTACCTCGTTCATTATTAATGAGTTGAGGCAGCTATATAAAATAGATCGGTAGAGTAAA
This sequence comes from Laspinema palackyanum D2a, assembly GCA_025370845.1. GTDB lineage: Bacteria > Cyanobacteriota > Cyanobacteriia > Cyanobacteriales > Laspinemataceae > Laspinema. The sequence continues at coordinate 145,791 of JAMXFF010000001.1, read as the reverse complement.
TCTACAGATACATTCTGGAACTGTTAGCTCTATTCGGTCGGTTGTCGTCTTAATCACAGCACCTCTGTACCTTGAATCTCCACAGAGTTATTAACTTGATCTCGTAATCAAACTCACTTAGCCAGACACTCAGCGTGGAGAGATGAACACGAGTTGAAATGAATACTTTTAAGTCAGGCATTCACTTGAACGACTTTTCATATCTCTCCCATGAAGGGCTGGCTGGGTTTGAACCAGACCAAGGTAATAACTTTATGATGAATCAAGGTACAGGGGTGCTGCTCATAAGACGAGAACCCAAGCGTAGTGCTTGTGTTGTTCGCTTAGCTGCGTTAATTCTCCATTTTAAGCAGTCTTTATGGTTTTGTCAAGGGCGATCGCAAAATTTCTTGTTCCGCCCCTCATCCCTTGCTAGAGTCCCTAGGGTCTATACCCATTTTCCCATACAAAGCAAGCCTGCGCGGGCTACCCTGCACCGAATCCGATGGAACCTCTAGGTTCATGGAGCCAGACACTGAAGGGTTCAAGTCAACATCACCGGCATCGGTAGCGCCCGAAATAATATTAATATCCTAACTCAAGAACGACTAACTCGGTAAATTTTGAGAAGGGCGATCGCCTGCTTCAATCCGCCGCTGAATTGCCTCCTCAGAAATGCGGATAGTTTCTTCAGTTAAAGGTGCAGGATACCAGGTTGCCTCCGAGTCAGGACTCCGACGATTCACTAAAGCATCTAATGCTTCTAAATCATCTCGATGAGCTAAGAGGTAGGCTTTTAATTCCTCGCGGGACATTAGGTCAAATTTCGGGTTCATAAATAAACCTCCATTCTCCACTGTTGGTAACAATCACTTCTAAATTATTCCCGACCAAAATGTACACATATCCCTTTTGCGGGTTATATCGAAATAAATGGATATCCCTAAATCCATTCGATAACATTTGGGAAACTCTCAGACAGGCTTGGGCTTGCTCGTTTGTTGGGTTAATCGCAGTTTCCTCCATTATGACATAAAGGCTAGGATAGCAGAACTTTGGACTATCGGAACCCCGAAATATCTGCCAGAGGAACTGCCCGATCGCCTTTTCCAGGAGAAGATTCCTGCCTTGTAGAGAGTACCTGGACTCCATGCTGAATCAGTGAATTGCGATCGCCTCCCCGCTTCCCGCCTCCAACAGCCAACTACTCCAAACCCTTCCTAATTTACAGCCTCTAACTAGACACAAGGATAAAAATGATTTAAACTAGGGATTAGCCTAAAAAATACCCTGAGTAAATCCTTGAATAAGGAGCGATTCCCATGAGCCATCCCTTCGGAAAACATTTGGCTTTTGATGAAGTTTTGGATGGGGTGGAAACTTTATCCGCCTCAGACCAAGAAGTGTTAATTGACCTGGTAAAAAAACGTCTAGCTCAAAAACGCCGCGAGGAAATTGCGGCGAATATTGTGGAAGCAACAGAGGAATACAAAGCGGGCAAGGCTCGACGGCTAACCGTTGACGAATTCATGGCAGAATTAGAAGAGTTATGAATTTAATTTTCGCCTCATCTTCGATAAATACCTAGGTAAATTCGCTTCCTGAGTCTATTAGATAAAATGGGCGCGCCTAGTCTAAATACTTCCGCACAATTTCTACTATTTTTTCTGACGCATGACCATCGCCGAAGGGATTGACTGCGGTTGCCATTTTTTGATAGAAATCCTTGTCTTTTAACAAGGCACTGGCGGCGGTGAAAATCTCTAGGGAATCGGTGCCGACTAATTTTGCTGTGCCTGCTTCGATCGCCTCGGGACGTTCTGTGGTTTCTCTTAACACCAACACGGGTTTCCCTAATGCCGGTGCTTCCTCTTGTAATCCACCGGAATCGGTTAGTAACAAATAGCATCGTTGCATGGCCCCGACTAATTCGGCATAGTCTAATGGTTCCGTTAAAAACACCCGGGGATGATTGCCTAACATGGCTTGTAATGGTTCTCGGACGGTGGGATTTTTATGTAAGGGTAACAGTAATGCGGTATCGGGACATTCATCCAAGGTTTTGAGAAATCCTTGGGCAATTCCCGTTAGGGGTTCGCCCCAATTTTCGCGGCGGTGAACCGTGGCGAGGAGGACGCGATATTGTTGCCAATCTAATCCGGGGATGGGACAGTCTGGTTGGCCGGAGGCGACGGACAATAAGGCATCGATGACGGTGTTTCCGGTGAGGTGAATCTCTCCGGTGACGCCCGATCGCTCTAAATTTTCCACTGCTTTTGTGGTGGGGGCAAAATGTAGTTGCGCCAGTTGGGAAATTAACCGGCGATTGGCTTCTTCGGGATAGGGATTGAAGAGTTCATCGGTCCTTAAACCGGCTTCGACGTGACCGATCGCCACTTTTTGATAAAACGCAGCTAAAGCGCCCGCAAAGGCGGTGGTAGTATCCCCTTGGACGATTAGTAAATTGGGGGTAGTCTCTTGCAAGAACCCTTCAAGTCCCTGTAAACTGCCACAGGTGATATCCGTCAAGGTTTGCTGATGTTTCATGATACCCAGGTCGCAGTCGGCTTGCAAGTCGAACAAATGCATGACTTGCTCCACCATTTCCCGATGTTGGCCGGTTAAAATAACTTGGGTCGTGAAATCGGGCGATCGCCGGAATGCCTGGATCACCGGGGCCAGTTTAATCGCTTCAGGACGGGTTCCCAGGGCAATCAAAATTTTCAGGGGAGAGTTTAGCATGGGGCGCTTTATCAGCAGGTGAACAACAGGCGGAACCAACCCATTCTGTTAAAAGATGTCAAGTTTTGGGAAAACTTTGACAAAGAGAGGGCTGAGTTAGATCTATCTTAGAATACATCCACTCGTTGATTGCTAGACTTACTCGACTGCCCGGATTCCCCCCTTCCCTAGACTGAACCAACTCCCTAAAATTTAATCCCTGTTCGTTAATAGAGAGAGAGTCATGACACAATCTCAGCGTCCACCTGTTCCACCGCCGCCACCCCCGCCACCCGGTCGGCCCCCGGCAGCCCGCGCCCCTGGAGGTCCCCCTCCGCCACCACCGCCGCCGCCACCACCGGGGCGGCCACCGGGTCCCCCACCGGGTCCCCCGGCTGGTGTAGCCCCTGGGGCCCAACCGGCAACCCCTGCGGCACCCGCAGCCCCCAAAGGTCCCGGCCCTAGTCCCGGACATCCGACCTTGCGGGACCTCGTGGTGCAGGCCAATGAAGAGGGAATTTCCGATATTCACCTTGGGGTCAATGAACTGCCGCGCTTCCGTAAACGCGGGGATATTGCCGAAGCTGGGTATCCCGTCACCGATCTCAATACCTTTATGAGTTGGTTGCGCGAGTGCATGAGCACGGAAGAAATTCAGCAGTTTCAGGAAAACCTAGACTTTGACGGGGCGTTTGATTTTGGGTTTGTGCGGGTCCGGATCAGTGCGTTTGACTCCTTAGCGGGTCCAGCGATGGTGTTGCGACTGATTGCTGCCAAAATCCTGACGATGGAGCAGCTAAACTTGCCTGAAGTGTTTAAAAAAGTCTGCCATTATCACAAGGGTTTGGTGTTGGTGACGGGACCGACGGGTTCGGGTAAGTCTACCACAATGGCGGCGATGATCGACTACATGAATAAGAATTTCGCCTATCACATGATCACCATTGAGGATCCGGTGGAATTCGTTCATGAAAGTAAGAAATCCCTGATTAAACACCGGGAAGTCGGTCGGCATACCCTGAAGTTTTTTAATGCGCTCAAAGGGGCATTGCGGCAAGACCCAGACATGATGTTGGTGGGAGAAATTCGGGATAAGGAGACCGTCTCTATTGCTATGAAAGCAGCCTCGACGGGTCACTTAGTCATGGGAACGCTGCATACGAATAGTGCAGTCAAAACCCTGACTCGGATTTTGGATATGTTCTCAGCGGAAGAACAGATTTCAATTCGGGTTTCGCTGTCGGAAATTCTAGTTTCGATTATTGCCCAGTTGTTGTGTAAAACCACCGATGGAAAACGAGCGGCGTTCCACGATATTCTGATTAATACGGATGTCATCAAGGAATATATGCTCAAAGAACAGTATGAGGATATTCAACAAATCATGCTGAAAGATACTTATGAAGGCATGACGACGATGAACCGATCGCTCTATGAACTGTATCAAGAAGGGCGAATTACGGAAGAAATTGCCTTGGAACAGTCGCCCACTCCGAACGAAATGGCTCAAATGCTCCGAGGTCGGATTTAAACCTTCGTTCAGGTTTTTGTAGTGGCGTGATCCGTTATGAAGGGTCAGGGTTCCAAGCTACCGTCCCTTCATAACTCAACGGTCATCAAAGGGTTCCGTCTTGTACTATTTCGTATAGCGCCTAGTACCCGTTTCTCATATCCCAGCGATCGCGATTTGTTGAAAAACCCATCCTCTTCTCTTCCTCCCTTATTTAAAGGGATTGCTTTGTTTACTCCCGGTGGAGACCTGATTTACTGTATAGACCCGAGCAAAAAAAATCGGTGGCATCTGAATTTATGTGCGGTCCTGCAAGAATGGTTGGGGCTAATAGAACCGCCCCATTTCCTGGTTCCTTGTTATACCGCAACGGTGGACCGATGGCTTGATCCCTATAGCGGACAAGTCCAAACTTCCGCGATCGCCTCTCCTGCCGTCCTGCGCTATCAAGCCTTGCTGAATGCTATCTTTGAAATGGAGGACTTGACTTGGGCGATCGCGCCTTGGTCCGAAGAGTTATGTCATCCAATGGTGTTAGGCACCTATCGTCAGCAGTTTCCCCAACTCTGGGAAAATCATGAGCTGATTGTCCGCTTGGAGTCCACCGCAGACGAAGGTAGCATTCACCCCCCGAATTTATCCCCGAAGTTGAGGTTTACTTTGTCCGAACAAACCCCGACTCAAGGATATGTGCTCCGGTTATTTGTTTCGGGTCATACAGGAGCAACGGAGAGAACCCTGAAGACCTTGCACCAGCTTTTGGAAGAGTCTTTAGGCTATCCCTATACCTTGAAAGTGATTGATGTTTCTAAACATCCAGAACAGGCAGAACAGGCTCATGTTTCCGCTACGCCTACCCTGGTCAAAATGTGGCCGTTGCCCGTGCGCCGCATTGTCGGAAATTTAGAAGATCAAGATAAAATTCTAAATCTACTGGGCTGTCTGAAATCGTAAGTTGAGCCGATGAACAGTAAGGGAACTCCAAAAAATAAAATCTTGTAGGAGAGATCCCCCCAACCCCCCTTAAGAAGGGGGGCTTGAATAATTCGGCATTACTTCTAATGCAGAACTTTTTCTATGGAAATCCCTAATTGTTCGTAAATTGTTCGTAGTGACCCCTTCAGGGGTCCTCTTGATGCAAGTCCCTTGACAGGGCAACCCCTGAAGGGGTTACTACAAACGTTCTTTTTTACCCCTTGAATAAGTTAAGGTGGGCTTGAGCCCACCCTAGTTATTTTGGGACGGTGAGGGAGGGAGGTTAGAGGGGTTCGAGGGTCTCGAATAATAAGGCGATCGCCGGTTCGAGTTTCGATGCAGCCACATCCGTTGCAGAAATCAGCAACAAATAGACCGTGCGATCGCGCTGCCGGACCAAAATTGTCCCCTGCATCGGCGTCTTATTATTAAAAATCCCTGTCCAAGGGACAAGCACCTCTCCCGAGGCGACTGGTCTAAACTCAGCGGGACTAAATCCTTCCCCGCGCTTAAATTCCTCAATGGCAATTTCTGCCAACTCCTCATTACTCAAGGTGCGGGCCGTCGCCAGGGGTTGAACAATCACCGTATAGGCTAAATTTCCATCAGGAGATTCGATTAAGGGAATCCCCGCTGAAGACCCAACTTTATAGGGTTCCAGACGTCCTCTTTCCGCTTCAGATTCTTCATTTTCAGCCGGTAAATATTCCGCCAGCAGTCCCACCGTAAACCGTCCCCCGGGGTCTTTATAGGGTTCTTCACTCAACTGGACAGGACTCGCCTCTCGTTCTTCCGCAGAGAGACTCGGCGCGGGAGTAGGAGGGGGGGAAGATTGGCGAGATGGGGAAGATTGGGGAGATTGGGGAGATGGCGAAGATTGGGGAGATGGGGTGGTTTGAGAGCCTCTTTGGGCGACTTGAATCACCGTCAAAGGAGCCTCTGCTGCGCGAGCATTTAACTGGAAATTCGAGAGACCCACCTGGGGGTGCAGGGGAATTGCCCGATCGTCGGCCATCATCAGGGTCAGGGCCGTTAACAGACCCAAACCGAGCAGCCAAAGCCGGTTTCGTTTCATTTTCAGCTTCCTCGTTTTCATACTGGGAGTGATTGATCCAGGAAATAGGCGATCGCCCAGGACATCGGTACAGGATTGGGAAGACAAACCGGGTTTATGCCAGAAAATATGAGCTAATCAGTCACAAAGTAACGGCAATAAAACCCGGTTTCTTGTCCCCTTGATTTAATACAGTACCGACCCTCTAGCGGCCTAAGACAGCGGCGTTACCGATATCAAATAACCCCGCCATACAGCCGGTCATTAACGTGGCTAAAGTGCCTGCCCAAAGCGCTTTAAAGCCCAGGGAAGCCACTTCATTGCGACGTTCCGGGATTAACCCGGATAACCCGCCGACAAAAATGCCGTAGGAGGCGAAATGGGTAAACCCACAGAGCACATAGCTGACGATTAACAGGGCGCGAGTGCTGATTTCCCCAGTCTGGGCGAACACCCCAAGGGCTTGATAGGGGGGGATATTGGTTTCAAATAGCCTGCGGCCAATCAACAGGGAACAGCTCCACAATTCTTGCCAATCTAGGGAGACCCCGGTTAAAAAGGTCAGGGGTAAAAATAACATTCCCAGGAGATTGGCTAGAGGATTAGCAAAGAACTGGGTCACCAAAGAAGTGTCACCCGCTGGAGAGGCTCCCAGTACGAGAGTGGAGATTCCACTAAAGACCGCATTAATCAGGGCAACCATTCCCAGAATGGCAATAATTGCAGCAGCAATTCCCACGGCCATTTTCACCCCATCCAAGGCCCCGCCAATTAAACTATCCATTGGGTTGGGACGTTTAGAGGAGTCAGACTCTTTGTCATCGGGGATGTGACCGAGGGTTTTCGGTTCGCCGGTTTCGGGGATTAACAGTTTAGAAATCACGAAACAAGCGGGAATGGTCATAATCGAAGCGGAGACCAAGTGACCGGCAATGGAGGGAAAAGTGGGGCGCAATAAACCGGCATAGAGGGCTAGTACCGAAGAGGCGATCGAGCCAAAGCAACTGGTCAAAATCGCGCAAAGTTCGCTGCGGGTCATGTCTAATAAGAAGGGTTTGATGGCGATCGCCGATTCAATCCCCACAAAAATATTAGCCGCCCCTGCCACCGCTTCAGCACCACTGATTCTCATGGTTTTTTGGAAAATGACCGCAAACCACTTGACCACCGGCTGAATAATATTCAGGCGATAGAGTAGACTGACCAATCCCGAGAAGAAAATGACTTGTGGCAAGGCGCGAAAGGCCAGAACATAAGCAAAACCGGGATTGAGGTTATCAGTACCGAGGCGATCGCCCGCTACCGCAACGTAAGGATTGCCCACGGTTCGCGCAATCCAGCGACCTGCTGGCCCTGGACCGGCGGCAAAATTGGGGTCGGACACCAACATCGAAGCTGGTCCCCCAAACAGGAATTGTGCCCCAGCTTCTGACGCATCCAGGACCACATTGAGCAAGTTACTCAGTCCTTCAACGAGATTGCTGCCCAACCCAAACACGATTAATCCCACAACCATTTGTAGGCCAATTCCCCAAAAGATGACCTTCCAGGGAATAATGCGACGATCTTCGGAACCCAGCCATGCAATAAAGCATAGCCCCACGATTCCGAGTAATGAGAGTAAATTTAATATCGGATTCATTTTCGATTGACGTCTCCCGCACGATGAACGGTGTGGTGATCGACTGTAAGGCAACTGAACTGGTTTAACACTCCCCCATTCCAACCATTTGGAACCCGAGGAGGTGGGTGCGTTTTGTCCACTTCTCTTGAGGGGTAGCCAACTGGGTTTGAACCTTTAAGAAAAAAGTTGACTCAAACCTATAACCGTTGACTCTTTATATCAAACCCGAAAGTGAATTTCGATTTAGACGTCCCGGGCCAAATTCTAACGTTATCGCGGCATTCCTGTCTAGTTCTACGGTCAAAATTTTTGGAAAATTCTCTCTCTGTCCGGATAAAAAATAAAATCCCCATTCGGGGAGGTTATTTAGGGGCTTTCTTGACTTGGCCTCAGACCGAGTGTCCTTATTTTTGAAGCGGTCTGAGCCTTATGTTAGAGTAGTTAGTTTTTCGCTGAATTCTCGGGTACACAAAACCCCGGTGCACATAATCCAGGAAACTCCAGAGTGGTTACCGTTAAAGTATCTAATGCTACCTGTCGGATGCGATGATTATTGGTATCGGCAATAAAAAGGATACCTGTAGCAATACTCAAACCCCCCGGTTCAAAAAAGCGAGTGGCGGTATTTTTACCGTCTAATAATCCGGGGGTTCCATCTCCTAGAATGGTTTTGCACGTTCCCGTTTTGGGATGGATAGTTTTAATTTTGTGGTTGTAGGTATCTGCAACCCACAACAATCCCTCGCCATAATCGATGCCGAGACAATGTTGCAATAGGGCCTCTTCTGCGGTCCCATCGCGATCGCCAAATCCAAACAAATCCCCACTACCGCAGAGGGTTCGGACTCGGGGTTGATCTCCTAACCCGATCGCCCGAATTGAACTAATTTCACTATCCGCCACAAACAGTTCCTCGTCATCGGTCGTAATGCCGCTAGGTTGAGCAAATGCTGCCTCATCGAGTTCTCCATCAATGCCAGCTTCTGCACCGATGCCACTGTAGGTCCCCACGGTTCCATCCATCAAATCCATTGCCCAAATTTGGTGGGACCCGGCCATTGCAATTAATAACAGTTCCCCGCCAATCAGTTCTAAATCCCAGGGGGAATTTAAAGGGGTTTCTAATCCATGACCTCCTTGAGGACCCAAGGTGCGATTTTGTGTTCCAGTTCCCGCGAGGGTTTGCACCTGTTCCGTGGTGAAATCGATTTGCCGGATGGCATGATTTTCCGTATCCGCCACATAAAGACACTGACAGTTACCATCCCAACTCATGCCTTGGGGTCCAAAAAATTGCGCTTCCGAAAAAGACCCATCGGTGAATCCAGAGGTCCCGTTGCCGATGATGGATTGTACAGTGCCTTCTAGGGTGGTGACAATGATGCGATGATGTCCCGAGTCGGCAATAAACAGGCGACTGCTGGCGGTATCGGCGAGGACTTTCCCGGGAAAGGCTAAGGGGGTAATTATAGGATTTTTTTGTTTTTCTAGGACAGATTTGATATCGGGAATTGAGACGGAACCTTGAGCTTGTTGCTGGGCGATTAATTGGGCGATCGCCTCATCCAATTCCCCCCGTTTCCCTTCTCCAGAAACCATTTCCACTACATATCCCAAAGGGTCAATTAAAATTAAAGTCGGCCATGCGCGCACCGCATACTGTTGCCAAATTTCAAACTCCTGATCCACAATCACCGGATGTTCGATATCATACCGAAGAATCGCTTGCCGGATATTTTCTGTTTCCTTTTCGTTCTCAAATTTAGCTGAATGAACGCCAATTACGGTGAGATGTTCGGGATATTTTTGCTCTAAGTATTTTAAATCCGGTAAAATATGCAGGCAGTTAATACAGCAATAAGTCCAAAAGTCAAGGAGAACAATTCGGCCTTTTAATTGACCCAGGGATAAGGGACTGTTACAATTTAACCAAGGTTGATGGGAAGGAAATTCTGGCGCTCTCACCCGAGGAAGATTCATGGACTTAATTTTAAGAGGGGTTGACTCAATTATTTTAAATCAAAATTCCTCGTTCGTAGTAACTCCTTCAGGAGTTATCTTGATGCAACGATAGCGCTTCTCAGAGTTATTGCTCCTGTTGTAAAAGTTTGAGAAACCGGGTTTCTTTCCTAAATTAGACCTCTTGCAAAAAAAAGGATTGATCCCCCCAACCCCCCTGAGATCCCCCTCCCGTCCCCCTTAATAAGGGGGAAGCCAGAGGAATAAATGTTTAGTTCCTGCGGGGCTTTAAAGAATTTTGCAAGAGGTCTAATTAGGCAATCCAACAAAAATTGTCGCAGAAACCAGGTTTCTAGTCCTGGGGTAGAAGTTGAGAAACCAGGTTTCTTTCCTGAATTTAGGCCATAAAACAACAATTGTCCCAGAAACGAGGTAACGGAGTAAAATGCCAGAACGATCGCATAATTGAGGATACTCGCGCTCACATTCAATCCAACTCGTCAGCAAACTCCTCTGCCCAGGCTTTTCGTGCGGCTTTCAGAGTTTCTTCCGCCTCCGCGAGAATGGCACTCGCTTCCGCATCCCGATTGGCTAACTTGAGTGCTGCACCGACGTGATTCAGTGCTTCCCCTCGATAACCATCAACAGGGATGGAGTAGGCTAATGCAGTGGCCTCAGATAACTGTCCAGAACGAGCCTGTGCTGCCACGATTTCACAGAGCGCTTTTTCCGGCCAACCTGAATAGCGCATGGAGCGAGCTACTTCTATGGCATCAGAAAAACGTCCAGCTTTTGTCAGTTCCTTTGCCAGTTGGTTGAAACTATTCTCTCGCCGCACTTCATCGCCAACAGAATAGGCGATCGTTTTGGCTTCAGTCAGAAGGGCATCGACTTCGCTGAGTCGGTTCACTCGTTTCAGGGCTGTCACCACGTTAAGTAACGAGTAAACCGACCAACCTTCCATAGAACGAGCGACTGTGGCGGCTTCAGTAAACATAGCGCTGGCTTCATCGAGGCGATCGCTATTCTCCAATGTCACGGCCAATTCTAAAAACCCCCGGACTCGATCGGTCCCCTTGGAAATCGAACGGATCACAGTTGTGGCTTCCTCAAAGTTTCCAGATTGAGCCAAGGCAGTCGCCAAACTCCTCAGCGCCTTGATACGCTCGCGTTCCCCCACCAGAGAAGCCGCAATAGAGGCAGCTTCGGAAAACTGTCCTGTTTGCGCCAACGCTGCCACTAGCTCACTTAGAACGTTTTCTCGACTATAAACAGGCCAAAGGAACTTAGCGATTTGGGGGATTTCGGCAAACAGAGCCTGTGCTTCATCAGGACGGTTGGCGCGGTGGAATGCGGCGGCTAACTCGCACAAGGCAATGGCTCGACTGGACATTTTACGAATAGCGCGAGTCGCTGTCGTTGCCTCGGCAAAAACTGCACTCGCTTCACTGTCACGATTGGCGATCGCCAACTCTACGGCGCGCTCTCTCAATTCTTGCGATCGTCTAGTCTCCACTATATCCATACAAGAGGCCACCTCCATGACCGATTGCAAATGATTGAATGCCTGTTTAAGCTTAATTATAAATATAAAATATCCAGACTTAAGTTGAACTTAATATCAAATCTGTAGTCCATATTAGACCTGTTGCAAAATACCGGATTGATCCCCCCAACCCCCCTTCTTAAGGGGGGCTTAAGATAATTCTGCCAGAAGTCTATTAATGAAATTGGTATTAAGCAATCTCACAAAAATTGTTGCATAAACCCGGTTTCTGGTCCTCTTGTAGGGAGGGATGAAACCGGGTTTCTTTCATCAATTTAAGCAATCTCACAAAAATTGTTGCATAAACCCGGTTTCTGGTCCTCTTGTAGGGAGGGATGAAACTTTACCGAGTGGTGGCGAACCAATCGACAATTCCATCAGCCAGGGTTTTTGCTAACTTTTTCTGTTCCCGTTCATCCACAATCCACTCAAACTCAGTGGGATTGATCATAAACCCAAGTTCGAGTAAAATGGAGGGAGCAACCGTGGGACGAGTTAAGGCTAAATTATTCCAAAACACGCCATAGGAGGGTCGGTTTAATTTCTGCACTAAATAGTTATGCAAAAACACCGATAAATCATGAGCTTGGGGATGATACCAAAACATCCCGACTCCAGCGGTATTGATGGCATCGCCGAAGTCGGGTAAGGCATTATAATGGACGCTGAGGGCAAGGTGAGGTTCGTCTCGTTCGATTTGTTCAACGCGATCATGCGGCCATAAATCTTCATCTCCTTCTCGGGTCATTAACACAGTAGCGCCGCGCTGTTGTAGCTCATCTCGCAGGAGTTTGGAAACAACTAAGTTGACATCTTTTTCGGGATACCCGTTAGGTCCGCGCGCACCGAGGTCCTCGCTGCTGCCATGTCCTGGATCGAGGAGAATTCTCATCCCAGCTAAGGGTTGATTGCGACTGCCGGTGACGGTGGGGGGATGACGCAAAGAGAGAATCAGGGTTGTGCCTTCATAGCGCAATTTATATCCCCATTGATGGGAGGGCTTGAAGTGGAATGTATATTCTATTTGGTCGGTGCCAGTGGGTTGCCAATCCATGCGTTCGACTAAGGGATCGTCGTTGAAGGCGATGGTATCAGTTTGAGCGGTAGTATTGTGCAATGTGAGTACCATGTTGCGATCTCCCTGGGTGACGGTAACGGGTACAGCGGTTTGCAGGGGAAATAGCACTTCGGTCCATCCGGGAATCTGGCGCGATCGCACCCCGCGAATCGCCGATCGCGGGGGAATCCCCGCAGACAAAATTTGCGCTTCCTCTGCTTTAATCCAGGCCCCATAATCTAACCGAATCCATTCCCCCTCCCGTCCCGTCACGGCAGCGCGAGTCCCCTTGGGTAACGGTGTGAGACGGGAATGATTGGTACTGGGTCCCGTGCGGGCCACTGCTGCATCGGCAGTTACCTCAGCGACGGTGATTTGACTGGGGGAAACAATCTCAATATTACCCGCTGCCATTTGGGTTTGGGTTTGTCCATTCATGGACAATTGATAACGCGGTTGACCCCAATTTGCCGGATTTTGAGGTGCAGTAGTACAGCCTTCAAAATTACCCGCTTCCCGGGAAACATTCGGCTCTGTGGTTCCGGTTAAGACTGATAAATTAGAAGGTAGAGAAACTGATTCGCGATTCAGCATCAAGGGAATCGTGCGATCGCCAACTTGCACAGAAACCGTAGCAGTCGGGGGAGCAATTGCTCCAAAACAAATCAACTCTCCGGGCATTCTAGCAATATCAACCGTCGGCGTTAGAGAACTCTCCACAAAAGCCATTCCTTCGGGAACCGGCGGCGAACTAGATTCTCGGGTGACCTTGATTTGAAGTTGTTGGTCTTGATGGGTTAAGGTAAAAATATTTTCCCCTAATTCCAAGGGAAAGGTTGGCGCAAAATGTCCAGCAGGACTGCGTTCAATTCGTTGCCCATTCACTAAAACTTCCGCATTCGGGGCAGCCGTTCCAATTAAGAAAATGCGGTCAGAAGTGGTTTTGTGTTCCGGGGGGGGATAGGCAACAAACAGGGGTTGTTGGGCAGCCGCAGGAGTGGTGAGCATAATAGATGCAATCGCCGTAGATAGAAAAAGGTTTCGCATGGGGGTAAAAGTCAAATTTAGCTCGAATTCGGCAAGCATTAAAGGGGAAATCAACACCAGTTTTCCGAGTGTATCTGACATCTTGCACCAGTGGCAACACCCGGCGTGGGTTAAAACGATTGGCGGCCTAACAGCTAAAGTCGTCTAAAGACGACTGTAAGTCTTATCCTGTGGTGTTTTCAGTCGGTTGAAACTGACATCTTGCACCCGTTGCAACACCGGCGGGTTTGAACTTTTTAGCGCCTCTACGGCGGGGGATAAATCCCCCGCCTAAGAGCTGCGAGTCGGTTTTTAACCGACTGCAAGTCTGATACAGTGGTCTTTTCAGTCGGTTTCAACCGACTTGAGCTGTTAGGCGGGGGATTTATCCCCCGCCGGGTGTTGCCTTTTGTAGCCCTCACCCTAAATCCCTCTCCCATTTTGGGAGAGGGACTTTGAATCCGGCTCTCCTTCTCCCAAAATGGGAGAAGGAGTTGGGGGATGAGGGCCAACTGTCCAAATTGAGAGGCTCCCAGTTTTCCTAGGAATTTCCCCTTTACTGCTTTAAAAAGAAGGTAAGGTATCTGGACGTTCAGGCCGGGTATCTAGGGGACGGGCAACAATAATGCCAATTTGACCCTCCACCGCTTGGACGTAAGATTGTAAATCAGGGGAAACCGTGACTTGTCCACTGGGAGAAGCATGAATAAATCCCATTTTGCCATCTTGGGATTGATAAACCAATCCGGTATGGCTGACATCAAGTCCTTCGATATCCGTAGCGGTGGCGATGATGTCTCCCGGTTGCAGGCGATCGTAGAGGGTAGAAATTTTGTCTTGGGGAATATAGGTCAGAGGAACATTCTTGAGCTTGGCTTCCACTTGACGGATGCAGTTGTAATTCCCATCATCGGCGAGTTGGGGATAGCTTTGACGATGCTCTGTCATAAAATTCAAGGTTTTATTCAGAGGAATTCCGCCCAGGGATGGGGTGATATTTTGGAGGAGACCGCGTTTGCTATTATCATCAATCCAGTCGGAGAAATAGTGGAGACGGCTACAGTAATCGGTGAGTTTACCATCACGATAGCGTTGTTGTTCAACCCGATCGCTAAACCCTAGGTAGGTGTAATCCCGCACGGCAATTCCTCGGGCGATCGCCAGGACAGTTTCTATAAATAATACACAGTCAAACCCAGCGAGGGAAATTACCAGGGTTTCATTTGGAGATTTATCTAATAAACCGGCAACGTAAGGAGTACCGATAAATTGTTCCGCCACGAGGGAGATAATCTCACTTAGGGGGCGACGGCTCAAATTTTTAGACATGGCCCCTTCCATGACTTGTTCAAACTTGAGGTCCTCGGATGCAGACTCAACCCCCTGGGGTTCAAAATCAACCCAGTCCTGGGGTTCAAGATCCACAGGGTCCTCAGCATTCGGATCAATCAGGGGCAATTCCCGAGGTTCAGAAGTGTCCTGGGCGATCGGGACCTCAGCAACATCAGGAATGAAAGCAAAAAGGGTTTTAGGCGTTGTACCTCCGGGTACAGTCCCCCCTAGGGTCCCGAATACGGGGAACACCGTCAGAGACCCACATATTGCCAGTGGTAAGAGTTTCGGTCGATTGCTAGACTTTTTCATTATGATCTTCTCTTTGCTCATACCCATCGCCAATCTTAATGATGTGGACAATCCACACAAGGAGCAACCCCAACAGGATTCTCTCCCCAAACTTGTCCGAATCATTGCCATGCACCCTAGCACCCAGAGTCCTTTGTTTGAACCCTGGTTGTGCCAGCGTAACATCTGTCATCAATCTTTCAATTTTAATGATGGGGTCTAAATCCTGACTGTAGAATAAATGAGGCATTGCCCATCGGACCTCTTCAGCTCAAGGGGTCTGCCCGGACCCGAACCGAAAATGGGGTATTCTCCCATTCCCCGTTAGGATTAATGGTTTTAGGACCCAGATTGCGGGTACTCCTGCCGGAAAATGTGGCACAATGAACCCAGGATATAGGCGCGTAAATCACAGCGTTGGGTAAATTTTATGACTAAGTTTGTGTTTGTAACGGGTGGTGTGGTTTCCAGTATCGGAAAAGGGATCGTTGCTGCGAGTCTGGGACGGTTGCTTAAGTCCCGGGATTATTCCGTCTCCATTTTGAAATTGGATCCTTATATTAATGTTGACCCCGGTACGATGAGTCCCTTTCAGCATGGAGAGGTCTTTGTTACTGAGGATGGCGCTGAAACCGATTTAGACTTAGGACATTATGAACGCTTCACCGATACGTCCATGTCTTGTCTCAATAGCGTGACCCAAGGTTCCATTTATCAGGCAGTCTTGAACAAAGAACGCCGTGGGGATTATCAAGGGGGAACCGTCCAGGTGATTCCCCATATTACCAATGAAATCAAAGAACGCATTAAACGGGTGGCTAAAAATACGAATCCCGATGTGGTGATTACGGAAATTGGCGGAACTGTGGGGGATATCGAATCCCAACCGTTTTTGGAAGCGATTCGGCAGTTTCGCAAGGAAGTCGGGCGCAATAATGTCCTGTACATTCATGTCACCCTGGTGCCTTGGATTAGTGCCGCAGGAGAGATGAAGACGAAACCGACTCAGCACTCGGTGAAGGAACTTAGATCGATTGGGATCCAACCGGATATTTTAGTTTGTCGATGCGATCGCCCTCTGCCTGTGGGACTCAAGGAAAAAATGTCAGAGTTCTGTGACGTTCCGGTGCAGTGCGTGATTACCTCGCCAGATGCCAGCAGCATTTATGAAGTTCCCCTGATTTTAGAACGGGAAGGATTAGCCGAGCAAGCCTTAGATTTGCTCAAACTTGACCCCCGTCAACCGGACCTCAAACAATGGCAAATTCTGGTAGAACGGTTGTATGGAAAGGGTAAACCCATTGATATTGCGATCGTTGGGAAATATGTCCGGTTGAGTGATGCGTATCTCTCGGTCATTGAAGCGATTAAACACGCGGCGATCGCCTTTGGGGCTGATGTTAACCTGCGTTGGGTCAACTCCGAAGATATCGAAGCTTATGGACCTGAAAAATTTCTCAAAGATGTCCAAGGGGTCTTGGTTCCCGGTGGGTTTGGAATTCGCGGCGTCGATGGAAAAATTTCGGCGATTCAGTATGCCCGAGAACAGCAGATTCCTTTCCTGGGGTTATGTTTAGGAATGCAGTGCGCGGCGATCGAATGGGCGCGTCACGTTGCCAAATTAGCAGATGCCAACAGTGCCGAGTTTGACCCTGATACCAACAACCCCATTATCAACCTCCTGCCTGAACAGCAAGATGTGGTGGATTTGGGGGGAACCATGCGCTTGGGATTATATCCCTGTCGATTAATTCCCGATACTCTTGCTGCCTCGGCTTATCAAAAAGAGGTGATTTATGAACGCCATCGCCATCGCTATGAGTTCAATAATGCTTATCGCAACCTATTTATTGAAACGGGATATGTGGTGAGTGGCACTTCCCCCGATGGACGACTGGTGGAAATTATCGAACTCCCGTCTCATCCGTTTTTCATTGCAACCCAATTCCATCCTGAGTTTCAATCTCGACCCAGTAACCCCCATCCCTTGTTTAAAGGGTTCATCCAAGCGGCATTAGGATCTATGTCGGATGATGATGCCGAATCCTCGGTTTCATCAGAGATTTCGGCTGCCATCACTCCTGGGCGATCGTAACCGATGACAGGGCTATAAACGCGATTGAATTGCCGAGAGAGGAGGTTTTGTGACGTATTGGGTCAAATTTATTTATGACAGAGAGACATACGTCGTGGATTTAGCGCGGATCGGTGCTTTTTGTCGATCGCCAAACGGAAAGATTGCCTTTTGGTTACCGCAAAGTCGCACTCCTGTTGTTATTCATCCTCAGAGTAATACCGAGGCTTATCAAACCGTGGTCAATTTCATCAACAAAACCCGACAATACTCTCTCGGCTCTCATTGGGTGAAAATTCATTATGAGCGGGAAGAATACGATATCGATTTGAATCGAATTAGTTCCTTTTGTTGCGCTCCGGGTAATGGAAAAATCTCCTTTTTCTTACCCGATAGTGGGATGAGAATTATCATTCATCCTGAAAGTAATCCGGAGGATTATCAGAAGGTCGTGGACTACATTGAACAGACTACGGGTCATGATTTAACGGGATAGGCAGATTTATATTGATTTCTCCTTATTTGACGAATCACCCTTCCCTCGTCGCTGGCGATCGCGAGAGGTTGCCAGCCCTTTTCCCCTGACTCAGAAGGCGGCGATCGCCTTGCGTCATTCTGATGGGCGGGCAAGACTTGCCCCCCCTTTTTCTCCATTAAATCTTTGAACTTCTAAATCTTTGAACTTCTGCAATCGCATCGTTGACTATCGATCGCTTTTCTTGCTTCGTTATTTTTTATATTTTCCGGCCTATCAGGTAATTGGCACAAGCGAGTTCATCATTAACTTTGGGGCTAAGTTCGGTGACGAAATCGGAATCGTTATACTCGCGATGATGTCCCAAAAGTTCGCCTACTTTCATGTTTTTAAATTTTTCGGCAACGGGTTGGGGCAAACCCCGCAAATAAGCATTGAGAAACCAGGTTAAGCAGGCAATTGGGAGGGCTTTCGGATATACGTCACATTTAACAATTTCTACCCGGTCGGCAAACAAGTTTTTCAGTCCGTTACTGGTCATATTATAGTAATGATCGGGATAGCCATGAAACGGTTGCAGAAATGGGGCGATCGCGTAGATAGTTCCTCCCGGTTTCACCACTCTCAGGATTTCTCTAGCGCAGTCAAATGGATTTCTGACGTGTTCTAACACTAAAAACGAAAATACTGCGTCAAAACTTTCCGATTTAAACGGTAAATTTTCTCCAATACCTACTACATCTGTTGTCGGATATTCGACAATCTCAAAATTCACGACATTTTCATAGTATTTGTTTTTTAAGCCACAACCATTATCGAGAATCAATCCATCGGCAAATTGCGAAATATATTCAGTAGCTACCGGATCGTATCCAAACGCAGAGACATTTTCCGTGGTTTTAATTTTCCCTTTCTCAATTAAGTCTGAATTTAAAAAATTGTAACAACTGTCATTAAAACTAAATTCGCTCTGGCAGTTGTCACAGTGCAATCGGCGTTCTACAGCAGTCAGAACGGCACTGCCACAGATGGGACATTGCAAAACTTGCTTAATTTTGTTGATTTTTTGAGCTTTTGCCTTTCTCAATGTAGCGATTGCTTCTTCAGAAATCGCTAAATTTATGGGAAATTGACAAGTTTCTCCCGCCATAGAAAATGAAATAAAATAAGATTCTTGAGTCGGTAATTCAAGAATCGATAAAATCTGCTGAAATCCCATCGCCGATTGATCGGGGTAAATGGCTTCGACATCGGGACGGCTGACTGAGTTGAGTTGGCGAGAATAGTTCCCGGAGGTTGTGCGGAGGTTCAGATCGGCGATCGCCTGACCCCCGTCGCAGATAATCCAACCGCTGACTACCACGGAAGGGGTAACGATGAGATCGGTTTGTGGAGAATCAATACAATAGTTAAACCGCTGAGACATGGACATATTGGTAGGTTTAGATATCGATTTTGAGGATAAAAATTAAAGCGATAAGCCAGTTTATCTCATACGACGAACGGCTGATGGAATTGCTAATTGCCTATAGGCGGGATTTTACCACGTTGCGATCGCAAATCGTGGTGATTGCCGGATCTGGTGAAGTCGCACCCACAGACACTGAGTAGGAGTAGGGTGGGCATTCCCCACCCTACAATTGCTGACCAGGGACAGAACCGCCAAAATTGAATTTCTAAAGGCTATCCTCGATGGTTTGCCATGCTAATTTAGCTGCACCAACCATACCGGCTTTGTTGCCTAATTCAGCGACTAAAACCTGCAAATTGGCACGACAAACCGGCAGAACCCGGCGTTCAATTTCTGCGATCGCCGCTGGAATAAAAAATTCCGCACTCGCACTAATTCCACCGCCAATAATGACTGCCTCTGGGGTGAGCACATAAATTAAACTAGCTAATCCTGCCCCCAGGTGATGTCCATACCCTTCCCAAAACTCCAACGCCTGCCGATTGCCCGATCGCGCCGCATGACCTATTTCTTCTGGGGTGGTCCGAGTCGCCCGTTGAATCGCTTGCACCGAGGCATACTGCTCTAACGAGCCTTTATTGCCACTATTACACTCAGGACCATACAAATTAATCGTAATTAATCCTAACTCCCCTGCTGCCCCGGTATGGCCCGTAAACAACTTCCCATCGAGGATAATTGCACCGCCAACCCCAGTCCCCAGGGTGAGCAAAATCAGATTGCGAAACTGACGCCCGGACCCTAACCAAGCTTCTCCCAATCCGGCGCAGTTGGCATCATTGGCCAGAATCACAGGTTTGCCGGTTTTTTGGGATAACCATGAACCCAGGGGGACATCTTGCCATCCATCCAAATTAATGGCAACTTTGGCAATTTGACCCGTGGCATCCACAGGACCCGGTGTCCCCACCCCGATTGCCCGACATTGATTGTTCGGGTCCACTTGAGCAATGGCTTCCACAATTACTTGTAACACTGCCTCTGGTGTCGCTGGTTTGGGGGTATCTATAGACCAAGACTCATTACAGGTCCCATCTAACTCAAATCGTCCTAATTTAATCGCCGTCCCGCCTAAATCAATTCCTATAACGAAGGGGGTATTGTCATTGGTCATTTGTTATTTGTCCTTAGTCCTTAGTCATTAGTTCTTGTTCGGCGATTGCAAAATATAAATCATCCAAACGTTTGTAGTAACCCCTTCAGGGGTTTCTTTAAAATGACTCCTAAAGGAGTCACTACGAACGCTTTGGGGGGTTTATTTTAGGGAGTTCCCTTAGCCGAAAAATCGGGCTATTCTTGCCGCATTTTGGGATTAACAAATTCGTTTAATCCTTCTCCCAAGAGAGACAATCCGACGACCATTAAAGTCATGGTACAGCCGGGGAAAAAGGCAGTCCACCAAATGCCGGTGGGTAAGGCATCGAGGGCTTGGCGGAGGTCATTTCCCCATTCTGGGACTTGTTCAGGCAGTCCCAATCCCAGGAATCCTAATCCGCCCAGGATTAAGATGGCATCAGCAGCATTGAGGGTAAAGAGGACCGGGACGCTTTGAATCACGTTTAAAAACAGGTAGCGGGAGAGGACGCGCCAGGTAGAGGCCCCCATTGCCTGGGCCGCTTCGATAAACAGTTCGGTTTTGACGCTGACGGTGTGATTGCGGACGACGCGGTAATACTGGGGAACGTAGGCAATACTCAGGGCGATCGCGGCGTTAAAGATGCCTCTGCCGACGACAAAAGCTAAGGTAATTGACAGCAACAATCCGGGCAAGGTGTAGATTGTGTCCATTAAGAATAAGAGGGTCCGGTCTAATTTGCCCCCTAGATAGCCACTGACTAATCCCAGGGGAACCCCGATCGCCATACTTAAGGCGGTGGCTAAAATCACGACTTGCCATGCGACGCGAGACCCCATCAAGGTCCGGCTGAACACATCATATCCGAGGCGATTGGTGCCAAACCAATGGTCCCAAGAGGGCGCGTCATGCATGGGATGACTGAGAAATTCCGTGGGGTCCGTTAGCCATCCCCAGGAGATTAACAGGGGAGAGAATAGGGCAATTAATACGAACATCAAGGTAATTGCTAATCCCACTCCCATCATTTGCATGGATAAGTTGGGACCGTGGGACGATCGCATGAATCGAGGAAGTCGAAGTTTCTGGGTAGTCATGAAGGGGAGTGGATGGGTAAGGGAAGGAAACTGGAATGGGTGGGTTTTCTAAGTTTAGGGGGATTTCCCTCAAATTTAAAATCACTTCCGGTCCCCTCCCCTTGGCAAGGGGAGGGTTAGGGTGGGGTCCTCTTGACGTGACCAAGCTAGATCGAGAAGAAAGAGGTGGGACCAGCCTTTATACAGGCGCGGTAAGCGGAGCTATCCCGTAGGGAATCGCCTCATGGGAGTGCTTGACATAGGGATTTCCGAAGAAGAACCCCACCCTAACCCTCCCCTTGCCAAGGGGAGGGGACAAGAGGAGGAGTTAAGCGTAACAAACTTACTCTTGTCAGACTGGAATGGTTCGGTTAAAACTCAAACCGCTGGCGATCGCTGGACCAACGCTGTAAGAAGAACCCCACCCTAACCCTCCCCTTGCCAAGGGGAGGGGACCGGAGGAGGAGTTAAGGGTAAAAAACCTACTCTTGTCAGACTGGGATGGTTCGGTTAAAACTCAAACCGCTGGCGATCGCTGGACCAACGCTGCAAGTTATACCCATTGCTTCCTTCTACCACTAAGACGGGGAGTCCGCCAGTGGGTAGATCGGCAATGCCTGCGATCGCTTGGCTGTCTGCGGTGGAGAGTTCACTGTAAATCAGCGCCCCTTGGTCATCAAAAATTAAAGTCCGGGTCCGGTAAGCAGCATGGGAGAATCCGGGAGATGGCACTAAGGCATCACTCCGCAAGGTAATCACGGCGTCGGGCCAGTTGTTGCCCGTGAGGTCCGTGGATTGCACGAACCATCCTCCAAGTTGGGTGAGCATTTGTTCCTGGGAGGGAACTGGGCCTTGGGGGACCTGGCCGGTGGTTTGCAACTCCTGCCACAAGGAAGGCAGTAGCATCTCGACCCATTCCGGATCATCCTGTTGCAATTGTTTGAGGGTTTGGGGTGTGGGCGATCGCCATTGTAAGGCAGCCTCGGTCAAACTCAAGGGTTTAGACACCCCTGACCCAATTTCTGGGGTGGGAATGGCATTGCTGGTGGTCAGTAGGAGTAAGTCCCCTCCGACTAACCGCAATCCCTTGACGGTGCCTACGGTGGTTTTTTGCTCTCCATTCGGCATCCAAACGCCGATTTGAATCTGGGGGTCGTTGTGCAATCCCAACTCTTTCCACAGATGATTTCCCAAGGCGGATTTGGGCAGATTAATATCTTTGAAGGGGGTCTGTCGCCAGCGACGGGAGTCGTTAAACCCACTCACCTGCACTTGATACCAGACTTGTCCCGATTGCAGTTCTAAGGCTGGGCTGCCTTGGGGGCGAAGCCAGTCCTGGGGATTAACTTGGGACAGCATGGAGGCAGTCCCGATGATTTGACTTTTATGGGTTTTGAGTTTTTCGGAGTAGGTACTGGCATTAGCCCGGGCATCGAGCAAATTATAAATGCGATCGCGCAGTTGGGCCGTGTTTTGCCCTTGTTCTTCAAACCAGGCAACGGCTTCGCTGTCATTGTAGCGGGCGGCTAAAACCAATGCCCCCCAGGCTTTGGCATCGGCTTGGCCCGGGTTAACTTGAACTGCGGTTTCGATGCGATTCCATAAGGCAAATTTCTCATCGGTGAGCAAGCTTGCCATTTCATCCCCGAGTTTTAGCTGTAACTCATACACCTCTAAGGCTTTTTTCCAGTTGCCATCCATCAAGGCGGTGAGGATTTGCTGGGAGGGTTCCATGCCGGTGGCGTTGGCTTGGGTTTGGGTGATTTGGGCATGATACCGCAGCACATCCAGTTGGGCTTGGGCGGCTTGGGGCCAGATTGAACCGGAACTGTCTTGTTTGAGGGAGGCCATTAATTCCCAGGCGGCAGACCATAAGCCACTTCTGGCCAGCAAAATGGCATCTCGGTAGGCGCGGGAATTGAGGAAGGGTTCCACGAGGGAGATTTCCTCTAGGCGGATGGGATTGAGGAAAAATTGGATGGGTTTGATTTGATAGATTTGGAACTGGGGTTCCATGCCGAGGGTGCGATTGATCACCAGTTCCGGGTCCCCGCCTCCACTGATATCCTGCCATTCAGGGAGATGACCTTCGGGACTGACCCATTCGGTCATTTCGCTGATGTGAAAGGTTTCGGGGTTGTAGTGAATGATTTTCCCATAAGCGATGTTGCGCTTGCCGAAGGTGCGATCGCTGTGTAAGTTAAACCAATTTCCCAGTTCTGGGGCCTGTTCAAAGGGGTCCAACCGGGTCAGGGGTTGCGGGCCCGTGCTCAGGGTGGCGGCTTCGCTGTCGGTTAAGGTGGGAACGATGGCGGATGGGTCGGGTCCGGTGATTTCTAGCTTGTTGAGGAGTTGATAGTAAGGCTGGGGATCACTGGGATTGTTGGGATTGAAGACCGGGCGATAGACTCGCAGTTCGGCTACGGCTTGACAACCGGAGGCATTGGCTTCGGGAGTCCCTGAACAGGGGATTTCCACCATCACCGGCATCAGCAGTTGCTGTTGGGCTTTGGAGGGGGTTGGGTTTGAGTCTTGGGGTGGAGAATCCAGGGGGAGGGTGGCTGCGGGAATCAGTCCCGCTTCGCGAATTTGGTCGGTGATCTCCTGGAGGGTTTGGGGGGCTTCTTTGTTGGCGATCGGGACTTGAGAAGCGGCAGGTAACCAGGATTGGACCCAGTTGATGGAGGCGGGATCAACAATCAGGCGAACGCTCAACCATGCGCCGCAAAAGAATAAGGTGGTACTGCCGGTGATGGCGGCGATCGCACTCAATCCATTCCCCGGTTTGGGATCCGGGGGGCGACCCCCTCGCGATCGGCTGACTGGCGGCGTTTTCCGAGGCGGCGACACCCGATCGCTGCCATCGCGTCGCGTTCGCGATTTCGCAGCAGGCGATGGAGGCACGGGTTTGCGCGGTGGCCGCCGGTTCGCGGTGGCCGGACTCACGGGTGCTCGCTTGCGAATAGGGTTGTTCATCCGAGATCTCAAAGGTAAGGGGGATAAATTTCTAGGACGCTGGCTCGACCCAATCTGAATTGAAGGTGTTGCTATCCTATCAGGATTTGCTGGCGGATAACTCGCTTAATAAGCTGGAGTAGCGACTTCCTGCTACTTCCCAGGTATAATCCCGTTCTACCAGTCGTCGGGCATTCACGGATAATTGGTCTCGCAGACGTCGATCTTCAAATAAACGCCCGATTTCAGTCACATATTCGTTGACTTCCTTGGCGCGTAATGCGCGTAAGGGGACGTTGGGTCCATCCACGGTTAACCCTTCTAATCCGCGATCGCTGGCAACCACGGGGGTTCCTGCGGCCATTGCTTCTAGGGTTTTATTTTTAATACCATATCCGGTTCGCATGGGAATCACGCAGACGGTCGCTTGGTGCAAATATTCGGCGATCGATGGGACCTGACCTGTCACGGTCACTCCGGGTTGGTTTGCTAACTCCTGGACTTCGGCCACGGGTCGGGAGCCCACGAGGGCCAGGGTAGCATCAGGATACCGCAGGCGGATTAAGGGAAAGACTTCTAAGGCTAAAAATCGGACGGCATCAATATTGGCTAAGATATCCATCGCCCCCACAAAGGCGAGGCGATGTCCCCCAGGGTCCATCTCGCGAACGGGAAACATTTCTAAATCTACGCCATTGGGGATAACGGAAATTTTGGCATCGGGATTTAAGTCTTTGATTTGCTGTTGGTCGTCTGTTGTGGTGACGACAACCCCGGAGAATTTAGAACAGTAGCGTTGTTCATACTTTTGCAAGAGGGGGAGTTGCAGGCGATCGCGTAGGGTATTTTCTGAGGTGTTGGTTTCCAGAAGTTGCCGACAGGTTCCATACACCGAACTATGGATATCTACCACACTGGCGATCGCTTTGGACCACTCGGGACGGACATAAATCTCGTTCACACTATGCTCGCAGGTAATGGCAAATTCTGAATTCTGACCTTTAGCCATCACTGATTCCACATAATGATCCACCCAATGCTGCATTTTTGGCGAGTACCGGGACAGGACGTTTGGCGGTGTTCCTTGACTCAGAAATTTGGCAAAGCGCTTCACTTTTCCTAAACTGCCTTGTCCTGCACTTGCACCCGGAGGGGGGAAAATCGCCACATCTTGCACCCAATCCCGCAACCGTTCCACTTCCGCATCGGTGACATCGGGCGATCGCTGCGTCACTAAGATGACATGATGGTGCTGACTCAGATATTTCATTAAGTTAAAGGTCCTCACATGGGTTCCCCCGAGTGTGGGTGGATAAGGAAAGGTGCAAGATATCATTAAAATTTTCATACAATCATGAGCCCTTAATCCGGTAAACTACTATAATAATCAAACGATAACATAGGTGATTCCCGCTTCTCCTTCTATCCGGTTTCTCCTTAAATTCGGCTATCAATGCCGGTGATGGAACTGCATCGCCATCAAACCGATTGGTTTGCTATATCGAGTCTAAATCATTCCCGTTGGGACACTTCCCGAATGACCCTGAATATTCTCTCTAAAAAGACGCTTCTGGAATTATCCCACTGATTGCACCTCCCTATCCGAGTCCGGGGGTATTTTATCGCCAAGACAACTGGGTTTCTTGACAAAATCTGTAGCAGTCCCTAACCCCTCTAGGATATAACCCCGGTTTCTTGTCCGGTTCATCGAATCTTGTCCCCCTGGACTAGGCAAAGCAACCCCTTGACCCTTTCTATACAGGCTGATAAAGTTTTCCCCTCAATTAGGCCGTAAATCCTCCATCAATCACTAATTCAGCCCCGGTTACAAATTGGGATTCATCGGAGGCTAAATACAGAATGGCTAAAGCAACTTCTTCGGGCTTTGCAAACCGTTTTAAGGGGGTATTTTCGGCTAATTTATTCCATAATTCTGCTTCGGTTCCTGCTTGTTCTTTCCAGTTTTCCCAACCTTCCATCCTCGACCACATCGGTGTCATGACGCCACCGGGTAGGACGGTATTCACCCGAATCCGGGGTTCAGTTTGAGCCGCTTCTAAAGCAGCACATTTGGAAAATAAGCGCACTCCGGCTTTACTGGTAGAATAGGCTGATGCCCCGGGTGCAGCTTTCAGTCCCGAGGCTGAGGAAACATTAATAATGCTGCCACCCTTGCCCTGCTTCATGCCGATTATCCCATATTTTGTCCCCAAAAATACGCCATCTAAATTCACGGACATCACTTGCCGCCATTGGGCTAAGTTCATATCAGTAATAGACTGGGCTAGTGAGATTCCTGCATTATTGACTAAAATATCCAGTTTCCCCCATTCTGCTAATACTAAACTCAAGCCCTGTTGCCACTGATTTTCATCGGTAACATCCAGTTGAAACGACAGAGTTTGACATCCTTGTTCCCGCAGTTCGGACGCGGTTTGAGCCGCTTTTTCTCCATCAATATCGGTGACAGCAACTTTTGCACCTTCTTGTCCCAAAATCATGGCCGTTGCCCGTCCAATTCCCGAACCCCCACCCGTAACCCAAGCCACTTTTCCGGCAACTCTACTTTTGGTCATTTGTTGTTTGTTGTTTGTTGTTTGTTGTTTGTTGTTTGTTGTTGGTGAGTAGAGTGATGATTGATGGATAAGGGGAGGGGAAACGACTGAAGTCGTTACTACGAACATTTCCCCTATCTTCCCCATTTCCCCTATCTTCCCCATCCTCCCCATCATCCCCATCCTCCCCATCATCCCTTCCCCTTCCCTTCCGGCAAGATAGGACGATTTTGATAGGGCATTGGAATATACTGAACCGTGGGACGGGCTACTTTAGCTTGGGGATATAAATCCATTAACTCATAGATAGAATGGGGTAACCCTACGGTGATGGGTAAACCCATTTCTGTTGCTTCTTCTACGGTAATGGGATAATCATGGGTGACTTGACCTGTGGTTAGTTTATCAATGATGGTATCAATATCTTGCGGGTTAATTTTTTGCACGGGAATATTGTCTTCTAAGAGGGTGCGAACAAACCGCTGAACTTGGGCGATCGCCTTGCGGGCAATATCCGCCATAATCAGGGTTTGGTCGTCAATTTCTGACATCGGCTTTTCTTCTAAAACTTTGAGAATACTCGCTGCGGGAGAGGTTCCTAGCTGCGGGTCAACGGGACCGAGGACGGCATTTTCATCCATGACAATTTCATCGGATGCTAGGGCCAGCATCGTCCCCCCACTCATGGCATAATGGGGAACAAATACAGTGACTTTTCCCTGATGACGAATTAAAGCCCGGGCAATTTGTTCGGTTGCTAAAACCAGTCCGCCTGGAGTATGTAAGATTAAATCAATGGGAACATTGGGGGGAGTCAGACGAATCGCCCTCAGAATTTGTTCTGAGTCTTCAATACTGATATAGCGGGACAAAGGAATCCCTAACAAACTAATGGATTCTTGGCGGTGAATCAGGAGAATCACGCGGCTATTTCGTTGCCGTTCAAATTCGGATAGGGCCTGATAGCGACGGGTTTCAATTTGACGTTTTTGCCAGAGAGGTTGCAAGGAGGCGAGTAAGAAAAAAACCCAAATAAAATCCAGGAAATTAAAGTCCATATTCATGAAGGAAACCCTTAAAACAAGCTGCTATTACTGGTATTTTAGTGTAAATGCTGAAAAATTGGACAAGAGGGGGCGATCGCCGACTTCGGGTCGGGTTTACAATGATCGCCCGTTTCGATGGGATGATTGATGGGTAAGGGTTCCAGGCGGCGATGTCCCCTGGGAGGCGATCGCCAAGGCAATTCTGGGAGTTCTCTGGGTCTCCCTGCAATTTAAACTGGTATTAGACGTATTGTCCTTTATTGTCGTTGCCAATCCAGTTAGGGGGAGCACATGGAAGTGCAGGAGCTCAAGTTTCTGCTAGATTTACTAGGGTTTCCCGATTATCGGGCCGCCATCACCCAGATTAAACCGAATCCGAAAACCAAGGCGGCAGAACGCGATAGTCTCTGTCGTACACTCGCCGATCGCCAGTTAGTCGGATATGCGGAGGAGATTTTGGCCTTTGCGATTTCTCCCGCAGGAAAGTCGCTGCTGCAACTCGACCCCACCCGCTTGCCGATCGCTGAGGCAGAAGTAGCCATTCTAACGGCTTGTGCTGAGTCTACCATCACTCCAGCACAAACCAACCTAGAGGCAGCAACCGGGCAATCTGTCATTCAAGGGTTAGCAGAAAAGGGATTAATTAAGGCGGAAAAAACCCAAATTACCGAGGTCTGGTTGACAGCCCGAGGACAGGAATATCTCCGGGAAGAGTACAATCCCAGTGGAACGTTACCTGTCGTTAGTTTGGATATGCTGACGAATTATTTGCGCTTCTTGCGGAAATCATTGCGATCGCCAGAAGAGTCTGTTTCCTCCCATTCATCCCCAGCAACAACCCCTCCGCCATCATCGGAGGTGATTGCACCTAAACCGTTATCCGATGATGAGATTGTGCGCCTTATTCAGCAGTTAGACCGGGAATTAGCAACGGATAACTATTTGCCGATTTTTCATTTACGCAAAAAGTTACAACCCCCTTTCTCCCGAGAAGAGTTTGACCGCACACTCTATCGCTTACAACGGAATGATCGCATTGAGTTAAGTTCTTTACAAGAGGCCATTTCTTACAGTCCGGACCAAATAGAATTGGGGATTCCCCAAGATATCGGCGGACCTTTGTTTTTTATTATTGTAACTCAATAAATTAAAGATAGGTCATCAGACATAACCCATAAAAACCACCCCTAATGACCAACAACCAATGACTAATGACCAATGACCACTTACCAAAGAAACTCTTATGGCAACACTCGAACAAATCATTCAACGTGAACCGAATCCTTTTGATGCCGAAACCTTTTGGTCTGGCAATTTTTGGCAAGAAAAACAAAATCCTGCTTTTACAGTGGATTCTATCCACCAAGAGGCTATTTCCCAAGTCGAAACCTTACTCAATCAGGTGGCCGAGGACCATCGCACTCGCACTGTTTTATTAGAAGGTGAAACCGGGTCCGGCAAGTCTTATTTATTAGGCAGAATCAAGCGAATTCTCAACCGCAAAGCCTTTTTTGTTTATATCGAACCCTTTACCGCCAGTGACTATATTTGGCGGCATATTCTCCGGTACACCGTGGATAGTTTACTGGAAGTTCCCGAGGGAGAAGAAGATTCCCAATTGATTTTGTGGTTGAAAGGGTTATCGGAATTTGAACATCGCAGTCTCATGGATATGATTCGTGGCGATCGCCAGGTATTTATCCGGAATCTGAGAGATAACTATCCCACGGGAATTTATAACGCCAATGAGTTCTTTGGCGTTCTCTATGACTTGACCAATCCTAAATTTTCTAGTCTCGCCTGCGAATGGTTACGCGGGGATGATTTAGATGAAGAAAGTCTAAAAATCCTCCGGGTGCAACATTCCATCGACAGCGAAGATGCAGCCCAAAAAATTCTCGCCAACTTTGGCAGAATTGCCGCTGAAACTCTCCCGATTGTTCTCTGTTTTGACCAATTAGATAATATTGCCCGATTAGCCGATGGGTCCATTGATTTACCCAGTTTATTTAGTGTCAATTCCCTCATTCACACCCAAAAATTAAAAAACTTTCTGGTGATGATTAGCATCATTACCGATACCTGGAAACAAAATGCGTTTCGCATCCAAGCAACGGATAGGGACCGACTGGATGCGATCGTTCAACTCAAACAAATTAGTCTGTATCAAGGGGAGGCGCTTTGGGCGAGTCGTTTGTCCATTTTGCATCGTCAATCTGCCACCCAACCCCCTTCTAATTTGTATCCCCTCACCCGAGAAAAGTTGGAGGATAAGTTTCCTGGAGGGAAAACTCGTCCCCGAAATGTCCTGATGTTGGGACGGCAGTTATTTCAGGACCACAAGTTAGAATTAATGCGCGATCGCGTTGAGTATATTGATGTAGAATATACCCAGGTTATGGATCGGGAAACCTCCCATTCCTCTGAACCTGCGATCGATGTTTCAGAAGCGCCCAGTTTACCTCCAACTGCTGAACCCAAAGCAGATTTGCTGGCAGCGTTCAAGTTGTTATGGTTGCGGAAATTTACGCAAACTCAGGAGAGAATTTCCCGAATCAGACAGTTTTCTTCCCCAGAATTAATCGCCATGCTAGGGGAAGCATTAGAAGCATTATCTGTCCAAGAAGTTAAGCTACGCTTTCTGGATAGTCGCACTTATAGCAGTTATTCCCTAAGCTATCAATTTCCGGGAACTTCGGAAACCGTTGGGGTTGCCTGGAGTGAAGATGCCAATTTAACGAAGTTTTGCAATTTTATGAAAGTCTGCCAAGAGGCGATCGCGGCGAAACAATGCCACAAATTGCACCTAATCCGCGAAGAAAGCATCGGCAATCCCAACAATACCGGATATAGAATCTATAGCGATATTTACCGGAAGTCTCGTCATCAGCATCTCAAACCCGACTTACTGTCGGTTCATTATTTAGTCACTTATCACAGCTTAGTCAATGATGCCTGTGGCGGAGATTTAATTGTTGGCAATGCCACCCCCAATTTAACCGAATTGCAAACCCTGATTCGGGAATCCAAAATTTTGCAATACTGTCCCCTACTGCAAGAATTAGAATTAGTCCCGAGTCTCCCCATCGGCGAAGCAACGCGGGAATTGTGGCAACCTGTGGAGGATTTTCTGTTAAATCGGGCTATCAATCAACAATGTATGGCCCGCCAACGGTTATCTCAAGAAGCGATTTCACAATTTTCCCATATTAACGAATCCCAAGTGCACCATTTAATTGAACATCTGTGCGAAAATCATCCGGAAGTTGCCATCCTCAATCCTGATGCAAAACTGGAAGATCAGTTAGTCTATTTGGTCAACTCGAAGCGATAACTCCAATTGCGATCGCCTGAAGACTGCGATCGCCTCTGGACGAAATTACACCCTAATTACACCCTGTATTCTCTCACTGAGGAGTCCGCCGTGGCATCTATTGACCGCATTATTCAAGAATCCGTTAACCCCTTCGATTCCACCACCTTTAGACCGGGCAATTTTTGGCAAGAAGACCAAAACTCGGCCTTTACCGTCGATTCCATTCATCAAGAAGTCTTAACGGAAATTACCTCCGTCGTTGATAACGTCACCCAAGACCATCGGACCCGGACAATTCTCCTCTCGGGAGATTCGGGATCGGGAAAAAGTTATCTCTTAGGACGGATTAAAAGTACCCTCAATTCCAAAGCATTTTTTTCCTATATTGGACCTTGGCCGGAAAGTGACTTTATTTGGCGGCATACCCTCCGCAATACCTTGGATAGTTTGATGTATGTTCCCCAGGGTCAAACCGAATCCCAACTGTTACTCTGGTTAAAAGAATTAGCCGTATTTCAAGATAGAAGTCTCATGAAACGGGTATTCGGAGAACGGCAACTGTTTATCCGCAAATTAAAAGGAACCTATCCCGCTGGAATCTATAACGCCAATGAGTTTTTTGGCGTTCTCTATGACTTAACTAATCCCAAATTATATCCCCTCGCTTGTGAATGGCTGAAAGGGGATGATTTGGACGAAGCGAGTTTAAAACTGTTGCGGGTCAAACGGTCCATTGATTCCGAAAATGCCGCCCAGCAAGTTTTATCAAACTTTGGCAAAATTGCCTCGGCAACTCAGCCGATGGTTTTATGTTTTGATAATTTAGATAATATTGACCGAGGAATTGATGGATTAATTAATTTACAGGCATTATTTAATGTTAATTCTATTATTCATAACCAAAAACTCAAAAATTTTGTTATTATTATTAGTATCATTACCAATACCTGGCAGCAAAACTATAAACGGATACAACCGGCGGATTTAGCCCGAATTGATACAAAAATCCGCCTGAGTGCGATCGACCTCAATCAATCTGCCGGATTATTGGCGATGCGATTGTATCCCTTACACCAACTCTCCCAAACTCCCCCCCCATCCCCCATCTATCCCATCACCGAACAAGATTTAGAGGCAAAATTCCCCGGCGGGAAAACCTTACCTCGGTTTACCCTCCTCCTGGGAAGACAACTGTTTCAAGAGGCAAAACAGCAGGAGGGAACAAAAACCGAAACTGTCATCTCACCTTCCCCCAACGAAGTCACTGCCGCCTTTCACCTCGTTTGGGTCAAGGAATTTAATAAAACCCAGGATAAAATCACCCGCCTGCGCCAATTTTCTGCCCCCGAATTGATGCAAATGGTCCGAGAAGCCCTAGAAGCATTAAATGTGAGTGGGATTCAACAAAAACTCTTACCCAGTCCCACCTACGGCAGTTATTCCCTCAGCTATCACCTCCCCGCACAACTGGGAAGAATTGGGATTGTCTGGACAGAAGACCCCAATCTAGTTAGCTTTTATCATATCATGAAAGCCTGCGAAAAAGCCCTGACTATGCAACGTTGCAAAACCCTCTATTTAATTCGCGCTGAACGCTTAGGAACGCGCAAAAACCTGGGAAATAAACTCTACTCCCAAATTTTTACCGGACATCCCCATCGCCACATTTTGCCGGATATGGTATCGGTGCATTATTTGGTAACCTATCATAGCTTAGTCAACGCCGCTTGTGCCAGTGAATTAGTCGTGGGAAGTCTCACGCCGAACTTAAAAGAATTACAAGAAATGATTCGCCATGCCCAAATTTTAGAAGAATGTCCGGTGTTACAAACCTTGGGGGTGTTTGCCGGATATACCCGGATTATCGGAGTCAGTGATAATAAACCCAAACAACTCGGACCCGCAGGCGATCGCAGCAAAGCCTTAAAGCAAGCCAAAGAGTATCTACTCGCCTTAGTTCGCACTCAGCAAATCATGGGCCGAACTGTGTTAATTCAGAATACCTTAGACCAATTTACCGATGTCCAAGAGTACCAAGTGAAAGAGTTAATCTTTCAGCTTTGCACCGAAAATAAGCTATTTATTTTAGATGAAACCGTCCCCGAATCCGCCCAGTTAGTTTGTGTGTTAGAAGCCTTGGGAAAGAAGGCTAAAAACTAGACATAGTGGCAGTTTAAACCCTGCCACTCTTTGAAAAATTAGAGGGTCAAGATAGGCTTACCTTTGCCAGCCATCAATCATTTTAATCATGGTTTTATCACCTAATTTATCAATGCGGGCTATCACGTCTTCAAAATTGACAAAGGGTTCAAATGGCGTTGTGTTTCGCTCTTTGATGATATTATCGATGATATTTTTATTGATTCCAGCCTTTCTCAACCGCGAATACAGTTGGGGTTCAGGCAACTCTAAGTTATTCAGAGATTCTAATAAAGGAGCAGGTTTGGGATTCCGACTTTCAATATCTTTGACCCTTTCCTCTACCTTTTGGTCTAACATTTCCTCAATTCTCTGAAGATTCTGAGAATATTCAGCTTTTAATTCATTGAGGCGAGTGTCAATTCTAACTTCAATATTCAGGAATCGGGCTTCTAAATCCGGTTGAATGGACGTTTGAACGGGTAAATCTTTAAGAACTTCCTGATTAGGTTGAATTGTTGCTTGAACGGGTGACTCTTTAACCCCTTGATTGGACTTGGATTCTCCAAAACTCTTTAATAACTCCGTTTGCTTGAGGATAATTTCTTCATTTTTTGGTGCAAAAACAAAGGCATAAACCATTTCTCCTTTCCGAGGATTTTTTTCTCTAGCTCTAACCGCAGCGTAGTATTCTAAATGCCCATCAACTACGGTATAACTTTCGACTCCCGTCCTTTTTAAGACTAAAGGTCTTAGAAGTCCATCACATTCTAACATTAGATCGGAAAGGCTATCTAAGGCTGTTTCCGGGAAAGTTGATCGAGACACCGTTGAAGCGATACTTTTGACATCTACCAGGGAAAAAGAAATCATCGGTTTATTCCTGTTTTTGTTAATACTTCTAGGGCTAAGGCTTCAAATTCACCCGATGATAAAGAATCAGGTGCATATTCCAATATTGATTTAGGTTCAGGTACGTCTAAGTCTCCCATTGGAACCGTATAATTAGTACATTGGGAAAGGATTGTTCGTTCATAAATAATTGTTTCCATTAGATTCAGGTGATACCGTGCAGAAATAACACTTGTTTGTTTGGGAAAAGTATATTGCAAAAATTTGGGGTTCGGTGAAATTTTAGAAGGTAAGACTCCCAAAATATTAAGTGGTTCTTTTCCAATCATCTCTCGAAACTCATTAACTTGGCTGATAAACTGAAGAACACTGGGTAACCCTTGGTTAGCAAAAGGTTTCAAATCAGACGGAATAATCAGATGATCCGCAGCAATCAATGCTACTTCTGCATATAAATCCCGCGAGGGAGGGGTATCTATAATTACAAAATCATATTCTTTTTCTACTCGGCTTAACTTGGTAACCAACCGAGTTTTGCTGGCCCCTATTGTATTCAATTTAAATTGCCCTTCAATTAGGGTAATATGAGAAGGTATTACCTCAATTTCTGGATTATTAAAACCCTCTGATTTTCGAGAAACGTCGGGTACAAAAGAAAAATCTCCTGTTTCCAAAAGATGGTAAATATTGTTAGCCATTAAATTATCATCTTCTTCAAAGAAAAACTTCATTAATCCTGTCGCAAAAGTTGAATTAGATTGAGCATCTATATCAACTAACAGAACCTTTTTCCCCTTTTTTCTGAGGGCGGCAGCTAAGTTGACTGCAACCGTCGTTTTTCCAACGCCGCCTTTGTTATGATAAACAGCAATTACTTTCAACGTAGATTTCCTCTTGGTATTAGAATTTGGCTCAACCACGGGTTCGGTATCAATGGGAGTTTCTGGAAATAATTCCTCGGGAAACGGGATGGAAAAAGGGATTTTTTCAGATGCTTGCTCAGGAATTGACTCGGCGTTAATTTGAGGGGAATTAGAGTCTGTAGCCGTTGAAGCTAGGGTTTGTCTAGGTTTACTGCTATCTTTGCCAATCAAGGCATTTATTTCTTCAATTCTGACCTCAATTTCTTGTCCCAAACATTGAAAAACCAGATCAATTGCTTCCCCCACTCGTTCATAAATCCGCATTTCATTGCCATTCGTGAGGACTCCATATTTAACCTGTAATTTCGTTAAATAGCGCTTAAACTTTCTCCGGTGTCTGTCTAGGTTTTGTTTGGGACTTTTGGCCTCTATGAGAACCCTCATGGGCGAATTCGCATCGAGGACGAAGGGGATGGCTGGGCTATTGAAGGCTAAGAAACCTAACCGAATGGAAATAAAGGCAACTTCTTGATGCCAACTTTCGGGGGTGTACCCTAATGCTGGCAACAAGTAACTGACGATTAGTTTACTTTCGACTTCGCTCTCGTTTCGGCAAAGGTCTGGATGGAAACTCAAGGGGTTTACCCGGGTAATCCGGTACCTTATGGAATTGTTTTATATCTTACCTGATTCCCGGTGAAGTCCGACCGATCGCTTAATATTTATTAACAAACTCCAGGGATAGACTTTGTTCTGTTGAAGACTCCACCCGTTAGCGGATTTTAAAACAAGACTCGGGACAGGACCCTTGCCAATTTCTAAAGTTTTGTAAAAAAAACAAGCATCCGGGGTCAAATCGCGCCATGATAAATTTAGGTAGTTGTTATTCTGGGCAAGGGACGGGTGAACTTATGGATGTAAAAGAACTCAAATTTCTGTTGAAGTTATTGGGAGTTCCGGATTATCGGACCTCCATTACCAAAGTTGAGCCTACCCCGAAAATGAAAGCCTCAGAACGCGATCGCATCGGTCGTCAACTGATTGAACGCGGGCTAGTTGATTGTACGGAAGAAATCCAAAAATTGGCGATCGCCCCTCCGGGAAAATCCCTACTTCAAGCCGACCCCACTACCTTGCCAATCTCTGAACAAGAATTAAAAGTCCTAAAAGCTACAGCTAAAGGCAGCATTTCCCCCGGACAAACGGGGGTTGCTGCGGATCAGCGACAAGCGGTCATTCAAAGTTTAGCCGCCCGGGGATTTATTAAAATCATTGATAAGAAATTTAAAGAAGTTTGGCTGACGGAACGAGGAAAAGAATTTTTACGCGATGAGTTGGAGTCTAACAGTACCTCTACTATTACCCTCAAAATGCTGACGGACTATCTCCGGTTCCTCCGCAAAGTTTACCCATCAGAAAAAGCCGCTTTACCCCAGACTTCTCCTGCATCAGAAACTGCCGTCCCAGTCCCGACGAAAAAGCCCAGTGATGAAGATATTTTGCAACTGATTCGGGCTTTAGACCAAGAATTAGCAACGGACAATTATTTACCCATTTTTCACCTGCGCCAGAAACTTCAACCCCCTCTATCCCGCCCGGAATTGGATCAAGCCCTCTATCGATTGGAAGGCGACGATAAAATTGAGTTGAGTTCTTTAGTGGACACAAACCCCTACAGTGATGAACAAATCAACGCAGGCATTCACCAAGATATCGGATGCCCGCTATTTTTTATCACATATTTCTAGTCTTTGACGGTCTTACTTGTTGGCATTTGTACCCCTTCGCATTAGGTAATTTCAGGCATGGTATCTATAGAGACAATTATTCAAAGATCGGTTAACCCCTTCGACCCGATTTCATTTAAAACGGGAAACTTTTGGAGAGAAAACCAAGAAGCATCACTCACCGTCGATTCGATTCACAAAGAGGCAATGGTTGAGATTGAAACCTTGGTGGACCAAATGGCCCAGGACCATCATAGCCGGACGATTATGCTATTGGGGGATTCGGGTTCGGGCAAAAGTTATCTCTTAGGTCGCCTCAAAAAGACTTTGAAACCTAAAGCCTTTTTTGCCTACATTCCCCCTTGGTCTGACCATGAATGGATGAGACGGCATCTCCTGCGCCACACTGTTGATAGTCTCATGCAGGTTCCAGAAGGGGAAACCGATTCCCAACTCATGCTTTGGCTCAAAAGTTTGTCTGCCTTCACCAATCGTTCCCTAAAACAGCGAATTTTTGATGATCAAGTCTGGACCTTACTCCAAAGTAATCGTAAAAAATTTATCACCCACCTCAAAAAAACCTATCAATCCCTCGGAATTGCCCAAGCGGATAGTTTTTTTGGGATTTTGTATGATCTCACCAACCCGGAACTCTATCCCACCGCCTGCGAGTGGTTGCGCGGGGATGATTTAAGTGAAGATTCTCTCCAAGACCTGAAATTAAAACGTTCCATCGAAAGTGAAGAAGCCGCTTGGGAAATCTTAGCGAATTTGGGAAAAATATCTACGGAAACTCAACCCATTGTTTTATGTTTAGATAATGTGGAGTTGGTAGGCATGGGGTCGGGAGGGTCTTTGAATTTGCAACCTTTGTTGAGTCTGAATACTCGACTCCATCTGGAGGGAATCACAAATTTTTTAATTATTATTAACATGGTGAAAAATAGTTGGAAAACTTTAGTACAACGAATTCAAAACTCTGATAGAGCGGGAATTCATAAATTTATTTTTCTCAAACGAATTGGTTTGGATGAAGCCGAAGCCATCTGGGCAAATCGTCTTTATCCCCTGCATCAACAAGTTAGCATTCAACCCCTTTCGCCAATTTATCCCTTAACTCGCCAAGACTTAGAAGAAAAATTTCCCAGTGGGAGTAAGACTACTCCTCGCTCAGTGTTGCACCTGGGTCGGCAACTGATTGAAACCTATAAAATTGGGCAACCGGCCCCCCCGGCAGATTATGGTTCCGGCTTGAAATTACTCTGGGTTGAAGAGTTTAAAAAGACTCACAAAAAAGTGGCTAAAATTAGTTACTTTTCAGCACCGGAGCGGATTCAAATGTTACAAACGGCGATGGAGGCATTGCGCTTACCCGTTGCCCCGAAATTTTTACTGAGCGACAAATTAGCCAGTTATTCCTTTTCCTATCAACTCAGTGGGGAATCGGAATCGATTGGGGTGGTTTGGAGTGAAGACCCGAACATGAAAACTTTTTTCTTTGTGATGGATGCCTGTCGTCGCATCATAGAACAGCATCCGAAAACTCCGGTTTATTTAATCCGCGCTGAAAAAGTGGGAGAATCTAAACTCAAAGGATATAAACTGTTTAAAGAACTGTTTACGGGGTCTCCCCATCGTCATATCACCCCCCATCTCGACTCCCTGCACTATCTCGCCACTTATTACACCCTAGTTAAAGAAGCCCTCGCGGGAGAATTGGTAATTGCGGATCAAGAGATCTCCCTGACCCGGTTGCAGGAACTAATCCGAGAAACGGAGATTTTGCATGGATGTATCTTATTGCAAGATTTAGGCATTGTTCCTGCTACTCCGAAAACTGATTCTGACCCAAGTCAACCAGAGGCTGCCCCCCAAAATTTAGACGCCAAAGACTTTATTTTAAATATGGTCATTAATCAACATTTGCTAGGACGAGAGACGGCGATAGACAATGCTCATGCTAAGTTTGATACGATTTCTCCAGAACGACTCAATCAATTGATTGATGAACTGATTCAGGAAAGAAAAATTGATTTAATCGGTCCCCTAAACGATCCCAAGAGCCAATTCATCTCTCGGGTGCCGCAAGTCTAGGCCCAAACCGATTGCCGATTAAATAGCCTAGAATTGTTCTTTGTAGTGGCTTTCAACACCCTTTGAGGGAAACCCGTCACCCACCTTCACCCGATTAGCTAATGTTCTATTTGACTCGAACCGCTGAGATTCAATCTGCCATTGCCCAATTCACTGCTCATCCGATTCTGTGGATTGATACGGAAGTCGCGGATTGGCATACTCCTGTTCCGAGACTTTCTCTGATTCAAGTTCTGGCCCAGGAAACGGACTGTACTGGAGAGTTTGCCTATATTCTGGATGTGTTGGAGAAACGGGAATTAGTCCAGGATTTTATTGGCAAAATCATGGCTAATCCTAACATTGAAAAAGTCTTTCATAATGCTAGTTATGATTTAAAATTTTTGGGAAAATCTCAGTCCCAGAATGTCACCTGTACCTTAAAATGGGCCAGACAATTGAAACGCGATCGCCTCGGGGTTTCCAACTTAAAACTCAAAACCCTCGCCGCCGAACTCTGCCAATTTTCTGATATCCATACCGAAGAACAATCCAGCGACTGGGGACAGCGCCCCCTCAGTCAACGGCAATTAAGATATGCCAAGATGGATACGGTCTATTTAGCCCAAGTTTATCTAAAATTAAGACAATTTACTGAACCTAAGCCCTCCCCAATCCCCCCGATTGTCACTATGCCTAAATCAGAATCCTCTGACCCCAAATCTTTGACGGCGACTAATGTGCGCGTGGCATTTGAATGTCCCCGGTTATTTTATCTCGGACAGAAGTTTGGGAAGATGACGATGTTTATTCCCACCCCCAATACTTTCGGCATTGGTAACCCGTTCCACGAACTCGCCAAGCAATTTGTTTCCTTAATCTTAGAAGCGCCAGAATTTACCGAGTTTCTCACGGATTCCCCGCCTAAACTGAATGCCAACACCCTCGCCCAACAAATGCAAAACCGCTTTTATGATTTGCGGTTTTATCCCTATCTCCAATCCACGATGCAAGCGGATCCGCATAAACTACCGGCCCTCAACCAAATTTGGCTGGGATTAAAAGGACTAATCCAACGATATGCGGAATTATTAGTCACGAATCGTCAATTTTATTCGGCGGATTCTGTGCTGGCGAAAACTTTTATTGCCCGGGAATTTAGCCTTAATTATCAATTCGATTTACCCGATCGCACTCGGCAATTGGTGAAAGGACAGGTGGATAATCTGATTATGCATGGGCAAGGCGATCGCCTCTGTGCCGTGGAGTATAAAACCTATCAAACGGCAGATCTGAGCGCTCAACTCGCCCAGGTTGCCTTGTATAGTTATATGCTCAAGCAACAGAGAAACTGCCCGGTGGATTCAGCGGTTTACTGTGTTTTACCGGAATTTAAAGAATATCGCTATACTTGGGAAGAATTAGAACCCACAGTGCATCAACTGATTCCCCATAAACTCCAACAAATGCGGGACTGGTTGCGCTGGGAACCCTCCCATCCCAATCCACCCCCGCCCACTCCCCAAGCTCACTTATGCGAAATATGTCCGCAACAGCAGAAGTGTCAAACATTTTTTGAATCCAGTCCCGTTGCCGTGGATTCGCCTCCCCTCAACTCTCCTCCCCCCGCCCTAAAACCCCCCCTGACTCCGCCCCAAACTCCCGTCCCCAAACCCACCCAAAATGCAGATGCGATCGGGCAGCAATTGACGGATACGCTCAAATCTTTTAAAATTAATGTGGATTACTTAGGCGCAGCCATTGGTCCGGCTTTTATCCGGGTCAAACTCAAACCCGCGCCGGGAATAAAAGTCGCCTCGATTTTAAAATTATCAGCGGATTTGCAGGTGCAATT
Source organism: Laspinema palackyanum D2a (assembly GCA_025370845.1). GTDB lineage: Bacteria > Cyanobacteriota > Cyanobacteriia > Cyanobacteriales > Laspinemataceae > Laspinema. The sequence continues at coordinate 105,165 of JAMXFF010000001.1, read as the reverse complement.
AGGGATTCCTGTTGCTCCTTTAATTGCCCCCCAAGCGGGATATGTGAGTGTGGATTTACCCCGAGGCGATCGCCAAACTGCGGAATTTTCCCATTACATTCATCGCCAACAAAATCCAGCGGATGCTCCGGTAAAAATTGCCGTTGGCATTGATTTAGATGGCAACTTAATAGAAGCGGATTTATCGGACCCCAATACCTGCCACTTTTTGGTAGGCGGTACAACGGGAAGCGGAAAAAGTGAATTTTTGCGATCGCTGCTGTTGAGTCTTCTCCACCGCAATCAACCCAGTCACCTGAAAATTGCCTTAGTAGACCCCAAGCGTGTGACCTTTCCTGAATTTGAAGGAATGCCCTGGTTGCTGTCACCGATTGTCAAAGAAAGCGAACAGGCGATCGCCCTGATGGCGGAACTCGTCTGTGACATGGAAACTCGCTATCGCAAATTTGAATCCGCAGGCTGTAATGATATTACCTCCTATAACCGCAAAGCCCAAAATCCCTTACCCCGGATTGTCTGCATTTTTGATGAATATGCCGACTTTATGGCAGAAAAAGAAATTCGCACGGACCTCGAACTCAGCATTAAACGACTCGGCGCAATGGCAAGAGCAGCAGGAATTCATCTGATTATTGCCACCCAACGCCCAGAAGCTAAGGTGGTTACACCGATTATTCGCTCAAATTTGCCCGGAAGAATTGCCCTGCGAACTGCCAGTGAAGCCGACTCCAGCATTATTTTAGGCGGACAAGAAACCTCCGCTGCTTATCTTTTGGGTAAAGGAGATTTACTCTATCAAATGGGTTCCCAGCTACATCGATTGCAAAGCTTATTTGCTTCCAGGATTGATTTATCCTAATCGGTAGGGATGGGGATATTCCGTAGGAAAACCCCATCCTACTTCAATTGCCTGAACGCCTTTCAACTGGCCTCTGAGTTGCGGTTTCCGGAAAAACTCTCTTTCAACTTGGCGATCGCACCTTGGATAAAATTCGGCTGTTTTTCTGGAGGACGGACCGCCAATTCGATGGGGTCTTCCGCATATTCTTTTCCTTTTAAGCGATACCCATATTCCAAATTCTGTTGATTTTTTCGCAGAATGGGAAACAACCGAAATCCGCCTTCTCGCAACTCTTCCTCGGTGTCAAAAATCGCTTGATTAATCTTACTGGTCCGATTCACCATCAATGAACCCACGGGAAACCAGTTTTTTTTGCCTTGTATCCGCATGAAAATATGAAATTCGGGCATTTCCCCTTCTTTCATTTTCTCATACTTCTGTGCAGCCTCTTCCCGCTTGGCGGTGCCTTTGCCGGTTTTCTTGCGCGGTTGCACTTTCCCAAATCCCTGTTGTGTCGTCACTTTGGCTTCCTCCTGGGTGGTATTTACAAAAGTTTACAGTATTTCTCAGAATTCTGCAATGGTTTTTGTCGTTGGTCATTGGTCATTGGTGGTTGGTCCTTGGTCGTTGGTCCCTTGTCCTTGGTGGTTGCTTACAGAGGAGGACCCCACCCTAACCCTCCCCTTGCCAAGGGGAGGGGACCGGAGGTGCCGTCAATTACGATTTGAATGCCCTATTTGAAGACCTCCGCAAAAAGGAAGCAGAAAGCGGCAGAGAAGTTGTCACTTTGTCACGCCAACCCGGTTTAAAAACCCGTTGGAGTGGAGGATATTTTGGGGGTGAGGTGAAGAAAAGCCAGCGCAGTTAGGAACGATAGTTAGGAGTGATTGTACTTTTAAATTACCCCTCAGATTCAATACCATTCGCGCCAGTGAGGAGCGATCGCAAGTATGTTGCGGATGTCATATCGCTTAGACTCATAAAACCAGTTGGGGGGAAGAAAAGCAGAGCAAGCCCCTTGTCAGTTTGGGGGATGGAAGAGGGAACAGTTCTAGCAAGTTGCTTCAAGTTTGACGAAACTAAATTTATCAGTTAGGGTAGCAGGGTAAACTTCAGGAAAATTATTATGGCCTTAGAGATATTCGATCCGAACTATTATCGTGGCCATAATCCAGATTTAGGGGGATTGAGCGATGAACAGGCTTTAGAACATTTGGTCACCTTTGGCTTGGCAGAAGGGCGAGTATTTTCTCCCTGGATCACCACCCAAATGCTAGAAACTTATGGAGAGTGGAACTGTGACATTTACCCAAAGCGGATAACCATATATCCATCTCAGCAGCTCCAAATCGCTTTTGAACATTTGCGTGACTTCGGAATTAACGAAGGTCGCGCCCTGAGACTTGATAATGAGCAATTAATTAATGTAGGAGATTCCTGCTCCAACCCGGTTCGTATTAAATACTTCGACTTTCAGTATTATCGGGAAAATTATTCTGATTTATCTCAATTCAGTAACGAGGAATTATTTCACCATTTTATTGTCTGGGGAGTCCATGAAGGCCGACAAGCCTCTCCCTCTTTTAATGCTAGTTTTTATCTACAAAACTCGCCAGATTTACAGGAACTTGGATTTACAAATCAACAAGCTGTTGAACATTTTATTCGGTTTGGCATTAATGAAAAGGAGCGGCCTGTCGTTCAGAAACCAAGTGGGGAAAGCGTTAATTTGGTTGTTCCATCGACTCGGGAAGCAAACTGGAGTTTTGCTGATGTTTATTCTCAAATTTTTTATCGGGAACGATACCCCGATTTGGCACATTTAACTAACACTGAATTATTTACTCATTTTGAACAAATAGGTGTAAATGAAGGGCGGATGGCATCCCCTTATTTTGATGTAGTTACTTATTTATCGACCAACCCGGATTTACAACAAGCAGGATTCAACAACACTCAGGCTGTCGAGCACTTTATCTCTGCCGGAAAATTTGAAAACCGTCAAGAAACTGAATTGATTGGGGAAGAAGAACGCTTAAAAAATAACCTGGCTACCGCCCCATTTTTGGCGGAATTTCCATTAAATTTTCGCAGAACCTACCCCTCTTCTTCCAGTACAGTTGGAATTATTTCACCGCAAGACTCGGTGGATTATTACCGGATTGAATATTTGCCTGATGCAATCTTTAACTTTCCCAAATTGGGGGATGGAATTAATGTCAAAATTATTGGAGTTAATCCTGGGTTTTTACCGGAATCTTTGCGACGAGAACCATTTACCTTTGACGAGTCCGATTTACGGGAGCGATCGTCAGACTCAGAGTTATTAAATCGAATCGGTCAACCGCTGGATAGAACGATTTTGCCTCCGGAAGCATTTACGGTACTGGCAGGATCGAATGCTACCAACCCCAATAACCAAACCCTATCGGTTTCTTTGGAACAATTAACTGGATTAGGAATTGCTCCATCGGACCTCGTTTTGGTGGTGGAAGCGTCTGATGCTCTGGAAAATCCGACTCCCTATACTCTGCAGTATAGGTACGAGACTCTAGGTGGACCCCCGCTACCTCCTAGCTCACTTTGTGTTCCACCAGCACCTCTAGCGCAGCAGCCGAGATGCCCTGATGTTTTTTTCTGGAGTCCTCCTCCATCCTCCAGTGGAACTCCACCTTTACCAACAGTTAACGGGTCAGATCTCCTTTTGACTGGCGGGAATTGGCCCATGATAGAGGGGGTGAATTCTTCACCAGGAGAATTAAATTGGGTGGGTTAAAGGGCCAGTTTTTAACACAACGGGATATCCCAGTCGGGTGCGTTAGATTGGAAAGGCGATCGCAATTTTTCACAGTTTTTCAGCACTAATGGACAGGAGAGTGGGCGTAGGGTGGGCTTTTTTCCTACTCTACAATTGCTAACTGTAGGGTTGAGTCGCGCATCAACCCTACAGTTTGGAGGAGTCCGGTGGGCTACAATTGCTCCTCCTCCGGTGGAAGGATTTTTAACTGCAAGGTTTCTGAGGTTTCCACAGACATGGGGAGGCGATCGCTGACGGCATCTAACTGAGTCCGCATTTCCTTCGTCAGGGTCACAACACAATCAAAATCTAGCTGTTCCTCCTGCACCAGTTTCGCCAATTCTGAAAACGGTGTTTTATACGTCGATCGCTCATAACTGGAGAATTTAACCCGATGCATTTGCGTAATCCGTTGAGCTTGCATCGCCAATTTGAGGCGCTTTTCCACATAACTCAATTCTGACTCTAGTAGCGCTGCTTCATGCTTTAATCGCGTATATTCTGCCGCCAGAACCTTGACGTTATCCGTTGCTGGATCGCGCTGAGTCATGCGTTCAATCTCCATCAGACGGCGATGCACATAAGCTAAATAAATTGGATCGAGGGTGGCATATCGGATTTGAGTCTCACTTAGCGGTCGTCTTCCCCAGTCACTTTGTTGCTCTGAACTATCCGGATGGGGTAAATCGCACAATTCACAAGCTAAAGTTTTAAGTTGAAAATTGGAGGTTTCCAACATAAACAATGGCAAGCTTTTCGCCAAAAGTAAGGTACAAGTTACATTTCGGGCTTGGGCTTTTCCTAAAAACCTCAAATCATAACTGGCATTGTGAAACACTTTTTCAATGGCCGGGTCAGCCATAATGGTGTTGATAAATTCGGCCGTTAATTGGGGGCGATTCAGAACATCTAAGAGATAAACCCGGTTCATTAACAGTTCTAGGGAATTGGGGAAATCTCCAGTGAAGTCGGGCAAAATCTGAATCAGAGAAAGTCGGGGATTTTTGGTTCGATAATCTGCCACTTCTGTATCCACCCAAAGGCGTTCGACTTGGGTACAGGTGGCGATCGCATCTTTAATATCCGTGGGATCCGTTAAATAGGGCATCGTCTTAACTCGGGGTGATTATTCTTTATCGAGGTTAAATCTCCAGGGTACCGGGAATTTAACCCCGAGTGAAGGGCAATCCCTCCCAGAAAGAATGCTACAACGGATCTAAGTTATCTTGGAAAGAGTCGCAACTCTTAAAATGGTAAACATATAGACAACGAACTCATTTATGAAAAAAGCGCTCATTTGTGGAATTTCCGGTCAAGATGGAGCCTATCTAGCTCAATTACTCCTCTCCAAAGGCTATACGGTTTGTGGCACCTCCCGAGACGCGCAAATGTCATCGTTTCGCAATCTGACCCGCTTAGGCATTCGCGAACAAGTCAAGTTAGAATCCATGTCCCTAAATGACTTTCGCAGTGTGTTACAAATTTTGACAAAAATTGAGCCCGATGAGGTGTACAATCTAGCGGGACAAAGTTCCGTCGGGCTATCCTTCGAGCAACCTGTGGAAACTTTAGAAAGTATTGCCACTGGGACGCTGAACTTGCTGGAAGCGATTCGGTTTACGGGAAAAACGATTAAATTTTATAATGCAGGGTCCAGCGAATGTTTTGGAGATACGGGCGATCGCGCGGCGGATGAAACCACCCCATTTCGGCCCCGCAGTCCCTACGCCGTCGCCAAAGCTACCGCCTTTTGGGAAGTCGCCAACTACCGGGAAGCTTATGGATTATTTGCCTGTTCTGGAATTTTGTATAACCATGAATCGCCCCTGAGACCCGAACGGTTTGTCACGCAAAAAATTATTGCCGCTGCCTGCCGGATTGCCGGGGGGAGTCGGGAAAAAGTGAATCTCGGGAATATTTCCGTACAACGGGACTGGGGTTACGCGCCGGAATATGTGGAGGCGATGTATTTGATGTTGCAACATCCGGAACCAGATGATTATGTGATTGCCACGGGGGAAACCCATCGGTTAGAGGATTTTGTGGCGATCGCCTTTAAGAGTGTGGGACTGGATTGGCAAGAGTGGGTCAATATTGACACCAGTTTATATCGACCCACGGATATTGCTGTGGGGCGAGGCAATCCGGGCAAGGCGAAAGCCAAGCTAGGATGGGAGGCGCGGTCAAAAATGCCCGAGGTGGTTAGACAGATGGTGGAGGCCAAAAGGCAAGGGATTTAAGCCGGAACACCCGGTGGGTAGGTAGCAACAACCGGCGGGGGATAAATCCCCCGCCTAACAGCTCAAGTCGGTTAAAACCGACTGAAAGCCTTGTCCTGGGGTGTTTTTAGCCCGGTTTGACCGATGTAGGGGCGCTTCTCGAAGCGCCCCTACAGGCCGCCAATCGATTTATTCCCCGCCAGTGTTGCTAGGGGTGCAAGATGTCGCTTGAAACTGACTGAAAGCCTTATTGCGTAGTGTTTGTAGTCGGTTTTAACCGACTTTAGCTATTAGGCCGCCAATCGTTTTAACCCCTGCCGGTTCCCCCTGCCGGTTCCCCCCGCCGGTTCTGCCGGTTATTACCTTCCAATGTCAGGATTTTGTAACAGATGGAGACTCAATTGACGACTTTTGCTCCCCCTGAGATTAAAGACAAAAATCGACGTGAAATTTAACATTTGAACTCCACAAAATTTGACAAAATAACAATGCCACCAATCTAGCCTCAACACCTTGTTGTCTAGGCAAGAATCATTATGTAAATTGGAGATGAGATCGTGGCTATTGCCAGTATCAACCCGGTGACGGGAGAAACGATACAAACCTTTACGGCCCTAACCGATGCTGAAGTCCAGGCTAAACTGGAAAAAGCGCAACAGGCTTTTGAAAAATATCGGCGGATTCCTCTTTCCCAACGGGCGGTATGGATGAATGCCGCAGCGGATATTTTGGAAAACAATAAAGAGCAGTACGGGAAAATCATGACCCTGGAAATGGGTAAAACCCTCGCTTCGGCGATCGCAGAGGTGGAAAAAAGTGCCTTGGGTTGTCGGTATTATGCCGAGAATGCCGCCCAATTCCTTGCAGATGTTCCCGGAAAAACCGACGCCAGTACCAGCTTTGTGCGCTACCAACCCCTCGGCCCTGTTTTAGCAGTGATGCCCTGGAATTTTCCTTTTTGGCAAGTATTTCGGTTTGCGGCACCGGCACTGATGGCGGGGAATGTGGGTCTACTCAAACACGCTTCTAATGTGCCGCAATGCGCCCTTGCCATTGAGGAGATTTTTGCCGAAGCGGGATTTCCCGAGGGGGTGTTCCAAACTTTGTTAATAGGTGCTGACAAAGTAGGGAACGTGATCGCCGATGATCGCGTCCAGGCGGCAGCTTTGACCGGATCCGAGTTTGCCGGTTCCAGTTTAGCGGAAAAAGCCGGGAAATATATCAAGAAAACTGTCCTAGAATTAGGAGGGAGTGATCCGTTTATTGTAATGAAGAGCGCGGATCTGGAAGTTGCCGCAGCAACGGCGACCAAAGCGCGGATGATTAATAATGGACAGTCTTGTATCGCAGCCAAACGCTTCATTGTCGAAGAAGCGATCGCCGATGAATTTGAGCAACGCTTGATTGAGCATTTCAAAGCATTACGGGTAGGAGACCCAATGGATCCGGCAACGGATATCGGACCTCTGGCAACTCGCTCAATCCTAGAGGAATTACACCAACAAGTGTTAGCTTGTGTGGAAAATGGAGCAAAAGCAGCGACTGGGGGCATTCCTTTAATTGATCGTCCCGGAAACTTCTATCCGCCAACGCTAATCACCGATATTCCCCTCGGAATACCGGCAGAACGGGAAGAATTTTTTGGACCCGTGGCCCTATTATTTCGAGTTGCCAATATTGACGAAGCGATCGCCCGGGCGAACGATATTCCCTTTGGGTTGGGTGCTTCTGCTTGGACGAACGAACCCCAAGAACGCGATCGCTTTATCGAAGAACTCGAAGCCGGTGCCGTCTTTATTAATGGCTTAGTCAAATCCGACCCGCGCCTGCCCTTTGGTGGCATCAAACGGTCCGGATATGGACGCGAATTAAGCATTCAAGGCATTCACGAATTCGTGAACATCAAAAGCGTTTGGGTTAAATAAACCCTAACATTACCCTGACCGATTGTCAGCGGTTCCTAACTTACCGAACCCCTCGACAATCCTCGCAGGTTCTCACTTTTCCCACCGTCATCAACCCCACATTTCTCTGAGGTAACACAAGATTATGGGTGAACTTAACACCGCCGAACTCTTAGTTCATTGTCTGGAAAATGAAGGCGTCCAATACATTTTTGGACTTCCTGGAGAAGAAAACCTCGCTGTTTTAAAAGCGCTGAGTAACTCTTCTATTCAATTTATTACCACCCGTCACGAACAAGGCGCGGCATTCATGGCCGATGTTTACGGACGGTTGACCGGAAAAGCCGGAGTCTGCCTTTCCACCTTGGGTCCCGGTGCCACAAACTTGATGACAGGGGTCGCCGATGCTAACTTAGATGGTGCTCCCCTCGTCGCCATTACCGGACAAGTCGGAACTGATCGGATGCATATTGAATCCCATCAATATTTAGACTTGGTGGCAATGTTTGAACCCGTCACCAAATGGAACGCGCAAATTGTCCGTCCCAGCATCACCCCGGAAATTGTTCGCAAAGCTTTTAAACGAGCCCAAACAGAAAAACCTGGGGCGGTTCACATCGACTTACCGGAAAATATTGCCGCCATGCCGGTTGTCGGTGAACCCTTGAGAAAAGATAAGCAAGAAAAAAGCTATGCCTCTTATCAAGGATTAAATGAAGCCGCTGCCGCCATTTCTCGGGCAAATAATCCCCTAATTTTAGTCGGAAATGGAGCAATTCGCGCTCATGCCGGGTCAGTGTTAACAGAATTTGCCACTCGCCTGCATATTCCAGTGACCAATACCTTTATGGGGAAAGGCGTCATTCCCTATACTCATCCCCTTGCTTTATGGACAACGGGATTGCAACAGCGGGATTATATTACCTGTGCATTTGAGCAAACGGACTTGGTGATTGCCGTGGGCTATGATTTGATTGAGTATTCCCCGAAAAAATGGAATCCCGAGGGGAAAATTCCCATCATTCATATTAATGCCGCGCCTTCGGAAATTGATAGTAGTTATATCCCGATTGTGGAAGTGGTGGGGGATATTTCTGACTCGTTGATGGAAATTTTGCATCGCGCCGATCGCCAGAGTAAACCCACCCCTCACGCCTGCGAACTTCGTGCCGATATTCGCGCCGATTATGAGCAGTATGCTACAGATGATGGATTTCCTATTAAACCGCAAAAACTGATTTATGATTTGCGTCAGGTGATGGGACCGGATGATATTGTCATCTCTGATGTGGGCGCGCATAAGATGTGGATTGCCCGTCACTACCATTGCGATCGGCCCAATACCTGTTTAATTTCCAATGGATTTGCTGCTATGGGAATTGCCATTCCCGGCGCATTAGCGGCTAAATTAGTCTATCCCGATCGCAAAATTGTAGCCGTAACTGGCGATGGCGGATTCATGATGAACTGCCAAGAATTAGAAACCGCCCTGCGCGTCGGCACCCCCTTCGTAACCATCATCTTTAACGATGGCGGATATGGACTAATCGAGTGGAAACAACAGAACCACTATGGCGAATCGGCCTTCATCAAATTCACCAATCCCGACTTTGTGAAATTTGCAGAAAGTATGGGATTAAAAGGCTATCGCATTGAATCCGCAGCGGATTTAATTCCTACCTTGAAAGAAGCCCTCGCCCAAGATGTGCCAGCGGTGATTGACTGTCCCGTTGACTATAGCGAAAATATCCGCTTCAGTCAAAAAGCAGGTGGATTGAACTGCACTATCTAAATCCCTATGAGTTAGGGGGTAAAGAATAGACTTCTTGCCAACTTCTAAAAAGCCCCCCTTTTTAAGGGGGGTTGGGGGGATCTCCCCAGTATTTGGGAAGCGGTCTAATGAGACAAAACGCGGTATAATTAACCCCTAATTCTTAATTCCTAACTCATGAAGATTGCCACTTGGAACGTCAACTCGATTAGAACTCGATTAGAACAGGTAACCGACTGGTTACAGACCAACCCCGTTGAGGTATTGTGCTTGCAGGAAACAAAGGTAGTGGATGCGGATTTTCCGCGATCGCCTTTAGAAGCATTAGGCTATCACCTTTATATTTCCGGCCAAAAATCCTACAACGGGGTTGCTTTATTCAGTAAAATTCCCCTCACTGACGTCAGCATCGGTTTCACCCCCATCCTCGGTCCAGAAGTCGCCGAATTAGACCAACAAAAGCGCGTCATTACCGGAGTTTTCGGAGATATTCGCATCCTCAATCTCTATGTCCCGAATGGTTCATCCGTCGGCAGCGATAAATATAGTTATAAACTAACCTGGCTGAAAACCCTGCAAGATTATCTAAAAATAATCCTTGACAAAACCGATAAATTATGTATCTGTGGTGACTTTAATATTGCCTTAGAAGCGATAGATATTCATCGAAAAACCACCCCGAATGATATCATGGCCTCCCCCGAGGAACGGGCCGCATTAACTAACATTTTAGAACTGGGATTAACCGATGCCTTCCGCCTCTTTAATCAAGAACCGGGACAGTTTAGTTGGTGGGATTATCGCGCCGGTGCATTCGCCCGAAATCGCGGCTGGCGCATCGATCATCATTATGTTACCCCAAAGCTGAAAGAACGGGCGATCGGTTGTACGATTGACACCGAACCCAGGAAGTTACCCAAACCCAGTGACCACACCCCAGTTATTTTAGAATTAGGGTAAATTTAGGCTGGTCGGGTTGGCAATGACCACCCGACTAGATGGGTTTAAAATCATTCGGAGGTTTAGAGATGAGCCATTCCTTATCGATGAGTGACAATGAATTAGCCAAAATGACCGAACTGCTAGAATTGGCTAAAATTACCGAGCAACAGATGAAAGAGTTAGCTGATTTAACGTTGGAGATAGACCAAAAATATGAGAAACGTTTAGCTGAAATTAGAGTTGCCGAAAAGATGCAAACCATTCCGGTCCCCTCCCCTTGGCAAGGGGAGGGTTAGGGTGGGGTCATAGTGAGGTGGCGAACACCCACTGCGCGTCATTCTACCTCCGGTCCCCTCCCCTTGGCAAGGGGAGGGTTAGGGTGGGGTCATAGTGAGGTGGCGATCGCCACCTCACTATTAACGGTTTAAGCACCTGTATAGAGCCTGGAGAAACCTCTTTCTACGCGCTTTCGCGTGAACTCTCAACCCACTCATTCCTCTTGACGCGCCAGGGCGCGTCAAGAGGACCCCACCCTAACCCTCCCCTTGCCAAGGGGAGGGGACCGGAGTAGGGTGGGCATTGCCCACCCTACAATTACTAACTAAGCAGAGACTAACTCGGATTTTTCAGGATGTTGGATAGGCAATTTAGCCGCTTTCCAGGCTTTCCAGGAACCGGGTATATTGATGGTAGTTTCAAACCCGTGTTTTTGTAATAAACTCGCGGCAATCGAGGCGCGGTAACCACTGCCACAGTAGGTGGCGATCGCCTGATTTTTATCTAACTGAGCCAGGTTTTCTTCCAGGTGAGCCACAAAAATATGTTGGGCACCGGGAATATACCCTTGTTGATATTCATCATCCCCTCGCACATCGAGAATCGTGACATTCGGTTCATCTTTGTGCTGATTTAACTCTTGAACCGTCCATTCTCCGAGGTGTTTCAGGGGTAATCCTGCATTCTGCCAACTGGTCATTCCATCATGCAAATAACCAGCTAAATTATCATAGCCAATGCGGAAGAGTTGTTCGGCAACGAGTTGGACATCCCGTTCGCTTTCCACCACTACCAACAGGGATTGTTTTGGGTCAATCATCCAACCCACCCAGTTGGGAAATGGCGGACTTAAGGCAATATTAATCGCACCGGGAATATGTCCCCCGCCAAAGGCGAGAATCGATCGCGCATCAATGATCACAGTATTTTCTTCCTGCATTTTCTCCTGAAATGCTGTCGGGGTCAGCGGTTGCAGGGTGGGAGGACAGCCTTTAATCGGTGCGCCTTTGCCATTGACTTTTTTGAGTCGAGTATAATGGCGGGGAGGTTCAGGCATTTCACTGAGAATCCACTCCACAAACTCTTCAGGCGATCGCTCTTTTAATGCCGGGTTAAACAGGCGCTCATTACCAATTGTGCTTTGTCGCCGATCGCCAATGGACTTGCCACAAGAAGAACCAGCACCATGACAGGGGTAAACCTCCAGGCGATCGCCTAAAGGCAATATCTTCTCAAACAGACTGTGATACAACTGTTTGGCTAACTGCTTCTCGCTGCCACCGCCTAACAAATCAGGACGTCCTACATCCAGATTAAACAGTGTATCCCCGGTGAATAAACCAAATGGCTCTTTCCCCTGTTTTGAATCATAAATCAGCAGAGAAATATGTTCGGGAGTATGTCCCGGAGTATGAACCGCCCGCAGGGTTACACTGCCAACTTTGACCTCATCCCCCTCCTGTAGCTGATTTAATTCAAACTGATAGTTGTCGGTTTTTGCGCCATAAATAGGTACATTCATCCGGGCTTTTAATTCATGAGAACCGGAGACAAAATCCGCATGAATATGGGTTTCGATACTGCCGATAATTTTTACCCTCAAGTCTCGGGCTCGCTGTAAATAAATATCGATGTCTCGCCGAGGGTCAATAATCACCGCCAGTCCTGCCTTATCGTCACCGACAATGTAGGATAACTGGGCTAATCCTTCTACGTTAATTTGTTCTAAAACTAATGCCATTGTTGTTTAATCTCCACAATTCATCCTTAACTGGCTTGAGCATGGGTTGAGATATAATGCTCAAAAAACTGCTTCATTTGGGGATGATCATCACAATCAAAATCATTTTGTTTCCCCATTGCCATTGCTTGTTCAGCGCTGATGCCTTCTTGGGTGGCAATATACATCAATGTCATTGCCCCAGAACGCATCCCACTTTTGCAGTGAATCAGGGCGGGTTTGGGCAGTTGGTCAATTTCCTGAAGGACGCGATCGGCGAGTTGAGCATCCATTGCATCCGGTTTAACAGGAAGATTCACATAGTGCAGTCCGGCAGATTCTGCCTGCTGCTGTTCCTCGTTGGAAAATCCTTCTTCTTGAGGCGATCGCAAGTTCAAAATTGACTTAAATCCTTCCTGAGATGCTTGCTGCACTTGTTCTCCACTTAATTGATTCATCGCAATAGCTAAATCATCGCGAAGTTTCTTCACATTTTGCATAACACTTTCCGAATAACTTCACTCCCCATCCTATCCCTCTATCAGTCATTAAAATCTCTATAAATAGTCAGAGTTCCGTAGATATAGAATCTAACTAAAGTATGAATTACTGCCTGAAAATGAATCAAAAATTTACCCCAATTGAGAGCATCTTGCTCCCGATCTCCTCGTTCCCAGTCTCTGCCTAGGAATGCCCAATTGGAGGCTCTGCCTCCTGTTCCGCACCAAATCTAGTCTGTAACAACCTGCATCCTACACCGAGTCAAAAAGTCGTTTTTATCGAATAGCAGGCGTCGTATAGCCCGATCGCCTCCAGGCTACGAATCAGGTCCTTGGAGCCTGACCGTTATTGCATTGCGCTTCTTGTTCTATCCCTTTGAATACCGGATGGAGTATCAACCTGAACTTGGGGTAAATCCTGAAAAACCCTTAGAAAAAAAAGGAGGGTAATAACCGGGAAAACTTCCACTTTTCTTAAGTATTTGTAGCGCTCCATGTTGCCGCAAATAGCAGTATGATGAAAGTAAGCAGTTTTATAGGCAGTCTCACTGAACTGAACTCCTGAATTGGCAGGTGAGGGAAAGAGCTTCCCACTCCGGTTCCCCTTGTCAAATCGGTTGAAACAGAGAATCTCATTTGCTGTGGAAGCGAACCGTTTAAATTCGCAGGTGTCCAAGATTCAAGGGTGACTGTAGAAAGGAGTGACACCCCTTAGCGACTTAGAAGCGCTCCCTGGATTATTTAACACAATAAATCCGGTTTTCAGGTGATTTCTAATGGTATTGATCCGGCGCTAATCGGCTAGAGGGGTATCGTGGGGCATCATTTCCATCGATTTAACCCAGCCTAGAGGTAATATGAACAAACTGAATGGTTTCCTAGTAGGATTGGCAGTGGTATCGGTCTTTCATGCACCGGCAATCCTCGCTCAACCGATTACGTCTACCCCCGATGGGACTGGAACTGAAGTCACCTTTGAGGGAAATCAGTTTAATATTACTGGCGGTACTCTCTCCCCGGATAACAGCAATTTATTCCATAGTTTTGAACAATTTGGCCTGGATGCGGGTCAAGTGGCGAATTTTCTCTCTTCCCCAGAGATTCAGAATATCCTCGGACGAGTCACCGGGGGGAATGCCTCGATTATTAATGGCTTAATTCAAGTCTCTGGCGGCAATTCTAACTTATTTCTGATGAATCCTGCGGGGATTCTTTTTGGACCGAATGCGGCGTTAAATGTACCTGCTTCGTTTACTGCGACGAGTGCTACGGGTATCGGATTTGGGAACGATTGGTTTAATGCAGTAGGCGAGAATAATTGGGCGAATTTAGTCGGAACTCCCAGTCAATTTGCTTTTGATATCACCCAACCGGGGGCGATCGCTAATTTAGGAAACTTAACTTTATCAGGTAGTCATGACTTAACCCTGTTGGGAGGGACGGTGTTAAATGCCGGGACCCTCTCTGCGCCAGGGGGAAATATCACGATTGCGGCAGTACCGGGAGAGAGTCGAGTTCGCATTTCTCAAGAGAACCATTTGCTGAGTTTAGACTTGACCCCCTCTGGCACAACCGCTTTAACTTCCCAACTGACTCCGCTAAGTTTACCGGAACTGCTGACAGGGAGTGGCGTGAGTCATGCAACGCAAGTGGAGGTGAATCCCGATGGCAGTATTACCCTGACAGGTTCTCAACAGCAAATTCCCATACAACCGGGAGATGCCATAGCTTCCGGTGAGATTGATACAGTGGGAGAAACAGGCGGCATTATCCAGGTATTGGGAGAGCGAGTTGCCGTAGTTGATGGGAATATTGACGCCTCGGGGATAAATGGCGGTGGGACAGTCCTGATTGGGGGAGAATATCAGGGAAAAGGGCCAGTTCCCAATGCCTCGAATACGGTTGTGACTCAGGATTCGATAATTTCTGCAAATGCCTTGTCCCAGGGAGACGGGGGACGAGTGATTATTTGGGCGGATGATACAGCCGCATTTCATGGTACAATCAACGCCCGAGGAGGGGTTGAACCAGGGAATGAACCGCAAAATGGCGGGTTTATAGAAGTATCGGGTAAAAACCACCTGATTTTTCGCGGGTTGGTGGATTTAAGTGCGCCAAATGGGAGTATGGGCACGTTACTCCTGGACCCTTACAATATTACCATTGCCAGTGGCAGTGGGGCAACACATGATAGCAAACTTGA
Source organism: Laspinema palackyanum D2a (assembly GCA_025370845.1). Classification (GTDB taxonomy): domain Bacteria; phylum Cyanobacteriota; class Cyanobacteriia; order Cyanobacteriales; family Laspinemataceae; genus Laspinema. The sequence continues at coordinate 89,992 of JAMXFF010000001.1, read as the reverse complement.
TGCTAATGTTCCATGGGGACAAGCACAAGGTGTGCTTCTTGAAGCGGATGATGCAAGTGTATATTACACCATTTCAGAAGGGGCTTTAGAGAGTTTGCCGGGAAGTGCAAATGTTAAGCTAGAAGCGGCGCATGATATTATTATTGAAGACTTGGTTGATGGTCAGCTCACTTTTCAGGCAGGAACGGGTTCAATAACCTTTACTGCTAACGCTGACAACAATTACGACGGTGCGTTTGTCATGAATGATACAAACGATACAATCTTTGCACCAGGGAGAAACCTTTCTATTTCAGGGGCGAGTATAACCACTGGAACTCTGACTACGGGGGCCATTAATGGGGGGTCAATTAATCTAACAGCAACGAATGGCAGCATTCAAACCGGCAATCTTGTTACAACAGCCTATGCCTCTAGCGGCGTAGCTGGAAATGGGGGTGCAATTACCTTAAATGCTACAGCAGGAATTACTACGACTGGCTGGATTCAGAGTACCTCCGAGTCAATAGGAACTGCAAATAGTAGTAATGGGGGAAACATTACGATAATTACTTCCAGTGGTGACATTCAAATACCATTCACAATCCATTCTGCGTCTATTTCAAATAGAACTTCTGCTAATGGGGGCAATATTGTTTTACAAGCACCAAATGGTTCTATTTATACTCATGCTATTTCTACTGCCAGTCGTTCTTGGAGCGGAACTGCTGCCGGGAATGGTGGCTCGGTCAACATTGAGGCAGGAAATCTATTTAGTATTACTAACCTTGATCCCTATTGGGTGGGGATTGGCACTGACAGTGGAGGTGCGACAGGTTCTAGTAATGGGGGTCCTATAACTTTAACCGCTCCACAAATTGAGCTATCATCTCTACTTGGCATCGAGGCAACTCTATTTGATATTAATACAAAACCGGGTTTATACACAACGAATCAACCGATCGCCATCCAAGGAAATGTCACCCTGAATAGTCCGATTACTCTGGCGACAGGAAGTGCACCGATTACCGTGACTGGACTTGTCGATGGCAATCACCCCTTAACTTTAAATAGCGGCACTGGGAATATTAGCATTACCGGAGCTATTGGCAGTGTGAACCCTATTGGTGACTTAACGGTAAATAGTACCGGCATCACGACCTTTGAAGGGCCAATTTCTGCCCCAGGGAGAAACCTCTCTATTTCAGGGGCGAGTATAACCACTGGGGATTTGTTTACTGGGGCCATTAATGGAGGGTCAATTACTCTAACAGCAACGAATGGCGGCATTCAAACCGGCAATCTTACTACTAGGGCTTCCCGATATACTGCTCTAGCCGCAGGAAATGGCGGGCAAGTGACCTTAAGTGCTACGACGAGTAGCACGAATACTATAGCTAATATTATAGTAGGTGATTTTAACACTTCTAGTGCCTCTGATGGCTATGCTGACCACTATAAGGGTCAGGTGGGTAATGGTGGAGACATCTCGGTTTCTACGACGAATGGCCGTATTGAAGCGGGTCATTTTAATACGAGAGCGGCTGCACATTATGGGTCATCTGGAAACGGGGGTTCAGTTACCTTAACTGCTACACAAGGAATTACGACCAGCGCTTTTGACATTGGCTCTTATTCAGACTTGTCAAGTGCAGGTAGTAATGATGGGGGTGGAATTAATCTCACTACTTCAGGTGGTGATATTAGCATACCATCGATGATACGCACTTCGTCTCTCTCTTATGGAGGAAATTCTGCGAATGCGGGTAATGTTGTTTTAAAAGCACCAAATGGTAGTGTTTTTACAGATTATATTGCTACCGATAGTCATTCTCGGGATAGACAGGCTGGGAATGGTGGCTCTGTCCAGATTGAGGCAGGAAATCAAATTAGGTTTTTTAGTTCTATTAACTGGGGGATTGGCACCAATAGTACAGGTGCTACAGGTTCTGGTGATGGGGGTCGGATAAATTTAACCGCTCCACAAATTGATATAGCTATACCTGGGATGTCCACCTCAAATCAACCGATCGCCATCCAAGGAAATGTCATCCTGAGTAGTCCGATTAGTCCGATTGTCCTTTCGACAGGGAATGCACCGATTACCGTGACTGGACTTGTGGATGGCAAACAATCCTTCACTGATCAATCCTTAACTTTAAATAGCGGCACTGGGAATATTAGCATCACTGGAGCTATTGGCAGTGTGAACCCTGTTGTTGACTTAACCGCAAATAGTACCGGCATCACGACTTTTGGAGGGCCAATTTCTGCGGCCAGTTTGACCACCAATGCCGGTGGCACAACCCAACTCAACGGCAATGTTACCACCACCGGGGCAACAGGACAAGTCTATGGAGATAATGTTACCACCACTGGCGATATTATCTTAACCGGCAGCGCGCTTAACTTTGGGGGAACGGTCTCGGGAACTGGGAATTTGACGCTCAATAGTAGCGGACTCACTCGATTTGCTGGAAGTGTCAATGCTGGCAGTTTGACCACCAATGCAGGTGGGACAACTGAACTCAATGGCAATGTTACCACCACTGGGGCAGCAGGACAAGTCTATGGAGATAATGTTACCACGATTGGCGATATTATCTTAACCGGGAATGAACTCAACTTTGGTGGGAACGTGACGGGAACGGGTCGTTTAACGCTGCAACCTTTCTCTCCCAGTCAGGCGATCGCCGTGGGGGTGGAGGCAACGGGATACGGTACGACTGATGCTTTAGATTTGACTACGGCAGAAATGGCCCGGTTGCAGGATGGGTTTAGTGAGATTTATATTAATAGCACCGGCCCAATTAATACGGGTACGTTAACAGTTGCCGACCCGCTGAGGTTACAGGGGGGAACCCTATCTCTGGGAGGCAATATTACAGGGACTAATAATGCAAGTATTAGCCTCAATAGTAGCAATATCAGTCTCATTGGGGATACAACGATTACCACCAACGGTCAAGATATTACCTTTAGTGGCAGTGTCAATGGTGGCAATTATAACCTGACTACCTATGCATATAATGGCAGTGCGATTCTGAATGGGGATATGACGGCGGGGAATCTGACGTTTAATAATAGAGTTACCCTGAATGGCGATACTATATTAACGGCAGATGAGGTCAACTTTGGCAGTGGTGTGACGGGAACAGGGTATCATCTGACGTTGCAACCGAATTCCCCCAGCAGCGCGATCGCCATTGGTGGGTCATCGGAGACTAGCGCCTTCGATATAACCCAAACGGAACTGGGTAAGTTGCAAAATGGGTTTGGCCGGATTACCATCGGACGTAGTAACGGCAATGGTGCAATTACGATTGAGAATCCTGGGGTAACGTTCCAAGATCCGGTAACGTTGCGATCGCCTTTAGCAGTGGGAACTCTGACCACCAATGGTCCCATTACCCTAACGGATAATGCCACCCTCACTCTGGAGATTTATAAAACCGATCTGAATCATAATATTACGGGCACCAATCCCACCGGAAATGCCATTGACTTCGGAAGTGGTTTAGTCCAACTGGGAAACAGTGTGACGGTTAATAGTAATGGGGGAAATATCAGCTTTGGCGGTGCAGTGGATGGCAATTATCCTCTGACGGTGAATGCGGGTTCGGGTGACTTAACCTTGGGAAGTGCAATGGGTGGTTCTACTCCGCTCACCAGTCTCTCTGTCACCGCTGGAAACACAGAAATTGCCAATAATATTACCACAAATAATGGCAATATTACCTTAAATTCGCCGACAACCTTAACCGGAACCAGTGTTATCAATGCCGGAACGGGTACCATTGAATTTAACAAAACTTTTGCTGCTGGGAATCATCCCTTAACCCTGACTGCCGATGAAATTAACTTGCTGGGAGGGAATAATAGCGTTAGCGGCAGCAGTAGCATCGTTTTACAACCGGCAACGGCCAGTTTACCGATTAATATTGGGTATGAGGTTGACAATATCGGGGAATTAGACATCACCCAAACTGATTTATTGGCGTTACAAAATGGGTTTGGTTCAATTACCTTCGGCAGTGCATCCGGTAGCGGTGCCATTGATATGGGAACGGTCACGTTTTACGATCCGGTTATCTTGCGATCGCCTCTAGGAGAGGGAACCCTGACTCTCAATGGTGCAGTTAATCTCCTGGATAATGCCACCCTAACTCGGGACATTGCTGGACTGACAACTTTGCTCAATGATATTACCACGGACGGAACGGATATTATTTTTGAGGAAGATGTCCTGCTGGGTGCTGATATCACCTTGAGTACCGGAGAAACTAAACCCGGGAATATTATCTTTCAAGGTCTTCTTGATGGAACTCGAACGCTTCATCTGACTTCTGGATTGGGATATATTGATTTTCAGCGCCCGGTTGGGGTCTTTGAACCTATCGGAAATTTAGCCTTTGGAACCGCAGCAGAAATTAAAGTGGGAGGGGGGATTCGCACCGACAATAGTAATTTAACCTTGAACAGTCCAGTCACTTTACACCGGGATTCTAGCTTCAATACGGGTCGGGGGATTTTAACCTTTAATGATTCGGTCACTGCGGGTACTCATGGACTAATTTTAGCTGGAGATGAGATTAATTTAAACGCGCAGGTGAGTGGGAGTCACTATCTGGAAATTCAACCGGCAAGCGCTACCCAAGGGATGAATATTGCGGGAACGGATAACAATACCGCTGCACTGGATATTACCCAATCTGAATTGAACTTAATTCAACAGGGATTTAGTGAAATTCGCTTGGGACAAAGTAGCGGTTCTGGGACCATTAATGTCAATTCTCTCACTGTGGGTCAACCCACTACGATTCGGTCCGGGGTGGGAGTGGTGAATCTGAATGGTGCTTTGACGGCAACAGGTAACGCGGGGGTGACCCTGGAGGCAGAAACAACAAATCTGTATGCCGATATTACCACCGAGGGTGGCCCGATCGCCCTCAATGGTGGGGTGCAATTACCCAATGATGTTACCCTCACCAGTAACAGCGGTGATGTTACCTTTACGGGGACTATCGATGGTGCGAACAGCTTATCCGTGAATGCCGGAAGCGCTGATGTCCGGTTTGGAGGCGTCGCTGGGGGAGTGACTCGCTTGGCAGGATTGGACATTACGGCAGGGGAAACCTTCCTCAACGGTGGCGGCATCTATACTCAAAATAGTCCCCTGACGTTTAACTCCCCGGTGACGGTGAGTGGCAATAGTATCTTGTCTACGGGAACCGCAACCCTCACGTTCAATCGTCCTGTGAATGCGGGAACGGGAGATTTCACCTTAACTGGCGATGAAATCAACTTTGGCGATCGCATCCTGGGAACGGGTTCCTTGGTGTTGCAACCGGCAACTCCCTCTCAGGGAATCGCCATCGGGGGTACTGAAAATACTGCCGGTTTAGATATGACTGCCGCAGAATTGGCGCAATTACAGGATGGATTCCGCAGTATTGCGATCGGACGGACCAATGGCAGCGGTAGCGTGGTGATTGAAAGTGCCAGCTTTAATGATCCCGTTGCGGTGCGATCGCCTGCTGGTGATATCACCGTGAATGGCGCAGTTTCGGGGAATGGCGGGATTACCCTCAATGCCTCTACCCTCAATCTGAATAGCGGACTCAGTAATACTGGGGGGGAACTGAACCTCACCGGAAATACACAAATTACCAATTCTGTCAATCTCAGCAACACGGGTAATATTTCCCTGTCCGGTGCGATTAATGGCAGTGGGAGTCTGAATGTCACTGCCGGTTCGAGTGATGTCACCTTCGGGGGTGCGATCGGCAGTATCACTCCCCTAGAACAGGTAACGGTTACCGCAGGGAATGTAACTGTCAACGGCGCAGTCGCCACCACCAACGGCATCACGTTAGATAGTCCTGTCACCGTCAGCAACAGCGGAGGAACATTTAATGCAGGCACCGGCAGTCTCGCCTTGAGTTCCTCCCTCACCTCCCAATTCCAGGATTTAATCTTCACCGGCAGTGAGATAGACTTGGGGGGTCGCCTCAGCGGTAGCGGACAAGTGTTCCTGCAACCGGCAAACCCCTCCACGAATATTGCAGTCGGCGGTTCGGAGACGACAACTGGCCTGGATTTAACTGCTACGGAACTCGCCAACTTCGGCAGTGGATTCCGCAGCGTCACCATTGGACAAACCGATGGCAGTGGCAATATCACCATTGGCAGTACCTCTCTCCCAGTCCAGACTACAATCCAGTCTCCTACGGGTGCGATCGCCGTGGATGGGACAATCACCAGCACCGGGGGTCTCACGCTGACTGCACCGACCCTCACCCTGAATGCTGCTAGTATTGATAATACAACGGGTCCGGTGAATCTCCAAGGTCAGACAGAAATCAAGAATGCGGTGAATATTACCAATAATGGGAATATTACCCTAACTAGCGCAGTCGATGGTAGTGGAGAATTGACCTTAGATTCCGGCAGTGGCAACGTGCAGTTGCGGGGTGCAGTCGGTAGCAGTTCCCCCTTACAGCAATTGACCCTGAATGGCAATCTCGCCACCGTCAATGGTGCAGTCGCCACAACGAACGGTATCACTTTGAATAGTCCTATCGAACTCGGTGCCAATGGCGGCAACTTTAATGCCGGAAGCGGTACCCTCACCTTTGGTTCCACCCTCACCGCCAACACGCAAAATTTAACCCTTACTGCCAATGATATCAACTTAGGCGGTGTTGTCCGAGGGACGGGTAACTTGGTGCTGCAACCGACCAACGCCACCCAAAGTATGGCGATCGGCGATGCCAATGCCAATGCCAATGCCGAATTTACCCTAACTGCTGCTGATATCGCTAACCTCCAAGACGGATTTACAGGGGTGACCATTGGACGGAGTGATGGCAGTGGGACCGTGGCGATCGCTAACATCACCCTCCCCGACCCCACTATCGTGCAAGTTCCTCTGGAACCCGGTGCGATCGCCGTCACTGGCAACACCACCTTGGTTGGCAACGGTTCCCTCACTTTAATTGCTCCCCAAACCCAGTTAGGGGGAAATATTACCTCAGAAAATGGCAATATCGCCCTAAACAGCGACGCTATCCAACTCAGCAACAACGTTACCCTGAGTACGCAAAATGCAGGGAATATCACCCTCAGCGGCACTGTCAATGGCGCGAATCAGTTAACCCTGAACGCAGGGGGAAACGTGGAGTTAGGGAATTCCTTGGGAAATATCACCGCCTTAACGGGATTAACCGTCAGGGGTGGAAATCTGGCCCTAAATGGAGATATCACCACCAATCAGGGGAATGTTAACATTAATGCACCAATTTCCTTGCAACGGGATACTGCGGTGATCACCGGCAGCGATGCCACGGGATATGGAGATGTGACTGCCACTAGCACCATTGATGGCAACTATCGCCTACTGATTAATGCCGGTAACGTGAGAGTGGGCGGGGCGATCGGTAGTAACGAACCGTTAGAAAGCGTAACCGTTGTGGCGAAAAAAGACATTAACTTGCAAGATGTGACCACGGACGGTGGCGATATCCGACTCCGTGCAGAAGAAACGATCACCACCGGCGATCTTTCCACCCGTAGTGAGACCGGAGAGGGGGGTGACGTTGAGCTAGAAGCCAACGGCGATATTACCACGGGAGATATTACCACCAGCGGCTTTTTAAATGCGGGAAATGTACTGATTAACAGCATTTTGGGGAATATAAGAACCGGAAATATTATCGCCACTTCAACCCAAGGAGCAGGCGGGACCGTTGACCTTAATGCTGCTCGGAATGTGAGTACGGGAAATATAGATACCAGCGGATATTTAGAAGCAGGTCCAGTTAACTTAGTGAGTACCGGAGGCGGAACCATATCAACGGGAAATATTACCGCACTCTCGGAGTTAGGAGGCCCTAGTGAGGTCAATATCTCCACCTCGGGTGAGGTGAATACCGGAGTGATCACGGCCAAACCGGAACCGGAACCAGAACCGGAACCGGAACCGGAACCAGAACCGGAACCGGAACAACCACAGCAATCTACGCGGATTCAACCCGCCTCAAATCTGCCACCCCAGGCAGCAGGTAGCGTACAGACAACAGAAGAGACTGGGACAGATTCACCCAGTACCAACCCATCCGGTGAACCCTCTGCACAACCGACAATGGCGACCCCAGAGTTAGCAGCAGGGATAGAGACAGAAACCGAAACAGCCACACCAGCGGTTGTAGTGACCCCTGCGATCGCCCCCGGGGAGGTCTTGCAACCGCCATCTCAGCCGGTGCAATCCCCTGAACCCCAGGCGACGAACCCAGTCCCCGCAGCGGTAGTGGAACATCAGAACCCACCGACCGATTCAATAGCACAAGTTGAAACGGCATCTGATGCGATCATAGCCATACCAGAGGGGAACATCGCTCAAGACCTGATACCCAGTTCTAAACCCCTAGAAATCGTTACCAACCCAGGCAACGTTCAAACCCCTCAATCCACTGTTCTCAATAACCCGGTTTCCACGTCTCAAATCCTCGATATAGCGCGCTATAATCTCAACCAGAACTTGGCCTCCGGGAACCTCGTTGACGCCGTTGGTGGCATCGAAGAAATGCGATCGCAAGAATTTGCTGACTATTTTGGCTCCGACTTCCAAGAAGTCCCCACCAGTCTCCAAGGGATTCGCGATAGCCTGGGTAACATCAGCCGCGAAACCGGCTCAACCCCAGCAATAATTTATACATTGGTTCAACCGGAGCAACTTGAATTGATTGTCATCACCGCCAATGGTGCTCCCATCCGTCGCACCGTAGCGACTGACCGGGAGACCCTACTCAAAGCCGTGACAGCATTTCGGGGAGAACTGACCACTCCCAATCGTCGCCATTCCCAGCACTATTTACAGGAGGCACAACAACTCTATCAGTGGCTGATTGCACCCATCCAACCTGAACTAGAGGCACAAGGCATTGACACCCTCCTGTTTAGCATGGATTCCGGACTGCGCGCCTTACCGATCGCCGCCTTACATGATGGAGAGCAGTTCCTCGTTGAACAATACCGCCTTGCTTTGATTCCGAGTATCAGCTTAACCAATATGCGATATCGCTCCCTGGCGAATACTCGCGTCTTAGCAATGGGAGCCAGTACCTTTACGGAACTCAATCCCTTACCTGCGGTCCCGGTGGAACTTTCCACCATCACTGAGCAACTTTGGCAAGGTGTCCAATTGTTGAATGCTGACTTTACCCGTGCCAATCTCATGGCAACGCGCCATGACTATCCCTATGAGATTATTCATCTGGCGACTCATGGGGAATTTAGCGCCGGTGCTTTGAGTAATTCCTATATTCAATTATGGGATGAAAAACTGCGTCTGGATCAACTGCGAACCCTGGGATGGCAAAACCCACAAGTGGAGTTATTAGTGCTCTCTGCCTGTCGGACTGCGCTAGGGGATGAAAAAGCCGAATTAGGCTTTGCGGGATTTGCCTTACAAGCGGGAGTGAAAACAGCGATCGCCAGTTTGTGGTATGTCAGCGATGAAGGAACCTTAGCCTTAATGAGCGAATTCTACAAACAGTTAAGCACCGCACCCCTAAAAGCCGAAGCCTTGCGCCAAGCGCAAATCGCCATGATTCGCGGGAATTTGCAAATCGAAAACGGCATCCTGCGATTCAGAGGAGAATCCGAGGGGATTTCTCTACCCCCTGAATTGGTGGGCCTCCAAACCACCCTTCTTTCCCATCCCTATTACTGGTCTGCTTTCACAACAATTGGTTCTCCTTGGTAAGTAATGAATTGGATATAAAGAAAGCGAGCAAGATGTTTGTGCTACAAGACTCTTAGGCGTCTGAACCATTGCCCGAATGATTTAGACGCCCTATAAAGGTTTCATCCCTTGATAGCTTCAAGAACAATGAAACAGTCAAAACTATCGAGATTTTTAACCCAAAATTCTCACGAATTGGGTTTTTATCTCAATTTACCCACTGGGTTACTCCCCTGGCTGGATGCTTCGGAAAACCGTCTCTAGCCCTTTTTTTTAGAATCGGTTAAAATAAGCAAGAGACTGATTCATTTACCCATAAATAAAGATGTTCTTAGTAACTGGAGCAACGGGAAGTTTAGGACGGCGCGTGGTGCGGGTTTTGACTGCTAGACAAGCCCCTGTACGGGCTTTCGTGCGGTTGAGTTCGGACTACAGCGAGTTAGAAAATCGAGGCGCTGAGATATTTATTGGCGACTTGAAACGGGAACGGGATATACAAAAAGCCTGTGAAGGAGTGAAGTATATCATCAGCACTCATGGCGGGAAGGAAACCGGAGGTGCACAGGCGATCGACTATCGGGCGAATATTGACCTGATTGATTACGGGAAAGCAGCGGGAGTTGAGCATTTTGTCTTGATTTCTGTCCTGGGTTGCGATCGCGGATATATGGATTCCCCAGTATTTAAAGCCAAGCGCGAAGTCGAAAAATATTTAGAAAAAAGTGGCTTGACTTACACCATTTTACGTCCTTCCGCCTTTGACTCGGCTTTAATTCCCTTTGCACAACGATTCAAAGAAACGGGGATTTATTTAAGTCTGGGGGACTTGCGAAATCGCACATCCCCGGTGAGTACCGATGACTTAGCCAAAATATCAGCGGATTCCGTTTTAGTCCCGGAGGCAGCAAATCAAATTTTCCCGGTGGGAGGGCCAGAAATTCTCTCCCGAGTAGAGATTCCCCAGATTTTTGGCCGCATTTTTAATCGAGAACCGATGATTATTAATCCACCGATGATGGTTTTTGATGGGGTTCGCAATGCCTTGGGATTGGTGAATCCCAGTTTACAGAAATCCCTAGGAACGTTGCGTGTGTTGGTTTCTAATGAGTTTTTCTGCACGGCGGAAGAAATCGCCACTTTAGAGTCAACCTTTGGGATGAAGATGGAGTCTTTAGAAAGTTTTATTCGCCGGTATGTGAGTTGTTGATTTAGTGAGCTTGAGTCTTTTCTGAATTGTAGTTACACCTAAAATGGCGAGGAAAGTTTTAAAATATTTTCCTCGCTATTTTTATGTTTAGAGTTTAAGGTTTAGGTTGAATTGAGCGAGTTTCAAGAGGTTGATATAATCTTTTTGGAATATTTATTATTTTTTGTTACAGATTGAAGAATTTGGATGGAAATGATGGTATAAGAAATATTGGTTGGGCGCAAACAAGGGAAGTAAGATGCTGCGAAGATTTAGACTCCGAATCACAAGTAATCTGGTTGTTGAGTGGGTCATTTTGGCAATTCTTTATGGATTGTCTGGTCAAATTGGCTTGCTGTTTGTTTCTCTACCGGGCAATATTACTGCGATATGGCCCCCCACAGGAATTGCATTAGCAGCGGTCTTGCTACGCGGCGATCGCATCTGGCCTGGAATTTTTGGGGCTTCTTTTGTATTGGCACTCTATGATCTCCTGACCCTAACGCCACCCCTTGCTCTCGTTCCGGCCCTAGCAATTTCCGTGAGTCAGGCGATGGGTAATGCGCTTCAGCCGCTGATCATCAGTTGGTTAATTCACAAATTGCTTCCTTCGCGCGCTCTGCTGACCTCGATTAACCACATCAGTCTATTCATTTTGTTGATTACCATTGGCCCCTGTATTAGTGCCACAATTGGGGTGACAGGTTTCTACCTCGGAGGGCTGATGTCTGGGTCTGACTATCTGGTAATGTGGTTGACTTGGTGGTTTAATAGCGTGCTAAGTTATCTCCTCTTAACCACACCCTTTCTAGCATGGCAGTGTTCGCCGGTTCCCAAGAAAATATCCCGGAGTAAAATCGCTGAAACAATTGCTTTACTTGGCTCAGTCCTGTTAGTAAGCTGGATGGCATTTATTGGAGGATATTCTTTTGAGTATGCATTGATTCCTTTGCTGATTTGGTCAGTCTTTCGATTTGGCAAGTTTAGCGCCACCCTGTTAGTTGTTTTAGTCTCATTCATCGCCATCCTCGGTACGACTCAGGGTGTAGGTCCATTTGTTAAAACTTCTACTCACGAGTCTTTGTTGCTGTTACAATCTTTTATGAGCGTTTGTGCGATTACTTGCTTGGTATTATCTGCTGCCATCGATGAACGGGAAACGGTTGAAACCAAACTCCGGGAGGCTAACCGGCAATTGCAAGAGAGCAAAAGCAATTTGGCGCAATTGATAGAAGCCATTCCCGTTGGAGTGGAGGTTTACAAGCAGGACGGAGAACTGACGTACCTGAATAAAACCGCAGAACAGTTACTCAATATCAAACAGGGAGCAATACTCTCGGCGGAAGAAATCCCTGCTATTTATAAAATTTATCGTGCTGGTACAGGTCATCTCTATCCCGTTGAAGAAATGCCTTTTATGCGATCGCTGGCTGGAGAACTGGTGCGGGTGGATGATTTAGAACTTCACCAAAAAGACCGGATTTTGTCTTTAGAAGTGGCAAGTACCCCTCTTTTTGATGAAAGGCGTACTGTAGTCGGGGCAATTGTGGCGTTTCAAGATATTACCGATCGCAAACAAGCTCAACAGGTCATCGCTGACTATAATCGCACTTTAGAAGAAAAAGTCGCCACCCGGACTCTGGATTTACAAAGAACTCTGGCTGAACTGCAACGGACCCAAGCTCAATTAATTCATACAGAAAAAATGTCAAGCCTCGGCCAAATGGTTGGTGGTGTGGCTCATGAAATTAATAACCCGATCAATTTTATTTATGGAAATATCACGCATCTGGAAGAATACTTTCAAGATTTACTCAACGTCCTAAATATCTACCAAGAAGAATATCCAACTCTACCGGACCCTCTTCAAGAACAGGTAGATGAGATAGAGATTGAGTTCTTAGAGGAAGACTTACCCCAACTTCTCAAGTCTATGAGGTTGGGTGCCCAACGCATCAAAAAAATTGTGGAAAATTTACGCAATTTTTCGCGGTTGGATGAGTCGGAGTTGAAGTTGGTGAATATCCAGGACGGGATTGAAAATACCTTGATGCTGGTCCAGTCTCGCCTGGATAATCCGCGTAATGCTCCAAAAATTCAAGTGATTAAAGAATATGAAATCCTCCCGGAGGTGGATTGTTATGCGTCTGAACTGAATCAGGTGTTTCTCAATCTGCTCAATAATGCGATCGATGCTTTAGAGGAACGCCGATGGACGGTGACTAGCTTGGGGGAGGGGAATTCTATCAATCCCAGTCCCGATTTGCTCCACCCTTCATCCCAGGTGAGTTATTCGGTGCCCACGATTTGGATTCGCACCGAGAGGGTTGGAAATGAGGCGATCGCCATTCGGATTAAAGACAATGGGGTGGGGATATCTGAATCTATCCTTTCCAAGGTTTTTGACCCATTTTTTACAACAAAACCCGTGGGTTCAGGGACGGGTTTAGGATTATCGGTTTGCTATAAAATTGTTGTGCAACAACATGGAGGTGAATTAAGTTGCGTTTCTACACCCGGATTGGGCTCTGAGTTTCTGGTTCAGATTCCGAGAGTGGTGAAGTCTTCAATCTAGCGATCGCACGGGAAGCACCCTAGATCCATCCTCTCAATCAAAAAGGGGTGTCTCTTCAAACACCCCTTTTTCACTCCGGAATATTCAGTTGTCCGATTTATTAGTTTTTCCTGCTGCATTTAAGCATTTCCCTGATTGACTGGATTGAACCCCTTGATGATGCGAATTGAAACCATTAAGCGCTACGTTTGAGGGAACCATCAGAATATAATTCCATTGGCACTAACTCTAGTTTTCCGTTAATTTGGACTTTCGAGTAAACCATTTTGACGAATTGAGCGGTTTGGGTCCGATAGCGAGGTAACATAATTTTGTCCTCCGATTTGCTTCTTCTTTCCTTATACTCCCACTATCCCTCTGTTCAGGAAAAATTGGGGTGATTTCAGGCCGAAGGCATTGTGATAGTTGTTTGAGAAGGAGGCGATCGCCCTCATCGGTCACCGTGATTTCAAACACAGTCATGGATGAGGACGAATGATTTCAAATTACTAAAAATTAAATCACCTCTTGTTAATCAGGGATTCGTCATTAATTTGACCCTTCTGCCTGAGAGACTTCCCCATTATTCCCCCGAGAATGACGATGAACCATAAAGGTTAAAACCGTTTCATCAATGCCTTTTAATTGCAGGGAACCGAACTTAACAATTTCATCATCATGGAGATAATCTGCCACCGCCGCAGACACCAGAATTGTACCGGGGTCGGCAGATTCCTGTAACCGGGAGGCAATATTCACACTGGGACCGATCGCCGTATAATCCGATCGCAAATTGCCGCCAAACATCCCCACCACCGCAGTCCCTTGATGAATCCCACAACGGAACTGGACCCGAGGTAAACCCTGCTGTTCCCAGTTCTCATTCAAGCGATCAAGCGCTTGTAACATTTGTCTGGCGGTGGCGATCGCCCGTCTCACCTGTTCATTCGGAGTCAAATCCTCCGGTGCACCAAACATGGCCACGATCGCATCCCCAACAAACTTGTCCACCGTCCCGCCATTATCAAACACCGCCTGAGTCATTTCCGTTAAATACTGATTCAGCACCTCCGCCACCCGACGCGATCGCAACGTATTCGCCAACTGAGTAAACCCGACAATATCGCTAAACAAAATCGTAATCAACCGAGGTTCCGGACGTAAATCCAAAGATAACTCCCCCGAGGCCGCTTTTTGGACCATCGCCGGGGGTAAAAAGCGGCGCAGGACTGACTCCGTTAAATAAGTATTCAACTGGGCCACCCGGCGCTCATTTTCCTTGAGGGCCAGTAAATTCCTCACTTCCGCTAATAACTCGCGATCGTTAAACGGTTTCGCCAGATAAGCATCCGCCCCCTTTTCCGCCCCTTCAATGCGCGTATCCTCATTCACCTTCGCCGTGAGCAAAATAATCGGCGTTCCCCGTAACGACTCATCCTCTCGAATCATCTGGATCATATCCAAACCCGAGACTAACGGCATCATCAAATCCGTAACAATTAACTGGGGACGATGATTGAGCACCACATCAAATCCTTCCGCCCCATTCCGGGCCAAAATGACGCGATATCCTTCTTTTGTGAGAATCCCGGAGACATAATTGCGTAAATCTGGATTGTCATCCACCACCACAATCGTGGGGTGGAGGGTGTGAATCGTTGAGGGTTGTGCCGGTTGAACCATCCCTCCAGGACCGATAAACCCGACCCCATCCTCTTGCATCTGCACATCGGCCAATTCCACGGAGGCGCGGGCCGGTTCTACCCCCGTCGGCACTTCAATAATTTGGTCCGGGGGTAAGTGAGAATTGCCCAGGGGTAACCAAACCATAAAGACGGAACCTTCCCCATAATTAGACTCAACGGCGATGGTTCCCCCATGTAGTTCCACCAATTCTTTCGCTAAGGCCAACCCTAATCCACTGCCTTCATAAGAGCGATTGGCGGACCCTTCCGCTTGACGAAACCGCTCAAATAGGTGGGGAACTTGATCCGTGCGGATGCCAATTCCTGTATCCTTAACTTGGAGTAAAGAATAATCTCCAGCCTGTTCTAAAAAGACCATAATTTTACCTCCAGAAGCGGTAAATTTCATGGCATTGGAGAGGAGATTGTAGAGGACTTTATCAAATTTTTCCAAGTCCAAATATAACGAAGGACAAGGTTGTAAATCCGTGGTGATTTCTATACCTTTTTTCTCGCAATAGGGGCGAAAAATTTCCACGGTTTGGGAGACAAAGGCGAGTAAATCGCAAGGACGAAACGTCGGCTGCATTCGACCCGCATCGAGGCGTTGTAAGTCCAGAAGTTGATTGACCAATCGCAGGAGGCGGCGGGTATTGCGTAGGGCGATCGCCGCTTGGTCCAAGGGTAAATCTTGGTGATGCTCTACGGCAGATTCCAAAGGACCCATCATTAGAGTTAAGGGAGTGCGGAACTCGTGGGAAATATTTTGGAAAAATTCCGTTTTCAGGCGGTTGAGTTCCAGGAGTCGTTCCGCCTGCTGGCGGGTTTTTTGGTAGAGACGAGACTGCTGAACCGCGATCGCCCCTTGTGCAGCCACCGCTTGGGCTAAATCGATTTCCGACTGATGCCAGCGGCGGGGTGCTCGGACTTGGCGCAGGGTAATGCTGCCGATAATTTCGCCATCAGAGATTAAAGGAACGAGCAATAAAGCCCGCGCAGGCGATCGCAGGGGTAAATCCATCACATTCCATTCCGGCTGTTGTTCCAAGTCATCCACCACCACCGGAGCACGAGTGGTCAGGAGTTCTTGCAACACCGGATTCCCGGCGATGGGGACTACGGATCTGGGCAATTCCACAGAATTCTGACGAGGTTCCCCTTTAACTTCCAAGGCAGGATCCACACCAAGAGCCGATCTCCCAACCCGTTCCATCCCGTCATCCTCCAGTTGTTCTCCCTCCGATGCCTCCACCGCTTGTAAGGCCGCATCGTATAATCCCACACACTGCACATATTCATCTTCCACCGTCCATAAGGACAGGGCACAACCCTCCGCCTGTAACGCTTGGCCGAGTTGTTGGGCGATCGCCGCAAAAATATCTTTCGGATTCAGACTCGACCGAATCGCCGTGGTAATCGTATTCACCAGGGCCTCGCGCTTGGCGAGGGCCTGGACCTGCTCATAAGCGCGCGCCTGGGACAGGGACAACACCGCCTGATCCGCCACCATAAACACCAGTTGCACCTCATCATCCTGCCACTCCCGACCCGATCCACATTGGTGCAATGCCAAAACTGCCATCAGTTCCAAGCGAAACATCAGCGGGACCACCAAGCAGGAGCGAATATCTGCCGCTTTCAACATCTGTCGCCGTTGCTGGAGTTGAGGCGTCTTTCCCTGTAACCGTTCATCGGTTTCCACATCATTGATCACCTCAATATCGTGGGTTTCCCAGACCGTCTGTGCCAATCCCTGGGGTTCTGAAATGGGTCCGGCGGGAGCAAGTGGCAGTTTTGGCCCTTGACCATTGGACTTGATCGTGCCGAGTTCCCGCTTTTGATACATAAACCATTCATCAATAAAGCGGCCATCCTGGTAGGGACGTAGAATGCAGTAGCTCACCTCAAACATTTGGCCGAGGGTATCGACAATCGTCTGCAAAATCTGCGCCTCAGTCGTCCGAGAGCGAATGGTGTTGGTAATGGCATTGAGCAACGATTCCTGGCGCAGAGTGCGGCACAGTTCCCTTGTCCGCGCTTTCAGGACATTGTGGGTATCTAATGCTTGTGCCACTAATGCCTTGAGTTCATCGGCATCCCAGGGTTTGGTGACATATTTAAAAACCTTTCCCGCATTGATGGCATCCACCAGGTCCTCGACATCGGTGTAAGCGGTCAAGATAATCCGGATAGCATCGGGATACTGAGTCGCTGTCAGACTGAGTAACTCAGTCCCACTCATTTGCGGCATCCGCTGATCGGAAATAATCACCGCCACGTCCCCCTCCTTGGCGAGAAGCTCTAACGCTTGTGGGGCATTTTCTGCCGTCAGCACTTGATAGTCCCGATAAAAGGTGCGATAGAGCAAGTCGAGGTTATCTGGTTCGTCATCCACTACCAGAAGTTTCGGCTTATTATCTGTTTCGATACTCATGCACCGCTCTCCTACAATCAGGGGGAGTTATATCCAATTTCTTATTGTGCTCTTAACTGGTTTTTAGGGTCACCGAACCGCAGAGGCTGACGTAACCTGTACCGAGGTTCTGGAGTAGGGGTCATTCTGAATGTACACTACTCAACCTGATCCCGATGGGTTAGGGGTTAGGGGTAATCGATCTCTCGCCTCATGCACCCTGGCAGATTTACCCCTTGAGTTGCATCCTGATGGAAAAATTGATGAGGGCGATCGCCCCACGGATGGGTCGAAATTATGGGTAATAATGACGATATTCTACTGGCAACCGTCGGATCCTGCATGAGAAATTTCACCGATTCCCCATCGCGGTCCTTCCTTCCCGTTCCACTCAGCGTTTCCTGAGACGGAAATTTCCAAATTTAAACGGTCCCCGTTGCACGGATAGTTGTGGCCAAAAACCCCAATTCGGGTTCTTTCCTACACAATTGCCTGACAAATGCTCTTAAACAGTCATGGAAGGTTGAGCGGATCTCGGCTGCATGGGGTCTTTAGAAGTAACAGGTAATTCAATAATAAATTCACATCCCCCTTCGGGTAGATTTTCAAAAGTCAAGCGGCCATGATGTCGGTCTACGATAATTTTATAGGCGATGGATAAGCCTAATCCTTTGCCACTCCCCACGGGTTTGGTGGTAAAAAACGGATCGAAAATTTTGGTTTGATGTTGAGGGAGAATGCCACAACCTGTATCCCGAATCCGAATTTGTACCCACTCTCCTGTGGGGAGGTTCGAGGTTTGACTGGGAAGGAGACTCTCCAAGGGGAAATGAGATTGAGCAATCACTGCCGTGGTGATGGTAATTTGCCGATCGCCCAAATGATTCACGGGGAAATGGGTCGAATTGCACCCCTGATCCGGCGGGTCAATGGCATCGATCGCATTGGAAAACAAATTCATAAACACCTGATTCAGTTGTCCTGGGTAGCAACATAATCGGGGAATATTGCCATAGAATTTAATCACCTCGATATCATGGAGACGATGGGCTAATAAAATCAGGCTACTATCAATCCCTTCATGCAGATTAGCCCATTTTAATTCCGCTTCATCTAAGCGAGAAAAATTGCGTAAGGTCAAAACAATTTGCCGGACCCGTTCAGATCCTTCCTTCATGGAATGAAGGATTTTTATGACATCGGTCTGAATAAAATTGACATCAATCTCCGATTCAAATTCAGCAATAGATTGGGGAACGGGGTGCAAGTGTTCCCGATAACGCTCTACAAGTTCTACGAGGTCGTAGCTGTAATTTTCAATATGAGGAAGATTGCCATAAATAAAATTAATCGGGTTATTAATTTCATGGGCAACCCCGGCTACTAATTGACCTAAACTAGACATTTTTTCGCTTTGAACCAGTTGAAATTGCGTGTCATGAAGGGACGCAATTAATTTAGTTTTTTCATCCAGGGCTTTTTTAAGTTTTTGAGCTTGCGATCGCGCTTGGCGAGCTTGGTCCTGGGTCCGTTGATATAACTGGGCCTGAGTAATCGCGATTCCTAGATGCAAGGAAACCGATTCCATCGCGGAAATTTCATCTTCATGCCAATCATAAGCTTGGGGTTTGATTGCCGAAACATGACCTAATAAAGTTTCGCGATGCCATATTGGAATACTTAATAAACTGCCAATTTGTAGCTGTTGAAACAGGGCGCGATCGCGTTCTCCAAAATCCGAACTTTGAGTATTAGCGACTGCCGTCACTTCTTGTCCGAGCAAAGTTTCAATCAAACCCGACTCAAACTGAAAGAGCTTGATTTCTATCCCTATAGCCAGAGGATGTTGCTCCAGAAAACTCGATTGACTGGGGCGAGAGACTCGGTGAGTAATTCGCAGCGATCGGCAGAGGTGATGGATACTTTGAATTAAAGAAGTCGGAGTGGAAAATAATATTAAATCGGCTTTTGTCAGGGTTAACAACTCCGATAAAGCCGTCTCAATCGTGCGATCAAGATTTAAAGAAGTGCGAATTCGTCCGGCAATTCGGTTCAGCACTTGTTCCCGTTGGGCGTGTTTTTTGGCTTGGATATAATGCCTTGCATTCACGAGGGCAACCGCTGCCTGTTGTGCCACCATTTGAGCAAATTTCATTTCGGACGGGCTCCACCGATGAGCAACCCGGGTGTAGCTCAGATAAACCGTGGCGATCGCTTCATTTTGGTAGAGGATGGGCACCATCAATGTAGACTGTAAACCGGCATCAAGCAACAGCAATGGCTCTATTTCGGGCATCACTGCTGTTTCGATATCCCCAACCACCCAAGGACTTTGCTGCGATCGTAAAGTATTCCAGTCTTTCAATCCCTCCACTTGCAAGGGGACTCCGATTTCCCGATGGCGCAGGGGTGACTCTGGGGATTCCTGCTGGCGATCATAAACCGCCATTTCCATCAAGGTTTGTCCCTGGAGATCATGGAGAATTAACCCCCCACAGTCTGCCTCAAAAACCTCACCCATTTGCTGGACGATCGCCTGATAAATCTCCGTTTCATCCAAGGACCCATGAATAGCCTGGGCGATCGCATTTAAACGCTGTACCGATAGAACTTGTTCTCCCACCCGGGGGAGTTTTTCCCCGCCAACCGGATTGTTTTCAGATAGATTCCGGGGCGCTTGTGGGGATGTCACTGTTCCCGGACTTGCCGTTAAGGATTGAAAAATTTCCGCTTCCCCGTTGTCCTCACCAGCGGGATTTTTATTTCCACAGATAGAGGCAGAAATCTTTTCTTGAGAGGATAATCTTTTTTCAGAACAAAGTTGCTGGACTTGGGCAACTGTCCCTCGGTCAATTTGGCCCAAAAACTCCAAACAATCCAGCCAACCAGCAGTCCAGGCGGCATTTTCAGCCTCGTTATCCTTGAGGTGCAAGGGAGTTTGTCGCCCCAGGAGTTCGGCGATCGCCATTCGCCGCGATGTCCGGTTCATAGAACCGACCTCCTGGGGGTCACACGGAAAAATATCTGCATTCATCAGAATTTAACCTCATGTTATAATTGATAATAATTATTTATGTTTTTATGCTTTTTGTCTACTTTATATTTATTTTATATTTGAACCCCCTTATCAGCTTATGTTATAAGAGTAGAGGGTTCCCTTCGTGTCAAAACCAATCCCTTTCAACCCCCTTAATGTGAACTCCTCGTGAACTCCTCTTTCACGTCCCCAACCCATCGAGATCCCCCTGCCTCTGAGCCATCCTCGGGAGGTGCATCTGGCTTTTCCATCCGCGCCGCCCAACCCAAAGATCTCAGCAGCCTCGCCGAGATTTTAGTCGATAGCTTTCATTCTCGCGAAGGAGTTGGGGGTTGGCTGTATCCCATTTTGCGCCTGGGAATTTATGAAGATTTGCGAGTGCGATTGCGATCGAACTCGTCCCATTGTATTTGCTTGGTGGCGATCGATCCCCAATCAGAATCGCCCTCCTGCTATGAATCCGTCCGAGACTCCCCATCGGGGAATTGCGTGATTGTTGGCACAGTCGAAATGGCCTTACGCTGTATCAACCCTTGGACCTTGGGAATGACTCAGTTTCCTTACTTGTCCAATTTAGCCATTGGTGACGCTTATCGCCGCCAGGGGGGAGCTCGTCAATTGCTGCAAGCTTGCGAGGCGATCGCCCTCGATTGGGGATTCCAGGACCTGTACCTGCACGTTCTGGAAAATAACCGACCGGCAAGACGACTTTATTACAAAGAAGGCTATCGAATTCACTCCATTGAGTCGGGGTGGGGTCCTTGGTGTTTCGGGCAACCCAAACGAATGCTTTTGCACAAAGCACTCGATCGCAGTTGAAGCAAGGCGATCGCCGCCTCTAGGAGACCCGCTCAGGATCTAGAAGATATACCCCGTATCGTCACCAACTCTATACCGATTAGCAACCAGTCGGGGCAAAAAACCCGGTTTCTGAATCATTCGGATTGAATCGAGTACAAAAGTCCTAGGAACTCCACTCCTTCTTTTTGACCACCAGTAGGCGGACTTGACTCGCTTAATTTTAAAATTATCTGAGGAGTCCAACGGACCGGGTTTATCTCCCTTAAACGGCGCTCCCCGGCCTGTTTGCAAGCAGGGGACCGCTGCTCTTAAATCCATGAAAATTTTTGAGAGACAGGTAAACCTGCTTTTAAATAGAAAAGCACGTTTATTTGTCTAATCAGGGAATGATAAACAAGAGCAAAAATTTATTCCTTAAATTTGGGGACTTTTTTAACCCCATCTTGTAGTCATGAGTTGCCCGGTTTAGATGTAGTGATTTTCGGCATGAGAAGGGAACCCTCAAATGACTCAACACAAACATGAGGACCGGAACCAAACTAGAGAGGCCCAAGGATCTAATCCCTTGGGTCCCCTTCCGTCTGACTGTCCCGATCGCCCTCTCGTCAAGGGAGAGAGGGGCAATCCTTCTCGTGCTTTGATTAAATACGCTCATAGTGCTCAAATTTTGACTCAACTCAATAGCGGTCAACTGTTTGTTGTGGACAGTCGTCGGCGCTGCGGATTGATTGTCTACAAGCAGTTTCATGCGGAGTTTGTGGGTCCCGGGGCCGCCGTTGGCGGTATTTTTGACATTGAGTGTCAGCAAACGATTCCCGTGGGGGATCTGGTGTTGCTCTATCCAGAAAGCTATGAAGAACGGCAAAAGGCATTTGCCATTCGCCGCCATTGGATCCGATTAATGGAACAGCTGACGGTCCAGCCGGTGTCATTGCACCGGACTCAAATGCTGCTGACTCAGTTTCAGCATTATTTCGATCGCGAAACCGTGATCCGACTCCCCGATGAGGCGATCGCCCGCTTGGTCGGGGTCCTCCCCCAAACCGTGCGGACCATCCGCCGTTTAGAACAAAAGTCCCCGGTTAAGGTCGCCGCAGTCTAAGGCATAGCTACAGTAGGGGTTAGAAACCGGGTTTTTTGACCAACTTTCTGCCAATCCCCAACAAATTTAGGCTAAAAACCCGGTTTCTTGTCCCTGGAATCGGCGTTGTGGAGGGTTTAATCTCCGAAATTGAATTCCTGCAAGCGGGATAAGGTGCGGTGATTTTCCTCCGGTGTGCCGAGGGTAATTCTTAACCCGCCTCCGGTGTGACGAATTAGGGTCCCTTGGGCCTTGAGTTCCTCGGTGATCCGAGTCAGGGTGGGACCAGTCGCCCCTTGGTCCTGGAGATTCGGGCGCAGGTAGATAAAATTCGCTGCACTCGGCCATAGGAGAAATTTTTGTAACGGTTGCAATCCTTTCAAGAAGCGATCGCGCTCGGTTAAAATTTCGGGAATAGTGCTGAGGAGTTCCTGACGATGGGCGATCGCCATCGATGCGGCAATCTGGGAGAATGCTGGAAGATTGTACGGCAGGCGGACTTTTTCCAGGGTCGCCGTGAGTTCCGGATGGGCGATCGCATAGCCCACCCGCAGGGCCGCCAAGCGAAAGGCTTTGGAAAAGGTCCGCATCACCACCCAATTCGGATGCTGGAGTAACTCACCCACCACACTCGTCTGACTAAATTCAAAATACGCCTCATCGATCGCCACCAAAATATTGGGAGGCAAACTGCGGATCCAATCCAGTTCCGCCTTGGTTAAAGCATTGGCGGTGGGGGAGTTGGGATGGACCACAAACACCACCCGAATGGGCGGATTTTGGGTATTGGCAACCGCTGCCTGTGCTGCGGGGATGTCGATTTCAAAATTTGTCTCGTTGCGTCCGACTTCCACCACAGGAATGCCCAGGGTTTGGGCTAAAATCCCATACATGGAAAAAGTGGGATGGGCGACCAAAATCGACCCTTCACCGCCCAAACAAGTGGCAATCAGTAAAGAGCGAATCAGTTCGTCCGAACCATTGCCGAGGGAAATATGGGTGGCGGTGATGGGGGAATCAGGGAGTTGGGCTGATTCGTTGACATATTCAGCGATCGCTTGCTTTAAGGAGGCATGACTTCCATCGGGATAGCGATTCGTTTCAATCTCCTGTTGATAGGTCCATGCCAACTTTTCTTTGAGGGCCGCAGGCAAGTCGTAGGGACTTTCATTCGTATCCACCCGATCAATTTGGGTAGGTTTCTTCCCCCCAGGGGAATCGAGAGCACCACCCGGGTGGGGAGTATAGGCAATCAGTTGAGCTAGATCTGAGCGAAGAAAACTCAGCATAGAATTGTAGAACCATGAAAAAGCCGCAATTGGGTGACAAGCACCGCTGTCTTTAGTATCGGTGTTTGGGTAAACTTCGGGCAATAGGCTTTTTTGCATCCGGGGTATTTTGGGGTCAGGATGGGGCAGTGGAGGCGATCGCCACGGACGGGGACTCCCCCCGGGGTTGTTGTAATATTTCAGGGCATCAATCCCTTCAGGCAACCGCTACAGAATTATTCTGTAGGCCCCAACCCTTGCATAAATACTCTAAAATATTTAGGGAATAGCAACAGGCTATTCTCTGATTACCGAGGGTTCTGGATCCGGTTTACCCAACTGGGACTGCACTTCCCCTCATAAAGACAAAGCCGCTTGGAGGGGACAACTTCGGAGGCAGCCCGGTTAACCCCCTGATTTTCCCTCCGTTAGTTATGTTATTGTTAACGTTGACAATTTCGACAAATGCAAGTACGCGAGACGGGGACTGATTGTGGAAAAAATTAAACTAGCGATCGTAGGCGTTGGTAACTGTGCTAGCTCCTTGGTACAGGGAATTTACTTTTATAAAGATAAGACTTCTGAAGAAGCGATCGGGTTAATGCACTGGGAGATTGGCGGGTATAAACCGAACGATATCGATGTAGTCGCGGCTTTTGATATCGACCGCCGAAAAGTCGGCCAAGATGTCTCTAAAGCTATCTTTGCTGAACCCAATTGTACGACGGTTTTCTGCGAAGACATTCCCGAAATTGGCACGAAAGTCAGTATGGGAAGAATCTTAGATGGGGTCTCGGAACATTTGGTCAATTATGCAGATAAATATACCTTCATCCCCAGCGATACCCCAGAACCAACCCGAGATGATGTCATTGCTATTTTAAAAGAATCCGGCGCTCAGGTCCTCGTGAATTATCTCCCGGTGGGGTCGGAAGAAGCGACGAGTTTTTATGCAGAATGCTGCTTAGAAGCGGGAGTTGCATTTGTCAATTGCATTCCGGTCTTTATTGCCAGCAATCAGTTATGGGCCGATAAATTTGAATCCCGCAATATTCCCATCGTCGGCGATGACATTAAATCCCAGCTTGGGGCGACGATTGTTCACCGGATGATTACTGACCTGGCGAAAAAAAGAGGGGTCAAAATCGAACGGACTTATCAACTCAATACCGCAGGAAATACGGATTTCTTGAATATGTTAAATCGCACCCGCTTAAAGTCTAAAAAAGAATCGAAGACGGAAGCGGTTCAGTCGGTTTGTGAAACTAGATTGGAGGATGAAAATATTCATGTGGGGCCGAGTGATTACGTCCCCTGGCAAAAAGATAATAAAGTCTGTTTTATTCGAGTGGAAGGCAAACTCTTCGGAGATGTGCCGATGAACATTGAAATGCGCCTGTCCGTCGAGGATTCGCCGAACTCCGCAGGGGTGGCGATCGATGCGATTCGTTGCTGCAAATTGGCCCTCGATCGCGGAAAAGGTGGCGTCCTCTTTTCTCCCTCTTCCTATTTCATGAAGCATCCGCCTAAGCAATATCCCGATGGGGATGCCTACCGGATGACCGAGGAATTTATCAACGGATTTAGAGAGTATTAATCCACTCCCCATCGCCTCATTCTTGACGAGTGAGGCGATAATTTTTGGAAAATTGCTCCGGTTTCAGCCTCAACCTTTGCCATCCCTGTCTCCCCAAATTTTGCTTAAATTGTCGAATGTTTGATGTTTGTATCATCGGCCATGTCACCCAAGACCGGATTAAAATTGATGGAAACATTGTCCAAGAAATGGCTGGTGGAACGGCAATTTATACTGCCATTGCCTTAAAAACTTTGGGGTTAAATGTGGCAGTATTAACCAAAACCTCTTCTTCAGACCGGAGTCATCTGTTAGAAGAATTAAAAAATCGGGGCATTGCCGTCTTTTGGAGTGAAAGCCCCGAAACTACCCAGTTTGAAAATAGTTATCAGCGCGATCGCCTGGATAGTCGCAAGCAAAGAGTCCAGGCGGTTGCTTCCCCCTTCATTCCCTCAGACTTAGGCCAAATTCAATCCCGGATCTTTCATCTAGGCGCACTCACCAATCAAGAGATGTCCCTGGAATTTCTGCAAGCGGTTTTCGCAACTGATGCCTTAATTTCTTTAGATGGACAAGGATTTTTACGGCAAGTCATTCAGCACCAGGTCCAGGCAACGGATTGGGCCGAAAAAATACCCGGACTGGCTGGAGTAGATATTTTAAAAGTGGATATCCAAGAGGCACAACTGCTATCGGGAAAAACCGCCATAGAACCGGCGGCGATCGCCTTGAATCAGTGGGGAGTTCGAGAAGTCTTAATCACCGCAGGAAGTCAAGGTTCTTGGGTTTATCAATCCGGGAATCTGGAGCCAATTCCCGCCTTTCCTCCTACTACCTCCGTCGATCCAACTGGCTGCGGAGATACCTACATCGCCGGTTATTTATATTCTCGATTAACCGGCGAACCCTGTCATCTTGCTGCCAGATTTGCCGCCCAGGTTGCCACCCGCAAACTCGAAAATTTCGGTCCCCTCCGGGAGTGGCAAACGGGCGAATCAATGCCGAGTTAAAAATATGGGGGGAATTAACAAACCGACCGATCCGCTGATCGGTCGGTTGCCTCAAATCTTACGAAACCCCCATTTTCGATGAATCCTCCACTGGATGGGTAACCCGATAAACATGAATAATCCGCTGTAAACTGGTCAATAAACTAGCGATCGCCAGGACGGACAACGCCACAAGCAACTGATCCACAATTAACCCTAGCGCCATTACAATTACCCGAGGCAGTCGAGGAAACCACCCCACCTTGCACTCAATCTTCAATCCTTCCGCCCTTGCACGGGTATAACTGACCATCTGCGACCCCAACAGGGCCAACAAACAAATTGGAATCGAGGGGTACTCTTGACGGTGGATCAATAAAATCGTGATGCCAATCAAGATGGCCCCTTCAGAAAATCGGTCTAAGACTGAATCAAAAAACGCCCCAAATGCATTCTGTTGATTGAGTAACCGGGCGACGGCCCCATCGATCGCATCGAGGGGCATGGCGATCAATCCCATTAACAATCCCCCCCACAACGGTTGATCATTGGCAATCATCCCTGCCGCCAAAATATTCAACAACAGACTCAACAGTGTAATCGTATTGGCAGAAATGCCCAGTTTGGCAATCCCCTTGGCAATGGGTTCAACGATAAATTTCGTGCGATCGCGCGCCCAAGTCTCCACAACTACTAACCCTTTAGACTGAATTTTGATTTAGCTATCGTAACCTTCCCAACCCAATTCCCGCCAAAACGGGGACGGATAAACCACACAGCATGAAATCCCCCCAGTTCGTAGTAACGCCTTCAGGCGTTCTCTTCGTTCGTAGTAACGACTTCAGTCGTTCTTAATTGTTCGTAGTAACGCCTTCAGGCGTTCTCCGGTGTTCAACGTCACGACTTCAGTCGTTCTCCGGTGTTCGTAGTAGCAACAACTAACGGGGGTTTAAGCCCTAACAGCAACAACCGGCGGGGGATAAATCCCCCGCCTAACAGCTAAAGTCGGTTAAAACCGACTGAAAGTCTTATGGGAGGGTGTTTTTAGAAACCGGCTGAAAGTCTTACGGGGTAGTGTTTTTAGTCGGTTTTAACCGACTTTAGCTGTTAGACGGGGGTTTAAACCCCCGTCGGTTGTTGCCTTCAGTCGTTATCCCCACCCCCCTCCAATCAAAACCGATCGCGTTTAACCTAGATAGTTGACTCAACCCTCAAACCGGATCATGACTCAGACGAATCCGACTGTTTCTGCTGAATGGCTATTCCAACACCTCGACGATCCGCAAATTGCGATCGCCGATTGTCGCTTTTCCCTCGCCGATCCTGAACTGGGACAACACCAGTACCTCCATAACCATATTCCCGGTGCTCACTATCTGCACCTGAATCGCGATTTATCTTCCCCAGTCCAACGACATGGGGGACGCCATCCCCTCCCGGATCTCGAACTATTCGCCCAAAAATTAGGGGCGATCGGGGTCACCTCTCCAGAAGTCTTACTGGTGGTTTATGACGATTCCCGCTTTGCCTTTGCTGCCAGACTCTGGTGGTTAATGCGCTATCTGGGACACGATCGCGTTGCCATTTTAGATGGCGGATTTAAAGGGTGGCAAGCTGCCGGATATCCCGTCACTGATGCGATTCCTCGGTCCAATTTGGGGACCTTTTCTCCTCAAATCCGCCCCGATCGCCTCGTGGATATCGAAACGGTCAAAACCCGGTCCCCCTTGCCCGAAGTCGCCCTGATCGACTCCCGAGAACGCGATCGCTACCTCGGCAACCAGGAACCCATCGACCCGATCGCCGGGCACATTCCCGGTGCACTCAACTATCCCTGGCAAGAAGTCACCGACGAGAATGCCCAAGTCAGACCCCACAGCGACCAAGTACAACGCTGGGCGGATATTGCCGGGTCCGAGGAAATTATCGTCTATTGCGGGTCCGGGGTTACTGCCTGCGTGAATCTCCTCTCCCTGGAAATGGCAGGAATCCCCAACGCCAAACTCTACGCCGGAAGTTGGAGTGATTGGTGTTCCTATCAGATTGAAGACTCATCCCCCAACCCGTGAACCGCCCCTGCCTCTGGTTTCTTGCGCCAGTCCATGTCAAAATCAAGCTAAATTAGCCTCAAAACTCAACCGAATTATGACCATGATTCCTGCTTTAGACCGTGCCTTTCAACAAGGACGTGCCTTAAAAATTATCACCGGATTGACCAACTTTGACGCCGATCGCGTTGCTACCGTGGTTCGCGCTGCCGATCGCGGGGGTGCAACTTTCCTCGATATTGCTGCCGATCCGGCTTTAGTCAAATTAGCCAAACAATTGACCGATTTACCGATTTGTGTTTCTGCCGTTGAACCGGAAAAATTTGTAGCCTGTGTAGAAGCCGGTGCAGATTTAATCGAAATTGGTAACTTTGATGCCTTCTATGCAATGGGACGGCGCTTTGAAGCCGCTGAAGTGCTGCAACTGACGCGGGAAACCCGCGCCTTACTGCCGAATATCGTGCTGTCTGTCACTGTTCCTCATATTTTGGAACTGGATCAGCAAGTGGACTTGGCTGAGGAATTGGTGAAAGCGGGTGCAGATATTATCCAAACCGAAGGCGGCACCAGCAGCAATCCCGTCCACGCGGGTATCTTAGGGGCGATCGAAAAAGCCGCACCCACCTTGGCTGCTGCCTCCGCCATTTCTCGGGCAGTTGCAGTGCCAGTTCTGTGCGCTTCGGGGATTTCCACCATCACGGCACCGATGGCGATCGCTGCTGGGGCCGCTGGAGTGGGCGTCGGTTCAGCAATTAACCGTTTGGATAATGAACTCGCGGCGATCGCAGCGGTGAAGAGTTTAGTAGAAGCCTTATCTACCGTTAGCCGTTCCACCATCCACGCCTAATTCGGGATTGAGTTGGGTTGGTTGCGATAACTCTTGAAGAAACGACTGAAGTCGTTACTACGAAATAAAGAAACGACTTCAGTCGTGATCCAACGTTCGTAGTAACGACTTCAGTCGTTATCCCCATGAAGCTAAAAAATAGCCACTCCAGTTCATTTGGGTTAAAACTGAGTTACAACAACAGGTTGATCGGATTGAAATGTCAAACACTTTACATTTAAAATCCCTCTAATGCTTACCCAGTCCTCTCCAGCCCCAATGCCGCAACCCATGACCCCTATTCCCTTGACCCGCCCTCGCTTCCGATCTCTGGGGAAATTTCGCCTTCGCACGGTCCTCGTTGTGCCGTTTATTATTCCCGTCTTGCTCTCAACGGGACTGGTGGGGTGGTTGTCATTTCGCAGTGGACAGCAAACCGTCAATGAACTTGCCAGTCAACTGCGAGGGGAAATTGCTCTGCGAGTGCGAGAAGAGGTGCAGCGTTATTTAGATCGACCCCTTTTGGTGCATCACCTGAACGCCCAAGTGTTTCGTAAAAATGCAATTGACCGAGAGGACCCGGACGTGCTGCTGGAGTATTTTTGGGAACAAAGTCGCGAGTTTTTGGACTTGGGGACGATCGCCTATGCCAATGAATTGGGGGAGTTGGTGGGAGTCAACCCCTTAGAACATTATCTGGTGTTGTCCAATGAGCGAACTGGGCGGAGTTTACAGCGTTATGCGCCTGGGGAGGATGGGAAACTGGGGGAATTGCTGAGGGAACGCCCTGACTATGATTCCCGGACTCGCGCATGGTATCAACAGGCGGTGACGGAGGGGAGGCCGATTTGGACAGGGATTCAACCCAGTGCGATCGGGCAGAGGCTGGATATTTCTGCGGTATATCCGGTTTATGACGGCGATCGCCAGTTCCTGGGGGTGCTGTTATGGGACATCCCCCTCTCGGGAATTAACCAGTTTTTACAAACCCTCAAGATTGGCAAAACGGGCGAGGCATTTATCCTCGAACGCAATGGTTTACTGGTTGCCACCTCCACGCGAACCGCCACTTTGATTCCGGGACGGGATGGAGAGGAACCTCAACGTCTGCCTGCCACCCAGAGTCAAAATCCGCGCTTAGATGCGGCCCTCAATGCCTTAATTGCTGAGTTTGGGTCTTTGGAGAATATTCAGCAATCCCAGGGGGTGGAATTTTTCCTCGAAGGCGGAAAGCACTTTCTGCAAGTGATGCCGTTTCGGGACGATCGCGGGATTGATTGGTTGATTTTAGTGGGCATACCGGAAGCGGATTTCATGGAGGAAATTCATGAGAATACTCAGCAGACGGTGGTGCTTTGTTTATTGGCCCTGATAGTCTCGATTTCCTGCGGAGTGGCGATCGCCCAATGGATTTTACGGCCTATTCTGCGGGTGACCCGCTCCTCAGAACAAATCGCCACCGGCCAACTCGATCGCCATGTTTATGCCCGAGGCATTATTGAACTGGAAAAACTGGCGGATTCTTTTAACCAGATGGTTGATCAGCTTAAAGCCTCTTTTAGTGCGTTAGAACAGGCAAACCAGGACCTGACCCATCATGAACAAGAATTAGCCACCTCCAAAGAACAGCTTGAGGCGGTTTTAAATGCAGTTCCCGGTTCGATTTCTTGGGTTAATTCCAGTGGAACTTATCTTGGGGTGAACCGTTATCTAGCCGATAGCCTGAATTTAGACCCGG
This sequence comes from Laspinema palackyanum D2a, assembly GCA_025370845.1. Taxonomy (GTDB): domain Bacteria; phylum Cyanobacteriota; class Cyanobacteriia; order Cyanobacteriales; family Laspinemataceae; genus Laspinema. The sequence continues at coordinate 59,066 of JAMXFF010000001.1, read as the reverse complement.
AAGACATGGTGGGTCGAAAAATTGGGTTCGCCCAAAATAGTCATGAATATGCTGAGTTTATGCAGCAGTTTCTCACCAGTTCAGACCTCTGTGCGTCCCAGGAAATTTGCATTGTGGTTCAGAGTAAGCCCCGGTATTATTTAATGGTGGTGCAGAAATATCAGCAGGGGACAGCGACGGTATCGGTTGGAATTGATATTAGCGAATGGCGCTATGCTCAACAAGAGAGCGAGAAGCTCAAAGGGGAAAATATCCGCATGAGTGCTGAGTTGGAAGTCACTCAACAACTTCAAAAAATGCTCTTACCCCAACCGGAGGAATTAACCGCGATTGAGGGGTTAGAAATTGCCGCTTTTATGGAAAGCGCGGAGGAAGTGGGGGGAGACTATTATGATGTACTCAATTATGATGGGGTGGGGACGATCGCCATAGGAGATGTCACTGGACATGGACTCGAAAGCGGGATCCTCATGGTCATGACCCAAACAGCGGTTCGCACCCTCAAAGAGAGTCGTGAAACCGACCCCGTAACGTTTTTAGATACTCTCAACCGCACGATTTATCACAACGTCCAGCGCATGAAGACCGATAAAAATCTCACTTTAGCTGTGTTAAACTATAATCAGGGCCAAGTGAGTATCTGCGGACAACATGAGGAAATTCTGGTGGTTCGGGCGGATGGACAGATTGAGCGGGTGGATACAATGGATTTAGGCCTACCCATCGGGTTAGATGAAAACATTACTGACTTTATTGCTCAGATTTGTGTGGAACTCAACTCCGGAGATGGCATTGTTGTTTATACCGATGGGATTACTGAGGCCAAAAATAGAGACAAACAACGATATGGAGTGGAGCAATTGTGTGACATCATCAGTCAGCATTGGCCCCAATCGGTTGAGGAGATTCAACAAGCAGCGATCGCCGATGTCCGAGAGTACATCGAGGGCCAAAAAATGCTGGATGATATGACTTTGGTCGTCATTAAACAAAAATAGGTTAGAAAGGAGTTCAGACGGTCATGAGTGAAATATTTGGAGACTATCTTCCCGATTTACCTCCCGGGCATGATTATTTAGATCTGGGATTTTCCGCTAACTCTCGCCCCATTAAAAACCGCTGGCGAAATAATTTACTCTCCGCTTATTTTGTAGCAGATTATCTGGCTACCTTTTTGCCCATTGACGAGGATGACCCGGCAGCTAAACGGCGTCAACAAGACTACAAGGGTTCCGTGAGCTATGTGGCCAATGAACTGTTAGAAAATACGATGAAATTTCATAGTCCCTCGGATGAATATCCGGTGAGATTTGGAATTCATTTCATCGATGGTCCCGAAAAGATAATTGTGTTAATGTCCAGAAATACGGTGACCCGAGAAGCAGGCGATCGCTTTAAAGCCTTTATTCAGGAACTGCTCTCCTCGGACCCGCTAGAGTTATATATAAAACGTATGGAAGAAAACAATGAGGATTCAGGACTGGGATTTCTGACCATGATTATTGACTACTCGGCAAAATTAGGGTGGAAATTTGACCCAATTCCTGACCATCCCCAACTCTTTCTAGCTACCACCCTTGTTCAATTGGTATTATAACTTTATGGTTGGGATTTTAACTGTAATCAGTCCAGTTCAGGTAAACTTTAACCAGAGCACCTGCTCCGGAGGCAATAGAAGATGAATTTTCAAGAAATCAAAGGTGAAGACTACAGTGTACAGTATATTCCGGAATCCGTAACGGTTAAAATTCAAGGTGAACTCAGTCTCACAGGGTCCGCAGATTATGCTCCGATCGCCCAGTTATTGAATGACATTGCTGAACTCAATCCCCCCACGATCACCCTAGACCTTACAAAACTGGAGTTTCTGAATAGTTCGGGGATTAGTATGCTTTCTAAGTTTGTCATTTCTATGCGAAAAAAGACTCAGATTAAACTGGCCGTGGTCGGTTCTGATGAAATTGCGTGGCAACGAAAGTCGCTGCAAAACTTACTGAAACTTTGTCCTAACTTACAGTTAACCTTAGAGTAATCCCAATTGCCCAAAAAAATACCCTCAGCCTTGATGTCGAACAATTCAGAGAAGAAAACCCGCTGAAGCGGGTTTTCTTCTGTGAGGGGTTCAAATATAGATGCACCGGACTTGATGGAAATTCACCGCATTAGAAAACTCCAACAAATAAATCATCCAAATGTTCGTAGTGACTCCGTTACTGAGTCATCTTTAAAGAAACCCCGTCAAGGGGGGACGTTGAACATTTGGATGATTTATATTTTGCAATCCCCTTATTTGGTTTTTGCTTCCAAATGCTCCAACCGACTCCGGAGTTCCTGATTTTCTTTCTTAATCTGGTCAAGTTCTTGGCGTAATTGCTTCACCGCTTTATCGGATCCGATATTTTTCTCAACCTTAGAAACTGCTTCTTCCGCAACGCGCCGAACTCGGCCATCGGGAGTGGAATTCGCTAAACTTTGTAGAATTGCGATCGCTTTGGGTGTCTCCATTTGTCCCAAGGCGGAGGCAACGGCAACTTGAGTTAAGAAAAAGGTTTCCGCCGATAAGTCGGAAAGACGGTCCAAAATTCGCTCTAAATTGCCCGGAGTTTGACCGGTCGAAATGCTACCGACGGCGCGAATTGCCGCTAATCGCAGGGGTTGGGGGACACCATTGGCGGTATAATCCAGAATGATATTGAGGGCATCTTCTGAGGTTTTGAGCTTGCTTAAGCCGGAAATTGCCCCACTGCGAACCACTTCATTCCATCCGGCGCGTTCATTCAAGACTTGTTGCAAACGGGCGATCGCATCCCCTTCATCCAGAGGTTCGTTCCGTTTTCCGGCACAGATTGAGGCGACTGCTCTTGCCGCTGCCGCTTCTACATTATAACTGGCATCTCCCTGTTCCAATACTTGGGCGATCGCCTGATAACTTTCCGGGGTTTTATGATGCGCTAATGTCTCCACCACCGCATATCGCACCCGCGCATCTTCATCCTGCAATCCGACGATTAACTCATCAAAAGCTTGGTCTAATTTAATCTTACCCAGTTGTTTCGCTACCTCTAAGCGCACCCCCCAAAACCGTTCGGTTTTTAAGGCAGAACCGAGGGCTTTTACTGCTTCTAATCCGCCTTTTTTCGCCAAAGCAACGGCAGCATAAATTCGCGACACCGGGTCTGGGTCATACTGTAACTGCGCTTTCAATTCCGCGACTGGATACTCTAAATGCACCGTTTTGAGGGTAGCATTTCCCACATCAAAGCTAATATAACTCGGCTTTTCCCCAACGGCAAAGTAAAAACTCTGTTCCCGCTGATTCACGCGCACCGTAAAAGTTTTCAGAGGTTCGCCATTTTTGTACCCAAATCCAATGGGAATTTTGAGGTCAAATAACTCCTTCTCGTTCCCTTTTTCTCCGGTGGTTTTGACATGACTTTGAGTGACGGTCACTTTCGCCAGTTTGCTGTCTCCATCCCAGTTGTAAGAGACTTTGTAATCCGGATGACCCCCGCGATACACATATTGGTCAAACAAGAACATCAAATTTCGCCCCGTAGCCTTTTCAATGGCCCGCAGCAAGTCCACAGTTTCTACAGTTTGATGGGCGTTATCGTTGACAAAGGTATGAACGGCTTTAAAGAACAGTTCATCCCCTAACTCGGCCCGAATCATGTGATAAACGCAAGCGCCTTTTTCATACAAGTGGCGGTCATAAAGCTCGATCGCCTCCCGATAAACATGAGTGACAATCGGTCGTCGGTAGCGGGTTTTATCTTCATTCAAATAACTCCGCGCTTCATTCAGCAAATAATAAGCTGCATCTTCTGCACCATATTCTTCATGAGTCCATAACACCTCAGCATAAGAGGCCATCCCTTCTTTAATCCAGGCATGAGACCAATGTTTAATCACCACCAAATCCCCAAACCACTGGTGGGCGAGTTCATGGGCAACTAAACTTTCCGTGCGTTGGTTATCCAGTTGGGCGCGTTCATCCAACAGACAGCGATCGGTTAACAGGGTCGTTGAAGTATTTTCCATGCCCCCAAAGATAAAATCTTCGACGCACACTTGGGCATATTTAGGATAAGGATAAGCATAGCCAAACGCCTCGCTAAAATATTCCATCATGCGCGGCGTTTTACCCATGCTGCGACGGGCATCTTCTTCGCGACCTTTTTCTACATAGTAAACCACAGGTTTGCCGTTCCATTCATCCCGAATTTCGGCAAAATCTCCCACCGCTAAGGTCATTAAATAGGTGGGATGAACCTGTTTTTGGAACCAATGATAAATTTTATCGCTGCCTTCTTCTTCCGTAGAAATCAGTTCCCCATTAGAAATGGCGAGGTAGGGTTTGGGAACCCGAACGCGAATTTCTGAGGTGGCGAGTTGTCCGGGGTAGTCAAAGCAGGGAAACCAGAAGCGGGAGTCTTCATCTTCCCCTTGGGTCCAAACTTGCACGGATTTCTGTGGATAATGGGCATCTGGGGCGATAAAATAGATGCCACGCTGGGGCTGTTCGACCCCGTAGGTAACCACGAGGGTGAGGGGATGTTCTGCTTGAGTGGGTTGGGTGAGGTGAATTTCTAACCGTTCCCCATCATAATCGAAGGGTTGCGGGGTCTCGCTGATGGTGACTTCCTGAATATTCAGGTTGACGGCATCTAAAGTCAGGCGATCGATGCCGGTTCTTACGGGCATGAGTCGAATGCTGCAAGTCCCTTGATAGCGTTGATTCGCCAAGTCCAGGGCCAAATCTAAGCAGATATGTTCGACTTGTCCGGGGCGATCGGGGTTGTAATGGGGTTTGGCCCCCGGGAGCTCAAAGGTTTTATGACCGTTGTTTTCTGTATCAAAATAAGAGTATTGGTTTGACATGGTGATGAATCTATCTTTAAGACTGAATTTGCTGCAATTGAGCTAATGAACGCTATCTTATACAGGGTAACGTTTTGCGGTGATAATCACCACCCTGGATAGATGGCAGCAGGGGTAAGCTGGGTAGGGACGCGAGTCGGTGGCGGTGGGTTGTAGATTCAGGTTAGGGGGTTAAGAATTGGGAATGAGTGATGGGGTCAGGGATTCAGAGTTTAACGATAGCACAGACTGGGTGTTGGGCATTGATGGGGGAGGGACCAAGACGGTTTGTCTGGTGATGGATGAAACGGGGACGATCGCCGGACGGGGTGAGGCAGGGCCCTCGAATTATCAAACCATTGGGTTGGCGGCAGCAGGGGAGTCAATCTCACAGGCGATCGCCTTAGCGGTGAAGGAACTCCCAGGGGTGGCGATCGCAGGAATTGGTGTGGGATTAGCTGGGGTGGGACGTCCGGCAGATGTCCAAGTGGTGCAAGGTTTGGTGGCAGGGTTGTACGCGGAAAGTGCCCTGCCAATTCGCTGGAATCTACAGTCTGAGGGGGTGGTGGTGACTCATGACTGCGCGATCGCCTTGGTGGGAGGGACGGGGTCCGCTTCTGGGGTGGCGATCGTGGCGGGTACGGGTTCGATCGCCTATGGGTGCAATTCCCAGGGAGAGAGTAAACGCGCAGGCGGTTGGGGATATCGCTTTGGAGATGAAGGCAGCGGGTATCAAATTGCGATCGCCGGGTTAAAGGCAGCAGCGCGATCGCATGATGGTCGAGGACCCAAAACTTTACTCACGGATTCTTTATTAGATTATCTTAATTTGAGCCAGTTAGAAGACTTAATCGAAGTCATCTATCGCCGGGGATGGGGAGTGACGGAAATTGCGGCATTGTCTCCTCTCGTCGATCGCGCTGCTGCTGCCGGAGATGCGATCGCCCTCCAGATTCTGGAGGATGCCGCAGGGGAGTTAGTCCTGATGACTCAAACCGTTGCCTTGGCCCTGTTTACCCGGGATCAGGCATTTGAGGTGGTTACGATTGGCGGCGTCTGGCGCAGTGTCTGCCATTTGGGCGATCGCTTCCGGGACTCCCTTCGCACCCAATTTCCCGCAGTTCAAGTCATCTCCCCCCGCCATGAACCCGCCTATGGTGCCGGTTTATTGGCCCTAGAACGTCTCGGCAAGAGGGTACTGTCCTCCTGACAAGGGTAAGTTTTTTGGATTTAAAATAACACTTAAAATACGTTTCCCAATCTGGATTGGGGTTAACATGAACCTAGAACGAGATTCTAAAGCGGTGTATCGACAGATTCGGAATTATCTCGTGGGTCGCTTCCTCGGTGCAACTCGGGATGAAACCTTACTACAAGAAACAATAAAATGCTTATTTTGCAAACTGTATTTTCAGCAGAATCTGTCCTTATTTGACCCGATTCACGACAAAACAAATGTAGAGGCGATCGCCCGTCGATATCATAAGTCTTTTGCCCAACTGCGTTTACTTTTGCCGACCCTCTTTCCCTCTGAGCAACGGTTGCTTCTCGACCCTCACAGTCTGGCTCAAATTGATATCCTGCTGAATACTGCTAACTGGGAAACCCCCCTTCATGACCCCTTTGGAGACATCTATGAAGTGTTTATGGGGTCCCAGATTCGCGGACAGGAAGGGCAGTTTTTTACCCCGATGAATGCGATCGCCTTATTGGTGGCTTTAGTCAATCCTCGTCCTGGAGAAACCCTCATTGATCCAGCTTGTGGGGCGGGTGGATTTTTAAGTGTGGCGGCGCGCCATTTAAAAACAGCCGGTGCCTCGGTTCCACAAATCCTCTCTACAGTTTTTGGACTAGATAAAGACCAGTATCTCGCCGGATTAGCGGCCACCCGTTTATCTCTGTTGACCCTCAAATCGGCTCAGGTCTTTTGTGCGGATTCCCTCGCTTGGGAACTGGAATCTCTCGCCCCCAATTTTGACAGAAATCCTGACAATAATTCATCCAATTCCCAGTCTTTCCCCTTCCCAACTCAGGTCGGTGAATTTGATATTGTCCTGACCAATCCTCCCTTTGGGAGCCGCATTGTTGCCGCATCTCCCCAGGTTCAAGCTACCTTTGAATTGGGATATCGATGGCGGTTAGAAAAAGATAGCCTATCTTTTAAAAAACTGCCCAAATTGCAACCTTCTGTACCCCCCCAGGTCTTATTTATGGAACGATGTTTATCTCTAGTTCGGCCCGGAGGTCGGATTGGTATGGTAGTTCCTGAAAGTTTGATTTCTAGCAAAACCTATCGGTATGTGGTGGATTATATCCGGGCAAACTCTATCATCAAAGCCGTAATTGGAATGCCCGATGTGTTATTTAAAATATCAGGGAAAGGCGGGACTCATACCAAAACTTGTCTTCTTTTATTACAAAAAAAATCGGGAACCACAGTAGAAAATGAAAGCAATCCCTCTATTTTTATGGCGGAGGCGCAATGGTGTGGACGGGATAGCCGGGGGCAACCGATTGACCGAGATGATTTACCAGAAATTGCCGCCCGCTACCGAGACTATGAACGAGGACTATTAACAAAACCGAGTCAGTTAGGCTATTGGATGAGTTGCGATCGCCTTCAAAATGGCATTTTAGCCCCGCATTATTACAACCCCGCTGCTATTTCAGAATTAGTCAACCTCCAAGACAGTCATGACTTTATTTCTATGGGAGAGTTGATATCCCAAGGGATGATCGAGGTTAGCAGTGGCGATGAAGTGGGAAAACTAGCTTATGGGACAGGAAACATCCCCTTTATCCGCACTTCAGATATTTCCAATTGGGAAATTAAGACTGACCCGAAACATTCGGTGAGTCAAGAGATTTATCAATCCTTGGCTGAAAAACAAGACTTGCGGGAAGGGGATATTTTGATGGTACGCGATGGCACTTATTTAATTGGAACTTGTGCCTTGATTACCGCTGATGATATCCGCATGGTTTATCAAAGTCATTTCTATAAATTGCGGGTTCGGGAAACCTCTCCTTTCTGTTGTTATTTGTTGTTGGCGGCCCTGAGTTCAGTCCCGGTGCAGAAACAAATCTTGGCAAAGCGTTTAACCCAGGATATTATTGATTCTCTGGGGAATCGAATTCAGGAGTTGATTTTACCGATTCCCAAGGATCAAGCGCGTCGGGAGAACATCGCGCAGATGGTTAAGCAGACGATTCAACACCGAATAGAAGCTAGAAAATTGGCCCGCCAAGCTTGTTTAGAAATAATTGCAGGATGTAACCCAGACTTATGGCAGAAATGATGCCTCTGACGCCTCAAGAGACCTCTGATGGGTCTTTTACGTTTTATTCCCCGGAATTTGGCGAACTGTTTCATTCTTACCACGGGGCTCGCCAAGAGGCGCGGTGTAAATTTGTAGAACCCACGGAGTTAGCCCAAACAGCCCAAACCCCTCGGGTGCGATTGCTTGACTTATGCTATGGATTGGGGTACAATACCGCATCAGCATTAGAGACGATTTGGTCAATTAATCCAGCTTGTTTGGTGGAGTGGGTCGGGTTGGAATTGGATGCCGCAATTCCCCAAGCCGCGATCGCCCAAGGGTTACTAAACGCTTGGCCCTCGCCCATTCCTGCACTTCTAGGCGCACTGGTTACCCCAGCCGCCAACGGTGAATCGACTATCCCGGGAGTCCATTGCTCGGTCCTAGAATTGCAGGGTGAATCTAGGGTGTCGAGGACTGTGACGACCCCCCAGTTCCAAGGGACTTTATGGCTAGGAGATGCCCGAAACACCATTCAACAGGTGGTGAATCAAGGGTTTCAAGCCGATGCCATATTTTTGGACCCTTTTTCCCCTCCCAATTGTCCGCAACTGTGGACTGTGGAATTTTTAGGGTGGGTGGCCCGCAGTTTGAGTCCGACGGGAAAATTGGCAACTTATTCTTGTTCGGCCTCGGTGAGAACGGCATTAATGGCGACAGGCTTAAAAATTGGGGCCACTGCGCCAGTAGGACGGCGATCGCCCGGAACTCTAGCTAGTTTTAGCGATCGCGATTTACCCCCCCTCTCCCCCCAAGAACAGGAGCATCTACAAACTCGGGCGGCGATTCCCTATCGAGACCCCACCCTGTCGGATTCCGCTGAGGAAATTCGGCACCGGCGTCAACAGGAACAAGACTTATCCCCCTTAGAACCAACCTCTAGTTGGAAAAAAAGATGGGCCAGCATGGGAGGAAAGTAGCCAGGGATCACCGATTGGGGAGGTCATGCTTTAAAGGGGCAGGTTAGCCTTTTAGGTAACCCCGACCCAGATCAAGCTCATCGGCCCGCTATAATCAAAAGGCCGATGAAGGTAAAATCTCATCAAAGTCAATGAGAAAAACTTTACATTTTTTAAAAAAAATGGCCCAGACCGGAAAAACTCCGGCATCCTTTATAAAGTCTGTGTAAAACCACGGATTTTTTAAACAAACGCGGTCCAAATAATGTAAAGATAGTAAGAGATAGTACCAAAAGCGATTAATTTACTCAGTCGCTTGACGCAGAACTAGCTAATAGAAATACTCAGAGCAAGGTGTTTGTCTGTGAACTTCCTTGATGCAGAACAGTCCAAAATTCTCGTCGTAGACGATCATCCAGCCAGCCGGATGACGGCAGTGGCTCTTTTGTCCGTAGAAGGGTATGAAATTCTGGAAGCAGACAGTGGCCCTACTGCACTGGCTTGTGTGAAGGAAACCCAGCCCGATTTAATTCTGCTGGACGTGATGATGCCTGGAATGGATGGATTTGAGGTGTGCCGCCATCTGAAACAAGATGAGCAAACCCGCCTGATTCCCATCATTTTCGTGACCGCCCTTAACGATCGCCGATCGCGGATCCGAGGGATTGAAGCCGGAGGTGATGACTTCCTGACTAAACCCTTCGATCATCTCGAATTATCCGCCCGAGTCAAATCCCTGGTCCGCCAAAAACGGCTCAATGAGGACCTCGACCATGCGGAACAAGTCCTCTTTTCCATTGCCCGGACTGTGGAAAGTCGAGACCCCAATACCGGGGACCACTGCGAACGCTTGGTCTCTCGCGGACAAGCGTTTGGCGAGTTTCTTCACCTCTCGCGCAATGAAATTCGCGATTTAATGTGGGGGGGATACCTCCATGACATCGGCAAAGTGGGCATTCCTGATGGGGTGTTACTCAAAACGGGTAAACTCACCGCCCAAGAGTGGGAAATTATGAAACAGCACGTGGTGATTGGGGAAAAAATTTGTCTCCCCCTGCGGACCATGCGCGGCGTCCGTCCTCTGATTCGCCATCATCATGAACGATGGGATGGGACAGGATATCCCGATGGGTTGGTGGGGGATGAAATTCCCTACATTGCCCAAGTGTTTCAAGTGGTGGATATTTACGACGCCCTGACTAGCGAACGTCCCTATAAACAGGCGTTTACCTCAGAAAAAGCCCTGGAAATTATTGCGGAAGAAACGGCGAAGGGATGGCGTAACCCGCAACTGGTCGAAAAATTTACAACTTTTATTCGGACCACGGAGATGGGAACAGCGCCAAGGGCTGTCAATCGCCTGCAATTGATTGAATCCGACGAACCCGCTGCGATCGCAGGAAGTTGGCGCATTGCCAATGGCTAGGCCCCGGTTTTCCCGGGGGCGATCGCCCTTAGCTACGGCGATCGGGCGGCCATTGTGGATGAATTTGCTTCAATAAGAGCGAAAAGCGCGCTATACTCCGTTGAGATTAACGGGCTCAAAGAAAATGGTAGCAGTAGCGATTTTAGCCGCTGGACGCGGGACACGCATGAAATCAGACCTACCCAAGGTTTTACATCCTTTGGGGGGGCGATCGCTGGTTGAACGGGTACTCGATAGTCTCTCGGCAATTCAACCTTCCCGACGTTTAATTATCGTCGGCTATCGAGGGGAACTCGTCCAAAACGAACTCATCCAACGATTTGATAATTTAGAATTTGTTGAACAAACCCAGCAATTAGGCACGGGTCACGCCGTCCAACAGGTGATTCCCTATTTAAAAGACTTTACCGGGGATTTGTTGGTTTTAAATGGCGATGTCCCCCTATTACGACCCGAAACCATTAAGCGGCTGCTGGATACCCACAAAGAACAAGGGAATGCCGCCACCATTCTGACCGCGCAACTGCCGGATCCCAAAGGCTATGGCCGGGTGTTTTGTGACAGCGAAAACCTGCTCAAGGAAATCGTTGAAGACCGGGATTGTACCGCCGCTCAAAAGCAGAATCGGCGCATTAATGCCGGGGTTTATTGTTTCCGTTGGCCGGATTTAGCCCAGGTTTTACCCCAATTAAAATCGGAAAACGATCAGGCAGAATATTATCTGACGGATGCGGTTAATTACTTAAATCCTGTGCGGATTTTAGATGTGGAGGATTATCAGGAAATTCTCGGCATCAACGATCGCAAGCAATTGTCAAAAGCCTATCAAATTTTGCAGACTCGGGTCAAAGATGACTGGATGGCCGCTGGGGTCACTCTCATTGACCCGGATAGCATTACCATTGATGATACGGTCACCCTCGCCCCGAATACCATCATCGAACCCCAAACCCACCTGCGCGGCGAAACTGCGATCGGTTCCGGTTCTCGCATCGGTCCCGGGACGCTGATTGAAAATAGCCAGATTGGCGACGGGGCTACAGTGTTATACTCGGTCATCACGGACAGTACCGTAGCGGCAGGAACCCGAGTCGGTCCCTACGCTCACTTACGCGGTCACGCCCAGGTGGGAGAAGGCTGTCGCATTGGTAACTTTGTGGAACTCAAAAATACAAAGTTAGGCAATCGCAGCAATGTATCTCACTTGTCCTATTTAGGCGATACCACCACCGGCGATCGGGTGAATATTGGTGCTGGAACGATTACCGCCAATTACGATGGCGTAAACAAACATCCCACCCAAATCGGCAGTGGGACGAAAACGGGTTCTAATAGCGTCTTAGTTGCACCAGTTAAACTAGGTGAAAACGTCACCATTGCCGCAGGTTCTACGATTACCGAAGATGTGGAAGATAACACTTTGGCGATCGCCCGTGCCCGACAAGTTGCCAAAAAAGGCTGGAAACTAAAAGCGAAAGAGTAGGAAACCCCTACCTAAATAATGTAGAGGCGATTCGCGAATCGCCTCTACAGTTAGGGGGAATGCGTAAGTCCTATTTTCCTGACATCTTGCACCATTCTCAACACCGGCGGGGGTTCAAACGATTGGCGGCCTCATAGCTAAAGTCGGTTAAAAACCGACTGCAAGGCTGATACAGTGGTGTTTTCAGTCGGTTTCAACCGACTTAAGCTGTTAGGCGGGGGTTTGAACCCCCGCCGGGTGTTGCAACAGGTGCAAGATGTCCTATTTTCCTTACCGCATTTGGTATCATAACCCCAAGCAGCATCTTGAGGATGATTGATGATTATGGAAGAAATACTCGCTTTAAAAGACTTGCTGCGAAGCGGAGATATTCAAGGTTCCCTCGCCCTTGTCGAAATCCTCGAAGAAATGAGTAAACAAGACATTATTGATACGATTCGCAGTTATGCCATTGTTTTATTACTGCACTTAATCAAACAGCAAGCAGAACAACGCACAACTCGTTCTTGGGAAGTCTCGATTCGGAATTCTCTGCGGGAAATTCAACGCAAAAACAAGCGGCGTAAGGCAGGGGGTTATTATTTGACCCGGGAAGAGTTATGGGAAACGTTGGAGGAAGCCTTTCTCAATGCGATCGATGAGGCATCCTTGGAAGTGGCAGAAGGACGGTATGAACCGGAGGAGTTAGAAACCCTGGTGAGGCGATCGCAAATTCTCCATCACGCTTTAGACTTAATCCTCCCTCCGGAAACCCCGGATCCTCCAACATCTCCAGAAACTCGGTAAACTAGAAGAGGACCTCTTGTCCTTATTCTGGAGTCACATCATGATTTGGTTATTCTCTCTCTTCTTTGTTTTACTGCTAATTTCTGCTACCCCTTTACTCGGAACCTTGAAGGTTAAGTGGTCCTTTGAAATTATGGTGGGATTGTTCGCCTTTTTTGCTGTGGCAGGGTGGGCGCTGTTTTTGGGGTATTCTCTCTTGTTTCAATAACCCCCTAATAATCATAATCCCGCCAGAGAAGCTCTGACGGGACTGATTCGTATAATTGGTTCTCTATAAAGTGTCCAGACCTTCTGTCAATTTAAGATGACAGCTTACTCGATAAGTCTGAAGTTCAGCACCCAACTTTGTTTTGATGCGCTTGAATCTATATATCTACTGTAGCGAACCTATCCGCTTCAGTGGTCTGTCTGAGGAGGGAACTGTCTCTCTGTCTTCTGTGAGAACTACCAGAGTAGACTACTCTACTCATCGGTAGAGAGAGATTCCTTTAGGGAATTTTCCGTTCTCAGATTTCGATATATATGGGCGCACACACTTCCATTTTATTATTGTATGTCAAGATGCTACGATTGTCAACACCTTGAACCGAGATTTTTTGGGGATAAAAGTTTCGGGTCCCCTAACCGAGAATTAAAAACCGGGTTTCTTGCCCAAAATTCTGCTAACTTGCAATAATCTGGTTCAGAAACCCGGTTTCTGTTCCATCTCACCTAGGGGGATTGCAAAAAATAAATCATCCAAATGTTCAACGTCCCCCCTTCAGGGGTTTCTTTAAAGATGACTCCTGAAGGAGTCACTACGAACGGGTTTGACGGTTTTATTTTTTTGAGTTCCCTAGGCGATGCCGACACCCATTTCTGGACTCATTTCCAAGGCATCACCGATGCGATCGCCGGTGTGATAGGCAGCGAGAATCACCTCACAAGTTTTACCCCAGGCGATCGCGCCTGTGGCATCAATCCCGATCGCCCCAAAATCTCGTTTATTCCGTTCCCCTTCGGCAAACGATCGCTCAAAAGCATTCATCAACGATAATCCATCAGTTACCCGCACCACAATTCGCGCCGCGAGACATTCATCGATAATATCTTCCCCAATCCCCGTACAACTAATTCCCGCCTTGGGATTGGCGTAATTTCCCGCAGGCATTGCCGAATCGCTGACGCGCCCGATCCGTTCAAATCCTTTCCCTCCCGTAGAGGTTCCAGCAGCAATTTTACCCGCCTGATCCAGTACCACAACCCCAATCGTTCCCCGTCCCGAGGATTCTGCCACCACATTCGCCATACTGCGGGAAAAATTATCTTTGCGTTCCTCCATCCACTCCTGCAACCGCTTATCTGTGAGGGGATTATGAATCGGCAGTTGCAATTCGCGCAACAATTCTGCTGAACCAAAATCCGACAAGACGCGATCGGGGGAATTCTGTAAAAATAGGGCTAAATCGATGGGATTTTTAACCCGAGAGACATTAATCGTGCCGCTAAAGCGTTGCAACGTGCCATCCATTAACGCCGCACTCATCCGAATTTGTCCATCGGATTGCAACACCGAACCTGTTCCCGCATTAAAACGCGGTTCGTCTTCCAGGAGTTTGCATCCGCGCACCACCGCTTCTGTGGCAGAGGCCCCTTGGATTAAGATACCATACACTTCCTCTATAATGGCATGGAGGGAGCCGCGCACCGCTTCAAGTCCACCTTTATCTTTAAGAGAGCTCCCCGCGCCACCATGAATAATCAGCTTGGGTTGTACCGCACCCGTTGTCATGAATTCAGCCTCTGCCTTCGGTTAATATCCAATCTTTTATGGTAACCCAAAGGGTACTCTTTGACAGCCAGTAATTGAGGCATTTTGGGGAAATTCCCCGGTTTATTCTGAGGATTGAGCTTGGGAACGGCGACGGCGACAGCGTTCCGAACAGTATTTTACCTCATCCCAACAATCCGCCCATTTTTTCCGCCAGGTAAAGGGGCGTTGACAGACGGGGCAGATTTTTTCTGGAAAGTCAGATTTTGCTCGGACTCGGCCCATAAAGGTTAATTATTGCTGCGCCTTGGGTTGTATTATAAGCCATTTTCCCCCGATGGCAAAGCCGGGTCAGGATTAGGGCAGAGGGAGAGGGCGATCGCCTGAATTCCCCAGGATTCAATTTCTCCAAAATTGGACTATCTTTCGCACCTACCCTAAGAAAGATATTCGATTTGATAAGAGGTAGAAATTGAGTGAAATGTATCCTTTGATTCAGCCTGACGGTAGAGGGTTTTTGGGAAAATTTTTGATTAAATTGAATCTATTGTAAAAAACCAGTAAATTAGGAGAATAATCTTGGCTTACCAAACCAAAGAAGATTTACCCAATGATGTAAAAGAAAAACTGCCTGAAGGCGCACAAAATATTTTCTTCACCGCTTATAACAGTGCTTCCTCCAATGGAATGAGCGATAGTGGGGCTCTGGATGTGGCCTGGAATTCCCTGCGGAGTAGCTATGAGGAAGGAAGTGATGGCAAGTGGCATCCGCGTCCCCAAGTTGGTGCTCATCGCAGCCCCACGGGGACTATGCCCGGAGCCTAAATTCGGAATTTGGAGTGTCTAAATTACGGATGCGATCGCCTGATCGCAACTAGGTTTTCATAAAGGAAGGACAGGGCATTTTCCTGTCCTTTTTTGCAGTCTTTGCAATGTTATAGAGGTTTAATCTTTTTTGATTTGATTCAACAAATCATAGAACGGCTGCCAATTATCCTCCTGGGCGATCGGTTCCCAAATCGCCTCAATTTTAGGTCGGAGTATCACCGTTTGCGGATTATATTTTGCCATCCGTTCTCGCATTGGCTCTAAATCCGCTGTTCCCACAAACTGCAACAAATGGAAATAGGCTTTTTGCCAAGCAGCGAACAGTTCTGAATCGGTTTCCATCGGGCCAAAAATGCAGTCACTGTTTTCCCGCCACTCCGGAGAAAACTGCTGTCTGAGTTGCCAAAAGAACTCCGGATACTCCACCTGAGACTCCGCCAAAAGTTGCAGGGTTAATTGCACCAACTCCGTTGCTGCCTCTTCCGGCATTTCTTCCCCAAATCCCAACTTACTGAGCATCAGTTGGCGA
The DNA here is from genome assembly GCA_025370845.1 of Laspinema palackyanum D2a. Classification (GTDB taxonomy): domain Bacteria; phylum Cyanobacteriota; class Cyanobacteriia; order Cyanobacteriales; family Laspinemataceae; genus Laspinema. The sequence continues at coordinate 43,185 of JAMXFF010000001.1, read as the reverse complement.
TATTCTCGGTTATAATGGTCATAATATTCCTCTAAGGCAGCTTCCATGTCCGCCTCATCAATCACCGCCTTTAAGGGCACTTGCAACATTTGCAGGTTCCAGCGACAGATTGCCGGTTGATTCCCGTAACTGTAGCGCCCATAATAGTCAAAATAGGCCGCTGTAAACTTTAAGTTGTAAGTGGGAATAAAGGCAAAAGGTCCATAATCGAAACTTTCCCCCGTGATGGACATATTGTCCGTATTTAACACCGCATGGCAAAATCCGGCTGCCATCCATTGTGCCGTTAAAGTAGCCACCCGTTGCACCAATTCTTGATAAAATCGGGCATAGTTCTCTTTCGGGTTTCCCGTACCCGAGGAAGTCAAGGGCGGTAGAGTATCATTGAGGTGGGGATAATAATGAGCAATCACCCAATCTAAGAGTTTTTGGATTAAATCTTTTCGTCCTAAATAGTGCAATCGTTCAAAGGTTCCAAATCGGATATGAGATTCACTAAAGCGGATCATCACCGACGATCGCGTTGGAGAAGGTTCATCTCCTCGCCACAATTGTTCGCCGGTTTCAACTAAGCTTAAACAGCGAGAGGTTCTAACTCCCATCCGATGCAACATTTCCGCTGCTAAAACTTCTCTAACTCCGCCTTTGAGGGTTAACCGTCCATCGGCATGACGGGAATAAGGAGTTCTGCCACTGCCTTTGGTGCCGAAATCGTAAAGTTTGCCATCGGTACCCCGAACTTGAGCGTAGACAAAGCCCCTTCCATCGCCTAAATTGGGGTTATATTCGCCAAATTGATAGCCATGATAGCGCAGGGCTAAAAACGGTCGTACCCCCTGAAAATACCCAAAAGCTTCGATAAAATCTTCATCGGTTACAGTTGAGGATTCTAATCCTAATTTTTGTAATAATTCGTCATTGCGAAACCGGAGAAGATGCTGGGGAAATTCAGCAGCCGGAACGATGTCGTAGTAGTCTTCACCCAAGGATTCTAGGGCAGTTTCAAGGTTGAGGGATAAAAAGGGATTGGCACGTTTTTGAGCTTGAGCGGAGTCAGCAACAGTCATAAAAGCAACGGTTCTTTACATTTTCTTATTCTATTTTAATCTATTTTAATCTTTTGGAAAGATAAATAAGGTGCAGTTCCAGGAAAAGGCTGTCAGGACGGGCTTTTTAGGGGTTTGAAACCTTTTGCAATAAAGTGTTACGGTTATTTACACCTCCAAGGTCGGGTAGTCAAGCTACAATACAAGTATGAGGTTTGCTCGAAGGAATCGACTAGAGTCGGGTGCTTGAGAAACCTATTAATTTTTGGATGAGGTAATCCGTCATGGCTCAAGTTTTAACTAGAACCCAAAGGCTCGCAAATACCCGGAATCATGGGTCAAATTCCGAGGGGAATCAAAGCAATACTATTCCCTTGAGCCTACGCATTGAAATGGCACGGGATGAAGCCAGGGCGATCGCAGCAGAAAAAGGCATTGAATCTCCCGAAAGCGCAGTAGCCTGGGATATTGTCGAGGAACTCCTCAGCGTCGCCGCACACCGAAGAACTCAGAAACCCAAATCGGCTTTTGAACGCTACTGTTTAGAACATCCAGGTGCTTCCGAATCTCGGATTTACGATGTTTAGTTTTCCAGTAAAATAGTTGATTTGGTAGCCCAATCTTACTCTCCAGATTGGGCTTTTTTGTATTTATTTTTTAGATTAAAAATTATTACAATTTTGTAAAATTAATCCAAAATGCGGTATGGCAACAGAGTTTTTGGCCTCACTGACGGGAAACTCTGCTGTCAGCGATCGCCATCGGGGTCAAGTATGATCTCGATCGCAGGGTAACCCTGAATGCGATCGCACCCAAATCCCCCCCTTGCCGCCAAAATTGAAAGAATTATTTACGAACTCTCTTTAAACCTTATGAAAATTTTTGATAGCAAGCACCCAAAAACCCTCGAAGAATTATTTGGGGATATCTTGTTCTCCGGCCAGATGACAAAGAGCGATCGCTATCGTCTCCGGACGGCAATCTTACGCAACTCCCTGACTGAGGAACATCAAGATATTATCAATCGCCTCATCTACAGCACTAAACGCGGCAGACTCCGCATGATGGATTAATTAAATTCACTTCCCCGTTCGTAGTAACGACTTCAGTCGTTATCTTCAGTCGTTCGCAACTATTCACCAACCCGACTATCCGTCTCCCCGTTCGTAGTAACGACTTCAGTCGTTATCTTCAGTCGTTCGCAACTATTCAAAAACCCAACATCCGTTCCTCCGTTCGTAGTAACGACTTCAGTCGTTATCTTCAGTCGTTATCCAGCGGATCGCAGGTGCATCAGATCATCAGTTAATCAAATGAGTAAGTTATCTATCTGACGCACCTTGCCGCTTTCAGTTTATTTTTCCAGTCACACGGATTCAGTGGTTTTTTCAGGCACCTCCGGTACAGGGTCATATCCTCCCGGATGTAAGGGATGACAGCGCAACACCCGACGGAATGCCATCCATCCCCCGCGCCTGGGTCCAAAACGGTCGATCGCCTCGATTGCATATTGGGAACAAGTGGGATGAAATCGACAAGTAGGCGGAAATAAGGGAGAAATTAACAGTCGATATCCTCGAATTAACCGAATCATCAGCCATTTCATAACGTAATCGAAGAGAAAATTGCCAGAGTTTATTTATTTTGACTCGTTCTGGGACACCCTAATCTCGGGAAGTCCTAAATTTTTTAGAGGTTGTCGATCGCCCGATGGCCTCAATCCCCTACACTCAGAGAAACCTTTAAAATGTTTTAGTCCTTAAATTCTGTGTTGACTTCCCTATTCTCATTAGAATCCATTTTACCCCTGGGGTTACAAGTAGCAGCCGTTGGGTTGTGGTTGGGGTTGCTACTGATTTTTGCTGAGGGGTTGCATCGGTTTACCCGAACGGATTCCGAAGTGGTTCGCAAAGTCGTTCATATTGGCACCGGCAATGTGATTTTGTTGGCATGGTGGCTACAGATTCCCGGTTGGGTGGCGATCGCTGCTTCTATTATAGCTGGGGCGATTGCCCTGATTTCTTACAAATTTCCGATTCTCCCGGGAATTAATAGTGTCGGACGCCAAAGTTTAGGAACATTTTTCTATGCCATTAGTATCGGCATCTTGGTCGCCTGGTTTTGGCCGTTACAACTTCCCCAATATGCAGCCATCGGCATTTTAATCATGACTTATGGAGATGGTTTAGCTGCTTTAATCGGTCAGCGTTTCGGCCAGCATCCCTATCAATTTTGGGGCGAAAAAAAGAGTTTGGAAGGGTCAGCGACAATGGCGCTGGTTAGTTTTATTATTACGGCTTCTATCTTAGCCCTGGTTGAGGGAAATTTATGGAATATTGGGTTGATTGCCCTTGGGGTAGCTGGGGTGGCAACCGTCTTAGAAGCATTTTCTAAAGTGGGAATTGATAATCTCACGGTTCCCATTGGAAGTGCGGCGTTCTGCTTTTTCTTACATCAAATTTTGTAAGGGTTATCCCTGGAAATTCCCCTAACCTGGAAAGGTTTTTTATCAAATTATTCATAAAAAGAACCCCATCGGGAGGGATAGGGTAGGGATAGGGTTCTTTTTATGGATTTCAACTAATTTCAACACTCAGTTTTTTTTACACTCCTGTCCGACTAGGACCTAGGACCATTCTTCTCCTCGGTTGGGATCGCCGTCAAAGGGTTGAACCCCGGTTTCCGGATATTTATCATCGTTGGGTCCAAAGATTCGAGCGGCTGCTTCTGAGACGTGTTGGAAAAAGTCACCAATGGTTTTAGAAAGGTTCATGATAAAACTCCTGATTAGGTTCATTTAGGTTAACCGAGTCAGCGATCGCAATCCCTAGACCTCGTTACTTTTTACTTTACCTGACTTCCCCGGGGAGCGGTTACTTTTGCAATATTTTTTAGGATAACTTATTAGTTCGCAATAGTTGAATCCCGGAATTAATCTGGAATGGGGCGATGGGAGGGGTTTACAATTTGTTACGATTTAAAACCAGCAAGAATACGCATTAAATTATAGCATATTTGTTGTTAATCCGATATTTTTCTCTCCACCCCTCTCAGAGAAACGCCCTCGGCAAACAGATCCGAGCCGAGATTTTTAATGAATTCCACCATAACCCAGGTCCGAAAAATTGCTAAAATTCCCAGGATTTATGACCGATCGCCCACATCAACCCGGGGATTTTTATCCGGATCCGGTGACAAATTTTGGTAAATGCCACTATAATTGAACAAACCCCTCTCAGCAAGGAATCTGGCACATGGCAACTGCCACTGAACCCAATGATCTCAATCCGCAACCCCTTTCCCAAGCGGGTAAAGACGGATCAGAACTGACTGTTGTCCCAGAGGACTATAGTCTGTTGACCGATCTCTATCAATTGACAATGGCCGCCTGTTACACCGGAGAAGGTCTGGACGGCAGAACCGCCAGCTTTGAGTTGTTTGTTCGCAAACTTCCGGAAGGCTTTGGTTATTTAATTGCAATGGGGTTAGCTCAAGTCTTTGAGTACCTAGAGCAATTCCGGTTCAGCGAGGTGCAGATTGCCAGTTTGCAAGCCACTGGAATTTTTTCCAGGGCCTCTGATAAATTTTGGTCACTCCTGGCCGATGCAAGGTTTCAGGGTAATATTTGGGCGGTTCCCGAGGGAACGGCAGTCTTTGCCAATGAACCGTTGCTGCGGGTGGAGGCTCCCCTGTGGCAAGCTCAAATTGTCGAAACCTATTTACTCAATACCATTAATTATCAGACCCTTGTCGCGACGCGATCGGCGCGTATTCGCGATGTCGCCGGTCCCGAAGCCTCCATTTTGGAGTTTGGCACCCGACGAGCCTTTAGTCCTCAAGCCTCGCTGTGGGCCGCACGAGCGGCTTTGGCCGCCGGAATGGATGCCACCTCGAATGTGTTGGCGGCACTCAAATTAGGTCGAAAACCTTCGGGAACAATGGCTCACGCCCTGGTGATGGCCCTCTCGGCAACGGAAGGGAGTGAGATGCAGGCGTTTCGAGCGTTTCAGCATTATTTTCCCGGTTCTCCCTTACTGATTGATACTTATGATCCGATTGAAGCGGCCCGGAAAATCGCCGATCGCCTCCAAGCGGGAGAAATGGAAGTCGGAGGAGTGCGCCTGGATTCCGGGGATTTGGTCCAATTGTCTAAACAGGTCCAAGAACTGCTTCCCGATGTCCCCATTTTTGTGAGTGGAGATTTGGATGAGTGGAAAATTGCCGAGTTGAAAGCCTCCGGTTGTCCCATTGATGGCTTTGGCATCGGGACTAAGTTAGTCACCGGGACTCCCGTAAATGGGGTTTATAAAATTGTAGAGATTGATGGGGTGCCGGTGATGAAAAATTCTAGCGGCAAAGTCAGCTATCCCGGACGGAAGCAGATTTTCCGACGCTATCAGGATGGACTGATTGTGGGCGATCGCCTGGGATTGGTCAGTGAAGCCATTCAACCCGGTGAAGTACCGATGATGCAGCTACTTTTCAAAGAGGGACAGCGGGTTCATCCTCCGGAAATGTTGGAGGCGATCGCGGAACGAACCCGGCATTCCGTGGCGTCTCTTCCCCCAGAACTTCGCCGGATCAATCGACCCAGTGGTGCATCAGTAGAAATTTCCGATCCCTTACAAACCCTGACCGCAGAAACCTTACAAACTTATAAAATGTGAGTCATTTTTTCAAACCCTGACGATTTTCACCAGTCCGGCTGCACCATCGGCGAGTTTTGTCTTGACCCTCAATTTCTGTTTTCCTCCGGGAGTGTTGAGCAATGTCTTCATCCACGCGGGTGGCTTTCATTCCTCAGCACTCTAGCATTGATTGATAGATTTTGTCGTTCTCACCCCCTCATTGAAAGATGATTACCCTTGCACTTTTTGGTACCAGTGCCGACCCCCCGACCAAGGCCCATGAAAAGATAGTCAATTGGCTGTCTCAAGAGTTTGATGCCGTGGCGATTTGGGCGTCAGACAATCCCTTTAAGTCTCATCAAACCCCCCTGTCTCATCGATCGCAGATGTTGCAGTTGCTGATGGAAGACCCGGACCATCCTCGGGATAATCTCTACTTTGATGAAGAACTCAGCCAACCCCGGACCTTAGAAACGGTGCGAATTGCCCGTCAAAAATGGCCCGAGGCTGAACTGTATCTGGTGATCGGGTCAGACTTAATCCCCCAGTTGCCTCGGTGGTATCAGGTGGAGGAATTGCTCTCTCAAGTCAATCTGTTAGTTGTCACCCGACCCGGAAACCCCATCCAGGAATCGGAACTCGACCGACTCCGACAACTGGGCGCATCCGTGGCGATCGCCGACTTGCATCTTCCCGATGTTTCCTCCACCGCCTATCGTCAAACCCAAACCTCACAAGTCCTCACCCCCCCGGTTGCCCGTTATATTCAACGGGAAAACCTATACGCCTATCGGGATGTGAGCTAAACCAATGGCAGCGTCTTTGGGCCTTCCACTCAACTTTAAAGTGGGAGTCGATAATGCAATCTTCTCCGTCGATCCCGCACAAAATCGCTTGCTGGTTCTCCTCGTCATGCGCGAAAGTGAACCCTTTCTCGGACAATGGAGTTTACCCGGTACTTTAGTTCGCCACGGGGAATCCCTGGAAGATGCCGCCTATCGCATTTTATCCGAAAAAATTCAAGTCCAGAATCTCTACCTAGAACAACTGTACACCTTTGCTGGACCGGGACGCGACCCCCGCGAACTTTCAGACTCTCAACCCTTACGCTATCTGTCCGTGAGCTATTTTGCCTTAGTCCGGTTTGAAGAAGCCCAACTGATGGGCACCGGAGTCCGGGGGATTGCCTGGTATCCCCTGGATGAAGTGCCGCATCTGGCTTTTGACCACAATCGCATGGTTGAATATGGTCATCGCCGCCTACGGAACAAACTGGAATACAGCCCGATCGCCTTTGATGTGCTGCCGGAATTATTTACTTTAAGTGAACTGTATCAACTCTATGCAACCGTGTTAGGGGAAAATTTCTCCGATTATTCTAATTTTCGGGCCAAAATTCTCAAACTGGGCTTTTTATCCGATACCAAAATGAAAGTGTCTCGCGGCGCAGGACGCCCAGCAGCCCTCTATCGCTTTGATGCTGAGGCATTTGCTCCGTTGAAAGATAAACCCTTAGTGTTTATTTAGGGATAGTTTTAACCCCAAATTTTACCTGTTTATCCCCCAATTGGTTACTCAATCTTATGAAAATTGCGATCGCTCAACTCAATCCCACCATTGGAGATCTCCGAGGCAATTCCCAACAGATTCTGCAAGCGGCCACCCAAGCTGCCGCCCAGGGAATTGACCTGATGCTGACGCCAGAACTCTCTTTGTGCGGTTATCCCCCTCGGGATTTGCTCTTGCGTCCGAGTTTTATCGAGGCGATGTCCTGGCAATTACAACAACTCGCCCGGGAATTACCACCGGCAGTCGCTGTTTTAGTGGGAACCGTGGAAACCCATACCCTCGCCCATACCACCGGAGGCAAATCTTTATATAATAGTATCGCCTTACTCTTCAATGGCAAAATTCAACAACATTTCCACAAACGCCTGTTACCGACCTACGATGTTTTTGATGAAAATCGCTATTTTGAACCCTCCTATGTCAGTAATTATTTTAATTTAGGCGAGTTTGGCATTCCTTCTCACCCCGAGGTTTCTCCCCCCATCCGCATTGGGGTAACCATTTGCGAAGACTTATGGAATGATGAAGAATTTTGGGGAAAACGGCAATACCCTAGTAATCCCATTGCCAATTTAGTGGAAGAAGGGGCGGATATCATTATTAATTTATCCGCCTCTCCCTATAGTATGGGGAAACAAAAACTCCGAGAAGCGATGCTTAATCATGTCGCAGTCCGGTATCACAAACCGATTATCTATGCCAACCAAGTCGGAGGCAATGATGACTTGATTTTTGATGGATATAGCGTGGCGTTTAATGGAGTGGGAGAACGGGTGGCCCTCGCTGCGGGATTTCAACCGGATTTAGTGGCGGTGGAGTTCGACGAAAAAAGCCGAGAGTTGCGTGCTCTTTCCCTCAATGGTGGGGCGATCGCCTCCCAACCTGTCACCCCACCCCCCGCAAAACCCCTGAGTCAAGCCGAAGAAATTTGGTCCGCCTTGGTGTTGGGAGTGGGAGACTATACCCGCAAATGTGGGTTTTCTAAAGTCGTGATTGGGTTAAGTGGCGGGATTGATTCGTCTCTGGTGGCAGCGATCGCCAGTGAGGCGATCGGACCTGAAAATGTCCTCGGCGTCCTCATGTCTTCCCCCCATACCTCCCAACAATCGGTGATTGATGCACTGGAACTTGCCAAAAACCTCGGCATGAAAACCTACTCCCTTCCCATTGCGGAGTTAATGGATTGTTATGACAGTACCCTGGAAGATTTGTTTGCCGACTCCCCCCGTGATGTTACGGAAGAAAATCTGCAAGCGCGGATTCGTGGGAATTTATTAATGGCAATCTCCAATAAATTTGGATATCTGCTCATTTCTACCGGGAATAAATCAGAAATGGCCGTGGGATATTGTACCCTGTATGGGGATATGAATGGGGGATTAGCTGCTATTTCTGATGTGCCGAAAACTCAAGTTTATGCCATTTGTCAATGGCTCAATTCCCGAGAACCGGGTAAAATTATTATTCCTGAAAGTGTCTTGAGTAAACCCCCGAGTGCTGAACTTAAACCGGGACAAATTGACCAGGATTCCCTGCCACCTTATGACATTTTGGATGATATTCTCGATCGCCTGATTCACAACCATGAATCGATTCCTCAAATCGTGGCTGCCGGATATGACCCCGCCTTAGTGCAGCGGGTGGTGAAGTTGTTAAATGGGGCGGAATTTAAGCGCCGACAAGCCCCCCCGGGATTGAAAGTCACCGATCGCGCCTTTGGAACAGGGTGGCGGATGCCGATCGCCGCCAAAGTGCCCCAGATTCCCCTCTCTCGGGAATAAGGGCAAATCCATAACCGGCAAGGGTTTTAACTCTTGCCGGTCTTGTTTTATTGAGGCGCCAAGTCTACCTGCACCCCTCAAGATGGAGCGGGAATCGGGGTGGGAGAGGGCGTGATGATTGATGAGATGGGTCTATTGGCTTTATAGAATAAAAAAATATCAAAGTAGATGCACGAAAGTAGATGCAATTAACTCGATGGTTGAGTTATTTAATGAGCATCACCAGGGGAGATAGGGTTCCCTGATCCGATTGCTGCGAGTGTCGTTGCGGGGCAACTTGGTCAGAACCACTAGCAAAAACACTCAGTATTAATGTAATAATCGCCGCTAAAAATAGTTTTTCCCACATGATTGGCACACCTTCCTTATCAATGGCCGATTCAACTCCTCTATTAGTAGAATCCCTGATTAACCGGAGCCGGTGAGTGATTTAGATCGCAAAGGATTGGTGAGATTTGAGCAAATGGGAGTGCGATCGCGATCGCACTCCTTGGGTAAATTCACCCGGAATGGCCACTTCCAAGCCGGGGATCGCCCATTCGGCGGTAGATTCAGTTGATTTACCTCTAAGCCGGTTAAATCCAAAATCTCACCATCGGACAAAAAGTTTACAACATTAATCGCAGCAATAGTACCCCCATCGAACCGACAAACCGCATAAAACCGCCCCCGCCTGACTCTCCTTCTTCTGGATTTTGAGCCGCTGCAATTTGAGCAAGCAGGACCTCTGTGGCTTCAAAAGCCTGAGTATTGTTTTGAATTGCAAACAATTGTTTCGCATATTCCGCATCGCCTTGAGCACCGGAGAAATCCCCCGTATCCGCACGAACGATACTCCGTGCGAGATAAGCGGGGGCAAATTCCGGATCCAGGACTAATGCCTGCTCGAAATAGGCGATCGCCTTCTTATGATTGTTGCGCTGGGCTTCTGCAACCCCCCAGTTATAAACATCCTCTACCGCTAACACCGTCCGGGGAGTGCCAATTGCTCCTTGGAGATTGGCCCCATCCAACTGGGCCCCGGTTAAGTCCACATCCACAAGATACGCCTCTCGCAAATCTGCACCGCGCAGATCCGCACCCTGGAGATTCACCCCCATCAGGTTCGCGCCAAACAAAGATGCACCTTGGAGGTCCGCACCACTGAGGTTTGCTCCTGTCAGTTGAGCACGACTCAGATTCGCCCGGACCAAATTTGCCCCACTCAGTTGAGCATTGGCCAGATTTGCCATCACCAAACCAGCACCACTGAGGTCACACTGGGCACATTGCTTAGTGGAAAGCAGTTGTTGAGTATGTTGAATATTTTCAGCAGTGGCAACACTCGTAAAGCACAGGGTACTCAACAAGACGGAGGGAATGAGAAATTTTCGGTTCATAGTCGATCCTTAATGGCTACAGAAACACAGGAATCTCGCCCTGGGAAAAACCCGTGGAATCAATGCTGGAATCAACACCTTGACCCCAGAGGTCACTTGATTATTTTAAAGGGTTTAGGGAGTTGCCAACGGGTCAATCCCAGGGATCGCTGGGGTGGTGGTGGGTGTTTTTTGGGGTAGCGATGCGATCGACCTCACCGAGTTCTGTAGAGTTCAGTCACACTGTGAACCCAGGCGGACTCACCAGACCCCTCGCCTGCGATCGCTGCATCAGAAAAACTTTTAGGAGATATTAGTTATATTAATGAGTGGGAAATAGCTATGTCAACTTCGCCTTACTCGGGCCAACCCCCAGAACCCCAGCCGCTGTGCGATTTGAGATCCCGTCTACTCCAGACCGTTGGTAACGAGTTTCTGGCCCCCCTAGAGATCGTTCACCAGTCTACCTATTTATTAGCCTGTTTTGGCAATACCTGGGAAATCGCGACCTGCATTCAACATTTGCATCGCATTCAAGAGGCGGTTGAACAAATGAATTCGGTTTTAGAAAAGTGTCTGGAGGCACCCAGAGAAGGGGACTGAATTAAAGCTGTTGCTATAGCTATTTTTTCGGACTTTCTTCTAGTCTCTCTTTAAGTTAAATTCTGCCCGGTGCTTTCGGATTAGCTATCTTTCTAATTGTTTTATTCCACGGAGCAGCATTCAATTCAATGTTGTCTGAGCCAGACCTCGGGGTTGGTTGGCTGGCTCTCTCTTTTTGAGTGATGAATCCTGAACATCCGACCGATTCAGATAGGTTTTGGGCATGGAAATTTTGTACTACTAGCGAGCAAGATACTCCCACGGACAAAAATGTAGGCGCATAACTGTGGGACTATAGATGATGGAGTTGTGCCGATCGCCTTGAGGACAGACCCAAGACTTGTCTGATACACAAGGGCAAAATTGAGCGGATCTGCAACAAAATCACCCCCAAATTTTCATAGGGAATCCGTGACCTAAATTTTAGCGACCCAGTGGTACTCTTAAAAAGGCCAGGGTTAACATGGCCTGAGACAAGGCGGTGATGCAGCAGACCTAGATCGGTTCTGGTGGCGCTATTTCGCACAGTCCAAGGGGCGATCGCATCTTGTTGATCCCCAAAGAGAAGTGACATCCGTCCCCAGTCCATTCCGCAGTTGCAAGGCGATCGCCACCGCGTAGAGCTGGGTTCCTCTGAACAACCCGGTAGCCCTGATCTTGTGCCCAGACAATCCCAGAGTTCCTCAACTGGGAGAGCCCAGCGCGATCGGATCCGTTGAGATCCCCATCAGCACTTCTGAAAGAGTCCCTGATCAGGGAAATAAGCTTAGAGGGTTCTGGGATCGCCGAGTCAGGCGATCGCGCATTGATCTCCCCGTCAAATCTCAATTTACGGATACCGGTATCAGGCCAATAATCCCGATCTGGATTGCCTCAATCGGTACTATTTTAACAAACCCAGAGGCGAAATCTTTTTTCTCCTTCTCGTTATTTACCTGCATTATTATAGACGGGCATTTCATGAAACCTAAGTGGCTGTTTTTTTTAGCAATATTAACCCTCATTTTGTTGGGAGTTCGCGAGGTGACCCAGGTCCAAAAAGACCCCAGTCCCCCTGCCACTTTTACCACAGAAACACCGGACAGAGATTTTCCCCTAGTCCCCGGAAGCTACTGGGTTTATGAAGGGATGACTCAGTGGATGCCCCCAAATTCAGGTGAAGTCAAACAAACCCCGATCACCTGGAAAATGGAAGTGGTAGATACCTTTGAACGTGGCCCGTTGAAAGTTGCGATTTTAAAAGGATATCCCGCTGATGTAGCCTGGTATAGTGAAGGAAAAGAACGGGGAGACCATCTGATTATTGAAGTATCGCCGGGAAGGTTTTATTTAGTCAGTGATGACAGAGCCCGACAGGTCTTACAACGGTTAACCGATGAGGCAGATGTGTTGGTGAACCTAGTGGAAGACTTAGAACTTTTGCTCGATTTGCCCCTAATTCCGGGGAAAGTGTTTGGTTCCTCCGAACAAATCACGCGCCTTGATGGTGGATATCGATGGAACGTTGAGACATCCGAACCCGTGGGATTAGACGCCGAGGGAATTTCATCTCGGGAGGGTCATATTCAGTATCATTTAACCTTCCGAACTGCACCGGATCTGATGAGTATTTATTTTGTCCCCGGCATCGGTATTACTCGATATCAATATCAACATCATGGGGCGATCGCAGAAACTGACCTAAAATTAATTGAATATTATCCGGGAAATTAGCGTGTTTTAAATTAAAAGCAGATTCACCCGGAACTTTAGGCGGTGCGATCGCCTTTAGGTCAATCCAGTTTCATCCAAAACTCCGGGTCATCCCCGTTGAGTTCCCTACTGTAATCCGATGGGGTTTTTAAGGTCCCTAAACCCTTATTTTTGCCATTTGAGGAGTTCAGAAATTGTAACTGATCCCGACAGGGGGTAAGTTAACTGAGGCCGTATTTATCACCCCGCTACACTAGCTCACTGCGGGAGCAGCGACCAACTGGGTTACTCCTCTATTCATTTTGTACGAGTTCGATTGGCTGGGAGAGACGGAGAGTTCATTGACTCGCTGAATCACATCCAAAAAGTCTTTAACTTCCGATGGACTCCGAAGAATAAAAACTCGTTTATCTCCACAACATTGGTCGATTTTTTGCCGAACCAGGGAACGCTCTTGTTTCATATAGTTCCAAGTCTGACTCAACCCTTGCAAAAATCCATACTCCTGGATATTTTGAGGGTAATTACTTAAGAAAAATTGCCGTAATCTACCCTCGGGTTGAAATAATCTTTTTAACAGTCTCCACACACAAACATTGGAAGGTAAGTCTAACCATATAATTGTATCAGCCGCAGCAAAACGCCGCTCGTAAATAAAATCTGGATTCGTAGGATCTCCATTTCCTTCGATAATCCAAGCCGGTTGTTGGAGATAGCTCTCTAACCGATTTTTGCCATGAGATTCCGTTGTCACAGACTCTCTCCATTGACCCAGGATGGCATCGGCATGAATGATCTCTACATTTACAATGGAACCGAGGTGATGAGCGAGGGTGGTTTTTCCCGATCCTTTAGGCCCGATAATTGCTATTTTCTTCATATTTCTATTATTCATGAATTTGGTGTTTGCCTCAGTTATTAAGTTTAAGTTTAGGTTAAGATTTAGGAAAGGATGATCTATCTAACAGCATAGATTTTTTGAACAAGTTTGGAGGAATCGGTGAAATGGGAGATAACTAAGAAAATTAATTTTAAATTAAGTTAGGAATCCCAGAAATGCTGGGGAATTAATTAACTTTCTCAATGATTGAGTTATATTTTGCTAATTTCAGAAATCCTTACCTCTAGGGTCATGAAGAATTAAAGGTTTTTCCGGGTCCTAAACGAGGGGAAAATCTGTAAATTTAGATACAAAACTTAGAAGATTTTGAATCCGGTGGAAGAATTGGCTCCCACTGGCATCTGAAACCCCCGTTGTTAGGTATGGTAAAGCCTATTTGGGTATTTTGAAATCTACCCAAATATATATCTCCGTATATTCCGCAGGTTGTAGCTACAAGGCGGAATACCCGATAAATTCCAAAGTCTTTGAGAGTCAGGGGGGCGGGTTTCCCTACTGCTCATCTAGGTTTCAGTGTGTTGGACCTTATGCCATTACCAGCTCTGTTTTGAGATCTCTCTCTGGAGTTAGTTTAACTGACGAGGCCGATCGGATGCCTCTATCTAACTGTAGATTTGTTAAGATATCTGTATTTTTACGGGGTCCCGAGCAAGGGGGAAGAGAGGGAAAGAGTGGGGAGAGGTTCTGACAAGTCCAGGTTTTTGTCCCAGAGGATGATGGAGACAGCCTCCGGTCCTCTCTTCACTGTGTGAGGGAGGACGATCGCACCGCCAACTGTACCCAGTCCTAGAGGGGGAAGATCGAGGAGACTAGAGAAAGGGTCTCCCGGCTGGAGTTCATAAAATTTAACAATCAGCCGATGGGCATTGGGGAGAATCTGGGAAAGGGAGCAGGTAGCGATGGCGATCGCGCCGGGGAATCGAGAAACCCCAAAGCGGAACCGCGATCGCAGGCGATCGCCCAAAGCATTCCCACCCCAATTACCCCAGACAACCCCATGATTTTGCCCCCTGACCCCCGCCATTACCCCAATCCCCACCGCCAATTCCAGGCAAGTAATGCAGTAGTCTATATTGAAGTACCGTATTCGGCATAAGCCACGCAACCTCAAGATTATGACCTCTACTGTTTCCGGTCCTCCCCTCACGGTTCATATTGGATCGAGAAAAAGCCAATTGGCTTTAGTGCAAACCCATTGGGTGCAAGAACAACTCCAAAAACATTTTCCCGATCGCCGGTTTGAAGTTCATACCATGAGCACTCAAGGGGACATCATCCTCGATGTCGCCCTTGCCAAAATTGGGGATAAAGGACTCTTCACCAAAGAATTGGAAGTCGGAATGCTCAAGCGAGAAACCGATCTCGCCGTCCATTCCCTCAAGGACCTCCCCACCAATCTACCGGAAGGACTCATCCTCGGATGCATCACCGAACGGGAAAATCCCGCTGATGCGCTGGTAGTCCATGAAAAACACAAAGATAAACAACTGGAAACCCTCCCGGAAGGGGCCGTGATTGGGACCTCTTCCCTGAGACGTTTAGCCCAATTGCGCCATCACTATCCCCATTTGGAGTTTAAAGACATTCGGGGAAACCTCAACACCCGATTAGCCAAACTGGATGAAGGACAGTATGACGCCATTATCCTCGCCTTCGCCGGATTACATCGCCTAGGAATGAGCGATCGCATTCATCAAGTCATCCCCCCTGAAATCTCCCTCCATGCCGTCGGACAAGGCGCACTCGGCATCGAATGCCGCGCCAATGACCCGGCAATCCTGGAACTGATTAAAGTCCTGGAACATCAGGAAACCGCTCAACGCTGTCATGCAGAACGAGCCTTTCTACGCAGACTGGAAGGGGGTTGTCAAGTCCCGATCGGGGTGAATACCCTGATTGAAGACAACACCCTCACCTTAACCGGCATGGTTGCCAGTCTCGATGGCAAGCGACTCCTCAAAGAAAAAGTCACGGGTCCTGCCACCGACGCGGAACAACTCGGCATCCAACTCGCCGAAACCTTGCGTCAAATGGGTGCTCAGGAAATCCTCGATGAAATCTTTGCTCAAATTCAGCGCAGTTAATCCAGGTAAGGGAGAAATTTTACGGGGAGAGTACGGGTAAGTACCTGGAATGAGTGAAGTTTAGTAGAGACGCTGCGATTGAATGCGTCTCTACTTCACCCTTGCGATCGGAGTACCCAAGACTTCAAATGACTCATTCACTTAACCCGTTTGCCATAGCGCTACAGTTTACCCTTAAATGGGAAGGCGGGGCCGGACACCCGCAGGACCTCGCTGGTGCCGTCAATCGCGGGATTAGCCAAGGTACCTATGATACCTATCGTCGCAACAAAGGCTTGTCTGTTCAATCCGTCCGTTTGCTGAGTGAATCAGAACTGGAAGAGATTTATTTTCACAGTTACTGGAAACTGTCCAAAGCGGATTTGATGTGTTTGCCGTTGAGTATCGTCCACTTCGATACAGCCGTCAATTTTCATGTCCCTGGCAGCATTGAATTTTTACAAGAAGCGATCGGGGGGTTAAGCATTGACGGCAAATTTGGCCCGAGTACCCAACGCGCTTTAGAGAAATACAACAATCTGGAAACGGCGAAACGGTATTGTCATAGCCGAATTGCCTATCGTCATCAGCGCGTTAAAGCTAATCCCAGTCAGGAGATATTTTTAGAGGGATGGTTACGCCGCGATCGCGATTTACTCGCCTATATTGAGCAATTGCCTCAATCCACCACCGGGACCCCACCGGAGAAATCTCCCATCTTATCCTCAGTCCCCCCATTGCCGGATCAGACCCCAGTGCAGAAACCCCCGACCCTGGATAAATCCGAGCAAAAATCAGAAGAAGTCTTCAAAAAACTCCAGCAGGCGATCGCCTTGCTGCAAGATGTCGTTGATACCCTCAAAACCCCCCGATAGCCGTCATCTGCCAAGGGCCACCCCTGAAGCATTACCTTCCTCGTCATCCCCTTTTTGATCCAAACATCTCTACCATGTCCCAGATTTACGATACCCCTCGGCAGGTATGATGGCGGTACGGATAATTTAAGGGAACTACGCGAGTGAAGTTAAAAATATTATTTGTTGCCGCCGAAGCGGCTCCCATTGCTAAAGTGGGTGGCATGGCAGATGTCGTCGGATCCTTGCCTAAAATTCTCAGAAAGATGGGACATGACGTCCGCATCTTTCTTCCCTACTACGGCTTTCTCCCGGATAAAATGGACATTCCCGAGGACCCTATTTGGTCCGGCTATGCCATGTTCCAGGATTTTTCCGTCTATGAAAGCGTCCTCCCTGGAACCGATGTCCCCTTGTATTTATTTGGACATCCCTCCTTTATGCCTCGGCGGATTTATGCCGGGGAAGATGAAGAATGGCGGTTTACCCTGTTTTCCAATGGTGCAGCGGAATTTGCCTGGAATTACTGGAAACCCGATTTAATCCATTGCCACGATTGGCATACCGGCATGATTCCAGTCTGGATGAATCAATCCCCGGATATTGCCACCGCCTTCACGATTCATAATTTAGCCTACCAAGGACCTTGGCGCTGGAAGTTAGAACAGATGACCTGGTGTCCCTGGTATATGCAGGGTCATAATACAATGGCCGCAGCGGTGCAGTATGCCAATTTGGTGAATACCGTTTCTCCGACTTATGCCGAGCAAATTAAGACCCCAGCTTATGGCGAAACCCTAGAAGGGTTAATGTCTTTTATCAGCAGTAAATTAGTTGGAATTGTCAACGGGATTGATACCGATTCTTATAATCCCGAAACCGATAAGTATTTAGAGCAAAATTTCACCGCTGAAACCATCGACAAGCGGATGGCAAATAAGATTGCTCTGCAAGAAGAAGTCGGTCTGGAGGTGAATAAAAAAGCCTTCTTGATTGGGATGGTAACCCGATTGGTAGAGCAAAAAGGTTTGGATTTGACCATTCAGATCCTGGACCGATTTATGGCTTATACCGATTCCCAGTTTATTTTGCTTGGAACTGGCGATCGCAACTATGAAACCCAAATGTGGCAACTCGCGACCCGCTATCCCGGACGCATGGCAACCTATTTACTCTACAATGATTCCCTGTCTCGCCGCATCTACGGCGGAAGCGATGCCTTCCTGATGCCGAGTCGCTTTGAACCCTGTGGAATCAGCCAATTATTAGCCATGCGCTATGGTTGTGTTCCGATTGTTCGCCGGACTGGAGGTTTGGTGGATACCGTTACTCACCATGACCCCATCACCAAGCAAGGAACAGGTTACTGTTTCGATCGCTATGAAACCTTAGACCTATTTACCTGTATGATTCGCGCCTGGGAAGGCTATCGTTATCAGGATTATTGGCAACAACTCCAAGTCCGAGGGATGCAGCAAGACTTTAGCTGGAATAAATCCGCCAAAGAATATGTCAAGATGTATCATTCCATCTATGGCATTACCGAAGAACCCGACGACGCCCTAGAAGCAGCAGCAGAAGCCGCGAAATCCTAGGCGATGATTAGAGGATGAAATAGCCCGGACTAAAACCCGGGTTTCTCTTCCTAATTTATGGCATTTCTGGCCAAGATTGGGGCAAGAAACCCGGTTTATAGCTGTTACCTTCCTAAAATTTGAGCGCGGATGAAATCTTCGGGATTTTCTGCCACCCATCCCTCCTCAGAAGTAGCGCGAACTTCAAAATGGAGATGGGGTTCAGTGCTGTCCGGATTGCCGGAGTAACCCACCCGGCCAATTTGTTGAGACTGCCGTATCTGTTCACCGAGAGTAACAGAAATTTCACTTAAATGGGCGTACCGAGTTTGTTTACCCCCAGCATGATTAATCACAATGAGATTGCCATAGGCACCGCGATCGCCTGCAAAAACAACCACCCCATTATCCCCCGCTAAGACTGGGGTTCCGATCGCCGCCTTGTAATCAATCCCACTATGAAACTTCGGTTCTCCACTGCCTGAATTTAACCGCGTATAGCCAAATCTTAAAATCGGTTCCGCTTCTACCGGGAGGGGATAACCGGGAATAGGATTCAAAGTCGGGTCTACAAAGGATGTGACAGTTCCGGACCCTTCGGGATTGGTACTGGACCAGATAACTCCGGGAACAAAAACCACTAGAGGAGGGGACACTAAACAGCCATTATTATCAAAAATTGCTGCTGCGGGGATCTTATAAATTGCTTCTAAGTCGTTCCAACTTTGTCCCGGTTGGACTCGGACCTCTATCCCATCAACAGGAGGAATCCGAATCGATGTTCCCACCGGCGCTAAACCACTTTGGAGAGGCGGATTCATTCCCATCAGGGTTTCCGGTTTCAGTTCATATTGGGCGGCGATACTTTCCACCGTTTCACCGTTCGCAATCTGATGACGTTGAATGCGATCGAGTGCCGGAAGTCCCAACATAGCTGGACAATTATTCGTCTGCGATTCGGTATTGGCCCGGGCACTCCAAGGAGTCAGGGTCAAAGAGAGAAGGGTAGGCAAGAAAATCAGCCAACGGGATAACATCATAGCAATTCCAGGGTAATTATTGAGAGTGAACCCTATATCAAAGTTCAGGCTAATTTTGGAAAATCAAGGTTTTTGGCTCGATTTTAACATGATTTTTCAGCCCCTGCACTCCCGCAGTCGGTTCTCTTTCCCCCATCCCTGTTCTTCATAACCTATCAAAACCATCTTTTCCCCTGTTCGTAGTAACGACTTCAGTCGTTCTCTTCAATTGTTCGTAGTAACGACTTCAGTCGTTCTCTTAATCTTAGTTCGTAGTAACGACTTCAGTCGTTCTCTTAATCTTAGTTCGTAGTAACGACTTCAGTCGTTTCCGGATTGTTCGTAGTAACGACTTCAGTCGTTCTCTTATCTGAGTTCGTAGTAACGACTTCAGTCGTTCTCTGCAATTGTTGAAAATCTCCATAAATCAAAGATATTATTCCGAAAAGCCATTAATATTTTCGGAGTGGAATCATTTCACAAATAAAATTACCAGCCTACCCCCCTAACGGATTTTCTTCTACGAAACCACAACAAGATTATCATCTTTTGGCCTAACCTACAAATGATTTAATCTACCAATATTAATTAAACCCTGAATAACGGATTACCTATGAAAATGTAGGGGCGATTCGGGAATCGCCCTTAAGAAACGACTGAAGTCGTTACTACGAACAATCCGGAAACGACTGAAGTCGTTACTACGAACTAAGATAAGAACGACTGAAGTCGTTACTACGAACTCAGATAAGAACGACTGAAGTCGTTACTCCGAACTCAGATAAGAACGACTGAAGTCGTTACTACGAACAATCCGGAAACGCCTGAAGTCGTTACTACGAACAGGGGAGAATGTTAGAGAGTGAGGTGTTTTAATCTGACCAAATACCAACAATCCCGTCCGAATGAATCGGGCGGGATTGTTTCTTAATGTGGATTATTAAAAAGGCCAAGGGCCTGTGTTATGGACACCGGAAGGGGTGCGGTTTGTTATGGTTCTACTGTATCTGAATCCTGGAGTGAAGATTATCCTCCTTGGGATAGAACTGAAGGAACCAGCAGACAGAGACTGGGGACTGAAGGTCCCTGCCTAGGACTGGATTTAGGCTAAAATCCCGGCAATCATGCCTGCGAGTAAGACAAATCCGATCGCCACATTTTGACCAAAAATCTGGCCGTAAGTGGTTCTGGGGATGTCTTCCTGGCGCAGTTGGAGATATTCCCAACTCCACAGCAGAACCGCGATCGCCACGGCAATCCAAAAGGGTAGGGTTAAATTTAACCGGATCCCCTCCCAAATCAATAATCCCGCAGTCGCCACAAAGAACAAAGCAACCGCTTCTGCCGCCCGACTGCCAAAAAATAAGGCGCTGGAGTTCACCCCCAACCGGCGATCATCCTCGCGATCGCTCATGGCATACACGGTATCAAATCCCAAGGTCCATAACACTGTCGCCCCCCATAAAATCCAGGTGGCAGTCTCTAAGTGAGATGCTGCGGCACTCCAACTAATCAACACAGCAAATCCCCAGGCAATGGACAAAACCAACTGAGGCACCGGAAACACTCGTTTCGCCAGAGGATAGCCAATAATCACCGGCACTGCTGCTACGGATAAGCCAAAACTGAGGGGATTGAGATACAGTGCTAGAATCCCGGCACAAATAAAAGCTACGATCGCAACTACAATCCCAATTTTGATAGAGAGTTGGCGGGATGCCAAAGGGCGATCGCGCGTGCGTTCCACTTGCGGATCAATATCCCGATCCCAGAGATCATTCACTACGCAACCGGCAGCACTGGTTGCCAAAGACCCTAAAATAATCACCCCAACCAGAAGTACCGGGGGCGTTCCTTCCGCCGCTAAAAATACGGCCCACAGCGCCGGAATCATTAAAATCAGGCGTCCAGCAGGTTTATTCCACCGTAACAGCCGGATGACAGCTTGCCAAGTCGGTTCGCTTGGGTTGGGTTGTGACGTCACCATTACATTTACTTAAATTAATTCGCGAGATGTTTCATTAATACGATATCGTTATCTTGGGTTCAACAGTGGAATCGATCCCTAACCCCGGGATATCGGTTGGATGCATTCTCGTCATCCAGAGCGAAAATTTGTCAATGCCTTAATTAGCAACCTCCGGGTGAGTTAAGCCAATCCAACACAAAGAATGCAACAGTTGCCTCTTTGACCGGAGATATTCCTCAATTCCGGTTCGATTCCGGCTTGCACCCCTTAGTCACGCATCGCCGCCTTACTTTCCTGGAGGGAAAAACAATGACCTTGAGCAAATCCGTTCCCATCGTGAGGATTCCGGATCCCGATGTGGGGAAACAACATATTCTCGCTGCGATCGATATGGGAACGAACTCCCTGCACATGGTGGTTGTCAAAATTGACCCAACCCTACCGAGTTTTACGATTATGACCCGGGAAAAGGAAACCGTGCGTTTGGGCGATCGCGACATGAAAACCGGCAACCTCAAACCGGAAGTCATGGCACGCACTCTCTCAGCGCTGCGACGCTTCCAGCAACGCGCTGAGAGTCTCAATGCCGAACAAGTGGTGGCAGTTGCCACCTCTGCCATGCGCGAAGCCCCCAATGGACGGGACTTTCTCAAGGAAATCGAAACGGAACTCGGACTGCGGGTCAGTTTAATTTCTGGACAGGAAGAGGCGCGACGGATCTATCTCGGCGTTCTCTCCGGCATGGATTTTAACGAAGAACCCCATATTATTATTGATATTGGGGGCGGTTCCACAGAACTGATTTTAGGGGATGGTCATGAGCCCCGGTTCCTGAGTAGCACGAAAATTGGGGCCGTGCGTCTGACGAGCGAATTTATTACCACGGACCCGATTAGTAACAGCGAGTTTGACTTTTTGCAAGCTTACATTCGCGGGATGTTAGAGCGTCCAGTGGAGGAGTTGCAGGCGCAGTTGTACTTGGATGAACTGCCTCGGTTGGTGGGGACCTCGGGAACCATTGAAACCCTCGCCGTGGCGATCGCCCGGGAAAAACAGGGACTTGAACCCTCTCCCCTCACGGGATATCAATTCAAATTAAAAGACTTATCCGATTTTGTCCAACGGTTGCGGAAACTCTCCTACCATCAACGGTTAGCCATTCCGGGGATGTCGGACAAGCGCGCCGAAATTATCCTCCCGGGTGCTTTAATTTTGCTCGAAGCGATGACCTTGTTGAAGATGGAGTCCCTCACCGTCTGCGAGCGATCGCTACGGGAAGGGGTGATCGTCGATTGGATGCTCACCCACGGGTTAATTGAGGACCGTCTGCGCTACCAGAGTTCCATCCGGCAACGCAGTACCCTGAAAATTGCCCAAAAATACCGCGTTAATCTCGACTCTGCCGAACGAATTGCGGGATTTGTTCTAACGTTATTCGATCGCACCCAAGGGTTACTCCATGACTGGGGTTTAAATGAACGAGAATTACTCTGGTCAGCAGCAATTTTACATAACTGTGGGATTCATATCACTCATTCCGCCCATCACAAACACTCCTATTATCTGATTCGCAATGGAGAATTGCTGGGATATACAGATACCGAGGTCGAAATCATCGCCAATCTCGCCCGCTATCACCGCCAGAGTGCACCGAAGAAAAAGCATGATAATTATCGGAATTTGACCAGCAAGCCACATCGCAAGATGGTGAGTCAATTGAGTGCATTGTTACGCTTGGCTGTTGCCTTAGACCGCCGCCAAGTTGGGGCGATCGCCCAACTCGGTTGCCGCTATTTCCCCAACACCAAACAACTGCATTTAATCCTCCATCCCAATGAACCTGATGACCCCTGCGTTTTAGAACTCTGGAGTCTGGACCAGAAAAAAATTGTATTTGAAGAGGAATATGACATTCAGTTAATCCCCCAACTAGAAGCGGTTCCGGTTCCCCTACGCTAACCGTTTTAGTTCCTGATTTTGCTAACCCTTTAATCCGGTGTCTGCAAGCCATGAATCTTCCTTTTGTTTCCCGCTATTTTCACAGTTTAAATCGTTACAAATGGCTAGTTTTGGCGCTGATGACTGCCGGATTGGGCATCGGGGGCGTTATGGCTTTGCAGATAGAACCCGTTCCCAAATATATTGCCACGGGTTCTTTACGCGGGAATGAACCCACGGATTCTTTATCGAACACCACCAGGCAAATTATTAATCAAGGGCAGCAGTTTTCTCAGCCGGAAGAGTTGGTGCGGTTGCTGTTAGCGGATAATGTGATTCAAGCGGTGGCAGATAATGTGAATCTGTCTCCGCTGGAAGTTCGCGATCGCCTGTTATTGAAACTCCCCAGTCCCGAAACCTCCGGGTCTCTCCGGGTGATGTATCGAGATAATAATTCCCAACGCGCCCTCCAAACGGCATCGGGACTGATGCAGGCAATGGTTCAGCAAAGTCAACTGATTAATACAGCGCGTCTCAATGGCGTGATGGAACAGCTCAATCTCCGCCTCTCCCAAGCGCGTCAAGAACTACAGTCCGCCCAACAAAATTTGGATCAGTATTATGGCGAGAATGAGGGGGAGCGATCGCAACTGCAACAAGAGGTGACCCTCAAACAAGAAAGACTGACTCAAATCCAAACCGCCATAACGGAAGCGACTCAGGCGCAAGGGGAAATGATCAGCAGTTTGAGGATTGCTGAATCCCCCCAAGTTGCCGAAACCAACGCTAATCAACCCTTTATTACAACCTTAGCCCTCGGGGCGATCGCGGGATTAACCCTCAGTGCTCTGGTGATTTTAGTCTTAGCTTTAGTCACGAACCCACTCCATTACAAAGCCTTTCGCCGTCAGTTATTGGCCGCCTATAAAGGACGATGCCCCATTACCGGCTGTGATGTAGAAGAGGCCCTGGAAGTGGTTCGTCTCGACCCCCATCGGGTAACCCGTTCTAGTGATATCTGGAATGGCTTAATTTTGAGGGCGGATATTCAACGCTTATTCGCCGCCAAACAAATTGCGATCGAACCGGGAACGTTACAAGTTCTGCTTTCTCCCGAATTAGGCCAAACCAACTATGGCAAATTAGCCGGTCGGCGGCTGTCTGTCCCAGAGGAAGAAGCCCATAGACCTCATTTAGATGCCCTAGATGCACATTATCGCCAATGTCCGTGGAACAGTGACTGTACTCCAGAACCGAAAGAAACCGAAGATTTAACATCAGTTTAATCGGCGGCTCTATTGTCCGTAATTCCACGGATTCTGCCCTCTTTAGTTCTGTGTAGTTTACTTTAAAATTTTCATAAAGAAAAGGCTAAAAATCTGCCAAACTTCATCAAATTTTCACAATTATCTGCCACCCAGTAAAAATAAAACAATTAATGACTCCCCGAATGGATAAAAGGTTCAATCCATTTTAAATCAAGGGCTGTAGCGGGGGATGGAATGCAAAAAATCTCAGTAAAAGTTGCCTGAAAACCTTCTGTATTCATATCTTCAGGAGTTGCAGACTGGGTTATTCTCACCCCCCTCAAAAAACAATTTATTTTTTTATCTTTCTTGTCCAGATAGAGCAAAAGGAATGCGTATTAGGGATTATCAGTTACCCTAGGCAATTCCTTTATGCGCCTCTCTACTATTCTTGTTCTCTCTACTCTGTTATTTGCTAATCTTGCTCCGAGTGCGAAGTCTTCCTCCCTAGAGCCTTTGGCTACCGACAGTAAGGGATTCTTTTCTCATCCCTCTTTAGCAAGCTTCACCTTACCCTCGGAAAACAACCAGATTAACCCTTGCGAGACTGAGGATAGCAAACCGGGTTGCAGCCGCCGGGACTTGCGCGCTTCGGAAGGAGAACAGTCCCCGACTGATAGCATCCTGATCGCTCAAAACCTCGTGAAGTCTAACCAAGCTGAGCCTAACTGTCCGATGATGAAAACTCATCACCAAGTGGGACGCGGTAGTGGGCGATGCGAACCCTAAGTCACGAACAGACTTTTTCCTCACCGCAAACGTTCCTATCCCATAGCCTTTTCCTTTTGGGTATAGCAATGTTTGATTCCTTCAATCAAAAGCCGGTAGTCACCTTGAGGACTACCGGCTTTTGATTTAGGGGAGATGGGGGAGATGGGGGAGATGGGGGAGATGGGGGGGATGGGGGTTTTATTCGGGTCCCCGGAGGTTTTGATAGCGGGATAAGGCATAGGCATCAAATAAAACTCCGACTACGCTACAGGTGAGTCCAATGACGATCGCCCCTTGGAGGGGGTGACCACTGCCAAAGGTGGATAAGAATTGTAACAACTGCTTAACCGCAGATTGACCAAGGTTGGTCAGTCCGGGAAGGTGGGCGATCGCCGAGGCCATGACGAATCCACCGGCCAAGGTGAGCGTTGGGACGGCAAAACTTAGTAAACTGGTTAATAATAGCGATCGCAGAAAATGAGGAAACCTATTCATAAAATCAAAAAGGGATACCGATACACTGTCTTTTTCGCCTGAATCTGAAACGCTTTGATTTATAAGATAGGCGCGATCGCAGCCCTCAAACAGTTCTGTCACAAATATTAAATTTTGATTAAAAAAGTTGTTTAAAATTTGTAAACAACTCCATCCTTACCTGTCGTCACCCCCCTCAACAGTCCTTTGACTCAAACTCAGTCAACCTCCAACTTAAAGCAGTGGTTTCAACGGTTGCTCTCCGCGATCGTCCTCGGCGGTCAGGTGGTCTTTCACCTCGTCTCCGGAAAAATCCACCGACGCAACACCATCGAACAGATGGCCCTAGTCGGACCCGATTCCCTATTTATCGCCCTCCTCACCGCCAGCTTTGTCGGCATGGTGTTCACTATCCAGGTAGCGCGGGAGTTTCTCAATTTTGGGGCCGGAAGCGCCGTTGGTGGGGTGCTGGCGATCGCCCTAGCACGGGAACTGGCCCCGGTTTTGACCGCGATCGTTCTCGCCGGACGAGTCGGTTCCGCTTTTGCCGCAGAAATTGGCACCATGCAAGTCACCGAACAGATCGACGCCCTCTATATTCTCAAAACCGACCCCATCGATTACCTCGTCATTCCCCGAGTCCTCGCCTGCTGTATCATGCTACCCGTGTTGACCCTCCTCTCCTTTGCCACCGGAATGATCGGGGGAATGCTGATCGCCACTAATTTCTACCCCATTTCCCAAACCGTCTTTCTCGATTCCGTCCGCAGCTTAGTCCAAACCTGGGATTTAATCACCGCCTCGGTTAAAGCCTTGTGCTTTGGCGGGTTAATTGGCATCATTGGCTGTAGCTGGGGCTTGACCACCACCGGAGGGGCCAAAGGCGTGGGACAATCCACGACAACCGCAGTCGTCACCTCCTTACTCGCCATCTTTACCTCCAACTTCTTTCTCTCCTGGCTGATGTTTCGCGGCATGGGGAGTGGGGTCTTCTAATCGGATTCCGTGACTGAGCCTTTAAAATAGAAACATTCACTTCTCTATCAGCCTTGATCGCAATACAGGGTACTGTTGTGACCACACCAACTTCCACCTCAACTTCCACTTCCACCTCAACCTCAACCCAAGAACTGGCTCCCAGTTACGTCCTGCCTTGGGCTTTTATCATCGGCAGTATTCCGCTGTTGGCGGTACAACCTTTGGCGAGTTTACCTTTGGCCGCCTTTGGGTTATTTTTAATGGTCCAAGCGGCAACCATTCGCCTGCAATTTACCCCGAAAGCCTTAGATGTTTATCGCTCGGGAAACTTGATTCGATCCTTTCCTTACGCCGAATGGATCAATTGGAGAATTTTCTGGCCTGGAGTTCCAATTTTGTTTTACTTTAAGGAAGTGAAAAGCATCCATTTCCTGCCGGTTTTGTTCGATCCCAAACAACTTCAAGCCTGTTTGGAAGAACGCTGTCCCCGGATTTAAGAGCGATCGCCATCGTTGTACCACCGATTCTTTTACCCCTTTGAAAACCCACCCTCTCCCCAACCTCGGGCTAGAGGCGCGATCGGGCCCTTGAATGGTTCTTTGACCGCAAGCATCCCCGCCTTCCTAACTCCCTGATCGGCTCTGGGTCATCTCTAAAGTTTAAAATATTTTGCCATGAATGCAGACGAAACACACAATCCAGAACCCTTAGAAACTCAGGACAAATCCGACTCCCCAGAGCCGTTTGAGGCTTCCTCCTCCTCATCGCTCTCGGAGGATTCGACTCAGGGGATCAATCTCTCAGAAGACCTCTGGAAAGAGCCAGAATCCTCTATCCCCGATGAAGCGGCACTACCCCTACCAGAGTTGACCCTATCACGGGCGGAGTCGCAGAACTGGGAACCGGAAGCGGAACTCCCAGTGGAACCCTCGGACCTACCGGAGGAAGAACCACCGGCAGAGGAACTCACGGAGGAAGAACCACCGGCGGAAGAACCACCGACGGAAGAACCACCGACGGAGGCGATCGCGTCTCCCCCCTTGGCGATTGAGGATGAAGCGGCATCTTTGGGACGACGGGTGGCGCAATTACAGGAGCAAGAACGGCAACTGAAAGCCTCTATTCTGCAATTGCAAGCCAATCGCGCTGAACTCTTGCAAGAACAGACAGAAACCCAAGCGGCGATCGGTCGCCTGGTCCAAGATGCCTTAACCGAACTGGAACAGCGCAAGCACAATTTACAAATCTCCGTCGAACAACTCGAACGCCGCCAAGAACGCATCCGCACGGAAATGCGAACCACCTTTGCGGGGGTGTCCCAAGACCTCGCGATTCGGGTTCAGGGCTTTAAAGACTATCTTTCCGGCAGTTTGCAGGATTTGGTCAATTCCGTGGAACAACTGGAGTTAACCCCTCCGGAACCTGAACCGGCGAAGATGCCTCCGAAAGCAGCAGCAAAAGGGGGCGATCGCAGTGGCGATCGCACGGGCGCACCCACTCCAACCTTTGCTGAACAGCCGTTTCAAGACCGCGCCAAACAGATTCGCCGCCTTCTGGATAAATATCGCACCATGCCAGACTATTATGGTCCTCCTTGGCAAGTCCGGCGTACCTTTGAACCCGTACACGCCGAACGCCTCTCCAACTGGTTTTTTACCCAAGGTGCAAGAGGCGCAGTTCGGACCTTGGGGAGTCGCTTACAAAATATTCTGGTAGCGTCGGCAGCGATTTCGGTCCTGAAGAGTCTCTATGGCGATCGCCTCCGCACCCTCGTCCTCGCCAATTCTCCCGAACGTCTCGGCGAATGGCGCAGGGGTTTACAGGACTGTCTCGGCATTTCCCGGATTGATTTTGGTCCCGAAGGCGGCGTGGTTCTCTTTGAGGCTCCCGAAGCCCTCTCTCAAAAAGCAGACCGCTTGCTCAAACAGAAGCAAGTTCCACTGATTTTGATTGATGAAACGGAAAACCAAATCAACCTTGGACTCCTCCAATTCCCCTTATGGTTAGCATTTGCTGCTGACCCGGAACTCCCTACCCTTTAACCCTTTGGGTCTTTGGTCCTTACCTTTACATAAGGACCAACCCCAAACTTGACTCTAAATTGCTTAAAACTGAGGATAAACGCTTATGAATTTGTGGCTACTTTTAAATGGGTTGTTGTTAATCGCTGCCTACTTATTTGGTTCCTTCCCTACAGGTTATATTGTGGCTCGACAGTTGAAGGGAATTGATATTCGGCAAGAAGGGTCGGGCTCCACCGGGGCGACCAATGTCTTGAGAACTGTGGGGAAAGGACCTGCTTTGGTGGTGTTTCTGGTGGATATTTTAAAAGGGATGGCGGCGATCGCCTTGATGCGTTTTGCTTACGCTTTGCCAAAGTTCCAGGAACTCGCTGCAAATATCGGACCCGCTGCCAGTTGGTTGTCTTGGATGGTCATCCTCGCTGGATTAGGTGCACTACTCGGTCATACCAAATCAGTCTGGATTAATTTCAAAGGTGGAAAAGCGGTTGCCACCAGTTTGGGGGTGCTATTTGCCCTCAATTGGGCGATCGCCCTCGCTGGGTTTGGAGTCTTTGGAATTGTCCTCGCCTTTACCCGGATTGTCTCCCTTAGTTCTATGTTAGCTGCGATCGCTCTACCGGGGATCATGTTTGCCGGGGATCAACCCCTGTCCTATCAAATTTTTATGTTAGCGGCTTCCCTCTATGTCATTTGGCTACACCGCAGCAATATCAATCGCCTACTTTCTGGCACCGAACCCCGCATCGGCCAAAAGTTACCCCAACCCTCGGAAACTGTTCCCTCTTAGGATGTGGATACAGTAGCCAGAAAACCCCGGGATTGGGTTACCAAAATGCAGGAAATTAGCAACAGATTCCGTTGGTAAAATCTGGGTTTTTTTCTATCTCATACTATTAAAATGTCCTAGGACTGGATACAGTTTTAGTTAGTTATCACTGAGATCTTGCACCACTTGCAACAAGCGACGGGGGATCAATCCCCCGCCTCATAGCTAAAGTCGTCTAAAGACGACTGCAAATCTTATCCCGTGGTGTTTTCAGTCGGTTTCAACCGACTTTAGCTGTTAGGCGGGGGTTTAAACCCCCGTCGGTTGTTGCTAGACGCAGATGCCTAGTTCGTTTAGCTTCCCAGTTGGCGAGATCGCTCGGTTGCTGCTTGGACCGCTTCGATGCAGGCAGACCGAAATCCGGCTTTTTCTAATTGAGCGACTCCGGCGATAGTCGTGCCTCCGGGACTGGTTACTCGGTCTTTCAGTTCTGCCGGGTGTAGTTGAGTCTCTTGAATCAGAGTCGCCGTTCCCAATACGGTTTGTAAGGCGAGTTGGGCGGCAATGGGGCGGGGTAGACCTGCACGAACGCCGCCATCTGTCAAGGCTTCGATAAAAATTGCTACATAAGCAGGTCCAGAACCGGAGAGGCCGGTGACGGCATCCATCAGGGACTCGGGTACCTGGACCACATCCCCCACGGCTTGTAACACGGTTTTGGCCCGGTCGAGGTGTTCGGGTTGGACCTGAGTTCCGGGGGCGATCGCCGTGATTCCAGCGCCGACAGTAGCGGGGGTATTCGGCATGGAACGGACAATCGGTACGCCAGGAAAAGCCCGTTCTAATTTACTTAAGGGAACTCCGGCTAAAATAGACAGGATGACTGGCACTGGTCCATTCTGGCCGAGAGACGGTAAGGCAGTGGCGACGGACTCGAAGACTTGGGGTTTGATGGCGAGGAGCAAGACTTCTGTCGCTGCCGCTACCTCAGAATTGTCAGCAGTGACGCCGACTCCATATTGTTGCGCTAAAAACTCGCGGCGCTGCTGCATGGGGTCGCTAATCAGAATGTCCCCTGGCTGGTAAGCGGCACGAGTAATTAGGCGGGATAGGAGCGATTCTCCCATGACCCCGCCTCCAATAATTCCTAGTTTTACCAACAACGGTTGTTAAGTTCCTGTAAGGGTTTCCAGGTCCTTGGTCAACTTGGCTATCAGGGCGATCGCTGACCAAGAACAGTTCATTTACTGTGCCTACTGCGCCATCCGGACTTGTTCCGGGGTCCAGCTGGTTTGAACAGAGGGAGGACGAGCAGTCCGTAGGTGGGGTTGCAAGACATCGTGAACCACACCGCTTTGAGTGCTGACTTGAACACAGCTGGGGGTAAACAGGAAAATGCTTTCCCCAATTCGTTCTTGATGCCCATCTAAGGCATAAGTCCCACCGGCAATAAAATCAACGGCTCTTTGCGCTTGGTCCGGATCCATCATCGTCAGATTGAGGACGACGGATTTGCGTTCCCGCAGGGCTTGAATCGCTTGAGGCATTTCCTCAAAGGATTTCGGCTCCATCACCACCACTTCAGAGATGCCATTGGCAGCCCCAGGTAGACCGATCACGTTATTGATAGCATTCATACTTGATCCCATTGCGCCTTCTGATCCCACCATTCCCATTCCGGTTGGGGTCGTCCGCAAAGGAGTGCGATTCCGGCGCGCTTCTGCTTCGGGAGAGGCTGCGGGTTGGTCTTGGTAAAGGTTTTGGTATCCTTCTCCTTCTATTTCGTCGTACTCATACTCGTAATCCACGGATTCGTTGAGTCCGACCATATCTCGTAGCTTAGAAAAAATCGTATTCACGGTTTTTGCTCCATCAAAACTAGGGTAACATCAGGGCATTCTGTCTAAAATCCCCATTCCAGCCCAAATCAATTTTGGATGTTAGTTCGGTATAGACTCAGGTTCCGACTCAATCAACCCTTTATTCGGGGTGGAGTTCCAACGACTGAGTGCGGCGTAACCTTTGGCTCCCGCTTCGGTTATAGATGCCCTTGAGCGTGACTGAGCGCCGGGGTAAACCCCGTTGAGGACGGAACTCTCTCCTAATAGGAAATGCGCTCCATTCGCCATGCTCAACCCTACCCAAGTTATCAGTTTATTGTATATTGCCATAAGTTGCCGATTATGCCCAAAATTTTCCAGACTTTTTGCTGGGAATTTGGTGCAATCGTGGGTGGTGGTTGATCACTATAATTGAAAACTGGATTTGAACGGGATTTGAACGGGATTTTGGGGGGATGGAACCTGGAGAAAAGCCGATCGCGATTGGGATTGGACTAAAGGGGGTAAGGGGAAATGATTCGCCCACTTTTTCCTCAATTGTAACGGTCCGGGGCTGGATTTTACGGCGATCGCTCTCCAAATAGGATTGTCCCCAGTCTCACCATTGTGGACCCGGCTTGGACGGCTAAATGATAATCCCCTGACATTCCCATCGATAACTCCTGCATGGAAATCTGCTCCCAATTTTGGGCCTGAATTTCTTGAGCGAGTTGACGAGTGCGCTCGAACAGGGCCAGGGTTTTTGCTTGATCCAATCCCAAGGGGGGAATGGTCATTAATCCTTGGATTTCTAAGTTTTTACATTGATTTAGGGTCGCTAAATCCCCCAGGAGTTCAGGAATGAGCCACCCCGATTTGTTGGGGTCCGGTTCGATTTTTACTTGGAGGCAGACTTTTGGCTTAACCCCGAGTCCTTCCGCCAAGCGATCGACTCGTTGCGCTAATTTCAAACTATCAATAGAATGGATCCACTGAAAGTGGTCTAAAGCGGGTTTAACTTTATTGCTTTGCAGGTGTCCAATCAGGTGCCAGGTTAGACCGGGCAGGTCCCCGAGTTGCTCCGATTTCCCTTGGGCTTCCTGAAGGCGACTTTCCCCAAAATCTCGAATTCCCGCCTGATAAGCTTGCATCATGGCATCCACCGACACCTGTTTGGTGACGGCAATCAGTCGGACTGATTCGGGTAAGTGGGCGCGGATCTGAGCAATCCGTTGGGCGATCGTCATTGAAACGTGCGTTTATGAATGAGTTGAAGTTCCGCGAATTCTTGAGCTTGCCCCATTCGGCGCAGCAATCGCAAGCGGTTTTCGACGAGGAGGCGAGCATCGGCACGGGTGACCGGCTCAAATCTTAACCCGTCTATGCCAGAAAGCGCTAAAAAAAATAGGCGTTGGGCATAGAGGGTCGTGAACAACTCCTGATTTTGTTCGATCAGACACACCCGATAGAGTAGACCAAAAGTAGGATGATTTAAGTAAGTTTCAGTGTTCATTCAGGTTCAGATGAGTACCGTTAATCATAACGGTTATAGAGTCACTAAGGTCCCCCTGGCGGAGTCAGCTAGTATGGAGTTTCGGGAAATGACCCGTTTCCCCCCTGAGTTTTTGCCGCAAGCTTGGACGGGGATAATTTTATCAGAAAGTGCGGAAATCCCCATGCTCTTAGGCTAGGGATAGCTCATAAATTGGATAATTCTTCCCCGGAGTGGGAACGTCTCGTTTTCTACTACTCATCACTGAGGGAGACACTCCCTTTCTCAATTCTATTATCTAACTGCTGCAAGATGGCCTATATTCCTGTTTTAACCTGGAGCTAGATTCTCCTATTCGGGACCGCCATCAAATTGGGGTAATTGCTACATGAATTATGAGGATTTGCATAACACTTGGAGCAGCCGATCTCCACGGTTATGAACCTTCAGGGGAGGCGATCGTCATCTGTAATGCCGCGAGTTGGGCACGGGCTTTATCGAGGGACTCATACCATTCTTTTTCCGGTTCACTATCGGCAACAATTCCGGCCCCCACTTGTCCCCAAACTCGATAGGTTTTTCCCTCATTTTTTGCCGTTCCCGATGTCTGTGGCGCAAATAATAATGTTCTAATCAAAATATTCAAATCTAGCTGTCCTCGCCAGTCTAAATAGCCACAGGAACCATAAAACAGACTGCGCCGCACAGGTTCTAATTCTTCAATAATTTCCATGCAGCGGACTTTGGGACAGCCGGTAATGGTGCCACCAGGAAAGGTAGCGCGAATTAAATCAATACTATCGCGATCGCCCCTGAGAGTACCCACTGCATTACTCACCAAGTGCATCACATGACTGTACCGTTCAATGGTCAATAATTCGTTAACTTCTACCGTTCCCCATTCACAAACTCTCCCTAAATCATTCCGTTCCAAATCCACCAACATAATATGTTCGGCGCGTTCTTTCCGGTTAGCGAGTAATTCCCTGGCGAGTTGTTCATCTAGTTCTGGTGTTTTCCCCCGGGCACGAGTTCCAGCAATCGGACGAGTCTGGGCCGTTTTTCCTTGTAATTGCACCAATCTTTCTGGAGAACAACTCACTACCTCTCCCCAGGGAGTCCGCCAATAACTCGCAAAGGGAGAGGGATTAATTGCCCGCAAGGTCCGATAAACGTCCCAACTGTCTTGCTGAGTTGTCGTTTCAAATCGCAGGGATAAATTCGCTTGAAAAATATCCCCATCGGTGATATATTTTTGGGCTTTTCTAACCCGTTCCTCATAGTCAAATTGGGACAAATGAAACTGGGGGTAAGGGGGAATAAACCCCTCACTTTGAGGTGATGGGTGAGGAGAGGGTTCCCGGGTGAAAGAGTTTTCTAATTTTTGTTCTAGGAGATCCAGTTCAGCGCGATCGCTACTGGCAATCCACAACTGTTGTTGATGATGGTCAAGAATCGCAAAGTTGGCGGGTTCATACCAGTAACTCACCGGAAAGGGCAGAGGATCATCGTTCAAATGAGGAAGATTTTCAATTTCCCAGGCTAAATCATACCCCAACCATCCTAACCATCCTCCGGTGAAAGGAAGCGCATCGTGATTCAGTAGTTCGGGGGTATCAAGTTCTTGAATCAGTTCGGGTTGTTCTGGCTGTTTGCGCTGAAGCAGTTGCCGCAAACTGGGCAGAATTTCTCCAACTTCTGGTGTCCACACTTGCGGACAGTTGTCAATCCATCTTGGTGCACCAGCACAGATAGAATATCTCGCTTCTGGGATGGGAGTGGGAGTGGGATAAGGACTTTCTAGGAGGGTGGCGATCGCCGCTTCTGGTTGCTTGTTTTCAGATGAAGGAATGAGAAACAATGCCTCAAATATTTGAGTACCCGTCCGCTGTTTTAAGGGCAGCGATCGCCAATACCAAGGCGCAATGGGTGTTGTGGTTAATGGGTTCACACTTGCCATCCCCATAAGAAACGCATCCCCCAAAATCCCACCAAGATGGCGATCGCCACCCAGTCTCCATTTCTGAGTTTTAACGGATGCCATTGCACCCGATGGGTGTTGGGAGTAGTAAATCCTCGCACCTGCATCCCTCCGGCAATTTGTTGAGCCCGCAATAGCAGATTTTCTAGCAATCTTTCTACTACACTAAACCATACTTTGGTTGTTCCCCGCAAGCCCAATTTTTTCCAATTAATGGCCCGAGTTCGCACGGACCGAATTAAGTTTTGAACTTCTTCTAACACGAGGGGGATAAACCGCAGGGAGAGGGTTAAAGTTAGGGCAATTTCTGTGGTGGGAATATTAAATCGTTTCAGAGGACTCATTAAATCTTCTATTCCCGCAGCAATCTCTTCGGGTGCTGTAGTCAGAAGGTAGAGATTGGTGCTATAAATTAGGGTAAAAAATAAAGTACCAATCCGGATTCCTAAATCCAGAGAACGACGGGTAACCGTAAACCGCCCTTGCTCAAAGAGGACATAACGGTAATCCGTGGGTTGGGGGAGTTCACTGTCAATTGTTGTCTCCTCCGGTTCGGGGGTTTCTTCACCCCAGCCAAAGGGATTGTACCACGGATTCCTGACTGGTGTCGGAGGGAGGGTGAGGGGTTGGCTATCAAAGGTTAGTTCTTGGGCAGGAAGGCGCGGTTGGTGTTCCACCGGGAGTCCATCGGGTGCGATCGCTGTAATCAGACAAACTAACAGAGATAGGCTTAACAACAACCCCATTTGTTTGCGCCAGACTCGCAGAGGAATCAAGGCACTAATCGTAATCAAAATTAGCAGCAAAACCAACCCAATCCGCCAGATGGGATTTGCTAAGACGGGCGCAATTAAAAAGCTCATCAACCACAGCAGTTTGACTCGCGCATCCAAGCCATGTAACCAGGTAATGGGTTGTTCTAAATACAAGCCGATAGGCAGCGATCGCAATAAATCCATCGGATTCGAGAAAGTAAATGTTCAAAGCGTCTAAAACCGCTGTCCCAGGGGTTCCGGTTCACCCTATCTTTTTTGTAGGGGAATTTCATAAAATACCCCCACGCCGAATAGCCAGTTATTGGAAAAACCTAAACCTTAACGGCTCGATTGGTGGTATTATTATCCTCAAAGTCCCGAGCTTTTTTCCCACGCCATAACAACCGTAATGGACTCCCCGTAAATCCCAGTTGCTCACGGAATTGACGTTCGATATAACGGCGATAATTATCGTTAAATCGTTTCGGGTCATTCACAAACAAAGCAATAGTGGGAGGTTGACTCGTAACCTGAGTCCCATAATAAATTTTTCCCTGTTTTCCTTGACGACTGGTCGGAGGACTGTGCCAATGTAACGCATCTTTTAGCACTTCATTAATCACCGAAGTGGAAACCCGACGCCGATGTTCTTCTGCCGATTTATCCACTAAATCTAGGATGTTTTCTACCCGTTTTCCGGTGGCAGCACTCACAAAAATTGCTTCGGCCCATTCTAGGAAATAGAGGCGACTCTTGATATCCCGTTCATAGTCATAAATGGTATAGGAATCTTTCTCGATCGCATCCCATTTATTAATCACCATGACGCAGGCGCGTCCATCTTCTTCAATGCGTCCGGCCAGTTTTTGGTCCTGTTCCGTTACCCCATCGACTGCATCAATGACCAACAGCACCACATCCGCCCGACGAATCGCTTTAAATGCCCGGTTGATGCCAAAAAATTCCGGTCCATATTCCACATTTTTCTTTTTACGAATCCCGGCGGTATCGATAATGCGGTAGGTTTTTCCGTTCCGTTCCACAAAGGTATCGATACTGTCGCGAGTCGTTCCGGAAATTGGACTAACAATCGCCCGCTTTTCTCCGAGAAAAGCATTGAGTAAGCTTGATTTACCGACATTAGGACGGCCAACGATCGCTACTTTAATTTCCGGCGTTTCTTCAATTTCGGAAGTGGGAGGCAAGTGGGGAATCACCATATCTAATAAATCCCCTGTTCCACTGCCGTGAATGGCAGAAATGGGATAAGGTTCACCCATGCCTAATTCCCAAAATTCTGCCGCTTGGGTCAATCCTTCCATTAAGGATTCACATTTATTCACAGCAAGAACAACCGGGACTTTTTGATGCCGCAACCAATTGGCAATTTCGCGATCGGCTTCTGTGATACCTTGTTGTCCATCCACGACAAACAGGGCCACGCTGGATTCCGACAGCGCTACCATGACTTGTTCTCGAATTAAGGGTAAAAATTCGGTATCATCATCAAAGACTAATCCACCCGTATCGACGATCTGAAAGTCTCGGTCTTGCCAGAAGGCATTTCGATAGGTGCGATCGCGGGTGACTCCCGGTTCATCATGGACGATCGCCTGTTTACCCCCAGCAATCCGATTGACAAGGGTTGATTTGCCCACGTTTGGGCGTCCGATAATAGCAACTATAGGTAAAGCCATAGAGGTGAAGGTTCCTGGGATTGAGCGAAGCAATCATATCTGTTTATTTTTTTATTATAGCGAACCGAGGCGATCGGCACGCTCATTAATTAGCCCACATCTTTACCCGGGGGCTTCCCCTCTGTAGCTAACTCCCACTCTTTAATCGCTTTTCGTCTTACCGACAGGTTAAACTTTCATTCACCGCTGCAAAATCTTGGGTGGTTTCTTTGTCAATCAGTCGCTTATAGTGTTCAGGGTTTTGAATCAAGATGACTCGGGCCGTATCTAAGTCCGTATTTCTATAGGTTAACTCTCGTCTGCCTGAGAGTTCAATCGTCTGATCTAGCATTTCGCTCGGATCTGGTTGATACGTGAAAATCGTATTTCCCTCTTGTTCTCGAATCCTGAAACTCGCTTGCTCCCCTAATAAGTTCGGTTGGCCCTCCGCCGGAGTATATTCGCAAATTCTACTCGTTGTCTGTTCCGTACAGGCAATCAGCCCGATTAAGCCGACTAGGCTCAAACCCAGGGATATTTGATTAATTTTCATGAGTATTCTGAGTCCTAATATTCTAATTATTTTCAACTGTTATTATATCATAACCTAATTATTTAGTTGTTAATTAATCTTGCAAAAATTCATAAAATTTATAGTCTATCTCCACAACAAATTATGGAAAGGTAGCATTCCTTTAAAAGGAGGTATTTATCACAGAATTGCGGTTTAATCTGAGCTACAAATAAAAAAGCGCCCCCAATCGGGATCGCTTGTGGTTTGTGGATTCGTACAGATGCAGGGGCGATCGCCTTAGATATCCTCCTCCGCATCCGGGTCAATTCCTAGCGATCGCAAACGTTCCGCTAATCGTGCCGCTTTGCGTTCTGCCGCTTCCGCGCGCTGTTTTTCCTGTTCTGCGCGCTGTTTTTCCTGTTCCGCACGCTGTTTTTCCTGTTCCGTTCGCTGTTTTTCCAACTCAGCGCGTTCCGAACCAATCAACAACAGATTCCCTTCCAAATCCCACCAACGTAACCACAATTGGTTTTGATTTTGATAGGTCCCCTGCCATAATCCCAACTCCACTCCCATCGGCACAATCGGATAATGACCTCGTTCATTTGGTTCTATCATTTGATAAGAAAAATCCGTCAAATGATAAACCTCTAACTGACCCGACTTGATTTCATAAATTCCATAGTAGGGAATACGGATAATCCGTTCATACACCCAAAACTTACCCGGTCTAACCGTTTTTCCCTCCACAGACACCCCCAGGGGAGTTCTATCCCGTTCTTCCTCACCATTGCCACTGGCAAACTCTAAGGCAATCAAAGGGGCCATCAATTCTCGCCAAAACACATAAGAACGACGCACTTCCCCATCCAGGTTCGGTGGGACATTCGGCACATAAAACCAATCCGGGGCCTCCGCTCCCTTTTCCGGGGGGTCCGTTTCTCGCCAGTAAATGCCGCTATCTTGTCCAATACAATACTGTCCATCCGGATGCCGTTGCTCTAAAACGGGTCCGAGGGAATCAGTCAGTAGGATGCTCTGGGGATGCTCCTGAAAATTTTTCACAAACGTGCCGTCTTCTTCTGGTAGTTGCGTATGGTCAGGGAATGGCGCTAGCCGGTTGATATCGGTTACTGTTTCGCTCATAAAAAAATGTTTCCCTTAGCTTTTATTTATTATCCCAAATTGGCGTGCAAATAGGCTAAATCCTCGGGACAAATCCTAAGTCTCTAGTGAAGTTGAGAAGTTGAAAAGCCTCAGAAATGCCTTAAAAACTCACCATCAGCAATTCGTAAAGTCTGACTCTGGCTGCATACTAAGCATTTAAATATAGGTTATCAGGAGTTACGCATATTTTCTGAGCGGACCCTAAATGTAGAGGCGAGAAAGCGAATCGCCTTACAGATTTAGGGTTCATGGGTAAGTCCTGGTTATGTTTGAGCCTGACTAACCCAGGGCGGCGATCGCATCTTTAACCGTCACCCTCAGTGTCATCGGATCAATCTCAGAAGCAGTAAACCCACACTTTTCATAAAACTGCTTGGCATCTTCCGAAATCGCATGAACAAGAATTGCCCGAATTCCTGCAATTTCAGCCGCTTGCAGGGTCCGAAGAATGGCATCTCGTAGCAGTGCACCCCCGATACCTTTGCCTTGCCAGTGGCGATCGACAGCCAGTCTTCCAATCACCATCACCGGAATCGGATCCGGCATATTCCTCCGCGATCGACCCGTTGCTGTAATTTGTGCCACGGCCCCATTTGCAAGACAGTAATATGCAATCACTACGTCCCCCGCGCAGAGAACATAAGTTCGGGAAGCCCCCGCAGCTTCATTTTTTAAGGCACGGCGCTTGAGCCAGTCATTGAGGACGCTGTTTCCTGAGTCAAAACTCTCAATTTGATGGGACGAATTCAGTTTTTCCGGAGGGCGAAGCGCGTCGCGATCTAATCCCACGGAGATTTAGTGCTTAAGAGATGGTTTAACTTGGCGTTTGGCCCAGGAGGTGCATCCAGCAGGGCGACAAATTCCTGATATTTTTGCTCATCCAACCCCAAAAAAGTCCTGTCTAGCAAGGCATCTTGGGCTTTTTGATAGGCTGACTCTAGCATGAACTCGGACCGGCTTTTTCCCTGGATGTGAGCGGCTTGATCAATGAGATCCCTTTGACTCTGCGTGGCTCGGATGTTGATCGTTACATCGCGAGTCTGGCGAGATGAGTCTTCACCTTCTGACCTCGACATAATTTTAAACCTAGTAGCGATATTCAGATAAGGCGACTTGATGCCGACCCATCATTAATAATATTAGGATTTTGTACACACAATGTCAACACAGATTGTCCGGTTGACTCCGAAACTCCACTTGATAAGCAGGGCTTATCAAGCTCATCAGGATTGCTGTAGCTTTAACCCCTTTACAAATCGTTACAAACCCGTTAATCTAAAAACATCATAACTACCTCGACAAACCAATAGCAATCATAAAACTATGACCACAACTTTACAGCAGCGCGAAAGCGCTAATCTGTGGGACCGCTTCTGCGAATGGGTCGCTTCTACCGAAAACCGCCTCTATATCGGCTGGTTCGGTGTGTTGATGATCCCCACCCTCTTAAGCGCTACCGTCTGCTACATCATCGCTTTCATCGCGGCACCCCCCGTTGACATCGATGGTATCCGCGAACCTGTTGCCGGTTCTTTACTGTATGGAAACAACATCATCTCTGGTGCAGTTGTTCCTTCCTCTAACGCGATCGGTCTGCACTTCTACCCGATTTGGGAAGCAGCCAGCTTGGATGAGTGGCTCTACAATGGTGGCCCTTACCAGCTCGTGATTTTCCACTTCCTCATCGGCATCTTCTGCTACATGGGTCGTGAGTGGGAACTCTCCTACCGCTTAGGTATGCGTCCTTGGATCTGCGTTGCTTACTCAGCACCTGTTGCAGCAGCAAGCGCCGTGTTCTTGATCTACCCCATCGGACAAGGTTCTTTCTCTGATGGTATGCCTTTGGGTATCTCTGGAACCTTCAACTTCATGTTGGTGTTCCAAGCTGAGCACAACATCCTGATGCACCCCTTCCATATGTTGGGTGTTGCCGGTGTGTTCGGTGGTTCCTTGTTCAGTGCGATGCACGGTTCTCTCGTTACCAGCTCTTTGGTTCGTGAGACCTCTGAAACCGAATCTCAAAACTACGGTTACAAATTCGGTCAAGAAGAAGAAACCTACAACATTGTCGCCGCTCACGGTTACTTTGGTCGTTTAATCTTCCAATATGCTTCTTTTAACAACAGCCGTTCCTTGCACTTCTTCTTAGCTGCTTGGCCGGTTGTGGGTATCTGGTTCACCGCTTTGGGTGTGTCCACGATGGCCTTTAACTTGAACGGATTCAACTTCAACCAGTCCATCATCGACTCCACGGGTCGTGTTGTGAATACCTGGGCTGATGTCATCAACCGGGCTAACCTGGGTATGGAAGTGATGCACGAGCGTAATGCTCACAACTTCCCCCTTGATTTGGCTGCGGGTGAAGCGACTCCGGTTGCTTTAACTGCTCCTTCTATCAATGGTTAATCTGAGATTTGACTAAAAAAAGCGCCTCCAATTTGGGGGCGCTTTTTTTATGTTTTAATCACCTTGAATTCAATGACTTAAGAAAACTGAATTATTTATGTTAATTTAGACTGAATATAATATTGAAAGACCGGATTGAGGCGGAACCGATATCCCGATTCAACGGACAGTTTTTCCACTAAACCCCGTCGGGCTAAAGATTGGATTGCTTGCCAAAATTCAGATTTAGATAATCCACTCTCGACGGGGTGCGGAGAAATCTCAACCGCTTCCCCTTGAAGCGCTAACCAGCCACTAACCGTTTTCTCGGCATCGGACAAACGCTCTAAATGAGCTAATAATAAGGGTTCTAAGTCACCTAAAAATATTTCCGTTGGATTGGATAAAAATAATGAGAGGTTTCCGTTAAAAAGTTCCAGAATCGTTGAAGCGATGATATTTAACCAGCAAGGATGACCTTGATAGAGGCGAATTAATTCTGCCCATTGTGTTTCATCGTTTAAGCCTTTATCTTTCAGGATTTGTTCGGCTGCGAGGGGTTCTAATCCGGGGAGATGTAAACTCCGCAGGGGTCGTTTTTCTGCTTCTAAGGTAGCAAGTTCTCTGGAATTCTCCCAACTCAGGAGAATCACACAACTACGGTGAGATCAGGTGGCAAGTTGTTTAAAAAATTTCCCATACTCTTCATATTCGGCTAGATATTGACCGGCTATTTCACCGCTTTTAAATAGATTCTGGACATCATCCAGGATGATTAAACACCGAAATGAACGCAAATACTCGATCAGTGTAGCGCAAGGGTTGGGTTGTGATTGGGAAAAGAATTGGTAGAGTTCGGTTTGTAGGGTAGAGAAGGGGGGAGGATTCCCCAGACTTCGCCAAATAATGTAATCAAATTCGGTTTGAATGTCTTGAATGAGTTTCACAGTCAGGGCACTTTTGCCAATTCCACTTAAACCGTAGAGGGTAACCAAGCGCATACCGTCTTCTAAAATCCATTGTTTGAGGGTGGATTCTTCAGTCGGGCGAGGGTAATAGTCGGTTAACTCAGGGGCCTCGGTTAAATCGATGATGGTGGGTTGATTTTGGCTGGAAGGAGAGTTGGAGTTAGAGGGCGATCGGTTTCTAGCATCTTCTGGATATTGCCGATTTTCAGGACAGATACTTATATGACTGTTAATGTTGCTAGTAATAATCTGTGAAGAACTCCCATAATTATAAATATTAGATATCGCTTTTCGTTCTAAAACGGATCGAGCATTTGCCTTTTGGATATTTTCTCCTAACAGTTCTGATAGAGTCTGCCATAATTCCGCAGCGATATTTTTAATATGAGACTTACTGCGATGACATTTCTTAGCAATTTCTTCATATTTCAACCCTTGCCAAGCGCCTTCTAGGATGGCAGTTTGCACAGAATCGAGGTGTTTTTCTGTATGGGTAAATACAATGTCATCCGCCCATTGTAGCAGTTCCTCAGTAGTCATAGATTTTGTTAAGGTTGAAATCTTAGCTTAATTATTTCTTAATTTATCGTACTTTTTCGTACTTTGGCAAGGATCTCCTCTAGGAATTGATAAAAAACTTTACAAGCATCCTGACTTTACCGTACTTTTTGAGGGTTGTCACAGCTAAAAATATCTTAGATAATGAAAACAGTTTTTTCATGAAGTACATTCCAGAGAAAAACTATGCAAAAAGCAATCACATTTTTTTCAGCCTCAATATTAATGGTCGTGCTGCTTTTCAGCAATGTTGTGCCTGCATGGGCTAGTTCATCTTTTAACCCAATACATAATATGGCTGTCAGTCAGACATATATGGCAAACTCTCAGTTCGATCAGGTTCAAAAACATTTAATTCTTGAAAAGCGAATTTGTCGCTATGTTGATGGACATAAAAGATGTTGGGACACTTAATTTGATAGCTCAATAATTATGGGCAGACCAAGTATCAATAAAAATCAAAATTGATACTTGGCCTTGCACAAACCAAAAATTAAATATTAACTTCAGCATAAAATTAATATTTATTGTCAAAAACTATAGCGGTTCCCGGACTCATGAGGTACAGTAGCAACAATGAGCAAACCAATTGCGAATATCTTGTTGAGTGACTT
>JAMXFF010000027.1 GCA_025370845.1 Laspinema palackyanum D2a | reverse complement strand
TAGTTTTCAGGGAGGCCCCATCCCTGAAAACTTTTAAACCATAAGCATTTTAGCCTTAGCTTGATGCGTATGGGGTTTTAACCCCCGCCGGTTGTTGCTTTATAACTAATTTGTATTAACAAACCGGACCTAAATTTCAACCAATAGCCGTGTTCAATTCTCTCAACCTTGCTTTAAAATCCAACAATTTCTGGAGATTGGCCGCCGCTTTATTCGGTGGTATTTTGATGGGATTAACTCCGGCCCCTGTCAACGCTTGGCCCTTGGCTTGGATTGCCTTAGTTCCCCTGTGGATTCTTCTAGTAAAACCCGGAGAAAAATCATCAGCAACTCAAAGAATCTTTCACTGGAAATTTTTAGG
Organism: Laspinema palackyanum D2a; assembly: GCA_025370845.1. Taxonomy (GTDB): domain Bacteria; phylum Cyanobacteriota; class Cyanobacteriia; order Cyanobacteriales; family Laspinemataceae; genus Laspinema. The sequence goes on along the minus strand of JAMXFF010000027.1, from coordinate 107,630 downwards.
ATGGCCTTTATTATGGGGAATCGGATATCACGGCATCGCCTTGTTTTGGATTACCGGAATTCATCCGATGACTTGGTTGGGGGTTCCTTGGCTGGCAAGTTTGGCGATCGCCTCCTTTTGTTGGACCTTTATCACCCTCTTGGGTGCGGCATTAGTCACCCTTTGGGCTATCACCCTAACCGCAATAATTCGCCTATTTACAAAGGTTTTTGGACATCCTCCCTCTCCCTGGGTCCGGGTGGCGATCGCCACTGCCATTTGGTGTAGTTTAGAAGCGATTTGGAGTGCCGGAAACCTCTGGTGGACTGCCCTCGCCTATACCCAAAGTCATCAAAATTTAGTGATTTTGCACCTGGGACAACTATCGGGACCGACCACAATTACCGGGGCGATCGTCATCGTCAATGGGTTGATTGCTGAAGCCATCCTGTCCTTCAATTCTGACCAAAACTCTCCCACCCGAACCCGAAAATTATTATTAGCTTCTCCGATTATTTTATTCCTAATTTTACATGGAATTGGATTTGCTCTCTACAATCGCCCCCTGACCCAATCTCCAGAAACTGCCTTAACCGTTGGCATCATTCAAGGTAATATTCCCAATGAGATTAAGTTTGATTCCCAGGGATGGCGTCGCGCCTTGGAAGGATATACCACAGGCTATCAACAGTTAGCCGAGGCGGGAGTGGATGGCATCTTGATTCCAGAAACAGCATTTCCCTATTTATGGACGCCAGAAAATATCCGTTACAGTTCCTTTTATCAAGCAATTCGGGATTATAATGCCGTGGCTTGGGTGGGAACCTTTGGGAGTGGAGAGGGCAATTTTACCAATAGTTTAGTCACGGTAACTCCCGATGGAGAAACCTTTAGCCGGTACGATAAAACCAAGCTGGTTCCCTTGGGAGAATATATTCCATTTGAGGAAATTTTTGGTAAAATCGTCTCCAGGTTATCACCATTAGAGGCGCGGTTAGTGGCGGGGAAACCGGATCAAGTATTTGATACGCCCTTCGGACGAGCGATCGCCGGAATTTGTTATGATTCTGCCTTTTCTGAACTGTTTCGACGCCAAGCAGCAGCCGGAGGTGAGTTTATCCTGAGTGCGTCTAATGATGCTCATTATACCGCAACCATGATGGAACAACATCATGCTCAAGACGTGATGCGGGCGATCGAGACCGATCGCTGGGCCGTTCGTGCCACCAATACAGGTTATTCGGCGATCGTCAATCCCCAAGGCAAAACCATCTGGATTTCCGAACCGAATACCTATCAAATTCATGCGGATACGATTTACCGACGCCAAACTCAAACCTTATATGTGCGATGGGGAGATTGGTTATTATTCGGCTTCTGGGGACTAGCTGCGATCGGTTGTGGGGTAGATTGGCGACGGGGATAACTCCCGAGGAAACCACAGCAAGTGGTGACGACGAGCTAAGAAACAGCAAGTCTTTACTACAAACTCGCTGTTTCTTAGGGTTGGTTGACAGTTGGATTAAATTATTCTATTATTGATGAATAATAAAATGAATTAGCGGCAGTTTTGGCGGCGCAGAGGGTCTGATTTCCAGAGCCACTCAATTAAACTCAAACAACAAAAACAGGAGAAAAACTGTGTCTAATGCAGATCCGATTAAAATTATTTTAAAACTGGTTAAAATTTTTGAAGGATTATTAATTCCTTATGTGACGGAAAGTGGGTTAGCCCGGGCGCTGAAAACGGACCGCCAGCTTCCGAGTTTTATTGGGCTGATCGTCGATTTGCGTCGGGATAAGGTGGCGGGATTGTTTGAGGCGGTTGAACCCCATTTCAAGGTCACAGAAGCGGCCATGCGAGAAGCGATTCGGGCGCAATCGGGGTTTACTTTAGTCCATAAAGAGACAAATATTGCGGTGAATCTGTTGCTGTTAAAAGATGAATCGTTTTGGCAGTCTCTCTTTAGTCGGCGCAAGTCGATCAGCGTGCAACTGAACCCCGAACGATCGCTGTGGATACCGTCCTTGGAAGATATTTTCTTAGAAAAACTGATTGAATATCGGGATAGCGATCGCAATGGAGATCAACTGTGGCGCGATCTCGTCTGGATGCTGAAAGTACAGAATGAGGATTTAGACTTTGAGTATCTTCGCGAATGGGCGATCGCACTCCATACCCTCGATATCTACGATCGCGCATTAGGAGAAGCAGGATTTGACATCCTGTAAGAGGATTGCAAAAAATAAATCATTCAAACGTTTGTAGTAACCCCTTCAGGGGTTGCTTTAAAGATGACTCAGTAACGGAGTCACTACGAACATTTTGGAGGTTTTATTTTTTGGAGTTCCCTTAGACTGGCTATAGATGTTTTGACCATCCCCACCCCTTGACACAAGTTAAAGAATCAAAGTAGGGACATAACTAGGTTATGTCCCTACAGAATTGATGAATCAAACATCAGATTATGCTAAACTTTTAAAGCTCTCCGAGCTAATTTAGCATAAGTTTTGACCGTTTGATAGGGCATTTGTAAATCCGAGGAAATCGCCTGTAAGGATTCCCCTAATTCACGACGCGCTAGAATGGTGGCCCAGGTTTCGGCAATTTCCCGAGCGCGATCGCCCCCTTTGCGCTTCCGTTGGCCGATGAACAATTCCGTTAATTCCCCAATCCGTTCCGCTAACATTCCTTGGATAGAAGGAATCGGAATCGCTTCCTCAACGGACCATCCTAAGCGGGTTTGACCTAACCCAAACGTGGTTTTATGTCCCGTTCCACAATAGGGGGCAAATTGTCCCAAGGTATAGAATAACCGTTCAAATTCGGGGACTTCTCCCGACTGTCGAGATAATCCAAATTCCACCAATCCGGTAAATCCGGTGACCATGCCTTTTTTACCGGCGGCTACTTTTGCCGACTGCAATTCATGACGGTGGATTAACACCGATTCTTCCACCCATTTTAAAAACAGGTCGCGATCGATATTCATCCCTGAAAAATCATTCCATCGGCGCAAATAACTATGAAAAACATTCGCCGGGACCGGCAAGGGGAAGTGATGTTTCTTTCGACGGAAACTGGTCGGGGTCATAAAACTCAGTTGCAGGGTGGAAAAATTCATCTCTTGGGAGGCGAATAATTGCCGATAGGTCGTCGGCGCAATCGAAATTTTGCAGGACTTAATTTCTAACGGCGCTTTCCGCAAGGCGATCGTCTCCGGTAACTGCTTCACCCACTGTTGCAAAAACTGGACAACAGGTTTAGAAAGCGCAGTCACATACCACCGGTAGGTTTCTCCCGGTTGCAGTTGAAAATCTTTGCCACAGGAGACTAATTTGCCTTCTAAACCGGATAGGGTAAAGGGTTTTTCCGTTTGGACATCATGTAAATAGGCGGACAGTTCCGGGTCAGATTGTCGCACTTGGTCTAAAAACCAAGCGTGCAATCCAATGGTGTATTGCGCGTACAGATAATCCGCTGCCCGAGGGGTCACTTCAAAGACTAACCCGAGCAATTCTGTCTCTGCAGGCCAGGTGAGGTGAGAGGTCACGGCCTCTTTGGGGAGGGTTCTGGGGACTTCCACAGGAGTTGGGTTGGGAACATAACGGGGGGAAAGGACTTCCCGGAGGGGGGTTTTGGTGATCGGCAGGGGAGACAAAGTTAAATTGGAGATCATGATAATTTCCTTGGGTGTAGTATAAAAAACGTTCAGGGGCGTGAGACACGCTGGGAATGGGAATTTGCTAAAAGTGGGGTTGGAGTTAACCCTCAATCACTGCGACACCGGGGGTTGATTTTAAAAATTTGCCAAACTAACATAACAATTCCTCAATTAAAATCCGGACAAATATGAGAGCGACGGGACCTCAATTTTGCGTAACATTTAGGGCTGCTGACAAATGGGGAGGTCCGCTTGGGCTTGGGGATGGGCTTTTAAATAATCGGTGAGCCAATTACAGCCAGTTTCCAGCAATTCATCTAATTCTTTGATGCGCCACCACCTCAGTGTATTGTCGGTTCCCACGGTGACCAGTCCTTCAAGATTCGAGAGAAAGCTCATGCTTAAAACATCGGTTTCATCGGCTTTGAATTTAGCCAAAATTGGTTTAGAAAGTTGACCCGTGAGTAAGAAAACGGTAACGGTTCCATCAGTTCCGGCGGTGGCTAAGAGTTCTCCGGTGGGATTGAAACTCAGGCTGGTAACCCAAGGAGTATCACTGTTAAATTTATCCAGTTCTTCACCGGATAGATTCCATAAGCGAATTTTGCCATCGGCAGAGGCGATCGCCAGCCGGTCACCCTGGGGACTAAAGCTAATGCTACTAATTTGACCGTAGGGAAAGGGAATTTCATCAACTTGGTTGGTCGAGAAATTCCAAATTTGTAATCGTCCCGGTCCATTGGCAAAGGCAATTCGCTGTCCCTCAAAACTAAAACTCAGGCTTTTGACTTCCCCACGGCTATGATTTAACTCCGGCTGTAGGGGTTGACCCAACTGATTCCAAAGGCGAATCGTTCCATCTTCCCCAGCGGTGGCCAGAGTCTCTCCATCCCAGCTAAAACTCAGGGTAGAAATCCGAGTTTGATGAGCTTGAAAGGGGGGAATCACCGCTTGACCGGAACTGGTCCAAATTTGCACCGTTCCATCGGGGTGAGCGGTAGCAAACCGTTCCCCATCCGGGCTAAATCCGATCCGGAGAAATTGATTTTCGACAGGGATTTTAGTCGATCGCGCCATCATTTTCGGTGAGTTACTGGGGGCTAGGTTCTCGTTTTCAGATAAGGGTGCATTGCTGGAAGTTTGAGTTAGGGGAAAGGGCGGATTGCGCTGGTGGGAAATATCCCAAAGTCGGACGGTTCCATCCACTCCTCCGGTGACTAAACGCTCTCCCTCGGGACTAAAGGTCATGCTGGTAATTCGATCATGACGATCGCCTTTAAATTGCTTGATTAATACTCCTTCTAACGTCCATAGGCGCACCTTACCATCAAATCCAACAATTGCTATTTCCGCCCTATTGGGATGAAAACTCATGCTATTCACGGCACTTTGAGCCGTGTTAAACTCTGAGAGTTCTTGACCCGATAGATTCCAAATTTTCACCGTTCCATCAAATCCAGCGGTTGCTAATAATTCCCCGTTGGGGCTAAAGCTCATGCTGTTGACTGATGGTTGAGCATCGGGGGTCGAACTGAACTCTTTGCGGGGATTTGGCGGAATGGTCAAGGTTGCTTTACGTTGGCCATTTAGATTCCAAATTTGCACGGTTCCCTCGACTTGAGCAGTGGCAAAGTGTTCTCCGTCGGGACTAAAGCTCACGGTATTTATTCGACGGTTCACGCTTCCTATTTCATTAAGCAACTTTCCTTGCTGATTCCAGACTCGGACTGTGCCACTTTCTGAAGCGGTAGCGAGGCGCGTACCATCGGGACTAAAACTAACGCTATCAATGGCTTCCGTTTCGGCGGTGATCGCCCCAATCGGGGTTCCATCCCGTTGCCAAATTTGGACGGTTCCATCCTCAGAAGCGGTGGCAACTCGCGTACCCTCGGAATTAAAACTAACGCTATCAACAGCACTTTTATGAGTTCCAATGGTCCGGAGATGCTCCCCCGCCCTTGTCCAAAGTTCCACCCTCCCATCTTCTCCAGCGGTGGCTAAAAAGTCTCCATTAGGACTGAATCGGACACTACGAACTGCGCCTTGATGTCCGCTGAGTTGATTTTTTTCATGGATTTGGTGGAGGATGGTTTGTAATGCATACAAAGGGCTAATCGTGGGATAATTGGTTAAGCGCCGATCGCCCTTCACCAATGCTTTTAAATCTTGCCCCGCTTGCATCGCCAGTAACAAGGCTTCGAGTTCCACCCCTTCAGATTCAAACCACTTTAAGGCATTCGCCCCTTGGCGCTCAATTAACGTGCCTTTTTGGGCTTCTTTTAAGGCAATAGTGCCGCGACAGACGATAATTGTGGCCAGAACTACCAGTCCCGTAATCCCCCAATAAGCTCGTTTGAGCATCCGATTGGCTTGTTGTTGGGCTTCAGTTAAAATGCGATTGGCTTCTATCTGTTTTTGGTTGGCTTCCGCTAACAGGTGAATCGCTTTTTTCTCCGCTTCTAGGGCTTTTTGGACCTCACGTTTTTCCACCTCTTGGCTGGCGGCGAGAAACTGATAGTCGCGATCGCTTAAACTATGGGTCGTCGCCCACTGTTGAGCATCCCGTAACGCTTGTCCCCGCAACAGTCGCGATTCATCCTGGCAATCGGACAGCACCCAAGCGGATAAAGCTTCGGCATAAGGCCGTAAATCGGCTAATGCCTGTTCCACCCATTGCTCGTTAAAAACTAAGGCATAAATGGGGTTATAAACGGTTAATTTAGAATGACGCTTCAGAGTTAAACCAGATAGCTGCAATTCCAGTTGTTCCGGACTGTTATCAGCAGAGAGTTCTCCGGAGAGTAACACTTGCTGATAGAGTCCTAACAGCCGACTGGCCTTTTGTTCATTTCGCAAGAGCCGATCGCGCAGGGTTTTTAAATGGGGGGGTTCATCCTGGGATTCCCAATTGTCCACAATTTGCGATCGGGCCAACTCTTCCACCCGTTCTGCCTCCATCCCTACCCCAATTGGACTCTGCGCCGCTAACACCAATTGACAGAGTTTTTGAGTCAAAAACGGTTGTCCATTGGTCCAGTTTAAAATTTCCTCCAGGACCACCTCGGGGCGAGAACACCCGGGTTCTAATCCCTCCGCCAAGGGTTGCACTTCCGGGAGTTTAAATCCCTCAATTTGAATGGCTCGACCGATATTAAATGGGGTGCGACTTTTATCCTGAATCAACTCCGTGGGGGTTGCCACACCCAATAAAACAAAGGTGAGCCGTTTGTATTCTGGGTTTTGGGCTCGTTTATTATAACAAGCCCGAATTGCGGCAAAAAAGTCATCAATGGGAAAATTTAATCCCAGAACACTATCAATTTCGTCGATAAAAATGACGATATTTTCTGGCATCCGTACCAACAGAACCGAGTCGATAAATTCATGCAAGCGTTGGACAGGGGAGAGTTCGTCGCGATCGCGCAACCAGGCTCTAAAATCCAGGCGACTGAACAAATTAAAATAACTGACCAGGGTATGAATAATCCCGCTATACCATTGAACCGGAGTCACGTCTTTATTCCCGATCGCCGATAAATCGATCGCCGCACAAGCGCATCCCTCCGCTTGTAGCGTTTGCATCGTCCGCAGTTGCAAGCTGGATTTACCCATTTGCCGTGAGGTTAGGACATAGCAAAACTCTCCCGCCTTGAGATTCTCATACAGTTCGCGATCGGCTTTACGGACCACATAGGTGGGAGAATCGGGCGGTAAACTTCCCCCGACTTGATAGTACATTGATGTCAGTTTTTTATTCATCCAGTCACCCGTCTCTACCTGCATTGGCCCTCGGTTTTAACCCTGAACAACCTCGAAAACCCTTCAGCCCTCTTTCAAAGAGCGTGATTTACGGCAACTCAAAGTCCGTTTCTTCTAAATCACTCCCCCCACTACAGTTAATCAATCGTTCACTCGGTCTTGTCCTAAAAGGAACTAACGTTCCAGCCCGGTCTTGAAAAACACTTAGTAAATAACGCCCCGGTCGCATCAGTGAAAATTCATAATTCGGTTCGGTGGGGCCATTAGAATAAGCCGGAAATCGAGCTAAAGCATTATCTGTATTGGGGTCAATCACCACTACATAAATTCCTCGGGAATTCTGGCGCTCAATCCCATAAATTCTTCCGGAAATATAGCAAGCATCTTTACTTTGTTTACGCTGTGCTAACCCTTGATTTAGGGTCTGGGATTTCAACTCCCATGATGACACCCCCGAACAGGTTTCAGAAACTGCTGATTGTCCCGCAGGTTGCACCCGCTGAACCCGATCAGACCCTCTACTGTCTGCACCTAAGCCAGAAGATAGCACTAAGTTTTGGTTGTTTTCCCTAGAGCAATTATCCGGAAAAACTCTCACGGTTTGAGAATGGACTGCCGGAGTAAAACACGCAGGAATTGCCAAGGCTACCATCATGATAATTTCGGGTAGATGTTTGAGAGTCATGGAAACTTATCAGCTCCTCGAATATAACTGGCCCGACTATGGTAAGAAGCCCCTAAATCTCAATTATTCATCGAGTCGATTGCGGAAATATTGGCGATATAAATCACATCGTTCGACGGCCTCATTCCCTTGAAACTTAACTAACCCCATGCTATGTAATTTAAACGCCTGTTCTGAGGGCAAGCGCACCGGATTTGGACTAAAAACGACCTCTTTCATGGCTCTCGCCAATGCCGGATGCTGTTCTAAATTCCAGAGGTGACGTCGCAGATGGTCGTTATAAAAACCCGCTTCTGTGGGAGCAGTTTTTAATAAAGTTTCTAAGGTAATGTCTTGTCGAGCGATATGATAAAGAGCCAACCGCACTAAAAAGGGGTGTCCTCCTACCATATTCATAAGACGATTGACGTCTGTTTCGCACCAATTGATTCCATATCGCTGGGCTAAATCTTGGACAAGATTGGGGGTAAATTCCGGTAATTCAATGGGTAATCCCACGTTAAAAGGGGATTGATTGATATTCATGGGAATGTAAACTTCGGTGGAATGGACCACGACTAAGCGAAGTTTTTTCCAAATCTCGCGCCGTTTTGATTCTTCGTGCCATGCGCGCAATAAGCCAAAAAAGTCATCGGCAATATCCGGATGTTGAAAAACCCGGTCTACTTCATCGAGACATAAGGCTAAAGGGGTGTTAATTTCTTGGAGAAGATAGTCTTCAAAGTAAGATTTGCAGTTGACATTACTGCCTAAAAAATCATCCCAATATTCGGGAAGTTTATTGGGGAGTTGTAACTGCTGACCGATATAGGCACAGAACCATTGTAAGAATTTATCCAGGCTGGCAAATACCCCTTTATCGGCTAGGTGAAAGCTCAAATGAACCGGACGATAGCCATGATTGGCCGCATGATTGAGAATGCGAGCCATTAAAGAAGTTTTGCCCATTTGTCGCGGTGCTTTGATCCGAATCAGCGCACCGGGTTGTAAAATCATTTCATAACAGCGCTCTTCGATCGGACTACGATTGACGTAAAAGGGAGAGGCTAAATCCACTTGTCCTTCCGGGAGTTCCGGTCCGGCAAAGGGTAAGGGACGACCATCGGCACTTTCCCAGGTGGGGGTTAAGGCGCTGATGACGGCAGATTCTACCGCAATTTGCCGAGGGAGAATACCCGTGTCGATCGCCTGTAGCACTTCGCTGACGATCGCCGGGGTATCAGTAGGCGATCGCCACTCGCGCTGGGGTACACCTTGTAATAAAACGCGCAGATCATAGCTCACCGGAGAATCCGTTGGCCAATTGATCCGAATCGCAAACATATCCAGTGTGCCATCTTTGCGGGTCTCTCGCACTTCTCGGGCGAGGCGCACTTCTTCAATTAACAGATCACTAAAGGCGGATTGTCCCGAGAGCAACAGTAACAAGCGATCGCAAGCTTGGAGTTCCTGTTGCAGTTGTAGCAATCCGTTCTCTCCTGACTGGGGATGATTCCCCGCGAGGATGAGTTGATGACCCGCACTGGCGATCGCCTGGGTTAATGGCGTCAGGAGTCGTTCATCCGGTTGGCGATCGCCGAAAAATAGGGCAACTTTCCGACTCACCATTGCCGGAGACGAGACAGGGGCGATCGCACTTACTGTCTCCGGGAACACCACCGAGTCTGCACCTCTGGCGGTTGGCAAACCGAGATTCACCTCCAAACCGGGAAACGCCGAGGCGCGATGTTGCACCCAGCGTTGATCCAAAAATGCTCGCAGTTCGCTTTCCTTCCCGCGAGTCCCCCCTTCAATGCCAAATTTTTTATAAACTTGACCCATCCGTTTGAGGCAGGCTCCTTTTGAAGTTTCTACCTGTTCGGCAATCTCTTCATAATCCTGATCCTCGGCAAACCGTAGCAAAAAGACTCGCTCCTGATCGGGAGAAAGCTGATGCTGATGAGCGATCTGAGTTAGGAACTCGCGGGAAAACACCGATTTACTGCCCCTTTAACGATACAATAACAGAGACTCTGATATCCTCGGATAGTTCCTCTGTTTCAGAGGGTATCCCAGAATTCTGCTCTATTTATAAGATATCTTACTACGGAACCGATGAGTTATCCGGATTAATCCAGGTTTTTCAGAGGGTAAAGCCCCCATCCCGGGAAAAAAGTACAGTTATAGAGGATAAACCCTCTAGTTACAGAGGCTGAGTGGGGTCTGTTTGATGACCAGGGGGACCCCACTCAGCCCTGCCTAGGCCAAGGGGCGAGTTTTCAGAGGATGCTTTCACAGAACCGTGATATCTGGACCTCATGAGTCCCAGAACCGCTAGATTGAGGTTTTGCCTGTTCTCAATTCTCTCTCTCTTCCCTCCTGCTGTCGCACCCTTTCGGCAAAATCCCTGACTGTTGATAGAGGTGAGCTAAGGGGCGATCGGCTACGATTAACGTGAATAAAGCGAACCTCTATGAAGGGTTAAAATAAGTTGCATACCCTATAGCGGGGGTCAATTTGCCATTAAGTTTGAGTTCGCTATTATTCTTGAATTTCTAACGGTGAATCATGAATTCCGATGGACAATCAATTTCCCTTCTCTGGGTTAATCTCCCCTAACCGCTTTCTTCCGGTCCAGGAAACCGTCCTCTCTCAGGATAATTTTTCGGACTCGGCGATGGCGGGAAAGGGTATCAAAATTCTGAATTGGAATGTTGCCAAAAATAATAATACTTCTAAATGGGCTAATGATTTTTATCAAATTGTGGAAAATCATCAGCCGGATTTAATTTGTTTTCAAGAAATTGAATTAAATAAAAACACCCAAAAAATTTTAGCGTTAGAAGCAATGGGATGGAGGTTCGCCCCAAATTTTATTGATTTTTATTACAATACTTATTGTGGAATATTAACCGCATCTAAAGTTCATCCGGTTACGAGCAGAGCCATTCTGACTCCCGAATTTGAACCCGTTACCAATACCCCGAAGGTTTCGCTAATTTCGGAATATCCCTTAAAGGAAACGGGACAAACGCTGTTAGTGGTGAATACTCACGCGATTAATTTTGTCAACCTCCATAAGTTTAAATCTCAACTCCAGAAACTAGAAGCAGTTTTAGGCGATCGCCGCGAACCGTTGATTCTATGTGGAGATTTTAATACCTGGAGCCAAGGGCGGTTTAATTTGTTGAAGTTGATGGCAAACCGACTCAATTTAATCCCGGTGCAGTTTTCCAGACAGGACCAAGCTAAACTGAAAACATTTTTGGGGTCGCCACCTTTAGATCATATTTTTTATCGCGGATTAACGCCCAAAGTGCAGACTGCCAAGGTTTTAGATAAACTGTACTCATCGGATCATAAACCGATGGTCGTGGAATTGGCCCTTGTAGTGTAACCTAGAAAACGCAGATCAGAAGAAGATGCGTTAAATCGGGAAACTGTGGATCTAAATTATACGGCATTGGCGATCGCAACTATCGTCGGCTTTTATGGAGTGGGATTGGTGACGGCAGGTCATGCAGTCATGACGGTGCGATCGGCCCGGGGTGCGGTAGCTTGGGCAATTTCTCTGGTTACCTTTCCGTTTATTGCCATTCCCCTATATTGGGTGTTTGGAAATCATAAATTTCACGGATACGCCGATGCTCATCGCTATGCTGACCGCGAATATCGGGGGATTATTCAACAAGTTTATCAGGATATTCGAGAATTTTCCTCGGCTGAACCGGAAAACTTTACGGAGATGGCTCAGTTAGCCGATGGTTTGACTCAACTCCCTTTTACTTCGGGGAACGCGGCGAGTTTACTCATTGATGGAACGGAAACCTTTCCCGCGCTTCTCAAGGCGATGGATGCAGCCAAAGATTATATCTTGATTCAATTTTATATTGTGCGGGAAGATGAAATTGGCAATGCTTTTAAGCAAAAAATGATTACAAAAGCCCGGGAAGGAGTGCGGGTTTATTTTATTTATGATGCGATCGGGTCTTATGCCCTTTCTGCGAAATATTTACGGCAAATCAGAAGCAGTGGAGTTTGGGTTACTTCCTTTAATAGTACCAAACGGAAACAAAACCGATTTCAGCTTAATTTTCGGAATCATCGCAAAATCTTAATCGTTGATGGCAAACAAGCTTTTATCGGGGGGTTAAATCTGGGGAAAGAATACCTGGGAAAAGACCCGCGTCTAAGTCCTTGGCGGGATACTCATTTAGAACTGAAAGGTCCCTCGGTGCAATGTATTCAAATCGCTTTTCTCAAAGATTGGTATTGGGCGGTTCGAGAAATTCCCGAGGTCGATTGGACGATTCAACCGGATCCGGAGAATCAAACGGCGATCGTTGTGCCGACAGGGCCCGGAGATCAACTCCCCGCTTGTACCCTTTTTATGGTGAGTCTGATCAATAGCGCCCGGAGTCGCTTGTGGATCACGAGTCCCTATTTTGTTCCGAATGAATCGGTCCTGACTGCTTTAAAATTGGCAGCATTGCGGGGGGTAGATGTGCGAATCTTATTACCCAATCGCCCCGATCATATCCATGTTTATCTCGCTTCCTTGTCCTATATCACGGAAGTAGAATACACGGGAGTTAAGGTGTATCGCTATCGTCCGGGATTCATCCATGAGAAAGTTTTCCTCATCGATCGCACTCTGGCCGGAGTCGGAACCACCAATTTAGATAATCGCTCCTTTCACCTCAATTTTGAAATCATGACTTTTGTCGCGAATCCTCGCTTTCTTACCGATGTCGAAACCATGCTGAAAACTGATTTTGATAATGCCTATTTAGTGGATCGCAATCAACTTTCCCATCACAAACTTTGGTTCCGGTTAGCTGTGCGTGTGGCCCGGTTAATGTCGCCTATTCTTTAGGGAATTTTGCGCCTAAATTGGGGATTGCTTTTTCCTTCCTTTTATCCGTGGGAGTAGCTTGTTCTCTTGCGGGACTTACGCCATCTTTAACATTAAAACCATAATAGACCTCTTGCAAAATAACGGATTGATCCCCCCAACCCCCCTTAAGAAGGGGGGCTTAAGAGATTTATGCAAGAGGTCTAATGTAGAGGCGCTTCGTGAAGCGCCTCTACCTTTTTGGGATATTGTCAAAATTTGTGTAAGTCCAGCAGAAATAGGGAGCAATCTGCTCCCACTCCTGATTACACAATTTGTAGAATTGTCTTAAGCCCCCCTTTTTAAGGGGGGTTGGGGGGATCTCTGCGGAATGACAGCAATAGGTTTAATGAGTTAGATTGACTTTAATCAAACCCTTACTGATTCCAGACAAAAACCTGGGCCTCATATTCACCCAAATCAAGAACTAATTGGTTATCGTGAGATTCAATATCGTAGTTTCTTGTCCATTCGTGCCATTTGCCATTATCGGGAAAGTCGGGAATGGTATAACCTCCGAGAAAATTGCCGGAAAAATTGGCAACGACGACGACTCTGGACCCTTCCTCATTCCAGCGAATATAAGCAATCACTTGGTCTTCGGGATTTTCGTGGATAAACTCGATATTTTCGCTTTGAATCGCATAATTCTGCCTGCGTAAGGCGATTAATCCCTTATAATAATCAAACAAACTGCGGTTGCGTTCGTTGTCTAACAGATACCATTTCAGTTCGCAAGTTTGATTGGGATGTTCACAGCTATCTTGACCAAATTCTTGACCCATCCACAGCATAGGGATACCGACGGTGGTCATTAAAATTGCTGCCCCTAGTTTAGTTCGGCGAAAGGCATGATCATCAAAAATGCCCCGATCGCCTAACAAATTGAGGATCCGCTCCTGGTCATGGTTAGAGAGGTAATTAATCACATTGGTGGAAGCTTCATACCCCTGGGTTTTGCAATCTAGCACTTCCTTGAATTGCTCAAGGTCTAAGCTATCATTATTGCAAATATAGTCTACTAAGAAGTAGTGAAAGCTCTCATGCCAACAGCCATCCATCGGCCCTTCAAACCGGGCATATTTGGGCTTTTCGGGGATATGTTCTCCGATATTATAAAAGGGTTTAGACCCAGCGGTTTCTCGGGCGAGGTTGGCAATCCAATGTAAATACTCCCAATTGGCGAGTTGACTCAAGGCATCATAACGGAATCCGTCAATATGGTATTCTTGAATCCAATACTGGACGACATCCCCGGTAAAAGACCACGCGGGACGAATATCTAAGTTAGAATCATGATGGTCGTAATTAAATTCTGGACCCCACCAATTGTTATCATCATCGGGATAATGCTTATGGTGATAGTACCAGTAATCTCGGTCAATTTTTAGCAAGGGACATTCATCATTGGAATGGTTCAAAACTATATCCAGAATCACCCGAATTCCTCGGGCATGACATTCATCAATAAAGCGTTTCAAGTCGAAGGAGGAACCGTAATGAGGGGCGGGGGCAAAATAGTGACTGACGAGATATCCCCAGCCTTGGTCTCCTGCCATGACGGGCATTAATTCAATGGCATTAATTCCCAAGTCTGCTAAGTAATCTAATTTAGCGATCGCCGCTTCAAAACTTCCTTGTTCTCGGTCCTCTTTCTGTCCGCAAAAGTTACCCACCAGCATTTCATAGATGACTAACTCCCCATTGCTCGGTAAGGGAACCTGGTCATGCTGCCAAACATAAGTATCAACAATTGGTTGCCCGTCTTTAATTCTGAGAATTGCATTTTGCCCCGTTTTATCAATTTCCTTGGCATAAGGGTCGATCGCATACACCCAGGAATCCGGATCTAAATATTCGGTTTTAGTCTGAACTCGGAATTTATACTCATAAACCCCATCTTCGAGGTTGACTGAAGTGCGAAAATAACCCTGGTCGTCTTTTTCCATCGGAATGTTTTCCCATTTGGAAAATGAGCCGATCAGTGCGGCCCCTTTATTATAGGGTGCAAATAACTTAAATTCAATCGCCTTAGCCATTAAAGTTCTCTCTTGGTTTAAAAAAATAAATCACTAGCACAACCCACTCGGTGTCTGTTGAGACTCCTGATGAGTTTGCTTAAAGGCAGTATGGGTCCAAAGAAGGGAAGGCTTTATACGAGATTCCTTCTTCCATCCAGGGGGAAATTGTCTGCTCGATTTAGCGAACCTTTTCTAGGAGGGACCGAAGGCGCTCTATGGAGTACCTTTTTGGGTCATGATAGGAATGATAACTCAACTCAATTGTCAAGACTCTCTAACTGAAGAAAGTATCATCTATCTATCGGAAGTTAGATTTTTGAGGAAGGGCGGCAAATGGGTAACCAAAACCCAGGGGTCCAGATGCGGGTCAGGCGATCGCCCTTGGGTGGTCCAAGGATGAGTAAAAGGGGAAAGTTTTACTGGGGAGTGGGTGCCCAAGCAGCGAGATATCTCCTCAGCCGTTAAAATAGAACGATTGATAAAAACACCACTCGCACTGAGCTAACTGTCAACTGTATTAACGTCATGGAATTTAAAAGTCCTGCTTTTTTCATTGGGAATACCCTTCCGTTTGAACATACCTGCGATGGTGAAAAGACTTCTCCACCCCTGAGTTGGGACTCCCCCCCGCCTGGGACGATTAGTTTTGTCCTGATTATGGAAGATCCGGATGTGGCGACGCGCAGCTTAACTCACTGGCTGGCTTATGATATTCCGGCGAATATTCGTCACCTGCCTCACGGTGTGCCAAATGAACCGAGACTGGAACGAGGCGGAGTCCAGGGAAAAAATGATTTTGACTCCCTAGGATATAGTGCACCTTGTCCCGAGGAGGGAACCCACCGCTATTTTTTCAAACTGTATGCCTTAGATACACTGCTGAGTCTGGAACCAGGGGCCACCAAAGCCGAGGTGAAATCGGCAATGGAAGGTCATATTTTAGGGGCAGTGGAACTGATGGGACGGTATGGTAGAACGGGTTAATTGAGACCGGATGGGCGAGGGGTCCCAGCTAGGGGGCAGTCGCCTCGCCAGATTTACCCCAATTTTGGGTAGCCTATCCCACCCCTGGAGTACCTGAGCCAGGTTAAACTATCGGTAAAGTCCAACCCGATGGTGTTCTGATGGCGAAGGTCTACAGCACGCAGGAGTTAATCGAAATTTTAGAACAGGAGCGCCGCGCTTGCCTGAGAGGGGAGCGTTTGAACTTGTCGGCGACTCCGGCGATCGGGCTTTCGGTGGTTGACCAGTTCCTCAAGCCGGAAGGTCTGCAAAAGTTTACGGCTTATCAAGATTTTAAGGCAGCGGTGCATGACTATCAGCGATCGCATCAGGTGTCGGGTCTGATTTGCCATGAAATTACCCTAAAAGGCAAAACCCTCTCCTATCCTCAACTCCATGATCAGTTGATTGCGCTACCGGAGGACCTGGAGACCGTGAAGGCGGCAAAACCGGCTCTGTTGTCGTTTTGGGATGAAGTGACTGAGGGAATGGATTTGTATCTGCGGGTCAATAATGGGTTAAATGATCGCCAAATTTCTAAAGCGGATGTGGAGGCGATCGCCCTCAAAACCGAATGGGCGACCCTGTTTAAATGGGAAAAATCCGATTTCCTGGAAATCCTCCTGCAACTGGGATGGGGTAAACCGGAAGAGGCATCCTATCGGCGATCGTGGCCCGAATCGGGGACTGAAGACATTCATGCGGTTAATCCGGGCAATCAACCCATTTGTTAGCAAAAACCCACACCCTTTCCTTACAGAACGCTACGCGAACAGGGTGCGGGTTTTTGCTCTAATTTGTCAGTTCTCCGTTTTGCCAACTGCCCTCGATGCGGGTGCCGTCGGCATAAATATAGATGCCGGTTCCGTGTTTTTCACCTTGGGAAAATTGGCCTTGATAGCGATCGCCATTGGCGTAGGTGCAGCTTCCGGTGCCGTGAAATTTCCCGTCGGAAAATTCCCCTTCACAGCGATCGCCATTGGCAAAACTGTAGATGCCTTGTCCGCTAAACTGACCATCGCGAAACGTGCCAGCATAACGGTTGCCGTTGGCAAAGGTAAACACCCCTTCCCCATTAAATTTGCCCTCGACAAATTCCCCTTCATACTGATTGCCATTCTGAAAGGTTAGGGTTCCGCGTCCTTGAGGTTTGCCATTGACAAACGGCCCTTGATAAC
Source organism: Laspinema palackyanum D2a (assembly GCA_025370845.1). Lineage (GTDB taxonomy): Bacteria > Cyanobacteriota > Cyanobacteriia > Cyanobacteriales > Laspinemataceae > Laspinema. The sequence goes on along the minus strand of JAMXFF010000027.1, from coordinate 90,468 downwards.
GGTTGCCATTGGTAAATTCGCGCACTCCTTCCCCATTAAATTGACCGTCCCTAAATTCCCCCTCATAGCGACTGCGATCGGCAAAGGTGAAAATTCCCCGGCCCTCGGGTTTGCCATTGACAAACGCTCCTTCATAGCGATCGCCATTGCTATACTCGCGCACCCCTTGACCATTTAATTGGCCTTCGGTAAATTGGCCCTCGTACTTTCCGCCATCGGCAAAGGTATAAATTCCCTGCCCTTGGGGTTGACTATTCACCAATTCCCCTTCATAACGATTGCCATTGGCATATTCACAAGACCCTTGACCGTTGAGTTTACCCTCGGCAACGGTTCCCGTGCAGCGGTTGCCATTGGCAAATACAAAGGTGCCGTTACCGGCAGGAGACCCTTCTAAAAATTCTCCTTCAAATCGGATGCCATTCCCCGAAGTATAGGACCCGTTGCCGTGAAATTTGCCATCTTTAAATGTGCCTTCGTAGCGAGTACCATTAGCAAATTCCCGGACTCCCGTTCCATTAAATTGACCATTGCTAAATTCCCCTTCATACCGACTATTATCGGCAAAAGTATAAACGCCTCTACCATGAGGTTGGCCCTCTTTAAACTCTCCTTCATAGCGATCGCCATTGGCATAGGTGCAGACTGCCGGACCACTGAGTTTGCCCTCAAGCAGTTCTCCCTCACAACGACCGCCATCGGGTAAGGTGACCACACCGGCGATCGCAGGCCAGGGAAGAGTCAAGGCGAGGGCGATGGACAAGGGAATTCCGACTGAGTGGATAGAACGAAGCATAGATTAAATTCAGGGTAAACAACATTAAGTTAGGGGTTTGGGTTGCCAGTGGCGGTGAGATTCAAACAAATCACCCACCGTACCCCATCATTTATGGATCATCTAGGCGGAATCTAATGCTACGCATCAGATTCTGCTGACCATTCTCTGATGGCTCAAATTTCCAATTCCGAACTTGTTTCTCCGCTGAGTTATCCAGGGACGTATTACCACTAGACTCTACTACGGTGACGTCAATCACGTTACCCGCCGGGTCGATATCCATACTGAGTAAAACAACCCCTTCCAATCCGGCTTCTTTGGCAATTCTCGGATAGCGGGGGCGATCGCAGCGAACGCATTCTACAGATCCGGACCCATCTGGGGAACCGTTGGGCGAACCGGCAGGACCTCCGGAATTAGCGCCCGGATCCATTGGTCCAATGTTGTCGCCAAAGGGTTCGGAGGCGGTATCATAATCACTATTCCCCATCCCGGTGGAGGGGGAAGTTGAAGAGGTATTTGTCTCGCCAGAGTAGGGGTTGCCAGCGGTTTCTAAATCATTGAGAAAGTCAGAACCCGTCTCACCACTCCCGGGGTTCGGGTTGATGGCAGGAGATTCGGCAATACGCGGTGGCGCATTATTGGCATTGGGGTTCAAGGGTTCATTGACTCCCAAATCACTGTTACTATTCCAAGTTGAAGGGGCGCTGTTCTGATTCTCCTCTATTCTCGGTGCAGGATTGTTCGGTTCTAGTTGTGAGAATAAGTCGGGATTGCCGGTATTCTCGGGTCTGGGGTTGAGTACGGGACTCTCGGGTCTGGGTTGGACATTCGGTTTGAAAGGTTCCGCAGGGGTGTCGTTGATGTTGTCATTCCAAGGCGATCGCTCCGTGGGGTTGACTTCCTCTACCGCAGGGGTTGCGTCTGGGTTGGGAAGTTCGGTGAGCAACTCTTCTCCAGGGGTTTCGGGTAAACTGCCGGTAACTGGGGGTTCCAGGGAGCGCGGTTCGCTCACAGGTTCATCGAGGGACCGGATATTTTCAGCAAACGGATTCGACGAGGCAACCTCTTGATCGTCCAAGGCGATCGGTTGATTCGCGGAGTTCAAGTCGTTCATCCAGTCGGGTTCGGGACCCGGGGTTTGCGGGACCGTACTCACCACCGGGGGTTCCGGTAGTCTGTCCACAGGATCTACCTGGGGTAGGGGTTCTAAATTTTGGGTCTCCGGTTCCTGGGCGATCGGCGGACTTTCCACCGGATCCAGGGGTGCTGGTGCGGACAGAGATGGTGCTTCCTGGGCTGTTAAGGGTGCAGGACTCGGTGCAGGTTCCGGCGTCGGTTCCGGCATGAAGGGTTCGGGGACTGCGGTGGGTTGCTCTTGCAGTAAAGGTTCGGGTTCGACCATTTCCGGTTCTGGCAGGGGTTCCGGTTCTAGCAGGGGTTCCGGTTCCGGCAGGGGTTCGGGTTCGACCATTTCCGGTTCCGGCAGGGGTTCGGGTTCCGGTTCCGGTTCCGGTTCTGGGATTGCTAATGCTTCCGGTTCTGGCGGTGGCGGGTCCTCTTCCGGTTCAGGTTCGGGTTCGGGTTCCTCAAGAACGATAAACTCAATGGGTTCCTCGATCGCCTCGGGCGATCGAGTCACCATCAAGTTCGCCATCAATGGCAAAAAAACCAAATGCACCACGGCTGAACCCACCAGGGTCCATCCAATCAGCTTTTTGATTTGCTCCTCTTGTTGTTCTCGTTGCGCCGCTGAAACGGTAGAAAAAGTCATGCCTGCTTAGATCTCCTCAGAACATCCGGTGTGGACAACAGGGGCGCGATCGCTCGGTCCTGTTTCTCCAACACCCAAAAAATGCCGGAGTAACACCCCTTAAAGTTTTTAGCACTATTGAAAGTTATTAGCAATAGAGTCGTAAAAATATTAGCACTATTACAGCCAGTTGAGATAAAAATTACCCGGCTCCAAGGGGGCGACGGTCCATATACCAAGGGGAATAATTTGTCAAGTTCTGGTTTTGGCGCTCAGTTTTAGGGCTGAAAATGCTTTTCTGGCAAGGGATTCGAGGCTTTTGCCCTTTAATGTCCAATAGAGGAAAGTCCCCAAGTTGAGGTAAAATCTTTCCTAGCCCCTTGAAAGTCGGTTGCAATTGTGTATGGGGTTTTTAACAAAGTTTATTAAGAAGATAGAGGGGCCAGCTACAACCCCCACCCTTTCCTTCCGGAACGCTGCGCCGGGTGTGGGTTTTTTACTATGAGTTTAAATGTTCTTTCTTTGTGCTATTCATTCAATTTTTACCCAGGTTTTGATAATAAAGGGAGAAACGTGAGAAACGGCTTCACTTTGGCAGGATAAATGGAGTGCAACTGCCCGATTCGGGTCTTTCATCACTTCAATGCGATCGCAATTGGGAATCCCTTCCGGTGATTGGTATTCAATTTTTAGGCAATAATAACTGTTTTCTTCATCTTGTTCTAAAATCTGACAGTTTACGGTATAATTAAACCAATCCCAGCCTAAACGGTGGAGCAATTCTCGTTCCACAATTTGAGCCGGATGGGGTAAAAGAGACCAACCGCGATACACGGGATCTAATAAATGAATATCTCCCTGGCGCGTGAGAATTGCCGTCAAAGATTCGGGGGTGAGTCTCCCATAAAACCGACCCTCGGGAAAGGCGATCGCTGTGGGTGCAAACCGATGGCCTCCAAAGTGGGTACATTGCCAAATTCTGACCTGAGTTAAAGATAATTTTTCCACGGTTTCTAAGGCTTGCCGATAGAAAATATTTCCATATCTGGCACAGCATTTATCATAACTGCCATGAGTACAAATAAAAATATCTTTCGGGTCCTGGACTGCGGGATGAATGTCAAATTCCCCTAACAAATTAGTTTTTAAAATCGGCAGGGTTGCCTCAAGATTGCTTAAGTTAAATTCTTGCTTTTGATAGCCCAAAGCAAACCCAGAAGGTTTGCGGAAAATCAAAAGTTTGGTCGTGTTACCGGGGCGATTCCCATAAATGAAGCCGAAGCGCACCTCTAATTTATTGTCTTGAACGGCTGCCCTGAGTTGCAGATAATCTCGTTTAAATTCCTCCGAAAGGGTCCGAGAATTCGAGATGTCCATTGCCCAAGGAGGTGGGCATTCTATAAATACATAAATCGGGGCCGTATCTGCCGTTCCGATTAAATCCTCTCCCTCGGTTTGTTGCGAGCAAAAAAATTGATTCATCACCCTCTTAGTTGCTTAAGTAAACCGAAATTTTTACGGTCATTGCTGGAATTTAGACCTATTTTTAAGCCATTTTCCCACGGGTTTGCCACAGCAACCAGAGAAAATAAGGAGTGCCGATCGCCGCAACCACTAACCCAGCCGGAATTTCTTTCGGGGCTAATACCACTCGGCCAATGGTATCAGAAATGGCGACTAAAAGCGCGCCTAAAATTGCTGCAAATGGCACTAATTTCCGATGATTCGTTCCCACCAAAATCCGGGCGGCATGGGGGGCAATTAATCCGACAAAACTAATGGTTCCCACGGTGGAAACCGCTGCGGCAGCTAAGGCAACGGCGATCGCCAGTAAAATGCCTCGGGCTTTTTGCAGGGGAATTCCCACCAATCGGGGTACATCATCCCCGAGGGCCATTAAATCCAGCCAACGTGAGAAAATCCAAGCGATAGGCAGTAGAACCACGGGCCATGCAATTAAACGCCACAAATCCACCCATTCTCGGGCGTAAGTGCTACCAGACAGCCAGACTAGGGCTTGGGCAACGCGCAATTTAGCCATGACAACTAACAGGTTGATGCCGGAACTACAGAAGGCAGAAACGGCAATTCCGACGAGGGCTAAACTGGCGGGAGAGAGTCCATCGCGCCATGCTAGGAGGCAGACAGCAGCAAAGGCAACAAAGGCACCGACAAACGCCGCGATCGCCACCGCTTCTACGGGGGGATTTGGCAGTAAGATAAGAACGCACATCGCCCCTAATCCTGCGCCAGAGGTAATCCCGACGATTTCGGGACCGGCGATCGCATTTCTCACAACCCCTTGCAACAGCAACCCACTCACCGACAGGGACGCCCCGGCAAAGATTGCCACCAGCAAACGGGGTAAGCGGAGGTTGAAGATAACTTTTTGTGAGAGGGCAGTCCCGCCTCCGAGGAAGGTTGCCAGGATTTCGGAGAGGTTCAAGGTAATTCCACCCCAGACTAATCCCGCAACCAAGGCGACTGCCAGGGCGACAATTGCAGTTCCCAGTAACAACGGATAAGAGAAGCGACGGGAAGGGCTGTGACTGGAAGCAACGGCAGTTCTCCCTTTGCCCCCATCCAGATTGGCAGTTTTCCGGACTAATCCAATTAAAAACGGTGCACCGACAAGGGGGATGACAGTTCCTACGGGAATTTCGCTTAAATTAGTTTTCACACTTTGGGCGAAAATATCCGCAGCAACGAGGACCACCGCCCCCCAAATGGCTGAACCGGGCAGCAATAGGGCGTGAGGGCGACATCCCATCAATCGCACTAAGTGGGGGGCGACTAATCCGATAAATCCGATGGGTCCTACCACACTCACCGCCACTGCTGCCAGGAAGACTGCGATCGCAGTCCCAGATAAGCGGGTAAGTTGCACCCGTTGTCCCAGCGATCGCGCCATGTCATCGCCGAGGAGTAGCACATCGAGAGAGTGTGACATCAAGAGGGCTAACCCAGCAGCGATCGCGACTCGCGGAAAGGCGTAAGCGCTATTACTCCAGTCCGTTTGTAGTAACGAACCGGCCCCCCAAAAGAATAATCCGGTGGTTTGATTTTCATAAAAGACTTGCAAGAGTGCCGTAAATGAAGCTAGGGCGAGGGACACGGCAACTCCCGAGAGGGTGAGACGAATGGGAGAAACCTGCACTCCGGCAGCAATGGCGTAGGTTAATCCCGCAGCCAGCAATCCCCCGGTGAGTGCCACTAAAACCGGCGATCGGGCGAACAAGTCCGGCGCAAAAATTCCCGTCGCTGCCACCGCAAAATAAGCACCAGCATTAATCCCCAGGGTGGAGGAAGAAGCAAGGGGATTGCGGGTAACCGTTTGTAGCAATGCCCCAGCGATTCCCCAAGCGGCCCCGGTAATCACTGCGATCGCCGCCCGAGGCAAGCGCATCAATCGCACAATATTATGGGCGGCGAGTTCATCATTTGGGGCAACAATAGCATTAATGGTTGTCCCAATATTAATATCAGTTTGTCCCTGAATTATATGGATAAACAGCAACATCACCAGCAGCAACAATCCCCCCAGCAAAATCAGCACTGCGGAAGTCAATTGTCGAGAAGCAAGTGGAGATAATTTAGACCCAAAAATCTTAAACACTATTCTATAATTAATCCAAAATTCGATTATCAAAAGTAAGTTTTCTCTACCAGCCCGCGCAGGCGGGCTTCGTCCGTATAGCCCCACCCTTTAGGGTGCGGTTTAAAGCCTATTTGCCTGCAACACCTTGTCCACAAATACCTCCGCCGAAAGCGGACCCCCAAATATCCAAGTATCGCTACCAATGGAGTACAAGCGACTCTCTTTGACAAATGCTAGATTTTTCCAGATTGGATTTTGTTCTAACTGCCTGAAATAGGGATTATTCTCTCCCGTACTATAGAAAAAATTAGCATTTTCTACCGGAGGCAGAGACTCAATCCAGACTGTATTAAACCCAAACGGATCTACCGCCCCTTGCCAAGCATTGGTTAAGCCCAAGTTTTGCAGAATTTGCACCGCCATTGCGTTATCATTAAATAAACGAATTTGCGGAGCACCCCCGACGAATTGACCGAGAATAAATGGATTTTGGGCCAGTTGTTTTCCCTGTAACTGTTGGGCTCCAGCGTCAAATTTTGCTTGCATTTCCTGCAAGACTGCCTCGCCTTTGGCTTTAGCATTCACCACTTCGGCAATCTTGAGAAAGGTTTGTTTCATTTCATCCAATTGACGAATTCCGGTTTCTGGGGCGGGATAGGGGTCAAATAATAAAGTAGGCGCGATCGCAGACAGAGTATCCGCAATTGCCTCATGGCGCAACTTCACCCCAATAATTAAGTCCGGTTCCAATTGGGCGATCGCTTCTAAACTCGGTTCCTGCCGTGTTCCCACATCCACTACTGTATCCACCAGTTGGGGTTCAATTTGCACAAATTGGTTATAACCAGCAATATCCGCCACCCCCACCGGCTGAATTCCCAAAGCTAACAAATCTTCCACATAAACCCATTCCAATGCCACAATTCGCGTGGGGGGTTCTGCAAATTCTAGGGAAGAATTCACCTCGGTTTGAGAGGGGATGCCATTGGTACAGGCAACCACTGCTAAACCCAGAGAAAAATAAACAATAAATCGAAATAATTGCCCCAGGTAGTACCCAATCCAACTATTAAAACTCATCTTCATAGAGTAGCCCGCCTGCGCGGGCTTTGTTCGTATAGCCCCACCCTGAAGGGTGCGGGTTTTTTCAATCCAACTTTGACGTTTCATCCGACCCCCTTAATTTCTTCTAAAATTCCCAATTCCGACGGAAAGCAAGTCGGAGTTCCGGTTACCGGATGGGGAATCACCATCATTTGTACACCAAATCCGGCAAAAATATTCTCCGGCGTCATCACTTCTGCCGGAGGACCACTGGCAATCAATTCACCGGAACGCAACATCAGAATATGATCGCTATAGGCAGCAGATTGATTCAAATCATGTAACACCCAACCCACGGTTATTTTCCGTTCCCGGTTGAGTGTTCTAACTAATGCTAGAATATCAATTTGATGGCGAATATCTAAAAATGTTGTCGGTTCATCTAATAGTAAAACCTGGGTTTCTTGGGCTAATGCCATCGCAATCCAAGCCCGTTGACGTTCGCCTCCAGAGAGGGTATCCATCAGGCGATCGCGTAATGACGTGAGCCCGGTTACCTCTAATGCCCAATCCATCGCCGCCAAATCATTGTGAGACAGTCCCCTAAACAGCGATCGATGGGGATATCGCCCATAAGCGATCGCCTCCCATACCGTAATTCCAGCCGGGATATCCGGGGACTGCGGCAGCATCGCCAACTGACGGGCGATCGTCCGAGTCGGCATTGTCGCAATATCTCGCCCATGCAGATAAATTGCACCCTGCTGCGGCTTTAAGAGTCGCGCCAGGGTGCGTAATACGGTGCTTTTGCCCGATCCATTGGGTCCAATTAAAGCCGTCACCTTTCCTGTTTCCAGGGAGAGGGAAAGATTGGGAACAATCGGGCGATCGCCGTAACTAATGTTCAGGTTGCGGGCATTAATAGCAACCAAGATGAGTCCTCCTTACGTTGTCAACAATTGGGCTAATTGTACTTTAAGTTTGCATCATTTTTTCCCTCATTTACCTTTAAACTCCTTGCCGGGAATTAGCCCGTCAAGGCGGGCTAATCCGGTGAAACCTAACGCCGGTGAGGGTTGGTTCTTTTTTAAAAACCAATTTTCACCGGGTCCTCCGCCACTTCATATAAGGCATTGGTGACGGTTCCGAAAGCAGAAGCATGAGGGCGATCGCCATCGTCGGCATATCCATAAGTAATTAACCGATTGCGATTTAAGCACAGTTTTGTAAACTTTGGTGCAAGCAGATTGAATAATTCAAATCGTTCTTGCAATTCCGGGAAACGATTTTGATAGTTTAAAATTGCTTGACGCACTTGTTTCCAAAAAGCACGTTCCGGATAGTTATGATACGTTTCCACAATATCGGATAAATACCGATGATGGCAAATAAACAATCCAGCAAAAATAAACTGGCAAAGTCCTTCCGGGGGTTCGGTGAGTAACACTGCCCGTAATTCGGGGGAAATGATATCTAATTCCGGCAAAGGATGACGGCTGATGTTGACATCATCTACAAAGTCTTTCATTGCCAAACGATGCGGTAGATGATTTTTGAGGACTAAAATTGTGTTTTCCCCATGAGGAGAAAACACCACCCCATAACGATAGAGGTAATGCAACAGTGGGGGCAAAATAACATTAAATAGCTGTTCCAGCCATGCTTCCACTGTCAATCCTGATTTTTCAATCAGTTGGGAAATAAAGGGTTTGCCATTGCCATCGATATGAACCAATGCCGCCAAAGTAATTGGTTTTTCCTCGGGTTCGCAATAGGAAAGCACACTTTCGCGCCAGAGACAACCCAGCATTTCTTTATACTGATAAGGTGCGCCCTGAAGTTCGGTATAGTAACAGCGATCGTAGTTGATGCTGGCAACTTCTCCCGGGAGAATCATCCGGCATTTTTCTGATAAAAAAGGGTCGCGATCGCAGATAGATTTAACCAATTCTGTAACTTTGGGGGCGATAGCCGTTCGTTCTCCTGGCAATCCCCGATAGACTAAGGTATTGAAAATACTTAGGGGTAATTTAACGTGACGCTTTTGGGTATTGCTGATATTGACAAAGGTGCGGATTGACTGTTGAGGTAAATAGCTGTCAGGACTTTTTCCTAGAAAGATAATCCCCCCCGTAGCAATTTCTTCTGCATACAGGGATACCACGATATTATTCCACTGCCAGTCATGAACCGGCATGAAGAAATAATCATCGGAATTGACGAAATGCGCGTTTAGAATATTTTGAAATTCTGCAATCGTGGCTTGTCCTAATTCTTCCTGAATCAAAGTTTGATAATTGAGGGTTTGTACCGCATTAAATTGAGTGCGTTCTTTCAATACCGCAATCCAAGTTAGATGAATCGGTTGCTTGCTTTCGGGGGCATGGGCGAGATAATCATCATACCCAAACCCGATGCGTCCCTTGTTAAACGTAATCCAAGGATGCCCTTCCATTTCTCCTTCTAACTGGGCATAATCCAAGCCCAGTAAGTCGATTTGTTGAGCTTCTTTCCGGGCATCCAGATGAGCATCTGCTAGTAAAGTATTGCTGAATTCTTTAATTAAATGTCCAGCAGTTTGTGCCGTCATTCCTACAGCCGTATGAGAATCAAGAACAAATTGGAAGGGATTCGTCGTGATTTCCCATGCTATCCCATTCCACCGTTGAATTGATTCAACCTTGACGCGATAGCTATCAAATAATCGTTGTTTAGCTTCAAACTGATAGGCAATCCCTTCCGGCAGAGACAGTTTATATTGGGCTTCTGTATCGCTGATTTGTTCGACGAGTTCCGGTTGGATAATTTCCTCATACATGAACTCAGACAGCATTTTTGCTAGTAGCTTGGCACTAACTTTTTGCCAGCGTTGGGGTTGTAAGGCTTGGTTGAGAGTTGTTAAATTTTCCATTGTTTTACTTCCTTAAATTCAATCATTTACCCGGGATGTCCACCGGAATCGGGCGAGGGAATCCGCCGAAAATTGTCCATTTGGCAAAGGCTAAATTTGCCAGACAAATTGCTGCTGCAATCAACAGGGGGGCGGCTAAACTAAAGCTACTCACCACCCACGATGCCAGCAAGGGCGCAGACAAATGACCCAAGTTGGCAAAAGACATGGCAAGACTATAGTTAAAATGCAGGCGATCGCTGCTACTATTGCCAAATAATCTTAGTTCTAAAGTTGCCTGAGTCACGGCTAAACAAAAGCCATAAACGATTCGGGCAAGCACAACAATTCCCAGAGAGTTGGTCCACCCTTGGAGGAAGAGAGTCACGGCTAATACTGCAATTCCTATCAAGTAAATCGAACTCAGACGTTCAGATTTACAAAATTTTCGGATGTAAGGTAAAGCCGCGATCGCCATCACGCTGGGAATCATAAACAGATAGCTACTTGTCACCAAATCTACATTAAAGTTGTCGGCTTGGGTGACATAAGCGGTGAAAAAGGGCCGCACTAAATTATTGGCAAGTTGAAAGGTTAAAATCACCAAGCCAATGGCAAGCATAAACCCCCATTGATTGCCAATTGTGCCTGTCCCTGTTTCCGATTTTTCCGGCTGGCGAGTGGACACCTTTCTCAGGATGAATAAACAGAGACAGAATTGGAATAAATCCGCTGCGGCAACTCCATAAAATAGCCGCAAAGGTGCTTCTAAATTCACCATCCAAGCCCCGGCGATCGTCCCAGCAACAATAGCCCCATGAAATACCGCTTGATAGGTTCCTGCGATGGCGGATTGCCGTTCTTTCCCTGCCAATTGAATGATTAAGGGATAGACTAACAGGTAAGAACTTTTGAACAACAGCAAACAAATCGTATAGGCAAGAAATTGATTTGCACTGGTACTGGTTGCCATCAATGCTGTCATCACCACTGCCCCCACTTGACCCCCATAGAGGAGATATTTAACCTCAAAAAAGCGGGCTAAAAATCCCCATGCGGGCGCACAGATGACCACGGTTAGCCGACAGACAAAGATGTAAAAGCCGGTATAGGCTAAATCCTCCACCCCAAATACTTTGCTGAAAAACTGGGGATAGAATGGCGAGAGTAAAACCTCGGAAAAAATCGCGAGGAATACACATAAAAAGAGGGCGCTAAATCCCCGGGATTTCTCAACTTTCATCAAGCGACACCAAACTGCTGGAAAACATTGCGGCGATCGACTCGATAAACGCTTTCACCGAGAAGGGTATTAATAATCACCGAGTTGCGATAACAGCCTAATCCTAAATCTGGTGCACCCACGCCATGACTGTGCAATTCGCCATTTTGCACAAAGATTTGATTGGGGATATCTTGAGTTAATGCCAGTCGGTAATCGAGTTTTACCCCATAGCGATTTTTGTCATCCCAACGAATCAAATCGCGAATTCCTTCAATACAGTTGGGAATTTCATGCTGATACCCCGTGGCGAGAATAATGCAGTCGGTTTCATGGGTAAGGCGTGTGTCTTGTTGGCGATGTCGGTATCCCAAAATAAAGCGATCGCCTACGGATTCGACTTCCTTCACTTCCACCAGGGAGAGTAGCTTAACATCCGGTTGATTGCCGCAAACTGAACGTTCATACAGCAAATCGTAAATATCGGAAATCGTTGTAGCACTAATGCCTTTATAAAGCAAGTTTTGCTGAGACAGAACTAGATCCCGTTTTTGCGGGGGTAAGGCGTAGAAATAATTCGTATAATCTGGGGAAAAATGTTCTAACCCCAACTTGGAATATTCCATCGGGAAGAATCCCTGCGATCGCGTGTGCCATTCCAGGTGATAACCATAACCAGGCTGTTCCTGCAACAGTTCATAAAACACTTCCCCTGCACTTTGTCCTGAACCAATCACGGTAATGGATTGAGATTCCCGACAGCGATCGCGCTTGTGCAGAAATTCGGCAGAATGAAAGATTTTCTCAGAATGAACCGTTCTAAAACAGGGGGGAACTTGGGGAATACTTCCCACCCCTAAGACTAAATGCCGCGTATTGTAGGTTAAAATTGCACCCGTTTCAACCTGCCGGACTTGCACCTGATAATAACTTTCATTCTCCGTATTTTCCCAGGTAATCCCTTCCACTCGTTGTCCAAATTGACAACAATCTAATTGTTGTGCCACCCACTGACAATAGTGGTTATATTCCTGGCGGGGAATGTGAAAATTTTCGTAAAAATAGAAATGGTACAGACGCGAATGTGCCTGGAGATAGTTGAGAAAACTATAGGGACTGGTGGGGTCTGCCATCGTCACCAAATCCGCCAAAAATGGCACTTGAATCGTACAGCCTTCGATGAGTAATCCCGAATGCCATTGAAACGCTGGTTTTTGTTCCAGGAACAGAGATTTAACTCCAGTAGGGGCTAAAAGGGCCGCTAATCCTAAATTAAACGGTCCAATTCCTACGCCAATAATATCGTAAAGGGGTTCTATCATGATTCCCACTTCTCCATAAAGCGATCGCGACTGCAAAACATCAAAGCCGCTTGTTTGTCTGGCAACGTAATTTGTCGCTGAAATTCAAACCCGCAACGTTCAAAAACATGAATCATTTTTTGATTGCGGATATCTGGTTCTGTGACAATTTTTTGAGTCGGCAAATGCTGCAACTGAAACGCCGTCATCGCCTTTAACAAAGGTAAAGCATACCCTTTCCCCAGATAATCGGGTTCTCCAATTAATAAATGAATTCCCTGGTCCTCCGGATGGGGTTGATAACACTTAGCAATGATATCGTCCTTTGTCCAATAAGACTCCCAATAACTCATGGGAACGCCATCCAAATACCCAATATAGAGCGTTTGATGGGTATCTGCGATCGCCCGTTCCAAATGCGACTGCATTTTATCCAACTCCAACCCTAAATTCCAAAAGGGAATCACATGAGGTTGATTCATCCACTGATGAATTCTCGTTAAATCTTCCTTTAACTGAACTTCGCGAAAAGCAATGGTTTTATCCAGGGTTGAGTCATGCTTCTGGTAAGCAAACTCCGGCTTTTTTTCTAACTGTCTTGATGCCATCATGTTCGATATGAAAATGTTACAATCCCTCACAAATCCTAGTTTTTAGAAATTGTGGCATGACATCCTAAGTCCCCTCCCCAAGAGACAGGGGAGGGCTTTCGGAATGTTGTGCAAACCCTAAATCAGCCTATAAACCGGCAACCAAGGGATTATCCAACCCCACATAAACCGACTGAGTTGCCAAAGAACCAACCAACTCATCCATATCATGAAATCGCGTGAGTAAATTGGCTTTACAGCGTAACTTCGGCTGAGATAAATTCTCCAGAATATTCGATCCATTGGTATTCATCGTTTTTGCCTGTTCTAGCACTTGGCGCAACTCAGCCAGCAAAAGTTTTTCATCCACCAATCCCGCTACGCCAAACCCATTAATCAATCCAAACAGATTGTTTTGGAAGAAATAATAAGCCAATCGTTCATCGGCTACGGCATCATCGCAGACGGTTTGACTTTTCTCCCCAATCCCCGGCAAAATTTGGTGGAGATGTTCATAACAAGACTGACGGAAATAATAGCCTTGGTTGTCTCGATAGTAAAACCGTTCTGGATATCCATCGGCTAACTGCAACACACTATTTTGCTGATGTGCTTCTACCGCGATTCCATGTGTAAAGTACAACCAGAGAATCGGTTGTAAAGAAATTTGTAAGTAGCGGCGAAACCAATCTAAACTCACCGCTGATGAGGTCCGATTTTCTTGTTTGGCTAAAGTTCTAATCAGATTTGCTAGACGAGAACCATCTCCATAAATTGAATCTTGACAGAGGGAACTAATGCAGGTGGCATCGGTTGCCGGATTGGTTTGAAAGGGATTTTGTCGTAGAATTGTGGCAAAAGCGGGTAGGGGTTCACCGTTGAATTGCACTGCTAGAAATGCTGGGTCCCGAATGATATCAAATTGAGGATAATTTTGCCGCAATTCTTCACCTATGGGACTGGCTAAAATCTGATGGACTTCCACACTGCGTTCCAACTCTTTATAGAGATTCATTCGCACAGAATTGGTAATCTTCACATTCAGGGAAAGTTTGAACATGAATGCCGCATCGGAGTGATAAACCGTCCGAATGGAAGAGGTGGGCAAAAATGCCCGTCCCTGGGGTCCCAAATCTTCTATTAAACCTTGATTAAATAAGGTTTGTCCCACAGGTTGACGGCGCAAATATTGGGCTTGCCACGGATGCAACGGCAGCAGGGAATACTCATCGGGTTGACAATACTGCTGCTTAAATTCTTGAGACACTTGCGGATCCGCAATTAGTTCAGTTTTAATTAACTGGGTAGCGGTTTCTGGAAGTGCAGACCCTTCTAAAACAATCGAGGGATGCAGCCGAAAATAATGTAAGGAAAATTTCCCTTTTAATTCTGGAGAATAAATCGGTAAATCTTCATCAGCAAACCCTTGACGACTCTTGGGAGTGGGATGCAACAGATGTCCGAAAATTAAGGCTTGTTCTGTTTCTCCAAAGGTGCTGTGAAACCCCGTGAGAATTTCTGCATCTCGACGCCGATCGCGCACAAATTGTTCGATATTGCGGCAACTTTGAACCACGCGCAACAGCAGTTCATCTTGGGAACCACTGCTGTGATTTGCCAGGGCTAATTCTTTGCTAAATAGGGCAACTAATGTTACATAATCCAGTTCTAACAGTTCAGATTTTCCCGCCATTTGATAATACAGGGGAAATTCAAAACAATGCCGTCCCGTTGGGGAAAAATAGCGGACTCCCGCCTTGACTTCTATCCCTTGATGCGGTAAAGAACAACAGAGAATTTGGGCGGATTCCAGGCGCGTTTGCAGTTCCGGATACTCTTCCCGGCTGGCAATTTTGCCGCTGCCGGTTTCTTTCAGATAACAATTCAAAAAACTTTGAATCGTAGCGCGATCGGCAATCTGTTTATCCGTCAGATTGATGTTTTGTTCTCGATTAATTACGGTCAGTTGTTGTACCATTTTGATGCGGTTAGGTAAAAGTTGCTAGTTCGATAAAGATAAACTGAATTGGGTCCCAACTTGCTTCACCCTTTCGAGAATCTGCCCCACATCCGCTAGGGTCGTCCGAGGATTGAGTAAGGTGAATTTGAGATAAGTTTTCTCGGCAATACAAGTTTGCGCGAGAACCACTTCCCCCCCCTGTAGTAAAGTGAAGCGAATTTGAGAATTAATCCAGTTGTCTTGGTCTTTTTTCTCGGAACTGTAGCGAAAAACTACAGCATTCAGGGTGGGAATAGTGGCGAGTTCTAATTGAGAATCGGCGCGAATCATCTCCCCTGCTGCTGCTGCAAGTTCAATGGTGGTTTCTATCATCGCGCCAAAAGTTGCTCGTCCTAAAGTCTGTAAAGAAATCCACAGCTTTAGGGCATCAAATCGTCGAGTGGTTTGAATCGATTTGGTAACTAAATCTGGAATCCCCTCTGCTTCGTTGGTTTCGGGGTTGAGATAATCGGCGTGGAGTTTCATTAAGTCAAAATTTGACTTATCTTTGAGCAGAAATGCCCCACAACTAATCGGCTGATAAAATAACTTGTGAAAGTCTACAGTAATTGAATCTGCCAACTCGATTCCTGCCAGTTGGGGGCGATACCGATCGCTCATTACCAAAGCCCCACCATAAGCGGCATCGACGTGCAACCACAGTCCGTTTTCTTGGGCAATTTCTGCCAAGGGAATCAGCGGATCAATACTGCCAAAATCCGTAGTTCCAACGGTTGCTACCATTGCGATCGCCGTTAACCCTTGTGCCTGCAATTCAGCTAATTTTACCCGAACTGCATCGGGAGATAATCGGTAATTTTCATCCGTCTCTACAGGAATCACCGCTTTTTCTCCCAATCCCAATAAGGCACAAGATTGGCGAATCGTGAAATGTGCCACATCCGAACATAAAATGCGCCACTGATGCGCTTGCGGGGGTAATCCTTGCTGCTGAATCGACCAATTTAATTCCTGTTTGGCATAGCGATCGCGCGCCAGTAACATCCCCATAAAATTCGATTGGGTTCCGCCACTGGTGAAGATGCCATCCGCTGCCGCATCATAGCCAAATTCACTACATAACCAGTTAGTTAACTGCTGTTCCAAAACAGTCGCTGCAGGACTTTGGTCCCAGGAATCCATCGATTGATTCGTTGCCGAAATCAACACCTCTGCTGCTAAGGCGGGAATCAGGGGAGGACAATGTAAATGTGCGATACAGCGAGGATGGGTGACAACCACAGAATGCGCGATCGCCTTCTCCCCCACCTTCTTGAGAATCTCTGCTAATAACTGCGGATTCTCTGGACCAATCTCCGTCCCTGCCAACCCTGCCACCAACTCAATCGGCGTCGCGCCACTATAAGGTTGTTTCTGACTGGCAAATTGGCGAATCACCTCCTCTGCCGCATCCGCGATCGCCTGCCGATAGACCCCGATACTCGCCTCAGAATCCGTCAGAAAACAGCTATCCCACCGCCGATCCTCCGATGCGATCGCCCCTTTTTGTTCCACCTCTAACATTAGCTTACCTCTGCTAACTGTGCCAACAGTTGCCCTTCTGCTGCCTTCACCGCTGAGGCAAAAATCTCACAAACCTGGTCAATTTGCTCTGCGGTGATAATCAAGGGCGGTAAAAACCGGACGACGGACCCATGACGACCCCCCAATTCCAGAATCAACCCCCGACTCAGACATTCCGATTGGATGCGCCGCGCCAGTAAGGTATGGGCCGGATAACTGCCTCGATCGCTGGCTGGGACGTCGGTATTCACGATTTCCACCCCCACCATTAACCCCCGTCCACGCACCTCACCGATACAGCGAGAATCCCCTTGCAACTGCCGCAAATGACCCATCAGGCGATCGCCCAATTCCTGCGCCCGATCCACCAAGCCAAAATCCTGAATGTACCGCAGGGTAGCCAATCCGGCTGCCATCGCCATCTGATTGCCTCGGAATGTTCCCGCGTGTGCGCCAGGAGACCATTGATCCAAATCTTTGTGATACAACACCACCGATAACGGTAAACTCCCCCCGATCGCCTTCGATAACAACACCACATCGGGAACAATCCCCGCGTGTTCAAAGGCATAGAGTTTCCCCGTCCGACCCCACCCCGTCTGAATTTCATCCACAATCAGGGGGATGCCGCGATCACGGGTAATCCGTCGAATCTCTCTCACCCAGCGATCGGGGGCTGGAATCGCCCCGCCTTCCCCTTGAACCATTTCCAGAATCATCCCGGCAGGGGGTGTAATCCCACTTTCTGGGTCTGTGAGAATATGCTCAATATAATGACTGCTGAGGCGATGTCCAAACTCACCTCCGATCCCAAATGGACAGCGATAATTATAGGGATAGGGGAGAAAATGAACCTCGGGCATCAAATTCGCCACTTGCTCTTTGGGTGCAAGGTTTCCGGTCAAACTTAACGCCCCATGCGTCATCCCATGATAACCGCCGTGAAACGACAGCATACTCCGCCGTCCCGTTGCTGTTTTGACTAGCTTCACCGCCGCTTCCGTGGCGTCGGCCCCGGTCGGTCCACAAAACTGGATGCGGGCATTCCGGGCAAACCCGGCGGGTAAACTAGCAAACAACTCCTCGACAAACTGATCTTTCACCGGAGTTGTTAGGTCCAAGGTATGCAAGGGGAGACTACTATCGAGAACCTCTCGCATGGCGGCGATCGCCACCGGATGATTATGTCCCAATGCCAGGGTTCCCGCCCCTGCTAAACAGTCTAAATACTGATTGCCATCGGTATCGGTAATAAAGACGCCTTTTGCTTCCCGAATGGCGATGGGAATCCGCCGGGGATAGCTGCGGGCGTTGGATTCTCGCTGCGCCTGCCGGTTTAAATACTGTTGCGACTCATTCCCAGGTAGTGACGTTGAGTAAGCAGCCCTTGGGAGTAAGGTGACGTCCGGTTCCTGGTCATGAAAGCCTTTATCAATGTGATTTACCACGGTTTGACCCCTCTGAGTTATTGGACAGAATGCTAAATGATAATTGAGAGTAATGTTCAATTGTGCTTTATCATACTACTCTTGAGAAACTTTAGCAATAGCTAGGGAAAGTTTTTTTAGAGTCTTTCGGGATTACCCCAAATCCTGATGGGACAGGGAGTTGAGCCAATTTCCTGAAGTGCGATCGCCTCCGAACCTGTTCTGATTCATCCGCGATCGCAATTCCCTGGCTTACCCTTCCTCTTTCTCCTCACCAACTAAAAGAATACCCTAAACGAATGCTTCTCCCTCGCGCTGCTGCATAAGCGGTATCCGCCCCTTGCAATTGAGAAACCACCGGAAAATATTCCGCATTTAATAAATTCTCCACCCCCAAAACGAGACGACCCCGCCCAATATTCAAGCTACTGATGAAATCTAAAGTAACGTAGCTATCCACCTCTAACAAACCAAACCCTTCCCCCGTGGGATTCCGAGTTCCAGAATACAACGCTTGGATACGGTTGTTCCATCCGGGTAAAGTTTCATTCTCGATATAGGCGGTAATTTTAATCGGAGAAATCCGAAACCCATTGAGGGGGCTTTCATAATCTCCATCGTCATTTACATCCGCCCCGCCTTCAGTCCAAGTGAAGGAAGTTCCTAATCCCCAATTCTCACTCGGTTGAGCATCCAGGGCAAATTCTACCCCATAAACTCGTTCCGGTGCGCGTATAATTTCAAAATCTTGGGTAAAGCTAGATCCGAGATTGGAGGTATTATAAAACCCTGCGATGGAGGTTTGGATTCGCTCATAATTTCCCCGAATTCCGATTTCATAATTATTGACGGTTTGCGCTTCGGGATCCAGGGATTCTACGGTAAATCCTGGGGCGGCCCCCCGCAGGACCCGTCCCACATCAGCGATGGAAAATCCTTGGGAAAAATTAGCAAATAAACTAATTTCCTCTGTGGGATAAACGACACTTCCTACATTAAATAGGGTGGCATTATAATCCAGTTCACCCCCCTGGATGCGGTTTCCCGATAGGGTGGTATAGTCATTCACATCGACGTTAATCCGTTCGTGACGGACGCCCCCGCGCAACACAACACGATCGCTAACGTTCCATTTCAACTGAGCAAATAATCCTAAATTATCTTGCCGCTGAAACGGGGACCAAGTACGGCTGCCAATTCGGTTATAAGTCAATCCATTACTGTTATCAAAAGCCACTGGATCAAAGATAGAGACTGGCTGATTCGTATTTTCCCGAACTAAATCGACTCCCCAGAGTAAATTGGCTCGGGCTGCATCAACAATAGGCGTATCAACTTGCAGCCTTGCTCCATATTTTTCTGATTCTATTCGGGACTGAAAAATCGTATTTCCTAAACTGGCAAATTCCCGGGCATCGAAGGGGAAGAACCGGGTAAAATAATCCCGATAATAAATCTGACCCTGGAAACTACTTCCGAAAATATCATCATGGGTATAGTCCAGACTGGTATTCAAATTTGTGGTTTGTTGGGAGTCATCTAAATCCAATCCCTCCAATGCTCTTGCTCTTTGTCGTCCGGGAATTTCATCGACAATTGGATCAGTGGTGTAGTCCGTATCTTGGGTATCCCGAAAGTAATTTACGGTGAATTGTAGACGCTGGGAATCGGTAAAGTTGACTCCGACTTTACTTAAAAGGTTAAATGTATTGCTATCCCCAATTCCCCCTTGAGCATTGGGGTCGGGAGGGATGCGATCGCCCCAAGCATCAAACTGAGCACTTGTGCGGCTAAACGAACCATTCAGGGCAAAATCAAAATTCTCGAAACTGCCGGAAAAAGATTGTTGGATATTTTGTCCAAAAGTCTCACCTATATTAGTAGGAAAGGCATTAAGATCCACCGTAGTTTCCGCTTGCAGACCCTCGCCTCTGCCGCGCTTCGTAATAATATTAATCACCCCGCCGGTTGCGCCATCGCCATAAATCGCCGTCGGTCCTCGTAGCACTTCCACCCGTTCGATCGCCGAGGGGTCAATGGTTCGTAAATCCCGGGAGGCGTTGCGGTTCGTAGACTGCGGGACTCCATCAATAATCACACTAATATTCCGACCCCGCAAGTTTTGCCCGAAGGTACTCGCACTTTGCGTCCCTACGGACAATCCCGGGACCTCCTGGGACAAAATAGTTCCCAAATCTCGGGTTAGTCGGGTTTGTTCTTCGATTTTTTCTTCCCCCACCACGGAAATCGATGCCGGAACATCTGTGATTTGTTCGGCGATCCGGGTTGCCGTCACAATCAGTTCAATAATCTCCTCATCCGCAGGTACTGTCTGCGACTCCGTTTCCGTTTCCGTTTCTGGAGATGTTTCTGTTTCTGTGGGTGGGGGTGGAACCGTTACGGTTTCCGCCGAGGGAGTGACCCGGAACCCAATTTGTCCATTTTCCACCACAAAATCGGTTACAGGGACTGCGTTTGTACCAGTTACGGTGACTCGCACTTGGTTTCCTTCCCCTGCTGTCACGGCGATCGCACTAATCCCTTCAATGGGATTATCTGCCAGAAAATTTTCCCCACCGGGTAAGCGCAATTGAGCGTTGACAATATCTGCAATAAAGGTTTCCCCGTCCTGAGAAGTCAACACTTCCGGCGTTCCTCCCGACAGGGTTTGTAAAACCACCTCTACTCCCGTCGGGGTTTGATTGAGGCGAACCCCGGTAATCAGCGACACCTGTGCAGACACGGGACCTGCGGCAACGAGGGCAATTGTGCTTGCCATCCATAGACTATTGAATAAATGCTCTTGTCTCACACTCTCTCCTTAAACCCCAATCTCTAGCATTGCGATCGCTCTTTTGTCTCCATCCCACTTCCCCGGTTGGGTCTGAGACCCTCTCCCTGCATCCGCGACTCGGGGATGCTGTAGGCGAGACTTCATCGACCGGATCCTTAAAGTGAATCAAGGATCCAGGTAATCTCTGGGTTTTGACCGAATTCATCATACGTTTATTGAGAGTAATATTCAATAGGTTGAAAAATATTTTTTTGACAAGTCTATATTGGGCAATCCCCCTCGTTCCCAGGGATAAATCGGTTAAACTCTTATAAATCAAGAGTTTTCAGAGTTTGGAACAGCCCAAACCATTCTGACAAAAGTCCCCTGCATCCTTTCTCGATAAGTCTCCAAACCCTTGTTTTACAAGCATTTGAAAAATTTATGACTTTTTTTAACTTTTCTTGCCCCATCTTTCCGCTATTGAGAAAATTATGAATTAATCTTGCCAATCTATGATATTATTGCCCCTTTTCTTGCCAGTTTATTGACAATAGTTATAAATAGAGGAGGGCAATCAGGTTGATGAACCCTCACGGGATTAGGGAGCCACTGGCACCGGAAGGAGTATCCTGGAAAGAGTCCCTCGGGTATCGAGCGATCGCTGCGGGGAATCGCAGATAATTTCCCAAACCTTGCTCACTGGGTAACTTACCCACCCGGGAAACCCGATAAACTAATCGGTAAACGCCCGTTACGCTTAACTCTTATTGATAATGATGAACCGAAACTTATTTTTCACGGTGTTAGGGGCAGTGGCCCTGGTCCTCTGCCTCTTGGGTGCTGGGGTCTTCTATGAAATCCTCGCCACCGGACCCGTCGCCTTGTTGCGAGAACCCGTCCAAACCCGGGTCGATGGGGCGATGTTTGTGCCCCGACAAGCGCCCCTAATGACCTCGCTATTAGTCAATGTGGACAAATTAGAGGATGTGGGACGATTGGCCGTGGCCCCCAAAATGCGGGGTCAGGTCCGAGAGGAATTTGACAAGATTAAAAAGGGTGTCCTCGCCAATACGGATTTAAACTATCACAAGGATATTGAACCTTGGCTTGGGGATGAAATTACCTTTGCTGTCACCAGTTCCGACTTCGATCGCGAACAGGGGAATGGACGACAAGCGGGGTATTTACTGGCGGTGGAAACGAAAAGTCCCCAGCGCAGCCGGGATTTTTTAGAGGTCTTGTGGGCCCAGAATGCCAGTAATGGGGTTGAGGTTGCAGTCGAAAATTATCAAGGGGTGAAGCTGATTTATCGCCAAACTCCTGGCATTGCAGACTCAGGGGGAAATTGGGCCTCTGCGGTGGTTGGCGATCGCTTCGTGTTGTTTGCCAATCATCCGAAAGTGCTGCGGGATGCCATTAATAATGTCCAAGCTCAAAATCTCAGCCTCAAGGGAAATCCCGCCTATCAAGAGGCAGTCGCCAATATGGCATCTACGGGAATTGGACTCAGTTTTATCAATGTCGAGCAATTTACCGCCTGGATTAGCGATCGCCCTGGGGAAACCGGCCTCAAACCCCCCTCTGAGCGCGTCCTCGCCGCCGAAACCTCCCCCAGCTTAGGAATTGCCCTGGGGTTAAATCGCCAGGGACTGCTGGCCCATACTATCTGGAATGGCAGCACTTCCACGGAATGGGCGACGAGTTTACCCAGTTTATTGGGACCAGTCCAGGCATTGGAATATCTGCCGGAACAGACAGCTTTTGCGATCGCCGGTGCGGATTTGAATCAGTTATGGTTGGCCCTGGAAGCAGGATTTCCCGAATCCGGGGCGGTGGGTCAAATTTTGCGCCAACCTGTAGCAATGGTGCGATCGCGCTGGGGATTGGATTTACCCGAGGCAATTTTTAACTGGGTGCAAGGGGAATATGCGATCGGTTTATTACCGCAATCCTCAGTCGAAAACGTGGATAATCCTGGATTGGCTTGGATTTTTGTTGCCCAGAAATCTGGGGAAACTGCTGTCAAAGGGATCGAACAATTAGATGCGATCGCCCAAGAACAAGGGTTCAGCGTCGGGCCCGTTTCCTGGGGGAATCGCCCGATTTCCACCTGGACGAAATTAACCACCAAACCCGTCCCCACCAAGGCAAAAGGGAACACCCCGTTACAGATTGCCGCTGATGTTCGCGCCGTGCATACGGAAATTGGGGCTTATGAGATTTTTGCCAGTTCCCTAGAAACCTTAACAGCGGCCATCAATGCCCCAACAACGGGTTCAATCGTGAGTAATCCCGACTTTCAGAGTGCGATCGCGCCCCTTCCCCAATCCAATTACGGCTATTTCTACCTGGATTGGTTGGCCTCTGAAGAGAGCTTAACCCGTCGCTTCCCGGTTCTGCGATTAGTCACTCTCGCCGGAAAACCCCTGTTCCAGCGGTTACAATCCATTTCCCTGAGTTCACCTGCACCTGCGATCGACCCCGGGATAGAATTACAGCCGGTCAAGGGGTCTCCCTTAGCTGACTTGTTCATCCGCCTGGGTTCGTGATCCAAACCGATAAACCGGCGGGGGTTAAAACGATTGGCGGCCTGTAGAGGCGGTTCGCGAATCGCCTCTACGTCGGATAAATCTGAGATCTTGCACTGTTGCAACAACCGGCGGGGGTTCAAACCCCCGCCTAACAGCTAAAGTCGGTTAAAACCGACTAAAAACACCACGGCATAAGACTTGCAGTCGTCTTTAGACGACTTTAGCTATTAGGCGCTTGATTGATCCCCTATAGGTGTTGAGAATAGTGCAAGATGTCAGATAAATCTGACTAAGATGCGGGACAGAAAAGCCCAGGTTGCAGTCGGTTTTTAACCGACTTTAGCTATGAGGCGGGGGTTTGAACCCCCGCCGGATCCCGCAACCAACCAACATCCCCACACCGGGACAACCAACCAACATCCCCACACCGGGACAACCGACCAACATCCCCACACCGGGACAACCCGATCCACCGACGGTAATTTAAACCGCCACCGGATCGTAAATTTCTCAATAAAAAAAAAGCAAATAGACGATGTAAAATTAATCTTAACCCTCCAATTCCAGGACTTACCACCCGAGGATATTTTTAAGGGGATGACCCAATCGTTAGAATTTTGCTTTCTTGTGTGTAAGTCCTGAGTTCATCAATTTTCCGCCTAACACCCAACCCATTAGGATTGACCCGTGACGACTACTCAAACTCCAACTCCACAAAGTCCAATTAGTGAATCTGTCGAAGACCAACGCGATCGCCCCGTGATTGACCGCGAGACCATTCTGATTTTAGACTTTGGCTCTCAGTATTCCGAACTAATTGCCCGTCGGATTCGGGAAACCCAGGTTTATTCTGAGGTTCTCTCCCATCGCACTGACGCCGCAACTTTACGAAAACTCAATCCCAAAGGGATAATCTTATCCGGGGGGCCTAATTCCGTTTACGATGAAGGGGCTCCCGTATGTGACCCAGAAATTTGGCATTTGGGTATCCCCATCCTCGGAGTCTGCTATGGAATGCAACTGATGGTCCAGCAGCTTGGGGGCCATGTGGCACCGGCAGAACGGGCAGAATATGGTAAAGCATCCTTGTACATTGACGACCCCACGGATTTACTCACCAACGTGGAAGAAGGTTCCACCATGTGGATGAGTCATGGTGACTCGGTACTGCGGATGCCCGAAGGATTTGAACGACTGGCCCATACTAAGAATACAGACTGTGCCGCCATTGCCAACCACGAGAAGCAATTATATGGCGTGCAGTTTCATCCGGAAGTGGTCCATTCCGAGGGGGGAATGCCCCTGATTCGCAATTTTGTCTATCATATTTGCGAATGTCAACCCACCTGGACAACGGCCACTTTTGTCGAAGAATCGATTAAAGAAATTCGGGCTCAAGTTGGGGACCGTCGGGTATTATTGGCCTTATCCGGTGGGGTGGATTCCTCCACCTTGGCGTTCCTGTTGCACAAGGCGATCGGGGACAAACTCACCTGTATGTTCATTGATCAAGGGTTCATGCGGAAATATGAACCGGAACGGTTGGTCAAGCTGTTTCAAGAGCAGTTTCATATTCCCGTTGCCTACGTCAATGCTCGCGATCGCTTCTTAGCTCAAATTGACGGGATTACCGACCCAGAAGAAAAGCGCAAACGGATTGGACATGAGTTCATCCGGGTGTTTGAAGAAGAATCCAAACGTCTGGGACCCTTTGATTTTCTGGCCCAAGGTACCCTCTACCCCGATGTGATTGAATCCGCAGATACCAACATTCCCTCCCAACCGGGTCAACGGGTGGCGGTGAAAATCAAGAGTCATCACAATGTTGGCGGGTTACCGGATGACCTCTGTTTTAAATTGGTGGAACCCCTGCGGAAACTGTTTAAAGATGAAGTCCGCAAAGTCGGGCGATCGATTGGATTACCCGAGGAAATCGTCCAACGTCATCCCTTCCCCGGTCCTGGATTAGCGATTCGCATCCTCGGGGAAGTCACTGCAGAACGATTAGATATCCTGCGGGATGCCGACTATGTGGTACGCCAGGAAATTAATCGCCAGGGACTCTACCATGATTTTTGGCAAGCGTTTGCCGTCTTGTTACCCATCCGCAGTGTGGGAGTCATGGGGGACCAACGGACTTATGCTTATCCCATCGTGTTGCGCTTGGTGTCCAGTGAAGATGGCATGACCGCAGATTGGTCGCGGGTTCCTTACGACTTGTTGGAAACGATTTCTAACCGCATTGTCAATGAAGTGCGCGGGGTGAATCGGGTGGTTTATGACATCACCTCCAAACCGCCTGGAACTATCGAGTGGGAATAAACTACTTAAAGCTGAGTTATGCGGTTCGGAGTTTTTAAGAGGGTGAGACCACCCCGGTTGAGTCTGCCCCTGATGTAGAGAACTCCAATCAGACAAAAATCAGACTGTCATAAGGCGGCAAATGCCGCCTTATGATTGGAATTCGGTAAATTTTCGGATGTCATTGTCAGCTAGATATGCTGCATTAGTAATAAGTCGTCATAAAATCTGCAGCAATCTGGGTTGAGGTTTTATGGGCGATCGAACCCCAGAATGGACAGATGGCAAAGTAGCTACTCCGCTAACCCATCTCTAACAGTTTCCAACCACAATTAGGAGGAATAACAGAGGAGGTGATAGTTCTTATGGCCCCAGCAACCTATTCTCAATTTATCCGATTTCTCCAAGAAGAACTCGCCATTTCCACCGCGTCGATCGCCTTCGCCGAGCGGATTTGCGGAACTTTTGGCCTACATAGTCGCGAGCTAGACTACAGCACCTTACCGATGGTGCTCTGGCAGTATGGATTTGTCACCATCGACCAACTAGAGCGCATCTTTGATTGGCAAGAAACCACCCCCACCACTACCTGAACAGGTAGACCTCAAGCAATCATAAGGAGGATGATTTAGGGATGAATGAACCCGATTTTATGTGGTTTTACGTCTCATTGAACAGAAAAATAAATTCCCAAAAAGCCGAGGAGAAAAACCCTCGGCTTTTTAATTAGGAAAAATCCAATCCCCTCAAAAAGTGGGGCTTTTTCTGATTTCTAGGGGAGTATAAATTAGCCCAACCTAGGGAAGCTGACCTATACCTAAAGGCATAAAAAAGCCGAATCCTTCCGAAATGTCACAAGTTTTTCAAAAATCACTTCTAACATGGGGATCAGAGGCTATCGAATACAAAGATTCCAATTCATCAGAGGTTAACCATGAGCCAAACCCTTATAACATTAACTGATTCCGTAAAAACAGCGGTCAAAGAAGCCGCCTCAGAACAAACAGGAATTTCCCCCTACCAACTCGAAATCGTCCAAGCTGAAAAGCACACTTGGCCGAATGGCTGCCTCGGCATCGCCGAACCCGACGAATTATGCAGCCTCGCCAAAGTAGAAGGATGGCGAGTCGTCATCGAAAATCAAGAGAACGGACACAAGTGGGTATATCGAACCTCCTTAGAAGCCGAAGAGATTCGGTTAGAGGATCAATATATCTATAGCGGGAACCTGCCACCCGAAGTATTCGAGGCAGTGATGGAAGAAGCCTCCGCGCGATCGCACCTCCCGAAAAACCAACTAGAGATCCAGCAAGAAGAACGCAAAACCTGGCCCAATAATTGCTTAGGACTCCCCGACCCCAACGAAGGTTGTGTGGAAATGCTAGTAGAAGGCTGGCGAGTCGTCATCGCTCACGAAGACCAAACCTGGGTCTATCGCACATCCACCAACGCCGGTGAGATTCGGTTAGAACCCTCCAATTCTTAGAAGATAAGAAACAGGGTTTCTGCGCCAGAGTTTCTTTCCTCACCAAGATTGAGGAAAGAAACTCTGTTTCTCAACCCCTGCAACTTAACCCAGAAACCGGGTTTCTGACATAATGAAGGTATGCCTGCCTAAATTTAACTCAGAAACCCGGTTTCTAAGCGCTTGCTATGAACAAACCAACATCCCCACCTATCCAGCCAACTTTCAATACCTTCTCGACGGTTGTTCCTGTGTATTTTGACGGTGTTTTACTTGTTCAATATCCTGATATTCTGCTTGGGGTTGTTCATAGCATTGGGTTTGGCCTTGCAATTCTAATCCTGATTCCTCATGGAGGGCGTTGAAAATCCCCTCGGCTCGTTGCCGGAGTTGTTCTTCATCTAATAAGCGATCGCTGAAGGCATTGATAGAAATATTATTCGCTCCTAATTCTTTTTCCGGCGTAATCACGGTGACCACTTCTTCCCCGGCAATATTTTTGACTTTGACGACATAAGCATTCCGATAGTCTGCACCTTCGTAGCTGGCATCCGCCTTGGGGTCTGCGAGTTGATAGCCGTAAGACTCCAGCATTTCTACCACATTATCGGCAATTTCTGCCCGCATTTGGGAGAGAATCACTTGCATTTTGGCTTGGTTGGCAATGTCGGCTAGTTCCGGACGGAGGGCTTCGATTTGTTGGCCTAATTCCTGGATTTGTTCCGTGGTTAGGGTGGATTCCCCTGCGGTGAGTTGTTGTTGAAACTGTTCTAGCTTTTGCTGATAAGCCGTTAACCGTCCATCAGTCCAATAATCAACTTCTTTCTGAAAGGTTTCGACTTCGCCCCCGGCTTCTCCGAGTTCAATTTCAATCTGACGATGAGCTTGCACTTCGGTGATTAGGGCTCGCAAATCTTCTAATGTTGCGGTATAATAAAGTAACCATTCTTGTTCTTTTTGTTCGAGTTCCAGGCGCAAATCGGCGAGTTTGAGATAGGTGTCTTGGGAGGTGGCGATCGCCGCTTCAAAAACCCCAGCAGCTAAGTTTTGTTTTGCCAACTCTAAATTGCGCCGTAAGTCAGCAAGTTGATTCGGAGCAAAGCGCTGGTGTTGGTAATCGCGGTCGATTTGCTGCCAGATTTGTTCCACATCGGTGAGCAGTTCTTGGGCCAATTTTGCTTTATTTTGTCTTTCCTGTTCAAGGGTGTCAAATACCCGGTCAATTTGCTGTTGGAGCATCCGTTGTCCCGTTTCCCGCGCTTGCCGTTCTTCCTCCAAGAGTTCGGAGAATTTCTGCTCTAGGTGTTGATTCAGGGCGAGATATTCTTGACGTTGGTCGGCAGTAATGCGAAGATATTCAGTGCGCTGTTTTTCAAAACCGGCGCGCATGGCGGAAGTGAGCCGATCGCCTTCTTGAAGGAGTGCCTGTTGTTGTCGCACTTCAGATTCTCGGACTGCTTGCTGAAAGTCTTGGCGCTGTATTCGCAATCGCGCTTGTGTCTCACGTTCCAGGTCCCCTAAGTTACTCCGCAGGCGTTGCGCCTCTTGTTCCTGCTGTTTCGCACGGTGTTCTAAGGGAAGGAGGCGTTGCTGCATTTCTCGATTCGCCTCTGCGCGCATCCGATTCAGGCGATCGGGTAAGTCTTGTTGCACCGATCGCAGTCGGCTATCCTGTTCCTGTAATCGCCGTAAGTCGGCTTCACTAATACTCACATATCGTTCTTTTCTACCACTCATTTGGATCTCCGGTTATTTATCCTGATATTAACGAGAAGAATTCCCTAGCAACTCTTCTATGTTGGCCTAAACGGCATTCTATAGCAAGTCTAAATCTTTTTGGCAATTGATTTAATTTAGCCTAAGTTGAATGGGGGTAAATCGTGTTTAGCAAAGGTAATCATTGCTTCCCCTTCGAGGTTGTCGCGGATGAGGCGCACCTGTTGTGATTGGACCATTGCCTCAAACAGATTGCGGACATCTCGTCCATTGCCAAAGTTGCGATCGCGCCTCTGGTACATCCAATTTAGTCGTTCTAATACTGCTTGCTGTACCTCCGGAGGACAATGGTAATGGGGTTTAGAATTCCTGCAATAAGAGAGGAAAATTTCCAGCATTTCCTCCCCAGTATAGTCGGGAAATTCGATGGTTTTGGCGATGCGGGACTGGAGACCCGGATTGGTGGCTAAAAAGGCTTGCATGGGTTGGGTATAACCGGCAAAAATCACCACCAGGCGATCGCGATAATTTTCGAGCATGGGGACGAGGGTATCTACCGCTTCTTGACCATAATCCTGTCCCCCACCCCGGGATGATGCCAGTGCATAAGCTTCATCAATAAACAAAATTCCATCTAGGGCTTCTTCGACTTTTGCCCGGGTTTTTGGGGCGGTTTGTCCCACATATTCAGCCACCAATGAATCCCGAGGTTTATCCACTTTAATCAGTTGGCCTTTTTTGAGGATTCCCAAGGCTTTAAAAATTGCCCCCACCAGTTCCGCAACCGTGGTTTTTCCAGTTCCAGGATTGCCTAAAAATACCAGATGGCGCGTGATGCGATCGCCGGTTTCATATCCCGCTTGTCGCAATCGTTGTTTTGCCTGTTCACTGGCAACTAATTCATGCATCGCTGCTTTGACAGAACTTAACCCAATCATCGCATCCAGTTGTTGGAGTAACCCGTCTAAGCTGGCTTGATTTCGTCGTCCAGAACCGGCAGCAATGGCAGCAAAATCTAACTCCAGTTGTTCGCCATTGCCCGGAACAATCTGCATTTTTTCCCCTTCTAGGCTCAATGTTGCCCGGTCAATGTTCTGGGTTTGTAACTCAATTAAATCATCCGTAAATAGGTCGGAAATTGCTTCATTTACTCCCCGTCCTCCATAGTTTTGCGACGGTTCATAAGTGGCCCGGACTAAAGCAGTTAATCCAGGCGCATCAACAACCACATCAATATTATATCGCTCCTGAGCAAATCGTTTCAGCAATCGGAAAATCATCTCAGTTTGTTCCGCCAGTTCCAAGCAACTGAGGGGAATCACTTTATCAATCCGACCGATAAATTCTGGGGGGAGGTAGCCAGTTTTTTGTAAAATTTCTTTGGACCGATTCGGCGCTTCGCTAATCGCTTCACTGGCTAAATTGGTGGTCAACAAACAAATCGTATCTTTCGGAGAAATCACCGTCCCATTCACATCACTAGCGCGCCCTTCATCAAAAAAGGCTAACAGTTGCCGCCAGATAGAACTATGCGCTTTTTCAATTTCATCAAACAACAAAATGCACCGTTGCTGATTCTGTCGCAAAGCATTGGGTAACCATCCCCCCTGTTCTGAACCGACATATCCTAGGGGACTACCAAACAGATTGGAGACTTTATGTTCTTCTCCATATTCCCCCATATCACACCGTTCCAAGGGGGTTCCGAGGGCTGAGGCGAGGGCTTTACTCAGTTCCGTTTTGCCTGTTCCTGTGGGTCCGGGTAACAAAATGACCAAGGGTTTAGGACTTTTTTGGGCGGCGATTTTGCCCCGAACTAATTTAACTAGGGTGGCGACTGCCTCGGAATGTCCAATCACCTGTTTCCGAAGTTTTTCTGTCAATTCTGGCGCTGTCGGTAAGGGTATGGTCTGCGTCCATTTTTCGTATTCTGCCTGTTTTAAGGAAAATTTTGAACTGGATAAAAACCGCTCATGCCAATATTTTAGCGGTTTAGATTCTTGGGCTAAAGCAGTGGTTAATTGCTGCAAATCATTCCAGGCAATGGGTCGTTGATGTTGTAATCGAAAACGCTGGATTAAATTGCCGATTTCTGAGGCAGGGGGAGTTCCAACATTACAAATGTTGACTAGATTGTGAGAACGTTCCCTGTTTAGTAAGAGATTACTCAAAAACGTCAGTCCAATTTGCTGGCAAAAGGATTGCAGTTCGGAATAAGTATCTTGATGGAAAATAAACACACATAAATTGCGATTCGTCGGCAATAACCGCGACCATTCCACAATTGCACCATCCAGTTGCCGCAGTAGCTCAAATCGCCGCAGATCTTCGGGATTTGCAAAGACGATCGCCGAGGATTGGCGAGTATCTTCCATAAAATTTTGCAACAACGGCAGCACATCCCGGTCTTGCATTCGTTGGGGACGAGTTGTGGAGGGGGATGGGTGAAGATTGGGGGGAGTTTCTGGGGTTTTCTGGGCGTCTTTTTTGCCGATAAATCGCTTTTTTCGTCCCAAAGGACCGGGGGTAACCTTGATTTCAGATTGACCCTGAACCGGAGAGGGAATCGGAGGGCGTAACAAGGCGCGATCGCGAGAGTCTGTATCCAGAAAATACAGTTTTCGATTGCCGGAATAAAAGGCAATTCTCTGATATCCTTGAGCTTGGAGATAGCGATGCAATACTTGTTCGATGTCTTGTAAAATCAAATCCTCACTACAAAAAGAATCACTCGTATTTGCTCCATACAAGAGCAAAAAGCGATCGCCAGTTGCCTCGCGAATTCCTTGGGTGATCCGCTCAATTGTCACGCCGGTTGTCCTCTCCTGATATTCCCAAAAATCTTGGTTCTCGAAAGTGTATTATATAGCGTTGTTCATGATTATTGGCGAACGCACTCCCCAAATGTATCTCATCACTATGGGAAGCGTTAGAACAGTTCAGTAAAACTCCCCCTATTCTATCTCCTGTTTGCTCTAGGGGGTCGGGACAGTAGCGGGAAGACAAACCGGGTTTTTGTCCTAGAGAGGGGAACTGGCCCCTACCCCGCCAGGGAAATCATTGGTCAGAATGAGACTTATTCTCGTATAATAGGGAAAATCCGACTTGTTATTGAACGTCCCTTAAACTGATGGTGATTCCTAAACTGTTGAGCCGATCGCTCATCCCACTCCTGCTGTTGCCGATGGCGATCGCCTGTCGTGAACCCGTTGCTGAGACGGAAACTGATACGCAACTCGCTGTATCCGACACCCCCTCTGTGAATGTTGTCGCTACGTTTTTGCCGATGTATTGGTTTACTCGCGCCGTGACGGGGGATAGCGCACAGGTGCAAGTGTTGATTCCTCCGGGAAGCGATGTCCATGAGTATCAAGCTAGACCCGCAGATGTCCAGGCGATCGCCACTGCTAATATTTTAGTCAAAAATGGTATCGGTTTAGAAGAATTTCTCGAAAATACCATTACGAATGCTAATAATCCTAACTTACAGGAAATTAATGCCAGTGCCGGGATTCAACCTGTAGAGGATAATACTCCTGTTGTGAAAGCAGTTGATAGCAGTCATGATCATGATCATGATCATGATCATGACCATGCGGAAGGTAATCCTCATGTTTGGCTTGATCCCGTATTTGCTCAACAACAAGTTGCCACCATTCGAGATGGTTTAATCGCCGCAGATCCGGCTAATCAAGCCATTTATGAAGCTAATGCCGCAGCTTATATTCAGCAATTAGAACAACTGGATCAAGAGTTTCAGCAGACATTATCCCAATATCCTAATTGTACCTTTATTACCTTTCATGATGCCTATCCTTATATAGCCGATCGCTACAATTTGCAGCAAGTGGCCGTGGTTTCTGTCCCTGATGCCAGTCTGTCTCCCCAGGATCTCCAAAAAACGGTGCAAGCGGTTCAACAGTATCAAGCGAAGGCACTGTTTTCAGAACCGGAAGTGGAGAATCGAGTATTGAAAACCTTGGCAACGGACCTGAATTTACCGTTGTATGAAATTGACTCCTTAGAATCGGGACCCCTTGACCCCCAACATTATTTAACCGCGATGCGCGGAAATTTAGAAACGATTGTAAATGCTTGTCGGTAACTACTATGAGAATGGGTGAAGCGTGGGATGGTAATCGCCGGGACTTAGATGCGGCTTTTACTCGGGATTACTCGATTGTTAAGATAGAAAATTTGAGCGTTTACCGAGGCAGTTATACTGCCTTGCGAGATGTTTCCTTTGAATTAAAATCCGGAACGAATGTAGCAGTGGTTGGGCCAAATGGGGCGGGAAAAAGCACCTTAGTTCAAGCGATTTTAGGGTTGATTCCTCGCAGTTCGGGTCGGGTGGAAATCATGGGAAGACCTTTGGAAAAGCTGGGACGGTTGCGATCGCATCTCGGTTATATTCCCCAAACTTTTCTATTCGATCGGACCTTTCCCATTTCCGTTGGGGAAGTGGTGGGGTTGGGATGGCAACAACGGGAACCGTTTTCCCTCTCGCGAATCCAGCGGTTTCCCTGGCAGTCTAACCCTGAAAAAGAAACCGCAGTAATGTCCGCATTGCGGCGAGTCGATGCCTTGCATTTGCGCCATCGCGCAGTCGGTGTACTGAGTGGGGGACAATTAAAGCGGGTATTGCTTGCTTATTGTTTAGTTATGTCTCGCCAATTGCTAATTTTAGATGAGGCATTGGCAGGAGTTGATGTTCAGGGAGAGGCTGATTTTTACACCCTGTTAAATGAGTTAAAAACTGAACAAAATTGGACGGTGTTGCAGGTATCCCATGACCTCAATATGGTCAGTCGCCATTGCGATCGCGTGATTTGTTTAAATCAAACCCTAGTCTGTAGTGGTGCACCGGATATTGCCTTAGCGCCTCAAAATTTGTTAGCAACTTATGGACCCGCTTTTGCTCACTATCATCATGATCATTGAGGTTATTTGTCATTTGTCATTTGTCATTTGTCCTTGGGGGATGGGGGATGGGGGAAAAGTTTGTAGTAACGACTTCAGTCGTTCTCTTATGTTCGTAGTAACGACTTCAGTCGTTCCCCCTCCGTTCTTATTCATCCCTCATTCTTCATCTAAATGTTCCGTCACTGCTTCATAAAGACTAACCACATGATTATCTTGAAGTCGATAATAGACCCGGCGTCCTTCTTTGCGATAACTCACCAGGCGAATTGCTTTTAAATTCCGCAATTGATGGGAAACAGCAGATTCGGTCATCTGCACAATTTCCGCTAATTCATGAACGCAGAGTTCTTTTAATGCCAATGCGGAAATGATTCGCAAGCGATTGGCATCGCCGAGGAAACTGAAAAACTCCGCCATCCGTTGTGCTTTGTTTTCATTCAGTAGCTGATTTTGGATGCTGTTGATATTCTCAACGTCGATCGCGTGTTCGGAGGTGCATTTGAGTTCCTCGGATTCCGGTGGTGAGTCTACGGCCATTTTATCGGTAGAATAGTTAACTGCCATGATTTAGGTTTAGGGAAAATATCACTAAAAAACTTGAATACTTGATTATTCTTTCAGATATTAATGATGATAGCGAATTTATTGGAAATCTTCAACCCGGGCCCGGGATATTTCCTCCTGGGGAATACTGCGATCGCCAACTTACTGGAATTGCTGAGTTTCCCTTTCATGCAACGGGCGATCGCCGGTGGGGTCTTGATGGGAATTCTCGGGGGGTTCCTCGGCACTTTTGTGATTTTGCGTCAACTCTCGTTTTTCAGTCATGCTGTGGGACATTCGGCGTTAGTTGGGGTGGTATTAGGCGTATTGTTGCAAGTCAACCCGAATTGGACGCTGTTACCCTTTACCCTGTTATTTGGACTTTCCTCGCTGTATTTAATCGAACGCACGAAATTGCCCAGTGATAGTGTGTTTAGTATAGCGGTTTCCGGGGCCTTGGCAATTGGGGTGATTTTGACCAGTTTTATCCCTGGATATCGGGGTAATTTAATGGCGGTGTTGTTTGGAGATATCCTGGCGATCGGGCAAACTGATATTTTCTTAATTGTGGGATTATTGGTTGTCAGTTGCGTATTTTTATTCTCAACTTGGCGGCAGCAAATTTTACTCACCCTGAATCCGGAAC
The DNA here is from genome assembly GCA_025370845.1 of Laspinema palackyanum D2a. Lineage (GTDB taxonomy): Bacteria > Cyanobacteriota > Cyanobacteriia > Cyanobacteriales > Laspinemataceae > Laspinema. The sequence goes on along the minus strand of JAMXFF010000027.1, from coordinate 55,441 downwards.
TGGCCCAAGTTCAAGGAATTGCTGTTGATATTCATCGCTATTTATTTGTGATATTGCTATCTCTAACGGTGGCTATTTCTATCAAAGCAGTCGGAATTTTACTGATTAATGCTTTTCTCGTCATTCCCGCAGCAACGGCCAAATTACTGACCCATCATTTTACCCTGTTTATTGCCCTTTCTGTAATATTGGGGGCCACCAGTTCTCTGGTGGGAATGCTAGGGTCAGGACTGTTTAATTTTGCCTCGGGCCCTAGCATTGTGGTGGTGCAATTTTCAGTGTTTTTGGCCGTTTTGGGCGGCAGTCAAATCTTCCACCTTATAGGGTTCCGTCGGCAGTAGAGAGGACGCCGTACAGTTCCGGACGCCGATCGCGAAAAAAGCCAAAAGAGGCGCGAGTCCGGGCGATCGCATCCAAATCAAAACTGGCACAAATCACCCCTGGGCGATCGCGGTCTAATTCCGCCACCTTATCCCCCCGTTGATTGGCAATAAAGGAATGACCATAAAAGGTTTGTCCCTCTTCCGTCCCGATGCGATTTGCTGCCACAACGGGGACAATATTCGCTACCGCATGACCAATCATTACCCGTTGCCAAGGGTCTTTGGTATCTAAATCTGGGTCCAAAGGTTCACTGCCGATCGCCGTCGGATAAAACAACAAATCCGCCCCCATTAATACCATTGATCGGGCACATTCGGGAAACCATTGATCCCAACAAATTCCTACGCCAATTGTCCCATAGGTGGTTTTCCAAACTTTAAATCCCGTATTTCCCGGACGGAAATAGAATTTCTCCTCATAACCGGGACCATCGGGAATGTGACTTTTGCGATAAATCCCTAAGACGGTGCCATCCGCATCAATAATAGCGACACTATTATAATAAGCGGGCCCAGCCTTTTCAAAAAATGAAATGGGAATCACCACGTTTAATTCTGCCGCTATCTCTTGAAACTGGGTAATTGTTGGATGTCCCTCCACGGGATGCGCCCAAGCAAAAAATTTATCCCGTTCTTCGCGGCAGAAATAATAGCCTTCAAATAATTCAGAAGGTAGGATAATTTGAGCGCCTTTTGATGCCGCTTCTCGAACTAATTCAATCACGCGAGAAACGTTGGTTTTTTTGTCTTCACAGAAGGCTGTTTGTAGCGCTGCAACCGTAACCATTTGAGTCATTGGAGTTAAGGGATGGATAAGGGGTGAAGAGTCTGGCGGGGGTTTAAATCCCCGGGGGTTGTCTGTAGAGGCGATTCACGAATCGCCTCTACCGCTGGGGGTTCAAACGATTGGCGGGCTAATAGCTAAAATCGGATAAATCCGACTAAAAATACCACTGGATAAGACTTTCTTTCAGTCGTCTTTAGGCGATTCGCGAATCGCCTCTACCGCTGGGGGTTCAAACGATTGGCGGGCTAATAGCTAAAGTCGGATAAATCCGACTAAAAATACCACTGGATAAGTCTTTCTTTCAGTCGTCTTTAGACGACTTTAGCTATTAGGCGGGGGTTTAAACCCCCGCCGGTTGTTGCTAAAAATACCACTGGATAAGTCTTTCTTTCAGTCGTCTTTAGACGACTTTAGCTATTAGGCGGGGGTTTAAACCCCCGCCGGTTGTTGCTACCTCCCAGTCGGTTGTTGTTGGGTGATGCAATGAAAAGCACCCCCGCCTAATAAAATTGCCTTTGCCGATCGCCCGATGGTTTGGCGAGTGGGGAACAGTTTAGCGATCGCCTCTACTGCTTCTTGATCATACTTTGCGCCGTAGGTGGGAACAACAACCGTGCGATTTCCGATATAAAAATTCGCATAACTTGCCGGGACAATTTCGCCACTGTCATCGACAATTCTACCCGGGGACGGAATGCGAATGACTTGTAAAGGACGACCTTTGGCATCGGTCATTTCTGACAAATTCTGGGCAATTTCTGTGAGGACTGCGGCATTTGGATCATCTGCATCTCGCGCTTCCATACATAAGACGATCCCAGGTGCAATAAACCGGGCGATCGTGTCAATATGTCCATCGGTGTGGTCGTTCAGCAAGCCTTGATTTAACCATAACACTTTGGAAACCCCAAAGGCTTGGTGCAGAATTTCTTCTAATTCCCCTTGGGTGAGTTGGGGATTGCGATTGGCATTTAACAAACATTGCTGCGTGGTTAAACAAGTGCCTTCCCCATCTACTTCGATCGCACCGCCTTCGATGGTAATGGGGAAATGGTAACTGGGTAAATTGAGGCGATCGCTAATCGTTTCTGCGACTTGTGCATCCCCGTCTAGGATATATTTTTCACCCCATCCATTAAAATTAAACCGGACGGTGGCGAGAGTACCATCGGGTTCTAAGCGAAAAATTGGGCCAATATCTCTCAGCCAAATGTCTCCAAAAGGGATAATATGAAATCGAGCAGCAATGCCTTTTAAGGCAGATTCAGCGAGAGCTTTTCCTGCTTCATTAAGCACCAGAATTTCTAACATTTCACCCCGACATTCCCCGGAGACGGGATCCGGGTCCGCGATCGCCCGACAGAGGTCCACAAATTCCAGACGCGCCGCCTCTAAACTCTCCATCCAGAGGTCTTCATGACTGGGAAAAGCCAACCAACAAGCCTCATGGGGTTCCCATTCAGCAGGCATTCGATACGTTACCACAGGGGGAGTTAGGGTAGTCAAGCGCGTTCCTCCAAAGTTTTTCTCCTCTATTGAATATTTTAGAGGATGGAGGATGGGGGAGATGGGGAAGATAGGGGAGATAGGGCAGATGGGGAGATGGGGAAGACTTACAAGAGTAGGTTTCTTACTTCCGGTCCCCTCCCCTTGGCAAGGGGAGGGTTAGGGTGGGGTTCTTCCGCGACTCCCGAAGAAAGAGGTTAGCGCCTTTCTAGTAGGGGCATTGCCAATTTGGAACCGGCTTCGCGACGAATACAGCCGGTATTGAGAGCGTCCCATAGTTTTTGTAGCGAGTCGAGATCCGCTGACTTACAGCCTTTGGTGGCGAGGACTTGGCGGATTAAGGCTTCGGACTCAACGCTGAGGCATCCGGTTTTAAATGCAGATTCTACCAGAAAGTCTATCATAACAGCTACTGCATCCTCTTAAAAAAAATTGTAGATTCCCTTATGTTAGTTTCAACTATTTTGGAGGAAACCAGACCGATCGCGATCGGTAAAATCTGTGATAATAAACACATTGACACTGTGACAGCAATCACTGAAAACCTCGTTTGATTAGAGAATGACTATGATCGAAGCAGCAGAATATCAGCAACGACGGCAGGCACTGATGGAAAAAATCGGCAGTGGGACCGCGATTTTTCGGAGTGCGCCGATGGCGGTGATGCACAATGATGTGGAATATACATTTCGCCAAGATAGTGATTTTTACTATTTAACCGGGTTCAATGAACCCAATGCGGTGGCGGTGTTTGCACCCCATCATGAAGAACATCAATTTGTGCTTTTTGTACAACCCAAGGACCCGGAAAAAGAGGTATGGACGGGATACCGAATGGGAGTGGAAGGTGCAAAGGAACGCTATGGTGCCGATGAAGCTTATCCGATTAGTGAACTGGAAGAAAAGTTACCGCAATATTTAATTAAAGCCAGTTGCATATACTATCACGTTGGACGCGATCGCCAGTTTAATGAAACCGTTCTAACCCATTGGCAACGGTTGATGAGAACCTATCCCAAGCGGGGAACTGGACCCGTCGCCATTCAAGATTCCGGGACAATTTTACATCCGTTGCGCTTGGTGAAAAGTCCGGCAGAATTAGAATTGATGCGAAAAGCTGCGGAAATTTCAGTCAAGGCGCACATTCATGCTCAAGAGTTCGCACAACCTGGGCGATATGAGTATGAAATTCAAGCGGAAATGGAGCATTTATTTCGCTTGCAAGGAGGCAATGGGTTTGCTTATCCGTCTATTGTTGCTTCCGGTGGGAATAGCTGCATTTTGCACTATATTGAAAACGATCGCCAACTGCAAGAAAACGATCTATTGCTGATTGATGCCGGTTGTGCTTATGGGTATTACAATGCAGATATTACCCGAACTTTTCCCGTGAGTGGTACGTTTACCCCGGAACAACAGACGATTTATGATATTGTTTTGGAGGCGCAAAAACAGGCAACAGCCCAAGTGCAACCCGGTAATCCCTACAGCAAGATTCACGATACAGCGGTAAGGGTTTTGGTGGAAGGATTAATGGAAATTGGACTGCTCACTGGAGACATTGAGGAACTTATTAAAGAAGAAAAATATAAACCCTTTTATATGCACAGAACGGGGCATTGGTTGGGTTTAGATGTCCATGATGTGGGAGTGTATCAAAATGGAGAAGAACCCCAGAATTTGCAACCGGGAAATGTGCTAACGGTAGAACCGGGAATTTATATTGGGTTGGAAACGAAACCTGTGGAAGGACAACCGGAAATCCCCGACTGCTGGCGGGGAATTGGGGTACGAATTGAGGATGATGTATTGGTGACCCCAGATGGACATGAAGTTTTAACCGAAGGCGTGCCTAAATAAGTGGGAGAATGCCTGTTTTGGAGGGGGTAGGCGTGGGGGGTGGGGTCCGATTCTGACCGGAGTTAGAGGGGTTGAGGTCCTAGCACCCACCTGGGGCCGGAAATTAACGGCGATCGCCCCCTGAAATTCCCGACCCCAGATGGGGTGACCCAACTGGGGTCGATCTCCCCATCGAGTCCCCTGGGACTAGGTGGAAATGGAGGGACCGTAAACATCACCGAGGGGGGAAATGCTTTGAGAAATCATCCGATCTCTGGGTTGTCCGTTGTCATCTCCCGCAGTGCGATCGCTACGAAAAGATAATTCCATATTGAGGCGCATCTCGGCGTGTCGCCATTCCTTACCCGGTTCCAGAAATTCAATGGTGGGAAACCCTAACCGAGTGGGTTTGACAAAATCGGTCGTTTCCGCACAGGCGATTTGCACTTCTTCTTTGAGCTCTTTGATAATTTCGCTGACTTGACGGGGTTCGCGACAAATCAGATTCGTATCGGCTTGAATGACGGCAGTATCTGGCAAAATTAACTTGGGGGTTTGTCGCGTCAGACAATCGATGTGATGTAACGTTTCCTCGCCGCGCATCTTGAATCCGGCGATCGCCAACAAGCGAATCGTCCCGCGATCCCATCCTCCACTGGGTTGAATCGCCGTTCCTTTCGACCCATCAATTAAACAGTTGACGTCGTAAGAAACGCGGGTCACGGCCCACAGGAGGATAGACAGCAGTTCATTAAATAGGAATGTCTGCCGATAAAACTTGTGGGTGGGAAGCTTAATTAAGGTGTCGTTGGAAAAAATGGCCGTTTGGATCGGGGTTTGAGAATGGGTCATAGCACCAAGGGGTAGGCGTTGGGCAAAAGAACGCGATGCTATTGTAACGGTTTTTGGTTAGCGGGGGTAGCGCTGTCGGTGTCCATTCTTTTCCGACTGTGGCATTCCTCTACTCCAGTCCGTCTCCTCTAAGGGGCGATCGCCACCCGCCTGCATCGGTTGCTGTTCTCCAGATGACAACAGCGCATCCTCGGGAACATCCGGGATAAATTCCAGACTAATTTTCATTTTAATTTTGCCTTTTTGCCAACCCTGACCCGTAATTTTTAGGAGTTCCCCCTTCACTCCGTGATTCAAAAACTCTTTCGTATCTGTCAGCCCCAACTCTAATCCTTTTTGTTTTAATGCATTAGAAAGGGTATGATTAAGTTGGTTCTGCTCGGTCATGGCATGGCCCATTATTTTCCGCAATTGACTGACTTTAAACAGCTTGCCGCGAAATGACACCACATCATCATCGGAGCATTCCGGTAAAATATTATTTTCTTCCATAACCATAAAATATTCCAACGACGTCTTTGCCGATATCATACAAGCAAGGTACGGCCTCACCCGTATTGTTCCCGCGACCCCTCCAGTTGAGTTGAATGTTTTTGTAGCGGCATTCAAGCCTCAATCCGGTGCAGATTGGGGTTGAGAGTCGAGCCAAGCGATCGCACTGCGCCACAGCCTCTGTCCTTGTAACTGCCTTTAGTCTGGATAACGCGATCGATACAATAGCTCCCTTGTATAATTGCTCAAAAGCCCTATTAAATTAACGGATTCAAAGGAGGAATCTAGGGCCTCAAAAGTCTCCCCTCAAAGCGGGCGATCGGGCGGGATTCCTGACCCTGTGCCCCTGGAAATTTCACGGGCAAACCGAGGATCGGACCTCATGGACCCTAGAAGGTGCCCGGACAATCTCGTATCATTTGACACGGAAATAGGTTTTGCGCCATGCTTAATGTGAAGGCAACTCTTAAAAAAATTTGGATTAACACGGTCCCATGCTTGATCGCCTGTGGAAAAACTTAGAAACACCATTTCATCTACCCCTGGGGGTAACCCTTCCAGTGCGCCTAGAACACTTAAGAAATCGAACCTATGGCTATTCCCTTCCCTTGCCCCTGCCGTTCCCCTATCAATCCTACTTCCGGATTGCCCGACTTGTGACGAAGGTTTTTGATTTTTTTCGCCGGACCCTCTAACCGAGTTCCCAGGGATGCCATTCCTTCTGTGAGTCATCCCTCCAGTACAGATGGGGAGATGTCATAACTCGGACTGACCCCTTGATCACCAAATGGGGTGAACTCAATGGGATCTTTATTCACTCCAACTCCCTGTTGAGTTCAGGGTTGGAAATCAACCGCCGTACTCTCAACTCAACGGGGAATTTGCCTTCCCTTGAGGCAGATTTGTAGGGGGTTAAACCTCCGTAGCGCATCTCAACTGACTGACTCAGTTTCTCACCCGGCTCAATAAGAATTAACGATAGAAAAAATTAAAATTAGCCAGATTTGAACAGGTCCTTGTGGGGTCTGGACAAAGCTGAGATTCCGAGTCAGAATTAGAGGCCCCTCAATAATCCGATGTGATGACGATCGCATCGACCCTTGAGATCGATCGCCCAGGCCAAGTGAAAAGCAATCTAGGATAAGTGATAAAGGTGTATGCTTTTGTTGCATGAGGCAAGGGTAAAACGATGGAGCAAACCAATCCCCCACTACGTCAGAATCCATTTGAAACCTATCGCGATCCCGTGACAGGTCAATGGATTGTCATTAAACCGTCCGAGACAACCAACTCAAATTCCTCTCAAAGAGCTGCCTAGCTGAAAGCGAACCCATCGGATTACCTAACATTTGGCCTAGCCATTGATTACCTTAGACCTCAGAAATCGCCACCTTCTTCCTATAAACATGAAACCTCTTAAAGGTCGAGTAGAGTAGCACGGTTCATCCCCCAAAACTAGGCGGAAACCCTGACCTCTCCAATCTTTCTACCCGGTTACTTTCAGCGAAAAAGCGTGAAAAATTGACGCTATTTTTAATGTGGAAGGCCGAATTTTTCCATTGCTCAGTGGGCAAAAACTGTATTTTTAGGGTGGCGATCGCCCCAAAGGAATTTTTCGGGTACAACAATTAACAGAGTCCGAGGATGGGCGACCGTTCGAGGGGTCATTTTCCCCGAACTCAAACCCGAGGGCGATCGCTTGATTTCAGGCGATCGCTCTTATCTTAATTTTGGCAAAAATTAACCAGAATACCCATAAACTGCCGGTCAGAACTATCCATCACCTTGCCAGATTTTCAACTGTCCATCTCGTGAGGGAGTCCAGTAGGAGTCTGCATCAGGGTTTAAGAGAATAATCGGCGATCGGATCAAATAGTGACACCCTCCAATCCGGACGGGAAAACAAACCCGACTAGAGTTGATTTATCAAAAATCAACGCTCACGACTATGTTAAATCGAATTTTTTTAACCCTGGCAATCGTATCGTCTTTACATTTGTTTTTAACCAGTCCCTCCACCGTTCCCCATCAGACCCATTCTCCTCTGTCTCAAAACCCGCTTAACTCGATCTTGACCTGGGAACGGTAGCACCCCCATCACCCTGACATCATTCCGCCTTGATCCCCTTTCCTTTTGATTCAGGGGGTTTTTTTTGCTTTTCAGACCGCAAAGGCGCTCATACCCCACCCCGTAGGGGCGATTCGTGAATCGCCTCTACAGGTTGGGTTTTCAAAATATGCGTCAGTTCTGAGGGCGAATTGAACTTCTGAGCAGAAGTTAGATAAATTAGGGAAGAAATCGGGGAGATGAAGAAAGCATGACGAACCAAACCAGGGATGAGGCAGTGCAAGCGGCGCGATCGCAACTGTTGAAGGACTCGGAAGAAGGCAGTCTCGACTCGGCCAGTCTGCAAGGAGCAGTCGCCATTTTAGAAAAAGCCCAAATCCGAGGCGATCGCCAGTTGCTAGAGGGGGAATGGCGGTTACTCTGGACCTCGGGAACGCGCAATGCTCAGAAATGGAACAAACCGGGGAACGGCATGAACCGCAAGGCGATCGCCTCCGTCATCCAACGCCTGGATTGCCAGCGTCTGTGGTTTGAAAATCAAATTACCATTGCTGGGAGTTCCTTGATTGTGGGCGGTCCTTTTGAGTACAAACAGCACCGCATCCAGTTCCGGTTTGAGCGCCTGGGGTTGCAACTCGGCTCCTTGGGGCCTCTCCAACTGCCCCTAGGCAAGTGGGCCTCGGGATGGCTACAAACCACCTACTTAGATGAGGACCTGCATTTGGAACGGGGGGACCGAGGTGGGATTTCCCTCTATCAGAGAGTGGGGACTTCAACCCCAACCCTCGGCAAGGATAACGATAGAATAATACTTTCACATACCCCACCAGAGGAATGAACGATGGTTCAGAAAATTCAAAAATCGGAAAGCGAGTGGAAAGAGCAACTGACCCCGGAACAGTTCAAGGTCGCTAGAAAGAAGGGAACCGAAAGAGCGTTCACGGGAGCCTACCACGATAATAAAGAGAAGGGAGTCTATAAATGCGTCTGTTGCGGGACGGAGTTATTTAGCTCACAGACTAAGTTTGACTCCGGTACCGGCTGGCCCTCTTTTTGGGCCCCGATTCAGGAGGGGCAGATCGCCGAAGAAGAGGACCGCGCCCTGTTTATGCGGCGCACGGAAGTTCTCTGTGCCAATTGTGACGCCCATCTCGGTCATGTTTTTCCCGATGGCCCGAAACCGACGGGGTTGCGCTACTGCATTAATTCGGCATCTCTGGACTTTGAGAAAGTGGAAGATTAGAGGGGGGAGGAGGTCAGATGGCGATCGCAACCGCTGACCGTTGAACTCCCCGGAAGCACCTGGGCAACGCCTACTCTGCGATCAAACAACCGATCCCGCTCTCATCGGGCGGGAAGTTATTTAAGGTATATCGTCTGCATTCACGATAACACTCGGAGGGGCAATCCCCCTCTTTTTTTTACAAAAGTTTACTTGTTTTCTCCCGGACCGTTTTCACCCATTTCAGAGGCAACCCCATCAAAAATGTTTGTGGTGATATTGCAATATAATCAAGACCCAAACTTCATACTTAAAGTGAAATTTTAGCGGACTTATCTTGGCATAATCACCATAAAAACCCTCGGAAACTTCCCCTAACATCCCCCGGAGAGGCTCTTAAAAAAAACTCAAAAATCCCTTGACAAGAGAAATCAGAGGCTCTTTAATGGAGAAGTTCAGAGGATTAAAGAGGGTAGCGCCAACGCTCCACTCTTCAACCCTTACTCACTTCAAACCAAACAAAACAATGATTATCTCTCTCAAGGCTTATCAAACCGTTGCTCAATCTGTCAAAATGCCGAAACTCAGTGCAGTCTTGGGTTTACTCACCCTCGCCACTTTAGGCATTGCACCCCTTCCTGCTCAAGCCGGGGGATACCGCGTCAGTGGGGATAGTGCGGTCGTGCAAACCAGTGAACAACGTGCGGTTGTAACCGGCAATGGAAACTTTGTTGACCAAAATTCTACCCAAACCAATATCGATCGCCGGGGTGGTGGAGTCGGAAACCAAGGGGTTGTTCAGGACCAATTGCAGAATGCGGACGTTTACGGACATCACAACCAAGTCCGGCAAAGCAATCGTCAAACCACTGTGGAAGCCGATGGCACGCGGTTCGCACCTCGCCCTCGTCCTCACTATCAAAAGAAACATTAAGGCGATCGCCTGTGGACAACTCCCGATCCTGACGTCGGGATAGAGCTCACCCGACGTCATTCCCTTTCCTCACGGTGCAAATTATGTTCACACATTTGATCCGAGTCGGTTTGGCCGCTACCCTTTCCACCGTGGCGATCGCCACTCCCCTAGCGGCACAAGTCTCACCGGGTAACAGTCGCCCCCCGATCCCCTCCATTGATCAACAAACGGCGATTACCGGCAACGGTAACACCGTTAACCAAAACATCAATCTGTATTATGTTGACCCAAGGGGTCGGACCTTTCCCCATTCCTCTGTGCCATCCTCGAACCCGCTATACCAGTCGGTTAGCCCCAGTATCATCCGCACTCCGGCTAATCTTCCCAACGCTTCTTCCCGAAATCATCAAAATTTTATCCGGCACTAATGGCCTAATTTTGATAATTCCGTGAAAGCAATATCAGACTCAATCTTGGTGCATCCCCTTTATTTCCTGTAATTCAATCGGGAAGAAAAGACTTCTTTTTTTCTCCCCTATTTAGTCATCTTCATCGGTAAAGTTCATGAAAAAATCTTCATTTCTAAGCAGTTTATCCATTGCGGCTTTATTCAGCATTGCCCCGGTTGCTACGGATTTAGCTGGCGCCCAATGTGTGCAAATTGATACCGGGGTGCAAATTTCCATCAGTGGCGCAGGTCCGGCCCAGCAAACCAATACGGTTGATATGGGAAACCCCGGCAGTTGTGGTCGCAATGCCACGGTGACTACGGGAACCCAAATTCATGTGGGACCGAATCGGGCGGTTCAAAACCGTTCCGTTCGTCAATCCGTCCGAGGGGGAGAGCGATCGCTCAGGTCAACCAGCTATCCGGTGCAGATTCAGGTCAATCCTCAAATTAACGTTGATAATCCTGCCGATCGCATTAACTCTATTAATAATCCGGCCATTCGCTATCGAGAACAACTGCGGTTAATTGAGTAAGTGCATGGGATTAAATGAATCAGGTAGATGGGCTGCTGTCTTTTTGTATTTAGGACTAAAATAATGTATAGAGCCATCAAATTTATGGGGTATTTAATCAATCCGCCCCCCAGTGTGAGATGGGTTGCCCTGTTCACATCCTTAGCTGCCTTGATGCTGGGTGCGACTCAGGCCCAATCCCAGATGTCAATTCAGGTGGATGAACAGGGAATTCGAGTTGAATCCGAGGGCGGATTGAGGATTGAATCCGTTCGTAGTCGCAGTCGCCTCGGGCCACAGACTCACTTAGACCGATCGCGATCGGGATTGATTGTTTTCCCCCTTGAGCGCCCTAATCTGTTGTCTCAGTCGGTGTATTCCCGGCAGTCACGCCGCAATAACCTGTCTCAAAACCAAGAAACCACCGAGATTACGGTGGATTCGGACCAATTAGCCCTAGAAGTTTGGGGTGATCGCGGCACTTATATCAACGCCGAGATTGTGATTGATGGGAAAGTGGTGGAAACCATTCGCGGCAACTATACGGCGATCGACCTCTCGTCTTATCTCAATCCGGGCCGAAATGAAATTGAAATCACCGGGAATTATACTCCCGCTAATTCCAGCATTTATGTGGAGTTAACCGGCGATCGCAATACGGTCAGGCATGAAACTCAGGGTACGGGCCGCCTCAATCAAACCCTGATTCTTGACCCGCGTTGATTCGTGATTTTGAACTTCTCGTCACCCCAACCCGCACCCACAAAGGTGCGGGTTTTAATCGGTGATTAGGGTTCAGAATCTGTTAAAGGTTCACCGGGTAAGGTGTCTTTTGCATGAGAAGAATAGGCTCCCTGCCTGGTCCAATTGTTCATGACATCTTTAACTAATACTTCCTTCACCCAAATCTGTAAAACCGCCACGATGGGAAGGGCGAGGAATAAACCCAGCAAACCAAAAAACTGAGAAAAAATCAGCATAGAGGTTAAGGTAACTGCCGGGGGTAAAGAAATTTCATTTTCCATGATCATGGGGGTTAACACTAGCCCTTCTAGCTGTTCAATAAACAGGTAAAATACAATGACTATTACTCCTTTTACGGGTGAATCGAGGAAGGCTAGGGCGATGGGGGGAATGGAACCGAGAATCGGGCCCAGATTGGGAATGTAGCTGAGTAAAGCGGAAATGATGGCGTTGACTAATGCTAAAGGGACGCCGATTATCCATAAGCCTATTCCACTGGCGATCGCAATAAAAGTCATGTTAAAAATTCGCCCAATGGCCCACCCCACGAGATTATGTTCGCATCCCTGGAGAATTTCCTCAACTCGGCGGCGATAAAATGCTGGAAATAGCAGCATAAAACCCTGGCGATAGAGGTTGGGATTGGCTAATAGCATGACGATTAGCACGAGAACGAGGAGCAGGTTTAATACAAAGTCTAAGGAGTTGGAGAAAATACTAAAAAAGCCGCCAAACCAACTTAAACCGATATTGGAAAGTCGTTCCGATAAAAATTCAATATTTTGAAGATCGGCAATGAACTGATTAGGAATAACATTTTCTAGCCATCGATACCACTGCCGTAACTGGGCCAAGGTTTGGGGGAGGAGTTCTACTAATTCTTTAAATTGAGCAACAACCGTGGGAAAAATTAAGAGAAAAAATAGACCCAGGATGGCGAAGAGAAGGCCAATTGTTAACGCAATGGCAAACCCCCGATTCAGACGCGATCGCTCTAATCGCCGCACCATCCGATTGAGAACAGTGGCAAAGGCAACTGCGGCAAAAATTAGCAATAATACCGTGCGAATTTCCCAGAGAATAATTAATGAAACAATAAAAGCGATTGCCCCAATTAGACTACCAAAATTCAAGTTTACACCCCCTTTGTGATCCATGTGTTTAATCTGAATATTTTGAATGCAGCGGATTTAACTCCTCTGAGCATTCTTTCTTCCCTTTGGCGATGGCCGATTAGCTGGACCCCCTTTGGCACTGGAGACAGAAAGGGTAAAATTAACCCTCACCCCTCTCAACCCTCTAGGAACCCGAGTTGGATTGGCCCCTTGTTACGGGGCGATCGCCCGAGAATATATATGATCGACGATTAATACGGGTTGGTCTCTGTATTCGGCTGCCAACTGCTCTGTGAGATTCACATCCCAAGTTAAAGGATGCTCTCGCTGAATTTCGGCCCGAACGAAAGGACGTAAAACCCCCGTTGCCAGAAGGGTTTGACCCGATTGCCAGGGGGGTGAGTTCGGGGCGATCGCCAGCAAATTGTTCCCTCCCATCGCACTGGATGCCTCCCCATCGAAGGTAAACGCATCCGTAGCAATAATGGTGGCAACTTCACCGGGAACGGCCAACACATGATTATAGTAGCGCGTCGGATGTTGGGTCACTTCATCCGGTTCCGGCGAGAAGGCGATCGACTCAGCGATTATCGCGGGTTGGCCTTCATACTCGGCATACAGAGTGGGATCGAGTTCAAAACCATAAGCGCGTTCGATATCCGTCGCGATCAACCGGACGAGCGTCCCCGTAATTTGCAGGGGGGTTTGAGGGTCGATGGGGACAATCACCGGCACTCCCGACGCATTGATGGCTAAAATCGGTTCACTGGCGAATACCCCGTCATCCTGGATCGTGAAGCTGTGGGGACTGACTTGAGCGACGGGCTCAACCCGGATTGTGATCATCTTCCCAATCAGTTGTTCCCTGCGTTCTATGACCTCGGATGAGGCAACAGGCTCAGGCTTGTCTGTCCCGGTGTTCATGGGACTGTCCGCTTGACAAGCCACGAGGAACATTGCCATCAACCCCAGAGCGAGGGGGGTGCGCCGGATGGTTTGGCGATAGAGCAGGCGATCGCGACTCTGTAAATTGAACATGATCAAGCGGGATTCTCCTTCGGATGAGGGTCATGGTAACGGAGGAACGTTGCGAATTGACGCCGTTCCCCCAGGGTATTTCGAGCCACGATTAGCTTTTTTCCGCCTGCCCTTTGGGTGAAGGCAACGGGGTGAAGGCTTGCTCTGGAAGACCGTTTTTCCCCGGTTGGGGGGCTGGCAGTGGTCATAGCTGTTCTAGCCTCCTACCTTAAAAGAACTAGGGATGGTCTCACCTCTGTCTAAAGAAGGAAATGTCCGCAGGGGGTTGAATTTTCCGAAAAATAAGCCGGGGTGAGAGGAATTCTTCCCGGCGATAGAGCCACAAACTTCCCATTACCCCTATTCTGAAGCTAGGGAATTTAATGCGTTGAAGCGAGTATTGCGAATCGCCAGCTCAACGCTCAGGTTTGATTCGGTTTGAACTTGTGCTTTGGATTGGGGCTGTTGATTGAACCTCCATGTTTTATGAAAAATAACCGGCCTAGTCACTCACTTTTGAATGTTGTTTTCGCCATTGCGTCGGTGTTTCTGCTGTTTGTTATTGGGGCGGTATTTCATCTGATTTCAAATCAGACTTCAGAACCACTTAAGCCCGAACGAGATCCCCCCCAAAGGTTAGAGATAAAACGCGATCGCCGGTGAGCAATTTGGCCGTCTTACAATTCCATTGGACCCCGTTGCATGAACCCCGTTTCAAACCGAGAGTCTCGTCGATTGTCCCCGGGTGCTTTTTTCTCTTGACAATTTGAGAGGGATCTAGTATTATTCATTCAGAAAATTCCACTTGTTCCTGCCTTCATCCAGAGGTTGAGACTACCTCACCCGTACTTTATTAAGTGGGCGCGACAGGACGATAGAACAGTGATGAGCAAGGCGAGTTCTGTTTACCCCAGAGTTGAGAGGGAGAGGGGTCATGGATCGGAAAATCGGATGAACTGTGATTCAAGAATTTGACTCATCAAAACCTGTACCGTCCATTGAAAGACTATGCAAGACCAATTTCTCACGATTCTTGAGGGCATAACCGAGGGTTTGGCCGCCTGCGATCGGCAATGGTGCATCACTTATGTCAATCAACGGGGTGCTCAAATCGTGGGAAGAAGTCAAGAGCAATTGATCGGTACAATTTTGTGGGAGAGTTTTCCCTGGGCGCTCGCCTCATCCTGGAAGCCGGAATTTCATCGGGCGATCGCCCAAGGGGTTTCCGTGGAAATTCAACACTTTTATCCCACCCTGAATCGCGGGATCAAAGTCCAGGGCATTCCCTCCGCAACCGGGCTAGTCATTTATTATCAGGATATCACCGACTGCCCCAAAATTCACACCTCAACCGATGGCGAGGAAATAGGCGCAGAAAGGAGCGGATCTGGGGTGGCGATCGCCTCGGCGACA
Organism: Laspinema palackyanum D2a; assembly: GCA_025370845.1. GTDB lineage: Bacteria > Cyanobacteriota > Cyanobacteriia > Cyanobacteriales > Laspinemataceae > Laspinema. Next base: position 40,124 of record JAMXFF010000027.1, on the reverse strand, counting down.
ACTCACCGCTTAGAACAGGTCAATTCCACCTGGGCCAGAATCCAGGGGTACGAGGTGGAAGAACTGATTGGCACCTCAATTTTTGACTTATTTTCCCCCGAGTGTCACGGCCAACTAATCAGCACCATTCGGTTAGCAGATGCCGGGGGTTTTCATCGATTGGACTCCGTACAGTTGGGGAGAGAAGGCAGGCTAATTATCGGAATTACTGAGGTTAATTCCCTCAAAGATGTAGAAGGAACATTACTCTATCGGGTCTTTACCTTCACGGAAACCGACCCGGAGAACCGACCTTCAGAACGGGTTGTAGGGAAACGGATCGAGATCACCGAATTAGATCAGGCGATCGAGATGTTAGAAAGCATGACCGATGCCTTTGTTTCATTAGATCGGGAATGGCGAATCCTGGAAATCACCGGAGAAACCGAGCGAATTAATCAGAAACAGCCGGAAGAATTAATCGGTAAAACCCATTGGGAAGTGTGGCCTTGGTCCGTGGGAACGGAAGTAGAACGGGAATATCGACGGGCGATGGAGGAACAGGTCCCGGTCCATTTGGAAGTGCTGTATGAACCGTTAAAAATGCAGTTAGAGATTCAGGCTTATCCTTCTAATCAGGGGTTATTTCTTTATTTCCGAGATATTAGCGATCGCAAGCAGTCGGAAGAAGCGTTGAGGCACAGCGAACGCCTCTACGAAGCGATCGGGGAGACCCTGAACTATGGAATGTGGATCTGCGATCGCGAGGGTCGCGTAATTTATGTGAGCGAATCATTCCAGAACCTAGTTGGACTGACCCTTGCCGAATGTGCGGGATGGGGATGGACCCAGGCGATGCATCCCGATGACCTGGAGGAGACCCTCGCGTTATGGGAAACCTCTCTACGCACGGGTAATATCTGGGATCGAGAACATCACTTTCGGGGTGTCGATGGCAAGTGGCATCCGATGTTATCCCGTGGTGTTCCCGTTAAAAATGACCAGGGAGAGACGATTTGCTGGGCCGGAATCAACCTAGATATCAGCCGTCAAAAACAGGTAGAACGGCAACTGCGCGATCGCAAAGAGCGCTTCGAGGCGGCGCTATCGGCATCAGAAACGGGAACCTATCGATGGAATATCCAGACGGATTCTGTCGAGTGGGATGAAACAATGAACCGGCTGTTTTGCCTATCGGAAGGCTATGTGCTTACAACGTTCCAGGAGTTTGTTTCCCTGATCCACCCGGAAGACCAAGAAGCCGTGAAAAGTGAGGTAGAAAGGTGTGGCCTCGCGAGTGAGGACTTCGAGATGGAGTTCCGAATTCTCTGTCCCGATGGCAGCATTCGGTGGATTTTTGATAAAGGAAAGACCTTCACCGATGAGGGGGGTACTCCCCTATATTTAACCGGCGCTTGTGTCGATATCACCAATCAGAAGCGGATGGAGGAAGCGGTCCAGATCGGACGGGAACGCCTGGATCTCGTCTTGGACTCCTCGGAGTTGGGTTTATGGTATTGTGACCTCCCCTTTGATAAACTAGAGTGGAATTACAAGTGCAAAGAACATTTTGGACTGTCTCCAGAGACCGAAGTTACCATCGGCCTATTTTATGAGTGCATCCATCCGGAGGACCGCGATCGCACTCAGGAAGCGATTACTCAGGCGCTCACCGAGGGTACCTCCTATCAAATCGACTATCGCACCGTTGATCCAACGGGCAAAATCCGCTGGATTCGCGCCATCGGACGAGCCTTTTACAATGAAACAGGACAACCGATCCGGTTTGATGGAATTACCATTGATATTAGCGATCGCAAACGGGCCGAGGAAACCTTAGAGAGTAATCAAAAATGGTTAACCTTAGCTCAAAATATCGGCAAAATCGGGATATGTGATTGGAATTTACAAACCGGGGAAATTCTTCTGACTGAAGAACTCCACTCCATGTATGGACTGTTACCCGGTAGCTTTGATGGCAGATTTCAAACCTTGATCGCCATGATTCATCCCAGCGATCGGGCTAGGGTAGAACATCAATCGCGATGTTGTAGTGAAGAGGGAATCGAGTTTAATACCGAATATCGCATTTACCGACCCGATGGTCAAATGCGCTGGATTGTCGCCAAAGCCAGAGCATTTCAGGATGAAACCGGAAAGCCTCTGCGGGTGATTGGCGTTAACATGGATGTGACCGATCGCAAATTAGCCGAAGAAGCCCTGCGCGAGAGTGAACAGCGGTTTCGCGTCGCCCAAGAACTCTCCCTGGACGCCTTCACCATTTTGCGCGCCATCCGCAATTCCACGGGAGAAATTATTGATTTTCAGTGGGATTATGCTAACCCCAAAGCGGCGGAACTGTTGGGGTATTCCCTTGATGAATTAATCGGTAATCGTTTGAGCCATCGCCTACCTGGAAATCAAACCAATAGTGAGCTATTTCATCGGTACGTCCAAGTGGTAGAAACCGCGATTCCCCATGACATCGAACTGGAATACAAAGCCGATGGGATTCGCGGCTGGTTCCGGAATATGGCCGTTAAATTAGAGGATGGTGTAGCAATTTCTTTTAGTAACATCACCGATCGCAAATTGCAGGAACAAGAACGGTTGCATCTGCTGGAATTGGAACGAGAAGCGCGATCACAAGCGGAAGTTGCCAACCGGATTAAAGATGAATTTCTCGCTATTTTATCCCACGAATTGCGATCGCCCCTTAACCCCATTTTGGGCTGGACGCAACTCCTCAAAAAAGGCACACTTTCCCCGGAAAAAACCCAACAAGCCTTAAACAGCATTGAACGAAATGCCAAATTACAAACCGAACTCATCGAAGACTTGCTCGATGTTTCTCGGATTTTGCGAGGTAAGCTGATTCTCACCGAAACCCCAGTCAAACTGGCAGAAGTGATTGACTCGGCGATCGAAACCGTCCGCCTAGCAGCCCAGGCCAAATTTATACAAATTCACACCGAGTTTAATCCAGAAGTTGGACAAGTTTTAGGAGATGCAAACCGTTTGCAGCAAGCCGTTTGGAATCTCCTCTCTAATGCCGTCAAGTTTACCCCACCGGGAGGACAGGTCACCATTTGTCTCACTCAAGGGGAAGACTGCGCGCAAATTCAGGTCCAAGATACCGGATCAGGAATTGAACCGGACTTTTTGCCTCATGTTTTTGAAAGCTTCCGACAAGCGGATAGTACCACCACCCGCACCTTTGGCGGACTCGGATTAGGACTGGCGATCGCCCGTCACTTAGTGGAATTACATGGCGGTAGAATTTGTGCCAACAGTCCCGGAATCGGCCAGGGCGCGACCTTTACCGTGAGTCTCCCTCTGTTACCGGGTTCCGGGGAACCCTCTCCTCCGGAGTCCATCGCCCCAGAGTTGCCGAACTTACAGGGAATCAAAATACTCGTTGTGGATGATATACTTGATACTCGGGAGTTTCTGGTTTTCCTGCTGGAAATGGAAGGTGCAGTGGTACAGGCAGTCGAGTCAGCAGAGAGGGCAATTTCTATGATTAACGACTGGCAACCGGATATTTTGGTCAGCGACATTGGAATGCCGGAACTCGACGGTTATGGGTTAATCCGCACCCTGCGATCGCGCTCACCCCAAGACGGGGGAACCATACCCGCCATTGCTGTCACTGCCTACGCCGGAGAGAGCGATCGCCAAGCGATTCTCTCCGCCGGATTTGATGCTCACATTCCCAAGCCGGTCGAACCCTTGGAATTAGCCCAAGAGATCTCGCGGTTGCTGCCGCGATCGGTACAGGTAGAATAAGTTTTTATATTATGTTTCTTTTATTGTCCGGGCTGACCTAACCCCCCAACCCCCTTCCCTCGTAGGGAAGGGGGAGAAGAGGAAGAAGAGAAAGAAATGGGTTTTGAGGTTAATCCAGTGGAGTTGATATTACGTTGGATCGACGACTGCTGAAATTCCCAAGGATTGATGATAGTCTCCTTGCCAGATGACCAAATCAGAATCCTCTTGAGTGAAAAGAGACTGGACTTGTACACAATCTTTCTTACGCACTGAAACAATATAGGGTTGCAGACGGGTAAACGGGACTTTGACTCCCTCTAGCAATGAATGGATGAGCGATCGCGCCTGATCATCAAATTCTACGATCGCACTCACCCGATCGCCATCGGGTTCTATGATTTTAAACCGATTGGCGACTGCCTCAAATTTCCATTGCTGTCTTAATTTCTGAATTCCGAACTCGTCGCGCTTATCTCGAATTCCGCCATGTAATCGCTTGAAATATTCCCCGAAGGTGGCGGGGTCGTGAAGATTGGTAGATCCTAGGGATTTGGCGACATTAATCCGAAATTGGTAGTCTTTAGATACTTTGGATGCATCCTCCAACTCAAACACAAATAAAGTACCTGTGGACCGCTTGCCATTGCGGTTGACTCGTCCCGCAGTTTGGGCGATCGCATCTAATCCCGCCCATTGCCGGAACCCGTACTCAAAATCCACATCGACTCCCGCCTCAATGATTTGAGTAGATACCAGGTAAACCCGACTGCCTCTGCTCAGTTTGGCTTTGACTTCTGCTAACACTAACCGACGATGCGCCATGCACATGGTTGTGGATAAATGATACAGGCAATCCTCCCCGAAACGATCGCGCAAAGTCAGAAATCCTCTAGCTGCATCTGCCTTGGTGTTGACGACAAAAACCGCATTCTTGAAGCCCGAGGCCATGTCTGCGATCGCCTCCCAATTGAGAGGCTGCGGCAGAAATTCGTAATCAACCCGCTGCAAGGTTTGGAAATGGTTTTTGACAAATTCAGTGGGGACGAGTTCCTGAATTCCTGCTTTGAATCCGGGGAGTTTTTCAAAAGCCGGTTGAGTGGCACTACAAAGGAAGACACTACATCCCCATTCTTCAACTAACTGGCGTAAGGCAAACAGAATGGGGTCGAGTAATCCAATCGGCAGGGATTGCACTTCGTCCAAAATAATCACCCGGTTCTGATATTGATGAACTTTTCGACATTTCCGAGGATGATTGGCAAAAAGACTTTCAAAAAACTGCACCGAAGATGAAACCACCACGGGAGAATCCCACCGTTGGGAGAGAATTTTATAAGTATTTTGTTGGGAATGTTCGAGACTGTCTTGGTCAAAATTAGAATGAACCTCTAGGACCGCATCCCCCAAAATATCCCGGTAAACTTGCGCGGATTGCTCGATAATGGTGGTCAAGGGTGGAACAATGATTACCCCGTCCATCTGATGCCGGTTACAGTGTTCCAGGGCTGCTGAAAGCATGGTCAGGGTTTTGCCGCCTCCGGTGGGGGCCGTTAAGCGGAAGAATCCGCGAGGCGATCGCGCTTGTTGGATGGCTTCTCGGTAAATCTCCGCTCTCACTCGGTTAGTCGGCGTCGGTTCCGCAGTGGCAATCAAACGCTCCTGAAATGAAGTGAGTTGATGGCACAATAGCTCTATCGCTGGATAGGTGAAATCAACCTGCTGCCCTTCAAAACGGGCTACATCCAGGCGATCGCTATCCACTAAAGCGGAGAAAATCATCCGGGTTGCCATTTCCCTGGATAAGCTGCCTTCGTGAGGCGGTGGGGTGAGTGGGTCTAATTCTTGATTGGCCCAGGCTTTCATGGTTTCAAGTAAAGCCACTTCATCCGGTGAGGAGAAAAAGTCATCGCAGATTTGGGTAAAGCAGGGACGGTCACCCGAATTGCTGACGTCATACAATCCCCGGTGATGACCGGCGATCGGCAGTGCCAATTCCAAAATGTCGGGAAATAGCATCGCCCCATAGATGGCATGAGGGGGCAGGCGTTCATTCTTCTCACCTCGGGAGAGTTTCTCAAAGGCCGTTTGGATATCGGGGTGGAGTTTACCCAGGTCATGCAGCCAACCGGCGATCGCCCCCAATCTTTTGTAATCCTCCGGGAGGCGATCGGTCGTCTGTTGTCCAACAGCCAGCAGATGGTCTTTGAGGGAGTGAGCGCGATCGGCGATTCTGGGTCTGGATAAGAAGGGTTGATGTATAGTCATCGGGGAATTCCAACGGGTCAGTGATCATGATATTATGAGTCCGTCATCATCCCCCAGTTAAGGGGGATGACACGAACCATCGTTTCCATCGTTTCAATCCCCAGACCCGGGAAATAAGGTCGTTTGTTTCAATCCACAGACCCCGTTTCCGGGGTCTGAACGGCGGTAGGAAGGATTTTATAGACTCCTTGACCCGAGTTTCAATCCACAGACCCCGGAAACGGGGTCTGAACGGCTTCGGCTTCTCCCTTTTCTGTTTCTATATCTTATCAGTTTCAATCCACAGACCCCGGAAACGGGGTCTGAACGCTAGGCTAAAGTAAGGATCCTTACCGTGTTTAGGCAAGTTTGTTTCAATCCACAGACCCCGGAAACGGGGTCTGAACGATCACCAACGCTGGTTATTTTTCACATATTCCAAAGTTTCAATCCACAGACCCCGGAAACGGGGTCTGAACGTTTTTGGTCCTCTAAACTAACTAAACACAAACTAAGTTTCAATCCACAGACCCCGGAAACGGGGTCTGAACGAACCTTTCGCGATCGCTTTGTCCATAATTCTATGTTTCAATCCACAGACCCCGGAAACGGGGTCTGAACGTCGAATAGCCGTGCGGGGCAGTTTTTCACACCTTAGTTTCAATCCACAGACCCCGGAAACGGGGTCTGAACGTCAATAGCCTTAACATAAGCAGCGGCTTTTTTCCGGTTTCAATCCACAGACCCCGGAAACGGGGTCTGAACGCTTAGAGATGCTGCAACTAGAGTTAGAGTCGTTTGACGTTTCAATCCACAGACCCCGGAAACGGGGTCTGAACGGCGCTCTCTGAGAAGTTGATTCCAGAGCGTTCGGAGTTTCAATCCACAGACCCCGGAAACGGGGTCTGAACGTGAATGAGAATCCTAAATCCTCTATCCCGTCTGCGTTTCAATCCACAGACCCCGGAAACGGGGTCTGAACGACCGTTCAAGGATAGGGCTTTGCATAGCAAACTGCTGGATGTTTCAATCCACAGACCCCGGAAACGGGGTCTGAACGTCAGGGTCATTAATGTTTGACTCGTCTAAAAACTTAAGTTTCAATCCACAGACCCCGGAAACGGGGTCTGAACGGTTAGCATTCCCTTAGCGCGACTATCAGGGGTGGTTTCAATCCACAGACCCCGGAAACGGGGTCTGAACGTTGAGCGTCGTCCATGAGTTGAGCAGCGTTAGGGGTTTCAATCCACAGACCCCGGAAACGGGGTCTGAACGTTAGTTTTTTGGGATCGTTATAAGAATAGATTGAGTTTCAATCCACAGACCCCGGAAACGGGGTCTGAACGTTGAGCATCTACATCAAGGTCGAGTGCAAACTTCATGTTTCAATCCACAGACCCCGGAAACGGGGTCTGAACGCCAGACATCCATTCGGCAACCTCATCGACAAAAAAGTTTCAATCCACAGACCCCGGAAACGGGGTCTGAACGTAGGACTAGCTGAGATTCCTTGCATCCGCTTGAGTGTTTCAATCCACAGACCCCGGAAACGGGGTCTGAACGTCCTCGTATCATAACACTGTCCATGCAATCGTTTCACGACCAGTTTTGGCCGGACCGTAGTTTTTGTTGCTACAATTAATTGCATGATTTCACAAAAATCGCCTCAAAGCCTTATCCCGTCTGACTGGCGGGAGGAGGGGGGATTTTACTCCCGCTTCCCCCTGCCAAAATTATCGGCTCCTGGGACCATTGCGAACTCCCCTTAGCCCGGGTATTTCTTCAGGGGTTTGCCCCGTTTCAATCCACAGACATCCTTTAAGATGTCTGAAACTATATAGAAGTCTGTTACCGCAAAACTGTCGCCGTGACAGATTCCGGGACCGCATTCAACTCCCATTCATACTCCTCAAAACTCCGGGGTGCCGGTGATTGAGAGGCAATTTTAAACAGATTGAACAACTCATGGGCGGGTGCATTCCCCCACTTCGATTCATGGCTGAAAACAATTAGCTTTCGAGTTGCCATGAACCCACGGGCCGCACTGCGATCGCATTCCCAACAATTGAGCAAAGCGTCCCAGAATAGTTTGAGGTCATCTGCACCGACCCCAGTCTGTTCCGCAAAGGTGGGACTAAAAAACCCGTAAGCCCGATACAACCCATAAGGAATAAAGGTTTTGCGCCCCATCGTCTTATTATCCTTGTCTTCCTCTCCCTCCGTGGCGGCACAGCGGGTAATGGAGATAGAGGAGGGGACAATCGTATCAATGGAATCCGCGAAAGTGATTTGCAGGGGACCGCGTACCTGTCCCGCATTGCGCCCCGTAGACATCACCGCCCCAAACATCCGCACGTCATAATAGCGATCGCACATCCAGCGGCGCATCGTATCGACATCCTTGGAATCTTTAACTGATTTCCCTCCTTTCCCCGGACTGATATCATTAGCCGTCATGGATTCCTCAATTTTTTTGTTGAGAATGCTGCCCTGTTCTACAAAAATAGGCTGGCCCAGCAAAGCCGCATAATTACGGATTTTTCGCTTCAAACAAACATCGGTCATAAAACCATGCATCGTCTGAGGGTCGGTGCGGGGGAGATTCTCCGCGTCTGGGTCTCCATTCGGATTGCCATTTTTTACATCAACTAACCAAATAAAATCATGTCGTTTGCTGGGGTCTAAATAAATGCTCATGGTTCTATTCCTCTCCAAGTAAATCCATTAAACTGGCGGGTTCTGTAGAACTAACCGCTTCCTCTGGCTGCTCGTCTTTCGTTTTTTTTCGGTGCAGTTCTGACCAATACCCCATCGAAAAATAAGCCTGCTGTTCAATACTAAACACTGAGGGCAAAGGCAGTAATTCGGCAATTGCTGCATTCAATTCCGCAAGCTGGTTTTCAAAATAGTGAGCCAATTTACCTCCACTTTTGCGCGAGATAACTTGCAGATGATTGTTCGCATTGCTTGCCAGTCGCAATGCCAGGGTGACGGGAGACATCCCAGCAGTCCCAAAGGCTTGGGCGGCATTGGTTTTAGATAAATCGCACTTCTGGGCGGCCCGTTGGATTTTGGCATAAGTCGCTAACAACCGCCCAAAATTGAATGCCATTGCGTGGTTTCGGTCTAATTCCATAGTTGACTGCCCATCTTTATAAAGCTGGAGGTAAAGATTAAGAAACACGGCCCGAGACCAGGTGACCCCTTTTTCAATGCGGTTCCGCTCACAGACATTTTGAACCAGGGATATAGGCAAAGGTTGACCCCATAAAGCATTATTTAGCAGCGCTTTAACCGTGCGATTGAGAATTTTTTTCTCATCGAACCGATAAGGCGCGCGGCTCAGTTGATAGATGCTAAGATAATGGTAACTCTCAAAGCTGTTCCATCCGGGAATCTGCTGAAATCCTAACCAATTAGAAAGAGACGATCGCAGTTTTTCCTCCGGTTGTCGTTGCCATTCCCGAATGGATACCCGCCCTGCATTACCGCAGAGCATTAATAGGTTCACTAAAGGCGATCGCTTGGGGTCCGGGGAAAAGGGAGTTTTCAAGTATCGCTGACACGCTTCTACATCCGCCAGTTCTTTTCCCCCAAATGTCGTCCCCCAGAGCAAAATTGCCATATCTCCAATCCGCAAAGAGCGCTCAGGGTTAGCCAGCATCCAGTTCAGCACTTGATGGATATCATTATCCGCAGAAATCGAAATGGGTGACGCTTGCTTAACACCATAGGATTGGAAGGCATCGCCGTAGGAACTAATCAAAGAAGCACCACTCGAATTACCACCCGGGATATTTTTAAGCTGAATGGCTTGCTTTTGGGCAATTTTAGCTTGCTTTCCCGTCACCAAACACTGAGAAATGGGTGCATCATTGGGCTGCGATCGTTCTTGCCACCATTGTTTAATAATCGGGATATCGGTGATCAGGCATCCTTCATCAACCCAGAAAAATGCAATGCGATCGCCAACCTCAATGTCATCGGGTTTGACTGGAGTATTCTGACAGTAATCTAACACCGCTTTAACCGAGGGTTCCTGAGTCGCTTCCCAACAGTCTTTGAGCAATTGCAAATAAGCGTCGCGATAGCCCTTTCGACCCCCTTCATAAATATATTCCGCAGTATCGCTAATCAGTTTCGCCAGACATCCATTCCGACGGATTTCTGGAACTTCCAGATATTTTCCCGGGACTTTAACTTCCTTTTTGCCTTTTTTCTTGGAAGTCTCCAAGGGTTCATAAACATAATTCTCTGAACCATCCAGATGAATCAATCCCGCAACCTTGGCCGATCCATACCCCATCGAAGGTAGCTCATCAACAGTTTGAGCAAACTCATAAAGAGACTCAAGTAACATGAATGATTCCTCTCTCTATCTGGGGTCGGTAGAATGATGGAGTGCCGGTTTTATAGTCGATGTCACGCAGCATCCATCCCAAATCCGCACTGTAATCGATAGGCTGTTCATTGCCATCGGGAAAGCCAAAAGATGCCACAAATTCTCGGACGCCGAAATAAGGTTGCTGGAAACATTGACCCTTGGAAATGCGGCGCTCATATTGCGCCTGATATTTGTTTAAGGAATTTTGCGGCGATTCAGTGACCCGAGGACCAAGCTCAATCTCGAATTCAAAGATATAAGCGACATCGCGCAAGATGAGACAGTGACGCTGAGTGCGATCGTCCTCGATCGCGATCGGTTGTCCAGTACGAGACGCCTTGGATTTTACGTTATTGACCATGAAACCAAACATATCGATTGGCTTCAAAACCTCAATTCGTTGCAGCTTGCGGCTAATCTCCGGTTTCCAAAAAATGGAATCGAGGATACCCAAAGCTGCTGTCGGAGTCGGTACATCATAGGACACCCGTTCAGCCTTAAATTCAGGGCGATTGAATAAAGCGCGATCGCCCCATACCTTAAGCCTGAGTTGAAAGCCCATTTAGGAGTTGAATAGTTTTTAACTTCTAGGGTAGCTTAACACGGTCTATTCCATGCAGCCATAAATTTAAGAATGATTTAAACTCCTCTGATGCAGAAAGAGGGCGACTGTTAAATATAGCGTTTCCCCCAGTGCTGACGCCCAGCCTTCGCCAACGCACTCCGCAGAGTCGGCTTAGAGTACGAGACAGAGTAAGGCACTCAATGATAAAATAGAATACACTAAAAGTGATCCTCTTGAACTTAAAATCTTATCTATGAAAATTGTTTCCTTATCCGCGCATTTTGATGGACAGTCTATTCAACTCGATGAACCCTACCCGATTGAACCCAATACCAAACTGATTGTTACCCTCGTCCCCGAACAAATATCAGAACAAGCAGCCTGGTTTTCTCTCTCTAGTCATCACCTGAATAATGCCTACAGTGAGGAAGATGAGTACCCGGTGGATGCCATTAAAATAGCCAATCCTGACTATGCAGGAAGCTGATATTGTTCTCACTCCCATTCCCCAATCGGACGGAATCATCAAGAATCGTCCAGTTATCCTTCTGAGGGAGTTACCTCGCTATGGAGATTTTTTGGTCTGTGGAGTGAGTACCCAGATCCAGCAGGAAGTTCCCACTTTTGACGAGATTATTTCTCCTTCTGACCCCGACTTTTCTGGGAGTGGATTAAGAACAACCTCTTTGATCCGGTTAGGTTTTCTCGCCGTAGTCCCGCGTCGTAAAATCATCGGTTCTATTGGGTCAATTTCATTGGACCGACATCACCGCTTACTCCAAACCCTGAGTGATTATCTGATTGATTAAAAAAGTGGATCTTTCGGGTAAATTGATGGGTTCATTCCAAGCCACAGACCCCGTGAACGAGGTTGGAAAGCTGTACTAAGAGTGGCGATCGCTTCCAAAAGAAAACGATCGCCCAGTTGCTTCCCCTAGGCGATCGCCTCTCCCCCTAACTCACCCTTACTCAAACACTCAATCTGACCCTCGCACATACAGGCGGCTAAATCGTTCCCCCTGAATCAGCCTTCCTTGAATCTCGACCTCGCGATCGTCGATCCAGGCTTGCTGAGGTTGGAATCCGTGCAAATGAACTTGCACCTGAGTATAGGGGAACGGATAGGTTCCTTCTTCCTCCCATCTCACTTCTAATCCTTGTTCATCTCGGACCATATAAAAGCGATCGCTTCGACCTTCCTCATAGCCATCGCCCGCATCGCTGTAGATCCAGCCTTCCCCAGAGCCTTGTACTGGGGGATAGAGGTGGAGGATCAGGCAATTTCCTTCCTCCATTGGTACAATGCTCCCTGCTTTCACAAACACCGGAATCTGTTCCAGGGGAGTCTCCACGGTTACCGATTGCCCGCCCTCAAACTGCCGGTCCTGCCAGAAATAATACCAAGTTCCCTGGGGTAATCGCACTGAGCGCGATCGCATCCCCTTCTCGGCAACTGCCCAAATCAGCAGCGCATCCCCGAGTAAAAAGCCATCCTCAATGTCCCACAGTTGCGAATCCTGGGGGTCCGCCCAAAACAGCGGACGCACTAAAGGATAGCCCTTCTGACTCGTTTCCTGGGCTAAAGTATAAAAATAAGGCATCAACCGATAGCGCAACTCTAAAAACGCTTTGACAATACTTAAGGTCGGTTCTCCATAGACCCAAGGCGGACGCGCTTCCACATTATTGGAGGAATGAGTACGATAAAACGGTAAAAATGTTGCCATTTGGAACCAACGGAGGTATAATTCTGGGGAGGGATTTCCCTGGAATCCGCCAATATCTGGACCGCTGTAGGGAATTCCGGACAATCCCATCCCGAGTACGGTAGCGATGGTTTGATGGAGTGCACCCCAACTGGATTCGATATCCCCGGTCCAAGTCCAGGCATACCGTTGTAATCCGGCCCAACCGGACCGGGACACAATAAAGGGACGGCGATCGGGATGATGATTGCATAAACTCTCATATCCGGCCTGAGCTTGCAGCAATCCATACAAATTGTGAGCTTCCCGATGGTCTCCGCCCCGACCTTCCATAAAATGCTTGGTCGATCGCGGGGGTAAAGTGCCATCGCCCCAGGCCACAAAACAGGCCGGTTCATTCATATCATGCCAAAATCCGGTGACTCCGGCATCTAGTAAATAGCGATACTGGCGACTCCACCAGTGGCGCACTTTGGAGTTGGTAAAATCGGGAAACACGGACCAACCGGGCCACACCGGGGCCGAGACTAACGTCCCATCAGACCGGGTACAGAAGGCCCCGAGTAATTGACCTTCCAGAAACAAATTACTATCCCGACTATACTTAATTCCAGGATTGAGAATGGCAATAAATCGCACACCCTTTTCTAGCAAGTCTTCGGTAAATTTAGGAAGATTGGGAAAGCGATCGGGGTCAATGGTGAAGGCACGAAACCCCACTTGACAATCAATATCCAAGTGAACCGCGCTCAAGGGCAGATCCCGCGCTTGAAATTCATCTACCATGTCCTGGATATTTTTTTCCGTCCGATATCCCCACCGGGATTGATGATACCCCAGCGCCCATCGAGGGGGTAAGGGGGAGAGTCCGGTTAGTTTTGTATAACGTTCTAACAACTGCGCCGGTGGACCCGAGGTCAGGTAGTAACGCAGAGGACCGCCTTCAAAATCAGCGGTGGCGACATCGGCAAAGGTAAAGTGACCTTCATAGGAGTTTTCGTAGAAAATTAGGTAACTGCCGTTGTTATGCAAGCCCATATAAATGGGAATAGAAATATACATCGGATCAGAACCGGGGGTATATTTTCCGGCAGCATCGAAGTTCCAAATTCTAAAGGTTTTGGGGTTGCCCTCTTTATCTTCAGCTTGGCGCAAATTCAGGGAGGAGGCCCGTTCTCCCAATCCATAAATCCGTTCGTCTTGTTCCAGGGGGGCGCGATGAATCCACCCTTCCGGTTTGCGTTGCGGGGGTTGTTCTTGGCGGAAGAGGGCGCCTGCGCGATCGCGCCATTGTAGCGATCCATCCCAGGCGACTGCCATCTGTAACTCGCCACTGTCTAGGGTCCATCCGTCCTCGGTTTCGGCCAAAGTAGTCTCCACCTCGGGCCAATCCTGTCGGGCGATCGCATAAGGAATCGGTTCGAGTCCCGGTTTCCAATCCACTCGCACTAAATCCCGGGTTAAATAGGAAATATGCAGTTCAGCTTGTTCAAAATAGAAGTTTGCACCCCGGGGAGTGGATTCGACATTCAGCAATTTTCCAGGACTATCAAAGGGTTCCGCAGTACCGAGTTGGGGTTCTGCTCGTTCTACGCGATCGCGTTCCAAGGAGTAGAGAAAGGCAGGAATGGTATATTTAAAGTAAAACAGACCAACGATATAATATCGGAATTTGAGATAAAGTTGTTTGAACAGTGTCATAAATTTGCCAATAGTGACCAGGGCTTGCTTCGACGGGGAGCAACAAGCGATCGCTCCTTTCATGGTTCTATCTTGGCAACGGAAGTGGCGATCGCGATCAACCCTCAGAAGGATTTTGCAGCGAAGCGGCAAGGCGATCTTGTCGGCTATCCGGCCCCATTTTATGCGGGAAAGTCTTGCCCAAATAGCCTCTGCCTCCGGTGAAGCAGGGGAGGCAGAGGCTATTTTTTCGGATTCGGCGATGTTCTGACAAGAGGTTCTGACAATTAAGGAATCAAGGAATCACCGTGACTGTTGTGCCAATTTGTACTTGATCATACAAGGCGATCGCATCGTCATTAAACATTCGGGCGCATCCCCAGGATTCTGCCTGTCCAATGGACTCGGGAGAGTCAGTTCCATGAAAGCCGATCGCATTATTGCCATCGGTCCAAAATGCAATCCATCTCGGTCCTAATGGATTTTGAGGCACTCCTGCGGGAATAATTTGCCCAGTAAATGGACTTTCCCAGGCTGGATCTTTGACCATTTGAAAGACTTCAAATGTCCCCAGAGGCGTTTCTGTACCGCGTTTACCGATCGCAACGGGATAAGAGGACTGCAAGACCCGATTGTGATAAACATACACCCGGCGATCGCTCAAAGATAAGATGAGATGAGTCTGAGTTGCTGTTGGAGTCCGATAGGCAATTTCCTGTGGATCTATCCTCTGCGGTTGAGGAACTCTAGGGGAACTGGCGAACTCATTAAAAGTAGCATCAGCGGGGGCATTACCTAAAGCGAGTATCAAAGCACCTAAGACAGAAATGTGACGGAGGAACATAGCAATCCCTAATAACTTCGAGTAGTAATTGCAGTTTACTCAAGCGGCTGTTCCGCCTACGGATAGCACTGTTCCACTATTGGGAGTGGATGTTTTTTTTGTAGCGATCGCCAAACAAATCCCCCAACTGGAAACCGACCCTTACTCACCGGGTTCAATTTCTCCCGGGACAGCTCAAAAACTGTCTGAATCTCTCTGCTAAAATTCAAAAATAGTCCGGATAATCAGACTAGAAACCCGATGGACAACACCCCGATTATGAACGCACAACCTCAATCTCTCAATACCCCCCCAACTCCGCCTCCCCCGACCGAATTAGAAAAAGCCTCCCAGGACCTGGGTCGGGCTTTAGTGGTGTACTTAGCGTGGAAATCCGCCGGTTTACTCGACCCGTAACTCACCTGAGCTGGCTCACAACAGTATTAGCCTGCGATACATCCAAACAAGACTAACCTATCACCCTTTGTAGATGGTAGGGGTAATTCTGGAATTACCCCTACCGATTTGCGCGATCGCCAGTCTACTGTCCCCCTTCCCAGAAGCGATGCCAGAGGGGGTCATGCATCCATCAGCTAACGCACCGAAGTTGAGAGGTTTGCTCTGGAAACCCAAACAAAAGCCCCCATCGATGGGGGCTTTTTTCGAGCTTGAAACGTTCAAATATCAGTAAATCCAAAGAATTCACGCCCTGGGACTGCCAGGGGAACAGAGTTTAAAGTTTAGAGCGTCCAGCTTGCTTCGTGGAGGCGATGCTTCCGAAAACTGGCCCGGATGTGGCTGGAATAGCTCACGGCTCGCAGGAACTGTTCGGCCAATTCTTTGATGGAGTTCGACAGGGGTCGAGATGTCGTCGTCGTTTGAGTGTCATTTTCCATGACTTGATCCTCTTTTTCTGGATAGGGGTGGGCAGAGTTGTCGAGTTCTAACCATCCTAGTTCTAGTTTACATCACCCGAAACCATTTATTAACAGAGAATTTATAACGACCTGAAAATGGGAAACAGGATAGGATTTCAGCTCAACAGTTATATTGTCCCATTTTTTTTTAAAGTAGTCGGTGATGATATCGGGTAGAACTGGGTGATACTTTCGGCGATTATCGGCGATCGCCGTCACAGGTGCAAGGGGTTTAGGCAACCCGCATCAAAAGCACTAGGTCACTTTCTACCGTAGGCTTCGGCGGGGGTGAGGTTTCCGAAGGGGCGGAATTTGACTCAGTAGATTTTTGGAAGAAGTAAGTAATAATTTCCATGATAGATGCGTCCTTGAGTTCGATGAATCAACTATGAGTCATCGTGGAAGCTATCGGCGAAAGCTTGTGGCAGTCTTTAAATTGGTTGTTTCATTTTCCCCGTGCAACGAGTTCAAGCCTTCCACCCCCGTTGAAACAGTGGACAGTTGGAAAAGTGGCGATCGCACCCGAACTAGGATAAAATACTGAGTGTTACTGCCGCCTTTCCCCAATCCCTCATGGTTCTATCTGACCCCTCCACTGCTCATCCCGGGCCGGATCCGGCTCACGAACACGATTCCGGCGGGTTCCACACCCACCCGAGTCATGATCATGACTCCGACAGGCACGCCCATGTTCATGTTCACAGCGAAGAATCCCTGCGTCGCCTCGTCAATCGCCTCTCTCGCATTGAAGGCCATATCCGGGGCATTAAAACAATGGTTCAAGAAAGCCGTCCCTGTCCGGAAGTCCTCTTACAAGTGGCTGCCGTTCGCGGTGCACTCGATCGCGTTGCCCGAATCGTCCTGGACGAACACCTCACCGAATGCCTCGCCCGCGCAGCCAAAGAGGGCCATATTGAAGACGAAATCGAAGAACTCAAGGCTGCCCTCGATCGCTTTCTGCCCTAGCCACCACTGCGCGTTAGTGTGGCTTTAGAGTAAAATCGTTTCGATCGAGCTACTGACTAAGGCTAAAGCCAACGCCCCAAAAATAGCGGTGGTGATGCCCTTCTCCAACCGAAAACCAGGAACCACCCGGGCAGCGATCGCAAAGACTATCACGTTCATCACAAAGGCGAACAATCCAGACAATAAGCCCAAAGTCAGCACATTGGGGATGAAAAATACGGCTTTGAGCAGGGGTAAAATTAGCACATTTAATCCCCCCAACGCCGCCGCAGCCATCAGCGCTTTTGGCGGACTATCAATCTGAATCCCCAAGGGCAATCGGGAAATCAACAGCAAGCTACTAAACGTGACTAACCAAGCAATCAGAATATCTACGAGTTGCATTGTTATATTTTCCTTTTAAAGTAAGAGGGTAAATTTTTCACACTTTTACCTTATCTCCTACTTCACTCCCTTTACCTCTGCTTTAAGATATAAATCTCCCTCTACCCAAAGGTGATGATTGAGCCGCTACGCAGTCCGGATTACCGCGCTAACTCTCTAACGCATCTATAGCAAGTGTCAATGAATCCGAGAATGTTAGGAGAGGGAGCATCTTGCTCCCTACTGCTCATCGGGAGCAAGATGCTCCCTCTCCTCCATTTTACACTTTGAATAGTTTAGACTTGCTACAGCACTCCCATATCTTGCAAACACCGCCGAGTTAACTCAATTCGAGCAGCCCCATCTTCTTGCTTATTAACCTCAATATTGGTGGCAAAAAAATAAGCATTATTTTTCGTTTCCACATACCCCACAAACCATCCAATATTTTGGAGAGATTCATCTCCAAATCCAAACCAACCTGTTTTAGCTCGAATGGTGTAGTCCGGAGTTTGTTCATAAATCATAATCTCTTTGACGAGGGTAAGCGTCTGCTCAGAAAAAGGTAAATCGTTCTCGTAGAGACGGCGCAAAAATTGCACCTGCTGCTGGGGAGTGATTTGGAGGTTTCCCTCTAGCCAAAATCGGTCAATATCTTCCTTTGTCCCAATGTTTTGATTCCCATAACCGACTTGGGTTATCCATTGCTGCATTCGCTCATATCCGATGCGGCGGGCTAAAACTTGATAAAACCAGACGGCAGAGAGTTTAAACGCTTCTCTCAGATTCAAGTCTCGATTCCAGGTGGGAATTGCTCTAGGAATTCCATCCCAGGTTAAAACCGCCAGTTCATTGGGAATAACGCCGGTTTCTAGGGCAATTAGAGAGTTGATAATTTTAAAAGTTGATGCCGTTGGGAAAGCGGTTTGATTGCGTTGGGGGTTATGTTGCCAGAGGTTGCCATTTAATTCTGCAATAATAATTGAACCTTCCACCCCTAATTCTTGGAAATGTTGCTCAAAGTTAAGGTTCTGGGCAATCTCTTCAGAGACTGGCGCTTCACCTCCAGAATTGGGACGGCTTAATGCAGGTTTGAGGGGTGGCAATAAGGAAAAAAATAGACAGCCTACGGCAACAATAATTCTTGTCTTAGAATGAAATATGTGCTTCATAATTTGAGGGAATCCAAGTGGAATAACAGCGGGGTGTGAAGGAGCAGGAAATAACCGGACTTGATACACTTTAATGAGCGATCGCCTTCCCGTCAACCCTAGGGCATCAGTATAAACCGGCTCTTTCTCCTCGCCCCAAAACACTCCAAAAAAACGGAAGCCACTCTCTACCCTTCCGGGTCCATTTTGAGTGGCTTCCGCTTGACGCAGTTAGAGTTTCAGTCCCTAAAACTCTAACTGACTCTAGGCTTCAGTTATTTACCCGCGCCTACAGGCATTCCCAAAATATCCTCAATCCTGGGCAACTCTTCCAAGGGAATAACTCGACCTTCATCCTCAAATCCCTGGATTTGGTCAAAGTTCAAATACCGATACAAATCATCAGCAAAAGGATTAATCTTCTCGCTGACAATTGCTTGATATTCTTCCACCGTGGGAATCCGTCCGAGTAAGGCACAAACTGCCGCTAATTCCGCTGAACCGAGATAGACTCGCGCATCTTTGCCCATGCGATTATTGAAATTGCGCGTCGAGGTAGAAAACACCGTTGCTCCATCCTCAACACGGGCTTGGTTGCCCATGCAAAGGCTACAACCGGGCATCTCAGTCCGGGCATTGGCTGCCTCGAAAATATCGTAAATGCCCTCGGCTTTTAACTGTTCTTCGTCCATGCGGGTGGGAGGACAAATCCACAGGCGAACCTTGACTAATCCTGCCCCTTCTAATACTTTGGCAGCAGCGCGATAATGGCCGATATTCGTCATGCAGGAGCCGATGAAGACTTCATCGATTTTATCTCCGGCACATTCGGACATTAATTTAATGTTGTCCGGGTCATTGGGTGCCGCAACAATCGGTTCTTTAATCTCGTTCAAGTCGATTTCTAGGGTTTCCACATACTCAGCATCCGCATCCGCAGACATCAGTTGTGGATTCTCTAACCATTGCTCCATTTTGGCGACTCGGCGTAGGATGGTGCGCGGATCTTGATAGCCTCGGGCGGCCATATTTTTTAACAGCGTCACGTTCGATCGCAGGTATTCGGCGACGGTTTCCTCACTCAGTTTAATGGTAGAACCGGCACAGGACCGTTCTGCGGTGGCATCGGTGAGTTCAAAGGCTTGTTCGACTTTTAAATCCGGCAAGCCTTCCATTTCCATAATCCGTCCAGAAAACACATTCTTTTTGTTCTGTTTCTCGACGGTGAGCAATCCTTTTTGAATGGCAACATAAGGAATGGCATTGACGATATCCCGCAGGGTAACACCGGGTTGCAATTCTCCTTTAAACCGAACTAATACCGATTCTGGCATATCTAAAGGCATGACGCCTAAAGCTGAAGCAAAGGCGACTAAGCCGGAACCAGCGGGGAAGGAGATTCCTAGGGGGAAGCGGGTGTGAGAGTCGCCTCCGGTGCCGACGGTATCCGGAAGTAGCATCCGGTTTAGCCAGGAGTGGATGATGCCGTCTCCGGGACGTAATGCCACGCCGCCTCGGGTGGAAAAGAAGTCGGGGAGTTCTTTTTGGGTGGTGATATCTACGGGTTTGGGATAGGCGGCGGTATGACAAAAACTCTGCATGACTAAATCGGCGGAGAAGCCGAGACAGGCGAGTTCTTTGAGTTCGTCCCGGGTCATGGGTCCAGTGGTATCCTGGGAACCGACGGTGGTCATTAGGGGCTCGCAGGCGGTTCCCGGACGGACGCCAGGGATGCCGCAGGCTTCTCCGACCATTTTTTGGGCGAGGGTGAAGCCTTTGCCGGTGTCGGTGGGGATTTCGGGACGGGTGAAGATGGGGCTGATATCGAGTCCGATCGCCTTGCGGGTTTTATCAGTCAGCGATCGCCCGACAATCAGAGGAATCCGTCCTCCCGCGCGCACTTCATCCAAAATGGTGTTGGGTTTGAGGGTGAAGCTGGAAATCACCTCTCCCGCTTCGTTGGTGATTTGTCCTTTGTAGGGATGGATGGTAATCACCATGCCGGTTTCCAGGTTGGTGACGTCGCACTCGATGGGGAGGGCTCCGGAGTCTTCGGCAGTGTTGAAGAAGATTGGGGCGATCGCACCTCCGAGGATATAGCCCCCAGCCCGTTTATTGGGGACGCAGGGGATATCATTGCCGATATGCCAGAGCACGGAGTTAATCGCCGATTTACGGGAGGACCCGGTTCCCACCACATCCCCCACATAGGCGACGGGATGCCCTTTGCCCTTGATTTCCGCTAGGGTTTCTAGGGCCCCGGTCATGCGAGATTCTAACATTGCTAGGGCGTGGAGGGGAATGTCCGGGCGAGTGGTGGCATGAGAGGCGGGGGACAAGTCGTCGGTGTTGGTTTCCCCGGGGACTTTGAAGACGGTGACGGTGATGCTTTCCGCGACAGGAGGGCGGGAGGTAAACCATTCGGCATTCGCCCAGGAGTCGATCGCCTGACGTGCATAGGGGTTGGTTTCGGACAACTCCAGAACATCATGCATGGCGTCAAACACCAGCAGGGTCTTCTTGAGGGCATCCGCAGCCGCTTGGGCGATCGTGTTGTCGCCAGATTGCAGCAAATCGATTAAGGATTGGACATTATAGCCACCCAACATGGTGCCGAGGAGTTCGATCGCCTCCAAGGGAGAAACCAGGGGAGAGGTGACTTCGCCTTTGGCAATGGCGGTGAGGAAGCCAGCTTTGACGTAGGCAGCCTGATCCACTCCGGGGGGGATGCGATCGCGCAGCAGGTGTACCAGGGTTGCTTCTTCTCCCGATGGGGGATTTTTCAGCAGTTCACAGAGTTCAGAGGTTTGCTGGGCATCTAAGGGCAGGGGCGGAATGCCTTGACTGGCCCTAGATGCGGCCTGTTGACGGTAGGATTCTAGCATTGCAGGTGTCTCCTCTAACGGTATCGCTAATTTTAATGTAGGAATGGGTTAGATTCAGTAGGCACTTTGACAGGATGAGTAATTGTTGTTGGGGAGAGTTGCAACACCGGCGGGGGTTAAAACGATTGGCGGCCTAACTCAAGTCGGTTGAAACCGACTGAAAAACCCACGGGATAAGACTTGCAGCAACACCGGCGGGGGTTTTAACCCCCGCCTAACAGCTCAAGTCGGTTGAAACCGACTGAAAAACCCACGGGATAAGACTTGCAGCAATACCGGCGGGGGTTTTAACCCCCGCCTAACAGCTAAAGTCGGTTGAAACCGACTGAAAAACCCACGGGATAAGACTTGCAGTCGGTTTTTAACCGACTTTAGGGCGGGGGTTAAAACCCCCGCCGGTTGTTGCGACGGGTGCAAGATGTCAGCTAAAACCAACTAAAAACACCACGGGATAAGACTTGCAGTCGGTTTTTAACCGACTTTAGCTATGAGGCGGGGGTTTTAACCCCCGCCGGGTGTGGCGACTTTTACCAACCTCCTCCCCTTAAGTGGAAAAGTCACCGCATTTCATGTCCGGCCCCTACGGACCGGGTTACATCTCAAAAGCTTATCGGTAAGTTGTTTTAGCTGTAAAGATTTATGTACAATCCTTAACTTTTTTAGATAACTCTTACAATGATTGCAACCCGTTCAACCTCCACCCCCATCTACCGACCTCAACCGGAGGGTGAGGAGGGTTAGCCCGTTTAGGCGATTGACATTCCGTCTCGCTAGGACCAGATTTCTGGCATCACTCTGAGGATTTCCGAGTTGGTTAGGGTTCTGTTTAATCGGAAAGGAAGTGGCATGAGAGTGAGCAGCTACATCAGGGTAATCTAGGTACAGAGGCTGGGAGAGTACAGGGGTTTTTATCAACAATGACCAAATGAAGTGTCTTTTGGCCCGAGTTACGGGCTTTTTTGTTAAGTCTTGGCACAAGTTCTGTATGCCGAGGCGATGGAGTTTAATGAATTTTAATTAAAAGGGTTTTACAAAAGGCTCAGATAATATTAAGATTAATTAAAAAATGTTCATACAATTTTTTAAATGAGATGGGCCGAGAGTTTCCCAACGAGAGGGAAGGAGCGCGGATGAGCTTAGGGGAACAGAGCAAAGAGATAGAATGGATAAATGAAGATCAGGACAAACATAAGCTAGAACGCCAACGGGTCAAGGAGGAAGCTACCCTGAGTTACATCAACCCGGACGGGTCTATGTCGAGTGATTTACCCGTCTCCCTAGAGATTTGCGGGACCAACTGTTTGTTTGAGGCGATCGCCGCACGGATTTCTGTGCCGATCGCCTTGACCGATTCTGCTGATGGCAAGATTGTCTATGTTAATGATTGCTTTCGAGAACTTTTCGGCTTTAGAGGCACTGAGCCGATTAATCGCAACCAAGACTGTTTTTATTATAACTTAACGGAAAGAAAAAAACTCCTCGCTATCCTCCAGATGGAAGGGGTCATCAAGAACTATGAACTGGTGGCGAAAAAAGCCGATGGCACACCCTTATGGGTGAGTGTGTCCATCGAGGCATTGACGGTGGGAAAGGATCTCCTGTACTTTCAAACCTTCAAAGACATTACCGAGTTCAAGGAAGTCGAGAACATCCTGCAATCCCTGGACAACGGAAAAGCCCCCGTAACGGGAGAGCAGTTTTTTCCCGCCTTGGCTTGCTATCTTGGGTCATTATTGGGGATGCGCTACGTCTTTATTGGGGAAGTGGTGGGTAACAAAGCTTCCGTGGTGAAAGTTCGGGCATTCTGGGAGGGAGGCGAACTGACAGGTTCCAGTTTGAATGAGCAATTGTGCGAACTGGAATATCCCCTTGCCGGAACCCCTTGGGCGAAAGTCCTGCAATGTGGAAGCGACTGGATTGAGGATCATTTTAAGTCGCACCTGTCTGTGGGTAACCCCCTGGGTAAGCTAGAAGCTTGTAGCTACTTGGGAGTCCGATTGGTGGATATGCAGGGCAAGGCGATCGGGTTAATCTGTGGATTCGACGATCGCCCGTTAATCGACGTTCACCGCGCCCAATTGGTCCTGAGTATATTTGCGGGACAGGCATCGGCAGAACTAGATCGCCAGCGGACTCAACGGGCATTGCAGCAGAGTGAAGGGAGATTGCTGGCGGCGTTTAAAGCGGCCAAGATGGGAGTCTGGGAATGGGATTTGCGATCGGGAAATGTGATCTGGTCTGATGAAGTTCACGCCATTTTAGGCATCGAAAAGGGCATCTACAACCCCACCATTGCCAGTTATATTAAGGCGATTCAACCGGAATACCGGCCTCTGGTTCACAGCACCATTGTCCAGGCGATCGCCGCTAAAACGAACTACGAAAGTGAATATCGGATTCTGCATAATCAAACGAACTCCATCCGCTGGATTGTCAGTAAAGGAGAAGTTCTGTGCGACAGTAACGGTCAAGTCGTGCGGTTGATTGAAACCCTGACCGACGTGACGGAACGGAAGCAAACTCAGGCGGCCTTAATTGAATCCGAAGCCAATTTAAGGGCAATTTTCAATTCTTCCGCTCAATCCATTGTTCTCATTGACCGCCATTATAAAATTAAAGATGTTAATAAAACCGCTCGGGAAACTGTTAGAATCTTATGGGATAAAACGATTCGTTCCGGGGATTTAGCCTACGAATATGTAGCCAACAAAGGGGTGGAACTTTTCAATCAAAGTTTTCATCAATGCCTTCAAGGTTTGCCCGTCCAACTCCAGCAGAAAATTTTTGGAAATACTGGAACCGAATACTGGTTTGAAATTAACGGGCAACCTATTTTTGATGAAAGAAATCAGATTATTGGAATTTGCCTGAGTGCCTTTAATATTACCGAACAGAAAAATGCGGTAGAGGCCCTGGCTAAAAGTGAAAAACGTTTTCGGTCGTTAGTCCAGAATTCATCAGATATTATTACCATTTTAGAAGCAGATGGAACGATTCGGTATCAAAGTCCAGCAGTAGAAAGAATTCTAGGCTATCAACCCCAAGATTTAATCGGTGACAATGGGTTTAACTACATTCACCCCGAAGACAAAGAGTTGATTTATACGCTCTTTAACCAAGCGTTGGAACAACAAGGCGGGGTGGTTGAGAGTGAGTTTCGCTTTCTTCATGCTAACGGGAAATGGGTTACCCTAGAGTCGGTTGGCAGCAACCTACTTCAGGAACCGGGAATCGCGGGATTTGTCATCAATTCCCGGGATGTCACGGAGCGCAAAGAACAAGAAGAACGCCTCCGACTCTTTGAAAGAGCGATCGCCGCCAGTAGCAATGGCATCGTTATCTCTGAGTATAATAAAGATAATGCCGTGGTTTACGTCAATCCCAGTTTTGAAAAAATGACGGGGTATTCCTACGCTGAGGCAACAGGACGCAATTGCCGATTCCTCCAAGGACGCGATCGCCATCAACCGGCATTACAAGAATTGCGAAAGGCCATTTGCAACGGACAAGATTGCAAAGTCACCTTACGCAATTATCGCAAAGACGGGACCTTATTTTGGAATGAACTGAGTCTGTCTCCGGTTGAAAACGAACGGGGGTCAGTTACTCACTATATTGGGGTTCAAACCGACATCAGCGATCGCAAGCGGGCGGAAGAAGAACTCATTCATCAAGCCTATTATGACCCCCTAACCGGACTGCCGAACCGGGCCTTTTTAATGGAACGACTCCGGGAAGCCAGCGCCCGCAAAAACCTACAAAGCGATCGGCAAATCGGGGTTTTATTTATCGATATTGACCGCTTTAAACGAGTCAACGATAGCTTAGGTCATGCCGTGGGGGATATGCTTTTAATTGCGATCGCCTTCCGCCTAGAACGCTGTCTGAATTCTCACAATACCGTCGCCCGTCTCGGAGGCGATCATTATGTTATCCTCTTAGAAGATGTCCAAGGCATTGAACAGGTTAGCGAGGTGGCAGAAAAAATCCACCAACAACTTAAAGCACCTTTTACCTTTGAAGGACACGCGGTCTTTATTACCGTAACCATCGGCATCGCCCTCAGTTCCATTGAGCATGAAGTCAGCACCGATTTACTCCGGAACGCCGATATTGCCATGTATCGCGCCAAACGCAGTGGCAAAGCTCGATCGGCTATCTTTGATCAGGCGATGCATGACCAAGCGGTGCAACTCTTACAGTTAGAAAATGATTTGCGGCGAGAACTCCATGAAGCCGAAACCCTCAATCAAACCTCCCTCAGACTCGCCTATCAACCCATCGTATCTCTATTCGATGGTAAAATCGTCGGATTTGAAGCCTTGCTGCGCTGGCATCACCCTCAACGCGGTTTTATTTCCCCTGGCGAATTCATTCCCCTAGCAGAAGAAACGGGCTCAATTGTCCCCTTAGGCCTCTTAGTCCTGCGGGAAGCTTGCCGACAACTCGTGGAATGGCAAACCCGATTTCCCTCCCTCCTTAAAAGCGGCGGATTAAAAATGAGCGTCAATTTATCGGGCAAACAATTTCTACAACCCGATTTAGTCGAACACGTTGATCGCGTCCTCCAAGAAACAGGGCTCGATCCGACTTTCTTAAAGCTAGAAATTACCGAAAGTGTCCTGATTGAAGATACTCAAACCGCTAATCAAACCCTCTGGCAACTCAAAGAGAGAAATATTCATTTATCCTTAGATGACTTTGGAACCGGCTATTCTTCCCTCTCTCTTTTAGCTGAATTTCCGATTGATACCTTGAAGATTGATAAATCATTTGTGCAACGGATCGGTACCGAAGGTAAAAATTTGGAAATCATTCAGGCGATCGTCACTTTAGCCCACGGTTTGGGAATGGACGTCACCGCAGAAGGGGTGGAAACCCCTGAACAACTCGCCGAGCTCAAATCCCTGGGGTCTGAAGATGGACAAGGTTATTTTTTCTCTAAACCTTTGTCCGCTGAAAATGCCACCCTGTTGCTGAGACAGTCTATCTAAAAAATCCCTTGCAGCCGTCTAAAAAGAAAGCCCCCATTAAGAACGCCAATCGGCTTTTTAGACGGCTGCAATGAGCCATTCCTGGTGGTAGAAACTCAGGTTCTTGGCATCCCTCCTCAATGACTGAAATGGTCCGGTTATCGTTGGGTTTCCATCCAAGTTAGACAGTGTTGGAGTTCCTTCTGCATTTGCTGGGCATTTTCTGCATGATAGCGGCGACCATGCCCGGGCAGGACCCACTCAAAGGAGTAGTCTTTTAACTTGTGCAGGGATTTAATTAATTCCGGCCAAGAATACCAACAGGCATCGCGAAAGGCTATCAATTGATTCAGTCGATTGGACCAAGCTAAACAATCCCCGGTAAATAGAAATTGGTTTTGATAGAGCAACACCGTATGACCTTTGGTATGTCCGGGAAGGGGAATAATTAACATATCAGATTCCAGTTCAATTGGCTCATAGCCGGTGAGCTGAATTTCCACATCCCGAGTCCGGGGATTGATTTCATCATGATGCAGGATGCGATCGCACCCAAAATGTTCAGCAAATTTTTGATGATCCGCCACATCATCCTGATGAGTTAAATACAAATAACGAATCCCTCCCATTGATTCTATTTTTTTAACTAAAGGCGGAGAAAAACGAGGGGAATCTACCAAAATATTTCCCTCGGCTCTCTGAATTAAATAACTCGCAGCCCCAAAAGAACTCTCCGCATGATACCCACAATGATAAATATTGCGGTCAATTACCAGAGGAAAACTCTCTTGGGCTTGTTTGATATCTTTGGGTTTATCTACGGTCCCAATTGAAGCCGTGGGACAGGCTAAAAGCGCCTGTAAAGCGATCAAGCGTTCGGCTTCGCTTTGGGGTTGCTGATAAACTGCCGATTGGTCATTGTCACGATGAAAGATATCGGGAGCCATCCATCGGCAAGTATCACAATCAATGCAGGTGGTATCTACATAAAAATCACCGCTAACATTTTCCGTCCGTCGCCATTGTTGATTAGCCATTATTTTCCTCTATTTTATTCTCAAGTTTAGAGTTGAGAGTCGATTCCTTAGAACAGTTTTAAATCCAATATGTACGGCCAGGGAATCTTGCGGGCGAGGTGCAACTTGTGTTCAGGGTTAAGCCCGTTACAAGCTCCTAAATCGTCCATTGGGTGCATCAGTCCTGAACCCGAATGAGGGAGGGAAGCCCCAAAAAACGGGGAAGAAATCCATGTTCTGATTCCCGTTATCCTGTCCCGATGCTCAGGTCTGATTCTTTTAAGTGTAGCTTGTATTGGCTGGAGTCAACCCCTAGGAAACCGCAGGGGGAGTGGTGGCGATCGCTTTTTTTCCACTCCTGCTAATATAAATTGTATTGAATGCATCCCAGGAGACCGACCCTGACTGACAAGAAACCGAGAAAAACCAAAAGAGCAACAGAGAAAACAACCCCGAGTGCTACCGAAAGTACCAAAAGCCATAAAAGCACTTTTGTTGTATAAATTTAAGCCGTTAGGACCGCGCTCCAAAAGCCAGCCGATCGCCCCTCCCAGGGAAGGCGATCGTCAGTTCTATAGATTCATCCCGTTGTTACCCCCGGGCATTTTTCCAGAGTGGAATGGCTCAGACTTTCCAGAAGGCGATCGCCTCCCATCTCCATCCGTGGGATAGTTTTTTGAAGCAAAAACCAGAGGCGGTGTCCTGCGCTACATTTTTTAGATCCCAAGGGACTGAAAATATTACAGTCCGTGACATTGATGCGAATTGGGCTGTATTCTGTCTGAATCCTGATCTTAGGCTGGGGTCATCATGAAACCGCGAATCATCGTTTGTTGTCTGGGGAGCACGGGGTATCAAATTTTTGGCTTGTTAAGACAACAGGGGGCCTCGGTTGTCGGCGTAGGAGAGCGCCCAATTCCTGGAGAAGATACAGGGATCATTGTGGGAGATCCGCGATCGGCGGCAACGTTACTCGCTGCTGGAATTCGAGATGCGGATGCGATCGCGATCGCCTCGGATGATGATGCGGTGAATTTAGCTATTCTGATGCAAGCGCGCCTGCTCAATCCCCAGATTCGGATTATTACGCGGCTGTTTAATGGCAGTTTAGGCGATCGCTTGGATCGCACGTTACCCCACCATACCAGCATGAGTGTCTCCACCTTAGCGGCACCAATTTTTGCCTTTGCGGCGATGGGGAGTCGGGCGATCGGGCAACTCACCTTGTTTAATGAAACTTGGCCGATTCATGAAGAATACATCGATGAGCGCCATCCCTGGAACGGGCGCAAGTTAGCCGATTTATGGGAAGATCAGCGCCGGATGCTGATATACTATTTACCCCAACATCCTCATATCGACCTCGTTTCAGCGGTTCTCGCGGGAAAGACATTGGAAGTGGGCGATCGCCTGATTGTCGCCACCCAACTGAATAAACGCCATAACCGACGTTCCTGGGGGCGGAAATTCCAAGAATCCCTCGGCAATTGGCGACGATTTCAACAGCAAAATCAAGCCACCACCCTTGCCCTATTAGCCCTATTACTAACAATTTTAACCGCAACTTTTACTTATACCTTTGTGAATACAGACACATCCTTTGTTGATTCTCTGTATTTCTCCGTCGGCATGATTACCGGCGCGGGAGGCAATGAAGCGGTAGCGGAACAGTCTCCCCTTCCTCTGAAACTGTTTACCGCCCTGATGATGCTCGTTGGGGCGGGTGCAGTGGGGATTTGCTATGCGCTGCTTAATGATTTTATCCTAGGTAGCCGATTTAGACAACTGTGGGATACCCCGCAAATCCCCCAGCGCCATCATTATATCGTGTGTGGACTGGGAGATATCGGAATCAAGGCGATCGAGCAACTGCATACCAATGGATATGATGTCGTTGTCATCGATCGCGATCCGAATTGCCGCTTTCTAAGTACCGCACAAGGGTTAAAAATTCCCATCATCCAGGCAGATGCCACCCTCCCCGCCAGTTTAAAAGCCGCTAATATTGAAAAAGCCGAAGCGGTGTTAGCGGTTACCAGCAATGACATGACGAACTTAGAAATTGCCTTAACTGCAAAAGGCGTCGTCCCGCAACTGCCGGTTGTGGTCCGAAGTGAGGACCCGCGCTTTGCCTTAATGGTACAACAAGTATTCGACTTTGAGCGCGTACTCAATCCCACCGAAATGGCAGCACCAGCCTTTGCAGCAGCGGCGATCGGGGGACGGATTTTAGGCAATGGCATGACTGCCGGGAGTCTCTGGGTGGCGATCGCCACCTTAATCACCCCCGCCCATCCTTTCTATCATCAAACCGTCAAAGAATCAGCCATGAAAGCTGATTTTGTCCCTTTATATATTCAAACCCAAGACGCAACCATTCATGGCTGGGAGTTATTAGAAACCTCTCTGGATGTGGGAGATGTTTTATATTTAACCATCCCCGGCAACAAACTAGAATTACTCTGGCGGACAACCCCCTCCAAACTTATATCCAGCAGTTCCAGTTAACCTTAATTCAGAAACCGGGTTTCTTTCCCTTGGCAACAATCCAGAAACCGGGTTTCTTTCCTAAATCTTTGCAATCAGACAAAAGTTATCCCAGAAACCCGGTTTCTCACCCTTGGCAAACTCATGATAAACTAGAGACAAGGTTGATAGAGGTGTCAAGATGGTACTTTCAACAATCAAGTGGAGCCTAGAAGACTACCACCAAATTATTAAAACCGGGTTACTCAATGATCGCCCGGTGGAATTGTTAGCGGGAGAAATCGTTAAAATGTCCCCAGAAGGCGAACCTCATGCGTTTTTTAGTTCAGAAACGGGTTCTTATCTGACGCGGGTTTTAGGCGATCGCGCTTTCCTGCGTCATGCTAAACCGATTACCCTCCCCAACCAATCGGAACCAGAACCGGATCTCGCCATTGTGCAACCCCTCGGGCGTGAATATCTCTCCCACCATCCCTATCCAGAGAACATCTTCTGGGTGATTGAATATGCCAATACCAGTTTAGAGAAAGATTCCACCCTAAAATATCACATCTATGCCGAAGCAGGAATCCCCGAATATTGGCTAGTTAATCTCCAAACAGCCGAATTAATTGTCTACCGTCAACCCAGGGGACGGGATTATGGGTCAAAAATGACCTTAAAAGAGGGAGAAATTTCTCCTCTAGCCTTTCCTGATGTAACCATTCCCATTCAAGCCATAATTTCAGCCTAATGTTGGGGGTTGCTTGCCCTCAGAAACCCCGTTGATTTCCTAAGCCTTGGTGCTGAAATTAAATACATTTCAGCACCGTTACGGGCATCATTTACAGGGTTTCTGGGTCAATCCCCAGTTCCCGAAGTTTAGCAAAGGCTTTATCCCTTTCTTGTTGTGCCTTATCGCGTTCCTCAAACAACTCCCCTGGTTCCTTGAACAATTCCCCATCAGGATGATACACCGCTAACCCATCCGCAGACATTTCAAAGCGAATATTTAACAGCAAAGAAGTCCAGGGTAAATCATCGGGGTTGATAAACATTAAGCTATCTTGCGCCGTCGCCCGATGCAACCCCCAAAAATTATGAGATTGGGGGTCATAAAAAAACATTTCCAGCACACCATACTGTGCATAAAAATTTTGTTTGGCAGTCATTTCGCTGATGGTATTACTGGGGGAGAGAATTTCAAACACCACCTGGGGGGCAATGTTATCTTCTTCCCACTGTTTATAACTACCTCGGTCCCCATCCGGACGACCCAATGCTACCATCGCATCCGGCGCTTGACAAGGGGCGGGAGGACGTTCTACCCGAACCGGATACCAGAGTAAATCCCCTGCAACAAAAGCAACTTGGTCCTTGAAAAGTTGTTTGAGATTAGTGACTAACCGCACAATCCAGCGATATTGCAGGGTATTTTCGGCGATCGGCTTACCATCAGAGTCCGGGTAGAGAATATGAGAGGGAATAGGAGTTTGAACCATAGTCCCGGTTGCTGTTAATTAGGATTAATGTATTATAACAAGTTCGGAATCAAATCCGATGAACTGAACTCCCCTTACCTTTTTCTAGTAGGGAATAAGGCGCTACAGGTTGCCAAAGTTCAAGACGATGATTAACATAGAATAGATGTAAATTTTTCCTCTGGGATGATGAGCATGAATCCACTCTCTAATCTAATAGCCAGTGATACCTGGGTTCCTGCCACATGGAAGGAGTACCTGAGTGCTTTGGATGACCCCGCCCATGCTAAATCCAAAGGCTATTACAGTAATGGGCGAATGAGATTAGAAATGCAACTCTCCGTCGGCTATGACCACAGCAAAAATCATAGTGTGATTTCCCTGGCAGTTAATTTGTACAGCATTTTGAAGGCGATCGCCTTTAGAGAATTAAACCACTGTTCCTTCCGCAAAACCGGCCATGTCGAGTTTCAGCCGGATTTAGCGTATTACATTGGCACTAAGGCAACCGCCATCCCCAGTAGCACTGACTTTGTGAATCGGGAAGAGTATCCGGTACCTGATTTGGTGGTGGAGGTGGCGAAATCATCCCTGTTGGACGATCGCACCGTCAAGCGAGTCCTCTATGAAGAGGTGGGGATTGCTGAATATTGGATTGTGAACGTGGAAACATCGGAGGTAATGGCGTATCAGATGAGCGATCGGGGGAGTCAGCGAATTGATGCCTCTGTGATGTTTCCAGGACTGGAGATAGCGACCCTAGACCAAGCGCTGCAACGTAGCCGCAATCAAGACCAATCCCAAGTTGGAGCCTGGTTAATGGCACAGTTTCAATCCGTTGATAAGGAATAATTGATAATTATCCCTTATCGATTTCGATTACTCTACGTCTCCCATTTGTCTTTCTAAGGATTGCCTCACTAACCCTAGAACATAGGGTAATTCCTCAAGAGATGCTAGACCCAGTTCAACATTTCCATTACCCCAGTGCTTCAAACCCGATACATCTCGGCAAATTCCCTTGGGGTCATTAATTTCCGGAAATCGCATATTTAAGTAAATCCGTAACCGCTTGGCTTGGGGGACTACATCTACGAAGTTAGACTCCAATTTATAAGCAACATAGAGCTTCAGAAACTCCTCCATTACGCCCGGATCAAGGGCAAGAACTTCCTTGCGAAAGACTTTAAAAAGTTCTACCATTTTTCCAGAACACAGGTGGGGATGATCTTGTATCGTGTAACCTGATTGCTGAGGCTTGGATTGATAACAATTAAGCACATCAGATTCCAATTTTGGCGAACTCCAAACATCCAGGGCCATTGTAGAAAGTCGCTCTGCTCGTTGGAGAATAGCATTTTCATCCCACTGCTCAATCTGTCCCAACCCTTCATTCAACTTCAGGGGACTGTTTTTCAAGCCATTTTTCATATCACGCTTCTCAAGAAAGGGTTTATCACTATATTCCGAGTTGTATGCAGTAAGCGTTAGATTTCCAAGGGTGTGCAAGTACATTTTTTGAATGCGTTGCCAGTCTGGACCCAGTGAGGTCTTCCATGCAGAAGAAAGATTTTCATTCTGTGGCATAACGTGTTCAATCGTGTAGTCATTTACGTCTACTTTTTCTTTGCGCTTGTGATTTTCCAAGCGTCGAAGCCAGTAACTGCCGCGACCCTTGTAAAGGTCTTTAGTTTGCAGAGATCGTTTAAATTCATCATCATTAGGAAAGCGTCGATAGGACGGCAGTAGCAGAAAGTGAGCCTGAATACTTTCGAGATAGCGATCTTTTTTGAAGGCTTTCGTAAAGTTGGCAAAAGTTTTGTTTAATGAACTGGTAGGAATACCACAAACAGCACGGCGGAAGACATAAGATTCCACCAGTCTAACTGCTTGCACAAAATCTGTTTCAGAGAATTCACCTGAAGCATAATCTTGATAAAGCTCTAATAGGAATGGGTAAGCTACATCTACCTTTAATTCTCGTAAGTCTTGAAAAGCTACTTTCAGTTCGGGGTTCGGCTCCTGATCCAAAGCCATCGCGCAATAGTACCGAGCAAATGCATGAATATCATTGACCAACGCCTCCACACCCGCCTGGTTCACTTGGAGGAATTTTGAATATTTTTTGAACTCTTCATACACCGCACTTTTAGTAGGAATACTACCAGTTTTTACAGTTAAAAAATGGCGCATAAAGCTATCGAATTGTTCTCCATAAGCCTCCTGTCCAAACTCTACTTCCATAAGCCGCCAATACTGCTCATACAGCTTGGTTTGAAGTTCGGGCTCAAGTCCCATCAGAATGTAATTACGAATTAAGTCAGCTTGCGTTAACTCACGACCCGTTGAGTTCATACTCTCGAAAATAAGTTGGGGATTGTCCTGCTCACGGCTAAGGGCAACATCTACAACCAGTAATTTTGCTAATCCTTTACAGACAGTCGCCAGCTTGTCCTGATGTTCCTTAATGAGTGACTCGAACAGCTTAAAGTTTTGTGTGATACG
This sequence comes from Laspinema palackyanum D2a, assembly GCA_025370845.1. Lineage (GTDB taxonomy): Bacteria > Cyanobacteriota > Cyanobacteriia > Cyanobacteriales > Laspinemataceae > Laspinema. The sequence continues at coordinate 6,249 of JAMXFF010000027.1, read as the reverse complement.
GATAGAAGGATCTTTAGGCTGCGGGGATTTGTTGAGAATCGCAATCAGGGAGGATTTATCAGTTTGCGAGAGAATCAGCCTATAGTATTTTTCTTCACGCTCTAGTGGCTTAATCAAATAATAGTGTCGCAATTTGATCTCTGAAAATCCTTCCACTGGTTCAGCGTCCCCAAGAGCATTCGCTAGGGCTGCAATTAGTAAAGTTACAGTGGTTAGGCGTTGCTGTCCGTCAATAACGAGGAGTGGAGACTGGCTAGAAACTTGATAAATTCCTTTTTCAATATAGACAATAGAACCGAAAAAGTGGGAGGTGATTTCATTTTTTGAGCCAGTATGCAGGATGTCATTCCACAACTCCCGGCATTCTTTTTCTGTCCATGAATAGGTACGCTGGTAAATCGGAATAACGAACTGCCGGGAGTTTTGAATGAAGTCGAGTAGCTTGATTTCAGAGGCTTTCATTTGAGCAAGAGTAGATTTACTGGATTTCAGAAAAATTCGGGGATTTTGGAGATCAGGAAAAATCTGAGATTAATTGATCTGTTTTTTCCCCGCTAATTAGTATTTTAGCTCTAATCAGTCTTGTTCTAATCGCGCGATCGCCGCATAAAGCGAGGATAACCCAGTCTCAATGTCTGCCAACTTTTTGGCGAGGGGCTGACGTTGGGCGATAATACTCTGGATTTCTTGGCTCTTGTTCATGCCTGCCAATGTATTTATAGATATTCACTAGTAAACTTAATTTGATATCGTATCATAAAATATCTCTTGGGGATCAATAAAGGGCTTTTCTTAATTAAATTTTAATATTTTATGCAGAAATGCTCCCACTTGGCTTTTGGATCGGGTGCAGATGGGTTTCCACCACATTAAAAGGGTCTAAAAAATTTAGGTGGGAGAAATCTAGGACATATAAATTGTTTGAGTCAAGGAATTCGCGATATAGTGTCCTAGTTTTACAGGTACAGCATTGCCAATCTGTCTCATGGCTTCTGTCCATGAACCTACAATTTTATAGTCATCTGGAAACGTCTGGATTCGTTTAGCTTCAAAGGTGGTGTAGTAACGAATTTGCCCATCTTCATAGCGAATCATGTTTTCTCCTCCAGGAACACCATGATCTCCTGCTTTCAATGTTTTAGAAGGCATATCAATATAACTCCCCGTATGTCCAGGGTATGCCTTTGCACCTGTTCTGAGGATATGTTCACTATTAAAGCTCCCTTGCGGATCCGGTTTTGGGAGTTCTCCAATTTCATCTCTAACTGTTTTCCAGGGCTTTAACGGGGGAGGGAATAAAGTAGGGTGTTGGATGAGTTGCTCAACCCTTTGCTGGGTTCTTTTATCCAAATTTTCAAGTCCTGAAGGCTTGATTCCATGTCGTTCCCAATAATCACCACTGATGAATTGTGACCAGAGTAGTGCATCCAGAGAGTGGGTTTCTTGAGGAAAGCTCCAGTTAATGTTTAAATCCTCTCTGATGCCGACAATAAAAACCCGTTCACGGCGTTGGGGAATGCCGTAATTTGCTGCATCAACTAGGCGAAAAGTTGCCTGATATTTCACGCCATCATATTTGCCTGATGTCTGAATGTTTTCAAGCCGGATGAGATGTTCTTGCCAATCTTCTGAAGGTTTTATATCAATGTCAGGATAGGTTAATCTTAAAATAATATATTCAAAGTAACACCTAAATGATTTTCGCAAGAGACCTTTGACATTTTCAAAGATAAAAAACTTGGGCCTAGAGATACTGATGGCTTTGCACACATAAGGAAACATATCTCGTTCATCTATATTTCCTTGGTGCTTTCCTCCCATTGAAAAGGGTTGGCAGGGCGGTCCACCTGCAACCATATCAACGTTATCGAACTGGTCAAACTGTAATGAACGAATATCCGTATGATAAACCAGATTTTTGCTATAGTTATAGGTCAAAGTTTTGCAGGCATCTTTATTCCATTCAATCAAGGCTTTGTGTTGAATTCCCGAGAGTTCTATTCCTTTAGCTAAACCCCCGGCACCCGCAAATAATTCTAAGCAAGAGATTTTAGGGTTGTTCTTCATCATCTAAATTATTTAAAAATTTTTCAATACTTTGAAAAAGGTCTTCCCGGCTTGCAGGTATTCCCTGGCACTTTTCTGCCCAAGGACGCCCCGGATGGCAAACATCCCAATCTGATTTGGCTTGTTGGTATCTACCCTTGCCCGGATCATGATTACCAAATCCGTCAATTAAAGTGTTCCAAATGGGTTGATATTTTCGGATGAGGGCCGCCTCAACCGTTCCAATCAAATCACTTTCTCTCCCTTCGAGAATTATAAACCGGCAGAAAAAATCTGATATCTCCAACCCCTCTGCAATATTGATACTGTGGCTATGTTCATAGATACGATTATATAACTCGTAACTTTTAGCATTTATCGAGGATAACTGCCTAGCTTGTCTCCAACCTTTAGGAACCGCTTTACCAATATATATCGGCAGACTAAATGCAGTTCTATTAACCCTATGAAATTTTGAGTAAATTCCAGATTTAGCAATACAGTATAGAGCATACACTCCCGTGCCAGAAAAGCGTTTTGAAATAGGAATCGAATGGACAGGGGTTCCATTAAAAAAGCGAATCGTATCTTTTATGATGGCGTCAAAGTCTGACGAAACATAGATATGTTGTGAACGATCAAAAATATTCATACCGGCCCGGTGGTCTTAAAGCAATAGCCATCAGCATAATACCATCAAATGGGATGATTGCTTCATAATCCATGAACAATCGGAATGTGGGTTACAGCACTCCCCCAATGCCTTAAAATGACATCATCGGCGCAAGGGCCTCGGTAATCTCTCGGGTGACCAATTCATTGCCACTTGGACTGAGATGAATGTGGTCCCGATATAAACTGGCGGGTTCTTCCACTGCATTAAAAGGATCTAAAAAATCTAAGTAGGTGATTTGATGCTGTTGGGTGAATTTTTGCAGGCGTTGACGGGCTTTGATTTCATAGTCTCTCGGTCCCGATTCTCCGAGTTCGCGCAATAAGGGGGTGATTGCTAATAGAAATTGTCCTTGGTTTTGGGTGACGATTTGCTGAATTTGTTGAATCGCTTCTAAGTTTAACCCCACCCGATCGCCTTTTTCTTCGGGTAACTTAGGCACTGTTGGCGCGGGTAACAGATATCGACTCACTATCTCTACCCATGCGAAGGGGGGTTTTTTGTCGGGATAGTTGCGATCGCGTCCGACTTGTATAGAACTTGGTTGGGTCCCAAACAAATCATCGGTATTGATCAGCAACACCACTGCCTTTGCACCAAAGGTCCCAAATTTCTCCAGATAGGCGCGTTCATTGCGGGGTCCCCAGGAGTTCGCGGAGGCGTTGAGCACTTCTATTTGAGGGGAATTTCCCGGGAGGCGTTCCGGGAGTTGTTGCTGCATGAAGGCGGAGATGGTTTGCGCCTGATCTGTCCACCATCCGCCATTGGCAACGGAATCTCCTAGCAACAAGACTCGCGGGGTGTCTGATGTTGGGGTGACGGCAGCACTCCGCATGGAATATTGATTAATCTCGAAGCGATTGCCAAAGCGCCGCAGTTTCTGATTCGGTGCTAACAGATACCCGATTTTCTCGTCGGGGATGTACAGGGGAGGGTTGCCAAACCCAAAGAGCAGTCTGAGTGCCACTTCTACGGCGATGAACAGTCCCAGAATTATCGCGATCGCAATCCCTATCATTTTCACGAGTTTAACCCCCTCCTCAATCCTCAGCGTTTTTATCCCATCACCCTATAATAGACCTCTTGCTTTCATTCTAAAAAGCCCCCCTTAAAAAGGGGGGTTGGGGGGATCAAATCGGTATTTTGCAACAGATCTATTAAAATCGAGATTCCCGACTTAATATGATTATAAGAATCAATCTGTAATTCTGTGCTAATGAACGTTCCTCGCATCCATCCAGACACGATTGAAGAAGTCCAGCAACGTGCTGATATCGTAGATATCGTCTCTGAGCGCGTTGTGCTCAAAAAAATGGGTAAAGATTTGGTGGGATTGTGTCCCTTTCATGATGAAGGATCACCCAGTTTTACCGTGAGTCCCAGTAAGCAAATGTATTACTGTTTTGGATGTCAGGTGGGGGGAAATGCGATTACGTTTTTGATGGAAATCGGCAAACACTCGTTTTCTGAGGTAGTGTTGGATCTGGCGCGACGGTATCAAGTGCCGGTGCATACAATTGAACCGGAACAGCGAGAAGAGTTACAGCGACAGCTTTCTCTGCGAGAGGAACTCTATGAAATTATGGCGATCGCTGTGCGGTTTTATGAGCACGCTTTACATCAACCCCAAGGCAGTGATGCGCTGAATTATCTGAAAGTTGACCGGCAATTGAGTCTGGAAACCATTCAACAGTTTCAATTGGGTTATGCACCGGCAGGATGGGAAAGTCTCTACAGTTATTTGGTGGAAGAAAAAAGGTTTTCGGTGCAATTGGTAGAAGAGGCGGGGTTGATTAAGGCGCGAAATACTGGGGGAGGGTATTACGATCGCTTTCGCGATCGCCTGATGATTCCGATTCATGATTCCCAGGGACGTGCCATTGCTTTTGGGGGGAGAACTCTCAGCGATGAACAACCGAAGTATCTCAATTCTCCAGAAACGCCGTTATTTGATAAGGGGAAAACTATGTATGCTTTGGATAAGGCGAAATCAGCGATTTCCAAGGCAGATAAAGCAGTGGTGGTGGAGGGATATTTTGATGTGATCGCCCTTCATGCGGCGGGAATTTCTAATGCTGTTGCCTCTCTGGGGACGGCATTGAGTTTGGATGCGGTTAAGCAATTATTGCGTTATACCGAATCCAAACAAGTGATTCTGAATTTTGATGCAGATGCGGCAGGGACAACGGCAGCAGAACGGGCGATCGGAGAAATTGCCGAATTGGCATACAAGGGACAAGTCCAACTGAGAATTATCAATATTCCCGATGGGAAAGATGCGGATGATTTTCTCAAATCTACCGGCAGTCCCGAACCCTACCGGCAACTGATGGATAATGCGCCGTTATGGTTAGATTGGCAAATGCAGCAATTGTTACAAGGAAATGATTTAAACCAATCCGATGCTTATCAACGGATTGCCAAGCAAATGGTGAATTTACTCACCAAAATTCAGAATACCGATACCCGAATGTATTATGTGAATCGCTGTGCAGAAATTCTCAGTCAGGGAAATGGAACTTTAGTTGCTTTACGCGCCGAAGATTTAATTAAAAAACTCAATCGAATCCGGCGCAAGGACAGTAAGAGTGAGCAGGAGAAGCAACTGGATCTGGTTCCCGTTTCTGCCGATCGCGGGTTGTTACAAAATGCCGAAGCGGTGTTATTGCGGTTGTATTTGCATTGTCCGGAACATCGCGGGGCGATCGCCCAGGAGTTGGAGGAGCGAGATTTAGATTTTAGTCTTTCCCATCATCGGTTTTTGTGGCAGCAAATTATCCAAGTCGAATATCACAATCCAACTGGAGATTTACTCTCTCAAGTGCAAGAGCGATTTTTACAGAACAATCGGGATTTAAAACCTGTTTCTGAGTTGTTTCATTTGGATGAAAAGTCTCAGCGCGATTTATTTAATCCACCTCTGATGATTCAAGGGGCGATCGCTTGTATTGAACGAGTGCTTTGTGATAAGCGCTGCCGTCAAGCTTTACAACTTTGGAAGGAAACCGACTTAACGAAAGAACCCGACCGGGCGCGGTACTATCAGGAACAAATTTCTGAAGAAAAAAAGCGGATTGAAGAACTAGATAAACATCGGCAAGTGAGTTTAATTGATTGGTTACAAATGTATTAAAAATTAGGGTATGTTTTTAAGATTGGGGGAATAGAACTCTTGCAAAATACCGGATTGATCCCCCCAACCCCCCTTAAGAAGGGGGGCTTTAGAGAATTTGGCAAAAAGTGTAATACATAATTGACGCCATCTTTAACATCACCCCCTAAATGTAGAGGCGATTCGCGAATCGCCTCTACATTTAGGGGGAATTCTGATAATTTGTGTAAGTCCTATAGCAATGCTAAATGATTTGTAACATTTTCTTCACCCCTCTCCCAGAACGGGAGAGGGGTTGGGGGTGAGGGCATTCCACAACTGATTTAGGATTGCTATAGCGCTTCCCGGACTCATGAGGTACAGTAGCAACAATGAGCAAACCAATTGCGAATATCTTGTTGAGTGACTTGCCGCATTG
>JAMXFF010000026.1 GCA_025370845.1 Laspinema palackyanum D2a | reverse complement strand
ATGGATCCTTCAGTTCCTAGGGGCCTCCTGCCAGAAATATTATTTACTCACTTGATGAAACCTGCGGAATGTGGGTTTAATTCCTCAACTTCCAGCCCCCAATATTCCTAACCTTTGAAAAAATGTAGAGACGCGACATTTCGCATCTCTACAAGGATTGTTTAAGGATGGTTTTGGGGTCCTAGACCGCGAATCTGCTACCTGTCCCCGATAGTTTTCTCAAGGTCTCAACCGATCGATCGCCTTATTCGATCCGATGACGACCATCACTGTTCCCCCTAGGAGACGCCGGTTTGCGGGGGGATTAATCTCAAATTTTTCATCTTGACTAACGGCTAGGACATTTAGACCGTAGCGATTGCGAAGTTCGAGTTCAGCAATGGTTTTACCGTGGAAGGTGGGGGGTACGATAGTTTCTACGATGCTATGTTCAGGGTCAAGTTCAAAGCGATCGAGGATACTGGGGGTGGTGATTGTACGCGCCAAAGCACAACCCATTTCCCGTTCCGGAAATACCACATGATCAGCCCCCACTTTGTTCAGCAATTTCATGTGAATTTCTGAGGAAGCTTTTGCGACAACGTGCTTAACTCCCGCTTCTTTGAGGTTAAGGGTTGTAATAATACTCTGGGCCAAGAAATTCCCGATCGCCACAATCACCGTATCGAAATCGGTCATTCCTGCCTGTTGAATTGCTGAGGGTTCGGTGGTGTCCAGTTGCAAGGCGTGTGCAGCAATTTGTTCGCTCACCGCTTGGGTGACTTTTTTCTCATCGACGTCAATAGCGAGCACTTCATACCCCAATCCGTGTAAGGTATCACAGACGGCGCGACCGAAGCGCCCTAACCCGATCACGGCAAATTGCTTATTGTCTGAACGCAGATTGCGAAAGAAATTCAGAGAGGATAGATTCACAGGTGCTACCTTGGATTGGAATCAATGGATTCAGATGCCACTAGAAATGCCATCTCATTCGTGAGTGCCGCCAACTGCCTTTTGAATCCAGGGTCTGGAATCTATTGCGCCCCCTCAGCGGAGAGGTCGTGACGGCAAGAGCATAATTTCCTTTTGTTAGAGTACCAACTTTCGGGGGAGATTTGTACTTATGGAGGGATTGGGGAGGATGTTTGTAGTAACGACTTCAGTCGTTGCTCTCCAGGGAATGGCGATCGCCATAACAGGAGCAATCCGAGGGTCTACCGCCTACTTGGGGAGGGGAGACCGGGCCTCAGATGGGCGTGACGAAAGCATAAGCTTTCGTCACGCGGTAACGACTAAAGTCGTTACTACGAACTTTCCCCATCTCCCCCAATCCCATCATCCTACTAACAAATTTTCCTCTGGATAACGGATGTTAGAGGGTTTGGGGTCTCCGATGATGGCGCTCATGAGCATGATTGTTCCCACGCGGCCTACATACATAGTGACGATGATTACCACTTGGCCTAGGGGGGAGAGAGTTCCGGTGATACCCATCGATAAACCGACGGTGGCAAAGGCGGAGATGACTTCAAAGAAAAGTTGGATAAATTCGATGTTGGGGTCGCTGATTGCCAGCAAGATGGTGGCGACAACGACGACGCCGAGGGAACTGAGGACGACGGCAACAGCTTTCAAAATCAGTTCGGGGGGAATTTGGCGCTCAAAGCAGAGGACTTGGTGGCGTCCCTGGAGTACGGAACGGGTGCAGCTTGCCAGGACGCGGACGGTGGTGGTTTTGATGCCGCCTCCGGTACTGCCCGGAGAGGCCCCGATAAACATCAAGGCAATGGTGATAAAGAGGGCTGCTGTGGTCATTTGACCGATATCGATGGAGTTAAATCCGGCAGTACGGGTGATGACGGACTGAAACCAGGCACTGAGCAGCCGTTCGAGGAACCCGACATTTTTCAAGGTTTCGGGATTTTGGGATTCGGTGAAGAAAAAGGCGATCGTGCCTAGAATCAGGAGTAATAGGGTGGTACTGGTGACGATTTTAAAATGAAGGGAAAAGACGACCCGTTCGGGATTTCTGGAAATGCGATCGCGCACCCACATATACATTTCCATGATGACTTGATAGCCAATCCCCCCAAAAATCACCAAGAGGGTGATCACCAAATTCATCGGGATGGATCCGGCATAGCCCATTAAACTATCGGCAAACAAACTAAACCCGGCATTGTTAAAGGCGCTAATGCTATGAAAAATTGACAGCCACAAGCTATCGTCAAAGCCGAAGTCTGGGGTAAAAATGAACAGGAGCCAGAACATCCCGGTTAGTTCAAAGACTAAGGTCATGGCAATAATGGAACGCACCAAGGGGACAACACCGGACATTTCTGCGGTATCTAAGGATTGTTGAATGGCTACCCGGTCTCGCAACCCCAAACGCCGCCCGAGTAGCAGCAGCAAAAAGGTGTTGGCGGTCATGTAACCGAGCCCACCCAGTTGAATCAGTAAGAGAATGAAAAATTCGCCCAATCCGGAATAATGGGTGCCGGTATCGACGACGATTAAGCCGGTGACGCAGACGGCAGAGGTGGCGGTAAATAAAGCAGTGACGAAATTGTTCCAGGTCCCATCACTGGTGGAGACGGGCAGCAGCAGCAGAATGGTGCCGATCGCAATTATCACCAGAAAGCCGAGACAAATCGTTCTAGCAACAGTCATGATATTTTAGCTTTGAGATTGTTTTGATTTTAGGGTGAAGCGTCGATCACCTATCAAGTCGCCCTCAGTCTGCGGCTGTTTTTTGTTCAATCATCTCTTTTATCGGGACGCCACAGGGACCCCGGGGATGCCATTTCCTCGGAGTTCTTGATCATTGATTCTAATTGGCACCTCGTTCGGGTTGTTCCCAAACGGTTTTAAAATCCATGTTTTTGAATTTGCGCTTGCCGGTAGGCGTCGGGTTCACTGGGGTCGAAGAGGCCAAATTTTAGCTGTTCATCCCGGAGGATGATGGTGGGTGGGGTTTGGCCCAGTTGTTTGGCGAGTTGGCGGGCTAATCCGGTGAGAAATACTTCGTCGGCGATCGCCTCGTGGGAGATGTTTTGCGCCTCCACCATTCCCCATCGGGCAAACTGAGACGTAATCCAGTAGGAAAAGCTTTTCCAGGGATAGGGGTCGAAATCAATGCGATCGCTCACGGTCCGGATATTACCTAATCCATCGTCAAAGGTTCCCGTTAAGACGGCTTCTAACACCGATTGCGGCTGATTCAGATATTCCGGGGCGGCGATCACTTGGGCAATTTCCCTCCGATTCCCTGGATTTCGGGCATAATTACAGCCATCAATAATCGCTTTATTCAAGGCGCGAAAGGTGCTGGGATGTTTATCAATCCAAGGTTTAGATGCTGCAAAGGAACAACAAGGATGTCCATCCCATAGGTCTTTGGTCAACAGGTAAATAAACCCGATTTTTTCATAGACCGCTTGTTGGGCATTGCCATCGGGCATCAGAAAGCCGTCAAGTTCTCCCGCTTTCAGTAACTCGATCGCCTGGGAGGGCGGAACCTGTTTAATGTTAATCTCTCGGTCTGGATTAATATTATTACTGGCCAAATAATACCGTAATAATAAGTTATGCATCGAATAGCGAAAGGGAATCCCGATGGTTAACCCTCTAAAATCTTTGGCTTCTTTAACTTTATCTTGATGTTTTAATGCCAAAACAATGGCTTGACCGTTGATATTTTCAATGCTGGCCAGTTTAATCGGAAAGGGTTGAGACCCCAGGCCCAAGGTCATGGCAATGGGCATGGGGGAGAGCAGATGATAGGCATCGAGTTCCCCAGCGATTGCTGAATCTCTGACCTGTTGCCAATTCTCCATTTTTACCAGTTCTACATTGAGTCCATATTTCTGATAAAATCCCAGGGGTTGGGACATAATAATCGGTGTGGCACAAGTGATGGGAATAAAGCCGATTTTCAGATGGGTTTTTTCTAACGGAATCCCGGTGGATAAGTCGGCTTCTTTTCGGTCAGGATTAGCACAATTGGTGGCGACTGTCAATGCCGCAGCAATGGTTACTTGTTGTAAAAATTTCCGCCTGGTAAATGGACGATTAGGCCGGATATTTTGGATGCCACTCTCGGGGTCAACTCCATAGGCGGAAGCCATCACTGCATCGAGTCCACCAAATCGGGCGATCGCAGAAGCCACCTCCGGTTGCGACTCGGCTATTACAGGATTGAGCAGCGGTTCCCGGCGGCGGGGGCTTTCAGGGGAGTGATGATTTCCGGTGACGCGCTGGCTCACAGAAGGGTTGGAAAATTGCTGCTTTGCCTTACTCAAATTTAGGACATCGGCGGGGGAATTAATGGAGCAGTTCCCTGGGGAATGAAGCGAACAACAACTGCAAAAGATTGAGGAAGAATTGAGGGAGGTTTGCCGTGATAATGAGGAAATTTTAATCATATTAAAATCCGAAAATTTTTAAAATAATGGGGAATTCTACAGGTTTGTTGCTTGAAGCGATGCCCGAACTGATAGAAAAACCGGCTTTAAAAATTGCCATGAAATCCGGCATTTTCTACACCATTGTTTGCAACGCTTGGGCTGCATCATTGAGTTGTTGGATGGCGATTTTAACTTGGGTGATTCCGGCAGCATTTTCTCGCGCCGAGGTATCAATGGTATTCGTAGCGTCTAGGACTTGGTGGATCGCGGTGACTTGTTCTTTAGCGACGATGGAAATTTCGGTGGTACTGGCAACGACTTGATGGATCGCTTCACGAACGCCTCGAAATGCCTCAGCAGTTTGTTGGGTAATCTGATTACTGGCGCTGACGGTGGTGGTTCCTTCCTGGGTGACTTTGATGGTAGAACGGAGGGTCGCTTCGATATCTGCGAGTAGGAGGTGAATTTTATCGGCGGATTCTTTACTGAGATCGGCGAGTTTGCGGATTTCAGTGGCAATCACTCCAAATCCTCTACCTTTATCCCCGGCACGAACGGCTTCGATCGCAGCATTTAAAGCCAGCATATTCGTCTGGGTAGCTAATTGGGCGACTAATTGGGCAATTTCGGCGATTTGATGGGTTTTTTGGTCTAAACAGCCGATTTCCCCGGCGATATCCTGCACTTTTTCTTCCAGGGTTGCCATTGTGGCTAAAGTTTGGGCGACGGCGGTGGCACCTTGATGGGTGAGGGTGAGGGCGCGATCGGCACAGGCGGATGAATGGGTGGTTTCCTCTGCTGCTTGTTGAGAGGAGAAGCTTAAGCGATCGAGGTGGGTAGTGGTTTCGCTGGTGGCAGCGGATTGGAAGACGGCGCTGCGTTCCTGTTGTTCAATGGTGGCGGCAATTTCCGCAGCGGATTTGGCGATCGCAGCGGCTTGTTGGTTCATTTTTTGGCCGATCGCTGCGGAAATTTTCGCGCCGATGATGATTCCTAACAGGGTGGTGATTCCGGCGGTTCCAAAGACGACTTGAGACAGAAATGCCAAGGCATCAGCCCGCTCTTGGGTTCTGGCTGCTAAAATCACTTGTTCAGTGGCGGTAAACTTTTCCACCAGTTCTTTGAGGCGGGTGGCAGCCTGTTTGCCTTCTCCACTGCGAGCAGTTTGCTCGGCTTTATTCATTTTGCCCAGTTTAATATAAGAAATTAAGCGTCGGTCAAATTCATTAACGCGATCGCCTAATTCAATAATCTGTTTGAGAGTCTCGCGTTGGTCCGGGCTTTGAATTAAATATCGCAATTTTTCCGACTGTTCATAAAACGTATTATCCCACTGTTCATACCCTTCTAATTCATTAATATCCCGAGAAATAATATAAGCCCGAGCGGCTCGCTGCATGGCGAGAATGCTATAAGCTAATGCTTCGACTTCATCCACGCGCACCCGAACTGCATCTAATTGTTTTGAGGAGTCATTGACTCGCCTGACTCCATGAAAATATACCAAAATCGCCGCACAGACTGAGAGGAAGATGGGAACAGCGTATCCCCCAAAAATCTGGTAAGTCACTTTGATTTTGGAGAAATCCCAGCTATAGGGTAAACGTTTTACTAACATAAGGCAGATTTTTCCAATGGGTTCACGATCGTTTACAATAGAGGCTGCTTTACTGTAAGCCCACGGCTTCTGAGTGTTGACCAGCCATGACGACGAGCAACTTGTACGAACAAATTCAGCAGTTTTACGATGCTTCCTCTGGACTCTGGGAACGGGTTTGGGGGGAACATATGCATCACGGCTATTACGGAGAGAGGGGCGATCGCCGGTTGGATCGACGACAGGCACAGATTGACTTGATTGAGGAACTCCTGGCTTGGACAGGGGTGCAGTTGTCTAAGGACCTCAACAGCCAGGTTTCCACGATTTTAGATGTAGGTTGCGGCATCGGTGGTAGCTCTTTATACTTAGCACAAAAGTTTAATGCCAGCGCCACGGGAATTACCCTCAGTCCGGTCCAGGCAGCCCGGGCCACAGAACGAGCCAGAGAAGCCGGAATTCCTTCATTCTCGGGTCCGGAAGGGGGGGGCATGACCCCGGATACAAGGGCGGAGTTTCGGGTCGCCAATGCCCTAGAATTGCCCTTTGCGGATAATTCCTTTGATCTCGTCTGGACTCTGGAAAGCGGCGAACATATGCCGGATAAAAAGAAGTTTTTACAGGAATGTTATCGGGTGTTGGCACCGGGAGGCGCGTTGATGATGGCAACCTGGTGTCATCGTCCCGTTGCCCCGCCTGCTGCCCCCCTGAGCGATCGCGAACGGCATCAATTAATGGAAATTTACAAGGTTTATTGCCTGCCTTACGTGATTTCTTTACCCGAATATGAGACAATTGCCCGAGAAATTGGATTCCAAGGAATTCAGGTGGCGGATTGGTCCGAAGCGGTGGCTCCCTTTTGGGATTTTGTGATTGATTCTGCCTTTGACCCCTCGGCCCTTTTGGGATTATTATTCTCCGGTTGGCAAACCATTCAAGGGGCGTTGGCCCTAGGACTGATGCGTGATGGATACAAGCAAGGGTTAATTCGATATGGGTTACTCTGTGGAACGAAATCCTAACTTTTCTTGAGTGTCTTTGCTGTTGTGGTGAGTCTATATTTTAGCTAGATTATGAGCCAAATTTCTCCCTCTCCCCCTGCGGTTTCTCAACCGGATGAAATGAATGTGGTCCAGAAATATGCCCCTTGGCTCTATTCTTTCTGGAAATTTACCCGCCCCCATACGATTATTGGCACCAGTTTGAGTGCGATTGGTTTGTTTGCGATCGCCTGGGCTTTCTCTGGAGACAGTCTGACTTGGAAAGCCCTCTTGCCCTTATTCGGAACTTGGTTTACCTGCCTCTGTGGGAATGTTTATATTGTTGGATTAAACCAACTTTTTGATATTGAAATTGACCAAATTAATAAACCGGAGTTACCCGTTGCTTCCGGAGAATTTACCCGCAAACAAGGGCAAATTATTGTAGCCATTACGGGTATTTTAGCCTTAGCATTAGCAGCGTTACAAGGTCCTTGGTTATTGGCAACGGTACTCATTAGTTTAGGATTGGGAACGGCTTATTCCTTGCCCCCTATCCGGTTAAAGCGGTTTCCCTTTTGGGCGTCTTTCTGCATTTTCACCGTGCGCGGGATTATTGTTAATTTAGGATTGTTTTTACATTATCAATGGGTAATGCAAGGGGAGGGGGCGTTGATGATTCCGCCCTCGGTATGGGCGCTGACGCTGTTTGTATTAGGCTTTACCTTTGCGATCGCCATTTTTAAAGATATTCCCGATATGGAAGGCGATCGCCTTTATCAAATTAGCACCTTGACCCTGCGTTTGGGAGCGCGTACCGTCTTTGATTTAGCCCGATGGGTAATAGTTTTCTGTTATATTGCGACCAGTGTAGCGGCGTTTCTGTGGTTACCTCAAGTTAATCCCTTTGTCTTGGCGATCGCCCATACGGTGGCATTGGTAGGATTAGGGTGGCGCAGTCGCGAGGTGGATTTAGAGGATAAAGTCGCGATCGCCGCTTGTTATCAATTTATTTGGAAACTATTTTTCCTCGAATATATCATGTTTCCTGTGGCTTGTCTGTTGGCGTAAATTCCTATCATCACCCTCCCCGATAGCCTTTAAATAATGGACGTGAATCAATCTGCGAACCCTTACTCCCAACTCACCGTTTCGCAATGTTTGGAAATGGCTCAAAAACAGTGCGAAACTGGGAATTTTGCCCAAGCACAAACGCTATGTCGGGAAATCTTGCATCGGGAACCGGAGAATCTTCTGGCATTGAACCTGTTAGGAACGATCGCCTCCCAGGAGGGTGATAATTTAGGGGCGATCGCTTGGTATCAGCAAGCAGTCAAAGTCCATCCCAATGTGCCCGAGTTCCATTACAATCTAGCAAATTCCTTGAAATTGGAGGGACAACAAGCCGAGGCGATCGCCCATTACTGCCAAGCGATAATTCTGCGACCTAATTATACCAAAGCCTGCTATAATTTAGGCAATTTGCATCTGAAACGGGGAGAGATTCAAGAGGCGATCGCTCAGTATCAACAAGCGATTGCCTTAGATCCACAGGATTTGCAAATCCAGACAAATCTCGGTAATGCCTTGAAAGAAGCGGGAGACTTAGAAGCAGCAATTATTCAGTATCGGCAACTCTGCGATCGCTCTCCCGATTCGGCAGAATTTCACTATAACCTCGGCGTCGCCTTGCATGATTATGGGGATTTAGCGGAGGCAATCGCTTGTTATGATCGGGCGATCGCGATCGAACCTCACACCGTCATGTTCCATTGGAATCGCGCCCTCTCCCTCTTGATATCTGGGGATTATCCCAGGGGATTTGTTGAATATGAATGGCGGTGGCAAACCGAAACCCTCACACCCCGCCCATTTCCCCAACCGATATGGGACGGTTCCCCCCTCACCGGGCGCAGTATTCTCCTGCATAGTGAACAGGGATTGGGAGATACTCTGCAATTTATCCGCTATATTCCCCTTGTCGCAGCCTTGGGCGGGCGGATCATCCTGGAGTGTTATCCCCCCTTATTTCCCTTGTTGCAACAGCTAGAAGGGGTGGATATCCTGGCTTTGCGGGGTGAATCGTTACCGGCGTTTGATGTTCATGCGCCCTTGATGAGTTTACCCCGAATTTTTGGCACAACGTTAGATACAATTCCCCGGGATATTCCCTATCTGATGGTGCGTCCCCCGCACCCGGGAACCGTGGGGCTATCCGAACAAAGCCCCCTTGCGCGGGCTGAGGTATCTTCAGCAAAGAACGACCAAAATCCCTCTGACTCCCCTCTTCTTAAGGGGGGTTTGGGGGTATCTCCTGTGAATGATCCATCGGAAACTATCATCCCTTCTCCATCTTTCAAAATAGGAATAGTTTGGGCGGCAAATCATGAGAATCCCACCGCTATCAAACGTTCTTGTCCCTTCAGTTATTTTTGCCAATTAATAGAAGAGTTTCCACCCTCTTCAATAGAATTTTATAGTTTACAAAAAGACTCGACTGAACTCACTGAGCTCTCCCATGAAGTCCCGATTCAAGATTTAGCCCCTCAATTGAATCATTTCCGAGATACCGCTGAAGTTATGGCGGAATTAGACTTAATTATTACCGTGGATACGGCAGTAGCACATTTAGCTGGGGCATTGGGAAAACCGGCTTGGGTGTTGCTGCCTTTTGCACCGGATTGGCGGTGGTTGCTGAATCGCCCAGATTCGCCTTGGTATCCCACCCTGCGCCTATTTCGCCAAAGTAAGCCGGGGGATTGGCAAAGTGTTTTTGATGAAGTGAAACAAGCCTTAATTGAGGCGTTGGAATTGACAAAACACTGGGCAAAGATGCCCCCCAACCTGAGTGCGAAACTGGGACGCGGGATTGCGGCTCATCACCGGGGAGATTTAACCGCAGCGGAACGGTTATATCGGCAAGTTTTGGAACAGATGCCGAACCATCCGGTGGCTTTAACGAATTGGGGAATGCTCCTGAAAAGTCAGGGAAACTGTGCAGAAGCAGTGGCTTGTTATCATCAAGCTTTACCTTATGCCCCGCAAGAAGTGGGGTTGCATTACAACTTAGGAAATGCCCTGTGGGAATTGGGGAAACGGGAAGCGGCGATCGCCCAGTTTCATCGGGTGATTGTCTTGCAATCGAATCATGTGGATGGATATAATAATTTGGGGATGGTATTGCACGAGTTGGGGGAATTAGAACCCGCCATTCCTCACTTTGAACAGGCAGTCGCCCTGAATCCCAATTATGCCCAAGGATACAATAATTTAGGGTTAGTGTTGCACGACTTAGGAAAAGTCGAGGAGGCGATCGCCTGCTATAACACCGCCCTGCGCCTACAACCCGACTACTCCGAAGCCCATAACAACCGGGGAATTGCCTTGCTGATCCAAGGTGACTTACGCCAGGGATTTCGGGAATATGAATGGCGTTGGCGGGTGAAAGCAGCACCAGATTTACCCCCGATTCCTGCCCCATTTTGGGACGGTTCCGATCTCCGAGGTAAGACCATTTTACTCCATGCCGAGCAAGGATTGGGAGATTGTATCCAATTCGTCCGTTATGCCGCCTTACTCGTCCAACGCGGGGGGCGAGTCGTTGCCTTGGTTAACCAACCCTTGGTGCGCTTATTTGAAAGCGTACCGGGCATCGCTCGCGTCAGCGCCTATTGGTCCGACTTAGCCCCAATTGATGTGTGGATTCCGCTGTTGAGTTTGCCTCACATCCTCGGGACTACCTTAGCCACCGTCCCGGGGGAAGTTCCTTATCTCACTCCCACCCATTTAGCCCCGGTTATATTGGATGCACCGGGACTCAAGGTGGGCATCGTCTGGGCGGGGAATCCCCAACATAAAGGCGATCGCACTCGTTCCTGTCCCTTGCGCTATTTTCTCCCCCTGCTCAACATTCCCGGGGTGGAGTGGTATAGTCTCCAAAAAGGGCAGGAAGAAACCCGAATTCGCCAGCAAAATCTCCCGATTGAAGATTTAGCCCCGCACTTACAGGATTTAGCCGATACCGCAGCCGTTATCGCTCAATTAGACTTAGTGATTACCGTGGATACTTCCGTGGCACATTTAGCCGGTGCCTTGGGTAAACCCGTCTGGGTGGCGTTAAGCTATGCCCCCGATTGGCGATGGCTGCTGAATCGCACAGATTCCCCTTGGTATCCGACAATGCGCCTGTTTCGCCAGGAGGAACGGGGGGATTGGCAGGGGGTATTTGATGAAGTGGCACAGAGTTTAACCGAGGTGTTGGCAACGCGGATTGTCTTCCCGGAACCTCACACCATCAGCCCAGAATTCGCCCTCGCCCGCCAGGATTACGAAGCGGGTAACTTTGCTGATGCTCAACGCCGTTGCCGGGTGTTGCTGCGACAGTATCCCAATCAGGCGCAAGGGTGGCAACTGTTAGGGGCGATCGCCCATCAAGGGGGAAAAATTAATACCGCAGTGGGGTATTACAAGCAAGCACTGATTGCTGACTGCCGCTATCTCCCTGCCTATATCAATCTCGGGGCAGCCTTACGCAGTTTGGGTAGAACCAGTGAGGCAATTTCCTATTTAGCACAAGCAGTCGCCGTGGATTCCCACTCTCTCCCCGCCCATTATAATCTCGGAAATGCCTTATCTGACGAGGGACATTTCCAAGAAGCGATCGCCCACTATCGCCAAGTCATCGCCCTGGATGCCCATCATAGTCAAGCTCACTATCATCTGGGAAATGCCCTAAAAGAGTTAGGAAATTTGACAGAGGCAGTCACCCACATCCAGGAAGCGACTACCCTTGACCCCAACTATACAGAAGCCCATAATACCTTGGGGAATCTGTTACTCAAAGCCGGGAGAATTACCGAGGCAATGGCTTGTTTTCAGCGGGCAACTGCCCTGGATTCCCAGTATATTGACGCCCACATTAACCTAGGAACGGCTTTCCAGGAACAACATCAAACTACAGCGGCGATCGCCACCTATCACCGCGCCCTCGAAATCCAGCCCGACTCTGCGGAAGCTCACCTCAACCTCGCTATCAGTCTGCTGACTGCCGGAGACTTGCGCGGCGGTTTTGCCGAATACGAATGGCGTTGGTGCGTCAAAGAATGCCCCGCCCTCCCTCACTTTGACGTTCCTCAATGGGAGGGGACGGATTTAACTGGCAAGACACTCCTATTATATGGGGAACAAGGATTAGGAGATACCCTGCAATTTATCCGCTATGCCCCCTTACTTGCCCAACGAGGAATCCGGGTGGTTGCCTTAGTTGCTGCACCCCTGGTTTCTATCTTAAAAACAGTTCCGGGTATTGAGGCAATTAGTTCCCATCAGGAAGAGTTAGAACCCTTTGAAAGTTGGATTCCTTTGATGAGTTTACCTCGAATTTTTGGCACAACTTTAACCACAATTCCCGCTACCATTCCTTATATTCATCCTTCTAATGTAAGCCAACTCCCGCTTAAATCTCAACCGTTTAAAGTGGGAATGGTTTGGGCAGGAAATCCCAAGCACCACAGCGATTATAAGCGGTCCTGTTCCCTGGATATTTTCCAGAATTTTTTAACGGTTCCCGGGGTCGAATTTTATAGCCTTCAAAAAGGGCAAGCGGGGCAAAATTGGCAAGGGAGAAACTTACCCTTGGAGGATTTAGGACCATCCCTGGATGATTTTGCCGACACCGCTGCGGCAATCTCCCAATTAGACTTAATTATTACCGTGGATACCTCCGTTGCCCATTTAGCTGGGGCAATGGGGAAACCCACTTGGCTGTTATTAGCTTATACTCCCGATTGGCGTTGGGGACTGGAGGGTTCCGAGTCGCCTTGGTATCCGAGTCTGCGATTATTCCGACAAACACAACCGGGAGACTGGCAGGAAGTTGGCGATCGCATTACCCAAGAATTGCGGCAAACGGTGGCTAATTTTTCGACTGAATCCATCGATTCAGGGGAGGGAAATCAGGAAATCCTTGAGCAATTTCAACAAATGATTGTCAGTCATCCCAACTGTGCTGAAGCCTATTATAATTTGGGAAATTGCCTGAAAAACCAGGATCAACCCGAGGCAGCAATTGCCCAATATCACCAGGCGATCGCCCTCAAGCCAAACTATCTCAATGCCTATTTTAATTTAGGGAACACTTACCTAGAAATCAATCAACCGGAGGGGGCGATCGCCGCCTATGAAACGGCATTAACGATTGCCCCAAATGATGCCGATACCCACACAAATCTGGGGTTTGCTTTATTAATGACAGGGGACTATTCCCGAGGATTTGCGGAATACGAATGGCGCAACCAGCGGCAAGATGAAACATCCCAATTCTCCTTGCTACCCGCATGGGATGGCAGCGACTTTTCCGGAAAAACCTTGCTGCTTTATACAGAATTGGGATTTGGAGACAGCATCCAATTTATTCGCTACCTCCCCCAAGTCGCCCAACGGGGGGGACGAGTCATCTTGCAATGTCCAAAATCCCTGATCCCATTATTCTCAACCCTACCCTGTGATCGCCTGATTCCCACCGGAGAACCGTTACCGCCTTTTGATATCACCGCCTCTTTGATGAGTTTGCCCTACCTGCTGGGGACAACTTTAGACACCATTCCTGCCACTGTGCCTTATTTAACGCCTCCGAATCCGCCCTCCGTCATCCTGGAAAGTCCTCACTTTAAAGTAGGCATTGTGTGGGCAGGTAGTCCCCGGTATGGGAACCAACGCAATCGATCCTGTCCGTTAGAGCACTTGTTACCCCTAGGGGAGATTCCCGGAGTGACGTTATATAGTCTCCAAAAAGGACAACCCTTAGAGAATCCCCCGGCGACTCTCACGGATTTATCCGCGCAATTGGAGGATTTTGCCGATACTGCTGGGGCGATCGCCCAATTAGATCTGGTGATTACGATTGATACTGCTGTTGCTCATTTAGCGGGTGCATTAGGGAAACCCGTTTGGGTGTTGCTACCCTTTGCGCCGGATTGGCGGTGGATGCGCGATCGCAGTGATTCCCCTTGGTATCCCACCCTGCGCCTGTTTCGGCAAACCCAACCGGGAAACTGGCAAGAGGTTTGCGATCGGGTAGCAGTTGCCTTGGGCGATCGGGTGAGTCACCCTGATACAATCATCACCCACCCGTCCCCGGTGGGGCCAAAACAACCCCGGTCCCAGCAGCCTATTGTCGGCAAAATCAGCCCAACCCGGGCTAAAACACTGTTAGAAGGTGAAGGGAATATGAACCCCAAATCGATGATGACTGAATCAATGGGCGATCGCACCCAATCCGTTCCAAAACCGGCTCAGAAACCCTTGAGATTGGGCCTTGCATGGCCGATAAATCAGATGACAGGGTGGGGGATTTATGGGACAAATCTCACCCTGCAACTGCAAAAAAACCCGGGATATGAACCGATGTTATTGCTACAACCGGATACCTCGGGGGTAGTGAATCCGTTGATGCGATCGCAACTGAAACCTGCCTGCGATCGGTATCAAAATTTAGAACAATTGCGGAATCAAAACCCCGGCAAACCGATTTGGTGTGATTTTCCCGTCCTTCATGCCCTCGGCAATAACTTTAGCAGTGTTGCCACCACCAAACAACTCGGCGGCAAACAGAATATCGGCTTAATCTTCTTTGAAGATACAAATTTCACCCCAGAAAAACGCAAATTAGCCCAGGAATATCTGTTAATTGTTGCGGGTTCCACTTGGAATGCTGAAGTTCTGAAAAGTCAGGGAATTACCACAGTTCAGGCATTACCCCAAGGGATTGACCCCACCTGGTTTCATCCCGCCCCTAAGTCTAATTTATTTGGCGATCGCTTCGTCATCTTCAGCGGTGGCAAACTAGAATATCGCAAAGGGCAAGATATCGTCATCGCCGCCTTTAAAGCCTTCCAACAGCGTCACCCCGAAGCCTTACTCATCACCGCATGGCATAACTTTTGGCCCCAATTCATGCGCGGACTCGAAACCACGGGTCATGTCACCGGACTACCCAAAATTGGGGCAGATAAACGCTTAAATCTTAGCGAGTGGCTACTTAACAATGGGTTAAATCCTGACTCCTTTATCGATATTGGTGCAATTCCTAATTATCTGATGCCGCAAATCATCCGAGAAGCGGACTGCGCCCTCTTTACTAACCGTTGCGAAGGGGGAACCAACCTTGTCGCAATGGAAACAATGGCTTGCGGAATTCCCACTATTTTATCCGCCAATACCGGACATTTAGATTTGATTGACCCCAATCATTGCTATCCCTTAAAAATTCAGAAACCCGTCCAACCCACCCCCCAGTTTATCGGCGTCGAAGGGTGGGGAGAATCGGACATTGAGGAAATTATCGAAACCCTGGAAACCCTCTATCAAAATCGTGAAAATGCCCAACAAAAAGGCATTGCTGCGGCCCAATTCATGCAACAATGGACCTGGGAAAACCAAGTTAATCGCCTACTAGAAATTCTAGGAGAAATTCTGTAAAGTGATTTGCCGAAAATCCGCACCCTAAAGGGTGGGGAGGAAAGCGGACTAAGCCCGCCTGCGCGGGCTAAGAGAAAAAACTGGCTTTTGATACGGTGATTTGGTATTATTTCCCCCTGTTGTCCATCCTGCTGCTAACTGTTAATCCATGACTCAAACCTTGCCCGAATCTTCCCAAAGAAAACCCTTTAATCTGTTAGTTCGACTGAATCAGGACTATCATAAATTGCGCCTAGATTTGGATATTTCCAAATTTAGCCAAAAAATCATGTGGAACTACTTTTCCCAGGGGAAATTCTATGAACCCGAAGAATCCAAATTTTTAGAACGGGTGTTAAAACCCGGGGATACTTTTATTGATATTGGCGCACATATTGGCTATTACTCCCTCATCGCTGCCATTCTAGTCGGCGAAACTGGCAGAGTAATTAGCATTGAACCCGATAAAACCAATATTAACTGGATTCAAGACCATATTACCTTAAATCAGTTCCCACAAATGGAGGTAATTCCCACCGTCTTGGGTTCCGAAACAAAAGCTGTAGAATTCTTCTATAATGCCGATAATGATGGGGGACACGCCTTATGGGATGTGGGATTGCATCAATTTAATAAAATCAGTCGCAGTCACCCTCAAACCTCGACTCTACCCATGACAACCCTGGATGAAGTTGTCCGAGACAAAGGATTAACGGGGGTAAAACTGATTAAAATTGACACAGAAGGGGCCGAACATCAAGTTTTGCAAGGTTCCTTACAAACCCTAACTACCTATCAAGTCCCCTACATTATTGCCGAAATTAATCGCTTTGCCTTACAGAAAATGGGAACTGATGAAAAACAGTTACGAGAGTTTATGGCATCTCTAGGATACAGTCCCTATTTATTGCAAAACGACTCCCCCCACTGGGTGAAATTATCCCCAAATCAATATTACAATTCGCAATATGTGTTTAATTTAGTCTTCGCCTTAAGTGATAATTTTTAAATCCTGTTTCCCCGTTCGTAGTAACGACTTCAGTCGTTATCTTCCCCGTTTGTAGTAACGACTTCAGTCATTATTCCCCCCGTTTGTAGTAACGACTTCAGTCGTTTCCGGGTTCCTACAATTTGAGATACATTGCCAACAAAACCCTGCGTGGTTTCAAACAAACTAAGAGAACGACTGAAGTCGTTACTACGAACATAAGAGAATAGAACGACTGAAGTCGTTACTACGAACTAAGAGGGAGAACGACTGAAGTCGTTGCTACGAACAATTGGGAAGATTAATCTTTGTCTCGGCGATCGAAGATGGTGGATTTGCCGGGAACCATTAACTGTGCGGGGTAGAGGTAAACTTGTCCTTGCATGACGGCAGCAATCCGTCTGGCATCGGTTTCTCGATAGGGAACGGTTCTGCAATATAAATCCATGTCTCGATAAACTGCGGGTTTTAAGTTTTTGTCGGCATCGACTTGTTTATGCTGATAGGTTTCATCGATTTCTGCTTTACCATATCCCCAGTGTAAATGTTCCGTTAGGATATCAGGAATGTAATGCAATCTGCCGACTCGTTTGGCAATTTCCCAAATCCACATATCGTCATAGAGGCATTCAAATAATCCGGTGGTAAAATAGCCTAATGTTTGACACCATTTGCGGGAAACGATGGGGAAGGTACAGAGTTTTTCTTGCCAATGTCCTTCGTTGAACCACATACAAAAGATTTCATCGGGATATTTCTGGGTTTCGATATCGAGGCGATCGTCCCATCCGAAATCGTTGTAGGTTTGGTCATCCGCTGCCATAATTAAGAGGTTACCTTCGCAGCGACTGGCGAGTTCGTTCCATGCTTTGGAAATCCCGATCGCCTCTCCTAATAAAAACCCACAGCGGCGAAATCGGTCCAATTTCGGTTTATGGGTTTTAAACTGTTCCAAATACTCGGATTGTTTGCTGTCGTCATCATCTACATAAAACAGCAGTTCGACTCGCTGGGGTTGAGATGCCGTGTTTAACACGCTCAAAGCTAGTCGTAATGCCTGTTCTGGACGTCCTCGCGTGGGACAGAGGAGGGAGATGGTTTGCGGGGGGGTTGACATGGTTTCGGGTTATTTTCGATGAAGCACTCCTGATCGAAAATACTATAAAAGGCAGCAGTGCCACCCCAATCAGGGTAAGATACCGTCTGAGGATGTCAAAAGGGACAAGCAATTGTGACTGAAACAGGGGGAATTGTCTATTTGGTGGGTGCAGGTCCTGGGGATGCTGCCTATTTAACGGTACGATCGCGGCAATTGTTGGCAGAAGCGGAGGCGATCGTGTATGATGCCCTGATTGATGAGTCTTTGTTGCAATTGGCTCCTGCCGGTTGTCAGAGGATCCATGTCGGCAAACGCGGTGGACAACCCAGTTGGCAACAGGCGGATATCGATCGCCTCTTGGTGGCGCAATGTCAGCAAGGCAAGCGGGTGGTTCGCCTGAAAAGTGGAGACCCCTTTATTTTCGGACGCTGTACGGAGGAAATCCAGGCGTTGAAGGCGGCAAGATGTCCGTATGAAGTCATCCCCGGCATTTCTTCGGCGTTAGCGGGACCCTTACTCGCCGGAATTCCCCTCACGGATCCGGTGATGAGTCACTCGTTTACCGTGGTGACGGGACATGATTGCGATCGCCTCGACTGGGAAACCCTGACACGAACCCCCACCCTGGTGATTTTAATGGGGACTCGGCAACTGGATGAAATCCTGCGGCAGTTGCTACAACATGGCAAATCCCCACAAACTCCGATCGCCATTATTCGCGCTTGTGGCACCAGTCGGCAGTTTATCTGGACAGGGACCTTTGCCGATATCCGCGATCGCACCCGAGGGGAATCTCTCTCTCCTGCGGTGATGGTGATTGGCGAAGTGGTCAAATTGCGCGACTATCTGCTTCCCGACTCCCCCTCTCGTCGTCCACTCTCTCCCGATTCTGCTGATGTTTCCATGTCTAACTATTCCTCTCACGCTGCAAATTCTTCCCCTAATTCTGCCTCGGATTTAACGGGAAAAACCGTTCTCGTCACGCGATCGGCGGGACAATCGAGTACCTTTACCGAAATGCTAACCGATGCGGGTGCAACGGTAATCGAAATGCCTGCCTTGGAAATTCGTCCTCCTTCTAGTTGGGAGTCGCTGGATAGTGCGATCGCCCGAATTTCGGAGTTTGACTGGTTAATTCTCACCTCTGCCAATGCTGTGGATTACTTCTGCGATCGCCTCCTTGCGATAGGAAAAGATACCCGTATCCTGGCGGGAGTTAAAATTGCAGTCGTTGGCAAAAAAACTGCTGCCACCTTGCAACAGCGGAGTTTGACAGCGGATTATATTCCCCCGGATTTTGTCGCGGATTCCCTGGTAGAACAATTTCCAGAGGATGTATCGGGACAAAAAATATTGTTTCCTCGGGTAGAAACCGGGGGACGAGAAGTATTAGTTGCGGAGTTTACGACGCAAGGTGCAATTGTGGAAGAAGTTGCTGCCTATGAGTCGGGTTGTCCCGAGGCGATCGCGCCGGAAGCATGGAAAGCACTACAACAGAGGCGCATTGATATCGTCACCTTTGCCAGTTCCAAAACCGTGCGAAACTTTTGTCAGTTACTCGATCGCCAATCCCGCAGTGGCGATCGCTCTTGGCAAAGCTTATTAAATAACGTGCGAATTGCTTCAATTGGTCCGCAAACGTCAAAAACCTGTTATGAATTACTCGGAAGAGTCGATGTGGAAGCTGAGGAATATACACTCGACGGCTTGCTACAAGCCTTACTGTCAAAGGGTGAGGGGATTTATTGACCCTCTCTACACAAAAAGCCGGTTTCTGCGAAACCGGACTTGAGAAAATTGCTCTCAGGTCTCGTTTAGCTTAGCACCCGAAACCAACCGCGTCTCACGCTGTGCAGTAAGCGTTTGATCATGCGTCTCTCTTCTTGAGAGAGGTTGGACTCCGGTAATGCATTTAAGAGCACCCAATCGTGGAAACTGATTTGCTGAGAGAGAGAAGCATTGATGAACATATCGCGGACCGTTGCTGTAACTTGCATAATCTTTTACCTGAACTCTATGCTTACTATTCTGTCGCTCATCCTGGGAAAAATCATCGGTGGAATCGCTCGATCTATCTCCGTAAAATTACGGAACTTTCTCTGTGCGTGAAATTACGGAGATGGAGACGGGGTGGTTCCGGTAAGGTTCCCTAGAGACTGTCGCCTCAATTAGGCTATCAGGTTTGGTTTCATCTTAGGCTAGAGACGGAGCTTGAAATCCTCTGGTCTGGAGTGATGAAGGATTAAGACCCATTGCGCTGTTCAATTGTATCCTAGTTTTCAAAATAGTTCAAGCTCAACCCCAAAAATTTTTCAGGGAAGTCCCAGACCCCACCCTGAGATAGACAACCGACTCCCTTGCCTTGCGCCCCTGGCGATCGGATAATGGAAATCGTCACTTGAGCAGCCGAATCCTACCAGAAAATCCTTATCGAGTCAAATCCCCGTTGTAGTTCTATACCATAGCGCTGTTTATGGAGGTGAGGGACCTAACATAGAGCGATCGCTGTCTTCCACGCCTGACTCTGTAACACCTGGATTCCTGACCCCTCACACCAAATGCGCTCAACCCTAACCGTTTTGAGAGAACTATCCTCACGCTATGAAGAAAATTTTAACCCTCATTTCCGTCACCTTACTGCTACAAAGCATGATGATTTCCGTCCGCGCACAACAATCCCTTAATCCCATTCAAATCGTCCTTGAATCCGGGTTAATGACTCAATATCCCGACGGACAATTTCATCCCGAACGCGGCGTTGTTCGGGCCGAACTCGCCTCTATTCTCGTCAAAACCTTTCAACTAGACCAACGAAATACAGTTACTAACCAAAATCAACCCATTCCCGATGTTCCACCCTCCCATTGGGCCTATAAAGACATTGAAATTGCCCTAGAAACGGGGATTATGAAAGGCGATTTAACCGGCAGATTTCATCCCAATCAACCCGTAACTCGCGCCGAAGGATTTGCCATTTTCGCCCAAGCTTTGGGTGTTTTAATGCTTAATGAGGCCGATGTTAATCGCCTTCTAAACTCCTATCAAGACGGCTATCAAACCCCAGATTGGGCTAGACAAGCCTTAGCTACAGCTATCTTTGAGGAGTTAGTGAATATTGGCAACAATAACGCCCTCAATCCCTTACAACCCATGACTCGTGCAGATATGGCTTATGCCTTAAGTCAATATTTAGCCAAACAAAACAATCCAGGCACTATCCCAGACATCCCAAACTAATCATTCTTCATGTTTGTAGTAACGACTTCAGTCGTTCTCTTCAATTGTTCGTAGTAACGACTGAAGTCGTTCTCGTCATGTTCGTAGTAACGACTTCAGTCGTTTTCTGAATGTTCGTAGCATAATTACTCTACTCATTCATTACCCTAACTTAGACAAGTTTAACTGTTCCCGTTTTAACAATATAATTTTCATTACTTTTTTTGAGATGTAGTTGGTAAAAATAGTCTCCGGGTTTAGGGGAACTCCATCGCCCAACAATCGATTGATTTCCTATCATCTCTACCCTGATCGCATTCTTGGTAGGGTCTTGTTTTTCAACCAACCATAAACGAGCAATTTGGAAGCGATCGCCACTCTCAATCTGGAACGTCAAGTCCTTTTGCGTACCCATAGAAAGGGTCGCTTGTTTGTTCAGAATTTCGATTTCCTTCGCTTTCAAACTCACCCGTGGAGAAGCCGGGAACAATTGAGAAGATTTGCTCCTAGAAATAGAGTCAGGAACGATGATGGTTCCATCGGGTAAAACATCGAAGGGTATGGGAAAATTGCCATTGCCAAATACAGCAGCCCTTTTCCAGCCGATCGCGAGTAATTCGCTCAAGGTTTCTACCAAAGCTGCATTTTCTGGCAAATTGGCAATATTCCGAGTTTCTAATGGATCGAGGTGGCGATCATAGAGCATTCGTGACAAAAAATTATCCTCTACATCGATATATTCCGTGTAGTTATAGCGATCGGTTAGAATCGTATCGCCATACTCGTACCGACTAAAAACTGCTCCTTTCCAAGCTCGCTGAGGATTATTTAAAAGCGGAACTAAACTGGTTCCTTCTAAATGCTGGGGAGGTTCAATACCCACAAGCTCGCAAAGGGTGGGATAGATATCCACCAATTCTACTAATGCGGATGTTTTTGCAGGTTTGAATTTTCCAGGCACATCAATAATTAAAGGAACCCGCAAAGCAAGTTCATAATTGGTAGTCTTGGCCCATAAATTATGTTCTCCTAATAAAAAGCCATGATCTCCCCAAACTACAATAATTGTATTGTCTCGCAGTCCCAATCGCTCCAGTTCATCCAAAACCGACCCAATACAGGTATCAACAAATGTGGTACAAGCATAATAACCGTGAATCAGAGTTCTAGCATACTCTTCATCTAACTGAGATTGGGTTTCATCACTAAAAACGAGATTTCGATACCCTCTGAGTTCCCCCCAATCATGTAAAGACTCTGAGGGTGCATCGGTAGGAGCAAAAGGATTTTGTGCTAGTTCTATGGTATTGCGATCGTACATATCCCAATATTTTTTAGGACAATTGAACGGCAAATGAGGCTTGACAAATCCTAGTGCTAAAAAGAAAGGTTTTTGCTGTTCTTTTAAATTTCGCAAAGCGGCGATCGCCAGGTCTCTAGTGATTCCATCGGGATAGGCATTATCAGGCTGATTTTCGCCGATTTCATAAGCATTCCTTTCATTGCCTGGAATATTATAAACTCGAATATCTTTAAACCGCGTCATCCCATAATTCCACGCATCAAGATCGTCATCCATCACATGATAAATTTTCCCTACAGACTGGGTATTGTACCCCTGTTGCTTGAAAAGCATGGGGAGGGTTGGCGCAGGGTTTCCCTCCGGTGTTTTAGGACGGTTAATCCCCGCCGGTTCTAAGTTACCGCGCCAATTCTCAACAGGTTCATCTAATCTGGAATGATAACTCCAGAATCTCCCCACAGGTTCTCCGGGACTTTTATTGGGTCTTGCACCCGTCATAACGCTTAATCTCGAAGCACCACACACCGGAATTTGGCAATAGGCACGCTCGAATAACACCCCTCTATCTGCCAATTTATCCAGGTTTGGCGTCAACATTTGTGCCTCACCATAGCTTTTAAGTTGAGGTCGTAAATCATCGATCGCTAAAAATAAAACATTGTACTTTTCCTGCGATTGAGCATTACAGGAAATTTGGCTTAGACCTACTGTAGCAGCACTCATGCTTAGATATTTTAATACATTCCGTCTTTTCATGGCTGAATAATTTTAAAAATCCGATGTTTTCTCCACTGTTGCTCTGTTGAAGTTAGGGGGTAAACTGAAGTAGAAGATGCTCAGAGTTCGGGGAACCCCTTCGGTTCCTCTACTTAGATCCTCTGCTTACGGAGCCTCATATCATTGTACAATAGTTCGACGGATCAGGCGATGTTTGTTCATTCCTATAAACATTCTATTGTTTGCAATTAGGGGTTGATATGATCAACAAACGTAAAATTGGTTTGACGGGTGGCATTGCTACGGGTAAAACTACTGTTTCTAATTACTTGAAAAATCAGCATAAATTGCCGGTGTTTGATGCGGATATTTATGCGAGGGAAGCGGTCCAGATTGGGTCAGAAGTGTTGAATCAAATCGTGAAGCGTTATGGAAGTGACTTGCTACTGCCCGATCGCAGTCTGAATCGTCCGAAGTTGGGGGAGATTGTGTTTACTCAACCCCAGGAAAAACAGTGGTTAGAGGCGCAAATCCATCCCCAAGTGCGCGATCGCTTTCTTCGAGAAATTGCCGCTTTGCCAGAACAGTCTACCGCAGTCTTGGTCATCCCGTTGTTGTTTGAAGCACAAATGACCGATTTAGTGACGGAAATTTGGGTGGTATCTTGTCCTGGCGATCGCCAGATTCAGCGATTGATGGAACGCGATCGCTTGACCCTCGACCAAGCGAGAGCTAGAATTAATAGCCAAATGCCCTTATCTGAAAAATGCTCTCGGGCTGATGTCGTCTTAGATAACTCCTCCACTGTAGCACACCTCATCCAACAGATAGATGTCGCTTTGATGCAGGATAGAGATAATAGGAAGTAAAGCCCTAGCGGGATACTTTTACTTCTAACTTAATCTCTGTCTTCAAAATGCAAACCATAAAAACTGCCAACCCAGTAGGTCCCCCGAATACCGGAGGACCGATTGACTGGTTTAGAAAATTTATGGCGATTCTCGCCGTTATCAATTTGCTGTTAGTCGGGTTTGATTCCTCTTATATTCCCCTGCGTGATATCTATTTACAACAACTCCCCCCGGTTGTGATAGCTTATGATAAAATTAAAGGCATTGAACCCCATCCTGAAACTGAAAAATACTTAGAAACCGTCCATCAATTAACCCTCGCACTCCAACAACCTCAAAGTTCCCTGGAAACTCCGCAAGTGGAGAATTTGCTGGAATTGTTACGCTATGAAAGCGAGGGAATGCTCAAGGAAAACCCCTTTATGGCTGCGGGTAAGTTCGGCACGTTTGCCAAAATTCAAAGGCGAATGCGTCAGCATATTGGCACTGAATATGCTTCAGAGGCTTTTCAAACCTTTTGGACCTCTAATTATTTAAGCAGCCACAATTTAAGCCGCGAACTGAATTTTTTTCAAACTCAGATAAATCCCCTAATTGCCAGCAATTATTTCAGAAATGTAGACGAAATCGGGCAAGTCGTCGATGAATTTTGGCGAATTGATATTTTCTTTATGTGCTTGTTTGGATTAGAATTCCTACTTCGCACCTTCTTGAGGCATCGCCGGATTAGTGGCTTACGGTGGATTGATGCCATGTTGCGACGCTGGTATGATGTTTTACTGTTTTTACCGTTTTGGCGAGGGTTACGGGTGATTCCAGTTGCCGTGAGACTGCAACAGAGTCAATTGGTTAATTTCGATCGCATCTTAGTCCAGATGACCCATGAACCGGCTGCCAAATTAGCCGATCGCCTGTCTCGATTTGTGATGGTGCGCTTTATTAATCAAGCGCAAGACTCCATTCGAGAAGGTACTGCCGCCCAATCATTTTTGAATCCCCAACCGGCGATCGACCTGAATAATGTCAATGAAATTGAAGTTATTACTGACCGACTTCTGGAATTAACCATCTACAAAGTTTTACCCCAAATTAAGCCAGAATTAGAAGCAGTTTTGCATCATAGTATAGAAGGTGCGTTTAAAGATTCT
This sequence comes from Laspinema palackyanum D2a, assembly GCA_025370845.1. Lineage (GTDB taxonomy): Bacteria > Cyanobacteriota > Cyanobacteriia > Cyanobacteriales > Laspinemataceae > Laspinema. The sequence goes on along the minus strand of JAMXFF010000026.1, from coordinate 87,871 downwards.
GGAGTTTATCAAAGCCTCAAAGCTTTCCCCGGACTTGGAAATTTGCCTAGGGATTTTACCGAACAAATGGCCTCTAATTTAGCCCAAACCACGGTAACTGTTCTGGAAAACTCTTACTCCGATGTGGAAGGGCGAGTGCTATTTGAGCGCCTCAGTCAGGAGTTCAATAAAGCCTTTCGGAAAGCTTTAGGCGATCGGCAAACCCAAGAAGAAATACAAATCTTGCTCACGGATTTCCTCGAAGAATTAAAACTCAATTATGTGGTAAAATCTACCCATACCGACCCGGAAGCCACCCTGGCGGAAATGGAAAATCTATATCAATCGGAAGTACCGCCCTCCCTCCCCTCACTTCAGTAAGTTTGTTTTTAGTCCGGGGGTACAGTAGAAGTTAAAAACCGGGTTTCTTCACCAACTTTCTAGCAATTTTCAATAAATCTCGGCTAGAAACCCGGTTGCTTGTCCTGGGGTTAGGGAGCTTCATAAAAGAAAACAGCCAAAATGTTCGTAGTAACCCCTTCAGGGGTTTCTTTAAAGATGACTCCTGAAGGAGTCACTACGAACATTTGGATGATTTATTTGTTGCAATTCCTTTAGTAATTAGACGGGACAAAAACTACGCTGACTCGCCACCCACTACGACATTGCGAATTCGCAGACTGGGACCGCCACAGCCTACAGGTAAACCATTTTGTCCACCTTTGCCGCAACCGCCGGATTCATCCCAATAGAAATCATCCCCGATCGCCTCAATATCCGCTAAGGTGCTAAACACATTCCCCGAAAGGGTGACATCCCGCACAGGTTCGGCTAATTGACCATTTCTAATCATCCAGGCTTCCCCAGCGCTAAAGGTAAACATTTCCCCATTCGTCATTCCTCCCAGCCAATTTCGGGCATAAACCCCTTCTTTAATATCCGTAAATAAATCCTGAACCGGCGTCTTTCCCCGTTCAATCCAGGTATTGGTCATCCGAACAATGGGAGGATAATGATAATTCAAACAGCGGGCATTTCCTGTGGCAGTTTCCTCTAGTTTCCCAGCAGTTTCTCGGGAGTGGAGGCGTCCGACGAGTACCCCATCTTTAATCAGTTGAGTGGTGGTGGCAGGAGTGCCTTCATCATCATAAAGATAACTGCCGCGATGACCCGGAGGGGCCGCCCCATCAAAGATTTGCAAGTCTTCAGGACCAAAACGGCGTCCCAGGGTCATTACTTCTAGCAAATCTGGGTTTTCATACGCCATATCTGCTTCAGAAAGATGTCCAAAGGCTTCATGAACGAACAATCCTGATAGAATGGGGTCAATGACAACTTGGTAGGTGTTGCCTTTCACCGAAGGCAGGGAAAGGGCTTCTACCGCTCTTTGGGCGGCCCCTCGCACTTGGGAATCAAGCTGGATTAAATCTTCGTAAGCTTTCCGCGACCCGGTGGTTTCCCGTCCCGTTTGAACCGTTTCCCCATTGCGTGCAGTGGCGGCAAAGCGCATTTCCATATCTACCCAAGACTGTTCTAGGATTGTGCCTTCCGAGGTGAACAGGAGGATGCGTTGGGCGCTGTCACTGTAGCGCACCGAGGTGGTGGTGATGCGCGGGTCAACTTGACGGAGGATATCCGTATAGCGATCGCACAATCTCTTTTTGTCGATAATCGGAATCTTTCTAGGGTCAGTGCCGGTGAGTAAGAGTTCACAGGTAATCTGTACCGGGTCCACCGGGGCTAAAATCGTTTCTTCATCCCCGACTAATCGCGCTGCGGCGATCGCTTCCTCGATTCGTTCTGCCAGTCCCGCCAGTTGATTAAAACTGGCAAAGCCCCAACCCCCTTGATAGCAAGCGCGGACTTGTCCCCCAATCGAGACTCCCTCACTTAGGGTTTCAATCTTTTCACCGCGCAAAAAGATATCGGTGCCTTCCGCTTCTTCTAGGCGAATGGCTAAATAATCAACCCGGGAGGCATAACGAGCAATCAGTTCAGCTAATAAGTTTTTGGCATCAGCGAGCAAAGTAGACATGGTTGAGGGCGATTTCCAAAGCAAATATATTGATATGTTCTACTATAGCGGTCCTCAATGCTTCCAGACCAACCGGGTGGGGTTTTACCCACAAGGGGGCGAGTGCCGACTGCCTCTTGGGTCAAACCGATTCTGAATCAAGGGGGTGACCCTCCCGATTTTCTGCGGGGATTGCGACTGATTTGTTCGGTTCTACGAATGTTTTTATGGGGAAGATCCAGATAGGCTAGTAGTATCTTGTTTTCAGTTGAATTTAGATTAAAGCGTTTGTAGCAAGTTTTAAATTACAAATTCTTGCTCAATTATTGAAAATTAAGGATTTAAACCAGTGAACTGTAGAGGGGGATATTTCCGTGTACAAGTGGGTCTTACCAACGATTAGCGAGGTTTTAGCACAGGGGGGGAGAACCGACAATTCCTCGGACCTAGAGATGGGGTTGACTGGGGAAGAACCGGGCGATCGCAATGGGACAACGACCCACCGGGATGCCGCAACAGTTTGGTTGCGCCGAATTCGGGCCGATCGCCAATGGCAAGGCGCAGTCGCCTCCCTGAATGACCTCCTCGATGGCGAACGAGTAAAGAATGACCCAGATACCCGGCATTCCTTCTCTAGCAAAGGGTTAGTGTTATCCGGTCCTGTCCCGGTTTTAACTCAATCCACCCACTTAGAACAGTTCTCCACTTGGACCTTTGCTGGGGTGCAGCAGTCTGGCGCATGGTTACCCCCCTCCTTGTTCCCCTCGACCCCGGATAATGGTTCCAATGCCTCCAACCCTACAGTTTTACCCCTGCTTACTGGGGACCCTCTGGCCCGAGAACAATTTTGTTTGGTGTTGACAGCGCGGTTTAGTCTGGTGATGGTGGTGGGATTAAATTCCGAGGCACAACCGGCGTTTCAGTTTTCCTTTGATCCAGAGGTGATCGCTTTAGTGTGGCAAGGATTGCGATCGCGTCTGCTACCCTTCAAAAATCAGAGTGCTATTTCCACCCTAGATCAGCAGTTCCAACAGTTCCAACCCCGCACCCCAGACTACAAACTGGTTTGTCAGTTTACCCAACAGCTTCTGGAATATCTCCCCGAACCCGTAGAACTCGATCGCGAAATGCTGGATGAAATGGAAGCATTCGCCGCAGATTGGACCGGGTGGGGTTCCTCCATGCGGGCCTTACCCCAATCCGGAGGGGATTGTCCCAATGGTGAGGCGGAGATTTCCTGGGAGGTATCCCGTCCCGATGGGAATTCCCTGGTTTCGACCTCTGGGGAACGGAGAACGGCCCTGAGTAATCCAGAACCGGCGATTGCCAAAACTTTGAGGTCCAAGGGTGGAAAGGCGGTGGGGACCGTCTCGGCCAAAACTGCCAATCCCCGGAAACCGGCGATCGACCAACCCTTAGATGACCTGCGGGATGCGGCGAGTAAGAACGTCCGAAACCAAGCCCCAGCCTTGGATGTGGAATTATTACAGGCGATCGCTCACGAAGTTAGAACGCCGTTAGCCACCATCCGCACCCTCACCCGACTCTTACTCAAACGCCGTCATCTCGATGCTGAGATTATCAAACGCTTAGAAGCCATTGATCGCGAATGTAGCGAGCAAATCGACCGCTTTGGGTTGTTTTTCCGGGCAGTGGAATTGGAAACCACCAAAGATGCTCACGCGCCGATGCACCTGACATCCACCTCCCTGACCCAGGTATTAAATAGTTGCATCCCGCGCTGGGAAAAACAAGCCAGCCGACGTAACCTCACCTTAGATGTGATTTTGCCGCAAAAAATGCCCTCGGTGGTCAGTGACCCTTCCTTGTTGGATCAAGTCCTCACCGGGGCGATCGATAACTTCACCTCCACCTTACCCGCCGGAGGCAAACTCCAAGTCGAAATTTCCCTGGCGGGTCATCAGTTAAAGGTAGAACTCCACTCCCAAACCCATGCCTCCGTCAATTCCGAAACCACAGTTTCCGGGACTCAGGCCCTCAAATCTCTCGGTCAAATGTTGATGTTTCAGCCAGAAACCGGCAATCTTAGTCTTAATTTGAGCGTGACTAAAAACCTGTTTCAAGCCCTCGGAGGTAAACTAATTGTTCGCAATCGTCACCAACATGGACAAGTCCTGACGATCTTCTTACCTTTAGAAATGCGGGGATAATTAAACAGGATGGGGGTTGAGAAACCGGGTTACTTTCATCAATTTAGGCAATCTAGCAACACTAGATCTCTGGCAAAAATCCGGATTGATCCCCCCAACCCCCCTTAAGAACGCCAATCGGCTTTAAAGAATTTTGCCAGAGGTATAATGATCGCAGAAACCCGGTTTGGGGTCTTGTTAGTGGGGTTAAAAATCGGTAAAAAAAGCCCCCCTTAAGAAGGGGGGTTGGGGGGATCTCTATGCAATGTTTCAACAAGTTGATTCCTTCACCAGTCCCCATCACTTTCGTCGTAAATGGCTAATAAAATGCTAAACACCGAACCCCGTCCGACAAAAAAAGCCCCCCTTAAGAAGGGGGGTTGGGGGGATCTCTCCGGAAGTTTTCAACAGGTCTATTAGTTCACCATTCCCCATTGCCTTCGTCGTAAACGGGTAATAAAATGCTAAACACTGAACCCCGTCCGACCCGGCTTTTTACCGTAATTGAACCTCCGGAATGGAGTAAAAGCTGTTGGACAATGGTTAAGCCGAGTCCAGCCCCTTCTATATCATCATTAATGGCTTGACGACTCCGATAAAAGGCTTCAAAAACTTTAGGAATTTCCCCCGGGGGAATGCCCATACCCGTGTCGCGAAATTCTAGTTGAACATAATCGCCTTGTTGCTTGGAACGCACCCAAACTTCCCCACCAGACCCGGTGAATTTTATCGCATTTTGCAGCAAATTAAGCACAATTTTTTTGAGCCATTCCCGGGTGCAAACCACTGGAGGTAAAGTGCTGCGGAGGGTGTAGGCGAGGAGTACCCCTTTTTCCTGGGCGATCGGCTGATAGGTACTCACAATTCCCGGGACGAGTTCTCCCAAGCGGATGCCCTCCATTTTCGCTTTATCCACCTCGCTTTCTAGGCGCACCAGTTCTAGGAAGCCTTCGATTAAGGCATTTTGGCGATCGCAAGACTGATGCAAAAGCGCACTATATCGCTCTCGTTGTGCTGGTTTGAGTTTGGGTGAATCCAACAAGCTCAAGGCCGTTTTCATATTCGTTAACGGCGTGCGGAGTTCCTGTCCAATCTTATTCAGAAACTCATCTTTAAACTCTAATGCATCCAGTAGTTCTTGATTTTGTCGTCGCAATGCGGCCAGTTCTCCCTCCCCGGCCAATTCTTCTCCCTGCTGTTCCCGTCGCTGGAGTTGCTTGCTAAATAAATGTCCCAATAATAAAGGGTCTGGTTTAGGAAGTTCCAGGTGACCAAAGGCCATGTCCCAATTGGCGAGTAAATTCTCGCAAACTCGCCCAGATGTCTCGATCGCGTATTGATTTTCATCAGAAATTGGACAACTCTGGCACTGCCCTTTACTCACCGATACTTTTAATCCATCAAAGACCTGTTGAATTGTCTGTTGGTCTAGGGAATAAAGGGCAACTAGGGTTTTATTTCCCTGAAATTCTCGATGAGAATGGGGTTCGAGACCCTTTGATGGGGTGGGACTGGCTAAAATTGCCACCGATAATTCCGGGGACAACACAATCAGAAAATATTCCTCGTTCAGTTTGCTATTGAGCATTAACTGAATAGAGCATAAGGGTAAGGTAGTTTTAGTCGGCATGAAGATCGTTCCCTCGTCGCTAATCAGGGAATTCTCATCAATGCCGCAGGTTAACGGTGCGCTGTAGGGCGGACTGTGACGATGGAGGTTGCGATCGAAGGTCCTGTGTTTATCCTGCGATCGCGGTTTAAAAAAGCTGTATCGCTGTCGGGAATATAACTCGTTTGTTCTTCCGGTTCCTCCTTCCTCCTCTATCTCTTCATCCCTCGTCTTTGGAGTCTCCTCACCCTGCCAGGGGTGGAGGATGTAAACCGGATTCGTCCCCCCAAGCAAATGGCGGTAGCGCTCAAGGTCTCCCTGCCAGTTGCACCAATCTGGAAGCTTCACCCACAAGGTTGCAGGGATTTTTTGTTCGATCAGCAGGTCAAATACACCGCCCACCATGCCCTTAAAAGATGGGTAGGAAACTTGCAAGGGATGAGGCGGTGCGATCGCACTGAGGGCGCAATCATAAAGAGACACATCCTGAGCTGTTGATAAATTCATCTTCATTGAAGTGTCCGCGAGTTAGCAAATCCCTGAACTTCACCCAGGGGAGGAAATCCGACGCCAGCAACTTAATGTACTTCCCCGGTTTAGGTTGATGTTACAAACTGAACATCACTGCTACAAACATGGGAATCAGCACATTGGCCTAAACGTCACTTCTGTTTAGGTTTCCAGCAATTTTTAAGGGTCCGAACACCATTTATTTAATTTAAACACCCTGATTATTCCGATAGCTTCGCACCCTTAGTCCATTGACCTAGCTCAATTACCCCTCTCCATCTCATCCCTTAATGGGCAACAGATCGAGTTAGTTGTAGAAAACAGGGTCTCCTCAGACCCTCATTTTGATGAGCAAGGGTAATTCTATTCTAAAGTTAAAATTCTATATTTTGCATTCGTAATCCTACGCAAAAAGCGCCTTATGACAGGCGCTTTAAACAGTCAATCCACCTCCAGTCCCCTCCTGTAATGTCTCGGGGAAGGCTTTCAGACTGACTCTACTCAAATGCAGCAAAAATTAGAGTTTCGCTGCATTGTTACCAAAAATAACCTAAACGGGTAACTCTCCCTGTCCCCAGGCCCGTTAAACCACAGCGGCAAACCGTTGAGTTAACGCCTCCCGCGCTTGTTCTCGGTCATCAAAATGGATTTTTTCCGTGCCGAGAATTTGATAGTCTTCATGGCCCTTACCGGCAATCACCACCCCATCACCGGGTTTTGCTTCCAGGATAGCAGTCCGAATGGCGGTAGCCCGATCGCCAATTACTCGCGCTGAGATACTCTGAGGAATCCCTGCCGCCACATCTTTTAAAATCTGTTCCGGGTCTTCCGTGCGAGGATTATCCGAAGTCACCACCACCACATCGGCCAATTCTGCGGCAATTTTACCCATAATCGGACGCTTGGTGCGATCGCGATCGCCCCCGCAACCAAACACACAGATTAATTTCCCCGAAATAAAAGGTCGCGTCGCCTTCAGCACATTTTCCAAACTATCCGGCGTATGAGCATAATCCACGATCGCGCTAATATCCTGATCCGGCTTAATCAACACCTGTTCCATCCGTCCCGGTACTCCCGGAAACTCCGGCAACACTGCTACAATCGACCCCAAGGGAACGCCAAAATGCAGGACCGCCCCCACTGCCGCCAGCATATTTTCCACATTGTATTGTCCCACCAAGGGCAAGGAAAACTTGGCATTACCTACCGGCGTATGCAGCATTCCCTTCACTCCTGCCGGTTCATACTCAATATCACTCGTCCATAAATCCGCCTGGGCATTGTGGGTGCTATAACCCCACAACTTATCCCCACTCAACCGTTCCGCCAAGCGCTGTCCATAACTATCATCAATATTCACCACAGCGCAACCTTGCAAATATTCCGCGCTGAACAGCTTGGCTTTCGCCTCGAAGTAATCCTCCATCGTTTCATGGAAATCGAGGTGGTCCTGGGTCAAATTCGTAAAAATCCCGACTTGAAACGGCAACCCCTGCACCCGTCCCTGGGCCAAGGAATGGGAACTGACTTCCATCACCCCAAATTCACATCCCGCCTGGACTGCATCACTTAACTGATGATTCAAGTCCACCGCAAAGGGGGTCGTATGGGCCGCCACCTGTTCAAATCCAGGCCACCGGACATATAGGGTCCCTAACAGGGCCGTGGGTTTTTGGACCTTCTGGAGAATAAACTCCACTAAATGAGTGGTGGTGGTTTTGCCATTGGTCCCGGTGACCCCAATTAAATTGAGTTTTTTCCCAGGTTCCCCATAAAACGCTGCTGCCACTTGGGCACAGGCAGCGGTCATATCTGCCACCGGAATCACTACCGCATCAGATTGGGGTGGGTGTTTTTGCGCCGCTTGGGGACTGACTAAGGCTGCCACTGCACCTGCTGCGATCGCCGAGGGCCAAAAGTCACCGCCATCCACACGGGTTCCCGGCATTCCGATAAAGAGATCCCCCGGTTGGCACGCATGGGAATTGGTACTTAAACCCGTGACCTCGATTTCCAGCGCCTCCTTATCAAGGGTCTCTAACAGAATGCTGGGTAATAACGCTTTGAGCTTCATCGTTTTAATTCCTCACACGCGATTGGGCGATCGTTCATCCAAGACAGAAGAGAACAGAGTAGACCCCTGATTCCCTCTCGTCTTGCATTATTTTTCGCCTATTGTGAATCATTTTTCGGAAAGTATTGCTGTAACATTTGCTGCACTTGCTGCACCGAGGCCCGAGGAGAGGGCCTTGGCAAGGGTTCCTCTTTTGCCAGAATGTCCGAGTCTGGGTTTGGAGTAATCACCCGACAGAGAACGGGGATTTCATACTGATAGGCGGCGAACCAATCCGCCTGGGTGGTAATGTCGCGCACCTCTAGCTCAAAGTTCAAGTCCTGAATCTGTTCTATTTTTTCCTGCAACCCCTCGCAGAGGTGGCAATCCGGCTTTCCGTACAAAATCAATCGCATTCTATTTACTCCAGACCCCAACTGTGGTTATTTTATGGGAAAGCAAGCCTGATCCCAAATCCACTTGTTAAAAATCGTTCGTAGTGACTCCTTCAGGAGTCATCTTAAAGAAACCCCTGAAGGGGTTACTACGAACGTTGTTTGGATGATTTATGTTTTGCTTGAGCCTGCGTAGGCAGGCTTTGTCCGTATAGCTCCAGGCTTGAGCCTGCCGGATTTTTATAGAGAGGAGTTGATGCAGTAATTGCCACCCATCAGCATATAATTTGGATTGGCACTTCCCCCGCGCTTTCTGAGTCTTAATACTCAGTTCTCTAACAGACACCTCCGAGTCAAGAGACACATTTGAGGGCATCCCTCCTATTCCTTTCGGTAACTTCATAAAACTTTACCAAGTAATGTAAGCCTTTCGGAATAGGGATTCCAAGCCCTTGGATAGACGCAAGTACACCGCTAAACTCCACCCTTAGAAATAAAATACTTATTCCCGACCAAGTTAGGGGTGTTTTAGGCTATGATTGATTTTGGAAACCCTTAAATGACTTACTACAGTAAAGAAACGAGCATGGTCAACTCAGTGCAGGCACCAACCAAATCCACCACCAGTCTCGACTTGGATGAACTCAACCAACGATTTGAGTCATCCCATCCCCAAGAGATTCTGGCCTGGTGCGTCAATAATTTTCCCACAGGGCTTGTGCAAAGCACGGCATTTGGAGCCAGCGGCATGGTTGTCATGGACCTCCTCTACCGTGAACTGAAATCCAATCCCCCGGTGCCTGTTCTGTTTCTCGACACCTTGCACCACTTTGCCGAGACCCTGGAATTGGTAGAACGCTCTAAGCAGCACTACAACTTAGATTTGCATATCTACAAAAACTCAGAAGCCAGCGATCGCCAAGAGTTCGCCAAACGTTACGGCACCGCCTTGTGGCACAGCAACGTTGAACAATTCCACCATCTCACGAAAGTGGAACCCCTGAAACGCGGTTTGGAAGAACTCAACGTCGTCGCCTGGATCACCGGACGCCGCCGGGACCAATCCAGTTCTCGCGCTCAAATGCCCATCTTTGAACGGGATAACGACGGACGCATCAAAGTCAATCCCCTAGCAAACTGGACCCGCAAAGAAACCTGGGCCTACATCATGAAGCATGGTGTCCCTTACAATGCCCTCCATGATCAAGGGTATGGCAGCATTGGTGATGAACCCCTGACAACTCCCGTGGGTGCAGGCGAACATGAACGCGCTGGACGCTGGCGGGGTTCGGCTAAAAGCGAATGCGGCATTCATATCTAAGGGGAAGTTAATAGTCCTAGGTCTTTTGTCCTCGGTTTTGAAGCAAGGCATCTCGCCTGTTTGTCCAAACCGAAAAGAAACAAAGCACAATAGACAAAGGACAAAGGACTAATAACAACCCATGATTAAAATTCTGCATCTTTCAGATATCCATATCGGCAGTGGGTTTTCCCACGGGCGAGTTAATCCAGCCACGGGCTTGAATACGCGATTAGAAGATTTTGTCAGCACCTTGAGTCGCTGTATCGATCGCGCCATTACAGAACCCGTGGATTTAGTTTTGTTTGGCGGGGATGCCTTTCCCGATGCCACGCCACCTCCATTTGTTCAGGAAGCCTTTGCACGTCAATTTCATCGGTTAGTCGAGGCAAATATCCCCACAGTTTTGCTGGTTGGCAACCATGATCAACATTCCCAAGGACAAGGGGGAGCAAGTTTATCCATTTATCGCACCTTGGGAGTACCGGGTTTTATTGTCGGCGATCGCCTCACGACTCATCGCATAGAAACTGCCAAGGGTCCGGTGCAGATTATTACCTTGCCTTGGATTACTCGTTCGACTTTAATGACGCGATCGCAAACCGAGGGGATTTCTCTTTCGGATGTGAATCAGATATTAATCGACCGTTTGCGGGTCGTCCTAGAAGGAGAAGTCCGCAAACTGGACGAAACAGTACCCACAGTCCTGCTGGCGCATTTAATGGCCGATCGCGCCGAATTAGGGGCGGAACGGTTTCTGGCAGTCGGCAAGGGGTTTACGATTCCCATTTCCCTATTAATTCGCCCCGAGTTTGATTATGTAGCATTGGGTCATGTTCACCGCCACCAGAACCTGAATCCCACGAATAATCCGCCAGTGATTTATCCCGGAAGTATTGAACGGGTTGATTTCAGTGAGCAGAAGGAAGATAAAGGCTATGTGATGGTGGAGTTAGAACGGGGACAGGCGAAGTGGGAATTTTGTCCGTTGGTTGTGCGAGCTTTTAAGACCATTAAGGTGGATGTATCAGAAGCGGAGAATCCTCAAGAGCAGATTTTAAAGGCAGTCGGCAAACAGGAGATTGAGGATGCAGTAGTGAGGCTGATTTATCAATTGCGATCGCACCAAATTGATTTAATTGATAACACCACCATTCATGCAGCCTTAAGCGCCGCACATAACTACACCATCCAAGCCGAACTCGTCAGCCAACTAGCCAGACCCCGAGTTCCCGAACTGAATGCTGGCGCTGGAATTGACCCGTTAAGTGCCTTACAAACCTATTTAGAGAATCGCGAAGGATTAGAGGATATCAAAACCGACTTGCTAGAAGCAGCCGAGGGTTTATTGGCCGGAGATGAACAGATGTGGCAGTTTTCTTCAACGGGTGAAGAGGGGGAACAGAGGGAGGCGATCGATGATGCCTCAGTGCAACTGAAATTGCTTTGAAATTACTTGACAAAATTGCATTCTCGTGATAAAAAAATTATTCCCTAAACCTAGGGAATAGTCCTGTAAAATAGAGCGCAAGTAACAATATAACCCTGGCTACACCCGAGGTCAAGATGAGAATCCATAAAATTTCGGTGACCAATCTTTTTGGGATTTTTAATCACACCATCCCCTTAAATTTAGATGAGCGAATTACCATCATTCATGGTCCGAATGGGTTTGGTAAAACTATCTTACTCAGAATGCTCAATGGCCTGTTTAATTCCCGGTACTTGGAATTAGTGACAATTCCGTTCAGCGAATTTCGGGTTGAGTTTGATAATGGGGAGCAGTTAGTGGTGACCCAATCCATTGAGAATACCTCTAAAACTAAGAAGCACCCGACCACCCTTCAATTGTTCGATTCTGGATTATCCAAAAAGGAGGAATTTCAACTCATTGATGTAGCTTCTGATTCTAATTCGGTTGAACAAATGAGTCAAGTTATTGAGAGTCGCATTCCAGAGACAATTCCCATAAATTATGAAATATCATTCAATTTGTCAACTCCTGAAATACTTTCATTTTCAGATGTAATACATAGGTTCAACAAGGTTTTCCCAAAACAATTAAGACCAATAAACCCCGAGCCAGATTGGTTCGTCCACATTAAAAAATCGATAGCAGTTCAATTAATAGAAGCTCAACGCTTATTCAATTTCAGTAATGTTTTGAGCGGGGGGGAAGATCCGAGAATCACCTCCGTTGCGGCCTATTCTGAAGAACTCGCCGAACATATTCAGAGCAAACTTGCTGAATATGGAGAATTAGCTCAATCCTTGGATCGGACTTTTCCAGCAAGAGTGGTCAAAACTACCGCACACCCTGACTTAACCGGCGAAAAAATTCATGCCAAGTTAAGGGAAATCGAAGAAAAGCGCTATTGTCTGATAGAAGCGGGACTTTTAAATCAAGATGAAGACCCAGATTTTCAAGTGGACCGCTCAATTGATGACACCGCCAAAAGTATTTTATCCGTTTATGTAGAAGATGTAGAAAATAAGCTGAGGGTCTTTGAAGAACTGGCTCAAAAAATAGAAATTTTAAAGCGAATTATTAATAGCAGATTTTGTTATAAAAGTATCAGCGTCAACAAAGAAAAAGGGTTTATATTTCAGACTGATGATGGCAAGCAGTTATCCCCGGAGAACCTATCCTCTGGGGAACAACATCAATTGGTGATGCTGTATGAGTTATTATTCAAAGCACAACCCAATTCCTTGATTCTCATTGATGAGCCTGAACTGTCGTTGCACGTCGCTTGGCAAGCTCAGTTTCTCAAAGATTTACAACAAATTGCTAAGTTAGTGAATATTGATGTGTTAATGGCGACCCATTCTCCCGATATTATCAGCGATCGCTGGGATTTGACCGTCGAGTTAAAAGGGCCATGAGAGAACACTTAACACCGGATCGCGTCGCGAATAAAATTCGCTTAATGCGGACTCAATATCAGGGAACATTTTTAATCACCGAAGGCGAAACCGATGCACGAGTCTGGAAAAATTTGGTCAATCTCAGTCAATGTTTTGTAGAGAATGCGACTAATAAGGAAAAGGCGATCGGCGCACTGGATATCCTCGAAAAAGATAACTTTTCGGGAGTGTTAGCGGTTGTCGATGCGGATTTTGATCGCCTAGAGGGGAAGCAATCCCCTACCCCAAATCTACTCATGACCGACACCCACGACATGGAAACCATGCTACTCCAGTCCCCAGCATTGGAAAAAGTTCTCGCTGAATATGGATCGGAAGACAAAATCAAAAAACTGACCGAATCGACAGGTCAAGATATTCGGACTCTCCTGATTGTACCCGGAGTTTTTTTAGGCTACTTGCGATGGCTGTCCCTCAAAGAGGGCCTTTCCTTAAAATTTGAAGATTTATCCTTTAAGAAATTTATTGATGATACAACTTTAGCCTTAGATGAATTAAAACTCATAAAAACCGTTAAAAACAACTCACAAAAGCACGATTTAGATGAACAAACCCTTCAAAAGCGGATAGAAGATTTAAAACAGAAGACTCACAACCCCTGGTCTGTCTGTTGCGGCCATGATTTAATCTGCATTTTGTCCATTGGACTCTGTAAAGCCTTGGGGTCCTGTAACACCAAGCAAGTCGAAAGCCTTATCCTAGAAAAAGATTTACGACTGGCTTATGAGGCTTCGTTTTTTTCTAGGACTGAACTCTACCAAGCTATTCTACAATGGGAAGCAGCAAATCCACCGTTTAAGGTGTTGGCTAAGATTGAAGAATAAAAATTCACTTCATTCACAGAACCTTAATAATTTTCTGCTCAATCGGTAGCAAATTTTTTATTTTAAGCTAATTAAAATGCCCACAAATTTAATTTTTGGCATTTATTTTAAGTCGTTTGAAAGATATTTTGCACCATTGTTTTATTAGAATTCGCCGCAACTTGATCCAGTTGCAGCACTTCCCTGGCATCCAAACTCCAACCCAGAGCACCGAGATTTTGCTGTGCCTGTTCCACACTTTTTGCACCGGGAATGGGAATCATTCCTTTGCAGATGCACCAATTGATGGCAACCTGGGACATGGTTTTATTGCGGTCCGAAGCAATTGCTTTCAAACAGTCTAACAAAGGCTGAATTTTGGGTAAAATATTCCGAAACAGGAACCCGCGAATCCCTGGAGGGAAGGGACCGTTTTCTGAGTATTTTCCGGTTAATAATCCCAAAGCGAGGGGACTGTAGGCAATCAGTTGAATTCCCAGGCGATCGCAGACTTCTTTGAGTCCCAAGGTAGTCACGGGATAGGTAGACAACAGCGAGTATTGAACTTGCAGGGTAGCAATGGGAACTCCGCGATCGCTAAACTTTTGATAAATGCGTTCGAGACGTTTGGGACCGTAATTGGACAAACCGACTCCCTTCACCAACCCGCGATCGTATAAATCCGCCAATCCATCCAACAACGACCATTCCTGCCACGGCGCATAATTTGCCGTAGACCAATGCATCTGCACCAAATCCAGCCGTCCCAACCGCTGCGCCGACGCTTCCCCAGCAGACACCATCGATCGCCGCGTCAACCGCCAAGGATAAGGCGCTAACTTGGTGGCTATACAAATGTTATCCGCATTCGGACCCTGATACTCCTGAGCAAACCGCCCCAACAGCGTCTCACTCCGTCCATTCAGCTTACCAGTCCCGTATGAATCCCCGGTATCGAATAACGTCACGCCATTTTCGACACAGAGATTAAACACCGCTTGTAATTCCGCATCCATACTGGGTTCATATCCCCATAACAGCCGGTTACCCCAAGCCCAAGTACCGCAGCCCATAAGTGGAAGAGACAGATTGGTTGCCATAGTCACAGGAGGTCAATGAGTTGAATCGGGTCTATCTTACAATAGGGCGCGCCCCGACAATCAGAGGAACCCCAAAAAAACCCCGTTTTATGCTCTCAGAGGCCAAAATCGAAGGCTGAGGGAACTGGTGCCAGGATGAGAAGAAGGCGCTCGCCTCCCGATGATGACTTTGGGGTAAAAGTTTGGTAAAATGGAAACCAGAATTATAGGTCATTTTATGTCCCATCCTGAATTATTGGAAAAACTGCAAAAGTTATCTCATGATGAGAAACTTGAAATCATCCAGTTTCTGACCACAGAATTAGCCAAGGAGGAAAGTTTGAGAGCCTTGGATAATAGCACCGCTTATCGGGCTTGGTCGCCTTATGATTATGGGGATGCCGCTCAAAAGTTAATGAGTTTGTTAGCAGAGTAATAGGACAAGTCAGATGCGAAACTCTCAACGATTTCCTTTTATCGAACGCAGAAATAAGGCAGGAGAAGCCAATGTTTTCCCCTGTGTACCGATTACTTTCAGTTATCGAGATCGGGTTTTGGAAGTGTTTGGGTTGTTGGATACGGGAGCGAGTCTGAATGTGTTGCCTTATCATGTTGGTGTGGCGTTGGGAGCGGATTGGGAGGAACAAACGCTTTCCATTCCGTTGGCAGGTAATCTTGCACCAGTGGAAGCAAGGGGTTTAGCCGTTATGGGGCAGATTAGCGATTTTCCACCTGTTCGTTTAGCTTTTGCGTGGGCTAAATCTGATGTGCCACCTATTATTTTAGGTCAGTTAAACTTTTTTATGGAGTTTGATGTCTGTTTTTATCGCTCGCAATTAGCCTTTGACTTGTCTCCTAAATTTAGAGACAGTTGAGAGTAGCCAGTTTAAAATTGGGCTGAAAAGGGTTTAAAAAACTCTCAATTTTCCTCTCTCTAACCCATTTGAATTGCAGAATTGCAGCCGATTATAAAGTTCTGTATTTTGGTTGAAAACGTAGGCCATCGCGTTCGGAAACGAAACTTCCGGTTGATTCACCACCGCTTCCACTCCCATTAAGAGCAATTCTTCTACAGATACTCCCATATTAGTCGCAGTTGATTCTAGTTTTAAGAGCCGCTCGTCCGCAATTTTGAGGGTAATCGTTTTCAGGGTTTCCACTTTGACTCTTGGTTTACCAATACCCATCATGGTAACATATCAACTTTGGCTATATTTTCTCTGAAGAAGTGGGTTGCAGATTGGTAATTTAAGTGGGGTCTGTAGGGGCGATCGCTCTGAGGTTGGGAACGATCGCCCCCTTCTTCATTTAAAGTAGCCAGCATATTTTCAATGAGGTTTTGCTCTGTTTTTCTTAGACGCCAGTTAAAATAATCAATAAAAGATGCCCAGTAGAGGCTAATCCCTGATGAGAAAAATATCTGAAAATCGCCAAGCGCGTCTAGGCCGACTCTTTCCAGACGGCCAACGTTCGCCGGAAGAACTCGCCCAACGCAAAGCAGAAATGCAAGCCTTAATGAAGCGGTGTGACGAAATTTTCGAGGCGGCTAAACCCAAACTAATCGACGATTATTACGACTGGTTTATGGTCATAGAACCCGAAAGTGGCGACTATTTTATCGACAAAGATGACCAGGTTGCAGAACAGAAGGCTGATGAACAATACCCGAATGCCCGGTGTGTAGTTTACTGCATTAATGAAACCGGAGCCTGTTATCGAGCATGATTAGGGGCGAGTTTAACCACAAGGGAGAATTAGCATTTGAAATCGCTTTAGTTGCTGCCGATGAAACGGATTGGCCTGTTCAAGTCATTATTCCCGTTTTGGGGGATTTTGACTTTGGATTAAGGTGCGATCGCCGCTGAAAGCTCCAAGAAAAGAAACCGGGTTTCTCTGGTGGATATTATCGCCCATGAAAGCTCCAAGAAAGTAGATTGAAATAATAGCACCGTCCTGCCACCAATACAAGAAACCAGGTTTCTCCCATAATCTTTGCCACACAACTGAGACTTTAAACAGTTTGCCCGGTTTCAATAGCCCAATAATCTAAACTATCAAATTCACGACAAAACAACTTAGCCGCCCTTTCAATTTTTGCCATTTCTCTTTCCCAGTATTCTAACTTACGCTGACGTTCTTCCTGTTCAGATAATGAAGGAACTGGTAGTCCTGTTTCGCGGTTGTATTGATTATATGGGTGATATAAACCTTGAAAATATTGAGTTCCTTGATTTGGATAAATGTCTCGTTTCCTGAGTAATTTTTCACAATATCCTTGCCACAAATATTTGTGGTCATGTACTTCGCCACCCAGACAACGCAGTCTTTTTAATGAAAGTTCGGGAGAGTCAAATAGCTGGGTTTTGATATGAGGATAAACTCGGGAGTCAAAGACGCGGGTTTCGCTACCTGGACCTCGGAAAAATTCCACAATGCAGCAATCTCCGAAATCAAAGATACAAAGTTCGGTGGGCTCGCTGCCATCTTCCTGGAGAATACTGATATCTTGATGCTCAAATTCACTGCCGATCGCCTCTTGGGTTGCCTTTTGGGAGGACTGGGGTAACAAAATCCGAAGTCGTTCAAAGCGATCGCTATAGTTCGACCAGAAATCTCGGCGACTTATTAGCTGCTTCCGCTCCCAATCCTCCAGATTCAGTGTCCGTAACAATATCGGAACTAATTTATAGAAAGATTCATAACTTAGCGCTCCAATCCAATCTTTTAAAGCAGTTTTTGCCGGTTGGGATAATTCACTCCAGCGAGTATCGGGACTCGTGATGCCATAGTTTTTTTCTACCCAGTTGACTAGCATCGGGAACTGACCTGCAATTTCTGTGGAAACCTTTGTCAGTAGATGCTGTACCCCCTGAAGTTGCGGTTCTGTTGCCATGTCTTCTAGGCAATTGATTATCAAGTTTGCCTGCCTGAGATTGCGACTGGGGCCGGTATTAATAAAATATTTAATAATTCCGCTAAATATCTCAGGTTTTGAACCTAAAGACTTAGGTAAACCAGCTTCTTCTAGGAGTTTTTTGGGGGTGATTAATTTTTGGAAGCTCCAGGAGGCAATTTGCCGATCACCTTGATTGTCTGCCAGTGCTAAGAGAATTTCTACGGGTGAGATGGAATCGCTGTTTTTATTAGACATGGTATCACTCTTTATTTTTAAACTCTGAAGCAAAATCTGGAAAGCTATGCACTAAAGACAAAGGCAACACAGGCCGATCGCTGATTTTCCTCTGCTCTGCCTTTTCGCGATCGCTCTCAACTTCCGAATTTTCTGATGATTCCATATTTTTCCGGACTGGCCGATTTTTACTCCCTATCTGATTCTGATTACCCTGGCTATAATAAATCGCCAATCGCCAAAATAATCGGTCTTTAATCTTATCGTCATCCAGAGCAAATTTCCAAATCGCTGCCGATGTGGATTTAGCCCGATCGCTTCCTTGCTTCTCATCCCAATCTCCTTTGGCATAAAACAAGTAAACCCACTCCAAAATTGTCACCTGTTCGCCGGTGCCATTCTCAATATCCGCCAAAATCTCATCCATGCTGCGAGGCGGCTTTGTCTGATGTCGGGGCACTCCGGGGGGTAACTGAGGCGGCGTGATCGGTCTACTTACCTCGGTTCCGTTCCCCCAATCAATTAACTCTTGCGCTTTCGGTTGGGGAAGGGGTGGCAATTCTAAAGGGCGAAAGTTAAAATTCATGGTTGAGTCTCCGTTGAGGATGAGGGTACGCTGAACATATTTCCCCAATCTGGGGGTCTGAGTTGGAACCGAAAAACGACCTTGCGATCGCCAGGAGAATCGAGGGTTTGATTCGCATCTAATTCCCCTCGACCAGCCGCCAGGATCTTATATTTGAATTGGTTTTGAGTGGGAAAATTAAGAGATGAAATGTAATCGGAAACAGACAAAGCGCGTTGCAAGCTCAGATCCATATTTTCGCGATCGCTTCCAAAGGAACTGGTGTGACCTTCGATAATCACGCGGGTAATCATCCGCTCAAATTCATCAGTGGAGAAAATGACGTTGCTGTAAACGGGAATAAAACTGAGCAGAAATTGTTTGCCAGCGGGTTTGAGTTCGGCACTCCCTTCATCAAACAAAATCGCATCGGGGATGCTGACATCTCCAGTTCTCGGATCGACTTGCAATTTATCTCCCCCGGGGACTTCTTGACGGAGAGTGTTAAGGATGACGAGAGGGAGTTTATCGAACGCTTCTTGGTACTGTTTGAGTTGTACCATCACGGTAATGAATAATAAGGCAAAAAACATCAGCAGTCCTGACATTAAATCGCCAATTGAGAGCCATACCCCCGAGTCTAGTTCCTCTAAAACTTCTCCTTCCATTTCAACTTCATAAAAATCGCTCATGGGCTTTGGTTTCCTGTTCTCTTTCTAAGTGATTTAGGTGGAGTTGAGTTAATTCATACCCAACCCGGTTATCAATGGTCTGTTTTCCCACTGAACCCGCGCAGGAGAGGCTCTGTGCATACAGTCAGACCCTTCAGGGTGCGGGTTTTGTAGGCTCTAAGAGTTGCTGCCAATCTGGGGGTTTTAATTGGAAACGGAAGACGACTTTGCGATCGCTGGGATTGTCAGTGGTTTTTTCCGCATCAATTTCCCCTCGACCGGCTGCTAGAATTTTGGTTGTAAAGTTTTCCTGATTGGGAAAAGACATTTGAGAGGAAATATAGTCCGTCACCGATAGCGCACGTCGCAAACTTAATTCCATGTTGCTGGATTCATCCCCATCGGAACTGGTATGACCTTCAATAATCACGCGAGTGATCATGCTTCTAAAGTCATTAGTGGAGAAAATGATTTGGCTGTAAGCGGGAATAAACTGTTGGAGAAAGGCTTTTCCCTCCGGTTTGAGTTCTGCACTGCCTAAATCGAACAGAATGCGATCGCCAATACTGACATCCCCAGTTTTTGGATCCACTGAGAGGTCAGAACCTCCCATCTGGTTGTCCAGTTGCGCCAGCAAAATCAGGGGTAAATCCTGAAATGCTTTTTGGTACTTATCCAACTCTTCTATTTTCGCTTCCAACTCCGTTTTGAGGACATCCACCTCTTTGGTTTTGGCTTGCAATTCCCCCTCTAATCGCTGCACATCCTCATATTTATGATGCAATTGCAGTTGAGTCGTGACAAACAGCAGCGCGAAAAACATCAGCAGTCCTGACATCAAATCACCAATGGAGAGCCAAACCCCAGAGTCTTGCTCCTCTAGGATTTCACCCTCCATTTCAAACTCAGAAAAATCGCTCATTAATTACCGCTCCCGTTTCCATTTTTCAGTTCCTTAGCCGATGCAACTAAGTAATGAGATACATCCATTAGTCCGTGAGCACTTTGGTCCAAGCTCTGAGCAGTTTGATTGAGTTGTTGGCAAACTTTTGCAGCAGCGACATCTCCTTCTTTAATAGACTTTGTGTAAGATTCATTGGCTTTGGTTAAATATTCCATTAACTGCTTATTGCCAATTTGTAGCGCATCATTCAATCTTTCTACCATCAGATTTAGGGATTGGTTGAGAGATTTTTCAAATTTCTCAACCATGTTTTGATAGGCACTCTCTATCTGGTTAGCTTCGCTACCGAGTTCACGGATCATTTCTGTCAACTGTTGCAGACGTTCTCCGGAGGTTAACCCAGTTTTGTTCGCTAGGTTGTACACTATCTTAGCCGTGTCCTGAATGGAAGCAATAGTTCCTTGCATATAATCAATCGTTTCCTGCATATAACCCATCGCTTCTTTAATCACCTCACCCATTTTTGGAGCGTCTTCTAGGAAGACAGTCTGGAGTTTAGCGATGACGATTGCGAGTCCCTCTCGCTGCTTGCGGAGAGTTTCATCGAGCAAATTGTTTTGGGCTTTAAAGAATTCCGTGAGCGACTCCTGATATTCAAGCCGGAATTTCTCTAACTCTTCCTGCACGGTCTCGCGAGTTTTTTGCAGCGTCTCATTTAATTTTTTGGCAGCGTCATCCATCACTTTAGCTGCTTGTCCACCCAAATTCACCAGCGTTTCAGATTGAGAAATAAAGGCTTGGTTGGCGTCTTCGAGAACTTTCCGGGTACTCGCTTCGACTCCTTCCAGCATGGCCTTCTGTTGTTTAGCTTGTGTATCCAGAGATTGTTCTAATTCTTTGCGGATGCCTCGGAAGGATTCGGCAGCTTGTGCGGCACTGAGAGCAAAGGCTTCTCGCTGTGCTTCCATGCCTTTGATACTTTCGGCAACTGCTCGCTTGATTTCTTCAGCAACTGTTAGTAATACTCCTCTAGTCTCATCACGGAATTTGTCAAGAATTGCGGCTAAACTGCCAGCAAATTGTTTCAGTTCTTCCAGAGTGACTTTTTGGAATTCCTGAATAGTTTTTACTGCCTCGGCCAATTCTTTCGTAATATCTCCCAAAGCGGTTTTCAGTTCTTTAACTGCCTCGGATGCTTCCTTGGTGAGTTTGGCAGTTTCCTCAAGACGTTTGACAACGGGTTCGATTAATTCTTCGCGCAGTCGCGTTACCAGATAATCTACCGCTTGACCTTGTTTTTCTTGCAATTTCCGAATGCTAGAGAGTTCGGCATTCATGGAATTGAGGGTGGGAGTCAGTTCTTCGTGCAATGCTCCTCGGAAATATCCTCCGGTTGCCTGACCGATCGCCTCTGGAGTAAGCTTGGTCAAAGGCATAACCATCGGGCTAAGTTCCGATCGCAAAACCGATCGCATTTCTGTCGCAACCGCTTGACCAATCGCCGCAGCCGTCAGATTGCTTTGTCCTCCAGTTGCTCCCGGCGTCATCCGGGCCAAAATTCGTACCGGAGTCAGCAGAAAAGCAACTTTGCTCAATTCAGAACGCAAACTATCTCGACGCCCTTGCCGTACTCGTTCTCCAAAAGCGAGGAATAACATAAAGATACTGGAACTCCCCAGTCCCCACAAGGAAGTTAAGAACGCAAACTTCATCCCCGCCAGTAAGTCGGTACTGCTTTTGAGTAGAGTATCAGCTTCTTGGATGTCGAGATTCACTCCCTGCAATCCCTGATAAATCCCTGCAAAAGTTCCCAATACGCCCAATGCAGTCAATAAAGTGGGAGCAAAATAAACCGGCCCGCGTGGGATAGGTTTACCCAGCACAGTTGGGGAAGATAGCATAATAGCGGTATTGCCTTCGTATGTGGGAAAAAATAGATTTTCCCTCATTTCTCCGTCAAGATGCTGTAGAAACCATCCCCTCATTTTGTCATCCAGGTTGATTCCATTGCCACCAGAAACCAGGTGTTCTTTCAGAATTTTAATGGCTTGAGCCGTAGGCCCGCATTGCTTTTGGCAGTAGTCTGAGATAGACTTTATCTCCGCGAGGACGGAGGAGAGCGCCACTCCAATAATGAGCAAAACAAATAGCGTATTCACGATGATAAGTATCCTATGTTACAATTTCTGAAACTGTTCTATGAGTTCTGGTGAGAGATGCTTCTCGGCGACTCGCACGGGCAGATGTGCTGCATCACTGTATCCAGGGAGCGGTTCCCTCAGTCGCAACCCATACAGGGGTTCTTCACTGGGGGTTTCCATATCTAATGCCAGATAAACGCGATCGGGCGCATACTGGCGCAATAGTCGAACCTGCAACCGCGTTTTCATTTCTTGCAAAGATGTCGCCAAAGTAGGAATATCCCCAAACGCTAAGGCAACTTTCCAAGCGTGATTGACCGAGTGGATTTCGTCGATTAGCTGTTCTAGGGAGGGATTTAACAGGGTTGTCACCCTGGATTCACTATTCATTTGGGTTTGAATCTTGAGGTTGAGTTTGGGTCAAATACGGGTTTGACCCGCGATTTAACGGAGAGTTGGTCGGCTGTGGCCCCAGCTACTCGATCACTTGATAGCGATAGTTTTAGTAGATTGAGAAAAGAGAGACTTTTGAGTAGGGGGAATCTCTGCGTTCAGGAACTGGGAACGCTGTTTCCCCGTCGATAATAAATTTTGATAATTACCAATTAAAGCTTTTCTGCTGTTTCCCGGCATCAGTATTTTTACTGGATTTTGTTGACAGCTAAGGGATCCATATTGGCTCCCCAGGGATGGCAAGGCCCGATCGCGCACCAATCCGTAGCTTGACAATCAGTAGAACTCCTAAAATCGCGGGTTACACTTACTTATCGTTGTAGCGGACAACTTTTACGCAAATTGGGAAAAAAAGTTTTTGGTCATTGTTCACTGGTCCCTGGTCACTGGTCACTGGTCCCTGGACAAATGACCAAGGACCAATGACTAATCCCTACTGCAAGGGACGACAACACCCCCCGATCGCCTCATTTGCTAGATGACCCAATCCAATGGATTCGAGAAGTTCCGTCCATTCAGCGGCAATCTCTGCATTCCCTGGATTATCCCGGCGGAGTTCCGCGAGGGTTGTGAGGGTTTCATGCCACAACCCATTCGCTGCATAGAGTTCCACGCGCTGCATCGGTGTTGTTGCTGCTTCTAGCTGACTGATGAGTGCGCTATCTGCTGCAACTCGTTGGACTACTCCTTCTACATAGTCATCTTCGGCGCGAATTCTGGGATTGCATCGATAGGAGAATTGCCACAAGTATTGTTTGCCGACTTCTAAGGCAGGGATGTTTTCCGGTAAGCGGAAACTGACAATCCCTGGAGTATCGGAAATCGGGACGACGGTTTTGTAGATTTCGGTTCTTTGTTCATCCAGAAGGACGAACTCTACTTCACGCGGCAGTTCGGAAGGATACGGCACATAGAACCAGAATGTGGGATGTCCGGAGAGGGTATAATTGACTTGAGAGGCGATTAATCCGGTCAAGGGTTTATCCACTGGCGGACATGAGGTGCGACTCCCAGAACCTTCGCGACCCTCTGGCGGGTCCGGATCCGGGGGTTCAAATACGGTGGCGATCGCTGAGTTGGGTGAGGGCACTTGACGAAGGTCCGGGCGTAATTCACGGCCAGATGTGCCGTAAACTCTGGTGACGGGTACGATGCCGGTGAAGACAATCAGACCGATCGCGATCGGCAATTTCGCCAGGTTCGATGGTTTCCCCAAAGGATGTGACAAGGTTCTACTCCTCCATACAAGTTGACATTCTGTTTACCTATCGCAGTTTAGGGATAAATTTACGCAAAGTTGTCAATTGTTTTTGGTCGTTGGTCTTTGGTCACTTGTCTTTAGTCCCTTGAGAAAGGACAAACGACAAATGACTAATGACTAATGCCAATGCTGGGGGGATGAGGGGAACCCAGGTGCTTTGGAGGAATAGCAGATAGCAGAGGAGATAGAGAAGTGCGATCGCCAGGGGGATAGCACTGACCCTGCGGAGTCTCCCTCGAATGCACCAGGCGATCGCACTTCCTACCCCTGACCACAGTCCAATCCAGATCACTTCTCCCCACCCACTCCATACTCTCATCATCGGACGCCCGTCCAATGCTGCACTGAGAATCTCACTCACTTTCTGGGCTTGGATCAGGACTCCGGGTACTTTTTCCGAGGGAGATTTGCCGACGCGGTAGGGGGTGAAAAAAGCTTTAGCGTTGACTTTACTGGTCAACCCGATGAGAACAATTCGGTCTTTCACCAAATTGGGGTTAAATTCTCCATTTAATACTTCGGTCAAGGTGAGAGTTTGGGCAATGGGAAAAGAACGATAATTTAACATCATATACCAGCCTCCCGTTCCCAGGGTTTTATATCCTCCCGTATTCGGTTTCATCGGGTTAAAGATAGCTTTTCCTAGCTCAATTCTGCTATCTGTTGGCATTTGGGGTTCAATGTTTTCAGTTTTGAGATATTCTCTAGCTAGTTGAAAGCTCAAAGAACTGCCAGTTTGACATTCTGGTTGCTGTTTCATAAACAACAGATGCCGACGCAACACGCCATCTGGATCGATGAGTACATCATCAAATCCTAATTGGTTGCTGGGGATTCCGACAGGCGATCGCACTTGTCCTCCATTGGATTTCTCAAAGCTACAGACAGCAAACAGATTCGATTGCTGCTGCATCTGAACTCTTAATTCCCCATGACCCGGAGGAACGGGTAAATCTCGATAGAGGGTTAATCCGACTGCTCGTGGTTGATGCCGTTCTAATTGTTGCAACAGTTGGGTTAATGTGGCATCGGAAATCGGATATTCTTCCTTCAATTGTATATCGGATTCGGTAATTTCCACGATTAAAATCCGCGAGTCTGGGGGTTCCGGAGGACGCGATCGCAGGAAGTGGTCATACGCTTTGAGTTCCCATCCTTCCAATAGTCCCAACTGGCGGATCAAAATCAGAATCAAGATGACTGCCAAAGGGATGAACCCCACCCAGCGATCGCGAACTTTAGAGGATTGCTGAGGTTTTACTACAGGTTGCGATCGCCACTGCATTGGAACTTCGGCAGGATTTTGACAGATCACTGGCAACCAACTCGCACAAGGAAATTGATCTTCTAATCCTTGCAACCGTTCCCGCGCTTGTCTCACTGCTAAATAAAAGGAAGAACCGCTAGAAAATGCTTTAACAAAATTTACCAAAAATAGGTGCGCCACCCCATCGGCAACGGATTCTCGCATAACAATAATGTGAGGAATTTGTAAATCCGCCAGTTCTTTGGCTAATCCCAACCCATCGCAAGAATTAAAAATAGCCAACTGCAATCCACGAGCAATTGCCGTTTTCAGGGCTGATTTCAGATGAGAAATACCAATTTTATCCCTGGGATTGATAGCGAGTAATCCTCGATTTCCCTCTTCTTGACTTTCACTATGACCCGCAAAAAATAAAATATCCCAACCGCGATCGTCCCACAACTGTTCATCCACCTCCTGACGGGAGGGTTCCACCAAAAACACCGTTTCTGCATCGGAAAGTTCGGACAAAGTAGAGCGATCATCGGCGATATCAATACCATTGCTATCTCCCAAAATCGCTAAAATTCTCATCTGCTCTCTGTGATGAGATTTTTCCACCCGTTGATATTGAGGCGCACTCAGCGCCAGTTCTGCTTTGGGATAATCGGACAAAAATTTCCAGAAATGCCAGGGTAAATGACGCAGGCGATCGTCATCGGTTTCCAGAATCACTTGGATTTCATCGGAATGGTGGAGATGCGATCGCAACTGGCGATCAATATTTCTAAATTCTTCAGCATTCAACCATTCATCAATCAGTTGAACATATTTACCGCAAATATCCGCAAACTCAACTTGAGAAACATTGGTAATATCTTCCCGCTCGATTTTGATACGAGGACGCCATCCGGGACTGCGATAAAGCGCTTGATAAATCAGTTGCCATCGCCGATAAATGGCATCTAATTCCGTCGCAGGAGGTAAAGCACCGATGAATTTCAGCGGACGCGGATTTTCCGGTTCCCAAAGCAGCGCGGTAACATTGGGGAACCCACCGAGCAAATTGCCATATCCCAGATTGATTACAACTACTTTTGACAAGGAAAAACCGGATTAAATTTCAAACTGTTCAACAATTGTGGCATTTTCTAGCGCAACTTGGATAGAAAACCGTTCTCCGGGTTCACCCGTAAAGCGGGGAAGTTGGATGTAGTTATCCTGGCGGCGCGATCGCACGTCTTGGAGAACCTCCCCCTCTGGCGACAGCAATGCCAATTTCAGATTTGGCGGTAAATAAGTTTCTCCATCGGGGGGATAGAGTCGGACTCTCACGGCAATGCGATCGCCTTCTGGGGTGAGTGCCACCAACAACACCACCGCTTGGGTGGCAAACTGCATTTCCAAGTCTATCAGTGTTGCGCGTTCCACTCCCCCATCCCCTTCTCGGGGAGAATTTCGGAAATGATAAGCGAGTGTTTCTTCCCCAAAAATGGCTTGAAATGATTGCCAAGACTCGGTAAAAGAACCTTGCAACCATTGACTGAGTAACACCACAGGAGAGTGGGAGGCGATCGCATTGTTAGCGGAAACCTCAAGGCGCAACTCTGCCAAGGTTGTCAGCAAAGTTTCAATCGGTTGTAACTGATTCAGAGGTAACTGTTGGGAATCAATCCGGTTGATGAATCCCACAATATTTGCTTCCTTCAGGGAGTCTTGGATTTCTACCACCACATACCCAAGGCGATCGCACCAAACTTCCGGGGGAATGTGACAAGTGGGT
The DNA here is from genome assembly GCA_025370845.1 of Laspinema palackyanum D2a. GTDB lineage: Bacteria > Cyanobacteriota > Cyanobacteriia > Cyanobacteriales > Laspinemataceae > Laspinema. The sequence continues at coordinate 60,894 of JAMXFF010000026.1, read as the reverse complement.
TCATGTTCTCGCATCGGACGACATTCGATCCGTCCCAATCCCGTCACAGGTAAATCAGCAACATTGCTTCCTAAACGAGCGATCGCATTCCAACTTTCTGCCGCACTCACTTCGGTAGCAATTCCCATCCATTCCAAATAATCCTTCACCACGCAAACAGCCAGAGTATTAAAATAAACTTGTTCAGCTTTCTGCCGATTCAGTTGTTCAAGTGCAAACTGCTTCGCAAGGCGGCGCGAAGTTCCAGCAATCAACATCGGTATGGTAAAAATTTCTAATTCTGGAATTTGGTTACTTTTCATTTGTTATTTGTCCTTAGTCATTTGTTATTTGTCCTTAGTCAAACGACGAAGGACCACCAACCACCCACAACTCATCTGCTCCCCTTCATAGATATCCTTCGGATTCGCCAAATTTACGCAATTGAGGCATACACTTTTTCTGATAAAAGTTGCTGAGGGTCGAAACCGGCACATCTAATTCTACGGAAAGTTCCTCCCAGGAGGTTTCTGGGGGTAAGCGTCGCCGAATTAACACTTGACAGGTGACATCTTTTCGACCTCGAATGTGGATCCGCTGCAATTCTCCGTCGGGGTCAGTTTCCACCCATTCCCGAGTCGCTTGGAGTATTGGGGGGATATCCCGAGGGCCCTCAAACCTATCCAAAAACGTGAGGGTGTCGTCGTCATCGACAGATTGTGATGCTGAAACCAGTTGATTTTTCTGGTGTTGCGCTTTGATGGCACGATCTTTGAGTCGCTGCTTGAGATAAAAATTGAGCCAAGTGGTGATGCTGCTGCGATCAGAGTCATATTTGTCTTTAGCGGTAGTTGCTTCACAGAGATTCAGGCAAAAATACAGCCATGTTTGTTGCCACGCTTCTTCATAATAGGGAGTATATTCTCGCCAAAGCTTGCCTGATTTGACAATCAGCCGGTACAGTTGAGTCAATCCTCGCTGGCGTTCGACGGTTTGGGGAGGGTGACGACAAGTCTCCTGAATGAGGGATTGTAGTTGGTTGTTGGTCATTGGTGGTTGGTCATTTGTCATTTTTCATTTGTTAACGCTTGCCTCTTCCCCTGTCGCCTATTCTTTGTTTTCTATGGATCAAATGCGTCTAAAAAATATCTCGTCCTGCTTTGTCCTGGTTGGGTTGATTCTTCTGGGTGAAATCCAGTTTATCAAATTTCTTTCCCCTCAAGTTGGAGGGTTGCCGGTATTGGCACAAACTGGGGGAGAAAGTCTCGCTGAAGAAGCGCTGCAACTGTATGAACTCGGTTATGAACAAACCGATCGCGGACAGTTTCAGGAGGCGCTGGCGACGTTTGAGCGAGCTTTGGCACTGGCGCTTCAATCTGGCGATCGCCAACTTGAAGGGGTGATTTTAAATGATATTGCTGTCATTTATCGCATTGTGGGTGACTATCCCCAAGCGTTGGAATTTCTAAACCAAGCCTTCACCCTGCGTCAAGACATTAATGATACCTCGGGAATCGGACAAACTCTAGTCAATTTCGGTACGGTTTATCAATCTCTATCCGACTATCCCCAAGCCCTCGATTTCTATCAGCAAGCCTTGCCAATTCTCCAAGGGGAACAGGAACGATATGGAGAAGCAGTAATTCTCACCAATATGGGAGAACTTTACAGACAGTTAGGACAACCGAAAAAGGCATTGACTTCATTTGAAAATGCTCTATCCCTGTTTGAGGAAGAGGGCGATCGGTTTGCAATGGGTATCGCTTTGGCCAATATTGGAGCCGCCTATGATGCGCTTGGGGAATTTTCCCAATCCCTGGAATTTTACCAGAAAAGTTTGGCGATCGCCTCCGAAGTAGAAGATGCTCTAGGAATCGGTCAAACCTGGATTAATATCGGCGCAATTTATGAAAAATTAGCCGATTATCCTCAAGCAATCCAAGCCTATCAGCAAGGATTGGCAATCATGACTGAGCTTGGAGAGGTAGATTCTATCGGACAAGCGTTCAACAATTTGGGTTCAGTTCATCGACTGATGGGGGACTATGCTCAAGCTTTGGACTTCTATGAGCGCGCCTTAGAGATTCGCAAAAATATCGGCAATCGAGCGGGAATAGCTGTCACGCTCAATAATAAAGGCGTCGCGTTATTTGAAGCAGGAAAACTTCGGGAAGCGACGGAAACGTTATATGCAGGCATTGATGTTTTAGAATCCTTACGTCCGGGATTGAGCGATATCAATAAAGTCTCCATTTTTGATAAATATCGGCATACTTATGGAGTGCTGCAAAAAGCATTAATTGCCCAAAATCAACCCGAACAAGCATTAACCGTGGCAGAAAGAGGTCGCGCTCGGGCTTTTGTGGAATTAATGGCTAAACGGCTTTCTCCCGAAGCGGTGCAAGAATTTAGCGATCGCCAAATTCCTCCCCCCACAATTCAAGATATTCAGCAAGTCGCAGCAGAGCAAAATGCGACTTTGGTTGAATATTCAATTGTGGTAGATAATGCTGCTAAAAATTCTGCTTTGTTCATTTGGGTGGTAAAACCCACAGGTGAAATCACGTTTCGGGAAGTAGATTTAAGCCAGTTAGAAGAATTTCGTGATAATTTAGTCCCGTTTTTAGTCAGTGAGGAAACCGACGCATCCTCGGAAACGCTATTAACCGCATTGGTGCGAGGCAGTCGTTCTTTTATCACAGAAACACAGCCCAGCATTTCTGAGAGGAAAATTTACCCGAAACACTTCAAGAAACTGCACGAATTATTGATAGCACCAATTGCGGATTTACTTCCCCAAAATCCCGAAGAAAAGGTGATATTTATTCCCCATAATGAGTTATTTTTTGTGCCGTTCCCCGCGCTGATTGATGAGAACGATCGCTACTTAATCGAAAAACATACAATTCTCACATCCCCCGGGATTCAAGTTTTGCAACTTGCTCGAAAAGCGAAAGGCGATCGCCCCAGGGAAACCGCAGGTGCTTTAGTGGTGGGTAATCCCGTGATGCCGATTTTTGCAAGAAACGCGGGAGAAGAACCAAAAGGATTAGAGAATTTACCGGCGGCGGAACAAGAAGCGCTGGCAATTGCGGCGATGCTGAATACTCAACCGTTAATCGGACGTGAGGCAACCGAGACGGTGGTGGTAGAACGGATTGGTTCTGCTGGCATTGTCCATCTGGCAACCCACGGGTTTCTGGATGATTTTAGTGAGTCGGGTTTGTTGGGGGCGATCGCCTTGGCACCGAGCGATCGCGATGACGGATTGCTCACTTCTGAAGAAATTATCGGGTTGGAGTTAAATGCCGGTTTGGTGGTGTTGAGTGCTTGCAGTACAGGTGGAGGAAGCATTACCGGCGATGGCATTATTGGATTATCTCGCGCCGTCATCGGTGCCGGTGCTGAAAGTGTGATCGTCTCGTTATGGCAAACCGACGATCAGGCAACCGCAGAATTGATGCAGGAGTTTTACCGGGTGCTCCCCCAAACTGGCGATCGGGCGGTAGCTTTGCGACAAGCGATGCTGGCAACGATGCAACAGTATCCTGATGTGAAACTGTGGGGAGCATTTACCCTGATTGGCGAATCGGCGAGTCGGTAGAGACATGGCGATCGCCTGGAGGTTTAGATGGTGTTTAATTCGAGAAGGCAGTTGTGAGGCGGTGGTGACTTCAGGATAGTTGCGATCGCTCTCAGGTTGGCAAAGGGCGATCGCCTAAACAATCCTAAGCATCAATCAATCCAGTTCCCACAGTCTATGTACTAGAATTTTTGGTAAAAATAGACCTCACTTGACTACTGATTTCTTGAAGTTTTTTGATTCGCTCTATCTGGAATTCTTCTGGATTTTCTACCCCTTCTCCTACATAAAGCGCCCGGGGAGATAATAAATACCAACTAGCTGGAACTACCTCTAATAACCACCACTCAAATAAATCCCGTCGTCCCGAAGAACCCGGAGAAATCGCATATCCGGCTAGACAATCTCTTAAAATTTGTAACGTTGCTTCTTTCGCTTGCTCCCGCTCTAGCGCCCGAATGGCATTTTTAAAAACATCTTTGGATTCAGAAATAATTTGGAAATTGGCTATCCCTCCCTTTTGGGCCGGATTAATAGGTTCGGAAAGAATCTCGTCCCAGCTTTCAATTTCGTGCTGTAATTCAAAATGTAACTGTTTCGAGGATAAATCCGAGTCAATCTGCGAAAATATCCAACGCTCTATCAATTCTAAAGTAGACTTTGTAAAGTCATTTTGCGGCTGATAAAATTCTACTGTTGGCTCAACTACTAACGCCAAAATCAAGGCTACCCAGACATATCGAAGGTGACATAAGGTCTTCCCTTGGTTTTGAAAAACATTTAAAATGTCGTTTAGCGCATCGTCTAAGCAGGCTGTTTCATCGGCCTCTGGTTCATAAAGCTCTGAGTAATGCTCGTCCCTGATTTTGTTGATCAAGGTTTTGAGAGGGTCAGGGATTTTATTTAATAAAGGTAATTTTTTATCCGCAGAAGATTGTACCATAAAATTCACTTTTTTCCTGTTCTTTGTAAGCTCGGGATAATTCCAAGAGACGATTCCCTCTAGGTGGAGAGAACAGTCGCGCTCAATCATCAAGTTTAGGGAATCCCGATTCGGTAAGATGTGAGCGCGATCGCCCCTGACTGTCCCCAGTGGCGATCGCCTCTAATTATCCCAGAGACCATCACATCCGTCAAGAGAGAAGGCTGAAACCAGATAAACGGGTCCTTCCGCTCTCTCAACCCGGCACACAACACCCCAGTCATCCCTCAATGTAGCGGCAAGCAAGCGAATCGCCTCTACATTGAGGTTTGGATTTGAAAGATTGCGTAAGTTTGAATAAAAACAAGGGGGGTGATACTTGCTCAACCCACCTTGACGCTAGATGTTATGGGAAATTGACTTTCCAGGGTATTGAGTCTCTCTACCCCATTCCTCCGTGCAATCTTTTAACTGAGTTCATCATTATCCACCCATTCATCATAAGACGAATCATAATCGAGATAATGCACAAAACATTTTTTCCGTTTAACTTGCTGGATGATGGCGGTGTACCATTCCTCCTCATCCTCATCCCACACTTTCACCTTTTGACCGATCGCATAATCATAGTCATCGGTGGGCGAATAATTGCGATCGCGCACATCTTCTTCTTCTACCCAATCATCATCAGAGGAACCATACCCCACATAATGAACAAAGTATTCATCCTCCTTAATTTTGAGAATCGTTGCCTCATACCAATCCTCATCCTCTCCATCCCAAACTTCTACCGTTTGACCCACCGCATACCCCGACGAAATTTTTCCCGATGCTGCGGGGAGTTCCCCTAAATTAGCCGAACTCTGAGCATCCAAAATCAATTTTCGGGCTACAGTTTGAATCCCGGTATGTTCGTAGTAATTGGTCGTTTGGTCTAAAAATGCTGCCACAAAGTCTAAATTATCATCGGCAATCTGGATGAATTGACCCAAACCTTGCACAATCGATTGAGGCGTCACCCCGGTTTTAGCCACCAGGTTATTCATCCACCCTTCTACTGCCTCAAAACCCTGATTAATAAATCCCACTTTATCCGAGGGACTATTTCCGGGAATAAAATTATTCACCGCTACAAATACAGGATTTCCCGTGATGATATTCCCCTCTGTTCCGGTCATCACTTCGTGAATTTTACCCAGGAAATTAGGGCCAAGAGGCAAGACGCCATCAATACAAACTAATGCCATCATCCGCATCAAGGCCGCATCTTGATAGTTATTTGCCAAGGCAGCGGCAAATTGTTGAGGATTAGGATTGGGCAACCCATTCAGTTTGCAGTAGGCAATCAGTTCTACAACAACTTTCAGCAATAAATCAATAGTTTGGGTTGTATCTGCTTTCGGCGTCATTGTATTCAAAAATGACAGAAAGCTGATTTTTTCTCCCACCTTGTTCGCTAAAGCTGCCGTGGCTAACGCTGCATCAGCGCGGTCAACCGTCTGATAGAGTTTGATAGCGGTTTGATAGCCCGGGTTCGGGTCATGATACAAAGCCACAGCCCGATCGCGAATCTTTTGTATAACCTGGGGGTCACTTTCTCCAGTAATGGCTCGGATACTCTGGTCAAAACCAACTAAATTATCCCACTGCCCGGGCATCAAATAATCCAATGCCTTTAACACTTTTACCGTAATGTTATCAGTAGGTAGCTCGTCAACTAACTGAATAATGGACTTATCCACAATTCGGAATCCTCACCATAAAAAAGGTTGTCTGCAATCATAGCTTTTCCCCTACAAAATGGCCGGTTTCTTTAGGGAAACTTAATCTCCGGTCCCCTCCCCTTGGCAAGGGGAGGGTTAGGGTGGGGTTCCCGTGACATGGCAAAGCCATGTCACGAGGAATGGGTGGGTAAAGGGTCCTCGGGAGCCGCTTAAGCACCTCCCGAAGAAAGAGATTGGCATCCGGCTCCATACAGGCGCGGTAAGCGGAGCTATCCCGTAGGGAATCGCCTCTAAGAGTGCGTGAAGTGGCTTTGCCACCTCAAGAGGACCCCACCCTAACCCTCCCCTTGCCAAGGGGAGGGAACCGGAGGTGCAGTTAAGCGTAAAAAACCTACTCTTGTAAAGAGGGGTCACCCCCGTAGCGTAAAATAAAAGACTATCCCGTTTTTACCAACCCCCCTGACCCCATGTATTGCGATTACCTGGTCCAAATCCTGACCGCCCGTGTCTACGATGTTGCCCAAGAAACGCCCCTAGAGTATGCCCCCAATCTCTCCGCCCGACTGGATAATCAACTCCTGCTCAAACGGGAAGATATGCAGTCCGTGTTTTCCTTTAAATTGCGGGGTGCATACAACAAAATGGCGCAACTGCCGCCGGACCTCCTGGCAAAAGGGGTGATTGCCGCTTCCGCAGGTAACCATGCTCAAGGGGTCGCCCTCGGTGCCTCCCGTCTAGGAACTCAGGCGATTATCGTGATGCCGGTGACAACGCCTCAAGTCAAGGTGGATGCGGTCAAATCCCGTGGGGGAGTGGTGGTGTTGCATGGGGATACTTATGATGATGCTTATGCTTATGCCCGGGAATTGGAGGCGGAAAAAGGATTAACTTTTATTCATCCCTTTGATGACCCTCATGTGATTGCGGGACAGGGAACCATTGGCATGGAAATTTTACGGCAACATCAGAAACCGATTCATGCCATTTTTGTGGCGATCGGGGGGGGTGGTTTGATTTCGGGAATTGCCGCCTATGTCAAGCGCTTACGTCCAGAAATTAAGATTATTGGCGTTGAACCCATCGATGCCGATGCCATGTCCCAATCCCTGCAAGCGGGACATCGCGTGCGCTTATCTCAAGTGGGATTATTTGCTGATGGGGTAGCAGTTCGAGAAGTTGGGGAAGAAACCTTCCGGTTGTGTCAACAATATGTAGATGATATTATCCTCGTCGGCACTGATGATACTTGTGCGGCGATTAAGGATGTGTTTGAAGATACGCGATCGATTGTAGAACCCGCCGGTGCCTTGGCGATCGCCGGTGCAAAAGCCTATGTCGAACGAGAAGGCATCCAAGGCGAAACCTTAATTGCCGTTGCCTGCGGTGCCAACATGAACTTCGATCGCCTCCGCTTCGTCGCCGAACGTGCGGAATTTGGGGAACGTCGCGAAGCAATCTTTGCCGTCACCATTCCCGAAGAACCGGGAAGTCTCCGCAAATTTGGCGACTGTATCGGGAGACGAAATCTCACAGAATTTAACTATCGCATCGCCGACCAAAAAGAAGCCCATATCTTCGTCGGAATGCAAATTGCCAACCGCGCCGATGCCGCCAACATGGTAGAAACCTTTGAGGCCAATGGATTCAAAACCCTCGACCTCACCGATGATGAGCTCACTAAGTTACATCTCCGGCACATGGTCGGAGGACATTCCCCCCTCGCCCATAATGAATTACTCTACCGCTTTGAATTTCCCGAACGACCCGGTGCTTTAATGAAATTCGTCGGCCACATGAGTCGCAACTGGAATATCAGTTTGTTCCACTACCGGAACAATGGGTCAGATTACGGGCGCATTGTCGTAGGAATGCAAGTCCCGCCCGAAGAAATGCAGGAATGGCAGGCATTTCTCGATAATGTCGGATATCGCTATTGGGATGAAAATAAAAATCCCGCTTATACTCTATTTTTGGGATAGTAAACATTGATTGTTCTCCCGATGAAGGGGTGAGCAGATCCCGGCTTTCCCTTCATCCTCACCTCCACCGGAACGTGCCGCCAAAAATTCCACGTGGGGGGGGTTGCAATTCTTGACGGAATACAATATCATATTCATAATAGAAATATTGACTCCAATAAAATTTTTGCAAAGCCTCCCATTATAAATAAAAATTTATCAGAGTCAATCCCCCCTGTCAATAGGATTTCCCTTTTTTAAAGAAAATTTTGTAAAATTTTGCAACAATCAGTGAAAATCAGTGAAATCAGTGGTTATAAATCTCATCGACCCCTCACCCCACCGCGAGGAATAATCACATCAGTCGGGTCAAAAGTCGGGCCAATCCCCCGAACTTCAGGAGAAATCGGTGCGAGTCCGGCATCACTTTCCACAGCCCCACCAATCGTTCCGCCACCGATCGGGTCACTATTCCCATTCAGGGCATCCCGTAAAAAATTGTCAAATCCGCGCTGTTCAAATCCGCGTCTTTCCTCTTCGGAAAAAGTGGGTTGAATGGGGGTGCGGAGTCTGGGGGGACAAGCGGGAACCGGACTGGTCCCGGGTCTCGCTTCGACTAAACAGGGTTCGGGTTCTTGGGCGATGACCTTGGCGGATGAAAGGAGTCCCAACAGGATGGGGAATACAGTCAGGGAGAGGATGAATTTAGAAACGGGTTCAGACATGGGTAGAAGTCTCCTAAAAGCGGAAGGTGGTGCGAATGGTGCCGATAAAAATATCTTCATTATTAGCATTATGTTCGGGATTGGTGATGTACATAATGCCCGGGGTAATGGAAATGCGATCGCTGACTCGCCAGCGATAAAAGGTTTCAAAATGGAGAGAGGTATCCGGGTCTTCCCCTAAAAATAAATCAGTCCCATCCACTAATTTCGGGGGTTGACCAACGAGCAAGGCGAGCAAGTCCCCGGGTCTGCCGAAGGGGTCGGAATATCCTAGGGAAAAGAGGTAGGTGGTGGTGGTGGCAGAAGCATCGGAGACGGTGGAGTTGGTGAATATCCAGGCTCCCCAGGTACCAAAAGTGAGGTTAGGATGAAAGCGCCATTGCAGGGAACCCCCGATCGCATTAATCTGAGCCGGTTCATCCATAATCCCTGCGGTATCTGCCAGAAAGCTGCCGGTAAAAGTATCCAGTCGGCCATCTTTAGCGTAAGCATTCACATAGGTTAACCCTGCGATCGCAGTATTAGTAGGTTTGAGTAGCAGTTGTATCCCCGTCGCACTATGATCACCACCGACAAACCCACCGCCTTCTATCAGACTGCTACTATTGCGCGTGCCATAAGCTGCCTGTAATCTCACGCGATCGCTGAGTAACCAATCCACCCCAGCACCGGCATCAAGACTGCCAATTTTAAAAATCGGACTCGCTTCCGCAAACCGGGACAGAGCACCTCGACCGGCATCAAAATAGCCGGAGTTAGCCGTGAGAACACTACTTAAACTAAAGCCAACCGGACGTAACGTAACCACCGCGCGATCCGTTACAGCAAAACGATATTCTAACTTATCCAAGACTAGGCGATCGCCAAATCCCCCTTGATAAGACAGCAAAGCCATATCCGTATTAAAAGACTCCGGATTGGCAAAACCGCGATCGCTAAAATTCCCCGAAGATAACTCTAGTCGGAGTCGATCTCTCCCCGTAAAAGAAGCCACCACCCCGACGCGAGCGAGATAAGAAAACACCAGATTATTCTCTCCCTCTCCCGGGGGTTCTCCCCCACTTCCTCCGGTTAAAGCAAAAATTGCTTCTCCCCCCAACACTGCCGTGGGAGAAAATTGTTGCGACTCTAATTCAGCGGTTCGCACCTCTAAATTGTCCACCCGCCCTTGTAACGTCGCCAACTCTGCGGCAAATTCCCGTTGCAATTGTTCGAGGGCCGTTAAATCATCGCCAGAAATCACTTCCCCTGCACTGGCGATCTGCTCATTTATCCGTTCCAGGCAGGCATTCAACCCGGCAGCAAACTCATAGCGGGTTAAAGCCCGATCGCCTCGAAAAGTCCCGTCCGGATAGCCTTGAATACAACGGTATCGCTCAACCAAGGATTGGAGGGCTTGAAATGCCCAGTCCGTGGGTTGCACATCGGAAAGTTGGGAGACTGAGGTCGTTTGAGCCATTGGATCCCCATCCAGAAGTCCCTGAGAGAGGGGGAAAAGCGGGTCCCGATTGTCTAAAGTCCCGTTGACAGGAGACGACTGCTCGGATATGGGTGGATTTGGATAGTCTTGAGACAAGAGAACCGGGGGCTTATTCCTCGGGGAATCCGAAACATCGTCCGGGGAAGGAATCCCAAAATCCCCCAAGAGGGGGAGTTGCTCCCAAATCCGGGTATCAAAGACCTGTTTTCTCAATGAGCCTGCGTAGGCAGGCTTCGTCTGTTTAGCCCCACCCTTCAGGGTGCGGCTGTGTGCTAGGGCGTTGGGACTTTCTTTTGTAGGTTCAATCAGTTGCCAGTCCTCTGCCTGGGAGGGTTCTCCCCTAAGCGTCAAGGCAGGAGAAGCGATCGCCCTCATGGAGGGCAACGTGACGAGAAAGACGACAACACCAGCAATAGCGGTTTTCATGCGAGTCAGATAAAACAAGCGGTGGATAAGGTCTCTGGGATAAAATGCCACATAAAGGGAGGAAAGGGGGTAGGGTGTTTCCCATCTCATTCTCTCGGAAGCAGTCCCCAAATGGGGAAATGTCGGGCGTCTCAGTTGCAAGGTTCTCCCAGTAAGAGGCTGGAGCAACCCCCAGAGGGGCCATCCCGTAGGAGCGATCGCAAGAAAGTAAAATCTTTATAAATATCTTCAATCGTGTCCGCCTGTTCCATATTGGTCATCCCGTGGGCGATCACCTCTGGATCCACGGGAGGTTCTGCAAAGGAGAGGGCCAGTTGCTCCCGTTGAACGCGATCGATAAAATGCAGGGTTTGGATCCCGCAACTATTGTTTTGGCTTAACTCAGGATCGACACAATAGCGGTCTTCCTGAGCGCGTCCCCGTCCGTGAATGCCGACTAACTCGCCCTCTTGGTTAAAAACGGGTCCTCCGCTCATCCCCCGCTTTGTCTCATTGGTATAGAGCAAGCTGTATCCCCCATCATCCGAGGGAGGATTGGCAATGTCCGTAAGATTTCCCTCTCGGAACTCGCGGACTCGGCGGGCGCTTTCGTCTTCCGGATTGGGCCAACCGGAGATATAGACAGGTGCACCGCGATCGATGTGGGGGGAGTCTTCCATCACTGCAATGGGATAGTCTTGAGCGCTGGTAAAGGTGACGATCGCCAGATCGAGTCCCTCAATCGTCTCGCCGAATTCCCCTAGTTCTTCTCCCAGGGGAATAATATTACTTTGGGTCTCCACATCATCTACTTGATGCACTTTGCCGTCACTGGTCCTGACCCCATAAACCACTTCGCGGGTTCTGACGACATGGAGGGCGGTTAAGACGGAGTAAGTATTGCCATCCCGGGCGACAATCACCCCAGATCCTGGATTCCATTCTTGGCGGGCTTCGATGTCTCCTTCTTGTAAACCTTGGGCAATAATCACCGTAGTTTGGGAGGCGATCGCATTCACCTGTTCCGGATCTAAGGAGCGACTCGCCACCAGGGGGAGGGCCAGGTTCATCCGCAGCGCCAAGGCGATCGCCACAGCGCCAGTTGTGGCGAACAAATAAGTCGGAAATCGACCAAATAATAGCATAAAAATGGATAATATAGAGTTTTGAATCGAGCGGTTTGACGGGAGAATTTTTAACCCTTCAAGCCCATGTTTTCCTGATAGGTTAGACCCCGGCACAGGAATTTTAATCCGGGGGGAACCTGAAGGATGATAGCGCTTTGGTGAGGGGATCTGCCGAGAGCGTGAATTGCTCCGGTAACCTTTGATATTTTCTCTCTATTTTTCTGAATAAAAAACCTAGAGAAAGTTTCGCCTCTCTCTAGGTTATTTACAAATAGGCACTCTCAAGGAGTGACCAACCGGCGCGATCGGGCGGTGCAAAGCTTGGCGATCGCGCCGCGTTCCGCACAAATCGCGGGCTATCTGGATAAAGCTCATACGCTTTCCTCACTTTTTTTCTCCTTGGGGTTCAAACAGAATCTCCACTACCCGGTCGAAATTAGCGTAGGCAGGGGGGAAAAATCCTGCAGCAAATTCCCCACTACGACTAGGTTAATTAAGCTATCCGTCCCGAGCAATCCCGCCAACAATCTACCGGGTTCAGCGCGGTTATTGCCATTGAAGGCAAACAAAATATTCTGGCGATTGCAGCCGACATCAGTGCCATTCACGGCACAAACGACCATCTCCCCATTGACTCGTCCAACGGTGAGATATAACCCACTCAGGCTGTTGCCATTATTACGCAACACCGCATTCAGTTGGTTTGACACCTGCTGACAGGTTGCCAGAGATTCATCGGAACTGCGATAGTCTTGATTTTTCCAAGAAATCATCGACTCTGAGACAGAACCATCGGTTCGGACCGCTCGAATCGTATAAAAGTTATCCGAGGGCTGGCATTCAAAAGACACCACTGAAGTGGGGGATGACGCCATACTGCTGGGGGATAGGAGTAAACCTCCTGGGGTTGCCAGTAAAAGGGCTGCAACCCATCGGCCCATTTTTTTCAGACTCATAATTTGGTTCTCTTTCCTGACTGGACCAATCCACTGAAATCTTGCCATTCCAGCTCGCCAAGCCTCGGCGATTTCCAGCAAAATACTTTGTACAAGTTCCAAGAATAGGAGGATTAGAAAAGTTGATTGACTAAGATATCTAAATCAACGTAGGGTTGTCCTCCGGACTCTTGAATCGCGTTCCCACTACCCACAACCCCCGCACTTGCCAGATTTCTTAACATTTGGCTGGGGTTGCGACGGTTGGCATGGTTGAGGGTAAACAGGACATTTCTGGTATTACAACCGGCTCGGGTGCTGCTAACGGCACAGAGGACCGCCTCACCATTAACTAATCCAGCGGTCATGTACAGTCCCTGTAAACTCTGGTTATTTTCTTGTAACAAGGAATTGAGACGGTTCGTGACTTCTGTACAGCGGCGTTCCGGGGTGTATCCTGCACCACTAAATTCCTCGGTTTTCCAGACGATCATGGGGTCAGACACCTGTCCATTTTGGCGAACCGCTAGGGTGACGAAGAGTTGATCCGCAGAAATCTGACACTGAAAGGAACTCAAAGGTGCTCCCGACTGGGCTACAGATTTTTGGGCGCTGATCAGGGGAACAGAGATTGCTACAACCCCAGCGATCGCGACTTGTAATAGCTGTTTAAGATTCATGGGTTCCTCTCCTGTTATAGACTAAATAGAATGACGTTTAAATGCTTCAAAATTATCCGGAATTTCACCCCTCAATTTCTCCAGTCTCCCTCAACCGGAGGTTAACTTTTATGAAGCCCCCTCAAAAAATTGGTTCGCGAGGGAATAATCGCGATCGCCAGAGTGATTGCTCTATCGGCGAGGAAGGGTTTCTAAACTGCTGGATGTAACCGGGTAACTCAGACTCAGACGGGTTATGCTTCGATGACTCTATGACTCTCCAGCCCTCCAAAACCGGACGATCTCGAAAGCCACTCACCCCTAAACTCCCCCCCTACCTGCTCGAAGACGGAAAACCTCTGTAAGGGTTTCGCTTTCTTTACAGTATGAGATTCCAGATCGACGATCGTCATCCCCTGTAGAGCATCTACAATCGGTGCAATTCCCATTTAGAGCTTATCTCTAAAGGGGGATGCCATAAAGTCATTGATATGATATCAATCCTATTGTTCCCTATATAACAGGGAAATGTGTGTAAATCTTTAGTAAAGTTACTGCTCTATGGATTCCATCTAAAAAAATTATATAACCGGACCGGGCAAGGACCAATGAACCCAGAAGCAGGAAGAATAAAAATTGGGTAAAGTTTTATCTACAGAGGGTAAATCTCTCAGGGAATATTCCCAGGCTCGGGATTCCATTGACCCGGATTAGTCGGTTGAGACTTCGGGTTTGGGGATCGCTAGGGGTTCCGTGAAATTACGGAGAAAAAACCCTTCATCGCTGCTCAAGACAGAGTTAAGACAGGTTTTTTATAATGGCTGAACCGATGCTTTAGGGGATTAATTCGGGCTTCTTCAATTCAGAGGACCGGAAACTGGCTTTCTGGTCCTCGTTGGTGGCGAATGGGTCGAGACTGGGTAAAGAAACCCGGTTTCTAACCTTTCCTGTTCTGACGCACTCTCTTATCCGTATCCTAAAATCTCGTAGGAATTAGCACTTCAGTTTTCACCCTCACTTTTGGGCTTTCATCCCTCAGATTCATCCCAAAAATGGGTTCCGAAATTGTACGGATAGCCTAGATAAATAATTCCGTTTCTCCTATCGGATTCCTTTCTAACTCTAGGGTCTAACTCTAGGGAAAACTCTTCTGGTTTGACGGTGCTACAAAAAATATCCAGCCGCTTAGACAGGGGAAGAAACCGGAGCTATAACGAGTTTCAATCATTCGGGTCAGTATCTTTTATCAAATTGTTCCTACAAATTCTGGGGGTTTTTTGGCCCTGCGGAATGTTCCCTGGGATTTAGGGGTGGTATAGAGGGTTTCAAGCAAAAGCCCATAGCTAGATCGAGCCTCATCCTTTCAAGAAGGGAGTAGCTCTAGCTATGGGCGATCGCCGATGGGAACACCCGTTTTATTTGTTCTTTTCACCCAATCTCTGGATATTTTTGTATTATCTTTGCCCATTTCACATCAACGAGACCTGATCCCTGGGGTAATCCACTTCAGAATTAACCTTCAGATTCGTGATGCTGATCGTCCGGCGGAAACACCTCATTCAACCGATTGAGCGCATCCCATCATTCCACAAACAGAGCGCGGGATTCAATGGGTTTGGGTTCGGTGGCTTCCGGAGCTTCCGGAATTTCGACCACTGAACCATTTAAGGCAATCATCAAGCGTTCGGAAGGCGTTTGGGTTTCTGCTGGGACTGTTGCCATTTGAGGGCTGTAGGAGCGATCGCGGAAGATGAGGCTCGATAGCCCTGCTAACATCAAGGCAGCGATCGCCACCCCACCCCATAAAACCCGCCGCTGACGCTGGCGATCGAGGCGTCGGAACAAGTTCTGGACTGTTTCTTGCACAGGTTGCACCGGCGCAGGAACTGGCAAAACTTGCACACTTTCACGCAGTTTAATCAAGTTCAAATACAGGCGTTTCACCTCGGGATCGCGATCGAGCCACTCTTGAACCTGACGACGTTCGCTCTGAGTTGCTTCACCATCGATATAAGCACTGACCAATTCAAAGCGTCCCGCAGCAATTGCCACATTTTCTCCTTCACAAACCATCGGAATTTTAGCTTCCAATTGTTCGAGTTGATCAATGCGACTAAAGACCCCAGTGAGTAAAGCATCAAGAGGTTGTGCCTCCAACGGTGCCGGGAGGGAAACTAATTCCTGACGGAGGTTTAAGAGTCTCGAATGGACCTGTCTGAATGTGGCATCACTGGAGAGCAAACTTTCCACCACCTGAGATTCAGCATGAGTTGCCTCACCATCGAGGTAGGCACTGAGTAACTCAAATTGCTTCGCAGGAATCGCAGCAACGGAGCGATCGCCCACCCGATGCGTGACGGCTTCTGGTTGTGCGATGTCGTCAATCCGACTAAAGACCGCACTGAGCAAGGCATCTACAGGTTGCGCCTCCAACGGTGCCGGGAGGGAAACTAATTCCTGACGCAGGGTTAAGAGTCCCGCATAGACCTGACGGAGTGCCGCATCACTGGAGAGCCAGCTTTCAACTTGTTCCGATTCAGTCTGTGTTGTCTCACCATCGAGATAGGCACTGAGCAACTCAAATCTATCTGCAGGAATCGCAGCAACCGCGCGATCGCCAACCAGAGGCGTGACGGCTTCTGGTTGTGCGATGTCGTCAATCCGACTAAAGACTGCACTGAGCAAGGCATCAACAGGTTGTGCTTCTGGGGGTGCCGGGAGGGAGACGAATTCCTGATGCAGGGATAAGAGTCTCGAATGTAAGTCTCGGAATGAAGGATCACTAGAGAGCCAAGCTTCGACTTGCTGATGTTCAGTTTCAGTCACCTCACCATCGAGGTAAGCACTGAGTAACTCAAATCGATCTACAGGAATCGCAGCAACCGGGCGATCGGCAACAAAAAGCGTGACGGCTTCTTGTTGTTCGATTTCGTCAAGGCGACTAAAGACGCCATTGAGCAAGGAATCGACAGGTTGTACCTCTGACGGTGCTGGGAGCGAGGTCCATCCCTGATGCAGGGATAAGAGTCTCGAATGTAAGTCTCGGAGTGAGGCATTAGTGGAGAGCCAAGTTTCCACTTGCTGACGTTCCGTTTCAGAAACCTCACCATCGAGGTAAGCACTCAGCAACTCAACGCGATCGGCAGAAATAGCGGCAACCGTGTGATCCGTAACGATGGCGGTGAAAGATTCTTGTTGTTCGATTTCGTCAAGGCGACTAAAAACACCCTTGAGCAAGGCATCTACAGGCTGGCTCTCCGGCGGTGCCGGGAGCGAAGTCCATCCGTGATGCAGGGTTAAGAGTCTCGAATGTAAGTCTCGGAGTGAGCCATCATTTTCTAGCCAGCCCTCAACTTGCTGACGTTCGGTGTCAGTTACTTCACCGTCGAGGTAAGCGCTGAGTAATTCAAATTGATCGGCGCTGAGATCATCGTCGAGGTGGGCTGAATCTGGGGTCACGGAATTCCATAGTGCCATTGGCTGATTGCGATCGGTTAAGTTAAAAAATCGTGAACCCCCTAGGGCTGGTTTTTGGGGAGCGTGATGGGATTCATAGTTAGGATTCATGTCAACACCACCACCAAATCAAACTGGATAATGCACCCTGAATAATAATCACAACTGCAAGATTGTTTAGTAATAATCATATCTGAATAGATTGGGCGTCTAACGTTGAGAAATACAACGTTAAGTTACATGAGAAACAGGCGTTTAAAACACCGCAACCCGACGCCTAACTGTCCAAATAACTTTGAAGTTGAACTTGCAGACGCTGACGGGCGCGGGCAATTCGGGATTTTACAGTGCCGAGAGAAACGCCGGTAATTTCAGCAATTTCTTCGTAAGCTAATCCTTCAATTTCCCGCAAGACAATAGTCGTGCGGAATACTTCAGGTAAATCAGCGATCGCGGCGCGTAATTGGTCGTAAAATTCGCGGGTCGTCAAGTCATCTTCGGGACCGGGTTCATCCGCAGCTATTTCCCAATCCATTTGCCCATCTTCTAACATCCGAGGGGCATCTAAAGAGAGGGGGTCGCGCACCCGCTTGCGCTTCCTGAGCTCATCGTAGAACAAATTGGTGGCAATTCGGCTCAACCAACCCCGGAATTTAACCGGATCGTTTAACCGTTTGACATTCCGGTAAACCCGAATCCAAACTTCCTGTGCTAAATCTGCCCGGTCTTGCCAATCAGGAGCCAAGTGGTACAAAATTTTATCCACATGAGACTGATAACGGCGTAGCAGTTCAGCAAACGCAGAACGGTCAGGGCTCAGGCCCTCCTGACAGCGCAGGACTAAATCGTAATTTGACAGTTTATCTGGTTGCACTGAGGCTTGAGAATTAGTGGCCTCACCCGTTTGCCAGGATGTAGAAGGAGTGTAACTCATCTATTAAAAACGGGTCGGAAACCCCGTCATTTACGGCGAGAATGTGGAGAGTTTTTTTCCTGGATAAATCATAATCCCCTGGAACTCTCCGAAACCCTTCGGTGCTTTTTTTGCCGACCGCTACCGTGATGTCCGCCTTTTAGACGAGTCTGGCAATTCAGACTTTCACATCATCAGAATTACGGGGGTATTCATTAACTGTTTACCCGGTAACGGCATGATTTGCACTCTCAGCGTTTAAGTTCCGGATGATTGCCCGAAGCCCCTTCCAGTGTGAAAGGGTGCTGATGGCGTTGGAATGAGTGCTATAACATTCCAGGTACTGGAGACGCTTTTATCCTAGCAAAAGTTCCCGTTTCCGGGAGTTGGGTGAGTGGCACTTTTGGCTTTGTCTCTATGGAGTGCAAGACTCGTGAACCAGTCAATTGTTTCCCCGGGTTCTTAATGTTGAGCGATCGCTTCTGTACCCTTTATCCGGGAAAACCCCGATCCCAAACGGCGATCGCTTCTGTCCCCTCTGAACAACCGGAGTTCTGCTTACTTCTCATCGGTTTCACAAGCCCCAATACTGACCCAAGAACTAGAACCATCAGCCCAATGTTCTTTTTTCCAGATGGGGGCGTTGTGCTTGAGGGTATCGATCGCATTCTGACAGGCTTCAAAGGCTTCCCGGCGATGGGGAGAACCTACTGCCACTAAGACACTAATTTCGCCAATCTGTAAGCGCCCAGTCCGATGAAAGATCACCACCCGCTTCACCTCGGGCCAATTGGACCGAATCGAGGCAGCAATTTGTTGAAAAATCGCCACCGCCATTGGTGCGTAAGCTTGATACTCCAGGGCAACCACGGGTTTCCCATCGGTTTGATTGCGAACCATCCCACTCATGACGACTACCGCCCCATTGCCTGGGTCATCAGCCAGAGCATAAACTTCCTCTAGGGATAACGGGGCGAAAGTCAGAGCAAAGCGATCGCCATTTGGGGAGGCGATCGCATCCGGGACCGGGGTTGATAACGTTGGGTTGGTCATGGTTGATGCAATTTCTTAGGGTCAGTTACCCCTCATTTTAAAATTCCCCAGGTCCATTCTACTGAACCTTGCCGCCCCCCATCAGATAGAGCAACGCCATCCGAACCGCCACCCCAGAGGTCACTTGTTGAGAAATTAGGCTAAACTGGGGGTCATCCATCAGGTCAGAACTGATTTCTACCCCTCGATTCACGGGACCCGGATGTAAAATTTTGACATTCGGATTACAGAGTTTGAGGCGATCGCGAGTAATGCCATAATGCTGATGATACTCCCGCAAACTGGGCAACAGATGCTGGCTCATCCGCTCTTTTTGTAATCGCAGGGTCATCACAAAATCGGCATTTTCCAGGGCTTCTTCTACAGTCCAATGTAAGGATAACTGACCAATTCTGCCCACTCCCATATCTGCAAACAGTTGGGGCAAAAGGGTGGGAGGTCCCGCCAGATGCAGTTCAGCCCCTGTAGCTGCTGTCAGACTCCAAATATTCGATCGCGCCACCCGCGAATGTAGAATATCCCCAACGATCGCAATTTTTTTACCCTGCAGCAGTTCCAGGCGAGGGCGGTCCCGATCCAGCAGGGAGCAAATAGTAAACAAATCCAGCAATCCTTGGGAGGGATGTTCATGTTGCCCATCTCCGGCATTCAGGACCCCCACCCGGGAGCCCAGTCGGTCCATTTCCGTGGCGATCGCCTGGGGAACTCCCGCCTCCCGATGGCGAATCACCATCAAATCCGTTCCCATTGCCAAATAAGTCTTGGCAGTATCCAAAATCGTCTCCCCTTTCGTCAGGGAAGAGGACCCGGGGGCAAAATTCAAGGTATCTGCGGAAAGTCGTTTCGCTGCCAGTTCAAAACTGCTGCGGGTGCGGGTTGAGGGTTCAAAGAATAAATTAGCCACCACCTGCCCTTGCAGAGTCGGCACTTTTTTCATCCGTCGGGAGAGGACCTCCCCAAAACTAGCGGCAGTTTGCAGCACCGTATCGTATTCTGAAGAAACAAAATCAGCCAAAGAAATTATGTGGCGGCGAGTCCAGGTAGTAGCCATGCAAGAAGTTTTTCACTCGAATTCTATCCTCAAAAAATATATATCCCAGCCGATCATTGGCATCACTCTTGTGATGTTATTGTCCGTGACGGGGTGTGGGACGCCACCCACCACCACGGACCCGGGGATGCCCTCATCCCCCTCCAATGGGGCGGTTTCTCCGGAGACCCAACAACCCCAGTCCGTGGCGATGGCGAACGTAACGATTTACGAAGCGGACCCCCAGTGTCAAGAATTGCTGCCGCAAACGGTGTCGGTTCCCAGCGATCGCCCGATTGAAGCGGCAGTGGGTGAAGTCATCCAAAATGCCGGGACAGTGGATTTTGATATCGTCGGGTATCGGGTCACCGTGGATAACACCACGGGAGTTGCCACGGTGGATCTGCGGGCGGATCCAAATTCTGAACGGCAATTTGTCTCCCTGTCTAGCTGTGAGCGGTTTTCCCTCTTCGACAGTCTGGAGAGAACCTTAACGGAAAATCCCCAGTGGCAGATTGAGACGGTGGAATTTACTGAGCGCGGAGAACCCTTGGATATTTAAGCTCAACCCGCACCCTGGTCGGGCTAATTTAGAAAACCGACTTGAGACAAGGTTTACAATAAGACCTCTCCCCACTCCCTGGGGAAATTAATTCGTTGGAAAGTGTATGGTAGGACCCGATGACCAACAATTCGATCCCCGAATGGATGCTCCAGTTGTTCAGCAACGTCGATAGCAAGAACACAGACGGCTTCGTCCAGTTCTTCACCCCCGACGGCTACTTCCGCTTCGGCAACAACCCGCCCGCGACCGGGCAGGCCGAGGTGTTCCAAGCCGTGACGGCGTTCTTCGAGATGATCGACGGCATCCAACACGACTTTCTTCAGGCGTACAAAGCGGGGGATACCGAGATCCTTGAGGGCTACGTGACCTACACCAAGAGGGGCGCTCAGGTCTTGGACCCCATCCCGTTTTGCTGTGTGTTCGAGATGCGCGGCGAGAAGATCTTCGGCTACCGCATCTACGTGGATGCGGCCCCCTTGTTCTCGGCCTGACTCCACCCACAGGCGCGCCCCACTCCCGGGGGAAATTAGTGGAATGGAAACTCCCTAAAATCTTTAAGGTTTTGAGATGGCCGGACTGTTGGCCAAGTACCAACGCCAAAGCAAGTCGGTTCCCACGGAAATCCCAATCCGGTTGGTTTGAACTATGCTAAGGGTCCCCTGGTCTAACTGCTGCTGAAATTCTGGAGTCTGATGTTCTAACCACAGGGGACCCCCAGGCTGCAAGGGGCGATCGTTCAAAGTGCGATCGATTTGCAGGGTGCGACAGAGTTTACCGGGTCCTGCGGCAATCCGAGCTAATTTTTCCTTCGTCTGGAACCCGGGGGGCATGATATCCAGTTGTAAGGCGCGAATCAGGACTGCACTGGCAACCCCAGGGCGATCGGTGACAATATTAAAGCAGTGGTACATCCCATAAATCAGATAGACATAAATCGTTCCTGGTGGCCCAAACATCGCCTGATTACGCAGGGTGCGGCCTCGGGAGGCATGACTGGCTGGATCTCCCGGTCCGTAGGCTTCCGTTTCTACGATTGTCCCCCGAATTCGTTGACCATCAGGCAATTGCCGGACTAAAGCGCAACCGATTAAAGCCGGTGCGACTTCCGTAGATGGACGGGCCAGCCATTCAGGTTCTACAATAGTCATGCTTGGTTTCATTCATCCTGGTTTTGTTGTTACTGGAAATTTATGGATATCAAATTAATTCTGCCAATTCTGAGCATTGTTTTTATCGTATCCTGCCTGTTTTTTGGGACGAAAAACGGCTTCTACGATTCTGATAACTATCACGGGAACGGATCAGCGCACTAATTAGTCTGAGTCGCTTCGATTCCCGTCAAAAAAAGACACCTGCCAAGGGTGTCTTTTTTGCGGATGAACAACGGGGAATTAACCGGATAAGCCGTTAATTCCGCCCGGGGTGATTTGTTCCCCCTCCCGGGTCTCGTCAAGTTTTGTAAAGGTATCCTGAAATACTTGACACAGACTTGCAAAACTGTAAAAATTAATACAGAAATTATTGATACGTTCATCTCTACCGGCTTTGCGAACTACCTGATTATTAGGTCCCCGGCAGGGACGGAAGTAGGGAGTTGTCCCGAAGGAACGCGGCTTACTCAATCACGACACTGTTTTAGGAGTAGAAGACGCGCATGAAACTTACCTATCGTGGGATTAGCTATGAACCCAGCCCCGTTCCCACCCCGAACAACCCCCTGGAACTGACAGGTCAATATCGGGGCGTACACTGGCGCCTGAACAATGCTCTAACGCATCCGATGGAAGAACTACCGGCTGAACTGATGTATCGCGGTGCCACCTATTCTACAGGCACTGCCGAGGTAGTTGTTAAAGAAAGCTACGAGACTCCCGCCTGCATTCCCACCGCACCTGTGGATCAATTATGGGTAGCGAATTTAGAAGAAAAAGCTCGGGCTTTGACCCTTTGCAATGGCCTTGCTATCAAGAAACGTCAACAGGCGATGCTGGGTCGAGTGGCCGCTGAAGTGGGACTATCTGCCGATATTTCCAACTACTGGAATCGCATCCAAGGCAAAGTTCATCCGACTTTTCGAGCTTCCTATTCCCGCAGTTCCGTTTCCTTAAGTTAATCAAAGATTTCTGAACTAGATTCAGCAATCTTTATCTTTAACAGTTTTAAACACCCCTTGGGGGGTGTTTTTTTGCGCCCTCCAGTTCAAGATAACAGGTTAAGAGAGAGAGGGTAAAAAGTTCACAATCCCCGGAAAGACAATCAATAGAATCAAGACAAAAATCTGAATCAAAATAAACGGTATGACCCCGCGATAAATATCTCCCGTGGTGACTTCCGGTGGTGCGATGCCTCTGAGATAAAATA
Source organism: Laspinema palackyanum D2a (assembly GCA_025370845.1). Taxonomy (GTDB): domain Bacteria; phylum Cyanobacteriota; class Cyanobacteriia; order Cyanobacteriales; family Laspinemataceae; genus Laspinema. Next base: position 38,019 of record JAMXFF010000026.1, on the reverse strand, counting down.
AGGCAAACCCAAAGGGGGGAGTTAGAAAAGAGGTTTGGAGATTTGCGCCTAAAATTACTCCAAACCAGACTAAATCTAAGCCTAATGTTTGGGCGACGGGGACAAATAGGGGAACTACAATAAATGCAATTTCAAAAAAATCGATAAAGAACCCCAGGATGAAAACCGTCAGCATACTGACCAACAAAAAGCCAGTGGTTTGCCCAGGCAGGTTGGTGAGTAAATCAAACATAAAACTATCCCCATGTAAGCCTCGGAAAATTAGGCTAAATGCGGTAGAACCAATGAGGATGAACATCACCATTGTGGTGGTCCGGAGGGTGATGTCACAGACCCTTTGGACGGATGCCCAACTGAGTCGGCGGTTGGCTGCGCCTAGGACGACTGCACCCAATGCACCGACGGCCCCGGCTTCAGTGGGGGTGGCAATTCCAAAGAAGATGCTACCGAGAACGAGTAAAATTAATAGGGTCGGGGGAATCATGACGGTGACGACCCGAATCAATAATTTTGTCCCGGTCATAGTGCGAACTTCTGCGGGCAATGCGGGGGCTAAGTCAGGCCGCAAAAAGGCAATGATAACGACGTGCAAGGCAAAAGCCCCGGCCATCATTAATCCGGGGATTAATGACCCGATAAATAAATCCCCCACGGAAATTCCTAACTGATCCCCAAGGACCACTAATACAACGGAGGGGGGGATAATTTGTCCAAGAGTTCCCGAGGCGGCGATGACCCCGGTTGCCAGTTGTTTGTTATAGCCATATCGCAACATAATCGGCAGGGAAATTAATCCCATCGCTACGACGGTTGCAGCCACAACTCCGGTGGTGGCGGCTAATAATGCCCCAACTAAGACGACGGCTAGGGCTAATCCCCCCCGCAAACGCCCGAACAGAATCCCCATTGTTTCTAATAGGTTTTCGGCAATGCCGGATTTTTCCAGCATCGCCCCCATAAAGATAAAGTAGGGGATGGCGAGGAGGGTATAGTTTTCCATGATGCCAAAGATTCGCAAGGGCATCGCATTTAACAGGACTGGATCAAAAACACCTAAAGCCATCCCGATTAGCCCAAATATGATGGCGACGCCACCGAGAGAAAAGGCGACGGGATAGCCAAAGGATAAGAGGACTAAGGCACCGGCAAACATGGCAGGGCCTAGCCATTGATAGTCATAGCTCAGATTCATGACGTTCCTCGTGGGGGGGTAGCCAGCCTTTAAAAATAGCAAACTTTTTAATCGCTTCGGAAATTCCTTGGAGAATGAGCAGGAAGAAGCTGATTAGAATAACGGTTTTAATGGGGTAGCGGGGTAATCCTCCTGGATCTGGGGAAATTTCACCGATCGCCCAAGATGCGGCGATGGTATTCCAGGAGAAAAATATCACCAAAATCGAGAAGGGAATCAGGAATAACAGGGTGCCGATTAAGTCTAATAAGGCTTTCCGTTTGGGTGACCAACTGCTATAAAAAACATCAACTCGAACGTGCTCGTCATGTTTGAGTGCATAAGCTGCACCTAAGAGGAAAATCAGGTCGAAAATATACCATTGGGTTTCAATTAGGGCATTGGAGGTCAAATTTTGACCCACTGCACGTCCGAGATAGCGACCGATGACGTTCCAGACGCCAACGAGGACCATCAGGAGGACCAGCCAACTCATGAACCGTCCGATATATTCATTCAGGCGATCGATCAGGGTGGATAGGCGTAATAGTTTATCCAAGTTCGGATCTTGTCTAATGAACGAATGAACTGGAGATGATTTTATGCTGAATGGGGGATGAAATTATACCCGCGATCGCCCTTGTGCTGCGATCGCGGGTATTCTGTAGAACTCTAGCGGGTTGCAGTTGACACCGAACCCAGAAGTCTGTTCAATCAACTAGAGTCAGCTATTCTAACGGATTACAATCCTTGAAGAAGGCTAGGGCGAGAACAGGGGAAACGGCAAGCATCAGGGTCCACCCGCTAGACATCCCGAATCGGATGGGGGAGACCCTTGGTCATCCTGCGACCTAGAATAGGGTAAGGGTGGGCGCTATTTCTCGCTACCCTAAACTATCCCAGGCTTGAGAGACTAATTCACTCAGCCACCGTCGCTGATGTAAGTCGAGTAGCGAGTCGTCGGCTAAAACTTCTGCCGTCACTTCCTCCAAGGACTTCCCCTGTGCTCGTGCGATTTTTATCACCCCCGCGATCGCTGATGCCACTAATTCTTCATCAATGGGCTGTTGCCGCAGCGCAACCAGTTCTTGTGGACTCGTGGGAATGGGATAATTCATGGTTAATCCGCAGATCTCCTGGGTATCAATCAATAGGATGAGTTTCTTAACTTTTTTTAAGGAATTTTAATTCTGTAACCGGAATCTTAGCGCACTTTTCCCCCTTGTCAACCCTATTTTTAGCCGATTTATCGGAGTAAATATCGCTGATCATGAAAGAAATCCTCTATTTAGAAGTTCCCACACCGGATATCGCAGCCGTTCGGACTTGGTTGCACCAGGACTTTACTCCAGACCTCGGAAAAAAACTCCTTACCCGTGATGGCATAAGAATCGAATTTTGTCAAGAACTGAACTCATCCGCCACGGAACCGGGAGATCCGCCGGAACTGTCTATCTTTACCTGGACGGTTCAGAGAACCGCCTACCTGAAAGTTTTCCGATGGTCGCAACGACCCATTGCCGGGGAAAAACAAATCATAGCCCGGTTGACTCGCCAAATCAGAGATCGGTTTCCCTGCCACTATCCTGAACCCCCGGAAATCGACTTATCCAACCAAACTATCTTTGAAGCATTAGCCTCAGACTACCCCCTCACGGCTAAATACTTTCAAAAAATTCCCAACGGAGAATACGACCTCAAACGAGTCTACTGGTGGGAACAACGGTGGCGCGAAGGTGTTCGCAATCCCCAACAACCCAAACAGGTGCTGTTTCAAAAACCCCAAAGTGAATCTTTAACCCCTCCCCCCTACGATTTAATTTACATTGGCGGGGCCTTGGGTGTGATTCATGCCGCAGTCATGGCGCGACTGGGGTATCGGGTCCTGCTGTTGGAACGTTTACCGTTTGGTCGGATGAACCGGGAATGGAATATTTCCCGGGGTGAATTTCAAAATTTGATTGACTTGGGTTTATTTACTCCGGCAGAATTTGAAAGTGTGATTGCTTGTGAATATAAAAATGGGTTTCATAAATTCTTTGATGCCAATAACCCCCCCCAATGCAAAGCAGCCATTCTCCATACGCCTACGGTTCTGAATATTGCGATCGATGCGGAAAAACTGCTGAAACTTTGTGGCACAAAACTCCGGGAAGCGGGGGGAGAAATTTGGGATGAGACGGAATTTCTCACGGCTGAAATTGAACCCCAGCAAGCAGTGGTCAAGGCAAAACATCTCCCGACGGGGGAGGACCGAGTGGCTGGGGGTCGCCTGTTGGTGGATGCAATGGGAACGGCTTCCCCGATCGCATGGCAACTCAATGGCAGTCGCACCTTTGATAGTGTCTGTCCCACGGTGGGTGCGGTGATTGCCGATGGGTTTGAACCGGGAGTCTGGGATTCCCAATATGGAGATGTGCTCAACAGTCATGGGGATATTTCCCGGGGACGACAACTGATTTGGGAGTTATTCCCAGCAGCAGGTTCAGAACTCACCTTTTATTTGTTCCATTACCATCAGGTTCACCCCGATAACCCCGGTTCGTTATTAGAAATGTATGAGGACTTTTTTACCATTCTGCCGGAGTATCGACGGTGCGATGTCGATCGCCTAGAGTGGAAAAAAGCTACTTTTGGCTATATTCCCGGATATTTTAGTGTGGCAAGTCACGATCGCCGGGTGGCCGTTGATCGCTTGATTGCGATCGGGGATGCCGCCTCTTTACAATCTCCCTTAGTCTTCACTGGATTTGGTTCCCTAGTTCGCAATATGGCGCGGTTAACTACCCTGCTAGATACTGCCCTCAAACATGATTTATTGGAGTCGCGCCACTTAAACCAAATTCGTGCCTTTCAAAGCAATGTTGCCGTAACTTGGCTGTTTTCTAAAGGGATGATGGTACCCACGGGTCGGTTCTTACCCCCCGAACGGATTAACTCGATGTTGAATACATTTTTTGGGGTATTAGCCAATGAACCGGGACCTGTGGCTGATACGTTTATTAAAGACCGTGTAGACTGGCTGACCTTTCATCGACTCGCACTCAAAGCCGCTTGGCAAAACCCGTCCCTGTTGTTGTGGATTTGGGAATTAGCGGGACCAAAAGATTTGCTGCGCTGGGTGGGCAGTTATTTGTACTTTACCCTGATTTCTCTACTCGGTTGGGTGTTGGGTTGGTTGCCTGGATTTGTTCGCACTATTCAACCGGGATTAGAACCTCGATTTCCAGGGTTATGGCTGTGGTTACTGGCTAAAAGTTATGCCCTAACTGATGGACTGGGACGCCCACAGGGTGAGTTAAAACGCTGGAATCTGGGCAAAAAAAATCCAACCGTAGAAGAAGGGGTGAGTGGGTGAAGGTTGAGCACCTCCGGTCCCCTCCCCTTGGCAAGGGGAGGGCTAGGGTGGGGTTCTTCTGAGGTGGCGATTCCCTACGGGATAGCTCCGCTTACCGCCGACTGCGCGTAACTCTTTACAGCGATCGCGCCTGTATGGAGGGTGGGGAAACCTCTTCTTCGTGACGTGGCGATCGTCACTTCACCGCCGACACCCTCCACGGAATACTTCTTCCTGACATGGCTTGGCCATGTCAGGAGGACCCCACCCTAACCCTCCCCTTGCTAAGGGGAGGGGACCGGAGGTGCAGTTTATTTTTTATTCGAGAAACTCGGTAATTCTGCTGCTGAGAAGGAGTGAGGACCCCACCCTAACCCTCCCCAAGACACAGGGGAGGGGACCGGAGGTGTAGTTTATTTTTTATTGGAGAAACTGGGTAATTCTACCGCTGAGAAGGAGTTGCGTTTTTTCTGGGCCGATCGCACGGGATAGACGACAGGTGCAGGCCAACTGGATTCGTTTGACCCTCCGGCGGTATTAGACCCTAAATTGGCCTGTTCCTGCCCCGTTTTAGGGGATTCCCCGGGTAATTGGAGGGGGGGGGAACTATTGCTTTGGGATTGTTCCGAGAAGGCTTTAGCTTGTAACAACAGTTGCACCTCGCTATTGCCGGTGAGTAGGGGTTCGGGTTGAACAGGGGCCGGGGTTTGAGAACCCTTGCTGCTGGAGTCGGTAGCCCGATCGCCTATTCTGTCGGTTAAGGGAGACACCACGGGGACGGAGGGGATATGCAGGGATAAGGCAGAAGTCGCTGGGGCCAAAATCACTGGGCGATCGCGTTTGGGTTCTAAATGAGGCTTCTCAATCAATGAGTCTAAATCTTCCCAGACGGGTTGCTCATTGTCCGAGTCTTTGGACGGGGTTTCGTTGCGAGTAGAAGGTTGATCTGGGATAGGTTCCTGGGTTGGAATATGGGACGGAAAGGGTTGCAAATGCTCTGCTTTGACGGACAAAGGCAGGCGAATTTTGGATAAGTCTGGCCCAGATTTGACTTCGGGGATGGGTTGCTGCCTGGGTTCGGGTGAATCGGAATCCGCAATGGACCAAGGTTTGATGGGGTCCGCTTTCGGGAATAGGGTGGTGTTGGCGGGATTCGGGTTGGCGATCGCTTCTTTTGCGCCCGTTTCGACCATATCCTGGGGTTCTTCTAGGGTGGACTGCCGCAGGGAGGCGATCGCAGTGGCTTTTTCTAAGGGGGTCTCAATACATTTTTCCAGGGCCGCTTTAAATTGCAAGGTGTGGCGTTGCTGGCGATGCAGGCGAGCTCGCAGGTCCTGACAGGTGGTTTGGGTTTGAACTAAAATCTGGGACTGTTCGTGATAGCGTTGCTGGGTGAGGGCGCATTCCCGTTCCAGTTTCGCTCTAATTTCTTGGCTGGTTTGTAGTTGAGTCCCTAGGGCGGCGATTTGTTGTTGCTGCTGTTGGATTTGTTGGGTCGCCGATTGGATATGTTCAGACAAATGCTCGATTTGTCCAGTGATACTTTTGAGCTCCAGGGTACGCCGGTCTAAGAGTTTTTGGCGATCTAAGGCTTGCGATCGCTGTTGTTGTAAGGATTGTCTACATTCATGCAGCAGGGTTTCGAGTTGTTCAACTCTGCCATCGAGTTCCAAGTTTTCCTGTTGCAGTTGTTCTAAAAGTACCGCTTCTGGTGACGCTGCTGAAGAAACAGAGGGGGCATTGATGCGGGCGATCGCCTCCCCAATGGATTCAGTCCGGCTGAGGATCTCGGCGCTGAGTTTTTCTTCTTCTTCACTATTTATCAATAAGGCATCAATACTGATGGCATTGGGAAATTCTACCGTTTCCCAGTCTTCTTCTGATCCTAAATCCGTGGGGGATATCTCCGGGTTGAGGATGGGATCGCTCGGTTGAGACGCCGGTTCTATCTGGCTCAATTCCGGGGGTGCGATCGGTTCTGGGTTATTGTTGGTGGGATTTTCAGCGTCACTCATTGCTTTCCTTGGTAAACTAAATACAGTTTAAACTCCAGTTGAGTTCCTCTTGGAGGCTATCAAACCCAGGGGAAAACAACAAAATTGGGCCTGGGAATCCGAATTTTAAGGGTCCTTAACAACCTGAATTAGAGGTCAATCCCCTGGGAAAGTGATAGCCATTTTTTGATTCCTCTATTTTTCAACTCTGTGTTTTTTATTTTATAACTTATGACTGGGAAATTTTTGGACAAGAAAACAGTGCGAGATTTTAAATTTGCCGTGATCAGCGATCCGCACGTTGCTGTTCGGGAAACGATTTTAGATCACCCCAGCCGGTTTCATTTGGTTGAAGTGAGTATCCCGGCTTTAGAAGCTGCCTTGGCCCATTTAGCTCAACTGGATCTTGATTTTTTACTCCTACCTGGGGATTTAACTCAGCATGGAGAACCCGCTAATCATGAATGGTTAGCAGACCGCTTGACAAAATTGCCATTTCCTGCTTATGTGATTCCCGGAAATCATGATGTGCCGGTGGCGATCGCAGATAAAAAGTCTATTGGTCTGGCTGATTTTCCCTATTATTATCGTCAATTCGGTTATCAAAATCCCGAGCAACTTTACTACAGCCATGAAGTCTTACCTGGAGTCCGCCTCATTGGTCTTAATTCTAACCAATTTGACGAAAATGGCAAGCAACTCGGGCGGATGGATTTACAGCAATTGCGATGGCTGCAAGGGGTATTGGAGCAGGTTACTCCAGATGAACAGGTGATGGTGATGATTCACCATAATGTTTTAGAACATTTACCGGGACAATCCCAACACGCGATGGGACGGAGGTATATGTTAGACAATGCACCCACTCTGGTGGAAATGTTGCAGGAGGCAGGGGTACAGATTGTGTTAACGGGACATTTGCACGTCCAGGATGTCGCCTCGGACCCGGGCATCTATGATATCACGACGGGTTCTTTGGTCAGTCATCCTCACCCCTACCGAGTGTTTCACTATCGCACGAATATCGAGGGTCAGCATTGTTTAGATATTTGCACCCATCGGATTGAGTCGGTCCCGGGATGGCCGCAATTGCTGGAACTGTCGCGAGAGTGGATGGGCGATCGCTCTCATCGGTTTATGATGCAGTTGCTTATGGCCTCCCCGCTCAATTTACCCCAGTCTCAAGCGGAGATTCTCGCCCCAACTTTACGCTATTTCTGGGCGGATATTGCTTGTGGAGATGGCAGTTTTGATTTTCCCGAGTTTCCACCCCAGGTCCGGCGCTATTTTCAGACCTTTAGTGCCGGGGGAAATTCCCACAATGGCGATCGGGCCGGTTCCCCAAAACTTGTGGGAATGGACAACCACGGGACCCTAGTCTTATCGAAATCAGCCTGACTCAAAATACCAATTAGACCCTAAATTCTGTAGAGATACGGGAAATTTTCCCTATCTACACAAAATCCGCCAATGAACCCACTTTTTAAGGAAAAGCAGTTCATCGGCGGATTCGTTAACCCTAGAATCCTGTGTTTCTGGTACAGAAACCTAGTTTCTTGTCCTAGCGAGCAATAGCAAGGGACTCTCGCATCTGAGACAGCATTGGGGTAACCGCTTCAAGCAAGCTGGTCATGCCTTCGACTTCGTTGATCATATTGGCGATCGCCATTGCCTCAGATTCAGAAGCATTATCCGAGAGAGTACCCAACTGTTCCAGTAACAAGGGGAGGGACTGACGCAGATTTGCCACTGAACTCATGGATGGATTTAATCCCGTGGCATTTAGTCCACCACCAACCGGGAGTAAAGTTTGGAAGGTAGAGGATAATTTGTTCAAATCGGTTTCAACCGCTGCGACAGTGGTTAAGAACTGCTGACGTTTGCTGGAATCCTCAATTCCCTGAGCAACGCGATCGGCATTTTCGCGCAAGACTTCCGATGTAGAAGCTGGGACGACTTCCATCTGTCCGCCATCGCTGAGGATATTAAAGGTGAACGGTTGCGGTCCGACGGGATTTTCCTCATAGAACGCCACCGCTTCGGGATCGAGAATCGCACCCATTGTAAAATCAGCAGTTTCGGTATTAAACCCAACTTTCAAGGGGAAAGCAATGGGATTTTCTGGATCGACTAAGGGCGTTAAACCCGTGATGGTAAACTCTTTGACGCCACCGCCGGGAAACTGGGTAAAATCTACCGAGTCCCCAGGACCAAATTCACCCAGTTCTTGACCATTGACGGAGACGGTAAACGGATTGGGGAAACCTGTGGGGAAATCTTGAATCTCCGTAAACAGAGAATCCGAGTTCATGGTGTAGCGGAATCCTTCCGCAACCGGAGGGTCAACCCACGCCCCAGTGACGACGCCTACGAAACTAAAGGCTCCATCTTCCATGCCACCAGGTAACACAGGGTTATTTTCAGAGGAACCCGGAGAAATCCCGGCGAGGCTAATAAACATACGTTGATTGCCGATGCGGACCAGCATTCCGCCCCAGCTACCCCAGGTCCAACGTCCTAACAGGCGCATGGGAGCTCTTTCGCCTAAGTTGGCTAATGCAACTAGAGTCCCGAAAGCATTGCCCCGTCCATTGTTACCTGGAGGCACCAGCATGACAAACCGTTGAGGTCCTAAGGGTATTTCCAGAACTTGAATCGCGGGGTTTTGGGGCCCTCCTGCTCCGGGGAGAGGGGCTGGTGTGGGAGTATTTCCGGTTGAATCCGATTGATTCGTGGAAACGGGAGCAGATTGTTGGGGTTCTGGCTGTTGGGCGGTCGGCAGTGGCGGTTGAGGGGTTGGTTCAGGAACCGCAGATTCCAGAACAGGTGCCGGTTCCGGGGTAGAAACCTGTTCGATAGTCGGAGGTGGCGTTGGGGTTGGGGGTGTGGGCGTTGCCGTTGGGGTGCCGGTGCTTTGCCCAGGGGGGGTAGGGGTTGGAAATGGAGAAAGGTTGCTCAAACTGCCGTCGATTAAAATTCGGGTAATCGAGATGGTAATTTCTCGAATAATCGTACCCCCGCCGCCAATGACTCCCCCGGTACTATCGGATTGGTTGGTAATAATGGTGGTGATGACTTTGATATTGGAGTTGCCATTGATTATGGTGCTGGCATTTCCACTCCCGCCGCCAATATCAGATTGATTCGTTTGTGCTTGGACTGAACTCGGCGCAATCAGAGTCGCTGCTAGGGAAAACCCTAGAGGCAGACTTAGAAACAAACCGGTTTTGAGTAAGAAATAGAGAATTTTCACGTTCACCCTCCTGAATTTGGGTTAAAAAAAGGACATTCCGTAGCCAACACCTAACGTAAAGCGAGTGCCATCACCAGCGGTTCCGGTGATGTCGCTGAGGGTTGGAGTAATAACAATGGGGAAGTTGCGAAAAGGCAGGACTGATGCACCAATGTTTAAGTCTTGGCCGGTCCATTCGGTGAAAACGCTGACCGGGGGGATGACTTGCACGGCAACGCTACCAAATACGCCGATGCTCCCTTCGTCGTCTTGCACTTGGTCTTCGGTGCGAAAGCGTCCGTTTCCGACTCCAGCAGAGACGGAGAGTCGGCTAAAGGGGTCTTGGCTATTTTCGCTCAGGCGGAATCGCTTGCTGACGACTCCATAAACGCTGGTATCGGCATCGGAAAAGCCCCAGATTAAGGCGTTTTCCAGTCCAACAGCGACGCCCAAATCACCGGGAAAGGCCCGGTGCGCTTTGAAGTTAAAGGAGCCGCGTTCGCCAAACCCTCCGCGATCGTTGATGCTGGATAAGTCCAACAGGGTGACCCCGACATCCAACCCGACGAGGTTCTGGGGATCTCCAAAACTCATGACGAGTCCGGTGGTGCCATCGCTTTCGTCGGTGTACCGGGTTCGTTGTTGATAGCTAAAGCCAACTCCCACGGTGCCAAAGCTTCCCCCATAAGCGGTGGGGGTATTGGAACTGGTTCCCGGTGCGCCGAGATAGATTTGTTGCAGTGGCACTTCTTGCAGGGTTTGTAGGCGCTGCTGAAGTTGCTGGGTCTGCGCTCTGACGTTTTGGGCCGTGGAATTAGTTGGGGTTTGGGAAATCATCTCCGGATCGGTCCAGGATGATTCGGTATGATTGGGAGCAAGGGGGAAACCCAGGGAGGGAGTTGTCAGGCGATCGAGTAAGCAGGCTTGACAGTCCTCGGTGGGAGCGTCAAGGTCTAAGGGGCTTAGAGTTTGCGCGATCGCGCCTGTGGTCCATCCGAGGGGTCCTAATAATGCGATCGCGAGTATCGCAGGTTGGACAGGGCAAATCTTCATAAAATTTTCGATGAGGAAACTTGCTCATTTGTTTCCCAATTGGTTTGTCTTGGAATCGGTTTCACCCCCCCCCAGGTTTGGATTAAAAAGGCAGGGGTTGGCAGACAAATCCACAGAATGGGAGCACAGAATGGGATGGATGGGAAAGAAAAGCCCGACATCCAATACATGGATGCCAATCCTAGAGTTTTTTTATTTTTTTAAACTTAAACTCCCGGATCAATGCGGGTTGCCTAGACGAATCTGAAAGCAGAATTTTTATCTGCTAATCGCTAACATAGCACAAAACGAATCGACCCAATGTTCTTTTTGAACCTGAAATTTTTTGTTAATTTTTGTCTCCTCAACTCTCCGTAAATTTAGGTGGGTTTTCTTTTTTTTAGCCCTAGTATAGAGAATTAAAAAAGTAAAAACTCCCACCCAAATGGTGTCTAAACCGTTTCCTGCGCTTAATTTCCCAACTTGACTTTAGAAAAGAGGTGAAAGAATTGCTCCAATGGCCAGAATTGGCCTCCCTTGAAGGAAGGCAATAACGGTCAGCCCCAGTCAGCATTCAAGAAATCGATAACTGCAATGGCGTTTCCCCTAACGGGTGAGCGAACACTCAGTTAATCGACAGATTTTAGAGCGGGTGACATATTCCAAATACGGACGTATATCCATGAAGGAAGGTTCCACCCCCCACTGGGCCAATTTCACCGTTGCAAAAAAAGCCACTCACGGGGATGTTCCCGACATATTGCCTAAACAGACGAGAGTCAAAATCAGGCTCACCATAGAGTTGTTCACCGCGCCCGAGACAGGCAAACATTAATGCTCCCACGGAAGAATTTGAAGCGGAAAAACTACTTTGATACCGTTGCAGGAGCATTTCTAGGTCTTCAGCAGAGGTTTGGGCATCCCGGAGGTGGAACTGGATGCGCTGGCCGGGACGGAGGCGATCGCCCACGGCAATGGCTCCTTCTCTAGGGTCCACTCCCAACACGTTGCGGATTAAAAAGTCCCCCTGTTCCAATTCCTCTTTAAATTCATTTCGGGCAATGCCAATAAACAAGGAATGCTGGGCCAATTGTCGGTCTGATTCGCTCAGGCTTTCAATCACGGTTTTGAGGGCTTCTAAGGGTCTCTGAGATACCCCTGAACCGCAGGGACCGTCATCCAGGGCCAAGAGAATATTCCGCTCACACTCTTTGACGGTAAAAGGATGCCCAATCGGTTTACAACCTTGAGCGACAATGGTTTCTAGGACAATATTGCCACTCAAGGCCACGCCCACGGCCCCTTCTCGATAAAGGCGATCGCCGCTAAATAATGCCATTGTGTTTCCCATCGCTCCCCCACTGGCTAATCCCCCGACTTTAGCCGAGCCGGGGTAAGCAAAATCTAACCCCTGCAATAAGTCATTAATTTTTGACGTAAACGGATCAGCCAGAATGACAAAGTGGGGGTGACTGCTCGCGGGGACCCCAATGGCCTCCACCCAGGCATCGGGAGGACTATCCAAATCCGGCAGTTCTTCCCCATCCAGATGAAAGGCTTCGACTTTGACCCCGGGCAAACAGGCTAAGGTTAGACTCAAGGCGGGCTGTTCTTCCAGTTCTCTGGCAACGTCTTGTCCATCCATGCCAATAATGCCGCTACCGGAACAGCCAATCAGAACGGGCACCCCTAATCGCTCTTGTAGTAAGGGCATCAGCCGCGAATATTCGCTGGCAAAAGCGGAGGAAATAAATACAAAGCCAAGATCGGCTGGGGCTGATAATAGCTGCTGCGATCGCTCTACGACCTCGAATACCGCCCCTTCCAATGAAGGACGGGTTGACAATGCATTGGCCCACTTCATCTGGTCTGCCACGGGTTCCACCTTTTTGAGAGAGTGCTAAAACTTTGAGTGTTAAAGATATTTATTTTTTAGCTGATTTTGGGGGGCCAACTGCCCTAAAGCGGCTACATGAACCAACTGTCCTCTGGCGATCGCCCCCTCCAAGCCCAGATCCGCAAGGCTATCGAGGCTTGTGTTAAAATAATTTAACATTTCTAGGGAATCAGACAGTAGAGTATCTACTGAGGGGGGAACGGGTAAGACCACAGAATCTTAAAAAATAACAACGGATACAATGCCTCAGCCCGGGTTTCCTGTATCTCTGGTAAAAGAAATTAGCGTTCTGTCCAAACCAGGCCCCTTCTGTGGTCCCCTCTTGGCCCCGTGCCCTCTACTAGACCCACTCAAAGAAGTTAGCGCTAAGATTGAGCGGAAACCTTGAATATAGTGCCAAAAGTGCCAAAGTTGTTGAGAAAACAAAAGCTATGAGCAATATCAAAGAACAAATCGAACAAGAGCTTGAAAATGCCCGCGCTGTCTGCGACACCAGTGGATCTAACTCCCAAGAGTGTGCTGCCGCCTGGGATGCGGTTGAAGAAGTGCAAGCAGAAGCGGCCCATCAGCGCCAACAAAAACCCAAGAGCTCGTTAGAGAAATATTGTGATGACAACCCGGATGCTGCTGAATGCCGGATCTATGATGAATAAATGAGGGTTTGCAAGGGAATAACTCTGGATAAAGGGCTTTAACCTCGATTGCAATTTCTTTTTTTGGCAACTGGAACTCTCTAGCTAGAGGGTCCAGTTGCTTCTGCTTGTTGGTGTTAAAAATAGCCGATCGCCCGGGGTCGTCTATGGACCAACGGTACAATGCTAACGTTCGATGGTCATCAAATCCACAATGGAGCAACCTTGGTTTCAACCGCTAGTCTGGATGGATTACCGACTAGCTGTCTTATTTACAGTAATCCTACCGCTGATTCTCCTGATCTGGTCTTTGACTCAGAATGCCGATTCAATTCAGCGGTTATTAATGATTTATTGGCGGGTTTCAAGCTTACTTGCCATTACGGTCTATCTGATGATTGGTGCTCTACCTCTGAGCTTTGTTTCGGCGTTCGTGGCTCGCTTTTTGATTCCGCTTTCTCTGTGGTTTTGGGTCGATCTCAATGAAGATTTGGACGATCGCCCCCAATCTCCGTTAAAGCTGGTCTTTACCTCCTGGCGTTGGGCGATTTCCATTTATATGGCAATCGGCACTTTAATTCAAATCCCCTTTTTAGGCTGTGCTTTCTCTAGTCAATCTGCACTCCTAAATAACGCTTCCTGCCGAGTTTGGCTTGATCCCCCCTGGGGTTTTAAAGAAATTTTACATCCCAATGGCGACCCCGGTTTATTAGGATTTTGGGGACTGGTGGGTTTAGTCATTTATGTAGTTTGTTTTGCTTACTTTGTCCTGATTCGTCTGGGTAAGCAAGGGCGATCGGCAACGGGTCAATAATGCTGTTTGGGATCTTCTTGACTTATTTTTAGCTGAAGCGGCGATCGCCTGCTAATCTAGTTCCCTCAATTCAGGCGCGATCGCCACTTCAACTCACCCCAGATTATTCTGAAATCCGCACTGATATTAAACGAGACTGATACTTGAACGATGGCAATCACTCTCTCCCAGGGCCAACGCCTCGAAAAATATACTCAAAAATGTCCCCAGGAAGTCTTGCTCGTGACGGCAGAAATTGATCAAGAACTGGATGAAATTACAATTTTCAAGGGATTTTCCAGTTCTTTAACCCGTCCCACGGCTTTCGACCCCGATGTGCCCATCTTACCCGACTCCGGTAAAATCATTAAAATCGATCGCATCAAAAGCCCCTTAAATCCAGAAAACCCCGACTATATTGAGCAAGGACTGACTTGGGAGACGATTCAGCCTTTACTCGACCTTGTGGGAGTCTAATTTAGGGGATAAAATTTAGGGGATAAAAAAGGTGAAGGGTGAAGCAGCCAGTCATGACTGTTGCCGCCTTCACCCCAATCGATTTTGATTGAATCAGTTAAACCGTTAACCTGTTAAACCATGCCGCCTGCGGCTTGGACCCGAGCTCTGGCTCGTTTGAGGGCTTGTTTGGCCTGAATTTGCTCTTGACGGCTACCCGTGGTTGAGCTATTCAGACGGGTTTCTGCTTCTGAATAAGCTTTTTTAGCTTCTTCTAGGTTAATTTTGTCGCCCTGTTCAGCGCCGTTAACCAGGATAGTGACTTCGTTTTGCTCCACTTCAGCAAAACCACCCATCAGGGCGATCGCCACCCACTCTTTATCGGCACGAACCCGCATTACACCCACATCGAGGGCAGTTAGCAAAGGAGCGTGTTCGCTGAGAATACCCAGTTGTCCTGTGGTACTTGGCAGAATCACTTCCTCAGCCTTAGAGTCCCAGACCGTTTTATCTGGGGAAATCACGCGAACCGTTAATGTCATATTCCAGTTTTCAATTGTCAAGAGTTACTCGCGAATTGACCCGAGCTAATGGTTAATAGCGTCTAACGGTTATTAACCACTAGCAAGAGCGCGCGTTAGTGCAATTAGCCTTTCATTTTTTCGGCTTTGGCGATCGCTTCGTTAATATCGCCCACCAAATAGAAGGCTTGTTCCGGCAGGTCATCCAATTTTCCTGACAGAATCATCTGGAATCCTTTGATGGTGTCTTCCAGTTTCACATATTTACCCGGAGAGCCGGTGAACACTTCGGCCACAAAGAACGGTTGCGACAAGAAACGCTCCATCTTCCGAGCCCGCGCCACAGTCAAGCGGTCATCTTCGGACAATTCATCTAAACCAAGAATGGCGATGATGTCTTGCAGTTCTTTATAACGCTGCAACGTGGCTTGCACGGCACGAGCGGTATCGTAGTGTTCTGCACCCACAACGCTGGGTTGCAGCATGGTGGAGGTAGAATCCAACGGATCCACAGCCGGGTAAATCCCTTTGGATGCCAAGCCACGAGATAACACGGTGGTCGCATCTAAGTGAGCAAAGGTGGTCGCCGGTGCGGGGTCAGTTAAGTCATCCGCAGGGACGTAAACCGCTTGAATCGAGGTGATGGAACCTTCCGTGGTGGAGGTAATCCGCTCTTGGAGTTCACCCATCTCGGTGGCCAAAGTGGGCTGATATCCCACAGCAGAAGGCATCCGGCCTAACAGGGCGGATACTTCGGAACCAGCCTGCACGAAGCGGAAGATGTTGTCGATGAACAACAGCACGTCTTGCTTGTTAACGTCACGGAAATATTCCGCCATCGTCAGGGCCGAGAGACCGACACGCATCCGGGCACCCGGGGGCTCGTTCATCTGACCATATACCAGGGCCACTTTCGATTCGGGGAGGTTATCGATATTAATAACCTTGGATTCGATAAATTCGTTGTAAAGGTCATTTCCTTCGCGGGTGCGCTCACCCACCCCACCAAAGACGGATACGCCGCCGTGGGCTTTGGCGATGTTGTTGATCAACTCTTGGATGATCACGGTTTTGCCGACTCCGGCTCCACCAAACAGACCGACTTTTCCACCCCGACGATAGGGGGCGAGTAAGTCGATCACTTTGATGCCCGTTTCTTGAATCGAAGGTTTGGTTTCGAGTTCGGTGAAAGCGGGGGCCGAACGGTGAATGGATAAAGTTTGCTCGGCATTGACTGGCCCTTTGTTATCTACGGGTTCGCCAATGACGTTGAAAATTCGGCCTAGGGTGCAGGTTCCCACGGGAACGCTGATTGCCTTGCCGGTGTCCACGACTTCCATGCCGCGCACTAATCCGTCGGTTCCGCTCATGGCAACGGCACGAACTTGGTTGTCACCAAGTAACTGTTGCACTTCGCAAGTGACGGAAACTTCTTGTCCGGCGTCGTTTTGGCCCGTAATTTTCAGCGCGTTGTAGATCTGTGGCATATTCCCGGCGGGAAATTTTGCATCTATAACGGGACCGATAATTTGGGTGATGTGTCCTACGTTGGTTTTTTCTGCGGTGGCTACCATGCTTGGGTCTTTCTCGATAATTCTAGCTAAAGGGATCCGCTCTGAACGCTCTGAGTTAGCGTTATTTTTGCCATCCTCAAGGGTATCACTAATTGGGATCGCCTGACACTTCTATTTTTGGTGATATTTTTGGCGAATTAAAGTCACTTTTTTAGTCGGAGTAAGGAGCAAGGGGCGGGGCATATTTCGGGGGGTCGCACTCAATTATTGCAAATTGTTAATTAGCAATATAAGAAGTCAATAAATAGGTTAAATAGAGGAAATCTCAGGTTAGATCGGGAGCGTGTGGATATTGCGGTGGGTTATGAGAGCGTTTTTGGAAACAGTGACTTAGAACTTGAGCGGATGGGAAGGAGTACGATCGCCCTGAACTGAAACTCTAAGAAAAATCGCCCATGAATAGTTGTTGCACCCTGAGAGATGAAGCAATCCCTGGTGGATTCAACCGTTAACTATCAACTCAGATTGATAGGGTATTTTAGTCCCGGGAACGGGAGGAGGATTTGCGACCCTTGCGGAGGATTAGACCTCCCATAACCAAGGTGGCGATCGCCAAACCGGGTTCCGGAACTTTTTCTGGGTCCGGGGGTAGGGCCGTTCCCAAAGACCCCCCTTTCAAGAACACCGCAGAATCCAGTCGGCCATCCCCGACATCTTTGATATTAATCGTGAGGATATTTCGGGTATTTTGCACAAGTAGTCCCTCAAAGGTCAGGGTTCGGGTAAAGCCATCTAGTTTAGTGGGGATGCTAGATCCAGCCGGATTGTTGATATAGTCCGGGTGAAAATCCCCCTTCGGGTCAGGTACCAGATTGGTAATGGTTACAGTTTTACCATCACTCAGTTTGGCGAGATTGGTCCCGTTGAGTAACAATTCAAAGGAATCATTGAATTTACTCCCTCCAAATTCTACAAATTCCTCAGACCCAAACACATATTGAAAGAATAACTTACTAGCGGTTTGGTCAGCATCAAAGCTAATTTGTAGAGAAACCGAGTCAGAGGTTGTGGGACTGATAAACGGGGTACTCAGGTCGTTAGGATAATAATTCTGGGGGATGAGTCCGCCATCTACGGCATTGTAGCCTGGTATTTGGCTGACCTTACCCGTACTGAGGACGATGCCTGAACCTAAGCCAAAGGGGTCATTTCCAAATAAACCCATTGCTTGGGAATTTTTGGTAACATCCATTGAGAAATTACTCAATCCATAGGTTTGGCCAAGCAGTGCCTCCAGCAAAGTTTGGGTATTGTTAGTGGGGGTAATCGTAAACGCTATAGCCGAGGGGCTAAAGAAAGCGATCGCAGCGGCTGATGTTAGTGCTGCTCCAATTGTAAAGTTTCGGTAAAGATTCATGCTGGGATGGGGGGAATAGATAACTCAAATTTGGGTTAATTTTAGTGTACCTCAAACTCAATAGATCTACTGAAAATTTAAGAATCCAAAAAGTTAGCTGGCTTGACCGAGTTATCACCGGGGCTAAGGTCGGGGTAACCCGATTCTAAGCCTCCCGATTTAGAGAGGTGGCCAGTGGTGGGGGAGGGGGTTAACCTGTGGGTTTTTTGACAGTGAGACTTGACTGAACGAGACCGAAAGGGGGCAAAACAGGCGAGTTAATCGCGATCCCTAGCACTGCCGCGATAGTGGGAAGAAATCGGTTCTTCGATGTACTGATGAGAAGATGACGGGTGATCCAGTTGGGGTTGATGCCAATCGGACCAGCAGAGTTTGATGTTGGGTTCATCTACCCCCAAACCCATCAGGAGCCAGGTAGACAGTAAAAGTGGAAGCATCAGATAGTATGTGTGGCAACTCACAGAAACCTGGGATACCTGTTGACACACCCTTTGTGGATTGAGATTGAGAATTAAAGGTTGGGTGAATTGTTTCCCACCTTGATCGTAACTTAAACTATCCCCACTTGAGGGATTTCAGTTCAAACCCTGGATTGAGAAGGCTTTGAGGGAGTGTCCTTTTAAGGAAAAGAAAAAAATAGTCTGGAAAAGTTTACTTTTCTTCATATTACCGTAAAAATACGGAGTTGCCCCCGAGAGTTTTTCGGTCTTAACTTTACAGAAAAAATATAATAGCAACATCAAAACTTTACAAAATGAAGGACAGGGCCTGTGGGAATTGCCCCGGCTGAGTTTAATGTCCACCTATGTCCATCGAAGGGGTGATTTAAAGTCTTCACAGAATCTTTAAAAAATCCGGGTAAGACGAGAAATAAAAAGGGGAGGGTTTAAGGATGTTGTTGAGAACTGTCTGTGGATTAAATAGGCTTACCTTAAAGGGAAAAGAGGGTAGCTATAGAAACAATGCTCACCTACCCTGTGGCCACTTTTAAAAACCTTTTGTCACTCGGATTTGGGATGGTCCTCTCAACTCAATAGAACTGAGGCCAATTTTGATTGAGTTTTAGCCCTCAATATAGCGATTCCCGCTGTTATTGGCTTACATTTTTGTCCGTGGGAGCATCTTGCTCCCAATTAGCAGTAGGGAGCAAGATGCTCCCACTGCTTAATTTTCTTCTCAGAATGATTGAGAGAGAGTCGCTATAGGTTGGTGATTTATGAATCCACCGGATCCTAGAGGTCAGGCTGAAATTCGTTTAAAGTTGAGAGAAGAAGCCTACCCAATGCTGGCCTGAATGGATTGGTTTTGCTGAGTTCAAATCGGGTTAAATCTCCATGCCGAGACTGAATCCGCTTTTGGAGCATTGCTACAGGATGAGGGGACTCGGACAAGAACCCAGGTTTTTATCCTAATTCGGTGCGAAGTTGGGTAAAGACTGTGACAGTAGGAGGAGGGAGCAAGATGCTCCCACTCCTCAATTCTCGGATCAGACTGCTGCTAGAGGCGCTCTATCAGGGGAATTTGGGAGGGGAGGATTTGGGTCAAGACTGTGATTAGAAGCTAACAGGATGGGAAGAAGATAGAGAATGATGAATCCTGCGGATAGAGACTAAAAAAAAGCGGGTCTCTATAAAGAGGCCAACTGGGAGGGGGATGCGATCGCCCATTGGAATAGGGAGAGGTGGGGATTAGGAGGGGGTAGATTCGGGGGATAGGGTAGATTCGGGAGATGGGGGGGATTCGGGAGATGGGGGGGATTCGGGAGATGGGGGGGATTCGGGAGATGGGGGGGGTGGGGGGGATGAGTTTTCCTCTTTGACTCTGCGGATGGGGAGATTAGCAATTAAGGCTGTGGCACGCTGGTTGTTTTCCAGGGAAATATCTAACCCTTCCAGGTCGAGTTCGACGTAGCGAGAGACCACTTGGAGTATTTCCTTTCGCATTGCCTCGACGGTATCCGGGTCGAGGTCAGCGCGATCATGAGCCAGCACCAGTTTCAGACGACGCTTGACCTCCTCACGACTATTGTCATCGCCAGTTCGAGGGAAAAGTCTTTCGATAAGTTCGCTAATCATGGTGCTTGGGGTGTGGTAGAGCCTTACATTATCTTACCCGAAAATCCGTTTCCGCAGACGGCTAAAAAAGTTCTCTTGAGGAACGCGCATATCGAGAAAATCAACCTTTTCACCTTCTAAGCGGCGAGCAATGTTGTCGAAGGCAACTCCAGCGACGGAGGGCTGATCCGCTAATACTAAGGGTTCACCGCGATTGGTGGAAACAATCACTCGTTCATCGTCGGGAATGACCCCGAGGAGGCTAACGGCGAGAATTTCCTGAACGTCTTCGACGGACATCATATCATTAGCTTCGACCATTGCAGGTTTGATGCGGTTGACAATGAGGTTAATTTTCTTAACTCCATTGGCTTCGAGCAAGCCTACCACGCGGTCAGCATCGCGAACGGCGGCGATTTCAGGGGTGGTGACGATGATGGCTTCGGTGGCGGCGGCGATCGCATTTTGAAAGCCCATCTCAATCCCAGCGGGAGAGTCGATCACAATGTAGTCATACTTTCCGACTAATTGAGCGACAATTTGCTTCATCTGATCGGCGGTAACCACATCTTTCATGCGGTTTTGGGCTGCCGGTAACAATGAGAGTTTGGGCTGCCGCTTATCTTTGACTAATGCCTGCTCTAACCGACATTGACCGGCGAGCACCTCGACGGCAGTGTAGACGATCCGGTTTTCCAATCCCAGAAGCAAGTCTAAATTTCGTAGGCCGAAATCGGCATCCACGACAGCAACGTTGCGGCCCCGTTTTGCTAGAGCCATACCTAGATTGGCTGTGGTGGTGGTTTTGCCCACTCCCCCTTTACCCGATGTGACGACTATAATGCGACTCATGTAATGAAGACGACTCTACAACTAACTGCTATTGGATCGGTTGGTATGTCTGACTCTCCCGGATCTAAGGAAGAGAGGCAAAGCGACGGACCTTTTGGAAGGCTGTCATGATCGAACGAGCCGATTTAATTTAGCACGATCGCGGAACCCTTGGTTGAGTGGAATGCGATCGCTTAGGATTTTAGTTCCAACTGGGCTTTAGAAAAATCAGCGGCTTTGGCAATGCGGATGCCTTCGGGAGAGACGTAGGCGACTTCGGGATAAAAGTCAGGGAGGGGTTCCGGTGCTCGCGCTACCCAGTCGGCGATCCGAATTTGGGTGGGTTCCATTTGGAGTGCCATGACGATGCATTGCTCGTTACCATTGGCACCGGCTTGAGCCAGTCCGCGCAACCGTCCCCAAACTAAAATATCTCCATCAGCAATGATCGATCCGCCTGGGTTGACATCGCCGACGAGGACGACGTTACCCGGATGTCGAATGTCAACGCCCGATCGCACGGTGGTTTCCAGATAGAGGGGTTCGGCGAGGGCTTTTCCCGTGGCGATGGGGTTGGGATTAAAAGGAGTAACCGTGGTGCGTTGTTCCACGGAGTATCCGGCGGTGACGGCAGCTACGGCGGTTTGACGGCGAGAGGTTTCGATGCGTTCTAGTTTCAGTTTGGATTCGCTTAGTGCTTCGGCGATCGCCTGGAGTTGTCTACCATCTAATAAGCGGTCCTGGGCGATTAACTGCACCGAGGTGTCTGCTTGCCAAAAGCGATCGCCTGCATTTAGGCGCTGCCGAATCTGTTGCAAAATTTCGGTCCAAGTCACCTGGGTTGTGGCATTGGCATCGTTACTGCTACTTTCGTTGGGCAATAGGAGTAACAGGGTGCCGTCCTCTTGGGTTTTAAACCGAACTTGTGCATTCGGGGCGATCGCCTTGAGCTCGGAAATCGCTTCGGGTTCGGTTTCGTTGGGTTCTACCTGTTCGGAAACGGTGGACTCGGCAGGGGTTTCTTTTGACTCTACCTGTTCAGACCGGATGGACTGGTCCGCGTTGGCAGCCAGATCCTCCTGGGGAACGGTTGATTCGGTTGATTCGATAGGAGAGAGTGACGTATCAGAACTCATGCCAAATATTGCCTATTGCCATCCCGTGAATGGGATTGTACTTTTGATCCGCATGGATTTTAACATATTTGACGGGACTTAAGCGGTCTGGGATTCTGGGGTGGCTCTCCCTGGGGGCGATCGCCACGGATTGGGGTCACCCTGAGCAATGGGTCCTGTGGCAGCCTTTAGGGTTGCAGTTCTAAATCATTCCTGAAAAGTGCATCAGATGTACCAAGGAATCGAGATTGACCACTATATCTTCGTAGAGGGGATGATTGTAATACCGTCTTGGGATTGATGTGGGAGTTTTATACTCATCTAAGCTTTCTCCGATTAAATAAGCATAATCTAAGCCGATAATATTGCTAACGACCCAGTAGTTCACTGACACCATATCTGGGGAGAAAATTTCTATCAGTTGAGTTTTGGAATTGCAAAAAACTGTATTGGTTAATCCGGCCCCATGAGGGGCGATAATGGCTTTAGCATTGGCAAATAAGGCGACTTGTTCCAGAAATGATAGGGATTCTAGGACAATGGGAACGAAACCGTAGGGGGATAATCGGGCGATCGTTTCCTCTTCATTGAGGATGCGGCGATAACTGGCATGGCGACGACTGATATAGATTCGTGCTGGGGTCTGTAGTCCCTGGGTTGCTGCTTTATCTAAAAATGCCTCTCGGAGAAACTGGCAAGTCCAGGGAGACATTAATCCCACGTCTCCGGGTAAGGAGGGAACGATTAAGTTTGGGGCTTTGATATGGGGGTTTTGAGAATTTTGGATGATTTTGTGAGTCGGAATTCCCAGCAGGTTTAAGGTTTGTCGTTGAAAGGTTAAATGGCAGCTATTTACTACAAAAAAATCAATTTCGTCTATTTTAATCCCTGACAACTGTAATAACTTTAACCTGGGCAATAAATCCGCCATCCAATGATAGTAAGTGTTGCCTCCTCGCACGGATAAAAAGGCGGTCGTTCCTGCTATGGGAGTGGCTGGGGGTAATTTTTCGGAAATGGCTAGGGTTGAGACGCTGCCTTGACAGAGTTCATCTAGGAAACGACCCTCGGAGTTGATCACTGCCGTGGAGTAGGAATCCCCCCAAGCGCGTCCGGAAGGAATCCAGGTGACGAAGGTTTCGGGATTGCGATAAACCTGCCAATTAAAAGAGGAATGAAGGCTGCTATCATAGGTTTTAGGTGGCAAGAGTTTGATTGAACTTTTGAGATTAATTTCTATAAATTTACTATAGCGGTAAGTGGTAAATTTCGATGAGATAGTCCCATCACAGACAGAGGGGATAAACTCGGTCAGTAGGGAGTCTGTGATAAGATGAATCCCACAGGCTAAACCCTCTTCTATGCGATTTTTTCGCATTAAGGCTTGTCCTAAATTTTGATAAGCTACTTCAAAATCTGGCTGGATCAGTAAGGTTTCAAGATAGGCAACAATTGCCTCATCCAGACGGTTTTGTTCTAGGAAAACATTGCCTAAGTTAAAATAGGCAGAATGTAAGTTGGGCTGCAATACTAGGGCTTTTTGATATAAGGAGATCGCTTTGCTTAACTCCCCCTTTTTTCGCCACATCACCCCCAGATTTAAGTAAGATTTTGTATGGTTCTGGTCAATTTTTAAAGCTTGATTATAACATATTATTGCCTCATCTATCTGGTTGTATTCAGCAAATTCACTGCCTAAATCCAGGAAAAAATCTGCTGAAATTAAAGCCGGTTGAAGTTCTAGGGCTTTCAGATAACATCGCAGAGACGGGGACAGTTTGCCTTGCGATCGCCAAATTTGCCCTAATCCTTGGTAGCTGAGGGCAAAATCCGGCTGGAGTTTGATGCTTTCCTGAAAAATTGATATTGCCTGGTGGGAATTCCCTTGCTGGAGATGCCTCTGAGCTTCTTGATAGAGAGATGCAGCTTTTTGTCCTGATTGAGTTGGAGAAATTACCTGAATTCGATTCATAGAAATGAAAGAGTAGACAATGCAAAAAACATAGGATGAACCGCCGGAAATTTCACTCCCCGGCAGTCATTAATCTGAGAACTCCAATCGTTATTTACCGCTAAAGGGATTGCAACAAATAAATTATTCAAACGTTGGTAGTAACCCCTTCAGGGGTTACTTTTCAGATGACTCCTGAAGGAGTCACTACGAACGTTTTGGAGGTTTTATTTTTTGGAGTTTCCTAAGCAGCATGAGTAAGTCGCTGGTAAACCGTCACTAATCCATCGGCATCGCCGACATTACCGGGAAATAAAACCACGGGTAAATTTGGAAATAATGGATGATTTTCTGGAGTTTGGACCATCGAACATCCGGCAATAATTTGACCGAGAAGACGGGCGCTGGTTAAGGCTAATCCGGTACTTAAAACATCATTGGAGGTAATCCCTCCCTTGCTAATTAAAAATCCGATATCTTTGGGCAAACCGCGCACAACATCCATTAATAAGGCAGAAACGGCTACGCCAAATTCTAAGCGGGTTTGAACATCAGGGAAAGCGAGTTCTTGGCGACTGGTATAAACTACGGGAGTATTTCCCGCCTGGTGCGCTTGCTGGACTTGATTCAGAATGGTTTGTAATAATTTTTCCCGTTGGGTGGGTGAGTCTTCGAGTAAATGAGAGACATCAATTTCAATGCCTGTGACAGAAGTTTCTAACAGGAGTCGTTCTAATTGTTGGGTGGTTTTTTTGACGTGAGAACCGACAATAATAGCCCCGGGTTTTGCTTCTCGCACAAATTGACCCATGTCCGTGGCGGGAACGGGTTGGGGTCCGAGATTTGCCAGGGAAGTCAGAAGACTGGCGGCACTCCGAAAGAGGAAGCGTTTCCCTTGACTGGCAGCGGCGATCGCCTCCGCAGCAAAAGAATCTAAATCCGCTTGAATTTCTGCATCCACGGCACAACAACGGTTACCTGATAACTGCATTAACCGTTCTTGAAGAGAAGAATTTGTGCGGGTTTCAGATGAACGCAAATCCGAGAGTAAAAAGCAGTCAACTTCTGTGGCAGGAATACGTCCCTTGGTTTTTTCTGCCACATAATCGGGAAGATAACTATATTGATATCCGAATACCGAATCTTTAGCAAATTCGGTTTCATGAACCGGAGTTTCTACCCCATCAATGATTAGATAATGGGTACTATTTTTGGTGATGCGTCCCCCTTCAAAGAAGGCGGGGACGAGGAAATGTGCGTCAAAGGGACCGAGTTCTTCGGCGATCGCATCGGTTTCGATGGGATAATGTCCCCGTAGGGTGGAGTCGGAACGACTGACAACCAGGAAGTCTGAGATATTTTCTGCCGCGAGTGCTTGCTTGAGGTTCTGGCAGACAACGCGAGTGGTGGCATCGGCTTGATCTGGGGTCAGCGATCGCGTATTAGTGAGAACGAAGAAGATGGGGACTTCCTCGCGCAACCCTAGGCGCAAGGTTTCTACATCCCACTGAGTCAGCAACAGGCAACTGTGGACGGTTTGGGAACCCGTAGGATCGTCATCGAGAACGATAATTTTTGGTTGAGTGTTCATGGTTAGTTTTGACGCGATTGTTGCCATTTTCTCATCTTGGGGGAACGGGCGATCGCAATTCAACCCCATCTGGATGCAATTTGGGGAGAAAGTTGGCGACACCCTCCCACGCGATCGGCCCAAAAACACCCCAAACACACGGGTTTGAGATGGCAAATCTCTTGGATCTGTATTTAAAAACTGTTAATAATGATGCCGTCTATCTTGCAATTTTCTGAGTTCTCCTTGGGTGTTTAAGGCAATCTGCAAAGCTTCATTGAGCAATCGTCCTCGTTCGCTGGCTTTGTCGCTGACTTGCAAGGCTTCGATCGCATTTAAGTTATTGGCAAACAATTCAGGATTGCGTTCGATAAAATTGCGGTTTTCTCTTAAAATTCGTTCCGTTCTTAAGGCGCGAATTAAATCTTGGCGGGTGAGTTTCAACGCATCAATGATGTCATCGCGGTTGGAGAGTCGAACTCCTGGATTTCCCACATCTTCCAGGGAGTCATTGAGTTCGATCGCCTTAATTAAATCATTATAATTTTCCACATCATCCAGAAGCCCCAGAAGAGAATCCCCCTTCCGGGTGTTATTTTTCAGCCACATAAACCGGGTGGCGATCGCACTGAGGCAGGTGGTACTCGCTAGGGTTCCCAATACAATCCAGGATGGTGCATTATTAAACGCTAAATCTAGGGGAACTCCTCTAATTTCCCAGGCAATCCAATCGCCGAGGGCTAAAAGAGCGATAAATAAAATAATGGTTAAACAACTAATGAGTAACGTCTCTTTATATAAAAAATTTGACCTTCTGTTAGGATTTTCCATCGTCGAAGGTCGAATTAATTCGTCTACAGACACCCCACTGAGGCGTCTGAGTTCTCCTCTGCTAATTTCTAAGCCTTGTAAATCTCGTCGCACGGTTTGATGCTCCTATGGATAGAATTGCCACTTGCTCATCTCAGTCAGGGTGATTAGCTCAGAGTACCCTTGGACTGGTCGCTATCTTAACAAACCTAGGGATTAATTTTCTCTACCGGATGTCAGATGGTTTTAGGTGGAATCGGGACTATGAGGAGAAGGGGATGGGGTTCTCTGGGATAATTTGCCGATTTCCTGATTCGCACTGAGGGCAATTTGCAAGGCTTCATTGAGCAGGCGTCCATGTTCGCTGGCTTTGTCAGTGACTTGCAAGGCGGCTAAAGCCGTCAAATTGTTGGCAAAAATTTCGGGATTTCGGGCGATGAAGGTTTGATGTTTGCGGAGGATTCGTTCGGTTCTTAAGGCGCGAATTAAATCTTCTTTGGTTAATTGAAGGGCTTCAAGCACTTGTTCACGATCGCGTAAATGAACGTCGGGATTTCCCACTTCTTCGAGGCGATCGTTGATATCAATGACGCGGATGATATCATTAAATCGTTCCACTTCATGCAACAATCCCGGGAGAGATTGGCCGACGTGCTTTTTCACCCAGAAAAACTGGACCAGTTTTGTGAGAAAAAATCCTAAAACCAGTTGGGTACTTAGGAATAACCACTCGAAGGGAAAGGTGAGATTTAAAATTGCGATCGCCACGGGATAGGTTAACCCGACTGCAAAGGCAACCAGAAAGGGTAAATACCGAATTAACCCCGGTGAATCGGGTCCGGGATCTAAACTGAGTAGAGTGGGGATAGAAAAGTGGTTAACCGCTTCAATATCCAAACCACTCAATCGTTTGAGTTCAGTTTTGGGAATGGGCAAGTCTTTGAGGTCCGGTCGCACAGCGTGAATCTCCCTATCTTGTCGATAGTCCAGGAGCAGGGATGCCCCATGAGGCGATCGCCTGTTTTATTCTGGCACAGACTGAGGGGTTTGAGCAGGGTTCCAGGGAAGCGCTTCTCAGGGGCAGTTGCAATAACTGGGGCTAAGTTGCAATAATTTTAAACCGGGGAAACAAGCTGGGACGACCTGGCGATCGCTTCAAACTCCTCTCCCTGACTTGATATCAACCCTCTTCGGTTTCTTTCTCCTCAATTTTACAAACCCTCTTGACAAACTCTCTAAATTTGATATAGGCTTTTTGAGAATCTTTATCAAATAACAGCATCAGGACCCGCCAGGGTCTCTGTTGTGGGTTCTAGGAACGTAAACGACATGGGTAATTTAATGGCTGCGGGCGGGATAGTCTCGGTACCGCTCCTGATTGCTTCAATTCTGGCATTAGCGCTGATTGCAGAGCGTCTATTCTTCTGGTTTCGGGTGAATCGCCGCCAGGGGAGAATGGTCCGAGAAGTCTTGCAACTCTACCGCCAAGACCCCGATCTGGCGATGAAAAAGCTGCAACTGAATGCAGATTTACCAGTCGCCCGAATTTTTTTAGAGGCACTGGCGTTAGATGACCCCAATCCGGAAGAGTTTCGATTGGCACTCGAAAGTGCGGCCCAGGCGGAATTTCCTCTGCTCAAGCGCTTCAATACAGTGTTTGAGACGATTATTAATGTCGCCCCTTTATTGGGGTTATTAGGAACGATTTTAGGCTTGATGCAATCGTTTGGCTCCCTGAGACTCGGGGATGTGGGAGGTAGCGATACCACCGGGGTAACGGGTGGGATTAGCGAGGCCCTCGTTTCTACGGTGATGGGATTAGTGGTAGCAATTTTTACCCTGCTGTTTGCCAATACGTTTCGCAGTTTTTATGTGCGACAGATTGCGTTAATTCAAGAAGTTGGGGGTCAACTTGAGTTACTCTATCGTCATCGTTATGAAAGAGACCGAGGAGAACAAAAGTATGCGTCTACCCGATGAACCGGAAACTCAAGCTCAGATTAATATTGTCCCGATGATTGACGTCATTTTTAGTATTTTGGCGTTTTTTATCATTTCTTCGATGTTTTTATCGAAATCCGAAGGATTGCCGGTGAATTTGCCTCAAGCTTCTACGGCGGCAGCGCAAACGGAGACGGTGAAATTAACGGTTTCTATTGATGCTGAGGGAGTGCTGATGCTGGATGAACAGGCAGTCACTCTGGAGGATTTAGAGCAAGCGGTGCGCGATCGCATGAAGGCAGAACCTGTTTCGGTGGTGGTGTTAAAAGCGGATAAAGCCGTTGAACATGGACAGGTGGTGGAAGTCATGGATCGGGTGCGTCGCATTGAAGGGGCAAAACTGGCGATCGCTGCTGAAAAACCCTAATTCATCCCGCTTTTTTCCGGGCTGATTTCTGATTTTTACCGACAAAGGACTGGGTTTGTCCCAAGAAATCAGCCGCGACCATTTTTTAAAATGATCTGAAAAAGAAAATCAAAATTACAGCTAGGGAACTCCAAAAAATAAAACCGCTAAAATGTTCAACGTCCCCCCTCCAAATTTTCGTAGTAACCCCTTCAGGGGTTTCTTTAAAGAGGACTCCTGAAGGAGTCACTACAAACGGTTGGAGAATTTATATTTTATAATTCCCCTAGGGAGCAAGAGGCTCCAATTCCTCCAAGAAAGAATCGCTATACATCTCACAAGCACAGGAAACGCTGAGGCACTTCATCAAGTGCCTCAGCGTTTTCAGATAAAATTCAAAGGGTTGAATTGCTGTGTGATGCGATCGCCTGGATTAGTAACGGTTAGAAGAAAAGTTGCTGTTGCGACGACCACCGCCGCCTCCGCCACCGAAGGAACTCCGGGTTTCCCGGGGTTTGGCTTTGTTGACCTTCATATCGCGACCCATCCATTCTGCACCATCCAGTGCTTCAATTGCCGCAGCTTCTTCAGTCTCACTCTTCATTTCCACAAAGGCAAAGCCGCGAGGACGGCCTGTTTCGCGGTCTGTGGGAAGATGAACTCGCTGAACCGAACCATATTCGGCAAAAACAGCACTTAAATCTTCTTGAGTTACGTCGTAAGAAAGGTTGCCTACATAAATAGACATGGGATGTCTCCAAAATTCACGAATTGTAGAGTTTGAGATTTCGGAGAGAAGCTGCCAATACGAAAAGGGAAATACCTACTCAATACCAGAAACAAACGCTACTACCGAATTCACTCTCGACAGACATATTAGCACGCTTTGGTCAAAATGGGAACCCCTAAAACGGCTTTTTACAAAAATTAACATTTCCCCGGAGAAGGGGAGTAGGAATCAGGTGAATGTGGGGCTAGAAACCTTGTCAGAAATGAGTTCCAGCCAAATCAGTTGTCGGTTTGTCCTCAACTTTAAGACCAGACTGCACCCTAAAAAAACGATGTTCTTCGTTGTTTGCCTGGGCTTGATTCAAAAGTTGTAACGGAGGATACAAAATGTCTTTAAGGTAATCTTATCCTGGGCGATCGCCCCGGGTTCAAAGGAGTCACCTCTTCCCCAGAGGCAGATCTCAAAGGGTGGCTTGTGAGAACCGTAAAACGGGAGGATTCTATTTTAGAGTAGAACCGTTTTCTCCCCTGGAAATTCCCCTGGCGAAAAAAATAGAGACGCAATTAATCGCGTCTCTATGGCATTTACCGGAACTCAACCCCCAGCCGCAAAAGCGACCATCACCAAGGCAGAAAGCGCTAAACCGGGGGAAAGTAACAGCACAAGCATTAATAAATCATGAACAGTCATCAGAGTTCTCCTGGGATTGGATAGGGACCGTTAAGCGGTAGTTTTCGCTGATCTTAGCACGGCTTGCCTCGATGCACCGAACCCTTTGTCCGAGGCAACCCCCGGGGATTGCCCCTCCAAACTTCTCCCGCTAGATTTTGTGCGGCCGTGGTTTTATTGTAACATTTTGTCAAATTGAGAGAAAAAACAGCAAACCATGAACCTCGAACTTTTGTTTAATGCCGGTAACCTCTTTGTCTTGCCCTTCTGGTTCTTGATGATTGTCTTACCCAATTGGGGAGTCAGCCGCAAGGTGATGGAATCCTATCTACCCTTTGTCCCCCTCGCCCTCTTGTATATTTATCTATTTTTCGGACAAGTCGATGCAGAAACAGCCCAATCCATGTCTAATCCCACTCTGGCAGATATTGCCCGATTTTTTGGCAATGAAGGGGCTGCCGCTACGGGGTGGGTTCATTATTTAGTCATGGACTTGTTTGTAGGTCGCTGGATGTACTGGCAAGGACAGCAAACCGGGGTTTGGACGACTCATTCCCTGCTGTTATGCTTGTTTGCCGGTCCGATGGGATTGTTATCTCATTTGGTTACCGCTGGGGTCACGGAAAAGTTTTTCCCCAAATCATCGGACTCTGTAACAACTCCCGTTTCTGCGGAAGGATGAACCGAGGGGACAAGTCCCGAATAATTTTCTCCCATTTGTTGAGGGGACAGATGATTAAATAACAAAAATTGGGGAAGATAACCCGACTTTTCGGGGCAGGATATTAAGACTAGCCCTATCAAGGTAATTGGATAAAGAAGACTCGGTGAAGGAGTCACTACGAACGTTTGTAGTAACCCCTTCAGGGGTTGCCTTATCCACCAGAGGAGAACTAAACCAACGGAAGAAAATTATGCTTAAAAGTGAACTGGGTCGAGAATTGTGTGGCGAGTTGGCAACTGCTGAATCTCGCGAATGGCTGGTCACAAATGGGACCGGCAGCTATGCCTCCGGTACTGTGGCTGGACTGCTGACACGGCGCTATCATGGATTATTGATGGCGGCACTTCATCCGCCTTTAGGTCATACTTTGATGTTTTCTAAACTAGATGAAGTGGCGAGTTATGGGAATGAAGATTATCCTCTGTTTACAAATCGATGGGCGGATGGAACGGTAGAACCCGAAGGATATCTTGTTCTGGAACGCTTTCATTTAGAGGGTTCTATTCCGGTGTGGAGTTATGGGTTTGGGGATGCGTTGTTAGAAAAGCGGATTTGGATGCCGCAGGGGGAAAATACGACCTATATTTTTTATACCCTACGCCGGTCCAGTTTGCCGATTACTTTGACGATGAAAGGGTTTGCAACCTATCGCGATCGCCATTATATGACCCAGGGAAATAGCCGGTTGATGCAGGTGGAATCGGTGAAGTCGGGTCTATGTATTACGGCCTTTCCTGGGGCGGTTCCCTTCTATTTGTATGCCGTTGGAGGCGCAGTTAGTCCGGCGCATCAGTGGCATTATGGGTTTGATTTGGCGGTGGAAAAGAGTCGCGGAGGGGACTGCCTGGAAGATTTACTGCAAGTGGCAACCATTCAGGGTGAGTTACAACCGGGACAATCTTTGGCGATCGCAGTGAGTACGGACTCCCATGCCAGTTTAGGGGTAGAACGTGCTTTGCAATCTCGTCGGCAGTTGGATCAACAGTTAATCAAACGCGCCCTCAAAGGGAAAGGATTGAAAGGTAAAAAAGGCAAGGATTATCAGTTGTCCCGAAAATCCCCGGAGTGGGTGCAGCAGCTTGTGTTGGCTGCCGATCGCTTTATTGTCGATCGCCCTTACCTGGACAATCCCGATGGCAAAACCATTATTGCCGGATATCCTTGGTTTGGGGATTGGGGACGAGACATGGCGATCGCCTTACCCGGTTTAACCCTTTGTACCGGACGTCCGCAGATTGGGAAATTGATTCTCCAAACCTTTGCCCAATATGTGGATCAGGGAATGTTACCCAATCGGTTTCCGGATCACGGAGAAACCCCAGATTATAATACCGTTGATGCGACCCTGTGGTATTTTCAGGCTATCCGGGCTTACTATCAGGCTACAAAAGATAAAAAGCTGCTGAAACAATTATGGCCGGTGTTGAGAGAGATTATCCACTGGCATCAACAAGGTACAAGATATCAGATTCAGATGGATCAGGCGGATGGATTGCTGTATGCCGGGGAACTGGGAGTGCAACTGACTTGGATGGATGCGAAAGTGGGCGAATGGGTGGTTACTCCGCGTCAGGGTAAGGCTGTGGAGGTGAATGCGTTGTGGTATAATGCCTTGCGAACCATGACGGAGTTTGCCCGGAAGTTAGGAAAGCCCGAGGGGGAATATCAGAAGTTAGGCGATCGCACCCTAGCGGGATTTGAGCGGTTCTGGAATGATGAGTTGGGATATTGTTACGATGTCATTGATACAGCCAATGGCAATGATGCATCCTTGCGCCCGAATCAGATTTTTGCCGTATCTTTACCCCATAGTCCATTACCGGGGAAACGACAACGATCGCTAGTTGAGGTTTGTGGGCGATCGCTACTCACCTCTTACGGATTGCGGAGTTTAGCGGCGACGGACCCCAACTATATCGGACATTACGGGGGAACGCTGCTAGAACGGGATGGCGCGTACCATCAGGGAACCGTTTGGGGATGGCTGATTGGACCTTATATTTCCGCCTATCTGCGCGTCACGAAGGACCCGAAAACTGCGGCTACATTCCTTAGACCCCTTGCTAATCATTTGTTAGAAGCTTGTATGGGTAATCTGAGTGAGATTTTTGACGGAGATGCGCCGATGACACCGACGGGGGCTTTCGCGCAAGCTTGGACGGTGGCGGAAGTGCTGCGGGTTGTGGCTGAATTAAAGATTGAAGAGTAAGCGATCGTGAGATAATCATCTCGGTCAAACCTGACCCCTGAAGGGGTCACTACGAACCGTTTGTAGTGACCCCTTCAGGGGTCAGGTTTGATAAAATCTGGGCGTTGGGTGCCGTTCCCATCCCGGATTGTCATGATTAAGCCTACAGGAGTCAGTCGAGAACGGCGCAGGGATTTATGATAGGGAAAAGTTTGCCAATTTTTTTAAAAGGGTTAGCATCATGTC
This sequence comes from Laspinema palackyanum D2a, assembly GCA_025370845.1. Classification (GTDB taxonomy): domain Bacteria; phylum Cyanobacteriota; class Cyanobacteriia; order Cyanobacteriales; family Laspinemataceae; genus Laspinema. The sequence goes on along the minus strand of JAMXFF010000026.1, from coordinate 4,788 downwards.
AGTTCAAAAAATAGCCGTTGCCGTCATTCATGGTATGGGGTCAGGAGATCCAGATGTGGATGAAGGGAAGTTAGAAAAACCGGAATATTTTAGTAAGTTATCCCGTCAACTTATTGAAAAATTTGCCCAGCAGTTGGGAATTTCTTCAGAAGAAGCTGAATCGCGATTAGTCTTTGAATATATTTATTGGGCACCGCTGCTACAACCGGAACAACGAGAACTTTGGGACAAAGTGAAGGGAGAGAATTTGCGGTTTGAATGGTTGCGGTTTTTTTTCATCAATGTTTTGGGAGATACGATCGCCTATCAAGTCACTTCGGAACGCGATCGGCGTCTGTATGATGGGATTCATGGCAGGGTTGCAGAAAGTCTGCGAACTTTAGCGCAAAAAGCGGGTCCCACCGCCCCCCTTTGCACCATTGCTCATAGTCTGGGTACGGTGATCGCCAGCAATTACTTTTATGATCTTCAGGAATTTACGCGGACCCGGGGGAGTAAAGTGCTGATGCCTGAATCCGTGAGGAATCAGATGGAAAATACCCCATTAGAACGCGGAGAAACCTTAACTTTATTTTATAGTCTCGGAAGCCCGATCGCCTTGTGGAGTTTGCATCAAAAGTTTGACCGTCCCATCCAGGTTCCGGCGAAGCAGTTAACGAATTACCATCCCAATTTAGTCGGGGAATGGGTTAATTTTTATGACCCCAATGATATTATTTCCTATCCGCTCAAATCTCTGAGTCCTGAATATGAACAGGTTGTAACGACAGATTGGCCGGTGAATGTGGGGAATTTATTAACCAGTTGGAATCCTTTGTCTCATATCGCCTATTGGAGCGATAACTTTATTACAGGTGCGATTGCTGAGGCGTTAGCAAGTACCTGGAAAGTCGTTAATCTGGACTCCTTACCTGCGATCGCTCAGTAGTCTGAAAAACCGCCATAAAAACGCCAGAGTAAGACTGATGCAACGTTTGAACATATACCTTAAATAATGTAGAGGCGATTCGCGAATCGCCTCTACATTTACAGGGTCATGTTAAATATTGCGTAAATCCTGACCCGGATCTATCGCAGACTTGAGAACTTAAGTCTAGCGATGTTGTTGAGATTTTTTGGCTTCTAAATCGCCTTGCTTGCCGACACGAGCAGCCACGTTACTTTCGCTTTTCTTAACGGAACTAGGACCGGAAGGACCTTCCACGGAAATAATCCCTTCGGTAGGACCGCCGATCGCTTTCCAAGCGGGTAAACCCCCTTTAATTTCAGCAACGTTAATAAAGCCACCGCTGCGTAGTTCACTGGCAGCTTGTTTGGTGTGCTCGTCGCTGTCACTGTATAGATAGATGTCCCGCTTAAATTCTAAGCTGGAGCTAACAGTTTCGGCGAGGTTTTCCATCGGCATAGAGATCGCGCCCGTGATGCGTTCGTAGTTGAATGATTCGCGATCGCGCACATCAATAATGGTTAAACCGGGTTCTCCCCATTCCAGACGAGACTTGAGTTCTCCAGGGGTCACCTGGGGTTTTAAATCCGGTGGAGTCGGGGTAATATTCGGTAGAGTTTCTTTGACTTGTTTGATGTTGTCTGCTAAATTTGCCATGATAATTCTATATCCTTATGGTGTTTTACACGCTATGTAAACTTTAGTAACTTTTACTCTAATCTTCCTCTCCCTTAAGGTAGAACGTTTTTAATCTCTTTCTTTATAGGTGGAGGAAAATGGGTATCCCGCGCAAATCCTCAAAATTTCCTCCTCAAGAAATAACTGCAAATCTTCCTGGAGAAAGAGGGCAATTTTTCGGTCCAAAACCCGGTACAATAAAAAAGCTAAACGTTTCACCGAACCCACCCCTGAATCCAATGCCCTCGCCTTATCCTCGAAAACAATTTGCTCAACACTGGCTGCAAAGCGATAAAGCCCTCAATGAAATTGTCAACGCGGCGGCATTATCTCCCGGCGATCGCATCCTAGAGATTGGCCCCGGGACCGGCATCCTCACGCGCCAGTTACTCTCCCGGGCTGAATCTGTGGTTGCCGTAGAAATTGACCGCAATTTGTCCCAAAAACTCGCCAAAAAATTGGGGGATATCCCGAATTTCTTACTCTTATGCGCGGACTTTTTGGACCTGGATTTAGAGTCCGTCTTAACCCAAACTCCGGAACTGTTTCACCATCCCAATAAAGTCGTTGCCAATATTCCCTATAATATTACCGGCCCCATTTTAGAAAAACTCCTCGGCACCATTTCCCACCCACCCCAAATTGCCTATCAGTCCGTCGTCCTACTGATTCAAAAAGAAGTGGCAGAACGGATCAATGCCGCACCCGGATCCCGCACTTATGGGGCATTATCTGTGCGAGTGCAGTATGTCGCCGAGTGCGAATATATCTGTACCGTTCCGGCGAAAGCCTTTTACCCCGCGCCGAAAGTCGATTCTGCGGTGGTCCGATTGTCGCCGCGCCCCTTAGCCATTCCCGCCGATCGCCCCCGGTGGTTAGAGACATTAGTCAAAGTCGGGTTTTCCAGCAAGCGCAAAATGTTACGAAATAATTTAAAAGGACTCATTGATCGCGATCAATTGACCCAGTTTCTGGAACAATTAAACATTAACCCCCAAGTGCGTGCCGAAGACCTTAGCGTGTCGCAGTGGGTGGCTTTAAGTAACCTATTAAACCTAGAACCTTCCGTCACCCCTTAAATACCCCCATGCGCTCTTATTCTTTGATTGCACCGGCTAAAATCAATCTATATCTGGAAATTATCGGCGATCGCCCCGATGGGTATCACGAATTGTCAATGGTCCTGCAAAGCATCGACTTAGGCGATCGCGTCGAGATTCGCGCCAATGGCACCGAGGACTTTCGGATCCACTGCCAACATCCGGAGGTGCCTTGCGATCGCACCAACCTCGCCTACCGCGCCGCAGAACTCCTCAAAACCACCTATCCCAATGCGTTTGAGCAATATGGCGGTGCCGATATCTTCATCGACAAACAGATTCCCGTCGCTGCCGGATTAGCTGGGGGTTCCAGCAATGCTGCCGCCGTTTTAGTGGGTTTGGAAATGCTCTGGGACCTCGGTTTAACCCAACCGGAATTACAAGATTTAGCCAGTCAACTGGGTTCGGATATTCCCTTTTGTATCACCGGAGGGACCGCCTTGGCAACGGGACGGGGAAACGAACTCGAACCCCTGCCGGATTTAGAAGGATTGTATGTAATTCTGGCAAAATATCGCAGTTTAGGGGTGTCTACCGCTTGGGCGTATCAAACCTATCGGCAACAATTTGGCAGTAGCTACGTTCGAGAATCCACGGATTTAGCTGCTAGACAAAAGCGCGTCCATTCCGGGCCCATTGTCAAGGCGATCGCCCTTCGGGATGAGATGAAAGTGGTAGAATGTCTACATAATGACTTAGAAAAAGTCGTCTTGCCGGAATATCCTCAAGTGTTAAAACTGCGGCAAACCTTTGAACAATTTGATGTTTTAGGAACCCTGATGTCCGGTTCTGGACCCACCGTATTTGCCCTCACCGACTCCCGGGAAAAAGCAGAACAAATCCGCGCGCAAGTTCAAAACACTCTGGGAAATCCGGACTTAGAGTTTTGGATTGCTAAATTCATTAATACCGGGATTCAATTAGCCCCGGGGGTCCATTAGGGGGTTTGGTTTTCTCTATCGCTCTTTTGTGACTTTAGGGCCCTAAAAATCGTAGGCAATCGATGGAAGTCATGCTCGATGTCCAATCTGGCGATCGCTTTCCGCATAGACACCCCTACCTTAATCTGAAAAAGGTTACAGATTTTGCTCGACTTGAAGTGACAAAAGAGCGCTATAGCGGTTCCCATAGTTATGGGACTATATAACGGAACCGAAAGGTGGCGTATAAAATATGAAAGCCTTTAGAGTCGAGACTTTTATTATGTTTATGACACCCATATTTTGTACTCGTCTTAAAAGTGTAGTCGATTTTACCTAACAGGTGGAATGAATTGGCTAATGGCCAGTGCATAGAGTTGGCATTGTACTCAGCCCTAAAAAACGGTTTATAATCTTACCATGACCTAACCTTATTGGTCAAGAAGTTTAGGCGTACAAAAAATTATTAGTTTTCAACAAAAAAACTATATTTGGCATCTTGACAGATGTGTTAACTTGTGATAATAATCTAGTACAAGTCATGCACACTCAATTAACTTTATGCTGATTTTAGACCAAATTCAACGCATTGAACTGGAAGATGTTTTTATGCCCGTTCAAGGCGGAATAGTGAACGATGTTATCATTAACATCAAGCCAGCTAACGGAGTGACAAACTTTGCTAATATTGTCCCCGTGACTAACTTCGCTAAATCCTTTCTGAACAATTACCCCAATCCTAATGAGTTCTATGAAAATATTAGCAAGAATTTGACGGCAGCGATTTTTAATAATGCCGAAATATTGGGATTGGCCGGAAAAACGGATGCAGTATCAGTTGAACTGATCCGTGAACCCATTAGTGTTTTACCTTATCCCTTTGTCAGTCAAAGCTTACAAAATGCAACGGGTACTACCGATCAGGTTACACAATTAAGCCTCAACAATCTGGTGATTCCTGTCCAGGGTGGAACCATTGCTAATGCGACGCTTAGTCTGGATTTTGTTGATAATGTAGGAGGCTTCCCCAATATTACCCCTCTGGCTGACTTCACCCGAAGTTATCTTATAGCGGTTCCCGGACTCATGAGGTACAGTAGCAACAATGAGCAAACCAATTGCGAATATCTTGTTGAGTGACTTG